>RYFE02000024.1 GCA_004138175.2 Chloroflexales bacterium ZM16-3 | reverse complement strand
TATCGGCTATCGGCTATCGGCTATCGGCTATCGGCTATATTTGAGGAGATGGTGAGGCCAATGTCAGACCAACGCTACTGTCCGTCGTGTGGCACGCAGGTGAGCGCGAGCGAGCGCTTCTGCCCAAGCTGTGGCACCCGCATGGATCAGCCCGCCTCCGCCGCCCCGACGCTGCCCTTTGGACAGCAGTCCGCTGCGCCGACCCAGGCACTCCCGCCAGACCAGGACTTGACGCTACCCCCGTCATTTGGTACGCCACCCGTCGGCTCACCGGCGTCGTTCGGCGTGCCCACGGCCTCGATGGCGACCCCGCCGAAGCGCGGGCTGCCGGTGTGGGCAATCATCCTGATCGCGGTGGCCGTCCTGGGCGTTATCGGCTGCGTGGCCAGCGTGGCATTCATCAGCATCTTCGGCACCAGCACGGCCAGTGCGACAGCCACGCCCCGGCCCTCGGGCCTCGGCGGCGGGATTGTGCCGGTTGCGACCCGCGAGGGCGACTCGCCCACCGATGAGATCCCCGCGCCCACCGCCGCCAACATCCCCGACGCCGCACCCACCACCACCGGCGGCGGGATCATTGGCGGCGTGAACGTCGACGCAGCGGCGGCCCGCACCGCCGAGGCCGCCACCGCCCAGGTTGTCGCAGTAACCGCCCAATCCGAGCAGGCCAGCGCCGCGCTCGCCAGCATCCTCGCCTCCGGCAAGCAGATCTTTAAGGATGATTTCGTCGATAACCGTAACCGCTGGTTCACCGGCGTCTTCGAGGATATCGAGACCGACACGATTGAAGGTGGCGTCTTTAAGGTGAACTGGACGGCCAAGGGCACCTCGTACGAGCTCTATGAGGTGCGCGAGCTGACGAACTTTGTGGCCGATGTTGACTGTCTCGTCTACCAGGGCGGCACCGACGGAAGCTGTAGCCTCGTCTTCGCCCAGAAGACCGACGTCGGCTTCTATAAGTTCGAGCTATTCGATGACTACTACCGGCTGTTCGTCGTCAGCTCTGGCAGCGACCCGGTCGATCTGGCCGAAGGCGACCCCGCTGGAATCGTGAACCCCAGCAATGTGAATAGCCTGCGGGTGATCAAGCAGGGCGACCAGATCCAGCTCTTCCTCAACGGGACGCTGCTCGATATAGTCAGCGATAGCACCTATCAGATCGGCAAAGTCGGTGTGTCGACGAACTCGTACAATGAGAGCGGCGGTGTCGAGGTCTGGTTCGATAACTTCGTGATCTGGGAGCTGCCTTCCTGAATCCGGCGGGATGCGGGGCGGCTTCGCCCATACGCATCACGGTTAGGGCGGCAGCCCTAACCGTGATGCGTATGGGGCGAACCCCAGGAACGTTGCATCAGCTCTGCCTGCCGGGGGCGGTGTGGTATCATGGACGCCATGATCGATGATCGTACCAGAGTAATCTTCCCGGCCAGCGGCGAGGTGGAGCTGCCCCTGCTCTTTGCCCCCGAGGTGCTGCGCTGCGTGGCCTATGGCCCCGGCGGCCACCCGCTGACGGTGCTGCTTGATACGGGCACCGACCCCTCGGCGATCGACCTCGGCCTGGCCCGTCGCCTCGGCATGCGCATTGGCGACTTTGCGCTCGGCTCCGACGCCGCCAGCGATAGCGTGCCCTTCACCGAGACGGTGTTGCCCTGGCTGCGCCTCGGCGACTTGACTCTACGCGACCTCTACGCGGTGGCGATGGACCTCAGCCGGGCACCGTTTAAGGTTGATCTGGTGCTGGGCTACAACGTGCTCTCAAACCTGACCCTCAGCGTCAGCTACGCGGGGCGCTCGCTATCTCTGCGCCATCCGGATATCGAGCCGCCGCCGCCTGGCCTCGCCGGTATCTCGCTGCCCCTCGCCTTCGCCAGCCACTTCCCGGCCCTGGCCGACTTGCGGCTCTCCTGTGCCGGGCAGTCCTTAGACCTTCCCTTGGCGACGATCGACACCGGCTCGAACTGCGCCCTCACCCTCGGGCGCGACCTGGCCGCCTGTGTCGGCCTCTACGGTGAGGACGACATGCCCGAGGCGCGGCAGGGACATGGCTTCACCAGCGGTGCCGCTGTGCTGACCGGCGCCCTGGCTGATCTGCGGGTTGGCCCCTTTGATATGCGCGATATCGCGATCGATGCGCCTCTCGGCGGCCCCGGTGACCTCGGACGATCCGGGCGGGCGAATATTGGCAACCGCCTGCTCTCTCGCTTTGCCCGCGTCACCCTCGACTATCGGCGGGGGCTGTGTGTGGTGAATGTATAATCAATGCAAAGACAAGGTTCGTCGCAGCTTGACCGTTCGTAGTGAGCGTAGCACCACCATCCAGGCGGTTAGGAACGTCGCTTTACAGGACGTAACGGTCTCCCTAACGCTCTCGGGCATGGTTCAATCCGCGTGCTATAATGCACCGAAGCGAACTATCAGCATTAGGTCATATGAACGCCGTCAGCCCGAGGGCGAAGGGGCGGCTTGTGAGCCTAGCCTTCCAGTTGATTAATCATGCGAACAGTAGGTTTCCGTTAACGGGCAAATATCCGGCCCTTTCCCGTCTGGCCTTCCCTATACACCTTCTTCGACAAGGTTCGTAGGTACTCTACCCTTTAGATGCGCGTAAGGCTTCCTGATGCGCTGCATCTGAAACCTGAGACCTAGCATCTAAGACCTTGTCTTATAACGCATGATCACATAGGGCTGAACGCACGATGGAGCCAGTTGCGTGCTTAATCCGGCGGGATGTTGATGTCTACCTGGCGATGAGCCACGGTCGCACTATGGCCGAGAATCTTGGCCTAAAGCCGGTTGACCGCACCCGAGTTGAGATCGTGATTCTGGAGCTCTCGCGCAACCTGCTGGCCCACGCAGGCAGCGGTACGCTAGTGATTTCTCTGATCGACGATCCGACTCATGGCCCTGGGATTGCTATCGAGACAAAGGATACTGGCCCTGGGATCGCGAATATTGAGCTTGCGATGCAGGATGGATACAGCACGGCGCAAACGCTTGGCGCTGGCCTGCCTGGGGTGCGCCGTCTGACCGATGTATTTCATATTGAGTCGGAGGTTGGCGTGGGCACCCGCGTTTACGCGGTGAAGTGGCTCAAACCGCCTCGGAGGTCGATCTATGAGCGTTAGTTGGGGATCCGCATGCCGCCCGAAAGAAGGCCAGTCGGTGAGCGGCGATGCGTTTGTGGTTGAACCGTTTGGTGCCAGTGGTCTCCAGGTTGCCGTGATCGATGGGTTGGGCGGGGGCGTCGAGGCAGCCCGCGCCGCAGAGGGGGCCGTCGCGGTGATCCGTGGCCGACCCGGCGGCGACCCGCTCGAACTGATTCGCCAGTCCCACACGGCGCTCCACAATACGCGCGGTGCCGTGATTGGGCTACTCACGCTCGACACCATGCAGCGCTCCGCCACCTACATTGGGGTCGGCAATATCGGCGCGCAGGTGTATAGCCGCCAGCCGATCAAGCCGATCTCGAAGAACGGCATCCTTGGCTATCGTCTGCCACAGCTCCTCAAGCTGAGCTATAGCTATAATTTTGGAGACACGTTCGTTTTATATAGCGATGGGATCTCCAGCCGGTTTAGCCTCGATGTTCAGATACATCATGCCCAGCCCCCGCAGGATCTCGCTGACTTGATACTGAACCGCT
Organism: Chloroflexales bacterium ZM16-3; assembly: GCA_004138175.2. Taxonomy (GTDB): domain Bacteria; phylum Chloroflexota; class Chloroflexia; order Chloroflexales; family Chloroflexaceae; genus Oscillochloris; species Oscillochloris kuznetsovii. The sequence continues at coordinate 74,032 of RYFE02000024.1, read as the reverse complement.
ATGGGAAGATGAACGACGATGCGACGGTGGTGGTAGTTCGAATCAACGAGTAATCATGTCGAAGCGTAATGATCTTACCACATGGCTAACTGCCCACCGAATCGATCTCAGCGCCCCATGGGCTGACGTGATCAGCGAGTCCGCGAGTCCGCTGTTTGGCGATCAGCTGGATGATGACGGCGCGGTCGCGACGATCAGTAGCCCGGCTGTGAGCGTCGATCAGCTCTATGACGCGCTGGTGTTTGCGGCCAGCGGTGATTATGACACTCTGAATACGCGCGTTCACGCGATCACCTATAGCGATGATATTCGCGACCAGGCGCTCAATGAGCGGATGACCCGCGCCTTTGAGTTCCGGCGCGCCTTTCGTACGCTCCTCCGCCGCCAGGTGAGCGACCCCACCCACACACTGGAGATGTTCGATGAGTTCGATGTGCTCTTCGAGCATCTACTTGGTACCCTTGCCGATGGCTGGGCAGCCCATAACGCCGAGGTGATCCGCGAGCGCGAGTTTATCGCCGAGAGCCTCGACGCAGCATCCGCCGCCGCCGACCAGCGCGCCCTCCAGCTGAAGGCACTGAACGATATCTCGCAGCGCCTCTCAGCCAGCCTTGAGCGCAGCCAGTTGCTTGATCTGGTGGCCACAAGCCTCCATCGGCTCACCGGCGTTGTCCATATCGCTGTCTGGATGCCGGTCGAGGGTGATGCCAATGATCTGGTGGCGACCTATACCTGCGGCGAGGACGCCGAGCTGACCCAGGGCATGCGGATCGCCAAGAGCAGCACCCAGGATCTGACCTGTCGCGCTTTCAGCACTGGGCGGATCCAATTTGAGATGACGCCCGACCCCGCCCCGCAGGGCGCATGGTACCGTGAGGGGTGCGGTGTGCTGGCCCTGCCGATGATTATGCACGACCGTGCGATAGGTGTGGTGACCCTACAGGATCCGAATCCGGTTGAGCAGTTGCGCTTCCAGCAGGACCTGGCCCAGGGCGTGATCAGCCAGGCGGCGATCGCGCTTCAGAACGCCCAGCTGTATACGGAGGTGCGCACGCTGAATGTCGAGCTGGAGCAGCGCGTCGAGGAGCGAACACGCCAGCTTCAAGATGAGAAGGATCGCCTCGCAACGATCAATGAGATCTCGACCGAAGTGAGCAGTACCCTTGATCTTGATACGCTGCTGAACACCTCGCTCACGGTGCTCGCCAGTATCTCACAGGCCGAGCACGCGTCGATCATGTTGGTCGAGCAAGATGATAGCAGCCTCCTAGTCACCCGCGCAGTCTATGGCGTGCCGCCGAGCCCAGGCAACTACATCCGCTTCCCGCTGGGCTCCGGCATCGCCGGGTGGGTGGCCCAGCAGCGGAAGGGTGCCCTCGTCGATGATATTGGTACCGATGAGCGCTGGGTCTCGATCCCCGGCGGCTCGCTGCGCAAGCGCCAGGGCTCAATGATCGCGGTGCCTCTGCTCATGCAAGGTGAGGTGCTCGGAGTGATCTCGATCTCGCACCGCGATCCGGGCTACTTCCACGAGGGCCATCTGCGCCTGCTGAGCGCCTGCGCTGGCCCGATCGCGATCGGCATCAATAACGCCAACCTCTTCCAGATGATCAGCGCCGAGGCCGAGCGGCGCTATGAACTGCTCGACCGCCAGCAGACGGAGTCCAGCCAGATCGAGGCCATCCTCCAGAACCTCGCCGATGGCGTGATCGTCTGCGATCTGTATGGCTCGGTGCTGATGGCGAACCAGGCAGCCGGTAGCTTCCTCGGGCGTACGATCGAAGATCTTCTGCTCTGGAATCTCCACGATATTATCACCCGCTACCTTGGGCCGCGCTCTCCCGAACTGCCTCTCGCCGAATTGCTGGCCCGCCCCTTCGATGCACGTGAGCAGCGGCGGATCTTCATCTCGACGACGAAGGTGGGCACCCGCATGGTAAGCATGACCATGGGGTCTGTGCTCAAGGAGGACGGCCAGATGCTCGGCGCCCTGCTGGTGGTGCGGGATATCACGCGTGAGATTGAGGCCGACCGCATGAAGACGGAGTTTATCGGCACGATGTCGCATGAACTGCGCACACCGATGACGGCGATCAAGGGCTTCACGCAGCTCCTGGCGATGGGCGGCCTCGGCCCGCTGAATGATACACAGCGCGAGTTCGTGAATACGATCCACATGAACACCGAGCGGATGATCGCGTTGATCAATGATGTGCTCGATATAACGAAGATCGAGTCGGGGAGCGTCGATCTTGAGTGGCGGTCACTGCACATGGCCGAGGCGATCAGCGGCGTCATGTCAGAGCTTCAGGGGATGATCAGCGCTCACGATCACGAGCTGATCATCAGCATCCCGCCAGGTCTGCCCCTGGTGCGCGCTGACGCCCACCGACTCCACCAGATCCTCTTTAACCTGCTCTCGAACGCGGTGAAGTACACGCCCAAGGGCGGGAAGATCTCGATCCAGGCGCATGAGACGAACCTCGCCAATCTTCCAGAGCACGTGCGGGCGAGCGTGGCTTCCGATAAGCGCTACGCCCAGATGAATATTCGCGACACCGGTGTTGGTGTCGCCCGCGATGATCTGTCGCGAATCTTCGACCGCTTCTACCGCACCGAGAACCCTCTAAAGATTGAGGCGGGCGGCACTGGCCTCGGCCTCTCACTGGTGAAGCCGCTCGTTGAGCTGCTCGGCGGGCGGATCTGGGTTGAGAGCACGCTCGGTGAGGGGAGCACCTTTAGCTTCATCCTCCCGGCGATCTGACCAAGAGGTTGTGCCAGAGCCGGATGTGATTGGGCCGCTGCTCAGACATCACGCGATCTGGTGCGTGGTGACGGTGCCGCTCAGGCTCTGCTCATCGATGGTTGCGAAGATTTGCCCCTCGGTGACCGAGAGGCTCAGGGTGCTGCGCCGATCCAGCAGCTCGGCCAGCCCATCGATCAGGCGGCGGTCGATGGCGTAGACGGGGATGTCTTCAGCCCGGTGGATCTTCTTCCCGGCCAGCTGGGCGCACAGCTGCACGGCGTCACGGTGAGTGTAGACCACCGCGTGACCGCTGCGCTTGCTCCCGCGATGTAGGCGCGCGGCGTCGGGTAGCCCCACCTCGATCCACCCTGTGATCTCGCCGGTGGCGTCGCGCACCCAGATCGCTGGCTCGTCTCCTGCTGCAATGCCTTGGGTGAAGGCGATCCCCTCGGTATACTCCAGGCAGTAGGCTAGCACACGGGTGATGAGGTATGCGGCGCTCTCTGACGGGTGGCGGGCGACTCGTAGATCTAGCGTCTCGTAGACGCTGCGGTCCACATTGGCCAGGTTGATCGTGAGGCTGTAGATGGTTGCGCCCTGCGCCATAGGTTTGCTGCTCCGCATGAGAATAAGCACATTTGGATTTTAGATCTCGTCTAAACATCAAGATGAACACGCGTTATTGTAGAACTCTTGTGTGACAAATTATAGCATAATACGCAATACCGCAGAAGGAGCGCTGTCAGGTGTCCGGTCATTCTGAGCGCAGCGAAGAATCCCGACCGGGACGCTTCGCTTCGCTCAGCATAACATGTGTGATGTGGTAGCATCACGGTGGCGCTCCCCCGGCATCGACTGTACTTGAAAGGTTTTGACGTTATGGTACGAGAGCAGAACGCTGGCAGGCTCGCCCCCGTCATCATGGTTCTCGGCACTGCCTCATCGGTGGGCAAGAGCACCCTGGTGGCTGCGCTCTGCCGAATAGCTGCGCGGCGCGGGCTGCGTGTGGCCCCCTTCAAGGCCCAGAACATGAGCAACAACGCCGCCGTCACTGCTGACGGTGGCGAGATCGGTCGCAGCACCGCCGTCCAGGCCGAGGCCGCGCGCATCGCTCCCACTGTGCAGATGAACCCCATCCTGATCAAGCCCGAGGGCCATATGCGTAGCCAGATCATCGTCGAGGGTCGGCCCTGGCGATCACTCGACGCCCTCGACTACTGGCAGCGCCGGGATCTGCTCTGGGATGTGGTCACGCGTAACCTCGACGCTTTGCGCGCCGACTGCGACCTGGTGATTGCTGAGGGCGCCGGTAGCCCGGTGGAGCTGAACCTCAAGCCGCGCGACATCGTTAACGCGCGGGTGGCAACCTACGCCCATGCCCGCATCTTGCTGGTGGGCGACATCGACACCGGCGGGATCTTCGCTCAGCTCCTCGGCACCCTGATGCTGCTGGAGCCTGAGGAGCGCGCTCTGGTCGCCGGGCTGGTCGTCAACCGCTTCCGGGGCGACATCGCCCTCTTCGCCGACGGGGTCGCTATCCTGGAGCAGCGCAGCGGCCTGCCGGTGCTCGGCGTGGTTCCCTGGGTGCAGGATCTGGGCCTGGCAGAGGAGGACGCCGTGGCCCTGGAGCGTGGCCCGGCGTCCAGCGGCGAGGGGCTCACCATTGCCGTGCTGCACATCCCGGCGATCGCGAACTTCGATGATGTCGACCCGCTGGCCCGCGAGCCGGGGGTGCGTGTGTCCTATGCTGATCGGCCCGAGGAGCTGGCGGGGGCGGCGGCGGTGATCATCCCCGGCACCAAGCACACGCTGGCGGCGCGGCAATGGCTACGCGAGCGTGGGTTTGATACGGCCCTGGCCGCTTTCCCCGGCGCTATTGTAGGTATCTGCGGCGGCTACCAGCTGCTCGGCATGCGTATTAGCGACCCGCTGGGCATCGAGGGTGCGGGCGGCGACTCGCTGGGACTGGGGCTGCTGTCGGTCGAGACAACCTTCGCCGCCGAGAAGCGCACCGTCCAGGTTTCGGCCCGCGCCGCCGCGCCATGGGCCGTGGGCGCGCCCCTACGCGGCTACGAGATCCACGCCGGGCATACTGTCGTGGGCGAGGCTGCGGCGGTGGCGACGATCACCCGCCGAGGCGAGGCTGCGGCCCACGATGACGACGGCGCGATCAGTGCCGACGGGCGGGTCTGGGGCTGCTACATCCATGGCCTCTTTGCCAACGAAGCGTTCCGGCGCGGCTGGCTGAGCAGCATGGGCTGGCGCGCGGGGTCGGTCGCACCCTCGTCCGACCCCTATGATCGGCTGGCTGACACGGTGGAGGCCGCGATGGGCGTGCGACACCTCGATGCGCTAGGGCTGCTGGGCATATGAAGCACTGAGTTGGGCGAGGTCGTAAGGGCGCATCACGATGCGCCCCTACCCCTCAAATCAGAAACTTCCAGGAACGACGGGGCTGCTCCCAGCCCCTCACTGCTCGACGCGGTTCTTCCCAGATCGCTTGGCGACATAGAGCCGCTGGTCGGCGATGGCGACCATCTGGTGCGGGTCATTGCCCTGCTGCTCAGCGACGCCGAGGCTTATTGTGACGACCAGCCTTGGTTCAATCCTGTGCCAGGTATAGCCCTCGACCAGGGTGCGGATCTGCTCGGCGATAGCGCTGGCGACAGTGAGGGGTGTGTTGGGCAGGAGCAGGAGGAACTCCTCGCCGCCGTAGCGGGCGACAACATCGTGGTCACGGATGGCCTGGCGCATAAGGTCGGCCACCGTACGGAGGACATCGTTGCCGAGCATGTGGGTGAACTGGTCGTTGATCTGCTTAAAGTTGTCGATATCGGCCATGATCGCGCTGATCGGCTGCCCGTGCTGCGCTGCCAGAGCAGAGAGGTCGTTGATACAGCTATCGACATAGCGCCGGTTAAAGAGGCCGGTCAGGCTGTCCTCATTTGCCTCGCGCTCGAAGCGGCTCGCCCTGGCCTGGAGCTCGCGGATCAGCTCGTTCTGGCGCTGGCGCTCGGCCGTCTCCGTGATCGCGGCGCGCGGCACATGGAGCAGGAGCTGATCGGTGAGGTCGCCCAGGTTCTCGCCAACGATCAGGGCGGCGGTAGCCCCGCGGGCGTGGGCCGCCTGGACGGCGGCCTCGTCGGTGACGATCGCGATCAGGGGGGTGGGTATTGCCAGGGTGCGCCAGAGCTTCCAGATGGCCGGGTCTTCCACATCGGTGATGATTAGGGCCGGGGCGGGGTGGCGGGCCAGGAGACCCTGCGCGGCAACCACCGTGGTCGCAATCATGGGGCGGTAGCCCTGGAGCCGCACGGTGGTGGCGATGGTGGCGCGCAGTGCCTCATTCGGTATGATCAGCAGTGCCTCGGGTCGGTGCTGCCCCCGGCGCTCGTGGCTGTTGTCTGGGGCCGGGGGGGCGCTCTGGCGGCGATCCACCACATAGCTGCTGCCAGAGATATGCTTGGCCGCCTGCTTCAGCTCGGCCGCCACCTGGCTCATATGATCGACGCTGGTGAAAGTGCGGGCGCTGGTGGTCACCACGGCGATCGAGAGACTGAGCAGGCCAAATTGCCGCGCCACGCCGTGGCGGTCGATGCCCCGCAGGTAGCCGCGATCCAGATCTCTCTGGTCGTAGAGGCTGCGCACCTGCTTGTCGAACTGGGCGATCAGCTGTTTGCAGAGCTCTTCGGGCGCATTGCCGAAGTGGACAATCGCGAAGTCGTCGCCACCGATGTGGCCGACAAAATCCTCACGCGCGGCTGTCTCGCTGATCACATGGGCCAGCATATGGATGGCCCGGTCGCCTCGGGCGAAGCCGTAGGCGTCGTTGAATGCTTTGAAGTTATCGAGGTCGATCCAGAGCAGGCAGAACTGGTGACCCTGGCTCAGCTGGCGCTCAAGCTCAGCCTGGAGCAGCACGTTGCCGGGCATGCCGGTGAGCGGGTTGCGCACGGGGAGCTGGGCCGCGCGGCGCAGGTGGCTGCGGATGCGGGCCAGGAGCACGTCGATATCGTAGGGCTTGATGATATAGTCGTCTGCGCCGCTATCGAAGCCAGTGACCACATCAGACGAGGTGCTGCGTGCGGTGAGGATGATCATCGGCAGGTGAGCCGTGCGGGTGTCGTTGCGTAGCTGGCGGATAGCCTCGAATCCATCCATCAGTGGCATCATCAGATCGACCAGGATCAACTCCGGCGGCTGATCTTGTGCCATGCGGACGAGCTCATCACCGTTCCCGGCGATGGTCACTTCGTATCCGGCATCCTGGAGCGTCTCCCGTAGCAAGAGGCACAGTGCCGGGTCGTCGTCGGCGACAAGGATCCGTGCTTGCGGTGTCATCTGCGTCCCTGTCTGATTGTTGAAAGTGTGTGGAGTCGCCAGGGTGCTCATAGTCCCTCGTCCGCAGATCGCGGTACGCTTCGCATGCACAGCATACACGATGGTTTGTGATGATGCAGTACCTGTTCCGGTTGTACGCGCATAATCTGTGGTAGAGGCCGCTATGGAGGTGCCTGATTTACAGGTAATGGATCTAAACGACTCCTGTCGCCACTTTTGTCTGACGGCGAACTTGCTTGTATTATACCCGCCAGAGGCGTGCGTGTCAGCTACGGTGGTATAATGCTTGTTTAGAGAAGTTTACGGAAATAGCCCGTAGAGCCCAAGAGCATTCGTTCTGGAAGCTGACACGCTATTGGCATTCCGGCGCCAGCCGCCGAATCATACAGAAATGAGACAGAATCTATGGCAACATTTACCGACCTCGGGCTTAGCGAGCCGATCCTTAAAGTGCTTGCAGAGCTTGGCTATGATGAGCCGACCCCCATCCAGGAGCAGGCCATCCCGGTGATGCTCTCGAACAGCGATGTGATCGCCCAGGCCCAGACGGGCACCGGGAAGACGGCGGCCTTCGCGCTGCCGATCGTCCAGCGCCTGCGCGACGACCGGGTCCCCCAGGCGCTCATCCTGGCCCCCACGCGCGAGCTGGCCATGCAGGTGGCCGAGGCGATCTATAAGTACGGCAAGGGCCGTCGGATCAGCGTGGCCCCCGTCTATGGCGGACAGCCGATCTACCGCCAGCTGCGCGCCCTTGAGCAGGGCGTCCAGATCGTTGTCGGCACGCCTGGCCGGATCATGGATCATATGCGCCGTGGCACCCTTGCCCTCGACCAGATCAGCACCGTGGTGCTCGATGAGGCCGATGAGATGCTCGACATGGGCTTTGCCGAGGATATTGAGTTTATTCTCCAGCAGACTCCGCAGGCGCGCCAGACAGCCCTCTTCTCGGCCACGATGCCCGAGGCGGTGCTCGGTTTGGCCCAGCGCTATACCAAAACCCCCAAGCGGATCAGCATCGTCGCTGAACAGCACGCCACACCGCTGACCCGCCAGGCATACTATGAGGTGATGCCGCGCGAGAAGCTCGATGCGCTTTGCCGCATCCTTGATGTGGAGACGCCCACCTCGGCGATGATCTTTACCCGCACCCGCGCCGAGGCCGACCACCTCGGCGAGAGCCTCCAGGGCCGCGGCTACCTCTCTGAGGTGCTTCACGGTGACCTCAGCCAGGCCCAGCGCGACCGGGTGATGAAGCGGTTCCGCGATGGTTCGGCCGAGCTGCTTGTCGCCACCGATGTTGCCGCCCGCGGCCTGGACATCCCCGATGTGACCCATGTGTTTAACTATGATGTGCCGAACGACCCGGAGGCATACGTCCACCGGATCGGGCGCACCGGGCGGGCCGGGCGCACCGGCCTGGCGATCACGCTGATCACCCCCCGCGAGCGACGCATGCTTCAGATCATCGAGCGGGCCAGCCGCTCACGCATCCAGCGCCAGAAGCTACCCACGCTGGCCGATGTGGCCACCCGCCGCCGCGAGGCATTCCGCGATGCGCTGCGCGAGGTGCTGGAGAAGGGCGACCTCGATCCCTACCTGCTCATGGTTGAGGAAATGTCTGAGGATCACGATGCAGTCGATCTGGCCGCCGCCGCCTTCAAGCTGCTGCTCAACGAGGTCGATCAGGACGATACGATCTCAAGCGTTGAGGGCGATGCCGAGGGCGCAGAGCCGGGCATGGTTCGGCTCTTCCTTGATGTCGGACGATTCGACCGCATCCGCCCCGCCGATATCGTCGGCGCAATCGCCAACGAGGTGGGCCTCCCCGGCAAGAGCATCGGCAGCATCGATATCTATGACCGCTTCTCCTTCGTCGAGGTGCCCAGCGAGCAATCCCAGAAGGTGCTCCATATCCTCAACGGGGTCTCGCTGCGCGGCAAGCAGATGCGCGTGTCGATCGCGAAGCCGAAGCGGTGATCTGGGGGCTGGGGGTTGGGGGTCGGGGGTTAGATCTAACCCCCAACCCCAGGGCTAGTGCAACTCAGGGAGAGGGAGCTGGGGGATGAGGGCTGACCGGCGATCATGGACTTTGCAGTCGCCCAACCCCCAACCCCCATCTCCCAACCCCCAACCCCCAACATGGTAGAATGGCCAGGCACGCAGTAGCTAGAAAGGCCCCGCGCCATGAGCGAAAACCCGCGCCAGAGCTTGATCGCCCGCGCCGAGGCGCAGGGCGTCGCCTTTGTGAACCTCCAGTTCACCGATATTCTTGGGATGGTCAAGACGGTCACTATCCCGGTGGAGGAGCTGCATGACGCACTTGATCATGGGGTCTGGTTTGATGGCTCCTCGATTGAGGGCTTCGCACGCATGGTCGAGAGCGACATGTACCTGGTGCCGGATGTTACCTCGTATGCGCTGATTCCCTGGGACCAGCACGAGGGCTTGGCAACGGCCCGGCTGATCTGCAATATTTTCACCCCTGACAGCAAGCCTTTCGCTGGCGACCCGCGCCATGTGCTGGCGACGGTGACGCGGCAGGCGGCTGATCTTGGCTATGGCTTTAATGTGGCCCCCGAGCTGGAGTTTTTCCTCTTCCGCCGCGACGAGCATGGCAATAACATCCCACTGCCCCACGATAACGCTGGCTATTTTGATGTCTCCACCGACCAGGCCACGCTGATCCGCCGCCAGATGGTGCGTGCCCTGCGCGGCATGGGCATTGTCACCGAGGCCGCCCACCACGAGGTTGCTGCTGGCCAGCACGAAATTGACCTGCGGGTGACAGAGGCTATCCGCGCCGCCGATCAAACGGTGACGGCGCGGGTGGCGCTCAAGGCCATCGCCCAGATTAATGGGCTCTATGCAACCTTTATGCCTAAGCCGATGGCCTCGGTGAACGGGAACGGCATGCATGTCCACCAGAGCCTGACGGACATTGTGACGGGGCAGAACGCCTTTGCCGACCCGGATGATGCCTACGGGCTATCGAAGGTGGCCCGCCATTTTATCGCCGGACTGCTGGCCCACGCCCGTGGTATGTGCGTGATCCTGGCACCCCTGGTGAACTCGTACAAGCGGCTGGTGCCCGGCTTCGAGGCTCCGGTGTATATCTCCTGGGGCCGCACGAACCGCTCGGCCCTGGTGCGCGTGCCACGCATTACCGTCGGGCGTCATCAGAGCACCCGGATCGAGCTGCGCTGCCCCGACCCCTCCTGCAACCCCTACCTGGCCTACGCGGTAATGCTGGCCGCTGGCCTCGATGGAATCAAGCGCAAGCTGACGCTGCGCGAGGCCGCTGAGGAGGATCTCTTCCATATCGACCCGCGCGCACGGGGTATGGCGATGCTCCCCAGCTCGCTTGGTGCCGCCCTCGATGCCCTGCGCGAGGATGAGGTAATCCAGGCCGCCCTTGGCGCGAATGTCTACGAGCGCTTTGTGGACGCCAAGCAGCTTGAGTGGGAGGGCTATCGCTCCTATGTGTCGGCCTGGGAGGTTGATCGCTACCTTTCGATCTTTTGAGCACTGAGGCACTAAGCCACTGAGCCACTGAGGTGCGTGCCTTATGAGCCAATCCCCCCATGTCCTCATCCGCTGCGACGCCGAGATGATCGCCGGGTGGGTTCGTGAGTCCCCTGCGCCCGACGACGACTCGCAGGCGCGGGTCGTGCTGCTCGGCCCCGAGCTTGCATCCGGCGGGGCCACGGAGGCCATCCCTTCCTGGGGCGCTGACACGCCCCCCGGGAGCTGGGTCGAGATCCAGCTGCGCGCCCGCTCCGCCGGGCGCTGGAGCCGCTTCTACCGTCTCGCCGCCTGGGACTCGGCCCCCGATGGGAGCCGCCGCACCAGCTTCCCCAGCCAGCGGGACGACGATGGGTGGGTGGCCACCGACACCCTGTTGACCACCGCGCCTGCCGATGCCATCCAGCCCCGCATGCTGCTCTGCGCATCCCCCGGTGCCGATATGCCCGATCTGGAGAGCCTCGCGCTGTGTCTTACTGGGGGTTGGGGGTTGGGGGTTGGGGGTTGGGTAGCCCAACCGGCCGCTACGATGCCCTTGCCGCCGCAGCCGAAGCAGTTGGGGGTTGGGGGTTGGGTGGCCCAATCCCCAACCCCCAACTCCCAACCCCTAGTGCTGCCGCTGCTCATCTCGCAGTACCTGAGCTTCCCCGGCGGCGAGGGCTGGTGCAGCCCGACCTCGCTGGCGATGTGCCTGGCCTACTGGCGCGAGCGCACTGGCAACCCGCGTCTGGCCGCCTTTATCGACGCCGCCTGTGTGCCTGGCCTGGCCGCGCCCATGGTCTACGACCCGGCGTGGGAGGGCACCGGCAACTGGGCCTTCAACACCGCCTACGCATCGAGCCTGGGCCTAACCGCCTATGTGACCCGCATGCACAGCCTTGCGCAGGTGGCTCGCTGGACCGATGCGGGCGTGCCGGTGGTGTGTAGCCTGGCGTGGAAGCCCGGCGAGCTCGACGGTGCCCCCGGCACCACTGTTGGCCACCTGAATCTGATCGTTGGCTTCGCGGGCGAGGATGTCCTCGTGGCTGAGCCAGCTAGCCGCGACATGGGCCAGATCATGCGCCGCTACCGGGCCAACCAGTTCTACAACTGCTGGCAGCGCAATTCGAACGGCGCGGTCTATGTGATCCACCCGCCTGGTTGGCCCCGCCCCGCGCCCGGCCCCGGCGACGCCTGGGTGTGATGTTGTAAAGACACGGGGCGCAGCGGGGCGCAGCACGCTGCGCCCCTATGTGGATATGAAGATACTGATCCTCTCTCCATACCCGCCCTTCCCCGCCAGGGGCGGCGGCGCGCTGCGGATCTCCAACCTGCTGGCCGGGCTGGCGCTGCGCCACGAAGTGACCTGTCTGAGCTTCGCGCCAGCTGCGGCTGCGGTGGCGGCGATGGCCCCCCTGCGCGAGTTCTGCCAGCTGGCGACGGTGATCGGGCCGCAGCCGCGTGCGCTGGCCCGCCGGGCGTGGACGACCTTGTCTAGCCCGCTGCCCGACCTGGCTATGCGCAACGTCGCCCCGGCCTATGCCGAGGCGATCAGCCGTATGCTGGCCGCCGAGCGCTTCGATGTTGTCCATGCGGCGAGCCTGGAGATGGCTGGCTACGGCCTGGCGGCGCGCGGCTTCGGCGTCCCGCTGATCGCCCTCGACCAGTTCAACGCCGAGTACCTGCTACAGCGCCGGGCCGCCCTGAGCGATCTGCGTCTGGGTATAGGCGGGAAGCCGCGCGCCCTCTTGGCTGGCGCTTACTCGCTGATCCAGTGGCGTAAGCTGGCCGCCTACGAGGCGCGGGCGCTGCGCGAGTTCGACCGGGTGCTGGTGGTCTCCGAGGAGGATCGGGCGGCTCTGGCCCATCTGGAACCACAGGCCGACCTGCGGGTGGTGCCGAATGGCGTCGATACAGATCGCTTCGCCCCCGGTGCCGCGCCTGTCGGCGGCCCGGCCGACCTCCTGTTTACAGCGACGCTTGACTATCGGCCGAATATTGACGCGGTGCGCTGGTTCGCTGGCGAGGTGCTGCCGAAGCTCCGCGCTAAACGGCCCGATGCCCGCTTTGTGGTGGTGGGCCGCGCCGCTGCCCCGGCGGTCAGAAGTTTACATAACAACACATCAATCATTGTGGTGGGCGAGGTGGAGGACGTGCGGCCCTACGTGGCCGGGGCGGCGGCCTACGTGGTACCCATGCGCATCGGCGGTGGCTCGCGCCTGAAACTGCTGGAGGCGCTCTCGCTGGCCGCGCCGGTGGTGTGTACGCCAATGGGCGCGGAGGGGGTTGAGGGCCTGCGCGACGGCGCGCACCTGCTGTTAGGCGCGAGCCCGTCCGCCTTCGCAGATGCTGTCCTGCGCCTGCTAGGCGACCGGGCTCTTGGCCAGCAGCTCGGCGCGGCCGGTCGGGCGCATATGATCGCTCACTACGACTGGCGAGCGATCACGCCGAGGCTTGAGGCAGCGTATCAGTAAAGAATAGCTCTATGAGCTATTCTGAACCCGATATAGTTCTGATTGAAAAAGCCAGCGAAGCTGGCTTTTTCAATCAGAACTATGATCACGCGGCCCCGCAGGGGCTACCGTCCGAGGCGGGCCTTGAGCTGCTCGGTGAGCAGGGGCAGCACCTCATTCACATCGCCCACGAGGCCGTAGGTGGCCACGCGGAAGATCGGTGCCTCGGGGTCCTTGTTGATCGCCACGATCGAGCGCGAGGTGCGCATGCCGGCCAGGTGCTGGATGGCCCCGCTGATGCCGCAGGCCACGTACAGCTTGGGGCTGACCGTCTTGCCCGTCTGGCCGACCTGGTGCTCATAGGGGATCCAGCCGTCGTCCACGATAGCGCGGGAGGCACCGTAGGCCGCGCCGAGGGACTCGGCGAGGGGCGGGATGAGCTTGAAGTAGTTATCCTTGTTGCCCAGGCCGCGCCCGCCGCTGACAATGATCGCCGCGTCGGTCAGGTTGACGGCGCCGGTCTTGGGGGCCACGCTCGTCACCGTGGTGCGGATGGCGGTTGGGGGAAGTGCCACCGCCTGGACGCTGCCGCTGCGGCCGGGCTGCTCGGGGGCCTCGGCGAAGCTCTGCTTGCGGGCCAGTACAACAGCGGTGCGTCCGGCGGCGAAGCTGTAGGTGTTGATCACATTGCCGCCGTGCGAGGGCCGCACGGCGCTGATCTGGCCGCCCTCGACGCTGATATCGGTGGCGTCTGCGGCCAGGCCCGCGCCGAGGTCTGTCGCGAGAGCCGCCCCGAAGTCGCGCATCTGGAAGCTGGCACCGGTCAGGATGAGGGCTGGCTGGGCCTGCCCGGCCACGGCGGCGGCGGCGGCCACATAGCCATCGGTGGTATAGCTCTCCAGCGACGGGTCGCTGACCACATAGACCGTGTCGGCACCGAAGGCGATCGCCCGCTCGGCCAATCCGCCCGCCTCTGCGCCGATCACCATAGCCGCCAGGGGGCCGCCCAGGGCGTCGGCTAGCGCACGGCCCTTGCCCAGTAACTCCCGCGTGATCGCGGCCACATCGCCGCCCACCTGCTCAACATATACAAGCACGCCTGACATATATCCTCCTGCGGAGGAATGTTGAATGCTGAATGTTGAATATTGAATGCCAGCTCATGGCCTGATAACATTCAACATTTAGCATTCAACATTCAACATCACTAAATAACCTGGTTCTCCAGGAGCTTGTCGACCAGCGCGGACACCTTGGCGGCGGCGTCGCCGCCAGAGATCATCTCGCCCTTGGGGCGGGGAGGGGCGGGCGCGCGGGTGCTGAGCGTCGCGGCGGGGGCCAGGTCGGCTGCGCTGATGCCGAGGTCGGTCGCGCTCCAGACCGGCGGGTTGATCTTGGCGACGCGCTTGATCTTTAGCAGCGAGGGGTAGCGCGGGTGGTTAATGTCCTTGATCACGCTGACGACGGCGGGGAGCGGGCTAGCGACCGTTTCGATCACCGTCTCTAGGTTGCGCTCGGCGATGATCTTCTTTGCGGCGGGGTCCACGTCCTGAATCTTACCGACATAGGTGATCTGTGGCCAGCCAAGGTTGCGGGCGAGGGCCGGGGCGAAGGCACCGCTCTCGTCGTCGGTGCTGTTGCGCCCGGTGAGCACCAGGTCTACATCGCCGAGCTTACGGATGGCGGCGGCCACTGCGCGGGCGGCGCCAAGGGTGTCGACGCCGGCGAAGGCCGGGTCGCTCAGCAGAAGCGAATCGGTGGCCCCCATGGCCAGCGCCCTGCGGATCTGCTCGGTCCACTCGGGGCTGCCGAGCGAGAGGATGGTCAGCTTGCCACCGTGCTTCTCATTCCACGCGATGCCCTCTTCGACGGCGTACTCGTCGAACAGGTTGATGATTTTCTCGATCCCATCCGCGTTGATGCTCAGATCGGCGTTCAGCTTCACCGAGTTATCGCGCGGAACCTGCTTCATACACACCACAATGTGCATTCTGATCTCCTTACGCTCCTATGCTCGCTACTGCATCTAACGCAGTGCATTATACCATAGCGCGCGTGCGCGCTAGGACGCTGGGGATGTCGCGGGCGATGATAATATCGGCCTCGGCGAGGTGGCTCTCAGTCAGCGTGATCGCCTGGCTGGAGCGCACGCCCACCAGGTAGATCTGGCAACCGAGCAGGCGGGCGGCGTCTATCGTCTGGCGCAGGGCCAGCGCTCCGGCGGCGTCGAGGTCGGCCAGCCCGGTGATATCGAGCACCACCGCCCGTGCCCGCGAGCGATGGATCGCTTCTAGGAGTCCGTGGGTCAGCTCGCTGGTGCGGCGGTCATCAAGGTGGCCAATCAACGGCAGAAGCAGCATGCCCTCTTGCAGGGGAACAACGGGCACACTGAGCGCCTGAACCGTTTCGCGCAAGTGCTCCTCGCGAGCCATCTGCTCGTTTAGCTCATCCAGGCTCTGCTGGATGCGAGCCTGGCGGGCAGTGTTGGCGTCAAGTAGTCGCTGGAATGAGTTGCGCAGGCGGCGCAGCTGGCCGATATTGCTGACCGGGCTAAGCTGCCCAGAGCGATCACCGCTTGCGTAGTGCTCTGCGTCGGCGGTGATTCGCTCAATGGGGCGGATGATCTGCGACACCAGTGTCCAGCTGAGACCAATGGTTATCAGGATGCCGGACACCAGCGCGACTGTGATTGTCTCGAAGGCGTGGCGCTGGGCTGTCTCGGCCCGGCTGCTGGTAAGGTTGATTGCGGTGAGCGCGCTGTCGCGAGACCCGCTATTCATCGTGAGCATCTTGTTGAGCAGACTAAAGGTTTTTGGGTCGTCATAGAGCTGCTGTGCGGCGGCCAGGTTCTCATTCTGGGCGAAGGTGACGATCTGCTCGTAGCGTGCGCTGATCTCGGCGTAGATGGTGACGGCCTGCTTGTCCAGATCTTCGGAGGGGTGGGTAAAGCCGATATGTCTGGCCAGTAGCTGCGCGATCTCCCTATGGGGCTGGGTATAGCGCTCGCTGTCCGGGTTGAGCGTCGCTCGCGCGATCTGATTGACGGCGACGTACTCTAGCAGCAGGTTGATCCCCATCGTCTGCGTTTCCGTCAGATCATTGGTGGAGGAAATCTGCTCCTCAAGCAGATCCTGGTCGAGCTGCTCGATGATCGGCAGGGCCACTGCCATGCTCACCAGTAGGACAACGAGCGGCGTGAAGGCAATCAGGGTGCGTGCCCGAATATCCATAGCTGCGCTTCCATTTGTAGATTGTAGATTGTAGATTGGCAATCTGCAATCTACAATCTGCAACCTGCAATCATCAAGATTCCCACTCTGAGGCGTTGTATGCGGGCAGCTCGCGGCGGAGCGGCGGGTTGATCCGCTTGCCGAGGGCGAAGTCCGCCTGAAGCAGCTCCTGGAGCTCGCGGGTGCCCTCGTAGATGATCGCGCCGCGGGCGTTGCGCAGGTAGCGCTCGACGGGGTACTCGTCGGAGTAGCCGTAGGCTCCGTGGATCTGGATAGCGTCGTCGGCGGACTCGAAGCTGCTGACGGTGGCGTGCCACTTGGCCAAGGTGGTCTCGCGGGTGTTGCGGGTGCCCTGGTTCTTCATCCAGCCAGCCCGGTAGACCAGCAGGCGCGAGGTGTCGAGCTTGCGCACCATGTGGCTGATCATGCGCTTGACGAGCTGGTGGTCGGCGATCGGGACGCCGAAGGTGTGGCGCTCCTGGGCGTAGGTCAGGCTGGCGTCGAGGCTGGCCTGGATGAGGCCGGTGGCCCCGGCGGCAACGGTGTAGCGTCCGTTGTCGAGGGCGGCCATGGCGATCTTGAAGCCCTCGCCCTCCTCGCCGAGGCGGTTGGCGGCGGGCACACGCACATCCTGGAGCACCACGCCGCCGGTGTTGCCGGCGCGCACGCCGAGCTTGCCGTGGAGCGGGTAGCTGCTGAACCCAGCCATACTGCGCTCGACGATGAAGGCCGAGATGCCGCGCGAGCCCTTCTCAGGATCGGTCTTGGCGATCACCAGGAAGGTGTCGGCAATGTCGGCCAGGCTGATCCAGATCTTCTCGCCGTTGAGGATGTAGTCGTCCCCATCACGACGGGCGGTGGTCTCCATGGCCACGGCGTCGGTGCCCGAGTTGGGCTCAGTGAGGCAGTAGCCGGCCAGCAACTCGCCCTTGGCCTGGGGCACGAGGTAGCGCTGCTTCTGCTCCTCGGTGCCCCACTGGAAGATGGAGAGCGAGCTGAGCCCGGTGTGGACGCTCATCACGACACGCAGCGAGCTATCGACGCGCTCAAGCTCCTCGCAGACGACGGCGAGGGCGAGATAGTCCATCCCAGCGCCGCCGTACTTCTGGGGCAGGCAGATGCCGAGCAGGCCAAGCTCGCCCATGCGCTTGAGGATAGGCATGAGGTGGCTGCGTGTCTCCGGCCCCTCGCCGTGCTCGGCGCCGCTGCGATCCCATGCCCGAATGTGGGGGGCAACCTCTTTCTCGGCGAAGTCGCGGACGGTGCGGCGCAGAAGCTCGTGCTCCGCGCTAAGAAACATGCTGTAGCCAGCGGTGAAGTCCATAGTTCGAATACTCCCTTGTACCCCAATGCCACGATGATCGCCCATTATAGCGCGTTGTGGGCAAGCGGCAACGTGGTAGAATTCTGGGGATTGGGGGTTGGGGGTTGGGGGTTGGGGGTTGGGGGTTTCTGAGCCAAGAGGAGCGTGCAGAATTGCAGATCGCGGATTTGTAGGGTTACGCCGCCTGCACCTATATGGCGGTATGATGCGTCTAAGCTGACGGTCTACAATCTACAATCTGCAATCTGCAATCTGCAATAATCTATGGATGACACACAACGCGCTGCGGAGCTGCGGAAGATGCAGCGCCTGGCCACTGGGCTGTTGATAGGCGTGACGCTGGTGTTCGTGCTCACACGTATCCTGGAGGGCAGCGTGCCCTGGCTGGGCTATGTGCGGGCCTTCGCTGAGGCAGCCATGATCGGTGCCCTGGCCGACTGGTTTGCCGTAACGGCTCTGTTCCGCCACCCGCTGGGCGTGCCCATCCCGCACACCGCGATCATCCCGGCCCGCAAGGATGTGATCGCGGAGAGCTTCGGTCGCTTCGTGGAGCGGAACTTCCTCGACCCGCAGAAGATCGCCGAGCGGCTCCACCGCCAGGACATGGCGGGACGGCTGGCCCGCTCGATGCGCCAGCCCGCGCGGGCGAACCAGGTGGCCGACTTTGCCGCCGAGGCGCTGGGCGGCCTGCTGCGGGTGGTCAACGATGAGGATGTGGAGCGGCTGCTGGCTCGCGGCCTCTCCGACCGGCTGGGCGCGGTGCCGGTGGCCCCGCTGATCGGGCGGGTGCTTGAGGCCGCCGCCGCCGACCAGCGCCATCGCGAGATCCTGGTTCAGGCGGTGGAGGTGGGCTCTGACTGGGTTGAGTCCAACCAGACGATCATCCGTAAGCGAATCGCTGGGGAGCTGCCGCGCTGGCTGCCGCCGATCGTCGACCAGAAGATCTATGAGAAGCTGCTCGACGCCACCCAGCGCATGCTCGCAGAGCTTCACGAAAACCCTGACCACCCCCTGTACGACCAGTTCACCGCCACGGTGGATCGCTGGATCGAGAACCTCCAGCACGACCCGAGCGTGCGTGCGCGGGGCGAGGAGCTGAAGGCCGAGCTGCTGGCCCAGCCGTTGCTGCGCGAGGTGGCGAGCTCGGTCTGGCAGGATCTGAAGACTGCGATGGTCACCCAGGGCAGCATGCCGGAATCGCCGATGCGCCAGTCGATCGCCTCGGGCCTGGCGCACCTGGGTGACGCGCTGGAGCGCGACCCGGAGTGGCGAGCGAAGGTCGACAGCTGGGTCGAGGGGATGACCCGCTTTATTGTGGGGCGCTACGGACGCGTGGCGGGCGAGTTTATCACCCAGACGATCCACGGCTGGGATGCGGTCGAGACATCGCGCAAGATCGAGCTACAGTTCGGGCGCGACCTCCAGTTTATCCGGATCAACGGCACGGTGGTGGGCGGCCTGGCCGGCCTGGCGATCTACGTGGTCTCGCAGCTGTTTTAGGGGTAGGACAAGGGCACAGGGTACAGGGTACAGGGTACAGGCCGAGCGCATCAGCAAGCGATCCGTCAGCTTCAGCTGATGCTGAGATCTGCTATCTCCAGCCACTGCTCTTCTGGCGCGTCCACAAGCCCCCAGCCCAGCCGCCCCTGCGGAGTAACGACTAGGTACTGGTTGTCTACCCAGGCCACGAAGCACATCGGCCCGCGCGGCGAGGGCGCGTCTAGCACCGTCTCCCCGTCAACGCGCAGGAAGCTGCGGCGCTCGCCCCAGATGATCTCGTAGCTGTGCCATTCGTTCATGCTGCTTGTCAGCGGGATCTCGGCGGCACCCACGGCGCGCTGGATGTGCGGCCAGAGGATGCGGTAGCCCGCGTAGCTGCGCATCAGCGGCACGGCGATGGGCGCGAGGGGCAGCAGGGCCAGCGCCTGGGGCCGCCCTGTGTCCAGGGCCGCCGCCTTCCATCCCCGCCCCGGCACGCCCATCGCCAGGGCCATTTCCGAGGGCGGCGATGCGTAGAAGAACCAGAGCGTCTGCGGCAGCGTCGGGTGGGTCGGGTTGGGGTAGTTCCACAGGCCGAATCCTGCCGTGCCCCGGATGCCGCCCGCAGGGTGCGAGAATCGCGCCCGCAGCCGCACCGTCAGCGGCGGGCGGTGTGGCAAGTGTCGCCCGCGCCGACCGTAGTCGTGGATCTGCGCATCGGCGTAGCCCCGCGCCGTCGCGCCAAGCGTTGCCAGTCGCAGACCGTCGCCCGATGGCGACACGAGTGCCGGGCCGACCACGTAGGTGTCCAATGTGTCCATATTGATGATCGTGTGACGCCGTAGGGACGCAGCGCGCTGCGTCCCTACGGTGTCCCTCCGCCACCTTACGCCTTCGCCACGCCCAGCTTCACCGCGCCCGCGTCGATCTCCAGCGTCTCGATGTGGGCACCCGCCGGCGCGGCCCCGACCGTCAGGCTATCGGCCAATGTCTCGGCGCGCAGGTAGCCGCCCCATGCGGCCAAGGTCTGCGTCAGCAGCTCGGCGGTCGCCGCGTCGGACGCCTCCAGCGAGAGGGAGATCCGGTCGGAGATCGCTAGCCCTGCCTGCTTGCGCGCGTCCTGCACGCCGCGCACCAGGTCGCGGGCGGTGCCCTCCAGGCGCAGCTCCTCGGACACGGCGGTGTTGAGGGCCACCAGCACGCCATCGCCGTCGGCCACGGCGTAGCCCTCGGGCGCGCTGCTCTCCACCAGCAGCTCCTCGGCCAGCAGCTCTAGGGTCTGGTCGCCCACCGCCAGAGACACCGGGCGGCCCTCCTCCACCGCGTGGGCCACGGCGCGGGCCTCAGCGCCCGCCAGAGCCTTCAGGGCGGCACCCAGAGCCGGCACCTGCTTGCCGTACTTCTTGCCCACCAGGCGCAGGTTGGGCTTGAAGCGGTACTCGACAATGTCCGAGCCTGCCTCCAGGTAGCGCACCGCCTTGACATTTAGCTCATCGCGCAGGTCGGCCTCGAAGCGGCGCAGACCCTCGGCGTCGGCGGGGGTGCTGGCCCGCACCCAGATCTCGCTCAGCGGCTGGCGCACCTTCAGCCCCGCCGCCTTGCGTGCCGCCCGCCCCAGCGATACCGCCGCCAGAAGCGCCTCGGTGTCCGCCACCAGCCGGTCATCCAGCAGCGCCTCGTCCACCAGCGGCCATGCGGCCAGGTGGACGCTCTCTGGGATTGCAGATTGCAGATTGTTGATTGCAGATTGCGCCGATCCATCCTCATTCTGCAATCCCATCAGGTTGCGGTACAGCTCCTCGGCCAGATAGGGCGCGAAGGGCGCGGCCAGCTTAGACACCGTCAGCAGGCAGGTGTAGAGCGTGCTGTAGGCCGCCCGCTTATCGGCGTCGCCCTCGCTCTTCCAGAAGCGCCGCCGGTTGCGCCGCACGTACCAGTTCGAGAGCTCGTCCACAAAGCCCTCGATCGCCCGCGCCGCCGGGAAGACCTCGTACGCTTCCAGGCTGGCCGTCACATCGCGCACGAGCCCGTTTAGCCTTGCCAGCGCCCACCTGTCGATGGGCGTCAGGTCACTGTCCCCTATCCCCTGTCCCCTGTCCCCTGGCTCCCACCCGTCCAGGCTGGCGTAGGTGACGAAGAACGAGTAGGTGTTCCAGAGCGTGAGCATGAACTTGCGCAGGCTCTCGTTCACCAGCGCGCCGCTGAAGCGCCGGGGGTTGCCGGGCGGCGCCGCCGTGAACAGGTACCAGCGCAAGGCGTCCACGCCGTACTGGTCGATCACCTCGGCGGGAGTGATGATATTGCCCTTGCTCTTGCTCATCTTCTGGCCGTGCTCGTCCAGGATGTGCCCCAGGCAGATCACATTGTTGAAGGCCGGCCGGTCGAAGAGCAGCGTGCTCACGGCGTGCAGGGTGTAGAACCAGCCGCGCGTCTGGTCCACCGCCTCGCAGATATAGTCGGCGGGGTGGGCCGACTCAAACAGCTCCTTGTTCTCGAAGGGATAGTGCCACTGGGCCACCGGCATCGAGCCGCTGTCGTACCAGCAGTCGGCCACATCGGGGATGCGGCGCATGGTGCCGTGCTGCGGATCCTCCCAGGTCAGCTCGTCCACATAGGGACGGTGCAGGTCAAGATCCTGCAACGAGCGGCCCACCTTCTGCTCCAGCTCGGCCAGCGAGCCGATGCACTCGGCGTGGCTGCCATCGGGGTTCATCCAGATCGGCAGCGGCGTGCCCCAGTAGCGCTCGCGGCTGATCGCCCAGTCGATATTGTTGGCCAGCCAGTTGCCGAAGCGCCCGTCGCGGATATGCTCAGGCACCCAGTGGATCTGCTGGTTGTTGGCCACCAGGTCGGCCTTGAATGCCGTCGTCTTGATGTACCAGGATCGCTTGGCGTAGAAGAGCAGCGGCGTGCTACAGCGCCAGCAGAACGGGTAGTAGTGGCGCACCCGCCCGCTTTTGAGCAGCAGCCCGCGATCCTTCAGGTTGCGGGTGATGTCCGGGTCGGCTTGCTTGAAGAACTTGCCAGCGAAGCCAAGCTCGCCGAACTCGGGCATCACCATGCCGCTCAGGTCCACCGAGAAGAGCGTCGGCAGCCCGTGCTTGCGGCCCACGTCCAGGTCGCCGTAAGCCGGGGCGATGTGAACGATGCCCGTGCCATCGTCCATGGTCACGATCTCGTCGGCAACCACTCGGTATGCCGTCTCCAGGTCAACCTCGTCGCCAGGGCCGGGCACGCCGCTAAACAGCTTCTCGTAGCGCAGGCCGACCAGGTCGTTGCCCTTGAAGGTGCGCAGCACCGTGTAGCCCTCGCCGAGCGCCTGGGGCAGCAGGGCCTCGGCCAGCACCAGCCGCTCGCCGTTGAACTCCACCTCGGCGTAGGTGGCCTCGTGCTTAACGGCCAGTGCCACATTCGCCGGTAGCGTCCAGGGCGTGGTCGTCCATGCCACCATGTAGGCACCCTGGAGGGAAGCGGCGCGCTGTGGCAGCCCATGATTGCCAGCCCCAGGTGCTAGTTCGCCGCTGACGCGGAACTTGATATAGACGCTCGGGTCGTCCACATCATCGCGGGCGCCCTGGCTCACCTCGTGGTCGCTCAGGCTGGTGCCGCAGCGCGGGCAGTGCATCGTGACCTTATAGTCGCGGAAGAGCAGGTCGCGCCCCCAGAGCTGGCCAAAGATCCACCAGAGCGACTCGATATACTTATTGTCGTAGGTGTAGTAGCCATCCTCGCTAACCCAGTAGGCGATGCGCTTGGTGAAGGTCTGCCACTCCTGGATATACTCCCAGACGCTCTCACGGCAGCGGGCGTTAAACTCGGCGATGCCGTACTTCTCGATGTCGGGCTTGCCGCTGAAGCCGAGCTTCTTCTCGACCTCGATCTCGACCGGGAGGCCGTGGGTGTCCCAGCCCTCGCGGCGACCGATGATCTTATAGCCCTGCATGGCCCGGTAGCGGCAGATGATATCCTTAAACGTCCTGCTGATCACGTGATGCAGGCCGGGCCGACCATTGGCCGTGGGCGGCCCCTCGTAGAACACGAAGGGCTTGCTCCCCGAGGCCAGCGACTTCTCGACGATCTGGTTAGCGCCCCACCACGCGAGGACCTGCTCCTCAAGCTGGGGGAACGACACGCTCGTCTCGACGGGCTTGAACATACGCTGTCCCTTTCGTGCAGACGGCCCGCCGGGCCGTCTCTACAACCAATACAAAAAACCCCGCCCCTCTGCCCATGGCCAAAGCGGCCACACGGACAGGGGACGAGGCGAAAGATGCCCCGCGGTACCACCCCGGTTCGCAATTGCAGATTGTAGATTGTAGATTGTAGATTGAGCGACAATCTGCAATCTGAGATCTGCAATCTGAAATCACACACTTAGCGAGCGTCAGTCAACGCTCTGTCCCGGTAACGGGGGACAAGGCCGGGCTCAGCTACTATGAAATGTTGAATTGTGAATTGTGAATTGCGAGCCTTCCGGCATTCAACATTCAACATTCAACATTCAACATTCAGTTCCCCTGCCGGCTCGGGGGTGATCTTCGCTATGCGCTCCGCCGCCCGGCTTACACCGCCCCAGGCTCGCTGGTGGGGAATGTGCGCAGCTACTCGTCCCCGTCATCGCCATTCGTACGGGAAGTATAGCAACCCTCTGCGGGGGCGTCAAGCGACCAGAGACCGATCAGGAGCTCCAAAGGTTGCCCTCCGGGCCGGGGTCGTTTATAATTGAGTGGCCGCACGCCGCAAAAAAAACGGACCCTGCGTAGGCTAGGATGCAGGAATATCCCGTTTGTATCGGTATGTGCGAGGATGCCGAGGAGGAAGCACAAGCATGTTTGGCACCAATAAGAAGCCCCAGGCAGCCCCACCCACCATGAATGGCAAAGCAGAGACGATCATCGGCGCAAATACTCGCTTCCAGGGGGCGTTGACCTCTGATGGCAATATTCGCATCGATGGCTCGGTCGAGGGCGATATCGAGGTGCTCGGCAACTTGATCGTCGGCGAGACGGGCCGGGTGATCGCGACCGTGAAGGCGCAGAATGTTCATGTGTCCGGGGCGGTCAAGGGCGAGATTACGGCGATGGAGCAGCTTGAGATCTCGCCGACTGGCAAGGTCTGGGGCGATATTACGGCGGCGGCCCTGCATATCGAGCCGGGCGGCCTGTTCCGCGGCCAGAGCTCGATGACCACGACGATCGATGAGCCGCTGCTGCTGGAGGCGCCGCGCTCCGGAGACGATAAGGCTCCGAGTATGGGTTAGGGCGCATCGGGTGCACCTCTGATCAGGGGGTGCTTCGCCCTGGCCGCCTGCGTTACGGTTCGTCGAATATACGGATACTCGAAAGAGGAGGCAGCTGCGGATGCGCCCGCTGTCTCCTCTTTCCATCCCCTCACGATATGAAGCGCAAACGAGATCATGCGACACGCCGTGTGCTGCGGCGCCCCGTCCGCCGCACCTACCCCGCCGGCTCCGGCGTGGTCTTCGCCCGCCTCGCCGCCATGGCGCGCTCCGGCGGTCGCGGGTTGCTGTCCCTCACCATTGGCGCGGTGATCGTGGCCTTGATCGGCCTGCTGATAGCGAACTTTGTTGGTCAGGTGATGCAGAGCGCGCGCCTGGATTCGCAGCGGGTCGCCCTCCAGGCTGAGGTCGATCAAATCAGAGTGGAGAACAAGCAGCTTGAGGGTGCCGTCGCCTACGCCGAGTCCGATGTGAATATCGAGCGGATCGCCCGCGAGCAGCTCGGCTACGCCCGCGATGGCGATGTTGTGATCTTCCCCCAGGTCGCCGCGCCCGCCCCCGCAGCATCGCCCCCCCCTGACCCTGTGGCCGCGCCCGTGCCCGCCCCCGTGCCGAACCTGCGCCGCTGGTGGGACGCCTTCTTCCCCACGTCGTAGCGCGCTCCTGGCGGCCTCAGCCATAACATTCCCCATCCCGGAACCTTTTTCGGCAACCTCTTGACATATGCCCCCCTGAGATCGTAAAGTACCCAAATATCTCAGGAGGCCGACAATGGCGACGGCACACTCCGAACCGAGCTCGGACAACCACCATCATGTGGCAATGGTCTGTAAGGCGCTGGGCAACCCCGTCCGCGTGCAGATTCTGTGCTATATCCAGCGCCACCCCAACTGTATTGGCAACGAGATCCTGCTGCACATGCCCGACGACGGCCCCCACGCGCAGAGCACGATCTCGCAGCACCTGCGGGTGCTGCGCGAGGTCGATCTGGTTGAGGCATATGGGGACGGGGCGGCTGTCTGCTATCGGGTAAATGAGGAGCGGCTGAGCTGGCTGAGCGCGCAGCTCAGCCAGCTCTAAGCGGGCGCTGCGCGGGCACTTCTCTGATGCTCGGAGATCGCGGATGCGGGCGCTGCGCCGGGCACTTCTCCGAGGCTCGGAGATCGCGGATACGGGCGCTGCGCCCCGCATCCCGCTCCGGGGGCCAGCCCCCGGAACCCCCGCTGGGAGCGTTTCACCCCCCAGACCCCCTGAATCTGATGCTGTGGTGTGCGCAATGCCCGTTGTTTGGCCTCTTCTCGTGTGTCCGACAGCCGCACTGACACCAGCACCCACACCACCCGCACCTGCGTACGGGCATGACAACGTGCATTGTATTTGCCGCCCACATCAGATTCCAGGGTTCGAAGGGGCGGAGCCCCTCGCGGGGATGCAAGGGGCTGGCCCCTTGCATCGGGTCTGGGGTGCGCAGCCCCAGCGGGGAGACCGGGAGCCTGGGGCGCTGCGCTCTCACTCCACTGGCACAGGGGTGCGGGCGAGGATCTGGTTGATCACATCGGCGGGGCGACGCCCGCGCAGGCGGGCCTCCGCGCTGAGCATGAGGCGGTGGTTGAGTACTGGCTCGGCCAGCGCCTTCACATCGTCGGGCATCACGAAGGTCCGCCCGTTGAGCGCCGCGCGGGCCTGCGCCGTCTGGTAGAGGGCCAGCGAGCCGCGCGGGCTGGCGCCTAGCTCCACGTCGGGGTGCTCGCGGGTGGCCCGCACCACCTCCACTAGGTAGCGCCGCACCACGTCGGAGACGCCCACGTCGCGCAGCTCAGCCTGGATCTGGCGCACCTCGACATCGCCCAGCACCGGGGTCAGCGCGTCGAGCGGGCTGCTGTGCTGGTAGCGGGTCAGGATCTCCTGCTCTTCCTCGGCCGAGGGGTAGCCCATGTTCAGCCTGACGAGGAAGCGGTCGAGCTGGGCTTCGGGCAGCGGGAAGGTGCCCTCTAGCTCGATGGGGTTCTGGGTGGCGATGACGAGGAAGGGCCGGGGCAGCTTGCGCGTCTCGCCGTCGATCGTCACCGTACGCTCCTGCATGGCCTCCAGCAGGGCGCTCTGGGTGCGCGGGGTGGCCCGGTTGATCTCGTCGGTCAGCACGATCTGGGCGAAGATCGGCCCCTGGCGGAACTGGAAGTCGCCGAGCTTCTGGTTGAAGAACGAGAGCCCGGTCACATCGGAGGGCAGCAGGTCGGGGGTGAACTGGATGCGCTGGAAGCTACAGCCCAGCGAGGCGGCCAGGGCGCGAGCCAACGTCGTCTTCCCAGTGCCGGGGACATCCTCTAGCAGGACGTGGCCCTCGCAGAGGAGGGCGACGAGCAGCAGCTCGACGATGGCATCCTTGCCGACGATGGCGCGGGCGATGCTCTCTTGGGCGCGGGCGGCGATCTGGCGGATCGCGACGACCCGCTCGGGGCTGATCTGGGGCACGCGGGACTCCTTCGGCAAGGGGACAGGGATAGGGTACGAGGAACAGGGGACAGGGTCTATCCCCTGTCCCCTGTCCCCTGTTGCCTAAAGAACGTAGCCCTTCTTGCGGGCGATGTCCTCTTTGTGCTTGCGGAAGAGGATGTCACGCTCGGTGCCCTTGATCACGCGGCTGTATGAGGCCAGGATCTGCTCAACCTCGGCGTCGATCTCCTCCTCGCGCTGTAGATCTTCGACAATATACTCGTAGATGTGCTTGACTCGGGCGGCCCGGCCCACGCCGCGCTTCGCGCCGGTAGGCTCCTTATAGGCCAGCAGCCCGCGCTGCTCCAGATCGTCGTGCAGCCGCTCGGCGATCCGCCGTATCTTATCTTCGCTCAGCCGCATCGCACCCTCCCTGGTGTCCAGTATGCTCTGCGGGCAGTATACCATGCTGTTGCTTTAGCGCGGCCTACTCCTTCGCGCCCCGGCTCGCCGCCTCCCTGAGGCGTGTGGCGGCCTTGTCGACTGGGAGCAGATCGCGGCTGGCCTGCGCCAGCAGCTCCTCGGGCACCTGCCAGTCCTGATCCTGGTACAGGATTCCCATTTCGAGGCCGAGCAGCACGCGCCGCAGGTTGACGATCTGGGCTTGTAGCGTCTCCAGGAACTCAGGGTCGAGCAGCGGCTTCATCTCCTCGCCGTAGGTATCGAGCGCCTGCACCATCGCCAACGCAGCCTGGTCGATCTGTAGAATTGCCGTCTCGTGCATTGCGAATCTCCTCATCTGGCGGCGCGGCGGCGTCAGCCGAACTTGTAGGCGACACCGTAGCCGCCGTGCGGCAGCTGCCAGTCGATATTCTTGAGGGGGCAGCCGATGCGGCAGCTGCCGCACTCTACGCACGCCTGGTAGCCGACCATGATCTTGCCCTGACCGTCCTGGGTGAAGACATGCACCGGGCAGAAGTCAAGGCAGGGCTTCTCCCTACAGGTGGAGCAGATTGCGGGCTCGCGCACCTGGATGTGGGCGAAATCCTCGTCCACATAGTACTTGATCGAGACCACGAGGTCGTTGACGTTCACCGCCGGCAGCGTGGCCGTAAGGTCGGTGCTCAAGGGCTCGTGTTTCCGGTCATTCTGTTTCCGGTCATTCATGGTGCTATCCTCTCATGGCGCGCAGCATCTTGAGCATGTCCTGGGCTATTCCGAAGAAGGAGCGTCGCTCGTTGAGCATCCCGACGATCTGCTTCTCCATATCGCGCTTCGGCATCCCGTGGGCCGTGAAGTAGCGCAGCGCGGCGTCGTTCAGGAAATTGGCGTAGGTCCCCAGAAAATGCGGCGAGCTGTCGAGAAAGTCCGTCATCCGGCGGTACTGCTTCATATCCTTGAGGACGAAGCTCGCCTCTAGGTTCTGCCGGTACTGTTTGAGGAATGCGGCGGAGAAGTTGTTCGCCTGGTGCGCCGCGATGGCCGTTGTGCCCGCCATCTTCCCGGCGGTCATGGCCAGGTTCGTCCCCTCACGGTGTACCGCATCGACCATACCCGCAGCATCGCCGACAACCATGACGCCTGCGGCCGACAGCTTGGGCATGCGGTCGTAGCCGGTCTCAGGGATCAGGTGGGCGCCATATTCCAGCGGCTTCCCGCCTTCGAGGTAGGGCTGGATGACCGGGTGGTTCTTGAAGCGGGCCAGCACCTCGTAGGGCCGCAGCTTGTGGTGGACGAACTCCTCAAGCAGCATACCGACGCCGATCGAGAGGCCGGCGCGGTCGGTGTAGAGGAACGCGGTGCCGGGGAGCCCCAGCGTGGCATCGCCGAATATGTCGATCGCCGCGCCTTCGTTCGCGTCGTTGAGCCCGAAGCGGGCCTGGATCTCCTTGGGCGGCAGGCTGATGTACTCCTTCACCGCCAGGGCCACAAAGCGCGGCGGGAGGTCATTCTTGATCATGCCGATCTGCTGCGTCAGCAGGTTGTTGACGCCCTCGGCGATGATTACGATCGGCGCGTAGACCTCGCCGTCCGGTCGGTCGGTCCTCACCCCGATCACACGCCGCTTTGCGTCTTGCAGGACGTGGGTGACGGTCGTCTTGGTGATGACGAGCACGCCCTCGGCGGCCGCCTGCTCCGCCAGCCACGGGTCGAACTGCGCCCGCAGGACGGTGTACGCCTCGGCTGGCTCCTGCTTATAGTGCTCGCTCTTATGCATGATCCGGACGACGCTGTCGGGAGAGAGCATCCAGTAGCCTTGCTCGGTGACGGGCCGCTCGAAGGGCGGTTTCCGCTCCCAGTAATCGGGCAGCACGTCGGCCAGGGCGTGGGTGTACATCACGCCGCCGAAGAAGTTCTTCGCGCCGGCGAATTGGCCCCGCTCGATCAGGATGGTCTTCAGGCCGCTGCGGGCCATCGTCAGCGCCGCCGCAGATCCCGACGGCCCGCCACCCACCACGATGGCGTCGAAGGTTTGCTTACTGGCCATTGCCCGTTCCTTTCACCTGCCTGATCAGCTCGGGGATCACCTTGTAGAGGTCTCCCACGATGCTCGCATTGGCCATCTGGAAGATCGGTGCCTTGGGGTCGGAGTTGATCGCCAGGATGAAATTAGCACCGCTCATGCCGACCGTGTGCTGCACCGCTCCCGAGATCCCGGCGGCGATGTAGAGCTTGGGCCGCACCGTCGTGCCCGTCTGGCCGACCTGGTGCTCGTGGCTAAGCCAGCCGGCGTCGATGACGGGGCGGCTTGCGCCGACGACACCGCCGAGGGCATCGGCCAGCTCTTCAAGTAGCTTGAAGCCGCCCGGCCCGCCCACGCCGCGCCCGCCTGCGACGATCACGTCGGCATACTCGATGTTGAGCTGCTCCTCGCCGGGGATGAGGCGCAGACGCCGCACGGGGATGTCGCTCTCCTTCAGGTCGAGCGGCTCGCGCAGTAGCTCGCCCTCAGCCTCAGCCAGCGGCTCGGGCATCGGCAGGACGCGTGGGCGAACGGTGGCCATCTGCGGGCGGTGCTTGCGGCAGAGGATCGTGGCCATCAGGTTGCCGCCGAAGGTTGGTCGGGTGGCGGCCAGGATCTTCTGCTTGGGGTCGATCGCCAGCTCGGTGCAGTCGGCGGTCAGGCCCGTATGCACGCGGGTCGCAATCGTGCCGGCCAGGTCGCGCCCGAGCGTCGTCGCGCCGAACAGGAAGATCTCCGGCGTATACTTCGTGACGAGCTTGCTCACGCCGACCCCGTAGGGCATATTGCGGTAGGTCTCAAGCAGCGGGTCGTCGATCATATAGACGCGCTTGGCGCCATAGCGGTAGGCTAGTGGCGCGATCCCGGCCACGTCGTGGCCGAGCAGGACGCCCTCCACCACGCTGCCGGGAAGCTCTTCGGCCAGACGCCCAGCAGCGCCCATCAGTTCCCACGAAACGGGGTGCGGTTGGCCTTCCTCCTGCTCAATAAAAACCCAGATCCGTGGGGATGATGTCTCAAGCTGCTCGCTCACGGCCTACCTCCGTTGTGGTTCTGGATCGTGACGACGTTGGCCTGGATGATCATCTCCAGCGCATCGGCCACGGTCTCGCTCAACCCCTTCTCGGCCACCGAGAGGATCGCCCCAGCCTCGCGCGCTGTCGGCGTGAATGCCTTGCCGACGATGGTGGGCGAGCCCTTGATCCCGACTTGCGCGATATCGAAGGGCACCGGAGCGTCCGCTGACCACATCTCTGGCTTGTAGCGCGCGGCGTTGATCAGGTTCGGCAGCGGCGCACGCTTCACCGCAGCGATCTCCTTCTCAACCGTGAGCAGCGCCGGCAGGCTCGTCTCGATTACCTCGATGCCCTGCTCGATCTTGCGGTGAACCACGGCCTTGCGCGCCACCGGATCGAAGGACTCGATCACGACGGCGTTGCTGATCAGTGGCACCTGTAGGCGTGCGGCGACCCCCGGCCCGACCTGGCCGGTGTCGCCGTCAATGGCCTGCTTGCCAAACAGCAGCAGATCCACGGGCCCTTCCGCCAGAAGTGCCTCGACGGTGTGCGCCAGCACATACGAGGTCGCGAGGGTGTCAGCGGCACCGAAGCGCCGATCGCTGATCAGGATGCCCCGATCCGCACCTTGCTCAATACATTCGATCAGCGCCTCCATAGCCTTGGGTGGCCCCATGGAGATCACCGTCACCGTGCCGCCGAACTGCTCCTTGATCCGCACCGCCATCTCGACAGCGTGGATATCATAGGGGTTGATGATTGTCGGGACGCCCTCGCGGATCAACGTGCCGGTCTCGGGGTTGATCCGGACGTTAGAGGTGTCCGGCACCTGTTTGATTGCTACCACTGAGTGCATAGCGTGTCTCGCCTTCATGAACCGATGTTTTTTGCGCTGTTGCGCACAATCGGATCATAGCGTCAGCGAGCGCGCCGGGCGGAAAGAAGCGGCATCTCAGTGGGTACATATCTCAACAATGCCGCCCTATCCCCTCTACCTCCAGCCACGGGCGCGCAGCAGCTCGTTGCCGAGCAGGCCGAGCAGCACCTTGCCCGAGCCGTGATCCTCGAAGCGGGCGCGCTCGAACCACTGCACTGTTATGAAGATCCCCGGCCCCACCTCCTCCGTCTGCGGCGGCGAGATCGGCTGCCCGAACAGGGCCAGGCTCTCGGCGTAGCTCTTGCCTGCCCGCCCGTCGAACTCCAGTCCGTTGCTGCGCCAGTAGCTCAGGAAGGGCTCGCAGATTGACTGGTCCGTCTGCTCGAAGGCGAGGCAGCCGGGCTGAGGGCCGGTCTTCGGGAAGGCGAACCAGTCGCGGCCCTGGATCTTGAGGATGTCGTCGCCGATGCGCGAGAGCAGCACGTTATAGGGGGCCGGGTTCTCGGGGTGGAACTCGAAGCGGTGGCGCTCGAAGTACTGCACCATATAGGATTGGCCGTCGGCCCCCGCTTCGGAAAACTCCTCACTGGTAGGGTAGCCAAAGATCGCCAGGCCGCCGTGCCGCTGCCAGTAGCGGCGGAACTCGCCGCCCAGGCTGTGGCCGGTCTCTGGGAAGTAGGCCCGGTCGGCGCCGACACTGTCGGCGGGGATGGGCGCAAGGGCCGACGGCGCGCTGCCGTCGCTTGGAGCGGGAGACGGGGCGGGCGCGGGGGACGGGGCGTTCAGCGGGCAGCCCGTGTATGTCTGGGCCAGCTGGAGGGCCTTGAGCGCGTTGAGTCGGCCCCATCCGTACGCGTCGTCGCGGCCGGGGTCGCCCTTGTCATCCGCGCTGGCCTTCAGGATGCAGGCGATATCCTGGGACGGCAGGTCAGGCCGCAGGGTGAAGACCAGGCCGGCCACGCCTGCGACGTAGGGGCTAGAGAACGAGGTGCCGTTCGGCGGGCCGTAGCCACCACCTGGCAGGGTCGTCCACAGGCCGACGCCGGGCGCGGCTAGGTCGACATAAGACCCGGTGTTTGAGAAGCCGGTGATCACATCGGTGTTGCCGGTGGCGCTCACGGCGACGACGGTATCGTAGGCGGCCGGGTAGCTGACCGGGTTGCCTGCCTCGTGCTCATTGCCCGAGGCCGCGATCAGCAGCACGCCCTTGCCCGCCGCGTAGTCCACCGCGTCGCGTAGCGTCTGGCTCTCATCACTGCCGCCAAGGCTCATGTTCAGAATACGGGCACCATTGTCGGCGGCCCAGCGGATGCCGGCGGCCACGCTGGCATCGTCGCCGCCGCCCCGGCTGTTGAGCACCTTGATCGGCAGGATCTTGCAGCCCCAGCAGAGCCCGGCCACGCCTTTGCCGTTATTGGTGTTGGCGGCGATCAGGCCGGAGACCGCCGTGCCGTGGCCGTTATCGTCGCTGGCGTCGCTCCCGCCGGTGAAGGCGTTATATCCCGGCAGCACCTTGCCGCGTAGGTCGGGGTGGCCCGCATCGACGCCGGTGTCCACCACGGCGATGACGATCTCGCCGCCGGTGGTGATGTCCCATGCCTCAAATGCCTGCACGTTGCTCAGACCCCACTGCTGATCGATCACGCTATCGTTGGGGGTGCGCTGGGCGACGAGGCGGTGGTTTGGCTCGGCGTAGACCACGGCGCTCAAGTGGCTCAGCGCGGCGGCGGCGGCGACGGGGCTTACATCGGAGCTGATCGTGAGCCGGTAGGTGTCGCTGCCGGGGCTGATCAGGGCGGCGTCGCCGCCGCCGATGGCGGCGAGCTCGCGGTTGAGCAGTGTGAGGTCGGCGGATGGGCCTCCGGCGACCTGAAACGCGCCGCCGCGTAGGGTCGGCTGGAGGCCCGGGCGCAGGCGCACGAGCAGCTCGCCGGGGATGGCCGATGATGCTGCGGCTGCGGCGGGGGACTGGGCGAGGGCGGAGAGGACGATCAGCAGCGTGATTAGGGCCAGGGTTGTGTGTTTCATAAGGGTGTGGCGCAATTGCAGCACTGAGACACTGAGACACTGAGACACTGAGTATTCTGCTCGTACAGCTTTCTGGAAGTCCGTATGGGGTTTATCTGACCGAACCTCACCCTCGCCTCGCTGCGGAGCGGGGGACGGAGGGTGAGGTCGGAACTCTGTCCTAGTAACTCAGTGACTCAGTGACTCAGTGACTCAGTGACTCAGTGCTCAAATTATAGCAGCCCGCCGCGCGGTTTGCGTCTCATGGGGGGGGCGAGTATAATCGCAGCAGAATCCTCAATGGTGACAGGCACCCGTCACAATGTCATTAAAAACACTCCAGGGCAAGATCTTTGCCTCGCTCCTGCTCGGGCTCGCCGTGCTGGTGGTGATTGGCCTTGTCAGCGATTTGCGCGAGGTCGGTCGTGATCTTGGGGCCTTCCGCTGGGCGCTCCTGCCAGCCATCCTCGGCTTCACTTTGCTGAACTACCTCCTGCGCGGGATGAAGTGGGACTACTATCTGCGTCGGCTTGGCCTGGGGGATGGGGTTGGTCGCCTCGACAGCGGCCTGATCTTCACCGCTGGCATGGTGATGGCGGTGACGCCGGGGAAGCTGGGTGAGGTGTTCAAGTCCTACCTGCTGCGGCGGGTCAACGGGGTGTCCGTGAGCGTCTCGGCGCCGATCGTGCTGGCCGAGCGGCTCACCGACGGCTTGGCGATGCTGCTGCTGATGGCGCTCGGGCTGACCCTCTACCCTCCCGCGCGATTCCTCTTCGTCGTGCTGCTGGTCGCCACTGTGGTCGGCATCCTGGTGGCCCAGAGCCGCACAATCTCGATGGGGGTTATCGACCGAGTCGAGGGGCTGCCCCTCGGCGGGCGGGTCGCCCCGAAGCTGCGCAACATCTACACCAGCACGGCGCAGTTGCTCGACTGGCGCATCCTGCTTGTCTCCACGGCGATCAGCGTGGTCTCGTGGGGCTTCGAGTGTGTGGCCTTCTACTATGTGCTGGCCGGGCTTGGAGTGATCGGCACGCCGCTGCTGCTGCTCCAGGCTACCTTCATCTTCGCGGCGAGCACGCTGTTCGGCCTCGTCTCGTTTCTCCCTGGCGGCCTCGGCGCATCCGAGGTGAGCAGCGTCGGCCTGCTGGTCGCCCTCGTCGGCCAGAGCGCTAGCGCCGCCACCACCGCCACGATCATTATCCGCTTCTGCACACTCTGGTTCGGCGTCATGATCGGCGCAGCCGCCCTAGCCTGGTTCGGCCGGCGCCACGCCGAGCGCGGCGAGCAAGTCCAGATGCCCACGTAGGGATGGAGCGCGCTCCATCTCTACGTGGCGACCCGCGCTACGCCCTTACGCGGCGACCTACACGATCTCGAAGGAGGAGCGATGGCCTCGATCTTCACGCGCATCATCAACG
This sequence comes from Chloroflexales bacterium ZM16-3, assembly GCA_004138175.2. Taxonomy (GTDB): domain Bacteria; phylum Chloroflexota; class Chloroflexia; order Chloroflexales; family Chloroflexaceae; genus Oscillochloris; species Oscillochloris kuznetsovii. Next base: position 39,504 of record RYFE02000024.1, on the reverse strand, counting down.
GCGAGATCCCGGCGGCCAAGGTGTACGAGGACGAGCAGACTCTGGCCTTTCTTGATGTTGCCCCGGCCTCGCGCGGGCATACCCTGGTGATCTGTAAGCAGGAGTTGCCAACCCTGCTCGACCTGCCGCCTGAGCTGCTGGCTGCGGTGTCGCGCACGGTGCAGACGGTGGCCCGCGCGATCACGGAGTCCCTCAAGCCAGACGGGCTGAACATTGTGCAGAACAACGGCACGGCCGCCGGGCAGAGGGTACACCACTACCATGTGCATATCATCCCGCGCTGGGAGGGCGACCACGCCATGAGCTACTGGCGACCCGGCGAGAGTACGCCCGATGAGTTGCGCGAGGTGGCCGCCGCGATCAGCGCCCGCCTGGGCGAGGGGGACTCCGCATGAGTGGATCGAAACAGCGGCCTGATTACCGGGTTGGGAACCGCAACCCGATCACGCGCACAGGCGGCAATGGTCGGTCGATTGACGACACGCCGCTCCCGCTCGAATCGGACTCGCCCGGCGATGGCTCCGAGTCGCCCACCGGGGCGAATCCGGCCCGCCGCACACGCCTCCCGATCAGCGGCCCGCTGCTGGGCTGGGTTCTGGCGCTGGTGGGTGCCCTGGGCCTGCTGGCGCTGATGGTGGTTCTCTGGGCCACCGGCGGCCTGCGCCCAGCCCAGCAGGAGGCCGCCGCGCCTGCGCGCGGGCCGCTCCTCTCAACTGTTCCGACGGAGGAGGGGAGCCAGGTGCTGCTCGGAGAGGCGCTGCCCGCCGATCTCCAGGCCGCCCCCACCGCCGAGATACCGGCCGTGGGTGAGGCGCCCGGCCCGCCCCCCGCCGTTGCCCCGGGCTTCCAAGCATACTACGACACCCACGGCGGCCTGCGGGTGCTCGGCAGGCCGATCAGTGCGCTGATGACGGTGAGCGGGCGCGAGATCCAGTGGTTTGAGCGCGCCCGTATCGAGCGCTGGCCGGAGTTCGCCGGCACATCCTACGAGATCCAGCTCGCCCGGCTCGGCGTTGAGTATACCTCTGGGCGTCAGTTCGCCCCCCAGCAGTTCTTTGCCAGCCAGCCCGACCTGCGCTTCTTCGCCGAGACGGGCCACGCGGTGGGTGGTGCCTTCTTGGCCTTCTGGACGCAGAACGGTGGCCTGGATGTCTTCGGCCTGCCGATCAGCGAGGCATTCGATGAGGTGCTGCCCGACGGGAACGCCTATCGGGTGCAGTACTTCGAGCGGGCGCGCATGGAGCTGCACCCTGAGGCCGCTGGCACGCCCTACGAGGTGCAGGCCGGCCTGCTTGGCACCGCCCTCTACCAGAACGAGCGCCGCCCCGACACCATCCAGCCGGTGCCGACGGCGGTGCCCTTGCCGTAATGGATGCGCAGCTTTTCATCACTGCCGCCCTCCAGGCTGGCTATGGCGTTGAGGCGGCCGAGGTGGCTCTGGTGTGGGCGCGGGATAGGCTGCTCCAGGGCGGCGGCTCGCCAGGCCGCATGTACATCTTTCGGAGCGCTGGCAATGGCGGGGGAGGCGCGGGGCAGCCGCCCCCTCCGACCCGCCCGCGCGTACTGCTGGCCTTTCGGAGCGCCGACGATGCCCTGAGCTTCGCTCAGGCATCTGGACTGGGCACCTCGCCGAGGCTGGCCGCGATGGGCCTCGGCCAGTTGCTCACCGCCCTGATCCAGCGCCCCAGCATTGGCGCGCTGCTTGTCGCATCCGAGGGTGATGGCGTACTGCTGGCGGGGCTTCCCACTGGCGCACGCATCGAGCGCGCCGCGCTGCTCGATCAATTGCAGATTGCAGATTGCAGATTGTAGATTGGTCGATCATCATCGGATTTTCTAGACCTGTCAGGTGCGGCCCACGTATCGGTGCGCCACCGCGCTGCGCCGGGCCACACCTGACAGGTTTTTCTCCTACTGCAATCTGGAGGGCATCATGGGTAGTCGCTTCGATGAGCTACGAATCTTCACCGGGCAGGGCAACCTGCCGCTCGCGCAGGCTATATGCGACCGGGTCGGGGTGCCGTTGGGTGACGCGACGATCGTCAAGTTCAGCAACGAGAATATTTTTATCAAGCTCAACGAGAGCGTCCGCGAGAAGGATGTCTTCGTGGTGCAGTCGCTCTCGGCCCCGGATCTGAGCGACCGGATCATGGAGCTGCTGATCATGCTCGATGCCTGCAAGCGGGCCTCAGCTGGGCGGATCACGGCGGTGATCCCCTACTACGCCTACGGCCGCACCGATAAGCGCGATCAGCCGCGCGTGCCGATTACCGCCCGCCTGCTCGCCGATATGATCCAGGTGGCCGGTGCTCACCAGGTGCTGACGATCGATCTGCACGCTGGCCAGATCCAGGGTTTCTTCAGCATCCCTACCGATGAGTTGACCGCCATGCACCTGCTGGTGCGCTACTTCGCCGATAAGGGTTGGGACGACGCGATCGTTGTCTCGCCCGACGTGGGGTTCGCTAAGCGCGGTCGCAACTTCGCCGAGGCGCTGGGCGCGCCCCTGGCGATCGCTGAGAAGCGTCGCGTCCAGCACTTTGGCCGCAGCGATGGTGGCAGCCTGACCTCGCCGGAGATCCTGAACCTGATCGGCGATGTAGCTGGCAAGCGCTGCATCCTCATCGATGACGAGATCGCCACCGGCGGCTCGATGCTTGAGGTGATCGGCCTGCTGGAGCGCGAGGGCGCCCGTGAGATCTACGCGAGCTGTGTCCACGCCGTGCTGGCCGGTAACGCCGCTGAACGCCTGCGCAACAGCTCGCTGATTGAGCTCGTCACGACTGACACCCTGCCTTTGTCACCCGAGAAGCGCTGGCCCGGCCTGACGGTGCTCAGCGTGAGCCACCTGGTGGCAGAGGTGATCCAGCGTATCCATAGCGGCGTCTCGGTAGACACAATCTTCCAGCAGCGCAATCACCCTGCGCTGGGCTAACTGCAATACGCAGTAGGACAAGGCTTCAGGGGTCGGGATTCAGGAGTCAGGGTTAGTGCATCAACATGTCATACGCGACACCAAACTGTAAAGCAACCTGAAACCTTGTCTAGCGCAGAAGTCGCCCTGTCACGCTGAGCGAAGCGAAGCGTCCCGGTGTCCCTATCACCCGCCGGGACGCTTCGCTTCGCTCAGCGTGACATGTGTGAACGGCATTGCGGTTGCCTGTGCCCGATGATAGCCTGTTTTCTTGCTTGTGAATGCGATGAAGTGTGGTATCCTATAAGTCTATGTTAACGGGGTGTTAACAGGCGATTTTAGGATAGGATTCCCTACACATATGGAAGTTGAGGCGAAATACGCGGTCAGTTCGGGCGACCTGGAGGTGGTGTCTGCGCTTAGCCAGCTCGGCCCCTATATCCTTCACGCGGAGCCCGAGCCGCAGCGCCAGCAGAACCGCTACTTCGATACCGCTGACCGCCGCCTCGGCCAGGCCCGCTACGGCCTACGCCTGCGCGATGTCGCCGGGCGCACGCTCCTTACCCTCAAGGGTCCGGCTGAGGTGAGCGAGGGATTGCATCGCCGCGCCGAGTATGAGTTCCCTCACGCCGACCCCGACCCGCGCACATGGCCCGCCGGCCCGGCCCGCGAGCTGGCTATGGCCCTGATCGGTGCGGCACCCCTGTTCCCCACAATCACCATTCACACCCGTCGCTCGGTGATCATCGCCAGCTACCAGGATCAGTCTGTCGCTGAGATTAGCCTTGACCGCGGCGTGCTCCACGCAGGCGAGCGCGCCGAACCCTTCAGCGAGCTGGAGATCGAGCTGCTCCCCGCCGGATCAGAGTCCGATCTGGCCGCCCTCGCCGAGGCGCTACGCGAGTTTATCGACCTGCGCCCTGAGCCACGCTCGAAGCTACAGCGCGCCCTCGCGCTTCTGGAGGATCATTGATGGTTCATACAACCGATGAGATCGCCGATCTCCTCGATGTGTACCGTGTCGATATGCCCCATGCGCGCCATGTCGCCGATCTCTCCTTGACACTGTTCGATGCGATGTCCGCACGCCACGCGCTTCCTGGCCGCCTTCGCCCGCTCCTTGAGTCCGGCGCCCTTCTCCACAATGTCGGCATGACTACCGACCCGCCCGAGCACCATCTGGTGGGCCGTGATATTGTCCTCCGCCACCCCCTGGACGACCTGAGCCATCGCGACCAGCAGATTATCGCCTGTCTGGTGGCCTTCCACCGCAAGAAGGTGCGCCCCCAGATTGAGCCGACCTTCCTCAGCCTCGGCAAGAAGAGCCAGCAGGCTGCGCTCCAGCTCTCCGCGATCCTGCGCGTCGCCGACGGCCTGGACGATAGTCATTCGCAGACGACGAGCCTGATCGGCGTGGAGGATGTCGAAGGCGGCCTGCTGCTGCGCCTGGGTGGCCCCCACGCCGCCGATGATGGCGTGCGGGCGACGGAGAAGGCCGACCTCTGGCGCAGGGTGTTTGGCGAGACTCTGTCCGTCACCGCGCCCGCGACCGAGGACAAGCCAGATGTCGCAGATGCGGCCGAGGAAAAGGGCGAGCCCCTGCTCGCGCCTTGGTATGCCGCCTCCGATGTTCCCCTCGCTGATCTGGGCCGCGTCCTCCTGCGTCGTCACCTGCGACGCCTGCTGTCCGTCGAGCGCGCCGTGCGCGCCGACCGCGAGATCGAAGATGTCCACGCCTTGCGGGTGACCTCCCGCCGCCTGCGGGCCACCCTGCGCCTGCTCGCGCCCGTGGCCCCGACTGCGCGGGTGAAGCCCATCCAGAAGGCCATCCGCAGCCTGGCTGATGCCGCTGGCGCAGTGCGTGACCGCGACGTGCTTCTGGCCCATCTGGCCGAGAGCCGGGGCCAGCTGCCCGAGGAGCTGAGCGCCGGGCTCGATGATCTCGCCGCCGCCATTGGCGCAGAGCGCGCCCGAGCCTACGCCCGCCTGATCACGATGTTCGACAGCGAGGATCACAACAGCTTCAAGGTTGCCTTCGCCGAACTGATGAATAGCGACGACGGCTGGGATGCAGCGCCCCGCGTGCGTGACCTGGCGGGCTCCACGATCTGGCGACAGTACGAGGCTCTCCGCTCGCACGACCGAGGTGGAGTGCCCCTTGAGGGCAAGGCGATGCACGCTCTGCGCATCGACGCCAAGAAGCTGCGCTACGTGCTGGAGCTCTTCGCCGATAGCTTCGGCGAGCGCGCCGCGCTGGCTGTCGCCCATCTGGCCCGCCTCCAGGACGAGCTCGGCACCCTGAATGATATCGAGGTGGCGCAGAATACGCTGTCCTCGGCGAACCTTGGCGAAGAGGCCAGAGCCGCCGCCGCCGCATACCTCTCCCTCCGCGAGACCCAGCGACAGGCAGCAATCGGCGTCATCCCCGCCCGCTGGGAGAAGGTCGGCAGCGCCACCTACCGCCGTAAGCTTATGGAGTTGATCGTCAAGCTGTAGGTAGCAAGATACTGGCTTATCGGATACAGAAAGGCACCAGCTTAGCTGGTGCCTTTCTGTATCCGATGCGGGTTAGCCGGAGTTGCCCTAGCGTGCTGTCGTGGTCTTCGCTATGCTTTGGGTATGCCGTGCGCGCTGGAATACATCCAGGCTGTATACCATATAGCCAAACGGGATGAACATCTCTCTGTACTCGGTCGGGTCCCACACGCGCCTCAAATTGTTGCCAAAGGCGATAAAGGCGATCTGTGATCCGACAAGAAGCACGATCAGCGCGATCACCATCTCCTTGCTCGCCACTGCGCGTGAGTCATCTCGCTGGAATTGCAGGAGCACGAATAGCGAGATGAAGAAGCAGAACTGCATCAGCCCGATGTCCCACTTGTCATAATTATACGCTGTTGCGAGTACACCAATAAAGATGAGGAACTGCGCTGGGACAAAAAGCGCAAGCGGGCGAAACCGCTGGAAGAAGCCGGTGCGGCTATTGATGAAGGGAATAATCACCAGCCACACCGTCGCTAGGAAGTAGAAAATGCTCTCCAGTGTGTTAGCTGCGAAGTTATGCAGGTTCATCTCGCCCTGGTGGTTGCCCACAAAGGTGTCTGGCGTGGCGATATCGAAGATGCGCTGCCCCCAGGAGATCTCTTCGCCGCCCATGATAAAGAGCACAAATGCCCCGCCGAGCGCCAGAGTAATCGACAGCTTGCGGTATGGGACATTGCGCCGCAGGAGTACGAAAGACGTCGAGATAAGTACTATGACTGATGCGAAGTAGCCTAATGCAGAAAAAGTCTCTACCACACCGTCTTCAACTGCTAGCCTGGAAAATATTTTCGGCTGAACAATGAATGTCACCAGGCTTACCGCCCCCATAGCGATCACTAACCAGATCCAAAAGCGCATCCGCTTAAACATTAACTCAGTCGGCTCATTGGTTACCTGCGCTGTGATCATGCTGGCCGGATCCCTTGGCTCACTGAGCGCAGCGACAAAGGTGGCCGTTCCCAATGCGATGAGCAAGGAACGAATCAGGTACAGTGCTGTAAAGTGAGGGACGTTCGTAGCGAACAGGCCGCGGATAATGTATAGCGGTGTGCGGATCGCTGACGTCCCCACCTCGATCTGCTGGTACTGCATGAAGAGGTCGATTAAGAAAACAGATCCCAGAGTTACACACATGAGGGTAAATGCACGCGCTTTTCGGCTAGTAAATAGCGAGTTGACCCTTGCTACAGACGCTTCCATACGAATATTCCTCTCGGATATCCTACTATATAGGCTGATCACAAGTGTGATCCGTAGACATTACGCATCGAGTTTCTTAATATCGAGATAATACGCTCTTAATATGAACAAGTTGATGAGAAATGCTCCGGCTTAAATGAAGATACGCTTATCTGCTCGCACCGCAGCCGAGGACGCTGGTTCACCCTGACGCCATGTCTGGCACAGATTGTGCTATCTCCGCTGGTGATCGAAATGCTATCCAGCAGGAGGTGACCGCACCGGCCCGCCCTCCTCACAGAAGGAGAATACAATGCGTATGGTAGTTGGACTTATCGACCAGCGGCACAGCTCGGAGTTGGCTATCGCCTCACTCGGCGACGCTGGGGTTGGCCGCGACCAGATCAGCCTCATCGTAGACGACCTGGCAATCCATCAGGTCGCCAAGGTGCGCGGCGCGCTGCGCGGCGCGCTGCTGGGTGCGCTGATCGGGACGGTGTTTGGGGCGCTGCTGGGGCTCTCGTTTGCGCTGATTGCCCTCTCCGGGGCCGGGGCAACGCCGGTCATCAACATTGGCCCGATGACGACGTTCTTTGGTGTATCGGCGATGGTGATTGGCTCAGCCGTGGCATGGGCCGGGCTCTGCGCCAGCGTGTTTAGCGTGGCTGGCTCGCTGATCGGTGAGTCGCGCACGGATCTACAGGCCCGCACCTATACGCGGGGTGTTGAGCACGGTGAGACGATGGTGGCGGTGCGGGCGGAGGATTCGCAGGCGGAGGTGATTGCGGAGCAGCTGCGGCGATCAGGTGCTGAGGAGGTGGACTCCCAGCAGCGTTTCTGGAAGCGGGGCGACTGGGAGGCGTTCGACATGAGCGGCCCGCCCCTGCGCCATCCGGCCAGGGTGTAAGGGATGCGGGTGACCTGTCACGCTGAGTGAAGTGAAGCGTCCCTGTAGCCCATACCACGGTCGGGACGCTTCGCTTCGCTCAGCGTGACATGCGGCGTGGGGCACTTAAAAAGATCTGCTTCCCTGTCTGTCCCTACGGCACCGCCACAATTTCCTGGTGCCCGTCGGCATCCACATCGGCCAGCGCCAGGGAGCGCCACGCCCCCGACGGCGAGCCCCACTCGCGCTGGAAGCCCCAGCCGTGCCAGCGCCAGACCGACACTGTATCGCCGGGGTCGCCGGGCCGCTGGCCGCCCTCCAGCACTGCCAACTCCGCCCGCCCGTCGCCATCCAGGTCGGCGGCGGCGAAGTCCTGGATGGGCCTGGCCGTGGCCGATCCGCCCCAGATGATCTGGAATCGCCCGCCGCGCCAGCCCAGCAGGTAGGGCTGCGAGCGCAGCTGGCCTGTGTCGTCCTTCTGCCAGAGCAGCAGCAGCAGCTCCTGCCGCCCGTCGTCGTTAGGGTCGCCTGCGGCGATGCGGGTGAATCGCCACCCCGGCGACTCGTTTGTCCAGGCCAGCGGTGCATCGGGGGTCTCGCCATCGCGCAGGGTGACGACCCCGTCGCCGTTGAGCTTGGCCCAGAGGGGTGTCCCGTTTCCGCGCAGGTCGATTGGCAGGCGCATGGGGCGCGGCGGGATGGCCGTGGTCGGCGGGATTGTCACCGGCTGTCCCGTCGTGCCATCCCATGCCCATGCCGATGATTCCGGATTCTTCGCCATAGGCCGGGGCCGCCCGCCGGATACCTCCAGGGGCATGGACTGGGCGAGGGCGACGCCGCTCTTGTCGAGGAGCACGCGCACAGCTATGCCGCCGCTGATCGCCGGGTCTGCTGGGCCGTCGAAGACAAAGTTTCCCAGAGAGTAGGCCACAAGCCCCACGCGCCCGCCCGCCGTCACCAGCTCGGTGGGCTGGACGACGTGCGGGTGTGCGCCGATCACCAGATCGGCCCCAGCGGCCACCAGACGCCCGGCCCATGCCCGCTGTCGCGCCGATGGCTCCCCGGCATACTCCACGCCCCAGTGGATCAGAACGGTTACGGCGTCGGCGCGGGCGCGGGCGGCGGCTACAGCCTCCAGAGCCTTCGGCCCCAGCCATGCCCGCCCGGCTGGGCACGGCTCGCCGCAGCCGAGGAAGTCGGGGTTTTGCCAGGTCTGGCCATCGGCGGGGGCCAGGGATGCCTCTCCGTCGGCGGGGTCAAGCACATCGTTGAGCGCCAGCAGGGCCACGCGCATCCCGCCGATATCTAGCATTGTCGGTGTTAGCGCCGCAGCCTGGCTGTCCCCCGCGCCGAGGGGTGTCAGGCCAGCGGCGCGCAGGGCGGCCAGCGAGTCGGCCAGGCCAGCGGGGCCGCCGTCGAGCCCGTGGTTATTCGCCAGGCCCAGGGCGTCGAATCCGACCGTGGACAGGGTCGGGGCCAGCGCCGGGTCGGCCAGCAGCCGATACGGCCCTGGGCGCACGGCGTCGCGCCTGTCTGTCAGCGGGCTCTCCAGGTTGCCCAGCGCCAGGTCGCCGTCGAGCAGGTCGCCCATGAGGGAGAAGGGCGCGCCCGGCCCATCGCGGGCGACCTGCTCGCCTACGTGGCGGGCCAGCATCACGTCGCCCACGGCGCGCAGATCGAGCGCCGGGCCGCCCGCCCACCCCGCCCGCCGGTAGACCTCGCCCCATCCGGGGAGCTCGGCCTGCGACGTGGGGGCGGGGGCGCAGGAGGTGAGGAGGAGGAGGAGGAGGAGGATGGGGGCTAGGGGTTGGGGGTTGGGGTGCAAAGCTGCATGCATATATCTACCTAAAAACTTGCCCTGTCACGCTGAGCGAAACGAAGCGTCCCGGCGAGCGATAGTGACACCGGGACGCTTCGCTTCGCTCAGCGTGACATGTATGACAGGGTGACTTTTGCGCTACATGGGTACATGTATTTCTCTCTCTCCCCAACCCCCAACCCCCAACTCCCAACTCCTACGGCCTCTGCCACTCGGGCGGCGCGTTTGGATTAAGGACAATCGTATCGATCACCCATGCCTCGCCTTCGCGGCGCATGGTGTAGGTGGCGTCGGTGGTGTACGGCGGCCGCACGCCGGTCAGCTTCGGCTCGCTGCCCGCCTGCTCCTCGAAGTAGGGCGAGCCGTTATACAGCTCATCGCTCCATGTCTCGCGGGTCGCCACCACGGCGTGGTCGGCGTCCTGGAAGTCGAAGGAGCGGAACTGCATGCTGATCAGCGTTGAGCCCACAAACTGCCCATCGGCCTTCAGTCGGCCGATATACGCATCCGTGTCGGCCAACTCGGTCGGGCTGAGCATGCCTTTTACTGGGTCGGATTCGGTGTACCAGAATGCCTGCACCAGGGCCAGGTTAAAGGCCCGGATGGCGTCGGCCAACGGCCCCGCGCTGTTCTGCTCCACCATAAAGCTGGATGTCCAGGATGCCAGGGGCGGCGCGTCGCCGCTGTCCAGCTTCGCCCGCCATGCCTCGTCCGTCAGCCGGTCGCCCATGGGCTGGGCGAACTCGTAGTGCGAGAAGACGCCGCCCTTCGTCAGCACCAGCTTGCCGTTTATCGGGGCCACAACATAGATCTCAAAGACCCGGCCGACGCCGTTCTCCAGCACCTGGCCCGCGCCGGGGTTTGTGGCCAGGTCGGCCACCACAGCGGCCTGGAGCGGGTCGCCGCCCTCGGGGAATCCGCCGCGTCCCTGGTAGACGCCCTCGTCCGATGCGGAGAAGGCCAGCGACTCGATCTCAGCACCGTAGAAGCGGATGTACTCGTAGTCCTCGTCGCTCAGCGTCTGGCCGCGCAGCTCCTGGGCAGACATCGCGCCCAGCCGAGTGGCGATCTCGCTCATCTTGCTGAGGGCCGCCTTGTCGCCCTCGTCCAGCAGGCCGCGCCCCTCCAGCCCGTCGATGGTCATCTGGGTTAGGGCGGCGATGCGCGTAAACAGCAGCGGTACCGGCTCGACATAACCTTTTGGTCGCTCAGGCTCAGGCGGCGGGAGAGAGTCGTAGCCGCGCTCGGCGTAGACCTGCTTGGCGTAGAGGATGGTGTCGCGCTTCAGCTCGGTGTAGGAGCCGAGGGCCGTGTTCAGCTGCTTATCGAGCCAGGCGTCCGAGCGCATAAACTGCGGGTAGCCCGCGCCGCTCGGCTCAAGCAGCGGGCGCAGGCTGTGCATCCATGTCCAGTAGAGGTTCTGCGTCCAGACATCCTCGCCATAGCTGGCGAAGCTGGAGCGCAGCATGTCGAGCTGGCTGGCGTAGTTCAGCATCGCGGCGTCGCCGCGCGCCGTCAGGTGCTCCAGGGCGCGGCCCGAGCCGAGCGCGGCGAAGACATCCAGCGAGCTGGGCAGGCCACGATCGGGCACCTTCGGGTCGAGCAGTTGCTGGAAGATGAAGGCGTCGGGCACGAATCGCTGGCCCATAAAGCGCAGCCCCTGGGTGTCGCCCAGCGTCTGGCCGTCCGTCACCAGCATGCCCAGGATCTGCGGGGCGCGCAGCGCGTCGGCGGCCTGCTGGAAGGCGGCGAACTTCGCCTCGTCAACCAGATCGGCCGGGCTCGCCAGATCGCCGTAGGCCGAGGCGAGTGCCTGGCCGTACTCCGTGGGGGTCAGGTCATCGCTGCGGCCCACAAAGAACACCGTCGGCTCGTAGATCCCGGCCCAGACAGCGGCGGCCTGCATGCCGTCCACCTGGGTCTGCTGGTAGGCCAGGGTGAGCAGGGCGGCCTGGCGGCTCTCGGTGACATCGCTGACGCGGAAGCTCATGCGGCCGTGCCACATCATCGCCAGGAAGTAGCGCTTCAGCTCCTCGCTGGTGGTGTAGTGGCCGCGCGGCACATACTGGCTCCAGTCCTCGCCGAGCTGGTAGCCGGGGAAGATCGCCGAGGGGGCCATTCCGGCGTGAGCCGCGATGCTGGCCAGGTCGGGGTCGGCCAGGTCGGCCAGCCCAGCGGGCACCGGCCAGTCAGGGTTGAGCAGCTTGACCGCCACGGCGAAGTAGGCCGCGTTGCGCCGGGCGGCCTCGGCCCAGGGCGTGCCGGCCAGCGCATCGTACTGGGCCACCGAGGCCGTGAGCAGCTCGGCGTCGAGGCGGGCGAGCATGGGCGCGAAGGAGCTGGTCTCGGCGCGGCGCAGCACCTTGTCGAAGAGCAGGTGGTAGGTGTGCAGGAGCGAGTCGCTGCTCACAAAGACCGGGACGTTATCGTAGCGGGCGCGCTCGTAGATCTCGTAGAACTCTTTGGTGTCGCTCGGGCTGATCGCAAAGCCGTTCTCGGCTAGGCGGGCGCGCTGCTCGGGCGAGAGGATCACTGTCAGGCTGACATTGCCCAGGTCGGGGGCGATCGGCTCGGCCTGTACACTGGCCTCCACCGGCGTATTGTCGGGCTGGAAGGCGGCGAAGCCGGGGCCAGCGGCGGGCTTGAAGCCAGCGGGCATGGCCACGTCTAGCGGCATGATCGCACCGATCTCAACCTGCGGGGCGATCGCGGCGGGGGTCGGGCTGGCACTCTGGGGGGCATCTGTCGGGGCAGGCTGATCCGTCGCGATCGCCTCTGTGGGGGGCGCGACGGCGGCGGGCGACTGCGTGGGCGTCGGCGCGGGGCCTGCGCAGGCGGCGAGGGTCAGCATCAGGGCGAGCATAGCCAGGGCGTGGCGGGGATGGCTCATGGCGGTTCTCCTTTTGCAGATTGTAGGTTGTGGATTCGGTACACGCCTACCTCACAGCACCAGTATAACGCGTGGAACAAGGGTTTAGCGTCGTTACCGTTTGGTATCACGGATCGCTTGCTGATGAGCTAGCCTGTCCCCTGTCCCCTGTCCCCCTGCGCGTGCCCGGCCCGTAAAGTAAACGGGCGGGCTGATCAACAAAGCCCCTGCGGGGCTTTGTAGCTTGAGCCCGCGCGTTTACGCGCCGGGCGGAGCTGTCAGCCCGAAAACATACGCCGCACCCCGTCATATGGTACTTGTTGACAATCTGGAGCGGTTTCCTGTACCCTGTGGCCGACAACCCTGTTCTAAGGTGAGCAGTTCTATTGTGTCTTCGATCAGGCCGACGAGCGGCCATCCAAGGAGCTTTACCTATGTCCTCACGCTTTCATAACAAGGTCGCCATCGTCACCGGCGCATCCTCGGGGATCGGGCGGGCCACCGCGATCAGCCTGGCCCGCGAGGGTGCCCGGCTGGTGATCTGCGCCGACCGCAATGTGGATGGCCTTGAGGAGACCCGCAGCGCGATTGCCGAGCTTGAGGCCGAGTGCCTGGCGATGCGGGTGGATGTGCGCAGCCAGGAGCAGATCGAGGCGTGTGTCCAGGCAACCCTGGAGCGCTTCGGCACGATCGACATTCTGGTCAACAACGCCGGCACCGGCCAGTTCGCCCCCTTCGCCAGCATGGAGAATGACGAGTACGACCGCGTGATGGACATCAACCTGCGCGGCACCTTCTACCTCTGTCGGGCGGTGCTGCCGACGATGATGAAGAACGACTATGGCAAGATCGTCAATGTGACCTCGGTGATGGGCGAGGTCGCCGCCCAGGGCCAGAGCGTTTACAACGCCAGCAAGGGCGCTGCCAAGCTGCTCACCCAGGGCATCGCCGTCGATGTCACCGGATCCAACATCAACGTGAACGCCGTCGCCCCGGGCATGGTCGTCACCAACATGACCCAGCGCATGTTTGCCAATGAGAAGATGGAGCGCTTCTTCACCGAGCGCATCCCCAAGCGGCGCATCGGCCAGCCCGAGGACATCGCTCCGGCGATTCTGTTCCTGTGCAGCGACGAGGCCAGCTACATCCACGGCACCACCCTGGTGGTGGACGGCGGCATGCTCTGCACGCGCTAAGCTCGCAGAATTCCCGGTAGTGACACACAAAAGCTCCAGCGAAGCTGGAGCTTTTGTGTGTCACTATCCGTGTCTTCTAGAACCAGCCAACCGCCGTCTGGAAGAGCAGGTAGCCGTTCAGCACCACGATCACCGCCGTCACCGCCCAGGAGCTGACCGTCAGCCAGAGGGGGTTGACGAACTTGCCCATCTTAGCCTTGTCGCTGGTGAACATCACCAGGGGCACCACGGCGAAGCTGAGCTGGAGCGAGAGGATGACCTGGCTGAGCACCAGCAGCTCGCCGGTGCCGCGCTCGCCGTAGAGGGCGGTGACGATCACCGCCGGGATGATCGCGATCAGGCGGGTGATCAGGCGGCGCAGCCAGCCGGGGAGGCGCAGGTTTAGGAAGCCCTCCATCACGATCTGGCCGGCCAGGGTGCCGGTGAGCGTCGAGTTCTGGCCGGATGCCAGCAGGGCCACGGCGAAGAGCGTGCTGGCGAAGCCCGCGCCGAGCACCGGGGTGAGCAACTGGTAGGCATCGCTGATATCGGCCACGTAGGCGTATGGCGTGCCGTAGAAGGTGGCCGCCGACAGAACCAGGATGGCCGCGTTGATGAAGAAGGCCAGCATGAGCGAGACGGTCGAGTCGACCGTTGCGTAGCGGATGGCCGAGGTTCGGCCGCGATCTGTGCGCGGGTATGCCCGCGTCTGCACGATGCTGGAGTGCAGGTAGAGGTTGTGCGGCATCACTGTGGCGCCCAGGATGCCGATGGCGATGTAGAGCGCTGAGGGGTTGAGGATAATCTCGGGCGAGGGCAGCAGCCCGGCCAACATTGGGGCGATCTCAGGGCGCGAGATGATTACCTCGTAGGCGAAGCAGAGCCCGATCACAACGATCAGCCCGCCCACCAGCGCCTCGATGTAGCGGAAGCCACGGTGCTGGAGGAATAGGATCACCACCACATCGGCGGCGGTGATGAGCACGCCGAGGACGAGCGGCAGGCCGAAGAGCAGATTCAGGGCGATCGCCGATCCAATCACCTCGGCCAGGTCGCAGGCTGCGATGGCGATCTCGGCCAGCACCCACAGCGCCATGGCTACCGGACGGGGGTAGGCGTCCCGCGATGCCTGGGCCAAGTCGCGCCCAGTGGCAATGCCGAGCTTGAGGGCCAGGTGCTGGAGCAGCATGGCCATGAAGTTCGATATCAGGATGACCGAGAGCAGCATATAGCCGAATTGCGCCCCGCCTGCCAGGTCGGTCGCCCAGTTGCCCGGATCCATATAGCCGACTGCCACCATCAGGCCCGGCCCGACGTATGCCATCATCTTGCGCCAGCGGCTCCCGCCCTTTGGCACGTTGATCGATGCGTGCGACTCGGGGAGCGAGACACTGCTCTGCTCGCTGCGCCAGCCTGATGGGGTGTTATTTACTGTTGTGCGCATAGCAGATCTGCCTTTAGTGTACAAGAAAAAACATTTGAGCCTTGCCTAAAAATACCACACCATAAGGCGCTAGTCAAGAGACTTCACGAGGCTGGCCTCATTCTTGCCAATCTAATCACACTATCGCCCGGCGCAGGCGGCAGCTCACCACAAGCTGGGGTTGGGGCTAGTGCCTTACGAATAGCCCTGCCTCCGTTACACCCGCTGGGGTCGTAGGATACGACCGAGGGATACAATGAGGCACAGGCGCAGCTGTCACGCGCCTGCCAGATATAAGCAGATGGCAGGGAGGAAACACCATGCCAAAGGTAGCAGTGGTGACGGGGGCAGGCAGCGGGGTGGGACGAGCGACGGCGCTGCTGCTGGCCCGGGAGGGCTGGGTGGTGGCCCTCGTCGGTCGGCGCGAGGCCATGCTCCAGGAGACGATCCAGTTGTCGGGGGCTGACGGCGCGGCGATGCTGCCCCTGATCTGTGATATTGGCGACCCGGCGGAGGTGGTGGCGATGGCTGAGCGGGCGGCGCAGCTTGGCGATGTGGAGGCGCTAGTCAACTCGGCGGGCACCAACACAGCGGCGCGCAGCCTGGCCGAGCTGTCCACCGCCGAATATCATCGAATCGTGGACACAAACATGCACGGCGCCTACTACTGCGCGCAGGCATTCCTGCCCGCCATGCGCAAGCGCGGCGCGGGGACGATTATCAACATCGCCTCGATCGCCGTGCTGCGAGCCAGCACTGTCGCTGGGGTCGCCTACGCCATGTCGAAGTTCGGCATGGCTGGGCTGACCCAGACGATCAATGCCGAGGAGCGGCAGCACGGGGTGCGCGCCTGCGCGATCTACCCCGGCGAGATCAATACCCCGCTGCTCGACCAGCGGCCTAGCCCGCCGCCGCCTAAGGTTCGCACGCATATGCTTCAGCCAGAGGATGTGGCCCGCTGTGCGATGCTGGCGATCATGCTCCCGCCCCGCGCCGTGGTTGAGGAGCTTGTTGTGATGCCGGGGGAGGTAGGAACACTGTAATATGTGCAGTAGCGCAAAGGTAACGCTGTCACGCTGAGCGCAGCGGAGCGTCCCGGCCGGGACGCTCCGCTGCGCTCAGCGTGACATGTGTCACAGCGTTCCTTATGCGGTATTGCCATGTTGCACGTCCCGCTGCCGCACGCCGCCCGTCTCGCAGATCGTGGCCATGATCGTGCCGCCGGCGTGGCCCACGTGCGCGACGAGGGACTGGCGCAGGCGGCGGCTCGGCTCGCCGCCCCGGATCAGGCCGTAGAGCCCCAGGCCGGTGGGGGCGCGGCCCCATGCCACGGCGCCGCCCGCGCGCATGATCGCCAGGATCGCCTGCTCCTCGGGGCTGGCCTCGTTGTCTCCATATATCCCCTGAAGCTCCATCAGGGCCGCCCCAAAGGCGTCTATGTCGTCACCCTCGGCGGCTGGCCAGAGCCGCCCTGCCACCAGTTGCTCGGCGCGCTCATCTAGCCCGGCGGCGGCCCGCCAGAGCCGATTCATCTCCGCCACCTCCAGATCATCCGGCGTGTCCGTTGGCGGCCGTGGCAGCGCCAGCACAAACACCCAATCCTGCGGCTCGCTGCTGTGGCTGATCGCATAGCGGCGCAGGGCTGCGCCGGACTCATCGACCAGCAGCAGACCGCCCCCGCCGAAGGACTGGATCGCCAGCCCCTCAGCTGGCTCGACCCCGGCCGCCGCCGCCAGGGCCTGGGCGTCGTCGGTGGGCAGGCCATGAAGCGCAGCCATGGCGCGGGCTACGCTCAGGCCGATCAGCGGCGTCGAGCCGAGTCCCATGTAGGCCGGGATGGCCAGCTCGATCTCGAAGTCGGCCGCCGTGTTCATGTTTTTGCTTGACATAAATGCCTTGCCATGATGATAGGCGACATCGGCGCGGGCACCGCTGGCGGCGAGGCGGGGCGCGGGCCGGGCGATCAGATGCACTGGCGGGTGGCGCAGGGCGATGCCGAGCAGGGCGGGGCGGCCGTCGATCCGGGCTGCGGCGAGGGTCAGGCATGCCGGGGCGGCAAGCTCTATCTGGGTCATGATGTGGCGATTCCTCATGTCAAGGCAAAGTGTGCAAAAAGTTATCGATTCATCGCGATGCGTCCCTAGCGCTCGGTGTATGAGGTGGTCTCGCGGATATCGATAATCTCCTGGCCAGCGATTTTCTTCAGCTCGGCGACGAGCTCCTCACGCTCGCAGTAGCGCACTTTCACCAGCACGTCCCAGAAGCCGGGGTGGCGTGGCGAGCGCACGCATCCCATCGCCATCACCCCCCAGTTGCTGGTTGCGAGGGCCAGCATGATCTTACGGAACTCGCCCTCGCGGTCGGGGACGCGCAGCACCACCCGCCAGCCCGGCTCGATCGCGCCGAGCAGGTTGCGCAGCTCGACCATTAGGTCGGTCTGGGTGATGATGCCGACAACCACGCCGCCTTCCTCGACCACCGGCAATGCCGTGACATGCCCGGCGATCATTAGGTCAGCGGCCTCCTCCAGTGTCGAGCTTGGGCTGATGGTGTGGATGTCGCTCAGGGGCGTCATCACCCGGCCCACGGTCAGCCGGGCCATGTAGTCGGTCAGATCCCAGAAGCTCAGCCCCTCTAGCTGCTCGGGGCGCAGCGAGAGTGCCGCCCGGGAGACCATGCCGAGCAGACGCTTGCCGTCGGCGACCACCGGCAGGTGGCCGACCTTACTCTCGGCCATGAGCCGCTGTGCCTCAACGACCCGGCGACTTGTATCGACCAAAATGGGATGACGGGTCATGTAATCTTTGACGAGCATGGGCATATTCCTTGAATGTGGCGTAGGGGCGAGCCAATGTGCTCGCCCCCGCGGGCACATTGGCCTATGGGCGGGCACATTGGCCCGCCCCTACGCCGCGATCTGCACCACGGGCTCTAGGTCGTGCAGGGTCTCCAGGGGGATGTGGCAGTGGATCTGGTGTCCGTCGCCGGCGTCCTGCATCGGCGGCACCTCGCGCTCGCAGATCGCGCCGCCGTCGGGCAGGAGCTGGCGGCGCGGGCAGCGGGTGTGGAATCGGCAGCCGCTGGGCGGGTTGAGCGGGCTGGGCACGCTGCCCTCCAGGCGGATGTGCTGCTGGGCCACCGACGGGTCGGGGATGGGCACCGCCGCCAGCAGCGACTCGGTGTAGGGGTGGTAGGGCGGCGCGTAGATCGCCTCGGCCGGGCCGATCTCGACGATCTGGCCCAGGTACATCACCGCTACGTAGTCCGAGAAGAAGCGCACGACGCTGAGGTCGTGGGCGATGAAGATCATCGTCGTGCCCTGCTCGCGCTGGATCTCCAGCAGCAGGTTGAGCACCGCCGCCTGCACGCTCACGTCCAGGGCGCTCACCGGCTCGTCGCAGAGCACCAGGTCGGGCCGCCCGGCGAAGGCGCGGGCGATGCCGACGCGCTGCTTCTCACCGCCCGAGAGCTGGCGCGGCCGACGGTCGTAGTAGTGCTCGTCGAGCTTGACGGCGCGCAGCAGGCGCACCACCTCGGCGTGAATCTGATTGGGCGGCACCACCTTGAAGCGGCGCAGTGGGCGCTCGATCTGCGTGCCTACGCTGTAGCTCGGGTTCATCGTCGCGTCGGGGTTCTGAAAGACCATCTGTAGCTCGCGGATGAGGCCCATGTCGCGCTTGCTGGCCTTCTTCTCCAGGTCGAAGCCGAGGAACTGTGCCGCGCCGCCGGTCATCGGCTCAAGCCCGATCAGCGTCTTGATCAGCGTAGATTTGCCGCAGCCCGACTCTCCCACCACGCCGAGCGTCTTGCCCTGCGGGATGGTGAAGCTGACGCCGTCCACGGCACGCACGTAGCGCTTCTTGCCCAGCCCGATCAGGTCGAGGGGCGAGCCGCTGCTCTGCTTATAGTAGGTGCGCAGCCCATCGACGTTGAGGATCGTCTCCGGCTCGGCCGCGTCTGCGGCGGGCATCAGTGGGATGATATCCTCGGTCGGCTGCCACTCGCTGGCGCGGATGTGCTCGGCGCGCAGGCAGGACACCATATGTCGGTTGCTGATCTGGCGCAGGGCGGGCCGCTCCTGGCGGCAGTGCTCGGTGGCGTAGTCGCAGCGCGGCTCGAAGACACAGCCGGGTGGCAGGCGGTCGGGGGCGGGCACACGCCCGCGGATGGGGTAGAGCACGCTGCCGGCCTTGTCGGCGCCCAGGCGCGGCACGCAGCGCATCAGGCCCTGGGTGTAGGGGTGGCGCGGGTGGGCGAAGATCTCGCGCACCGGGGCCTGCTCGACCATCTCGCCGGCGTACATCACACCCACCCGGCTACTCACGCGGGCCACCACGCCCAGGTTGTGGCTGATGAACAGGATGGCCGTGTCGAAGTCGCGGCGCAGGTCGGCGACCAGGTCGAGCACCGCCGCCTCCACCGTCACGTCCAGGGCCGTGGTCGGCTCATCCATAACCAGCAGGGCCGGGTTGTTCAGCAGCGCCATGGCGATCACCACGCGCTGCTGCTGGCCGCCCGAGATCTGATGCGGGTAGCGCCCCATCACCGCCTCGGGGTCGGGCATATAGACCCGGCGCAGCATCTCGACGCAGCGGGTGCGGGCCTCATCCACGCTGATGCCTCGGTGGACCGTCAGCACCTCGGTCATCTGCTGGCCGACCCGCAGCACCGGGTTGAGCGAGGTCATTGGGTCCTGGTAGACCATGGCGATCTGGTCGCCGCGCAGCTTGCGTAGCTCCTCGGGCGAGCGGCCGACCAGCGACTCGCCCTGGAAGATGATCTCGCCGTGGACGATCTTGCCATTGCGACCCAGGTAGTTCACCAAGCCGTAGGCCACGGTAGACTTGCCACAGCCCGACTCGCCCACCAGGCCGAGCGTCTCGCCACGGTGGATCTCGAACGAGACATCGCGCACGGCATTTACGTCGCCGCTGTGGGTCTCGTAGGCGATGGCCAGGTTCTGCACCCGCACGACGGGCTCGTTCATTTTGCCAGGGCTTGTTGTCATCAATGATACCTTCCCAATTTCTCAATGCTGAATGTTGAATGTTGAATGTTGAATTTCATTCAACATTCAACATTCAACATTCAACATTACCGATACCGTCCCAGCTCCTCGGAGAGCCCGTCGGCGAGCAGGTTAAGACCGACGACGAGGGATGCGATGGACAGCGAGGCCCACAGCGCGTCCCAGGGGTGGCCGGCCTGGATGAACTTACGCCCGGCGTTGACGATGCTGCCCCAGTCGGGCGAGGGTGGCGGCAGGCCCAGGCCGAGGAAGCCCAGGGTGCCGATCGCGAAGACGGCGTAGCCGACCCGCAGCATGGCGTCGATGATGATCGGCCCGCGGGCGTTGGGCAGGATCTCGACGAACATGATGTACCACGGACTCTCGCCGCGGGTCTGCGCGGCCGCCACGTAGTCGCGGGTCTTAATGTCGAGGGTCAGCGAGCGCACTAGGCGGGCGATGCCGGGCGCGCCGGCGATCGTGATCGCCAGCACCACATTGACAGCCGAGGGGCCGAGGGCGGCGATGATGATCAGGTAGAGCAAGATCTGCGGGAAGGCCATGAGCGCGTCAAGGACGCGCATCAGCACCTCATCGATCTGGCCTCCGAAGTAGCCGGCGATCAGGCCGAGGGTTCCGCCGATCGCCAGGGCTATCAGCACCGAGATCGGGGCTAGGACGAGGATGATCCGCGAGCCATGGACGATGCGCGCCCACAGGTCGCGGCCGTTGCGGTCGGTACCGAGCCAGTGGTCGGCCGACGGCCCCTCCAGGTTGCGTCCGCGGAACTGCTCGAACGGCGAGTAGCGGGCCAGCCATGGCGTGCTCACCGCCTCGCTGTCGCCCATCCAGCAGGCCGGGCGGATGATACAGTCGTCGGCGAAGCTCGCCATAACCACCCAGAACCCCACCAGGATCAGGCCGGCGATGGCCACTCGCGAGCGGCCCAGCAGCGCCAGCACGGCGGTGACCTTCCCCCACACAGAGGGCCGGGCCGGCGCGCTCAGGGTGGCCGGTTGCTCGATGACGGCCATGGTTCTCTCTCCTAATTGCAGATTGCAGATTGCCGGCAATCTGCAATCTGCAATCTGCAATCTACAATCGCTCAGGTGTACCGAATTCGCGGGTTCAGATACGTGTAGATCAAGTCCGCAAAGAGCTGCGTGCCGACCGCGATCACCACCAGCACCATGGTCGCCGCCTCGATCGCGAACACATCCTTGAACAGGGCGGCCTCCATCACATAGCGGCCCAGGCCCGGGTAGCCGAACAGCGTCTCGACCACCACGATCCCGCCGATCAGCCAGTTCACATGCAGGATGATCACGGTGATCGGGGCCATCAGGGCGTTGCGCAGGGCGTGCTTGGTCACGATCCGCCACTGCGGCAGCCCCTTGAGCGTGGCCGTACGGATGTAGTTGGTGCGCATCACCTCGACCATGCTGGCCCTGGTGATCCGTAGCACATAGCCCAGTTCGATCAGGGTCAGGGTGACGATCGGCAGCACCAGCATCTGCGGGCGCTCGAAGATCGCGGTGTCGCTGCTGACCACCACCGCGCCGGGTAGCCACTTCAGCCAGGTCGAGAAGATCAGGATCAGGAAGACCCCCGAGGCGAACTCGGGCGTGGCCGTGGCCACCAGGCTGCTGATCGAAAGGATACGATCCAGGATGCGGCCCTCGTTCAGCCCGGCCAGCATGCCCAGCGCCAGGGCCAGCGGCATCACCACCACGAAGGCGATCCCGGCCAGCAGCAGCGTGTTCATCAGGCGCGGCACCAGCGTCTCGGCCACCGGGCGGCGGGTGAAGAAGGACACGCCGGGGTCGCCGCGCAGCAGGCCCTTCTGGAGCGGGATATACGCGCGCGGAGCGCCCTTCGAGCTTCTCCAGGTGCTCTTGCCCAGCGTCCACGCTTCGTTATCATCACCCCGTACCCACATGGCCGCGCGGCCCTCGCGGTCCACGCCCCAGAACACCGGGTAGCCCTCTGCGTCGGTCTTCCAGACCTCGGGGCCGAGCGGCACATCGCGGGTGCTGCCGTCGGCCAGGCGCTCGACGCGGATCATGTTCTCGCCGTCGTCGGTGTAGTTCTGGAACAGCGTGCCGTCGGGCAGCGCGCCCCACCAGCTCCAGCGGTTCAGGTCGGGCTCGTAGATCTGGCGCACCGGGTGGCCGATCAGTCCGGCGGCCCGCCAGTCGCTGCCGATCATCCAGCGGATGTAGCGCGTGACAGCGGGCTGATCCAGGCCGTTCTGCGCGTTGAACGAAGACTCCTGGGCCGGGGTGATCGTGTTGCCCAGCGAGTTGATCGCAATATTGCCGGGTGCGATCTCGCTCATCGCGAAAATGGCGATCGAGACGACAAAGAGCGTCAGAATCAGGTAGAACGCGCGGCGGAGAAGAAATGTGATCATGGGAATTCCCTCGCCCTCACCCCCACCGCTGGCGCGGCACCCCCTCTCCCTTTAAAGGGAGAGGGGGCAGGGGGTGAGGGTCTTAAGCCGCCTTATCCGGGTCGTACCAGGTGTCGCGCCAGATCTGGTAGTGGGTGGGGTGGGCGTGCAGGTTCTGGAAGGCCGGGTTGTAGACGTTCCAGACGTTCATCCACCAGGAGATGCCGATCGAGCCGCGCTCCTGCTGGATGCGCTGGATGTCCTTCATGATCGCCCGCCGGGCCTCGATGTCCAGGGTGCCCTGCGCGGTCTTCAGCAGGTCGCTGAACTCCTGATCGACCCAGCGGCTCTCGTTCCAGGGCACCGGGTTGCCCTCAGAGTCGGCGATGTAGGCCAGGGGCAGCAGCATCACCGCCAGGGGCCGGTGCGTCCAGGCTGTCACGCCCACCGGCACCTCCGTCCACTTATCCCAGTACGAGTTGTTGGGCATCGTGTCCAGGGTAATGTTGAAGCCGGCCGGCTTGGCCGTCTCCTTGAGCGACTCGACATAGGAGACGATGTCCGTCCAGCCTGTGCCGACCGAGATCGCCACGTCTAGCGGCGTGGTGATACCGGCCTCGGCCAGCAGCGCCTTGGCGCCCTCGGGGTCATAGGCTGGCACGTCCATCGGCGCGTACTCCGGCTGAACCGGGGCGACGTGGAAGTCATGGCCGAGCTCACCCTGGCCGAAGAAGGCGTTGTCGAGGATGGCCTGGCGATCCTGGGACATCTTCAGGGCGTTGCGTACCCGCACGTCCGTCCAGGGGTCGAGGTCCACCCGCATACGCAGCACGCGTGCCTGCGCGGTGGGCAGCGGCTCGACGGTGATCTTGCTGTCGTTGCGCAGGGCCAGGAAGGTGTCAACCGTCGGGTCGTAGATCGTGTCGATCTGGCCGCCCTGGAGCGCGGACACATAGGCCGTCTGGTCGTCGCCCAGGTCGATGTACTCGATCGCGTCCAGGTAGGGCAGCGGGTTGCCGTCCTCACCGTTCTGCCAGTAGCCCTCGCGCTTCGAAACCTTCACCCGCTCGCCGACCTTGAACTCGTCCAGCTTCATCGGGCCGGTGCTCGGGTTGCTGAGCGTGGTCAGGTCGCCGTTGAAGCTGCGGTGCATGATCTGGGCCGGGTAGTGGAACAGGGTCTCCGGCACGTCGAGCTTGGGCGCTGCCAGGTTCAGCACCACGGTGTAGTCGTCCTTGGCCTCCACGCCGTCGATGGTCAGGAAGCCCTCCCAGAGGCCCAGGATGGACGACTTGGTCTCGGGGGCGAGCCACTCCTTGAAGTTGAAGAGCACATCCTCGGAGGTGAACGTATCGCCGTTGGACCAGGTGATGTCCTTGCGCAGGTTCAGCGTCCAGGTCTTCAGGTCGTCGCTGGCCTCCCAGCTCTCCAGCATATAGGGCCGAGTGATGTTATCCGCGCCGGTCTCGGTGAGGTACTCGAAGACCTGACGGAACTCGTTGGAGTCGAAGACCCACGAGAAGCGGGCCGGGTGATCCACGGCGGGCACTTGCATGCCGACGCGCAGGGTGCCGCCGCGCTTGATCGCGCCCATCGCGGGGGCGGCAGTGGCGGCGGCAGCGGGTGCCTCTGTGGCGGCGGCGGCGGGTGCCTCTGTGGCGGCGGCCGGGGCGGAGGTGGGGGCGGTCGCGGTCGGGGTGCCGCATGCGGCCAGGACATAGGCGGCCGGCGCGCTCACGCCCAGCAGGGTCGCTACGCGCAGGAACTCACGGCGGCTGATCCGCCCCTGGCGCAGCTGCTCTTGGGCCTCGGGCACGGCCGGATGCACTCGGTCTCGGCGCTCTGACATTACTCTCTCCTTTGGACTAGGGGAATCTATATACCTTCACGCAGCCCTCTGCGTGGAAGGAACATAACGATGGGGTGATGCGTGTGGCCATGTGCAGAACGTACGACCGCTCCCGCACGATAATGTGGTGAGTCCGCCCCCTACGAGCAGGGAATCGTCCCACTTTCTTGGTGTGGCAGCCCTTGGAAGGTACGCCCTGCGGCTGGCAGTCGCGATCAGGATGCGCGGACGCTCCCGAGGCGATGCCTTCAAAAAGGTGGAAGATCGGAGCCCGCAGAATCGTGGCGGGTAGCGGTCTTGCGACGCCCTAGCAGGTGGCCTGACAATGACAGGCGGCTGCGTTGCGGCGAAGCCGACAGGTATGAAATCGAACTATGAGAAGTTCAACAGGGGGAATATCTTCGAATAACCCTACGATCCTATAGTAACCTGTCTATAACTGATTCGTCAAGTCCTACAGGCATCCCCCGCCCTCGCCTTTTGCACGCACCGCATGGGGCTGGTATACTTGCAGCGCAACGAAACATACGCTACGCGCCGGCCCAGCCCCCGGCCTGAACAGGTCATCATGTCCGACCAGAATCATATCCGTACCTTCTCGATCATCGCCCATGTCGATCATGGGAAGACAACCCTCTCTGATCGTCTGCTTGAGGTGACGGGCACGATCACCGCGCGCCAGAGCCGCGAGCAGCTGCTCGACGGGATGGACCTTGAGCGCGAGAAGGGCATCACCATTAAGGCCAAGGCCGTCCGCATGGAGTACCGTGCGCAGGACGGCGAGCTCTACCAGCTGAACCTGATCGATACCCCCGGCCACGTGGACTTCGGCTACGAGGTCTCGCGGGCGCTGGCCGCCTGCGAGGGCGCCCTGCTCGTGGTGGACGCAGCCCAGGGCATCGAGGCGCAGACCCTGGCCAATGTCTACTTGGCCGTCGAGCACGACCTGACGATCATCCCGGTGGTGAACAAGATCGACCTGCCCGGCGCCAACGCCGAGGAGGTCGCCAACGAGATCGAGTCGGTGATCGGGATCGCCCGCGAGGAGACGATCTTGGCCTCGGCCAAGGAGGGCATCGGCATCGCTGAGATCCTTGAGGCGATCGTCCAGCGCATCCCCCCGCCGCGCGGCCAGCGTAACCAGCCCGCCCGCGCCCTGATCTTCGACTCGCACTACGACGCCTACAAGGGTGTGATTGCCTACGTGCGCGTGGTGGATGGCTCCTTCACCAGCGGCGACTTGGTGCGCTTTATGGGCACCGATTCCACTGCGGCTACCCTTGAGCTCGGCATCTTTCGCCCGAGGATGACCGCGCTCGGCGAGCTCTCGGCCGGTGAGGTTGGCTATATCGCCACCGGCCTGAAGACCGTCGAGGAGTGTCAGGTCGGCGATACGATCACCCTGGAGAACAACCCTGCCGAGTCGCCACTGCCCGGCTACCGCCCAGCCAAGCCCATGGTCTTCGCCGGGCTCTACCCGGTGGATAGCAACGCCTACCCAGAGCTGCGCGACGCTCTGGAGAAGCTGAAGATGAATGATGCCGCGCTCTCCTATCAGCCTGAGACGAGCAACGCCCTCGGCTTTGGCTACCGCTGCGGCTTCCTCGGCCTGCTGCACATGGAGATCGTCCGCGAGCGCCTGGAGCGCGAGTATAACCTTGACCTGCTGATCACCGCGCCTAGCGTGGAGTATCAGGTGCTGCTCACCGACGGCGAGATCATCACCGTCGATAACCCCTCGGAGATGCCTGACCTCAGCAAGCTCGGCAGCATCGAGGAGCCGGTCGTCCAGATCAGCATCATCTCGCCCACCCGCTACATCGGCACGATCATGGATCTGGTGACGACCAAGCGCGGCACCTTCGATATGATGGACTACCTCGATCCGACCCGCGTCCAGCTCAAGTATAAGATGCCCCTGGCCGAGATCGTGATCGACTTCTACGACCAGTTGAAGAGTCGCACCCAGGGCTATGCCTCGCTCGACTACCACCTGGCCGGCTACCAGGAGGCCGACCTGGTTAAGCTCGACATCCTGGTGAACCAGACGCCCGTGGACGCCCTCTCGCTGATCGTCCACCGCGACTTCGCCTACAACCAGGGCCGCAGCCTGGTCGAGCGGCTGCGCAAGCTCATCCCGCGCCAGATGTTTGAGGTGCCCATCCAGGCCGCCATCGGGGCCAAGATCGTCGCCCGCGAGACGGTGCGGGCCATGCGCAAGGACGTGCTCGCCAAGTGCTATGGCGGCGACATCTCCCGCAAGCGCAAGCTGCTGGAGAAGCAGAAAGAGGGCAAGAAGCGCATGAAGATGGTCGGCAACGTCGAGATTCCCCAGGAGGCGTTTATGGCCATCCTCTCGCTCGGCGAGGGCGGCTTCGATGACGACTAAGGGCCTGCGGCCCCGATCATGATCATATATGTGGCTGCAATTGCCAGCGAAGCTGGCAATTGCAGCCACATATATAAAGGGGTTTAGGGTGGCAGCCCTAACGCGATGCGATATGCCAGGGGCGCAGCCCCAATGTGGAGGTTTACGGTGAGACGTTTCGCCTGGGCGTTGAGCGCCCTCATCCTGATGATCGCTCTGTCCGGATGCCAGAGTACCGCTAACGGCGTGACAAGTCAGGTCACGCCGGATAACCCGCAGATGTTTCGTGTCGGCGGCGATGTCTACACCGTGGCAGACTTCTCCAGCCGGCTCAAGCTGGAGCTAGGCGCGGGAATCGACAGCTTGCTCCAGCAGGGTCAGACCCGCGAGGAGATCCAGCAACTCGTCGATCAGCAGAATATCCGCGGCTCGATCTTCGACCGCATGATCCAGGACGCCCTGCTGACGCAGTATGCCCGCAGCCGTGGCATTGGCGTGGACCCTGCCGCCGTGGATAGCGCCGTGCTCGCGCAGCTCGCCCCCTCTGGCGACAGCGCCGCGCAGCGCGTGGGCCAGGCCCAGAACCAGCAGATCCTTGAGGTGCTGGCCAGAAACACCCGCGCCGATATGTTCCACGCTCGCAGCATTGCGGTTGCCAGCGAGTCCGACGCCGACACGCTTCTGGCCGACCTGAAGGGCGGCGCTGACTTCGCCGCCCTGGCCGCCGAGCGCGCGCCGGATGGCCCCAAGGGCGGCGACATGGGCTGGGTCGCCAAGGGCGACTCTCCCGCCGAGCTGGACTCCGCCGGATTCTCTCTGGCGCTCAACACACCCACCAAGGTGCAGTCGGGCGGTCTCTGGTACGTGTTTGAGGTGCTGGAGCGCCAGGCCGGCGAAACCGCCGCCGAGAAGCGTCCCTTCGACAACTTCGAGCAACTCCAGAACAGCCAGGGCGGCCAGCAGTTCTACCAGGAGACCTTTATCCCCTGGTACGATCAGTTCCGTAAAGACGCCGAGGCCAGCGGCGATCTGGTGATCGCTGAGGGCTTCGACCCAAACAGCGTGCCGCTCCCCTTCCCTGAACAGTAATGCAAAATGCAAAATGCAAAATGGCATATGCCATTTTGCATTTTGCATTTTGCATTTTGCATTATTATGATCACACCCGGCCGTATCCTCGACGCCTGCTGCGCTGCCCTCGATCTGGACGGTGTAGCTGCGGTTCAGCTCTTCCATGCCCCATCCCTGCTGGCCGCCGCCGCATCCCTGGCTGGACAGGGCGGCCCCGAGTCCGAGGTGCGCTCGTGGGCCGAGACGCAGGGGATCGGTGCCTATGCGCCTCCGCCCGCGCCCTTCCCGCTCTTGCCCACGGCCCCGGCGATCATCTGGGGTATTGGCACAGACGCCCCGCCGGGGCGTCTCTACGAGCTGCTGCTATGGCGCTACCCAGCGGATCATCAGCTTACGCTGCTCGCCCTGGATGAATCGGACGCGGCCACACATATCACCCAGATCACGCTGGCCGATCTCGCAACATTCACCATTCACCATTCACCATTCACCATTCATCTCCCCGCCCTCCCCATCCGCGCCGACCTGCGCGGCCCCGAGGGGCTGCACTGGGTGGTGGCCCGCCTGCTGGCCCCCGGCGGCTGTCCCTGGGATGTGAGGCAGACCCACCAGGCGTTGCGCGGCGCGCTGCTTGAGGAGGCCCACGAGGTGCTGGAGGCCCTCGACGCCGGTGACACACACGGCCTGAGCGAGGAGCTGGGCGATCTGCTGATCAGCATCTTCGCGCATAGCGAGATGGCCCGCCAGGCCGGGTCATTCAGCATCGCCGATGTGTTCGGCCAGGTGGCCGGCAAGCTGATCCGGCGTCACCCGCACGTCTTCGGCGGGGCGGCTGTAGACGGCGAGGCTCAGGTACACCAGAGCTGGGAGCAGATCAAGGCCGCCGAGCTGGCCGAGAAGGGCCGCTCGCGCCCGAGCGCCCTCGACGGCGTGCCTCCGGCCCTGCCCGCCCTGGCCGCCGCCCAGAAGCTCGGCAAGAAGGCCGCCCGCACCGGATTCGCCTGGCCCGACGCCGCCAGCGCCTGGGCGAAGCTGCGCGAAGAGCTGGGCGAGCTGGAGGAGGCGGTGGACAGCGGCGACGCCACCCACACCGCTGAGGAGCTGGGCGACCTGCTCTTCATCACCGCGCGCCTGGCCAGCTACCTGGGCGTGGACGCCGAGGCCGCCCTGCGCGAGGCCAACGCCAAGTTCCGCCGCCGCTTCACCCACATCGAGCAAGGCCGCAACCTGTCCGACCTCTCCCTCGAAGAGATGATCGCCCTCTGGCGCGAAGCAAAGCAAGAGTGTTGAGTGTTGAATGCTACATTCAACATTCAACACTCAACATTCATATGCCCCCACCGATCGACATTTACCTCGGCGACGTCGTCCAGATGCGCAAGGGCCACCCCTGCGGCGGCGACACCTGGCGCGTGGTGCGGCTCGGTGCCGAGATCGGCATCCGCTGCCTGACCTGTGAGCGCAAGGTGCTGCTGCCCCGCGCCGAGTTTGAGCGGCGGGTCAAGCGCTTTGTCGAGCGCGGCCCCGACGCGCCCGCCACATAAACGACCGATCCCGCCCGCCAACCCCGCACTATGGTATGATGGGAGGCACCGAGTCGCCTTCCGCCGCATACGTAGGACATATGAGGAACTTCGCACCGCATTGGCCCGTATGGCGGATCGTGCGCGCCGCGATCTACCTGGTCTTCGCCATCCTGCCGCTGCTCGCCGCCCCCCCGGCGCAGGCGCAGGCTGACGGGCCGATCTATACGGTTGCGGTCGATGGGGTGATTACTCGCTATACCGTGGGCTACCTGCGCCGCGCCCTGAGCGAGGCTGAGGCCGCCCAGGCCACCGCCCTGATCATCCGCTTGGGGGGCGAGGGTGCCGTGCTGCGCGATGTGCGCGGCCTCGCCGCCGATATCGCCGCCGCCCAGGTGCCTGTGGTCGTCTATGTTGCCCCCAGCGGGACGGACTCGGGCGCCGCTGGGGCATGGCTGCTCAGCGCGGCCCACTTGGCCGCCATGGCTCCCGGCACCAGCTTCGGCGTCGCCACGCCGCTTGCCGAGCCGGTGACTGGTGTCTCCGTCCAGGTGCGCGACCTCTTTCTGGCCGAGGTGACGCGCCAGATCGCCACATGGAACCGCGACCGTGGGCGCAGCGACGCCTGGGCTGCTCGCGCCGCCAGCGAGGGGGCCATCTTCACCAACGAGCAGGCCGCCGCCCTTAACCCGCCCGCCGTTGATATCGTCGCCCGCGATGAGCAGGATCTGCTCGTCTCCCTTGAGGGCCGCGCTGTGACGTTGGAGGGCGGTAGACAGGTTATCCTGCACACCCTCGGGCGAGCGGCGCGGCCCCTTGAGCCAAGCCTCTGGGAGCAGCTGCTGCTGCTGCTCTCCGACCCGACCATCGCCTTTCTCCTGCTGGTGATGGCCGGGGTCGCCATCTACGCGGAGTTCGCCACGCCCACCGTCGGCGTCCTCGCAGGCATCGGCAGCGTGCTGCTGATCAGCAGCCTCATCGGCATGTTGGCCCTGCCGGTACAGTGGTTGAGTTTCTTCGGCATCCTGATCGCCTTCGGTCTTGTGGCCACGGATCTCTTTGTGCCATCTCACGGAGCACTGACAGTGGTTGGTCTGATTGTGCTCGTCGTCAGCGCGATCACCCTGTTCGATGCCGCCCAGGCCCCTGGAGTCGTGGTGGCCTTTTGGGCGATCGCGCTCGTCGCCCTGGTGGTCGCCGGATTCGCCGCCGTCGGAGTCTACATGGTTGTGCGGACGCGCAGTCGGCCTGTCACAACCGGCCAGGAGGGCATGATCGACCGGCTCGCCGAGGTGCGCCATCGCCTAGCGCCCGAGGGCATGGTCTTTGTGGACGGTGCCCTCTGGCGGGCCGTCTGCGAGAGCGGCGCGGCTGAGGTCGGCGAGTATGTTCGCGTTACCGGCGTCTATGATCTGCGCCTGACCGTGAGGCGGCAGGACGATCCTCCAGCGGGGTAGGGGTGTATTATGACACGCCAATCCCTCGCCCCGAACGATAGCTGTGATTTCTTGTGATGTAGAAGGAGGCCCCCCATGGGTGGCGCGATTGCCCTCGCATGTGTCGCATTGCTCGCGTTCATTGTGCTCATGGTTCTGCTCTCCGCGATCAAGATCATTCCCGAGTACGAGCGCGGCGTGATCTTCCGCCTCGGTCGCCTGATGGGCGCCCGTGGCCCCGGCCTCTTCCTGGTGGTTCCGATCTTCGAGCGCATGGTTCGTATCGACACCCGCGTGATCACAATGGATGTGCCCGTGCAGGAGGTGATCACCCTCGATAATGTGACGATCAAGGTTAACGCCGTACTCTACTTCCAGGTGATCAACCCGAACTGGGCGGTGACGAAGGTGATGGACTACATCCGCGCAACCATGCAGATCGCCCAGACCACCCTGCGCAGCGTGGTCGGACAGGGGGAGCTCGACGAGCTGCTGGCCAAGCGTGATCTGATCAACCAGAAGCTCCAGCAGATCATTGATGAGCAGACCGAGCCCTGGGGTATCAAGGTGACGATCGTAGAGGTGAAGGACGTGGAGCTGCCACAGAATATGCAGCGGGCCATGGCTAAGCAGGCCGAGGCCGAGCGCGAGAAGCGGGCCAAGCTCATCCACGCCGAGGGCGAGTTTCAGGCATCGGGCATTCTGGCCCAGGCCGCCGATATCATTGCCAAGGAGCCAGTGACGCTCCAGCTGCGCTATCTGCAGACCCTGACCGAGATCGCGGTCGAGAAGAACAGCACGATCATCTTCCCGCTGCCGATCGACACGATCAAGCCCTTTGTCGACGCGGTCAGCCGGGGCGAGCAATCCGAGCCTACTTCCGAGCGCCGCAGCCCCTCCACCCAGCGCCTAGATCACTGAGGCACTGAGCCACTGAAGCACTGAGCCACTGATTTATACGAAAGAGGCATGGCACCTAGGTGCCATGCCTCTTTCGTATAAATCACTGCGTATGGATGCCCGATCAGTGGCTCACATCCTCAGCGGCTCAGTGCTTCCCCCCGTTGACCTCGCGCGCCGCAGGCGCTGGCAAAAGACGGCGGACGGTATCGACCAGCTCGTCCATAAAGAACGGCTTGGTGAGATACGCGTCGATATTGAGGGAGCGCACGTCGCGCCGCAGGTCGGACGAGTCATAGGCCGTGACGAGCAGCGTGGGGACATGGAAGCCCTGGCGGCGCAGCTCCTCGATCAGCTGGAGCCCGTTCATCCCGCGCAGGTTATAGTCCGTCAGCAGCACGTCGAAGGGGCGTCGCTCCCAGAGATCTAGCCCATCCTCCGCGCTGATCGCCGACGTGAACTCGTAGGGGATGCCGAGTTCGGGCAGGGATAGCTCGATGATCCGGCCGATATGGCTGTCATCCTCAACGAGCAGGATGCGTATCGGATGATCGTATGCAGTGTCTGTGCCCATATCATTCTCCAGGGGACGTATCATCGATCACCTGCCCCTGCACCGATCTGCGCCAGGTAGGCAATGGGGATGAGTTTGCTGATAGTTTTGGTTGTGTCTGGGATGGATAACAATCATACCACAGAGCGATCTCCTGCTG
The DNA here is from genome assembly GCA_004138175.2 of Chloroflexales bacterium ZM16-3. Classification (GTDB taxonomy): domain Bacteria; phylum Chloroflexota; class Chloroflexia; order Chloroflexales; family Chloroflexaceae; genus Oscillochloris; species Oscillochloris kuznetsovii. The sequence continues at coordinate 7,435 of RYFE02000024.1, read as the reverse complement.
CAAGTAAAACTTTTGTTAGGGCCGGGGGGCGGCAAGTGGCTTTGACAGCTCACAAAGCCGATTCTATAATGAAATGTGATACTACAAACCTGTCATATACTTTAGGATTGCTTGACCATGCAGCAGATCTCTTCGCGTCTGGCCCTGCTATCCGCCGCCTTGTTCGGAATCTATGTTTTTCTGTACCCCGGCTCGATCATTCTCGTCGCCCTCGACCGTGTCCCAGTGTGGGGCACCTGGATGGGCGGAGCGCTCCTGATCATCCAGGGTAGCCTGATGGGGGTCTGGCTGATCATGAACTATGGGCGTTGGGGCGTTATGGCCTCGGTGCTCATTCTGTTTCTCGCCTGGCTGGTCGAGCATGTTGGTGCGACGACGGGGTTTCCCTTCGGCACCTACACCTACACCGATGTCCTTCAGCCAAAGATTCTGGGCATTGTGCCCATGGCGATCCCCTTCGCATGGCTGCTGATCGTCGGCGCGGCCGTGGGTACCAGCGAGCGTGTGCTAGAGCAGATCGGACGCTCGCCCCAGATCGACACGCGGGTGAGCGTCACCAAGGTGCTCACGGCGGCATCGCTGGCCCTGCTGCTCGACGTGACGATCGAGCCCTTCGCAGTGAACATCAATCACTACTGGGTCTGGAACGACAGCGGGCACAGCACCTACTATGGCATTCCGACGAGCAACTTTGCGGCCTGGTGGGTGACGAGCGTGATCCTGGTGCTGGTGCTGCTGAACCGTCGCCGCGCCGCCGCCCTGGCACATATGCACGAGCGACCACGCCAGCGGGCGCGCAGCTTCTGGCCGTGGCTGCCGCTCACGCTCTACCTGACGAACCTGACGATGTTTGTGCTGGTGAACATGGCCCGTGGCCAGGGGATGGCCGCTGCGATCGGAGGGCTGATCCTGCTCTTCCTGGGCTGGCGTCTGCTGCCCGACGCCGTGCGTCTGCTGATGAACCGGCTCGGCGTGGGCATGGAAGGGGCGTAGGGGCGCGGCGCGCGGCGTCCCTACGCGCCGCGCCGGATCATCCGCAGCAACAGGTCGAAACGCTTGTCGATGCCGAGGGGGCCGCGCAGCAGCGGGCGGAAGCGATCTATGCGCCCGCCGACCACGTCATCGCGCAGGGCGTCAGAGCATGCCGTCAGCCCCTCGGTGATCTCGGCCAGCGTGTGATCGGTGTCGGCGGGGTCCGTCGGTCGGTGGGCAGGGCCGATTCGCATAAAGGCGTGGGGCCACTGCTGGCCCAGAAACTCGTAGCGCAGCGCCACCGGGCAGAGCGTCACCTCGCCTGCTAGGGCGACGATGCGGGCTACCCCGGGGTAGGTGACGAGGGGCCGCCGGTCGCTTGGCACGATCTTGCCCTGCGGGAAGATGTAGAGCGCCCGGTCTTTCCTGCCGCGCAGCAGGCCCGCCGCGTACTGGAGCGAGCGCGCCGTGTCCTCCGGGTCGTGCCGGTTGATCGAGAAGGCACCGCACCATGTGAAGAAGCGGTAGGCCCGCAGCTGCCGCTCCTCCTGCATCACATAGCTGTCGAAGGGGCGACCCATGGCCAGCCGGTGGATCACCATCAGCATGTAGGCGTCCCACCAGCTCGTGTGGGTCAGGTAGAAGATGAACGGCCCCTGGCCACGGGCAGGCAGCGGGCCGACGCTCTGCATCCAGACATGGTCGAAGCTGCGCCGCAGCGAGCGGCGGGCGAAGAGCAGGTAGAGCAGCTCGTCGCCGATGGCGCTCTTGGCGGCCGGGATGGCAGGCAGCGGGCCGCGCCCGCTCATCGGGGCAGGGCCTCGGGCTCCAGCGCGCGCGCCCTGGCGTAGGCTTCACGCGCGAGATCGCCCAGCTGTCGCAGCGCCTCGTCTCCCAGCTGCTCCCCGTCCTCTACCCATAGCTCGCCGACAAGCTCAGCCCCGGCGGCGGCGCAGAGTCGGCGCAGCGGCGCGAGGGATGGCTCATCGCGTCGGCCCACGGCCACCAGGGCGGCATAGCGCGGGCGGGGCGGCGGCGGGGCGTCCACCATGGCGCGGGCCAGGCCGCCCAGCCGCCCTGGGATTCTTTCGCCAGAGACGGGCGTGACGATGAGCAGCAGCTCGGCGTCGGCGATATCGGCGCGGATCGGGTCGATCAGCGGGTCGTCCAGGTCGGGCGCGCCCTCAAACAGCAGCACCTCGCCGAGCAGGGCCGCCCGCTTCACCGGGGGCAGGGCGGCGAGCATCGCGCCCAGGCAGGCCGGGGCCAGCCCGCTATCGCTGGCGCTCCCGCAGATGCCGATTGTGAAGATGTAGCCGTCGTGCATGGTCACATTCCAGTGGGGGTGTGGGGGCGGCGCAGCCCCAACAGGCGTTATTGATCTAGGAGCATCGAGGGATACATCTGCTCAGTGAGCAGCTGGCGGAACCGCTCGACCCGGTCGCCCTGGGCGATCCAGCGGCCGAGCAGGTCGCGGCCGACGAAGTAGGTGAAGGTGTAGGTGCGCCAGAGCGGCGTGCTGATGAAGCGCAGGCTCTGGCGGGCCTCGCGCTCGCTGCGCAGCCCGTAGCGCATAATGTAGCGCACGACATCCTCGGGGTCGGCGCCCTGCTCGTGCAACAGCAGGGCGGCGTTGCCGCTGAGCGCGCGCAGCACCCACTGGGCCTTGGCGATCCGCGCCTCGCGCTCGGGGTCGCCCACGATCCCGCCCAGCGGGTAGATCTGCTCGGCGGCCCAGACATAGGCGTCGTCGCCGAAGATCATGTCGGCGGCCAGAGTAGCGATGCCCTCGGAGATCACGCACTCGGGCACATTGATCAGCTGGATGGCATGCTCGCCCCAGCCGCGCCCCTGGTAGAGCAGCCGCTCCTTCAGGGCGTGCTCGGTGTGGTGGCCGGGGTATGCCTCGTGGCAGACCAGGTCGAGCAGGCTGCCCGCGCGGATCGGTAGGTCGGTGTTGATCTCGACCAGCGAGCGTCCGCCTCCCAGATACCAGTTGTAGCCGCTCCATGGCTTGTCGCTCACCAGGGCGAACTCGACCGAGTCATTCTCGGGCAGGGCGATCAGCTCGGTGCCTGTGCGGGCGTGGGCCTCGGCGGCGATCACGGCGATCATCTGTTGGGCAACCTCTGGCGACACCTCAAAGCTGCGTCGCCAGAGGGCGATCCGCTCGGCCAGGCTGCCCTGCCCCGGCAGCAGCGCCTCAAGCTCGGCGTTGGCCGCATCGAAGACCGCCTCGGGCGTGTGGGCGGGCTCGATATCGAAACAGGCCCGCACCTCGTCGCGGTAGGCGATCTCCTCGCCGGCCAGGCGGCGGGCCGTCGTCTCCATGCCGCGCAGCTGGGACTCCAGGTAGCCCTTGCGCTGTTGCGGGTAGTCGCTGGCCCGCAGCTCCTCGCGCAGCGATGCCAGGGCGGTCACGATCTCGGCTGGCTCGCGGTGCTTCGCGTGGGCCTTCAGCTCCGGCGGGCCGAAGTAGGCGTCCACAAAGCCCTCGACGTGCCGCTCGATGGCGAAAGCGAGGTCAATATATGCCGCGCTGATCGCGTCGATCTGCATGATTGTCTCCGGCGAAATGCTCATACTTCTGGATTGAAATTGCCAGCGAAGCTGGCAATTTCAATCCAGAAGTTATGAGGGTTCTTAGGGCAACCGCCCTACATGGGTACCGTGGCGGCCATGTAGGGCTCGAAGAAGCGCTCAAGCTCGGTGCGGGCGTAGGCCACGCTGCCGCTGCGATGGACTCCAGCGCGCAGGGTGGCGGAGCCCGGCAGGCCGACGTTGAACTGGCCGATCAGCTGCTTGAGCTTATTGAGCGCCAGGCGGTCGGGCATCTCGGCGAGGCACATGTCGAGGTACTGGTTCAGGAAGGCCAGCTTATCGGCCGGGGTCGGCTCAAACATCGGCTCGCCCCGGCGGAGCTGGGCCGTCTGGAGAAAGATCCAGGGGTTATCCATGGCCCCGCGCCCGATCATCACCCCATCGGCCCCGCTGTCGCGCAGGCGAAGCAGCGCGTCTGCCGCATCGGTCACATCGCCGCTGCCGATCACCGGGATACCCACGCTGCGCTTGACCTCGGCGACCCGACCCCAGTCGGCGCGGCCCTTGTATGCCTGCTCCTTCGTGCGCGGGTGCAGGGCCAGGGCGGCGATCCCGGCGTCCTCGGCGATCTTCGCCGTCTCGATATAGTTCAGGCGGGCATCGTCCCAGCCGGCGCGGAACTTCAGCGTCACCGGCACGCTCACGGCTGCCTTCACGGCGCGCAGCACCCGCCCGAGCTTGGGCAGATCCTTGAGCAGGGCCGACCCGTGGCCGCCGCCCGTCACCTTGGGCGAGGGGCAGCCGCAGTTGATGTCGATGATGTCTGCGCCCAGCTGCTCGACGTTGGCCGCCGCCGCCGCGACCAGCTCCGGCTCGTTGCCGCTGAGCTGCATCGTGAGCGGGCGCTCCTCGGGGTAGAAGTCGAGCAGGTGGTGGCGCTTGAGCGCCTTCGGGCTTACGCTGGCGGCGTTGGTCATCTCGGTGCTCACCAGGCCGCAGCCGCCCAGGCCCAGGATGATCCGCCGGAAGACCGTGTCCGTCACGCCAGCCATCGGTGCCAGAATGATGTTCGGGCTGACCCGTATATGGTCGATATGATAGGTGTCGGGGAGATTCTGAATCTCTTCAAAGGTTATCGTCATGCCTTCATTATACCATCCCCATTTCGATGTATGAGGTGTGCGGCGAAGCTGCACACCTCATACATACGCGACTACGTCCGCTCTAGCCAGAGCCCCTGCATATGGCGCACCGAGATCACCTCGTTGGTGTGGTAGCTGTTGTGGGCGATCATCCCCTGGATGATCCCGTGGGCCGGGCCCCAGCCGGGGGCCACCTCGCGCTCAAGGGCGGCCTCATCCATCTCGGCCACGAAGGCGGCGAAGGCGGCGTTGGCCTCCAGGCAGCGCTGGCGGGCCGTCTGCCATGCCGCGTCGTCGGCCGGGTCGCCGATGGATGGCCAGCCCGACCAGTCCTCCGCGCCCAGATCCTTCGGCTCCACCGCCTCGCCGCGCAGCATGCGCAGCGGCACCTCGTTCCAGAACCAGACGTGGTTGACGATCGCCCAGACGCTGTTGAAGCGCTCGGCGGGCACGTGGGCGGCCTGCGCCGCTGTCAGGTCGTTCGTGGCCACGCTGAAGGGCGCGAATGCGATCAGTTTGTCGCTGTTGAAGTAGGAGGTGAGTGAATCGGCTAGGTGTTGGGCCTCGGACATTGAGGGGCTCCTTTCGAACATATGGTCGATAGTAGCTCTATTTTACACCACGATACAGGTTAGATGTCGCCCGCTATGCGGGAGTTGCCTGTTTACGAATGTGAGCAGGGCTGCTATCCTGACAGCGGGCGAGCAGCGCCCGCTCTCAATCGAACATAGGCAATACCGCAGAAGTAACCCTGTGAAGTGTTCTGTCATTCTGAGCGCAGCGAAGAATCCCGGCCGGGACGCTTCGCTGCGCTCAGCGTGACATGGGTGACAGGGTTACTTCTGCGGTATTGCGAACATAGGAATGATCATGCTCACCTTTGATCTGAACATATCGATCACGATGCCCGGCCTCCCCTATGCCCGGCGGATTGACGAGGCGGCCCGGCTGGGATTCACGGCGGTGGAGCTTTGGTGGCCGCGCGGCGAGGATCTGGGCGGCCTGGCCCGCCGGGCCGCCGACGCCGGCATGGAGACGGCCCTGATCAATATCGACGCGGGCGATCTTGCCGCCGGTGAGCGCGGCTTCCTCAATGACCCGACCCGCCAGGCTGAGTTCCGCGCCAACCTGCCCGTCGCATTGGAGCTGGCCCGGCAGATGGGCTGCAAGCGACTCAACGCCCTCGTCGGTCGCTGGCTGCCCGGCGAGGCCCGCGAGAGCCAGCTGGCCCGCGTCCGCGACAACCTGGCCTGGGCCTGCGACCTCGCCGCCCACGCTGGGGTGACGATTCTGCTGGAGGCGCTGAATACCTGGGAGACGCCTGGCTACCTCCTGACGCGCACCGCCGAGAGCCTGTCCATGATCGATAGTGTTGGCGCACCAAACCTGGCCCTCCAGTACGACATCTACCACATGCAGCGCATGGAGGGCAATGTCTGCGCGACAATCGCCGCCCACGCGGGGCGCATGGGCCACATCCAGTTCGCCGACTCGCCGGGGCGCGGCCAGCCCGGCACCGGCGAGCTGCGCTTTCCCTTCATCTTCCAGGCCATCGAGGATAGCGGCTACACCGGCTTTGTCGGCGCGGAGTACCTGCCGGTCGGCGGCCTGGATGGGAGCCTCGGCTGGATGCAGCACTGAGATGTGATATAGTATCAGCTACACATCATATGGTCTTCCTTCAGGGCGGGTCGCGACGATCTGCCCTTCTTTGGGCTGTCATGGATACACTTGCTGCGATCACAGCTGAGATCGCCGACCTGCCGGACGTCGTGCGGGTCGCCGAGGCGCTGGCCGGGAGTCCGGCGCGCCTGCGGGTTGCCCCGCTGCCCGCCGCCGCCCGTGCGCCGCTTATTGCGGCCCTGGCCCAGCGATCTCGTGCGCCGCTGCTCTACATAACGATTAACTCCGACGCCGCCCTGCGCGCCGCCGACGACCTGCGCCAGTGGCTCGGCCCCGAGGCGGTGCTGCTCTACCCGGCCAGCGACGCCATGCCCTACGAGCATATGTCTCCCGGCAACGAGGTGATCTCCCAGCGGCTGCGGGCGCTGCAAATGTTGAATGATCCGAAACAGCATTCACCATTAATCATCGTAGCTCCGATCAAGGCGCTGCTCCTTCCCACCCTCACGCCCGAGGAGCTGGCTGGGGCAAGCACCACCCTGCGCCTCGGCCAGGGGCTGAGCCAGGACGCGCTGCTGCGCACGCTGGTTCGCCGGGGCTACCGATCCGCCCCCGCCGTCGAGGCACCCGGCGAGCTGAGCCGACGCGGCGGGATCGTCGATATCTGGCCCAGCGCCGATGAGCGGCCTCTGCGCGTCGAGTTCTTCGGCGATGAGATCGATAGCCTGCGCCGCTTTGACCCGGCCACTCAGCGCAGCGACCAGCGCGTCGAGCAGGCGCTGATCGGCCCGCCCCACGAGATCCCGCTCTGGAACCGCGATCAGGCTCTGGAGCGCATCGCCGCCGTGGATCTCTCCGGCCTGCGCCGCGAGTCCCGCGCTGAGTGGGACGCCGCCCTGGCGAAGCTCGACCTCGGCGAGCGCTTTGAGGGCCGCGCCTTCTACGCGCCCTTCTTCCGCGATCTGACGAACGACGAACGACGAACGACGATCTTGGCGCATGTGCCTAAGGGCAGCGCGGTGCTGCTCTCTGAGGAGCACATGCTGGCCCACCACGCTGGGGAGATCGCCGAGCAGGCCGAGGCCCAGCGGCTTAAGCTGATCGAGCAGGGCGAGCTGCCCCCCGAGTTCCCCCGGCCCTACCTGACTTGGCAGGGG
>RYFE02000023.1 GCA_004138175.2 Chloroflexales bacterium ZM16-3 | reverse complement strand
ATCCACAAACTGCGCCAGAAGATCGAGCGCACCCAATGTACGCCCCCGCTTATCCACAGCATCCGCGGCACCGGCTACCGCCTCGTCGAAGACGATGAGCTGGAGGGGGCATAGAGATAGCGCGCAATACCGCAGAAGGAACGCGGTAAAGCATCCTGTCATTCTGAGCGAAGCGAATAATCCCGGTCGGAACCCTTCGCTTCGCTCAGGGTGACAGCGTTACGTATGCTCTACACCGATGGTGTGTGTCAGACAGAGGATGGAGCGATGTTGCTAAAACCCCAACCATCGCGGCTGATGCCTGAGGAGTTCGCCCGGCTCGGTGCGCTCCTGCTGCCAGCGGTCTACCGCGCCCATCGCGGTGGGGTGAAAAGCTACCTCTCGGGACTGGTGCGTGGCCCCTTCCGCAAAATCCCCTTTAACCCTTCAGGTAAGCTCGGACGCTGTACTAGGGCATCCGCACGACGCGCTCGCGCATCCTGCGGCGGGCTGCGCTGGCAATCATGGGCAGGGGCCGTAGCACCGGCTGGTTGGCCGGGCGCTCAAACGGCAGCGGCACGGCCATCTGCTCGGGCGGGTAGCCAAGCAGGCGCATAATCGTCGCCTGATCCTGCTGCGGCACATGGCGCGAGCGCAACCGCCCGGCTACCTCGCTGAAGATCACCCGCGCTGGCTCGGGGCTCAGGCAGTGGTGCGCCCCGCCGCGCCCGGAGATCATCTGCTGGTAGGCTCCCACCCCGCAGATCGCCAGCACAAGCCCCTCGCCCACATCTGGCAGCATGAGAGGCGGCTGATCGGGCCTCGGGTAGACATCGTCGCTGTCGCAGGTGCGCCGCCCGGCCAGGCGCACCGGGCGCACCGGGCGATCCCATCCGCTCAGCGGCACAATCACGAACTCCTGGCCCTCCACTAAGATGCTGTCCGGCAGGCTCACCATTAGGCTGCTGTTCACCAGGTACCAGTCGGGGTCGCCGGGCTGTCCGGCCTTCACTGCGCCCACCTCGACCAGGAAGACGCTGTGGGTGGCCACGGTGTAGCGGCCAAACTCGCCGATGAGGTCGGGCATGGGCACATCGTAGGCTGCGCAGGTGTCGCGGATCACCATCATCAGCTTCGTCAGGAAGCCCGCGTAGTCGAACTGAAAGCCCAGGCTGTAGCCCGAGGTGGGCACGCCGCCACCGAAGTTGAGGTAACGCAGGCTCGGCACTCGGCGGCGCATCCGGCAGTAGCCCGCCACCGACTCGCGCAGCGTGTCGAGAAAGTGGGCCTCATCCTCCACCTGGCTGCCGATCATGGCGTGGTAGAGCACCAGGCGATGTCGGCTGTTGGCGATCATCGCTGCGGCGTCCTCGATCTCGGTGGCGCTCAGGCCAAAGCGGTCCTGGCCGGGGTGGCGACCGTCGCGGTTGCCGGCGGCCCGCTCGCGCACGCCGATCTGCAACGGTGCCGGGCAGGTCAGCAGGGCGCGCAGCTCATCCAGGTCGTCAAGCACCGGGACGACCGACTCGCAGCCATCGGTGCGCAGGTCTCGGATCGCCTCGATATAGTTCGGCTCCTTCGAGCCGTTGCAGAAGATCATCCGGCCCTCGGGGAGTATCCCCTGGCGCCAGAGGCTGTGGGCGATCGTCACATCGGCGGCGGCCGATGTCTCATAGTGCGCACCGGCGGCCAGGGCTGCCTCAACCGCCTCGGCGGCGAAGTTGGCCTTTGTGGCGTAGGCGTAGAGGAAGGCACCGGCGTACTCGCTGTGGGCGCGGGCCTGCTCGGCCCAGGCGCGCATGCGTTCGACCTGCGTCGCGATCTGCGGCGTGTATACCACCTCAAGGGGCGCGCCGTGGCTCTGCGCCAGCTCGTTGAGGTTCGCCCGCCCGCCCAGCATAAGCTGGCCGTTTTCGCGGGAGAGAAAGTCCGTCAGGCGGCCCTCGCCAGAGAGCCCGTGGCGATCCTTGATGTACTCGGCGTAGATCTGTTGCTTCAATTGTACCAATGCCCTCCTTGGGGACTAGCTGGCGGCAGTGCCGCCCCAACCTCCTAGAGTGTTCGACGTCATTCGGTAGATACGTGGCGCGCACGAAGCCTGGCCGTGGCGCATGTGCGCCACAGCACAGACAGGCGTGTGGATACGCTGCGTGTGGAGATCAAAAAGGCCCCTGCACCACGTGCAGGGGCCAGCCGAGGAGAGCTCACGCCATCACGGCATGACTAGGCGGATTATTCCCGCCCTCCTTGAGGAGGCATCACAGGGGTGCAGTCTGGATAGCGCAGCGTCGGTGCGCGTAAATTGTCAGAGCCGTCCATACTGCCTCACACTAGCCCGCCCGACGCTGCCACACAAGCCAGCAAGTCACCAGCGACTGCTGCGACAGCGATATCCGCCTCGTGTTCGGTGTTGCGTGTTACGTGTGTCGGGTGCCTTCCCGAGACGCGAAACCCGTGACCCAAAAACGTAACGGGGGGCAAGAATAAATTGGTTGATTGGCTCAACCGAGGGTGCATTATACACCCCTCGGCTGCACACGTCAATACGCGTTTTCCTGCTTCCCAGTCAGGAGATTCGCGATTGTGCGTAGAATGATTTTGATATCGAACAGGAGCGACCAGTTTTCAATATAGTAGAGGTCGTAGCGAGTACGATCTTCGATGCTTGTGTCGCCGCGCAGGCCGTTCACCTGTGCCCACCCTGTCAGCCCGGCCTTCTCTTTATGGCGGCGCATGTAGCGGGGGATCTGCTGGCTGAACTGCTCGATCCAGCGCGACTGCTCTGGTCGCGGGCCGACCAGGCTCATCTGGCCGATCAGTACGTTGATCAGCTGGGGCAGCTCGTCCAGGCTGCTGCGGCGCAGCAGCCTGCCCACACGGGTGACGCGCGGGTCGTTCGGGGTCGTCCAGGTGCCCAGCGCCTCGGCATCCACCCGCATAGTGCGGAACTTAATCATCCAGAAGGGCTGCACGTCCATGCCCACCCGCTCCTGGAGGAAGAAGACCGGCCCCCGCGACTCAAGCCGGATGGCAGCGGCGATCAGCAGCATCAGCGGGGCGGCCACCAGCAGCAGCGCCGAGGCCACCACCACATCCATGCCGCGCTTGAGCGAGCGGTTCCAGGGGTTATCCAGGGCGGCGTTCTTCACGCTCACGAGCGGCAGGTCGCTCAGGTCGCCGATCGAGAGCTCGTTATTGGTGATCAGCTGAAAGGTATCGGGGTAGACCTTGATTGTCACCGACTCATCCTCAGCCAGGTTGATCAGCTCCAGCAGATCATAGCTGGAGCGGCCAGAGAGCGCGATGATCACCTCATCGGCCTGGGTGGCTCGCACCACCCGGCTGATCTGGGTTGTGCGACCGAGTACCGGCAGATCCTCAATGATCGCACCGATCTGCGCGCTATCGGAGAGAAAGCCCTGCACCCGGTAGCCGAGCGCGGGGCGGCGGCGGATCGTCTTCCAGACCAGCAGGCCCGGCTCGCGGGCGCCGACGATGAGGACGCGGCGGATATCGATCCCGCGGCGGTGCAGCCAGAACGTCACCTGGCGATGGATCACCCGCAGGGCGACGCAGCCGAGCAGGGCGAACAGCCAGCTCCAGGCCAGTACATCGCGGCTCCAGGGCAGATCCTCCGCACCAAGCTCGGGCAGCAGCGTGTTGATCATCAGGGCGACCACGGTTGTGAGCGATACCGCAGTCAGCACCTTAAATGCCTCATCGACGCGTGAGGCACCCCGGCGCATCTCGTAGAGGCCGTTGAAGGCAAATACCGCCAGGGCGGAGATATTAAAGAGCAACAGGAAGCGCAGGGCCGCCTGTGGGTCTGAGGGCAGCAGGAGGCCAGCGGCGCGCATCGCCTCAATATTCTGCATATAGACGCCGATAAAGGCGCCGTTGATCGCCAGCATGTCGCAGAGCGCCAGGCCGACACGCAGCAGCGCCTGCCAGGTGCGCGGGCGCAGCAGCGCCTGCTGTCTAGCTGACTCGTCGCGCTGCCGGGGGGAGGAGGTAATTGCGGCCAAGGGCGAGTAGCTCCTTCAGCGTGATCCCGAACTCGATCAGGGCATTGAGTGGGGCGGGCGTGGTGGCGGCGTAGTGCTTGCGGTGGAAGATCCGCATCGCATCATAGAAGGCGCGGATCGAGGGCATCGCACGGCGCGTGCTCGCGGCCCGCTTGTAGTGATGCACAACCACGCTTGGGTAATAGACGATCCGCCAGCCGTACTGCTTGATCCGGTAGGCCCAGTCCAGATCTTCGCCGTACATAAAGAACGCCTCGTCGAGCAGGCCAACCTCGCGCACCACCCCGCCACGCACGAGCATGCAGGCACCCACCAGGGCGTCCACCTCAGTCTCTGTATCGGGGTCTAGATAGGTCATATTATAGCGGGCGAAGCGCGGGCTTCTGGGGAAGAGCCGCGCGAGCCCGAGCATGCGGTAGAGCGCCACCTCGGGGGTGGGGAAGCTGCGCCGACAGGCCAGGTCGAGCGAGCCGTCGGGGAGGAGCAGCTTGGGGCCAAGCGCGCCCACCTCGGGGTGCCCCTCCAGGTAGCCCACCATGCCGTCAAGCGCGCCCGCCGGCACGATGGTGTCGTTGTTGAGGAGCATGATGTAGTCAGGAATTGCAGATTGCAGATTGCAGACGTCTGCAATCTGCAATCTGCAATCTGCAATCTGCAATAGTTCGCGCAGCGCCAGGTTGTTCCCGTAGGAGTAGCCGCCGTTGATCGGGCTTTCGATCAGGTGGGCATGGGGGAAGCGGGTGCGCACCATCGCCGCGCTGTCATCGCCGGAGGCGTTATCAACCACCCAGACATTAAGGTCGCAGCAGGTAGGGGCGGTATAGATCGAATCCAGACAGTCGGCGAGCAGGTCGGCCCGCTTATAGTTCAGAATAACAATCGCGAGGCTGGGCATAGATTCTCCACGCCACACAGCGTTTGGGTACAGCAAGGGCGGGCATATTATAGCACCCTCGCCGGTCGGAGGCGGAAATGCTGAATGCTGGACATTCAGCATTCAGCATTCAGCATTCAGCATTCAGCATTCAGCATTGTGCGTTAGCGCGTGGTGACGAGGTAGCCGATCAGGAGGAGCAGTTGCCAGAAGACGGGGAGCAGGCCGCCGAGGATGGCCTGGCTGCCGCGCCACTCGTAGAGGGTCTCCCAGAGGCTGCGTCCGAGCCAGAAGGCCCAGGCCATCGCGCCGAGCCATGCGAGGACGGGCAGCACCGGCACGCCGACGACCTGGAGGATAATCGCGGCGACTAGAGGCAGCAGGCGGGGGAACTGGCTGGCCGGGTAGAGGTAGAAGGCACGGTAGCCCTCTTCACCGCCGCCGGTGTTATCGTCCAGCAGCACCGAGATCAGGCCAACCAGGGGCCACTCTAGCATGCCGAAGATCCAGAGGGCCAGGGCGACGCCGATCAGCCCGAGGGAGGGCGCTCGGTCGCTCAGGATACCGCCGAGCGCAAGGATCAGTGCGGGCGGCAGGGCGATGGCGGCCATGGCGCGGGCGGCGGTCAGCAGGCCGGCAGGCCGCAGCACACGGGTGCTGGCGTCGGCGCGCGCGTCGGCAACCAGCATCTCGCGGGCGGCCTTGCCGCCGAAGGCCATCCAGAGCAGCGGCGAGCGAGCCTCCTGGCGCAGCACCGGTGGCCCGCCGCCCGCCTCGATCACTGTAATACGGCCAAGGGCGTCCTGGAGCATCGGCTGGAAGTTGTTGATCGCCGAGGTGATCAGCACGCCCGGCTGCGGGCTGCCATCATAGAGCAGGCTGGTGATCCTCTGGCTGGCCGGTAGGCCAGGGCTCTGGAGCAGCAGGATCTGGCTCTGATCGGAGATCTCGGTCAGCTTTAGCGCCCGCACCCGATCCCAGGGCAGCAGCCTCCAGCCCCCGCGCAGCGAGTCACGCACTGCGATCCCCTCGCTGCGCGACTCGATGGAGGGCAGAATGCTGCGCAGCCAGAAGATTGCGATGATGGCGAGCAGCAGCATCAGGTGGGCGGACACCAGGATCCACCAGGGGGCTGGCAGGTCGGGCCGCCCGTCGATGCCGAGGAAGGGCACCGCGCGTGTGCGGTAGGCGTTATACAGCTCGCTATAGCGCGGGTCGCTGACGTTCCAAATGAAGGGCGGCAGCCCCCGCAGCGCAGGTAGCTCCAGGGCAAGGAAGATCGACCAGAATGACAGGTAGCGCAGGCCGGTGAGCGTAGCCAGGATAGCGACGGTGCCGCCGATCAGCGTCGTGATCCGTGAAGGGTAGATCGCCTCTACCGGGCCGCCCGATGGGGACGAGGGATGCGCAGACGACGCGCCGGAAGCTGTGGTTGCGCTGCGGCTAAAGAATGCACCGGGGCTCAGCATCAGGCGAAACAGCAGCGATGGCTTATCCTCTTCGAGCCGCACGGGGCGAGCCGTCTCGCTGGCCCGGGCAGTGCGTTCGCTCTCGCTCAGGATCGTCTGCACGAGCTGGTCGAACTCACTAATATTCGAGGTGATGTAGAAGCCGGGACGCCATGCCATGCCATAGAACATGCTGTAGATACGGTGCCAAGGCGTCAGCCAACCCCTTTCTGTCTGGACGAGCAGGACAAAGTGTTCGCCGGACAGATCCGCCGTCACCTTGGCGGACAGCAGGCGCTCCCAGGGGATGGGGAGCCAGGTGCCAGAGAACTCGACGAGGAGACCCTGGGCGCTAGTGCGCACTGCCGGGAAGGCGTTTCGCAGCACAACTGTGGCGAGGAGCGCCAGGGCCGACCAGCCGAGGGGCATAAACAAGGCGGGCCAGAGATCACCGAGGTTTGTCGCGTGGCCAACACGGCCACTGTCGATCCAGCTTACGATGCCCAGAACGAGCGGGATCTGACCGATTCTTAGGTCGTTGCGGCCATAGATATCCCAAAGCGCACGTAGAAAGATAAACCCGATCCTGGCCGAGGTTATCACAACCAGCAGCACACAGAGCCACTCGATGATGGCGGTGAGGAGACGTGGGTACTTATGGATTGACTCTGTCTGATACATGCTTTCTCCGTAGGTGACAGGTAGCGGGCGACAGCCATGGCGGCTGCGCCTCACACCTGATTCCCCACCTGCTCATGCTGCCTGTGGCAGCCCGTGACGAAACTTGCGCCAGAGCAGCAAAGAAACAGGTAGCTTTTCTGGGGATAAGGCGATCCATCGAGCGCATCAACGCCGACAGTCCCCTGTCTCCTGTCCCTGTCCCCTGTGCGATAGCGCCCTACGCTTCGAGATTGATCGCCGTCTCGCCAGACTGGAGTTGCTGGACACGCAGCTCAGCGGTGTCGAGCAGTGCCTGACACTCAGCGGCCAAGCGAACCCCCTCCTCATACAACGCAACTGCGCGGTCGAGTGGGAGCTCTCCGGTTTCGAGTTGGGCGACAACCTCTTGGAGGCGGGCGTAACGTGCCTCGTAAGTATCAACGGGAGTCTGGGCGCTCATCGGCGATCCTCCTCAGGGGTAGGCGCAACGGCGTTGGCGAGCAGGTCACCATAGCGGAGGGTGATCAGCAGGCGCTCTCCGGGAGCAGCCTGCTCAGGGCTCATGAGCACCTGTCCGCCCTCGGCGCGGCGCACCACCGCGTAACCTCGGGTGAGGGTCGCCTGGGGGCTGAGCGCGGTGAGCTGGGCGGTGAGGCCGCGCAGGCGGGCGCGGCGCAGCTCGGCAACGCGGAGCGTCTGTGTGGAGAGGCGACGGGCCAGATCATCGAGCTGCTGGCGGTTCTGGGCGATCCGGCGCATGGGTGCGGCCAGGTCGATTCGGTGGGCGGCAGCCTGGATCGCGCCCCGGCGAACTGCTATGTTGTCGGCAACTGCCCCGAACAGGCGCGCTCGTGCGTCAGCTATCTGGGCGCGCAGATCGGCCATGTCGGGCGCGGCCAGCTCGGCGGCGGCCGAGGGTGTGGGGGCGCGCAGGTCGGCCACAAAGTCCACAATCGTCGTGTCGGTCTCGTGGCCAACGCCAGTGATCAGCGGCACTGGGCTGGCGAAGACCGCGCGGGCCACGGCCTCGTCGTTAAAGCTCCAGAGATCCTCAATCGAGCCGCCTCCACGGGCGAGGATGATCAGGTCGACGTCGGACGCGTAGAGCGCGTAGAGCGCCTCGACAATGCTGTCGGGGGCGCGCTCGCCCTGGACGAGGCAGGGTGAGATCAGCACCTCCACAAGCGGGCAGCGCCGGCGCAGCACGTTGAGCATGTCCTGGAGGGCGGCAGCCTGGGGCGATGTGACGATTCCGATCCGGCGGGGCAGATCGGGCAGGGGCCGCTTGCGATTGGGGCTGAACAGACCCTCTGCGGCGAGGCGCAGCTTGAGCTCCTCGAAGCGCGCGTTGAGCAGGCCGACACCTGCCGGCACTATCGTGTCTACCACCAGCTGTAGCTCGCCCCGCGCCTCGTAGATCGAGATCTTGCCGTGGGCGAGCACAGCGTCGCCGACCTGGGGCAGCGTGGGATGGCGGTCGGCGAACGAGCGCCACATCACCCCGCGGATCGTCGCGCCCGCATCCTTCAGCGTGAAGTAGCAGTGCCCGGAGGCATAGCGGCGGAACTCCGAGACCTCACCCGCCACCCAGATATCACGCACGATCTCGTCGGACTCGAGGAGTTCGCGCAGGTAGCTATTGAGCTGGGCGACGCCGAGTGCTTGCATAACGATTGCAGATTGCAGATTGTAATCTGCAATCAACTAGAGCGGTTCAACCACCATCAGGGGCTGGCCATACTCGACGGGCTGGCCATTCTTCACGAGGATGCGGGCAACCCGACCGGAGACCTCGCTCTCGATCTCGTTCATCATCTTCATAGCCTCGATGATCCCGACCGAGTCACCGATGTGGATCTCGTCGCCCTCCTGGACGAACGGCGGGTCTTTGGGCGAGTTGGCGGCGTAGAAGGTGCCCACCATCGGCGCGGCCACTGTGTGGCCTGCAGGCATGGCGATGTGTGTACCCTCGGGGGGCGGATGGGGCGCGAAGATGGGCGGTACGGGTGCGGGCGCGGTCGGGGCGATCTGCTGCGCCGTGATAGTCCCGGTGTGGGCCGCCACTGCGGGAACCGCCGTGTTGCGCTTCACGTGCAGTTTTGTGTCGCCCCGCTCGATCAGGATCTCGGTAATATCGGTCTGGTTCATCAGTCGGAGCAGTTCACGTACGGCGCTCAGGCCGAAGTCATCGCCGCTCTCGGGGTTTTCTGCTGTCGCATCATTCATAGTGTGCTGTCATCCGGGCATTTCAGGCCGAAACCGCCACATTGTAGCATAGAATGTCGCGTATAGAGCGTGACGCTGTGCGTCACGCCGGGCTGTTGCAATGCCCTGGGGCTTCGCCCCAGACCCTGCTTTTGTTGGGATTTTGGCGGCTTCGCCGCCAAAATCCCAACAAGAAATCTTTGGGGGTGGCGAAGCCACCCCCAAACCCCCGCCATGCGGCGAGATTGCAACAGCCCTGTGCGTCACACTGTAATGAAGGGACGTTCACTGAACGTGGTCATCTCTATGTTGTCGGGACGGGGTGGCTATGCTATGCTCGATAGAGGTAAACTTGCGCCAGATATCACAGAAAAGGAACACCCTGATGTTTCCCAAGAACGAAGGCACCCTTGATCGCGACATCCGCCTGGTGCTCGGCGTCCTCCTGATGATCCCGGCCGTCTTTATCCTCACCGGCATCTTCCAGATCATCGTCGCCGTGCTGGCGGTTGTGCTGTTCGCCACCGCCGCGATGGGCTTCTGCCCGCTCTACACAGTGCTCGGCATTAAGACGAATAAGGACGAGGCAAAGGGTGGCCACTCGGTCGATTAGGGCCGTCAAGCTCCATCTGCTGCGAGAGCGCCGGGCGATTCGCCCGGCGCTCTCGTTTTGTTTGTCGTATACTGCCTGCGGGTAGGCCAAACACATACATTGCAGAAGGAATGCCCCATGAAGATTGTGATCACCGGAGGCGCAGGTTTTATTGGCAGCCACCTCATCGACCGGCTGGCGCGCGACGGCACCGGCGAGATTATCGCGTTAGACAACATGCACCGTGGGCGGCACGCACACCTGTCGCAGCACGCCAACAACCCCGCCGTACAAATCGTCGAAGCCGACATCCGTGACGCCGCTGCCCTGCGCGACCTGTGCGCGGGTGCCGACGTCATCTACCATCTGGCCGCACAGTCGAATGTGATGGGCGCAGTGAGCGACCTGAGCTACTCCTTCACCACAAATGTGGCCGGCACAGTGAATGTGTTAGAGGCGGCCCGCGCAGGCGGCGTGCGGCGGGTGGTCTTCTCCTCTTCCCGCGAGGTCTATGGCGAGGTGGATCGGCTGCCGGTGCCCGAGGACACGACCTTCAACGCGAAGAATGCCTATGGCGCGAGCAAGGCCGCCGGTGAGCTGTACGCCCGGGTCTTTCTGAACACCTATGGCGTAGAGACCGCCGTCCTGCGCCTAGCCAATGTCTATGGCTCGCGCGACCGCGACCGAGTGATCCCGCTCTGGCTGGATGCTGCATCGCGGGGCCAGGAGATGATCGTCTACGGCGGACAGCAGTTGATCGACTTTGTCCATGTTGATCAGGTGGTGGAGGCGATGCTGCGCGCATCCACGGCCGATATCATCGGCCAGCCGATCAACGTCGGCAGTGGCCAGGGCACGCCGCTGCTCCAGCTGGCCGAGCGAGTGATGGCGCTTCCGGGTGCCTCTTCGCGGCTCGACCTTCGGCCCGCCCGCAGCGTGGAGGTGGCCCGCTTCACTGCCGAGATCGGCCTGATGCGCGCGCGGCTTGGCCTTGAGCCACCTGCCGACCCGCTCTTCGCCCTGGAGCAGATCTGGGAGGACTATCGCTAGAGATCTGAGCCACTGAGCCACTGAAGATCGATGCCTATAGAGTCGTTTGGGGTAGCCTATCGGCGGCCCTCACCTTGCCGCATCTAGCTCTTCCCACTACAATAGGGGCAAGCCACGTGCCCGGCCAGCTGGCTATTCAAGGCCAATAGGTTAGACGGCATGCGCCATGGCTTGCTCTGGAGGAACTTACGATGCCTGAGTTGCGGCAGAACCTGGCCACCCGCGAGTGGGTGATCATCTCCAGCGAGCGCGCTCGCCGCCCCAATGCCTACATCGAGGCCAGCGACCGCATCCTCACCCACGAACGCCCCGAGCATGATGCGCATTGCCCCTTCTGTCTGGGCAACGAGGAGCTCGATCTGGAAGTTTGTCGCTACCCTGAGGGCAGCCAGGGATGGGACACGCGGGTTGTACGCAATAAGTACCCAGCTCTGGCCGAGGCGGGCACGCTGGTGCGTAACTTCAACGGCGTCGAGCGCTATATCACCGGGATCGGCTACCACGAGGTGCTGGTTGAGCACACCCTCCACAATGCCACCCTTGCGCTGATGACCGACGAGGAGATCCGCGCTGTGGTGGATATGTACCTACGTCGCGGGCGCGAGATCAGCGACGACCCACGGGTCGAGCACTTAGTCTTCTTCAAGAACCACGGCGAGCGCGCCGGAGCCTCGCTGGTACACCCGCACAGCCAGATCATCGGCCTACCGATTGTGCCTGGCGACATCCGCCACCGGATCGAGGAGTCCCGCCGCTTCTTCGACGACACCGGCCAGTGCGTCTTCTGCACGATGCTCGCCGACGAGCTGAGCCGAGGCGAACGACTGATCGCACTGAACGATCACTTCGCCGCCTTTGTGCTTTACGCCTCGTCGTCGCCCTTCCATATCTGGATCTTGCCGCGCACCCATCGCGCCAGCTTTATGCACATCGACGAGGACTCGCTCATCCACCTGGCCCCGCTGCTGCGCGATGTGCTTTTCCGCCTCTACACCCACCTGAACGACCCCGACTATAACCTCATTCTTCGGTCTACCCCCACCAAAGAGCCCGAGAACGGCTACTTCCACTGGTACATAGCGATTGTCCCCCGGCTTAGCCGGAGCGCTGGCTTTGAGCTCGGCAGTGGCATGTGGATCAATCCGACCATCCCCGAGGAGTGCGCCGCCTTCCTGCGCGATGGTGCGGTCGCACTATGATTCAAGAACCACACAGCTTATCACAGTTTATTTTTTTGTACAGATAAATACACGTAAGAAATCAAGAAATGTATTTGACATAAAATATAAAATAACAACGATATCACAATGATATTCTGCATCTTTTACTGCTAACATGTAGTATACTTCTGTAGTTAGCCATTGGCCTACCTGATCGCACGAACTGATCGAGTTTTCGTCAGGCAAGTCAGACATGAGGAGGAAGTATGCGGAAGGTTCACCACGTGGTACGGATGCTGCTGGCCACATTGCTGATGGTTGTTACTGCGACAATCGGGGTGGGTTCGCTTGCCTATGCGCAATCGACAGGTGGGCGCATCGACTCGGTCAACAAGTACACGATCCCGAGCCAAGTGGGTGTGGGCGAGCCGGTAACGGTTAATGTCTCGATCAACGCGCTTCCGTGTGTGCCTCCCTTCAGCGCCAGTGTCGCGTTGGTGATCGACAAGTCGGGGAGTATGGACGGTACGCCGCTGGCTGAGGCAAAGAATGCTGCGGCGCTCTTCGTCGATACGCTTGACTTCTCGCGCGATCAGGCATCGGTGGTGGCCTTCTCGGGCGACGGCTTTGATGGAGATGCCTCCAATGATGCCGATACACTGAGCACCCTCAGCCAGGATCGAGGCGTACTCCAGAACGCGATCTCGTCGATCTCTGTTGATAACCGCACGAACATCTCCGAGGGGTTGCGCCAGGGCGGAGCGACGCTCGCGAGCGCCCCGGCTGATAATGCCCAGGCGCTGGTGTTGCTCACTGATGGGCTTGCCAATATCGACAGCACCGGCTACGATAGCACCACCGCCGACCAGGACGCCCTCGACATCGCTGACACCCTGAAGAGCCAGGGCATCCGCATCTACACGATTGGCCTGGGGAGTGTCGATGAGACCTTCCTGCGCAGCATCGCCAGCGCGCCCGGCCTGTACTACCCCTCACCATCGCCGAGCGATCTGCCTGAGGTATACGCCCAGATCGCGCGCACGCTGCTCGCCGATATCGGCACCGATGCGACGTTCACCGAAACCTACGATATGGCTAACTTCGAGGTGATCGCGGGTAGCCAGGTGCCCTCTGGCGGCGTGCTCGATACGACCACCGGCACGATCACCTGGGATTTCCCCAACCTTAGCTCGCGCCAAGGCGTCAGCTATCAGGTGATGCCGCTACCTGGTGTCTTGGGCGACTATGACATCAGCACGGCGACGACGATCACCTACACCCAGGCCGATACTTGCCCACAGGCGGGCCAAGCGATCGACTTCAGCGCCGCTCAGGGCGCGCCAGTGACGGTGAGTAACAGCGAGACCCCTCTCCCCCCGAAGCCAGCGAATGTCTCGGTGACGATAACCTCTGAGCCGAATGTGACGATCGGCACGAGCGAGATCTTTACGCTGACGATCACGGCAACAAATAATGGCAAGGGCGATGCGGATGATACGGAGATTACGCTGCCCTTCGACCCGAACCTCGTCAGCGTGCTCGATGCGACATTCAGCCGTGGCTCAGGATGGGTGAGCCAGCTGAATAGCGATAGCATCGTTATGAACACCGGACACCTTGATGCGAATGGAGACTCGGTCTCGGCCACGGTGCGCTTTGAGGTGAATGCCAGCGCTGCGGTCGGCGAGACTATCCGCAGCCAGGCCGACTTCACCTGGAGCGATAAGGCGAGTGGCGGGAGCGGCACCACGAATGCCACCTATCTTACGGTGAGCGACGGGAGTACCTCGGTGCCATTCTTCGCGCTTGAGGTGACACCCTTCAACGGGCCTGCGGGCACCACCCACGATTTCCGCGGGACGTTCTTCGCCCCAGGCGAGCCGGTGGCCTTCTGGTATGACACGCCCGCTGGCGACTCGGTAGAGGTGGGCAGGGTGACGGCTGACTCCAACGGGGTTGCTGAGACCTCGCTGGACACGAGCGGCCTGCCGCCCGGCACCTACACGATGGTCGCCTACGGGATCTGGTCGCATATCACAGCGGTGGGCGTCTTCCAGGTTGAGTAGGGGCAGCTCATGCAGGCATAGCAGAAAGGGGCACCGGCATTGCCGGTGCCCCTTTCGCGTCCTGAGCAGGGTAGGGATGCCGCAATCCCCATCGCGATTCCCTAGCAAAGCGTCCCGCGTCCGAGCGCGTCGAGCGCAATGGCGGTGGTGAGGGCCGGGGCGCCGTCGAGGTGCGGCGGGTAGCCGGAATAGGCTGCCGCCATAGGCCAGGAGCCGTTGGGGAGCTGGGCGTCCAGCAGGTCGCCCAATCGCGCGTCGCCTGGTGCGCCGAGGCTGATCAACGCCGCCGCCTGACACGCTAGCTCAAAGGCGCTGCCCGTGGGCAGCGCCGTGGCGGCCACGCGTAGCGCCGGCAGGGCCGGTGCCAGGGCGGGAGCCGGGCCGTCTGCGTAGGCTCTAGCGATGGCGTAGACCAGCAGGTGCGAGGTGATGCAGTAGTCGCTGGCCATCGCAAGGTCGTCGCGGGCGACCACATCGAGCAGATAGGACACGACGCCGGGCAGTTCCAGGCCGGCCATGCTCGCGCAGAGCAGCACGTTCGCCTGCACCAGGGCGTCAACCTGGCGGGCCAGCAGGTGTCCCACGATACCGTTCACGCCCAGCCATGTGAAATAGGGGCCGCCAGGGGCGGACTCATTCTCCCAGAGCTGCTGGTAGAAGCCTAGTCCAGGTCGCTCGCCAAGCCCGATCAGGGCCGCCGTCGCACAGGCGGTGTCGTCGAGGTCGGGCGGCACCCGGTGGGTGGCGCGACCCTCATAGCTCCACGAGCCATCGCCGTTGGCCTCGGTGCGCAGGAATCCGCCGGCGGCCTCACGCACGGCGACGGCCTCGGGGATGTGGGAGAGGCGTGCCAGGGCGTGGATCACAAACGTGGTGGTGTAGACACAGCAGGCGTAAGGGCGGGCGTCGGACATATCGGGGCGGCGGGCGGTGAAGGTGGGCAGCTCGCCCGAGGGGCGCTGGTCGCTCCGCAGCCATGCGATCGCCCGCTCAGCACGATTGTAGATTGTAGATTGTAGATTGTAGCGAGATCCCATACAAGCATCATTCGCTAGGATACCGCAGTATCTATCAGCGATATCGGCCCAATCTGCAATCGTATTTAGTCGTCGGCAAGGGGCGAAGCTGCACCGCCAACGACAGCGGATGGCGCCACCTGCACCACCACCAGGGTGATATCGTCGCTCTGCTCGGATGCGCCACGGAACCGCGCCACCGTCTGCCAGATATCATCAAGCGTATGCTCAGGGTCGTGCGAATGCGCGTTGGCGATCGTCGCCAGCATGCGCTCGAAGCCGAACAGCTCGCGGCGACTATTCTGTTCCTCTAGCAGGCCGTCGCTAATCAGCACGAGCTGGTCGCCGGGCTGGAGCTGGATGATCTGCTCAATGTAGATCGCCTCAGCGCGGGCGCCCAGGGGCAGCCCGCAGATCTCTAGCTCGCTGATCCGCCCATCGCGGCGGAGCACCGGGAAGGGGTGGCCAGCGTTGGAGATCGCCAGGCGCAGGGTGCGCGTGTCGAGCACGCCGTAGAATGCCGTGATCATCTGCTTGAAGGTGTTGTCCTGGCAGAGCGTCTGGTTCGCGTAGCGCAGCACGTCGGCGGGGCTGACGTGGCGGGTGGCCTCGGATCGGATGGTGCTGCGCGACATCGCCATCACCAGGGCGGCGGCGATGCTCTTGCCGGTCACATCGGCCACCACGATCCCCAGCCGGTCGCCGTCGAGAGGGATGAAGTCGTAGAAGTCACCGCTCGTCTCGCGGGCAGGCTCAGATCGCGAAGCAATGCTAATGCCCGCGTTGGTGAGCGGCGGCGGCGGGTAGAGCCGCTGTTGCAGCTCGCGGGCGACGGCTAGGTCGCGCCGGAGCAGTTCGTCACGCACAATCCGCTGACGGGCCGCCTCCAGCCTGTCCGAGGCATGAGCCAGGGCGCGATGGTAGAGCCAGGAGATCACGGCGATCATCATGAGGAAGGCGGAGATCGGCACGCCGTACGCGATCGTTCCATCGTCAGGGTTGGGGGAGCTTAGGGGGTCGATCAGCAGAAAGAAGAAGTAGAGCATCCCGATCAGGACAATCACATTGAATGTGACGAGCCCGATAACATAGCGTATACCAAGCAGCATGCCGGCGAGCATCACGCTCATTGCGAGCACGCACGCGAAAATCACCCCTGCGGGCAAGCTATATGCAATATAGAGGTTATTATAAGAGTATATTAGGATGCCAATATTGATCCAGTACGTGAAGAGATGCGCGGCGAGGAGCGTCCGGCCAGTTCGATCCAGCCACATAACAAGCACATTGACGAACAAGCTCACGCCGACAACCCAAAGTCCTGATGGATTATTGAGCAAGGTAATCGTGAGCCCCACCAGCGTAAGTATCAGCAGGCTGTTATTGAGCGGTCGAAGCAGATCTGATTTACGCCGGAGATCAGATTGCGGCTCAATATCAGCGAGATTTAAGTCTTGTGCAGAGGTTTGCGATGCCATAGGAGGCTAGTTTCACATAGATCGTAATACCGCAGAAGGAACGCTGTCACCTTGTGCGCCCGCCCGTACACGGGTGGGCTACCGTACGGTTCACAGCGCTCCTTTTGGGATACTGCCATAGATCGTATCTGCCTACCGAGCAAATACTCGGTAGGCAGAAGGAGCGCATATGGGAGATACCATTAACCCCACTGTGTTCCTTTGGCCGCGTCCAGATTCCTATTCGTACCGGCGCTGTCCACCCTGCGTGCCTCAGCTGCGGCCTTCACCTTCTTTATCTCATCATCGCTGAGCTTGAGGCCAGAGTTAGCGATCGCCGCATCAGGGTCTTTGAGTAGTTCGTCACGGAACTTCTGGTCAATCACGGCCCGGCCAATGAGTCGTTCGAGATCAGGGCTCATAGGACCTCCTTCATTGCTACATTTGCCTCCGAGGGTCGCTGAGACAACTGGGCATATATGGGCGCGTCGCTCATTGTACCCGAATTATCCATCAGGATAAACGCTGGTCATCCTGCGTTCTAATCGAGAATTAGGCGAGGCAATGCTCTGTCGATGCCTCTCCCCCGATGCCGAACAGCTTGCGCACGCTCGCCCTTCGCTCGCGCATGCGTGCCCAGCCGAGCGCGTCGCTGCGCAGCTGAGCGGAGATCAGCGCCCGCAGCCGACAGTCGCCATAGGGTGCCAGGTGATCCAGCGCCTGCTGACAGAGGTCGGCGTGAACCTGTTCGACCTGAGCCCAGTAGTGCTCTGCGTGGATCTCGTAGCCGACGATCTGCTCTGGGCTCAGGGTGCCGGTTTGCGCGGGGCGGTGACGCCGAGCGTAGCGGATCAGCCCAGCCGAGACACTATTGATCTGACCGCGCCCCAGATCGCCGATCCAGTCCGAGGCATCGTCGGCGATCTGACGGGCGGCAGTGAGGGCGCGCAGCGTGGCGGCAAGATCCGTACGCCTGGCATCGTCTACCGATGCACCCGCCAGATGCAGCTGCGCCGTGAGGGTGAAGCCGAAGGGCGCAGCGCGATCCATGAGCAGCGCGGGCTCCCACAGCGCCAGATTGTCGTCGCTAAGATCGGTCAGAGCCATGGTACGGGTGGCGATCTCGCGGGCGTAGGCGTCGGCGGCGAGCAGCGCGCGGGACATCAGCTCGTCCCATGCAGGCGTGTCGGCCAGCCCAAGGTGACGGTAGATCTCCAGGGCACGCAGCAGCGCCTGCTGGGCGCCTGGCAGGGCTGTCGGGTGCGTGTCGCCGTCGATCAGCCCGTCAAGGACGCTGGCGTACCACCAGAGCCAGAGCCCGGCCTCGCCGAGGGTGTCGATCTGCGCATCATCGAGGGGGATCAGGTCGGCCAGCCAGGTCGGCAGCAGGGCCGCGAGCTGGCTGAACTCCCCAGTCAGCAGCACATCCAGGGCGGGCGCGCAGAGCTGCCGCAGCGCTTGCGGGTATGTCGATACGACCGCGCGCAGGGATGCGCTGATACGCTCGTAGCGAGATTGGTCGCTGAGATGGAGCTGCATGGCTCGTGCTGATACTGGCGGGAGAGAGAAGCTTAAACCCTATTTTAACATACTTGGATGAAGGCAAGGCTGACCACAAGATATAGGGATGCCCGGCCAGTTTCTGGTCGGGCATCCCTATATCTTGTGGTGTTATGCACATCTTTCCACAATATGTGGATAACTTTAGAGCTGTCGTACTACATTTAGGATCATGCCCCCTCAGACCCCCTCAAGCAGGTGGTGGAGGGCCGGGGCGGCAGCGGCAAGATCGGGGGGCAGAACGTCGCCGCGCATGATCGCCTGGCCGAGAACCGAGCTCTTGAAGAGCAGCAGCTCGCGCTCTATCTCGCTGCCCATGCTCACATCGCGCTGGATCTTGCCGTCGCGGATGGTGATCACGCGCTGGGCGGCGGCGGCCACCTCGGTGTTATGAGTCACCAGCACCAGGGTTAGGCCGCGCTCCTGGTTGAGCCGGGCAAAGAGGGCCATAATGTCGGCGGTGGTCGTGGTATCGAGGTTGCCGGTAGGCTCGTCGGCCAGCATGATCGCCGGGTCGTTGGCCAGGGCGCGGGCGATGGCCACGCGCTGGCGCTCTCCGCCGGACATCTGGCTGGGCAGGTGGTCGGCGCGCTTGGCCAGGCCCACCAGGTCGAGCAGCTCGACAGCGCGGGCGCGGCGCTGTTTGCCGCTTATGCGCAGCTCGTACATCGGCACCTCGACATTCTCGCGGGCGGTGAGGGTGGGCAGCAGGTTATGGCTCTGGAAGACGAAGCCGATCGTCTTACCACGGAATGTGTCGAGGTTGCGCACCTGGGTCAGCGGCGTACCGTCGATGATCACCTCGCCAGAGCTTGGCGTGTCCAGGGCACCGATCAGGTTAAGCAGCGTTGACTTGCCGGAGCCGGAGGGGCCAATGATCGCCAGAATGTCGCCAGCAGCAACCTTGAGGTCAACGCCGTCGAGGGCGCGCACGGGCACCCGCTCGCCGAACACGCGGGTGAGGTTGCGGGTCTCTAGGACGATATGATCGGACATAGGGAATTCTCCTGTGTTGAGGGCGCCTCGTTGCCCTCACCCCCAGCCCCTCTCCCGCGTGCGGGAGAGGGGAGTCGAACTCTTTACTACTCGTAACGTAACGCCTCCAGCGGGCTGAGCCGCACCGCGCGCCAGGCCGGGAGCAGACCGCCAATCACACCGAGGCTGAGGGACATGGCCACGGCGAGGCCGAAAGTGGCCGGGCTGTAGCTTGGTGTGAGCATGCCGCCATAGTCGGGGACAAGGGTAAAGAGCCAGTTGAGGAGCATGCCGAGCCCGGCCCCGGCCACCGCGCTCACCACACAGAGCGTGAGCGACTCGCCGAGCACGGTGCCCAGGATGCGGCGGCGGCCCCAGCCGAGGGCGCGCAGCACGCCGATCTCCTGGGTACGCTCAAAGACGCTCATCATCATCACATTCATCATCACGATCCCGCCGACCAGCACCATCAGCGCCATCAGCCCGTTCATCGCCGCCGTGGTGGTGGCGAAGTCCTGCATGCGCTCGGTGAGGTCGGCCGTGGGGCTGGCCATAATGTCGGGGTAGTGCTGCTCCATGCTGCGGGCCACGGCGTCGGCCTGGCTGCTGTCGTGTAGGGTGATGCCGACGAAGGAGACCTGGCGCTGCTTGCCAAAGATGCGCTGGGCCTCGCGCAGGGGGATGACCGCGCCGGCGTCCTCGAAGGCCGCGCCGGTCTCGAAGATGCCGACGATCTCGAAGCTGCCCCCGCCAAAGCGCAGGCTGTCGCCGACGCTCTTTTTGAGGCTGTTGGCGGCTAGGCGACCGAGGATCAGCTCGCCGGGGCGCTGGAGCGGTCGGCCCTCTTGGACGGTGTAGTGGGCCGCGTAGTTCTCGCGCGGGTCAAGCCCGTAGACAATGAAGAAGGGCAGGCCAGGCACCGTGGTAGTGCCGAAGACAAGGCCAGAGAGGCTCTTCACCGCCGGGTCGAGGCGCAGCTGGCTGACGATGCGCTCGTCGATCGCCGAGAACATGGAGTCGGAGGCGTTGGCCTGCTCGATGATGATGTCGGCCTGACCGGCGCTGAGCAGGCTGGTGATCATCGTTTTGGAGCCCTCGACGATCCCGCTGAGCGCGATCACGAAGCCGACGCCGAGCCCGAGTC
The DNA here is from genome assembly GCA_004138175.2 of Chloroflexales bacterium ZM16-3. Taxonomy (GTDB): domain Bacteria; phylum Chloroflexota; class Chloroflexia; order Chloroflexales; family Chloroflexaceae; genus Oscillochloris; species Oscillochloris kuznetsovii. The sequence continues at coordinate 58,793 of RYFE02000023.1, read as the reverse complement.
CGAGGACGGTCATCAGGGTGCGGGCGGGGCGGCGCAGCAGGTTGCGCGCAGCGTTGAAGCGGATCACCCGGCTGAGCAGCCGCGCCACTGGGCCGAGCGTCACCGCCGCGCCGCTCTCGGAGCGCATCGCCTCCAGGGGGGCCAGCTGCGCGGCGCGCCAGGCCGGGTAGCCGCCGCCCACCAGGCCGAGCACCAGGGCAACGACAAATGCCTGCGCCCCGGTGGCTGGGTCCATACCGTGGCTGAGCAGGCCAGCCACTGCCGGGGCCTGGCGAGCAAGAGCGATCGTCCCCGCACCGAGAGCCAGGCCGATCAGCCCACCGATGATCGACTGGATCAGGGCCTCGCCCAAGATCATTCGCACCACCCGCCAGCGCCGCCAGCCCATGGCACGCAGCACGCCGATCTCGCGGGTGCGCTCGAACACGCTCATCAGCATGGCATTCATCATGCCAAGCCCGCCCACCAGGATGGCGAAGACCCCCAGCACCCAGCCCATCGAGCGGTAGATCTTGAGCATCTCATCCTGGGAGGTCGCCTCGCCCGAGCGGGTCACGCCCAGGTTCGTCCAGCGCGACTCGATCTCCGCGCGGACCGCCTCGCGGTACGAGGGGTCGTCGAGCTGGAGCTTGAAGTAGCTAACCTGGCGGCGCTTATCGAAGGTGCGCTGGGCATCCTCCAGGCCGATCACCGCGCCGTTATCCTCGAAGCTCTGGCCCGTCTCGTAGATCCCGGCCACCCGATAGCTGATGTCGTTGATGCGGAACTTGTCGCCGACCGTCTTCTTCAGGTTCTCGGCGCTCTGTCGCCCGAGCATCACCTCGCGCTTGGAGGCGATCTGACGACCGGCGATGATCTTGTAGCGACCGATCGCGAAGCCGCGCGGGTCCTCGCCGGCCACCAGGAAGTAGGGCGACTCGGGCATCTGCACGATGCCGACGGTCGTCCCTGCCACGGCGGACACCCCGCGCATCTGGCGAATCTCGTCGCCGACGCTTTCGTCGATCGCGCCAACGATGATCATCACCGCGTCCTTCTGGCTTACCAGCAGGTCGGCGTCGGTGGATGCGCCGATCGCGCCGAAGCCATCGGCCATGCCGTTGCCCAAGGCCGAGAGCACCACCACCGCCGCCACGCCCACGGCGATGCCGAGGGTGGTGAGGAGGGTGCGCGTCTTACGACGCCATAGGTTCTTTAGGCTGAGCATAGGCCGTCTCCCCTGAACCCACGTCTCTATTGATGTGTGGCGGCTTCGCCGCCACACATCAATAGAAATGATCCGCCATCAGGTGCCGATCGTCACCGTCGCCGTCATATTCCAGCGCAGGCGCGGGTCCCAGCTCTCCGGCTTGATCACCACGGTATAGATCACATCGCCCTGGTAGGAAGTGCCCAGCCCCTTGATGTCCGTCACCACACCCTGGAGCGTCAGGTCGGGCATGGCGTCAAAGCTGAGAGTGACCTGGTCGCCGAGGTTGACGGCGACGATGTCGAGCTCGGTCAGATCGTTCGTCTCGATCTTCCAGTCCGAGGTGTCGGCGAAGATGATCGCTGGCTCGGCGGGGGCGAGCTCGCCGGTCTTGAGGTTGATCGCAACAACGGTGCCAGCGAAGGGGGCGCGCAGGGTGGCCCGCTCAATAGCCAGATCGGCCTGGCGCACCGCCACAGAGGCGGCCTGCACCTGGGCGGCGACCACGGCAAGGTCAACGTCGCGCGGGCCGACCTGGAGCTGGCTCAGGTTGGCCTGGGCCTGCTGCACGCCAGCCTGGGCGGCATCCACCTCACCGGCCCGAGCGTCGCCGGTGAGGCGGGCCAGGGCCGCCTCGGCGGCGGCCACGCGGGCGCGAGCGCCGGCGATCTGGTCGGCGTCGGTACCGGCGAGCAGCAGGTTCAGGCTAGCCTGGGCCTGAGTCACCCGCGACTGAGCGCTCTGCACACCGCTCATCTCGGCCTGGTGGGCGTTCTCCAGGGCTACCTGGGCCTGCTCAAGCGCCGCCTCAGCACTCGATACGGCGCGCTTCGCGCTATCCTCGGCGTCCTTCTGGGCCTGGGTGAGATCACCATTTCGATCAATCTTGCGGTTGTCCCAGTAAATGCTGCTGTAGGCGTCCTGGGCGTCGCGCAGGGCGTTGGCAGCCTGGGTGACACCGAGATCGGCCTGGCTCTTGGCCGCCGAGAGGGCGTCGCGCTGGGTCTGCAGGTCGGCCTGAGCCTGGGCGAGGGCGGCGCGAGCCTGCTTCACCTCATCGTCCTTAGGGCCAGACTGGAGTCGGGCTAGGGTGGCGCGGGCTTGGTCGAGGTCGGCGCGGGCGGCGGCGAGGTCGCTGGCGCTGACGCTGCCGTCTACCTGGCGGGCGCTGGCCTGGGCCTGAGCCACGACAGCCTCGGCGGCGGCGATGGTATCGGGCGCGGCCCCGGCGGCCAGCTGCTCGTAGGCGGCCTGGGACTGGGTGAGGGCGGCCCGGGCCTGCTCGGCGCTCAGCTCAAGCTCGGCGCTGTCGAGCCGGGCCAGCGGATCACCCTCGGCCACCTGGTCGCCCTCGGAGACCATGATCTCGCCCACCAGGCCGGGGGTCAGAAAGCGCAGTTCGGCGCTGCGGACAGGCATGATCTTGCCGTCGGCGACCACGCGCGGCGGCGGGGGCATGGCGATAGGGTCGGCGGTGGGTTCAGCAGATTGGCCGCCGAAGCCCGCGCACCCGCCGAGCAGTAGCCCGGCGAGCGGGAGGAGCCAGAGGTGGCTGATACGCAGGCGCATCATGGGCCTCCTTTCAGGGGACAGGGCAGAGGGGAGAGGGTAACTTACCTTCACGTCATTATAAACCGACCAGTCGGTCAGTTATACGATACACCGCGATAGCGAGGATGTCAAGAGAACAGTAGCGCGGACTCGTAGGGAGGGGGCGGCGTGACACGCCCTACTTACCGAGCCTACCCTAACGTAGCAATACCGCAAAACTCACCCTGTCACCCTGCGCGTGCCCGGCCCGTAAACGGGCGGGCTCTTGTCCAACGAAGGCCGCCTGCGCGGCCTGCCTGAGGCCGCGCAGGCGGCCTTCGCAGACCGTAGCCCGCGGCTTCAGCCGCCGGGCGACACCGCACAGGGCGAGTTTTGCGGGACTGCCTGAAGTATATACGGATGAGGGGCAGTAGGGTTGCAGGCTTTTTAGCTATTCCATTATTATTATTTAGCTAAGGCTAAAATAGCACCCTCCACACCGTATGTCAATAGCCCAACCCCCAACCCCCAACCCTCAACCCCCAACCCCCAACCCCTATGCTATAATGCGCCCCATAGCCATGCCGCACACCCGTGCGAGGAGTGAGAATGTCCGAGGATCGCCTGGTCAACCCCAACCCCGACGGCGAGGACCAGCAGGTCGAGAAGAGCCTGCGTCCGCGCTCGCTGGCCGAGTTCATCGGCCAGGAGAAGACCGTCGGCCAGCTGAAGATCGCCATCGCCGCCGCGAAGGCCCGTGGCGAACCGCTGGATCACACCCTCTTCTACGGGCCGCCCGGGCTTGGCAAGACATCGCTGGCCGGGGTGATCGCCCAGGAGATGGGCGTGAAGATCAAGATCACCAGCGGCCCGGCCATTGAGCGCGCTGGCGACCTGGCCGCCATCCTGACGAACCTGCAGAAGGACGATGTGCTCTTCATCGACGAGGTTCACCGGCTGAACCGCGCGGTTGAGGAGGTGCTCTACCCGGCGCTAGAGGACTTCGCCCTGGATCTGATGGTGGGGAAGGGGCCGAGCGCACGCAGCCTACGCCTGAGCCTGCCGCGCTTCACTGCGATCGGGGCGACCACGCGCCTGGCCCTGCTCACCTCGCCCCTGCGCGACCGCTTCGTGTCGGTACACCGGCTGGTCTTCTACAACGATGACGCGATGCGCGAGATCGTGGCGCGCTCGGCAGGAATCTTGGGCATGCCGATCACCGACGACGGCGCTCTGGAGATCGGCCGGCGCGCCCGTGGCACGCCGCGTATCGCCAACCGCCTACTGCGCCGCGTGCGTGATTACGCCCAGGTGATCGCCGATGGCACTATCGACGTGCCGGTGGCCCGCGCGGCGCTTGAGCAGCTTGAGGTGGATGATCTTGGTCTCGACGAGAATGACCGTCGGCTGTTGCACGCGATCATCGAGCTGTTTAACGGTGGGCCGGTGGGGCTAAGCACCCTGGCCGCCGCCCTGGCCGAAGAGGTGGATGCGGTCGAGGATGTGTACGAGCCCTTCCTGCTCCAGCTCGGCTTCCTCCAGCGTACTCCGCGCGGGCGCATCGCCACCCGGCGAGCCTACGAGCACCTGGGAATCCCCTACACCGAGCGCGGATCACCCGGCGATGAGCCGGGCGGGCCACAGCAGGGGCGGCTGTTTTGACCCACACGTAGGGACACATCGGCGAGTGGGGTCTTGATGAGGATGTGGGTATCAAAACGACACCGCAACGCCATTGGCGATGCCCTGGCCATCGGTGTTCTGCTTGCCTACCTCTGGCTGGCCTGGGGCGCGGAGGCAGGCGGCGGCGCTGGCCCGGCGCTCGACCAGGTGTGGGCGGCGGCGCTGGCGCGCGGCAGCCTGCGGGTGGCGGTCGATGTGGGCATTCGGCCCTTCGTCGACCAGCGCGACGGGGAGCTGGTGGGCTATGATGTGGATCTGGCCCGCGCGGTGGCCGGGCGGCTGGGCCTGCGGGCCGAGTTCGTGCCGATCGGCTTCGACGCGCTCTATAACGCCCTGGTGAGCGGCCAGGCCGATATGATCGCCTCGGCCCTGCCCTACGCGCCCGAGGAGGGCGAGCGCGCCCGCTTCAGCAGCTTCTACTTTGATGCTGGCCAGGTGCTGCTCACGGCAGAGGGCGCCCACATCGCCGGGGCCGCCGACCTCGTCGGGCAGCGGGTGGGCGTGGCCCTGGGCAGCGACGCCGACGCCCTGGCCCGCCGCCTTGTCGGCATCGACCTGCGCTCGACCTATGACGAGCCGGGCCAGGCCATCGCCGACCTGCGGGCCGGGCGGCTCGACGCGGTGATCTGCGACAATGTGAGCGCCCTGGCCGCCGTGCAGTTGGCCCCCGGCCTGCGCATCGCCGCCGCCCTCAGCTCGCAGCCCTACGCCCTGGCCGTGCCCGCCTCAGCCTTCCAGCTCCAGGCCGAGGTCAACCGCGCCCTGGACACGCTGCGCGCCGAGGGGCTGTTTGAGGAGCTGAACCGGCGCTGGCTGAGGTGAATGCAAAATGCAAAATCTCACTTTTGCATTTTGCATTTTGCATTAATAGCTATAGCCGCCCTCAAGGCGGGCGTTGTTCAGCACCACGCCGATGATATGCGCCTTGACCTTCTCTAGGATCTGGCGGGCCTCGCGGGCGCGGTCGCGGCGGGTGTGGCCGGCCTGGAGCACCAGCAGCACCCCGTCGACCTGGGGGGCGAGGACGGCGGCGTCGGTGACGGCGACCACCGGGGGCGTGTCGAACAGCACGATGTCCGCGCTGGCGCGCAGGCGCTCGATCAGGGCGACCATGCGCCGCGAGCCGAGCAGGTCGGCCGGGCGCGGCGGCAGCGGGCCGCTGGCCAGCAGGCTCAGGCCGGGCACAGCGGTGGCCTGGATGGGCAGCGCGCCCTCGCCCTCTAGGATTGCGCTGGTGAGCCCCTGCTCGTTGCTCAGGCCGAAGATGCTGTGCAGGCTCGGCCGACGCAGATCGCAGTCCACCATCAACACGCGCTGCTCGGCCTGGGCCATGGTCACGGCGAGGTTAGCCAGGCTGATGCTCTTACCCTCGTCGGGGGCGGTGCTGGTGATCAGCAGCGTCTTCAGCGGGCGGTCGATGCTGGAGAACTGAATATTCGTGCGCAGCGTGCGGTATGCCTCGGCTGCGGCCGAGCCGGGGTCGCGCAAGGTGATCAGCGTGCGCTCGGGGGATGCAGGTGTGGACACGGTAGAACCTCGTCAATGCAACATGAACTTTTGCATTACTTATCAGCGGTGGGGATAGCGCCAAGGGTGGTGAGGCCCACAAAGCGCTCGACATCCTCGCTGCTCTTGAGCGTATCGTCGATATACTCCAGGATGTAGGCCAGCAGCACGCCGATCACCAGGCCAAGGATTCCGCCGGCCAGGACATTAATCTTTGTGTTCGGGCTCATGCTGAGCAGGCGAGCCTCCTGGATGCGGGTGACGTTGATCCGGGCGGTGCCCTCCAGGCTGGCGTTGATCCGGTTCACCTCGGCGATCATGCGGTCGCCGACGGCGTTCGCCATGGCCTGGGCCTGATCGAGCTGGGGGGAGTCCACCTCGATCACGATCTTCTGCTCGTCGGGCAGGGGCTGGATGTTCACGTCGGCCATCCACTTCTCGCCGCTGATGTCGAGGCCGAGCCCCTGGCTGATCTGGTCGAGCACGCTGGGCTGCATCACCAGCTCGCGGTAGCTGTTCATCGAGTTGCGCAGCACGATGTTTAGGCCGTTGTCGGCCTGGTTGGCCAGGGCTAGGTAGACCGCCTGCGAGCGGAAGGTGTGCGGCAGCATCTTGCTCACACCATAGGCTGCCACAGCGGCGGCCAGCGCGGTCAGCGCGATCACCCACCAGCGCTTCATGATCACAGAGATATAGTCACGTAGCTGCATATGCCTACTCTTTCGGGATAGTGGCGAGCACGCGGGCGCCGGTCCACAGCTCGGCCTGGGCCGGGCTGCGCAGCCGGTCATCAAGATAGTGTACCAGCAGGGCCAGGCCGATGGCGACGGCGAGCCCGAGCGCGGCGCGCAGTGTGGCGTTGATCAGGGCGGGGCGCAGGCCGCCGACGCTGCCAGATGCCTGGGGCGGGTCGAGGATGGCCACGTCGAGCCCGCCCTCGCCGCGCCCCCAGTAGGCGAGGCCCTTTGTGCGCAGGGCGTCGGTCGCCGCCCCCAGCACCGCCAGCGCCTGCTCAGGCGTATCGGCCACGGCGCTGAGGTAGACCGAGCGGTGCAGCACGGTGGCGCTCAGGCCGCCCTGGATGGCGGCGGGCGGCAGCCCCCCCACGGCGGCGGAGACATCCTGGGCAAAGGCCGCGCTAGCGACCACCAGCCCCAGGTCGTCGAGAATAAACTCAGTGGTCGTCCACGAGTAGCTGTCGTTGAAGTCGGGCAGGCTGGCCCCGCCGCTCGTATCGATCAGGCTGCGCGTCACCATCAGGCGCACGGTGGCCTGGTAGCGCACGGGCTGGCGCATGCCCAGTCCCAGGCTGAGGCCACCGGCGAGCAGAGGCAGCAGGACGATCATTGGCCAGAAGCGGCGCAGGATGGCGAGATAGGCGCGTAGCTGCATAGGTTCCTGATTGCAGATTTTAGGTTTTAGATTGCAAAGGCAATCTAAAACCTAAAATCTAAAATCTACAATTGTTTAGTGGCCACAGCCTCATCGATGAGGGCACGCATACGGGCCAGGAAGAGGTTGAGCCCGAAGCCCTCGGCGTACTGGCGGATGGCGACGGTGTCATAGACATCGACGTGAGATGCGGCCACGGCGGCGGCGAGGGCGGCGGCGGTCTGCTCATAGAAGAAGCGCCCGGTCACCCCATCGATCACTGTCTCCAGAGCGCCGCCCGCGCCATAGGCGATCACCGGCCGCCCGGCGGCCATAGCCTCCAGCGGGGTGATGCCGAAATCCTCCTCGCCGGGAAAGATGAAGGCCCGGCAGCGGGCGAAGAGGTCGTGGCGGGTCGGCTCATCGACCCAGCCGAGGAACTCGATATTCGGCCCGGCCATACGCTCCAGGCGGGCGCGGTCGCGCCCGTCGCCAAAGATCTTCAGGGGCAGGCGCAGGTGGGTGAACGCCTCGACGATCAGCTCGATCCGCTTGTAGGGGATGAGCCGCCCTCCGGCCAGGTAGAAATCGCCCGCAGGCTGCGGCATCGTCGTCGGCAGATCCACCGGCGGCGGGATGACCGTCGCCCCGCGCCCGTAGTAGCGGCGGATGCGGCCGGCCACCTCGCGCGAGTTGGCCACAAACGCATCCACCCGCGCGTTCGCCACCGAGTCCCACAACCGCAGGTAGGTGAGCAGGAAGGGCAGGACCGCGCCCTGGAAGCCGCTGATCTGCTCGCGGGCGACATAGTCGCGGGTGCGCCATGCGAAGCGCATGGGCGTGTGGCAGTAGCAGATGTGGATAGCGCCGGGGCGCGGGATGACCCCTTTGGCGTAGGCGCTGCTGCTGCTAATGATCAGGTCGTACTCGCCCAGGTCGAAGCTCTCGAACGCGCTCGGGTAGAGCAAGAAGTAGCGCCGGAAGTGCTTGCGCCAGCCGGGCAGGCTCTGCATAAACGAGGTGCGGATGTCCCACCCCCGGTAGTGGTCGGGCATAGCGTCGGCGTCATAGATAGAGGTGTAGACCGGCGCGTCCGGGTAGAGCATATGCAGCGCCTCAAGCACGCGCTCGGCGCCGCCGTACTGGTTCAGATAGTCGTGGGCGAGGGCGACGCGCATGGTTCTGGCCTGTGGCGACAAGGCGACAGGGGCGGAGCCGCCATGGCTCGCTACGACAAGCTGTACCGTATCGTGCATAGACTCCCGCATCCCCTCCCTGGCCGCCGCTGCGGCAGCGCCATAGGATAGCATATCTTCGCCCGTGTGTTGCAATGCGGGGGCGATGTGTGGTTTTGGGCTCAGGGGTTTGCAACGTCACGCGCCCGGCCCGTAAACGGGCGGGCTCACGAGACAAAGCCCCTGCGGGGCTCTGGCAGCAGCCCCGCAGGGGCTTTGTTGATCAGCCCGGCCGTTTACGGCTGGGTGTCTCGCCTATGCGCCGAAAACATACGTCACACCCGCGACGGGGTGGTTTTAAGCTACCCGCCCTGCCCATACGCCTGTCGGGTATAGTATAGTACCTGCCCCCTATTGAAACTCACTGTATTACGTACTACACTGTTATTGGCTACGATACGCACTCGTACCCTCGTGTTTACATTAAGGTAAAGTGCTATGGATCGTTTCTTCACATACCATCTCACAACAGCCCTTGCCGCCGTCGATGATGACGCCTGCGAGTCCTACCGGGTTCATACGCCGCTGCTGATCGCCTACGCCGATCAACAGATGGCTGAGCGCGCCGATATCGGCGATCTGATCGGCCCGTTCGCCCTGGATATGCTCTACCGCCAGCACATCGAGCACGCTGACTTTATGGCTGCACAGCTGGAACTGAGGGGCACCGACGCCCTGATCACGATGCTCGCCTGGGGCTATCGAAAACACTTCCTGCGCGGGCTCCCCTCGCGCATCTTCCCCGTCGACCTGGAGATCTGGCGCGATGGCGTCGCGCACTACCTAGATCCGCGCAGCGCCGCCCAGATCGGCGCTGTCTACCAGTGCATGGAGGATCTGCACGGGCAGCTGATGCTGCTTGCCAAGACCCCCCAGGATCAGCCGGACATCGCGGACGAGCTGCATCCCTACCTGCAGCGCTACCTCAATGCCCTGCTCACGCCCGACATGCGTGCGGCGCTGCTGGCGGCAGACGAGTATATCAAGTCCCCCGACCAGATCGCCACCTGGTGGGAGTGTATCATCCAGCCAGCGATGTACGAGGTCGGCCACCGCTGGGCGCAGGGCGAGATCAGCGTCGGGCAGGAGCACCTGGCGACGGCGATCTCCCAGCGGGTCATGGCGCACTTCTACCCGCAGATCCTTGAGCTGCCGCGTATGAAGGGCCGCGTTGTCGTTGCCGCGTCGCCGGGCGAGCTCCACGAGATCGGGGCGCGGATCGTCTCCGACCTGCTGGAGATGAACGGCTGGGATACCTACTACACCGGGGCAAACACCCCCGCCGACAGCATTGTCGCGTTGCTCGCGCAGACGCAGGCCCGCTTCCTGTGCATCTCTACGACCCTGCCCACCAGCCTACCGGCTGTGGCGGAGCTGATCGCACAAGTGCGCTCAGCTGGGCTTAGCCCGACCCCGCAGATCCTGGTCGGCGGGCAGGCGTATCAGTTCACCCCCGACCGCTGGCGGCAGATGGGGGCCGATGGGTTCGCCCATAATGCGCGCGCGGGGATCAACTACATTGAGGCTGCGTATAAAGAAGGCTGTCTGACGTTAGCATGAAGGATCCTGGCGAGCGACTGATCACTATCGGTGGGCGGCTGCTGATCGAGCAGAGCAGCAGCCTGATCGCCCTGATCGATCCTCGCGGGGGGCTGATCGAGACAAACCCGCGCCTACAGCAGATTCTTGCGCTACAGCCCGACGCTCAGAGCATCCTCACGCTCCTGGATCCCAGCAGCCGCCCACGCTTCCACAAGCAGATTCAGCAGGCCCTGGCCGAGCAGCGCGCCGGGCCGACCACCCTCAACTTTACCGAGAACCCCACCGCGATCCCCCAGTCCTACCGCTGCTACCTGACCGCAGCCGCCGACTCGCAGCTGGTGCTGCTCGCCGAGCCGATCGCCGCCCTCGACCAGCACGGGGCCGAGGAGTATATGCGCGTCACCAGCGAGCTTTCGACCACCACCCGCAGCCTGCAAAAGATCAGCTACGAGCTGACCCAGAAGCAGCATATGCTAGAGGATGCACTCGCGAAGATCGAGCTGATCGCCCACGTCGATGAGCTCACCCAGCTCCTCAACCGGCGCAGCATTATGCTCAGGCTAACCGAGGAGGTTGATCGCGCGAAGCGCTACAGCTCGGCGGTCTCGATCCTGATGATCGATATCGACCACTTTAAGCAGGTCAACGACCGCTACGGCCACCAGGTGGGCGATAAGGTGCTGCGCAGCTGCGCACGCCTGCTGCGGCAATCCACCCGCTCTACCGACTACCTGGGGCGCTATGGCGGCGAGGAGTTTCTCTGCGTGCTGCCGATGACCTCTGAAGAGGCCGCCGTAGTGCTGTCCGAGCGCCTACGCTTCTCTATCGAGCACGCGCCCTTCGCCGCCGGGGCGACGGCGTTCCCAGTGACGATCAGCGTCGGCGCGGCCGAGCTTGACCGGCAGCGCGATACGTTTGAGCAGCTGCTGTCCCACGCCGACAGCGCGCTCTATCAGGCCAAGGCCAACGGGCGCAACCGAGTTGAGGTCTGGCGCGCCTAAAGCCCCTTTGCCGCAGGGTCTCGGCTGATGCAAAGTGCTGGGGCGAAGCCCCAGACCCGGTCTTTTATTGGGTTTGGGCGGCTTCGCCGCCCAAACCCAATACAAAAATCCTGCGGGGGCGGCTTCGCCGCCCCCGCACCCCCACCGGGAGATGACGCAGGGTCTCGGCGCGTGCGGCCCCTGGTATAATAGGTGACATACCCGTTGTACCAGGAAGCCACGCCCATGATCCACGTCCGAGTCGCCACCGCCGCCCTGCGCGAGGTGGCCCGCATGGAGGAGCTCGCCGAGGTCGCCCGCGAGCGCGCCCGCCAGCTCGGCCGCCCTATCCTCGTCAGCGTCACCGCCCAGGTTGCCCCCGATGACCCGCTGGCCCTCTTCGCCCGCGCCGCCGGGGCCACCCACAACCGCTTCTTCTGGAGCCGCCCGTCCGACGGCCTCGCCGTCGCTGGGCTCGGCTCGGCCTGGGATATCGCCGCCGGCGGCGAGGGCCGCTTCGCCAGCGCCGCCGCCGCCTGGCGCGACCTGATCGGCAGCGCCTGTGTGGACGCCGACCCTTCCCTGCCCTTCGCTGGCCCGGTCGCCGCCGCAGGCTTCTCCTTCGACCCGATCCGCCCCGCCAGCGGCCTCTGGGCCGACTTCCCCGACGGCCTGCTTGTCCTGCCGCGTATGCTCCTGGCCCGCCAGGGCGATGTCGCCAGCCTGACCTTCAACGGCCTCGTCGGCCCCGAGACTTCGTCGGTGGCCCTGCACCTCTCGGCCGCCCGCCGCCTGCGCGACCTGGTCGGCGGCCCCTGGCGCGCGGCCCGCCCCGCCGAGGGCCTGCCCGTTGAGGAGGCCATGCCCGCCAGCACCTGGCGCGGCATCGTGGCCGATGCCGTGTCCGACCTGCGGGCGGGCGCGATGGAGAAGGTCGTCTTGGCCCGCGAGGTGCGCCTGCACGCCGAGGCCGACCTGGACATCCCCGCCGCCCTGGAGACCCTGCGCCGCGACTACCCCGACACCTTCGTGTTCGCGGTGGCCAGGGGCGGGCGGGCCTTCCTCGGCGCATCACCCGAGCGCCTGGTCAGCCTGCGCGGCGGCGTGGTCTCGGCCAGCGGACTGGCTGGCTCCATCGCTCGCGGGGCCACCCCCGAGGCGGACGCGCGCCTGGGCGACGAGCTGCTGTCCAGCGAGAAGGACCGCCACGAGCACGCCGTGGTGGTGGGCATGATCCGCGCCGCCCTGGCCGACCTCTGCACCGCTGTGGAGTCCCCGGCCGAGCCGGCGCTGATGAAGGTGCGCAACATCCAGCACCTCTTCACCCCCGTCAGCGGGCGCATCGCCGGCGGGCGCGGCGTGCTCGACCTGGTGGCCGCCCTGCACCCCACCCCCGCCGTCGGCGGCCAGCCCCGCGACCTGGCCCTAGAGTGGATCCGCGCCCACGAGCGCCTCGACCGAGGCTGGTACGCCAGCCCGGTGGGCTGGATCGACGCCCAGGGCGAGGGCGAGTTCGCCGTGGCCCTGCGCTCGGCCCTGGTCAGCAAGCGCGAGGCGGCCCTCTTCGCGGGCTGCGGCATCGTCTCCGGCTCCGACCCCCACCGCGAGGAGCAGGAGTCGCAGCTGAAGCTGCGCCCGATGCTGGGGGCGCTCGGCGGCGCGTAGATCGCGCCGCCAAGGGCGATATTGCGCCTGCGGCAGCGCGGTACTCTCTCTTTCTTTCTCAACGATGCACGCCTTTGGCGTGCATCGTTGAGAAAGAAGAATATGTTTGTGGGCAATAGAGCATAAGTAACGCTGTCACCCTGAGCGAAGCGAAGGGTCCCGGCCGGGATTCTTCGCTTCGCTCAGAATGACAGGACGCCTCACAGCGTTACTTCTGCGGTATTGCGTTTGTGGGTTTTTCTATGTCACAAGCAGATGAGCTTCTCACCGACTGGGTCGTCGCGATCATCGACGGCCTCGTGCGCGGCGGCGCGGCCGACATCGTGGTCTGCCCCGGCTCGCGCAGCACGCCGCTGGCCCTCGTCGCCGCCCGCCACCCGCAGGCCCGCCTCTGGATGCACTACGACGAGCGCTCGGCCGGCTTCTTCGCCCTCGGCATGGCCCGCGCCAGGGGCGGCCCCGTCGCCCTCGTCTGCACCTCGGGCACCGCCGCCGCCAACTTCCTGCCCGCCGTCGCCGAGGCCGACCTGGCGCGGGTGCCGCTGCTGCTGCTCACCGCCGACCGGCCCCACGAGCTGCGCGGCAACGGCGCGCCCCAGACCATCGACCAGGTCGGGATCTACGGCCCGCGCACGCGCTGGGCCTGCGACCTGCCCGAGCCCACCGATGGCCTGCTGCCCTACCTGCGCTCGGTGGTTGCCCGCGCCCTGGCGGCGGCCGTCGGCCCGCACGCCGGCCCCGTCCACCTCAACCTGCCCTTCCGCGAGCCGCTCGTGCCGGATCGCGCCAGGATCGAGTCCATCCTTGCCGCCGATGGCCCGCAGCCACCCCGCGTCACCTCCCACCGGCGCGCCGCAGGCGCGCACACCATCGAGCTGCTCGGCGCCGAGATGCTCGCCGCCGAGCGAGGACTGATCATCATCGGCCCCCACGACGACCCCGCCCTGGCCCATTCCGCCGCCCGCCTCGCCGACGCCCTCGGCTGGCCACTGCTGGCCGACCCGCTCTCGCAGGCGCGGCGCGGCCCCCACGTCGGCGAGCTGACCATCGGGGCCTACGACGCCTTCCTGCGCGACGAGCGCTTCGCCACGCAGCACGCCCCCGACCTGGTGCTGCGCCTGGGGGCCATGCCCACGGCCAAGCCGCTGCTCCAGTACCTCACCCGCCACCCCGCCGCCCGCCAGATCATCGTGGACGGCGGGGCCGGCTGGCGCGAGCCGACAAGCCTCGCCGCCGAACACATCTTCGCCGACGAGGTCTATCTCTGTGATCGGGTCGCCGGACAGATGCGGAGCGAGCGCCCGCGCGGCGGTTGGGCAGAGGTTTGGGCATCCGTGGAGCGGGCCGCCCAGACAGCCATCGCCGCGCACCTCGCGGCCAGGGAAGACATCAGCGAGCCAGGGGTCTTCGCCGAGCTCTCGCGCATCCTCCCCGACGGGGCCACGCTCTTCGCCGCCAACTCCATGCCCGTGCGCGACCTCGACACCTTCCTGCCGCCCGGCCCGCAGCCCCTGCGCATCCTCGGCAACCGGGGGGCCAACGGCATCGACGGCCTGACCTCCACCGCCCTCGGCCTAGCCGCCGGCGGGCTCGGGCCAGTCGTCTTCGTCACCGGCGACCTCTCGCTCTACCACGACTCCAACGGCCTGCTGGCCGCCAGGCTACACAGCCTAAGCCTGACCATCGTGCTGATCAACAACGACGGCGGCGGGATCTTCTCCTTCCTGCCCCAGGCCAGCGAGCAGGATGTGTTCGAGCAACTCTTCGGCACGCCCCACGGCCTCGACTTCCGGCCCCTGGCCGAGCTCTACGGCGCAACCTACAGCCACGCCACAAGCTGGCCAGAGTTTCGCGCCGCCGTGGGCGCGAGCGTGGCCAGGCGCGGCCTGCACATCGTCGAAGTGCGCACCGACCGCAGCCAGAACGTCGCCGACCACCGGGCGATCTGGCCCGCCGTCGCCGAGGCCCTGCGGGCGGGAGGGTTGTAGGGAGGGCAAAGCCCTCCCTACAACCCTACCCTGAGGATATTCCTATGAACCCCATCCTGCTCCTGCACGGCTTCACCGGCAGCGCCGAGGAGTGGGCCGAGCTCGCGCCGGCCCTCGCCGGGCAGCGCCGGGTCGTCGCCGTGGATCTGCCCGGCCACGGGCGCTCAACAGCTCAGTGCCTCACCCCCTCAATGCCTCAGTGCTCTGCCGACCTGCTCGCCCTCATGGACGAGCTTGGCCACACCCAGTTCGACCTGCTCGGCTACTCGCTGGGCGGGCGGGTCGCCCTCCACCTTGCGGCGGCCGCCCCCGAGCGGGTGCGCGCGCTCATCCTAGAGAGCGCCTCGCCCGGCCTGGCCGACCCCGCCGAGCGGGCGGCCCGCGCCGCCGCCGACGACGCCCTGGCCGACCGGATCGTGGCCGAGGGGCTGGAGTGGTTTGTCGACTACTGGCAGGGCATCCCGCTCTTCGCCAGCCAGGCCGCCATGCCCGCCGAGGCCCGCGCCGCCCTGCGCGCCCGCCGCCTGCGCAACAGCCCCGCCGGCCTGGCCTGCTCGCTGCGCGGCATGGGCACCGGCCGCCAGCAGCCGCTGTGGGATCAGCTCAGCGAGCTGGACATGCCCACCCTGCTGATCACCGGCGCGCTCGACGCCAAGTTCGTCGCGATTAACCAGCAGATGAATAATATTATGTCGAGTTCGCACCACACCAGCCTACTCGGCGCGGGCCACGCCGCCCACCTGGAGCGGCCCCAGGCATTCGCCGAACTTGTGGTAGGATTCCTCCGGCAATAACTATTTCTATGCAGGCGATTGCGCACCTTTGGTGCGCAATCGCCTGCATAGAAAAACGTCAGTACCACGCTGCCGCAGGCGCAACATAAGGAGCAAGAGATGCCCATCGAGTGGAAGAACGTCGGCGAGTACACCGACATCATCTACGAGCACGACGCAGGCGGCGAGGGGATCGCCAAGATCACGATCAACCGCCCCGAGAAGCACAACGCCTTCCGCCCCGAGACGACCACCGAGCTGATCGACGCCTTCACCCGCGCCCGCGACGACGAGACCGTCGGCGTCATCCTCTTCACCGGCGCGGGCGGCAAGGCGTTCTGCTCCGGCGGCGACCAGAGCGTGCGCGGGCAGGGCGGCTACGTCGGCGGCGACAAGGTGCCCCGCCTGAACGTGCTCGACCTCCAGCGACTCATCCGCGTCACCCCCAAGCCGGTGATCGCCCTGGTGGCCGGCTACGCCATCGGCGGCGGCCACGTCCTCCACATCGTCTGCGACCTGACCATCGCCGCCGAGAACGCGGTCTTCGGCCAGACCGGGCCGAAGGTGGGCAGCTTCGACGCAGGCTACGGCTCGAACCTGCTCTCGCGCATGGTCGGCGACAAGAAGACCCGCGAGATCTGGTACCTCTGCCGCCAGTACAACGCCCAGCAGGCCCTCGACATGGGCCTGATCAACACCATCGTGCCGCTGGAGCAGCTAGAGGACGAGGGCGTGCAGTGGGCCAGGGAGATCCTCGACAAGAGCCCCATGGCCATCCGCTTCCTCAAGGCCGCGATCAACGCCGCCGCCGACGGCCACGCCGGCCTCCAGCAGCTCGCCGGAGACGCCACCCTGCTCTACTACCTCAGCGAGGAGGCCCAAGAGGGCAAGCAGGCATTCCTAGAGAAGCGCAAGCCCAACTTCCGGCGGTTTAGACGGTTCCCGTAGCACACACGCCCTCACCCCCCGTCCCCCTCTCCCGCAAGCGGGAGAGGGGGGGCTTCAGCCGCAACGCCCGTCAAAAGAGTACAGGTTCGCATCTGGTCTCCCCTCTCCCGCCGCAGCGGGAGAGGGGCCGGGGGTGAGGGCTGTCCAGCCCGCCGCAGCGGGGCAGGGTGAGGGCGACCACGAGGCTCCTCATAATGACCACAAAGACAAAGACAAACGCATCCCCGCCCGGCCCCGCCCGGGCCTGGCTCATGGCCATCCGCGTACCCACCCTGCCCGCCGCCGTCGTCCCCGTCCTGGTCGGCTCGGCCACCGCCCTCGGCGACAAGCAGTTCAACCCGCTGGCCTTCCTCGCCGCCCTGCTGGCCAGCCTGCTCATCCAGATCGGCACCAACCTCGCCAACGACTACTTCGACCACCAGAAGGGCGCCGACACCGCCGACCGCCTCGGCCCGACCCGCGTCACCCAGAGCGGGCTCATCCCGCCCGCCACCGTGCGTAACATCATGCTGGCGACCTTCGCCCTGGCCGCGCTCTGCGGGGCCTACCTGATCTACGTCGGCGGCTGGCCCATCCTGGCCATCGGCCTGCTCTCAATCGCCTCAGGAATCCTCTACACCGGCGGCCCCTTCCCGCTCGGCTACAACGGCCTCGGCGACATCTTCACCTTCATCTTCTTCGGCGTCATCGCCGTCGTCGGCACCGACTACCTGCACACGCTCCAGGTGCGCCCGGTGGCCGTGCTGGCCTCGCTTCCTGTGGCCATGCTCGTCACCGCGATCATCGTGGTCAACAACCTGCGCGACGCGCCCACCGACAAGGTGGCCGGCAAGCGCACCCTGGCCGTGATCTTCGGCGAGGGCTTCGCCCGCAGCGAGTACGCCCTGCTGGTGCTCGGGGCCTACCTCACCGCCCCGCTGACATGGATGTGGGGAGGGGCATCGCCCTTCGTCCTGCTCTGCTGGCTCAGCATGCCCCTGGCCCTGCCCCTGCTCGACCGAGTCGGCAAGCAGCGCGGCCGCCCGCTCAACGCCGCCCTCGCCGGTACCGGCCGCCTGCACATGGTCTTCGGCGCGCTGCTGGCGCTGGGGCTGTTATTGGGGCGATGATCCGAATTATTGTACGGGCGCAGGAGCGGGTATCTGCGGGTGCCGCGCGCGGCACCCGCAGATACCCGCTCCTGCGCCCCTACGCGGCATGATATGCACCTCCCCGACTGGCTGGCCCGCCGCGCCGCAGCCCGCCCCGACCGCCCGGCCCTGATCGCCCCCGGCGCCACCTGGTCCTTCGCCGAGCTGCATGGCCGCGCCGACGCGGTGGCCGCGCGCCTCGCCGCCCACGGCATTCGCCCCGGCGACCGGGTCGCCATCCTGGCCCGCAACTGCGCCGACTACGTCGCCCTCATCCACGCCGCGCCGCGCTGCGGGGCCACACTCGTCCCGCTCAACACCCGCCTGAGCCCCGCCGAGCTCGCCTTTCAGGCTGCGGACAGCGCAGTACATCTGATTGCCTACGATGAAACGCACTTAGGTCCGGCCGCCCAAATCCCCTCCCCCACCCTGGGAACCCTCTCGCTCGACGAGCTACGGGGGTCAGGGGTCAGGGGGCGGGAGTCGGGGGGCGGGAGTCAGGGGGCGGGGGCCGACTCCCGACTCCCGACTCCCGACTCCCGACTCCCGACCCCCAACCCCCAGATCGACCTCAACGCCCCCCACACGATCATCTACACCTCGGGGACAACCGGCAGCCCCAAGGGGGCCATGCTCAGCTGCGGCAACCACTGGTGGAGCGCGACGGCATCGGCCCTCAACCTCGGCCTACGCGAGGACGACCGCTGGCTGGCCGTGCTGCCGCTCTTCCACGTCGGCGGGCTCTCCATCCTGCTGCGCGGCGCGATCTACGGCATCCCCGTCGTCCTGCACGAGCGCTTCGACCCCGTCGCCGTCAACGCCGCCATCGACACCCAGGGCGTGACGATCATCTCCGTCGTCGCCGCCACGCTCCAGCGCATGCTCGACGCGCGCGGCGAGACGCCCTACCCGCCGCACTTCCGCTGCGCCCTGCTCGGCGGCGGCCCGGCCCCCCGCCCGCTGCTAGAGCGCTGCGCCGCCCTCGGCGTCCCCGTCGTCCAGACCTACGGCCTCACCGAGAGCAGCTCCCAGGCCGTCACCCTATCCCCCGCCGACGCCTTGCGCAAGCTCGGCTCGGCCGGCCAGCCCCTCCTGCCGGTGGGCCTGCGCATCGACGTAGACGGCCGCGAAGCCAACCCCGGCGAGGTGGGCGAGATCTTGCTCAGCGGCCCGACGATCACCAGCGGCTACATCGGCCAGCCCGAGGCCACCGCCGAGGCCATCCGCGACGGCTGGCTCCACACCGGCGACCTGGGCCACCGCGACGCTGAGGGCTACCTCTACGTGGCAGATCGCCGCAGCGACCTGATCATCTCCGGCGGCGAGAACATCTACCCCGCCGAGGTTGAGGCGGCCCTCCTAGCTCACCCCGCCGTCGCCGAGGCAGGCGTAGTCGGCCTGCCCGACGAGCGCTGGGGACAGGCCCCGGCGGCCGCCGTCGTCCTGCGCAGCCCCGCCGCCGAGGCCGAGATCCTGGCCTTCCTGCGCGAGCGCCTAGCCGCCTACAAGCTACCCCGCCGCATCATCGTGCGCACAGAGCTGCCGCGCACCGCCTCAGGCAAGCTCCAGCGCAGGCTGCTGCGCGAGATCATGTCACCGCACTCTAGCAGCGCCGACACAGGCGATCAGATAGGTTCATAGGCAGTAGCCGCGTACCCGGCCCGTAAACGTGTGGGCTCCGGTTTGCGAAGGCCGCCTGCGCGGCCTCAGGCAGGCCGCGCAGGCGGCCTTCGTCAAACAAGAGCCCGCGGCTTCAGCCGCCGGGCGACGCTCATGCCTCGCGCTCTGCCGCGAGGGACTGGAGGCGCTCGCCGACCTGCTGCATAATCTGGTGGGCCAGCTGAGAGGCGTTGTAGCCCGCCGGAAGCCGCACCAGAAGTTTGTTGTAGCGGGTACACAGGTTCGTCGCCTCGCTCAGGTTATGGCTCGCCCAGCGGATCGCCAAGATCACCAGGGACACATCGGGCCGCCTGATAAACGGCTCAATCGACAGGTAGCTCTGCCCCTCCTGGGTCGTACACCAGATCAGATCCTTCAGGTCGAATGCCTCGCGGATCGCCTGGATCGTATAGGGCCGACGGTCGCCGCCGAGCACCACCACCGTCTGGTCGCGCAGCAGCTCGGCGACCTCGGCGACAAGCGGGTCGTCCTCACCCTCAGAGGCATCTGTCCCATCAGGCGATCTTGCCGGGCCGTTCGCCCGGTGCGCCGCCACCGCCTCCAGCACGCTCACCGCACGCTGGGGGAGGGCGACGCCCTCGGGGAGCGTGTCGAGGTGGGGCACGAGCGGCGGGCGCAGGCTCGGGTATGTGGGCGGCATCCCGTTCTCCACCAGGAGATCAAGGGTCTCTCCGATACGCACCCATGCCGCCTCACGGGCCTCACGGCTGGCAGCGGGAGCAACCTCTTTCTTCATCCGGTAGCGCAGGGTGCCGAGCAGCTTGCGCTGCATCCTGCGCTGCTCGGCGATCTGGACAACCTTCGCGCCGAGCTGGTACGTGCGATCAAGGCGATCCTCCCATTCCAGTGGGTCGGCCGGGTCGTCCTTACGCATATAGCGCGCGATGAAAAATTGCTCCTCGGCCGCGCGCTGGCGCAGCCACTGAAAGAGCGCCAGCTGATCATTGTCATCTGCCGTCACGCCTGCAAGGCGAAGGGTGGCCCTGAGCCCCGACTGCACCTCGGCCGCGAGCTCGACGGCGGAGCGCAGCAGCATCTGCGAGAGCGCGTGCTTATCGATCTTCACCAGGGCCGCGCTGATGGCGGCCATTGCGTTGAGGCTGCCCGCCAGCCTAGCCGCGTGGCCATGATCCAGGGAGAGCGAGCCATCCTGCCGCAGCATCCAGAGCTGGCAGCCAGGCAGCAGTTTAGCGCGGGCGATCAGGTCACGGGGCGGCACCGCGCGGGGCGTGTCGGCCAGATGGTCGGCGTACCACCTGAGGATGGCGGACTTTGCCTGGCAGCGATCAACCACCCCCTGGAGATCAGGCGGCTCGGGCGGCGGAGGCGGCGAGCGACGCCACGCGTGGCTGGGCGGCTCCTCGTGATCCGGTTGCTCCTGGCCCATCATCACGCGGGCGAGGCGCTGGAGATCTTCGTGGGTGGCCGGTGGGGAGGATGTGGCCTGCGGGGCGGGAGCCGCCACAACATCCTCGCCCGCCCCTGGGCCAGTGTCCGCTTCTGGCGTCGCCACCTCCTCGGCCTCCTCAGCCACCTCGGTCTGGGGTGGCTCGGTCAGGGCGAGCATGGCCTGCCCAATCAGGGCAAGGCTCGCGCGCAGGGGCTCATCGTAGCGGGCGCGCTCGCCGAGCGCCCGCAGCACCGTCGCAACCGCCACCTCAAGCGTCGTCTCACCCGCCGAATCACCATCGCCGGGCAACTCTGCCTGCTCCTCAGCCATAACAGCATCTCCGCTAGCCGCACGCCCGCCCTCGTCTGCGCGTGCCCTCTCAGAGACTCTAGCATATCTAGCGCACACACGCGCCCAGCCCGATGGCCAATTGCCGCAATACCGCAGAAGTCACGCTGTTGGCATCGCCCGGCGGCTGAAGCCGCGGGCTCTCGTTTGACGAAGGCCGCCTGCGCGGCCTGCCTGAGGCCGCGCAGGCGGCCTTCGCAAACCGTAGCCCGCCCGTTTACGGGCCGGGCGTGGTCGGGTCACAGCGTGACTTCTGCGGTATTGCCAATTGCCGATTGATGATGTGTGGCCGAGCCACAGATCACCCATCACGCAACGATTGGCATCCTCTTTGCTACTGTGCATACGCACACCAAACGGCTTGCGCCATGGAGCAACCCCCTATGAATGATCAAGCAGATCTCCCCAACCTCGGTGCGATAGTCGCCGTGCGCGGCAGCGTGGTCGATATCCAGTTCGATGCGCTGCTGCCGCCGATCTACTCGCTGCTCTACGCGAACCAGAGGAAGATTGTGATCGAGGTCTTAGCGCAGCTCGACTCGCAGCGCGTGCGCGGGATCGCGCTCACGCCCACCCAGGGCCTCGCACGCGGCATGGCGGTCGAGGACAGCGGCGGGCCGCTGAAGGCACCGGTGGGCAAGGCCATCCTCGCGCGCATGTTTGATGTGTTCGGCAACGCCATCGACCGTAAGGCGGCACCGTCCGGTGTCGAGTGGCGCACCGTCCATCGCGATCCACCGGCGCTCGCGCAGCGCTCGACCAAGTCCGAGATCTTCGAGACCGGGATCAAGGTTATCGACGTGCTGGTGCCGCTGGAGCGCGGCGGCAAGGCCGGCCTGTTCGGCGGGGCAGGTGTGGGCAAGACCGTCCTGCTCACCGAGATGATCCACAACATGGTCGGGCACCAGGAGGGCGTCAGCATCTTCTGCGGGATCGGTGAGCGCTGCCGCGAGGGCGAGGAGCTCTACCGCGACATGAAGGAGGCCGGCGTCCTGCCGCATATGGTGATGGTGTTCGGCCAGATGAACGAGCCGCCAGGCAGCCGCTTCCGCGTGGGCCACGCCGCGCTGACCATGGCCGAGTACTTCCGCGACGACGAGCACCGCGACGTGCTGCTGCTCATCGACAACATCTTCCGCTTCATCCAGGCCGGGATGGAGATCTCCGGCATGATGGGGCAGATGCCATCGCGGCTAGGCTACCAGCCGACCATGGGCACGGAGCTGTCGGGGCTAGAGGAGCGCATCGCCAACACCGACGCCGGGGCCATCACCTCGATCCAGGCAGTCTACGTCCCGGCGGACGACATGACCGACCCGGCGGCAGTCCACACCTTCTCGCACCTCTCGGCCTCGATCGTGCTCTCGCGCAAGCGGGCCAGCGAGGGGCTCTACCCGGCGGTCGATCTGCTCCAGTCCAGCTCCAAGATGGCCACGCCCGGCATCGTCGGCGAGCGGCACTATCTGCTGGCCCAGGAGATTCGGCGGACGTTCGCGCAGTACGAGGATCTCAAGGACGTGATCGCCATGCTCGGCATGGAGCAGCTGGCGCCCGAGGATCGCAATGTGGTCGCCCGCGCCCGTCGGCTAGAGCGCTTCCTCACCCAGCCCTTCTTCACCACCGAACAGTTTAGCGGCATCAAGGGCAAGCTCGTCAGCCTGAGCGACGCGCTCGACGGCTGCGAGCGCATCCTGCACGACGAGTTTAAAGACACCCCGGAGCGCGCGCTCTATATGATCGGGGCGATAGACGAGGTGAAGCGCGAGGCGTCGGCATAGGGCGCTATTAGACAAGGCTCAAGAAGAGGGTGCGGTAGGGGACAGGGGCATACTGAGCGCGGGTGAGGTTTGCTCAGGGACCCTAGACCTGAGAGACCACCACCACCCAGCCCCAATCACAACATAGTACCCCAGCAGCAGCCAGAGCGGGAAGGGCGGCATCTGCACGGCGGCCCATGTCGGCTGCGAGAGGATGCTGACGCCCTGGGCGATCCAGGTCAGCGGCAGCCAGAGCAGGGTGCCCAGAGCCTGGCCAAGCGGCAGCCAGAGCAGGCCGCCGGCCAGCGCCAGGCTGCCGAAGAGCATAGCGTAGGGCACCACCGGCACGATCAGCACGTTGGCCAGGGGCGCGATGATCGAGAGGTTGCCAAAGGCATAGAGGATCAGCGGCAGGGTCAGCACCTGGGCGGCCAGGGTGGCCGTCAGCGCCTCGGTGAAGGGGGCCATCCATGGCCAGCTGAAGGGCGGACGCCCGCCCAGCCAGCCCTCGACCGGGCGGGCGAAGGCGAACAGGCTGCCCGTGGCCATGGCCGACAGCTGGAAGCCCAGATCCCAGAGGGTATGCGGGTCGGCCGCGCTGATGATCCAGCAGGCCGCCAACAGCAGCGTCCATGGCTCGCTGCGCCGCTCGCTGGCCCGGGCCAGCACCATCAGGCTGGCCATCACCGCCGCCCGCAGCACCGCCGCCGATCCGCCAGTGAACATGGCGTAGACCCACATCATCGCCAGGGTGATCCAGAAGGCCGGCCAGCGCCCCAGCCGCAGCCGCTCCATCAGCCCACCCAGCAGCGCGGCGACGATGGTGAAGTTCCAGCCTGAGACCACCAGAATATGGCTTGTGCCCGTCGTCGAGAAGGCGGCATACACATCATCGGGGATGCTCGACTGGATGCCGAGCAGGATGCCAACGATCAGGGCGGCCTGCGGCTCGGGGATAAGCCGGACGAGGGTGGCCCGGCAGCGCTCGCGGGCGTCATAGAGCAGGCGCAGCGGCCCGCCGCCCGCCTCGGCCAGCGGGCGGATCTCGGCGGGGTCGCGCATCAGGACGTGGATGCCCCGGTGGGCCAGGTACGCCTTGTAGTCGAAGTCGCCGGGCTGCGCCGCTGGCCGAGGCTCCAGCAGCTCGCCGGTAACGGCCAGCCGGTCGCCGTAGCTGTACGCCGGGAATGGCGCCAGGGTGATCAGGACAAGCCCCTCGACGGGGCGGTTCTTCGCGCCCAGCCGGGCCGCCTCAACCCGCAGCAGCAGCTTCTGGCCCTCCTCGCTGCGGGTCGGGTCGCCCGCCACCGTGCCCGCCAGAGTCAGCTCGCCGCGCCCAGCCAGCAGGCGCACATCATCTGGCCCGGCGGGCGGCACACTGGCGCCGTAGCGCAGCGCGCCCAGGGCGGCGCAGGCCAGCGACAGCGCGATAGCCAGCCCACGCGGCGAGCGGCGCAGAGCCAGGGCGGCGAGCAGTCCCGCGCCCGCCGCCGCCCACAGCCAAGCCGCCCCCGGCCACCAGAGCGCCCCGGCAACCACCCCGGCCATCCACGCAATCGCGAGTCGGATGAGCATAGCAATCCCCCGACGGTAAAGCCTCGTATAGAAGCTATACCGCCAGGGGATAGGTGTGAGTTACGAGTGTTGAGTGTTGAGTGTTGAGTGCCGGGCACTCAACACTCAACACTCAACACTAAAAATGCAATAGAGCATAAGTAACGCTGTCACCCTGAGCGAAGCGAAGGGTCCCGGCCGGGATTCTTCGCTTCGCTCAGAATGACAGGACGCCTCACAGCGTTACTTCTGCGGTATTGCCTAAAAATTATGCCCCCAGGCCCGCAGCTCGCCGACGATCCTGTCCACCAGGTCATCGAGGGCGGCCGCGCAGGGCGGGGTCAGATCCAGGCCGGGCTCCATCACCAGCGGCTCCATACCCCAGAGCACAACCGTCTCGGGGGTCGTGCCGCGCAGGGCGCTGATCGCCAGCAGCTCGTGCAGTCCAGCCTGGTGCATCGACATCTTCAGGGCCAGGGCGGCCGGGATCTGCGCGCCCTCCAGGCGCACGATCTCGCCCGGCTCCAGCCCGCCGCGCACGGCGTCGATCAGCAGAACGCGGCTGGCGTCCTCCAGGTAGGGCAGCAGGTTCAGTCCAAGGGTGCCGCCGTCAATCGCCTCGATATCCTCGGGGAGCGTGTAGCGCTCAACCAGGCGCTCGTAGGCCCGCACGCCAAGTCCCTCGTCGCGCAGAATGATGTTTCCCAGACCCATAAGTAAGGTGCTTGGCATAGTGGTGATTGCAGATTGCAGATTGCAGATTGCAGATTGGCGCAGTGCCAATCTGCAATCTGCAATCTACAATCTGCAATTTAATCAGCATGACTCGATGCCTTACCCGCTGCGGGGGCGGGCGACGCATCCGGCTCGATCCAGTCGGGTGACTGGTCGGGGTGAAGGAACTTGAAGCCGCTGAAGATGCTCGACATGAGCCCGTTGGCCTCCTCCATGTCGATCAGCCAGGCCACATAGATATGGTAGATCGCGAAGATGATCAGCAGGTACATGATCACATGGTGGGTCAGGCGGATCTGCGGCGAGCTCACGAACAGGAAGATCCAGCCGGTGAGCCGCGCCCAGAGGCTCTCCGGGTGCAGCTCGCCGAACAGAGCCACCCCCGAGAAGATGATCATGCCGTAGAGCAGCACAATAATCGCGTAGGTCATCCCGGCCAGCGCGTTGTGCCCAATCGTCTCCGGCGGGTCGCGGCGCAGGAAGAAGTAGTACTGGAAGGCGTGCAGCATGCTCTGGCGGCCACGCTTCGTGAGGAACGGGAAGAGCCCGCGCCAGCTCGACCAGGGGTTGCCCGCCACCGCCCAGTAGGTGCGCAGCAGCACGCTGGCCAGGAAGATAAAGGCCGCCGCAAAGTGGACGAAGCGCACCGTGCCCATAAAGAAGGACGCGTAGGTCTCACGCCTGGCCACGAACAGCCAGGGGTTGCCGATGAAGTAGCCGGTGAAACTGAGGATAACGATGCTGATGGCGTTCACCCAGTGGGTCAGCCGCACCGGGATCTGCCAGACATAGATTCGCTGGCGCATAGCGTACCTCCGGCTACTTCGTCACCACAATGCGGTTGACCTCGACGCCCCGGCTGTTGACGACGTGGACGGAGCAGGCCATGCAGGGGTCGAAGGAGTGGACGGTGCGCAGGATCTCCAGGGGCTGCTCCAGGTCGGCCACGGGCGTGTCGATCAGCGAGGACTCGTAGGGGCCACGGACGCCCTTCGCGTCGCGGGGCGAGCCGTTCCATGTGGTGGGAACGACGCACTGGTAGTTGGCGATCTTGCCGTCCACAATCCGCACCCAGTGGCCGAGCGCGCCGCGCGGGGCCTCGGTGTAGCCCCAGCCCTCGGCCTCCTTGGGCCAGCTGGCCGGGTTCCACTTCTCGCTGTTATGGATGGCCAGATCGCCCCGGCCCATGTTCGCCGAGAGCTCCTCGATCCAGCCGAGCAGCTGCTCGCACATCAGCAGGGTCTCGATGCCGCGCGCGCCGGTGCGGCCGAGGGTCGAGAAGAGCGCCTCTGCGCCGACGCCGAGCTGCCCGAGCACGCTGTTTACCACCTCGACGGTGCGCGGGCGACCGGCGGCGTAGGCGATCAGCGTGCGCGCGAGCGGGCCAACCTCCATCGGCGCGTCGTCGTAGCGAGGGGTCTTCAGCCACGAGTACTTGCCCTCGGTGGTGAGCCAGTCGAAGGGCGGCTTCGGCCCGGTGTAGTTCGGCTCAGTCTCGCCCTTCCAGGGGTGCAAGCCGGCCTCGTCGCCGCTGGCGTAGCTGTACCAGGAGTGGGTCACATACTCAGCCACCTTGGCCTGATCGACAGCGGCGGGCGGGCTGCCGACGGCCTTGTTCAAGATCACGCCGGGCGGCGCCCACATGCTCGCAGCGCTCTTGTCGCCGCTGAGCGGGTACTCGCCGTAAGACATGTAGTTCCCCACCCCGCCGCCGATTCCGGCCCAGTCCTTGTAGAAGCTGGCGATGGCCAGCAGGTCGGGGATATAGACCTTCGAGACGAACTCCAGCGCCTGCTGGGCCAGCGCGCGCATCTGAGCGATACGGCCAGTGTTGATCGCCTTCTGGGTGTTCGGGTCAACCGGCGAGGCCATTCCGCCCACCAGAAAAGTCTGCGGATGCGGGTTCTTCCCACCGATGATCGCGTGGATCTTAACCATCTCGCGCTGCCAGTCGAGCGCCTCCAGATAGTGCGCCACCGCCATCAGGTTGGCCTCAGCGGGCAGCTGATAGGCCGGGTGGCCCCAGTAGGCATTCGCAAAAATGCCCAGCTGCCCGCTGTCCACGAAGCGCTGGATGCGCTCCTGAGTCGCCTTGAAATAGCCGGCTGTAGACTTGGGCCAGTCGGAGATCGACTGGGCGAGCTCGGCGGTCTTGGCCGGGTCGGCCTTCAAGGCGCTTACGATATCGACCCAGTCGAGGGCGTGGAGGTGGTAGAAGTGGACGACGTGGTCCTGAATATCGAGGGTCGAGGCGATAATATTGCGCAGGAGGCGGGCGTTATCGGGGATCTGGATGCCGAGGGCGTCCTCGACGGCGCGCACCGAGGCCAGGGCGTGGACGGTGGTGCAGACGCCGCAGATGCGCTGGGCGAAGACCCATGCATCACGCGGGTCGCGCCCGCGCAGAATGAGCTCCATGCCGCGGAACATCGTGCTGCTGCTCCATGCGTCCACCACGCGGCCATTCTCCACCTGCGCCTCCAGGCGCAGGTGGCCCTCGATACGAGTTACCGGGTCGATGGCGATCTTAGCCATTGGGGTATATCCTCATCTCTCGTCTCGTCAGAAGGGGGGAAGGGAGGGCGTGACCCTCCCCACGAAAGCCGAAGGTTATTAATCGTCGGTTTGGACGCCGCTGGGCTGCACCTTGGCGCGCACGGCGCTGGCGGCGGCGTGGCCGGCCGCGCCGATCACCACCGCGCCCACAGCCACCGCGCCCACCATATCGGCCGTCGCCTCAACGCCAAAGCCCTCCAGGTGCGGGATGCGCTCGTAGAAGGGCGAGGTGTTGTCCCAGAAATTCGACGACATACAGCCCACGCAGCCGTGGCCTGCCCCGATCGGCCAGCTGGTACCCTCGTTCCACTGCACCGACGGGCAGTTTGAGTAGGTCTGCGGCCCCTTACACCCCATCTTGTAGAGGCAGTAGCCCATGCGGTGTCCCTCGTCGCCCCAGATCTCGACAAAGCGCCCGGCGTCAAAGTGGCCGCGCCGCTCGCAGTTATTGTGGATCAGCTGACCGTAGGCGAACAGCGGGCGACCCTCCTGGTCGGTGGCAGGCAGCTCGTTAAAGGTGATGAAATGGACGAGCAGAGCCGTCAGGTTCACCACATTCACCGGGCAGCCCGGCATCGTGACCAGGTTCTTCAGGCCCGGCACCGCCTCGCGCAGCCCCACCGCCCCGGTCGGGTTCACCCCGGCCCCAGGCCATCCGCCGTCCCAGGCGCATGCGCCCACGGCGATGGTCGCCAGCGCGTTGGAGCAGACCTCCTGGGCGATGCTCTGGGCGGTGCGGCCGTTGATCGTGCAGTAGATCCCGCCATCCTTCAGCGGAATGGCGCCCTCGACAATCGCGATGTACTTGCCGGGGTACGCCTCCAAGGTCTCGGCGAGAGAACGCTCGGCAGCCGCGCCCGCCGGGGCCATAATCGTCTCGTGGTAGTTGAGCGAGATCTGCTCAAGCACGATCTCGGCTGTGGTGGGCGCGGCCGAGCGCAGGAAGGACTCGGTGTTGCCAGCGCAGTCCTGGAACTCAAGCCAGACCACGGGGATGCGGGCGGCGGTATTCATCGCCTTTGCGATCTTCGGGGTGAAGGCCGCCGGCAGGGCCAGGGTCGCGGTCATCAGGCTACAGAACTTCAAGAACTCGCGCCGGCTGATCCCATGATCGCGCAGACGCACTTCTAGACTGGGGGTGCGTGAGGGCATCGGCATCCTCCTACCTACACTGGCGAGGGACATTTGCTCCGGGGGGGTTGTGCCGAGTATAGCAAGGCGGGGTCGGTAATTTCGTTAAGAAATCATTCAAGTATGATGGATAAAACACAACCGAAGAGCTATTCTAGCGCTTCAGGATGCGCAAAGGCAAGGCAGGGGGTGTGCAGGGGAGGGTTTGGGAGGGCAGCGCCCTAGCGTCACTTATTGCAGACCAGTGACGAGGCCGACATACTTTTCGATCAGAATGCGGGCCTGCTCATCGGAGGAGCCCTCGGCATAGACGTGAAAGAACGGGCCGTCGGGGTCAGGGAGAATAAGCACCCACTCGCTGCCGAGGTCAATCTTGATCCCATCGACCTGCTCGGCCTGCCGCTCGGCGTACTGCTGGTTGAGGATACGCATCACCTTGCCTTTGCTCTCCCAGCGGCAGGGCACGCGGGTCTGGGCGAGGTAGTAAGGGGGCAGGTCGGCAAGCACAGCGCTAAGGCGGGTGCTCGAGATCGCGATTAGCTCCATAAGCTTGGCGATGGCGAATATCCCGTCGGCGATCGGGTAGAAGGTGGGGAAGATATAGTTGCCGGTGCCATCGCCGAGCAGCAGCATCGTCGGCTGCTGCGAGGCCGTCTGCATGAGGGCGCCGAGGGTGGCCTTGGTGCGAATGATCTGGCCGCCGTAGCGGGCGGCAATCGTCTCGAAGACGCGGGGCGCAGTGACAGGCACAGCCACGGTGCCACCGTCGGCCGCGCGCATCGACAGAGCGGTGATCGCGGCCAGGGCGCGCATAGGGTTGAGTCGCGCGCCGGTATCATCGACGAGGAAGATCTTCTCGCCACCCGAGTCGAGGCGGGCGCCGAACTGCGCGCCCACCACAGCGGTGATCTTAGCCAGGCGGTTCATGGCCGCCTCAAGCTGCGCGGCAGTCTGGTAGACCATATTCTCATCGAGGTTAACATTCAGCTCGACGGCATCGACGTGCAGGCGGCGCAGGATGTGCGAAAGCATATCGCCAGAGCTAGAGTTCGCATAGTCAACCACAATATTGAAGCCACGGCTCATCCCATCGACCGTCTCAGGGCGCAGAGCGCGCACAAATGCGGCCGTATAGATATCCTCAACCGCATTGCCGTAGGAGATACGACCGATCTCATCGAGGTAGGCGCGGCGAAAATCCTCGCGGAAGTAGGTACTCTCGATCTTACGCTCAGCGGCAGATTGAATATCGAGGCCGCGCTGGTCGAAAAACTTAATCTCGACCACACGGCTGTCGAAAGGCGAGAGCCGCACATGGATGCCGCCCGCAGCACCGGTGGCGTGGGTATAGTAGCGAGCCACCGGGATCGGCACATTCTGTAGGTCGGTCACGCTGACGCCAGCAGATGGCAGACCGGCAACAATCGCCCGCTTGAGCATACGCGGGGTGTAGTGAGCATCACGGTTGATCGTCACCGACGAGCCACGGGGCAGCGTGGCTCCATAGGATGCGCCTATCTTAGCGCACATCTCAGGAGTGATCTCGATATTGACGAGACCAGAGATCCCATAGCGACCGAAGAGCACACGGCGGCCCTGGCTACCCCAGATAATGCTGGCGGTGACGGTGGCGCCCTCATCGACCTCTTTGCCAGGCCAGATCTTGACATTCGGCTGGATAACGGCCCCAGCCCCAATCTGGACACCGTCGCCGATCACCACACCCTCAAAGAGCACGGCCCGCGAGCGAATATTCGACTGGCGCAACACAATCGCCCCGCGCAACTCAGCGCGCTCGCCGATATAGGAGTTGCGCCAGATGATCGAGCGGTCGATACTGGCCCGCGTATCAATAATGGTATAGTCGCGGATGACAGCAGGGCCGTGGACGATCACCCCGCCCTTAATCTTAGCACCGTGGCCGAGGAAGATCGGCCCGTGAAGCTGGGCATCGGGCGCGATCTCGGCGTCCCCATCCACCCAGATATCGCCGCCGATATTATGGCCAACACGGGGCAGGTTCACCTTGCCGGAGAGATAGTCGCCACAGGCGCGCATATACTCCTCGATCGTGCCCACATCCGTCCAGTAGCCACTCGCAATAAAACCCTGGAGCTTATCGCCCCGGTTGAGCATACGCGGGAAGACATCCTTCGACCAGTCGGTGTTGCGACCGCGCTCGATATAGGCCAGCACCTCGGGGTTAAGCACATAGATACCAGTGTTAACCGTATCAGAGAAGACCTCGCCCCAGCTCGGCTTCTCAAGGAACTGGCGGATGTTGCCTTCCTCATCGGTGATGACAACGCCATAGTCGAGGGGGTTAGCGACGCGGGTGAGCGTAATCGTAGCCATTGAGTCGGTGGCGAAATGGTGCTCAATGATCTGCGAGAGGTTAAAGTCGGTAAGCGCATCGCCAGAGATCACCAGAAATGGCTCGGTGAGCAGGTTCTCCGCATTCTTCACGCTACCGGCGGTGCCCAGCGGCACCTCCTCCAGCGAGTATGTAATAGTAACCCCGTGAGCGCTCCCGTCCCCGTAGTAGTCCTGGATAGCATTGGCGAGGTACTGGACAGTGACAATGATCTCAGTGATGCCGTGGATCTTAAGCAGCTCAATAATATGCTGGATCACGGGCCGGTCTACAAGCGAGACCATGGGCTTGGGGCGGTTGATAGTAAGCGGTCTGAGGCGAGTGCCCTCGCCGCCAGCCATGACCACAGCTTTCATGCCATATCCCCGCTTCCTGGCTCGTCGGCAGGAGCTCTGACGCGCTGTTTAGCTCTGTGATGCGCTATGCCGCGCAGCAAGTATACCACGCGGTGCGACAGGGGGGCAAGGCGGGGAGGGAGACCGTTACGTCCTGGGGACTACTGCGCCGAGGGCCTCAGGGGGCCAGTGGAGCAGCTGGCCGCGGCAGAGCTGCGCCATGGGCAGGGATGCCACGTCGTAGCCGGCCAGTTCGAGTGGGCACTTATAATGGCTCAAGGAATTCGGACACTCGGCCAGGCAAAAGAAAGGGAGCCTGACCCGATGAAAAAGGTTTGTTAGCGCGAATAAGCCCTGGGTCAAGCCCCATGCTGATGTGCGCTTATTCTTCCAGATCGACAGGCGGAAATTCTTCATAGTGCAAGAGGGAGGTATTCTGCCTGCACGGGAAGTGCGGGAGAGCCCTTTTTTTTCAGCCAATGCAGCTGCGTGGTGAGCCGACCGATCTCGGCGTACAGATCCTCCAGCTGCTGCTCGTGGGCGGCGTGCTGGTCGGCTAGGTTGTTTCGCCGCTCGTAGAGCGAGGCCAAACCCTTGCGTGCGATGGCCCGCCACGAGCACAGCACGGTCGGTCCCACTCCATGCTCGCTACTGAGCTGGGCCAGGGTCTTCTCTTCCTTGAGCAGTTCCAGCGCGACCTGAGCCTTGAAGGCGGACGTGTAAACCTTTTCCATCGGGTCAGGCTCCCTTTCTTTTGCCTGGCCGAGTGTCCGAATTCCTTGAGCCATTATAGGCACAACAGGCCGGACGGCTGGCCACCGAGAACACCCCGTCGAGGGTCTCCACCGTTTTGTCCCAGAGCAAGGTGTTCCGCAGCATCAGCGGCCCTCTGCACACCAGGCAGGTCGACACTTCGGGATGAGTAGATGATCCGCTCGCTCGGATATAATCGCTTCAGGGTCTTCATCGGTTCCTCCTGCTCAGGATCCGAACCGATGATACCCCATTCGCCACAC
Source organism: Chloroflexales bacterium ZM16-3 (assembly GCA_004138175.2). Classification (GTDB taxonomy): domain Bacteria; phylum Chloroflexota; class Chloroflexia; order Chloroflexales; family Chloroflexaceae; genus Oscillochloris; species Oscillochloris kuznetsovii. Next base: position 26,377 of record RYFE02000023.1, on the reverse strand, counting down.
AGCGTTAGTTTTGCGGTATTGCGTATTAAGAATTGACAACTTGCGGCTTCATGCTCAATACTCACTCCCAGAGCGTGGTATACTTGCGCCCGTTGTACATGTCAAATTTCATAGTGTCGAGGTGACCCGCAAGCCCGGATGCTAGGGCGTAAAGGTGGAAGCTGGTGTGAGTCCAGCGCTGTGCCGCAACTGTAACCGTTGTCCGATGAGGACGCCGGAAGCCAGGGAGCCTGCCTCGTACTTTTTGTTCACCCCTTCTCGCGCTAAGGAGGACGAACATGACACGCGCCTTATCATCGCACCCGCGATGGTTAGCCCGATGTTCTGTCGCCCCAGCCTTCTGAGAAGGCTGGGGTTTCTATTTGCCGTCTTTTTGTCTGTTTGCCGCCTACGGGAGCATCTCTATGAGCCGCCTGATCCACGTTCTTTCAGCCTGTTTTGTCGCTGTGGCCATGGTGGCCTGCGCCGCCGCGCCCGCCGCCCAGGCGCCCCCTGCCGCGCCTGCCACCGAGGTACCCACCGCTGCGCCCGCTGGCATCCAGATCACCGACGCCCTGGGCCGCCAGGTTAGCCTGCCGGCCACCGCGCAGCGCATCGTCTCGCTGGCCCCGTCGGCCACCGAGATACTCTTCGCTGTGGGCGCTGGCCCGCAGGTGGTGGGCGACACCTCCTACTGCAACTATCCGCCTGAGGCTGACGCCCTGCCTGAGATCGGCGGCTTCTCGGCTAAGACGATCAGCATCGAGTCGATCGTCGCCCTCAGCCCCGACCTGGTGATCGGCGGGAGCACAGCCCAGGCATCGGTCGCCGATGCGCTTGAGGCTGTGGGCATCCCTACGCTTATCTTCGACCCGACGACCTTTGAGGATGTCTATAGCAACATCCAGCAGGTTGGCTATGTGACGGGCCATGCGCAGGATGCTGCGGCTGTGGTGAGCTCGATGCAGGATCGGATCGCCGCTGTGCAGGCGAAGGTGGCGGGTATCCCGACCGATCAGCGGCCCTCGGTCTTCTACGAGGTGTTTGACGAGCCGCTGATGAGCGCCGGGCCGGGCACCTTCATCGGCCAGATGATCGGCATGGCGGGGGCGACGAGCATCTTCGCCGACGCGACGGAGGCATACCCGCAGGTGAGCGCTGAGGCCGTTGTGGATCGTGACCCGGCGGTGATTGTGGGGCCGAGCTCGCACGGCGATAAGCTGACGCCCGATCAAGTGTCCGCGCGACCGGGCTGGGCGAATATTAGCGCCGTGCGCGCTGGCCGGATCTACCTGATCGACGGCGACATGGCCTCGCGGCCCGGCCCGCGCCTCGCCGATGTCTTGGATGCGCTGGTTGCGGCGCTCTACCCGGAGCAGTTCAAGTGATCAGTCGCCTCCGCCTGCGCCCGCTGGTCTGGGCACCCGCCCTGCTGATCGGCCTGGCTGTGGCCGCCACGCTCAGCCTGGGGGTGGGCGCGGTCTGGCTGAGCCCCGAGCAGGTGGCGCGGGCGCTGCTGGAGCCGCATAGCCCCGACGCCCGGGCCACGGCGGTGACGATCGTCTGGGATCTGCGGCTGGCCCGCGTGCTGCTGGCCGCCGTGGTGGGCGCGGGGCTGGCTGGCTCTGGGGCGGCCTTCCAGGGCATGTTTCGCACCCCTCTGGCCGACCCCTTCGTGATCGGGGCGTCGGGGGGTGCGGCGCTCGGGGCGACCCTGGCAATTATCGGGCGGATCGGCGGGGTGGGCGTGCCGGTGGCGGCCTTCATCGGGGCCATGGGCGCGGTCATGCTCGTCTACGGGATCACCATGGCCAGCGGGGCCAGCTCGGCCACCTCGCTGCTGCTGGCCGGGGCCTCGCTCAGCACCGTGCTCTCGGCGATCGTCTCGCTGCTGATGCTGATGAGCGACCGCGACCTCCACGAGATCTTCTCCTGGCTGCTGGGCGGGCTCTCGGGGCGCAGCTGGCCGGCCCTGACCATGAGCGGGCCGCCGCTGCTGGCCGGGCTGATCGCGCTCTGGCTGCTGTCCCGCCCGCTCGATGTGCTGACCGGCGGCGAGGAGACGGCGCGCAGCCTGGGCCTGCCGCTGAACGCGGCGCGGGCGGCGATTGTGGCGGCGGCCAGCCTGACCACGGCGGCGGCGGTGGCGGCGGGCGGCCTGATCGGCTTCATCGGCCTGGCCGCGCCGCACATCGCGCGGCTGTTCTGCGGCTCCAGCCACGCCCGGCTCATCCCGGCCAGCGCCCTGGTGGGCGCGCTGCTGCTGGTGCTCGCCGACAGCGCGGCGCGCACCGTCCTCGCCCCGGTGGAGCTGCCGGTGGGCGTGCTCACCGCGCTGCTGGGCGGGCCGTTCTTCCTCTGGATGCTCAGCTCGGGAGGGTCGCGATGACCGACTCGCTGGCGGCCGAGGGGCTGCGCTGTGTGCTGGGCGGGCGTGATGTGCTCGATGAGGTGCGGCTGCAGGTGCGACCGGGCGAGGTGCTGGCTCTGATCGGCCCGAACGGCGCGGGGAAGACCACCCTGCTGCGCGCGCTGGCTCGCCTGCTGCGCCCGCTCGGCGGCGCTGTCAGCCTGGAGGGCCAGGATATCTGGCGGCTGCGCCCGCGCCCGGTGGCCCGGCGGCTGGCGTTGGCCCCGCAGGGTGCCGATCTCTGGCCGCTCACCGTCGAGCAGTTTGTCGGGCTGGGCCGCGCGCCCCACCGGGGCTGGCTGATGCCGCTCGGCCCCGATGACCACGCCGCCGTGCGGGCGGCTATGGGCCGCACCGGACTGGAGTCGATGCGCGAGCGCCAGGTGACTGAGCTCTCTGGCGGAGAGCAGCGCCGGGCCATCCTGGCCCGCGCCCTGGCCCAGGAGCCGCGCGTGCTCCTGCTCGATGAGCCGACCGCCGCCCTCGACCTGAAGTACCAGGCGGCCATCCTCGCCATGGCCCGCCGGCTGGCCCACGAGGACGGGCTGGCGGTCGTCGTCACGCTGCACGACCTGAACCAGGCCGCCGGTGTGGCCGACCGGCTGGCCCTGCTCGCCCATGGCCGCGTGCAGGCCGTGGGCGCGCCCGACGAGGTGCTCACCGCCGAGCTGATCAGCGCCACCTACGAGGTGCCGGTGGCAGTCTGCCGCCACCCGCTCGACGGCACGCCGCTGATTACCCCGCTGCGCGGGGAGTGATGATCATATATTTGGTTAAAATGCCAGCTTCGCTGGCATTTTAACCAAATATATAGGTGATTAGGGCTGCCGCCCTAAAAACTCACCGTGTTTGGCAGAAGTTTGCGAGCTTCGCTCGCAAACTTCTGCCAAACACGATAACAATAAGGAATATTCTCTTATGAGCGAAGACTCGCCCGCGCAGGCGAAGCGCATCAAGAAGGGCCTGGTGATCGTCAACACCGGCAACGGCAAGGGCAAAACCACCGCCGCCCTTGGCATCCTGCTGCGGGCCTGGGGCCGCGACATGCGGGTTGGCGGGATCCAGTTCTTTAAGCACGAGAACTCCAACTACGGCGAGCTGCGCGCCCTGGAGCGCATGGGCATCGCGCTCACCCCGGTGGGCGACGGCTTCACCTGGATGAGCCGCGATATGGACGAGACCCAGGCCAAGGCGCTGCACGGCTGGGAGCTGGCCAAGGCGAAGATTCTCAGCGGGGACTACGACGTCTTTCTGATGGACGAGTTCACGTATGTGATGCACTACGGCTGGCTGGATGCGGGCGAGGTGGTGGCGTGGCTGGCTGAGCATAAGCCGCCGATGCTGCACCTGATCATCACCGGGCGCGATGCGCCGGAGGCGCTGATCGCGTTCGCCGACCTGGTGACGGAGATGCGCGAGGTCAAGCACCCCTTCCGCGAGCAGGGCGTCCGGGCGCAGAAGGGGATTGAGTTTTGAGCGGGGAGTCGGGAGTCAGGAGTCAGGAGTCGAGGGGAAGTCGGAGTAATGCTCCCCCGCTTCGCTCTCGCGCCATGGCGCTGCTGGTGGCCCTGGCCGCCGACACGCTGCTGGGCGACCCGCCGAACGCCTGGCACCCTGTGGTGCTGCTCGGGCGCTGGATGGGCCTGGGCGAGCGGCTGGCCCCGGCGGGCGACCGGGCGCGCCTGACATGGGGCGCGACATGGCTGGGGGTCGGCGCGGGCGGCGTGGGCGCGCTGGCCAGCCTGGCCCCGCGCCACCCGCTGGCCCAGGGCGCGCTCGCCTCGACCCTGCTGGCCTACCGGGGGCTGGATCGCGCCGTGGGCGAGGTGCAGGCCGCCCTCCAGCGGGATGATCTGGCCGAGGCGCGGCGGCTGCTCAGCTGGCACCTGGTGAGCCGGGCCACGGGCGAGCTGAGCGCTGATGAGGTGGCGGCGGCGGCGATTGAGTCGCTGGCCGAGAACTTGTCCGATAGCCTGGTGGCCCCGGCGCTGGCCTACCTCGTCGGCGGCCTACCGGGGCTGGCGGTCTACCGCCTGAGCAACACCGCCGACGCGATGTGGGGCTACCGCAGCGAGCGCTACGAGTATCTGGGCAAGCCGGCGGCCCGGCTCGATGACCTATTCAACCTTGCGCCAGCCCGGCTGACGGCGGCGATGATCGCCCTGGCGGCACAGATCGTTTGTGGCCGTGGCACGCAGGCCGGGCGCGGCGCGTGGCGCGACCACGGGAGCACCGCATCGCCAAACGCTGGCTGGCCCATGGCCGCGATGGCAGGTGCCCTCGATACGACGCTCACAAAGCGTGAGCACTACACCCTTGGCAATGGCACACGAGTAGCCGACGCCGCGATGGTTCATGAGGCCCGCAGCATCACCCGCGTCGCCATGCTGATTATGCTCGCCGCACTTGCGGCCATCGGCGCGGCATGCGTGGCGCCAAGGCGACGGACAACACCGGATGGGGCTGGCGGGATTCGACGGCACGCCGCTGGTGCGGCGGAGAGCTGAGGTGTGATGGACAAGATTCTAGTGATCGGTGTGACGGGGGCCGGGCGCGAGAGCCTATCCGCAGCCCAGCTAGCCCGCGTGCTCCAGGCGGAGCTGCTGGTGGGCGGGGATCGCCAGCTGAGCTACTTCCCCGAGTGCGCCGGCGAGCGGCTGAGCCTGCGCCAGGGCATCGTCGTAGCGACCCGGCGGCTGCGTGAGGCGCTCGACGCAGGGCAGCGCGCGGTGGTGCTGGCATCAGGCGACCCGCTCTGCTACGGGGTCGGCTCCAGCCTGCGCCGCTCCTTCGCCGCCGAGGAGCTGGAGATCGTGCCCGCGCCCACCTCCTACCAGCTGGCCTTCGCCGCCCTCGGCGAGCCATGGCACGACGCCACGCTGCTCAGCGCCCACGGACGCCCGCTCGCCGAGGTTGTGCGCATGGTCTGCGCCGCAACCAAGGTGGCTATCCTCACCGACGACCTGCACACCCCGGCGCTGATCGCACAGGCGCTGCTCGACGCCGGGATGCCCGCTGACCGGCCCTGCGCGATCTGCGAGAACCTGGGCGAGCCTGAGCAGCGGATCGTCCGCACGAGCCTGGCCGATGCGGCCAAGCAGACATTCGCGGCGCTCAATGTGTTGGTGGTGTGGAGCGAGCGGGTGCCGCAGGGCGATGGCCACCCTGTCGCCCTGTCGCCCTGCGAGCCTGTGACCCTGTCGCCCATCCAGCCCGGCATTCCCGACGCGAACTTCTCAACCACCGGCCACCTGCTGACCAGGCGCGAGATCCGCCTGCTGAGCCTGGCCGAGCTGGCCCCGCAGCCCGGCGAGGTCTTCTGGGATCTGGGCGCGGGCAGCGGCGCGGTGAGCATCGAGGCGGCGCGCTGGCAGCCAGCGGCGACGGTGTACGCGATCGAGCGGCGCAGCCTGATGTGTGAGCACATCCGCGAGAACATGCGCCGCTTCCCCGCGCCGAACATGCACTTGGTTCAGGGCGTTGCGCCTGCGGCCTGCGCCGATCTGCCCGACCCGCACGCCGTCTTCATCGGCGGCAGCGGCGGTACGCTGGCCGAGCTGATCGCGCTGGTGCAGCGGCGGCTGCACCCCGGCGGGCGGCTGGCGCTGGCCCTGGTGACGCTGGAGAGCTTGCAGATCGCCCGCGACTGCCTGCCCGACGCCCGCGTGGCCCAGGTGCAGGTCAGCGTCGGCACGCCGATCCTGGGGATGCTGCGGCTTGAGGCGTACAACCCGGTGTTTTTACTGACCTGGCAAGCCAAATTCGAGATCGGCCAGGGTGATGAGTGAGTCGAAATCTTCAGTCAGCTCTGGGCTGTACTGCTCGACGATCCCACGCACCATCACGCGTTCAGCTATGGGGGTCAGCGCGAGCAGCCGCTGGATGTCTGCCAGATCCTGAGTTCGTCCCGCCTGGAGCTTTATCAGGATAAGGTAGGCACGTGGAATCACGGGAATACCGGCACTATCAAGCACGGCATGCGCAAAGGCATCATCAAGCCATGGGTCGCTACGAGTCAGGATATCGATAGGAGCTTCATTCTCGATCTGAACGGTGAATCCGCCGATGCTCAATGTCCCCATAAGACGGTAGCCAGACTCGATAAAGATAGATTGGGCTACTTGTGCATCACGTTCGTGGATGAGGATATCAACGTCCAACGTGGCGCGCTCGGGCATGTAGGCACGCAGCGCCACGCCGCCAACAAGCAGCCAGCGCACCGAACCGAGCAGCGTCTGGAGGTTTGGAACCTTATACATCGCGGTTCTCTGGGAATAGAATTGGATCTGCGACCCTGTGCCTCGGGCTGCACGACGGAGTGCAATCCGAAGGAATTGGGTCGCCAGACGTGGAGCCGTGTTCGTGCCTTCTGAATGGTGCATGATGTCGAAAGTATAGCATGATGCAAGCGCATTCTTCGTTCGCCGCGGCCGTCGCCCGGCTTGGCCTGCCGCTGAGCGCGGGCGATGACCGGATCGCCATCCTGCCAGCGCCTGCGGAATCTGCCGAGCTGCGCGACAGGAGACAGCCATGATCCTCCCCCGCCTGCTGCTCGCCGCGCCCATGAGCGGCAGCGGCAAGACCACCATCACCGCCGGGATTATCGCGGCCCTGGCCGCGCGCGGCCTGCAGGTCGCGCCCTTCAAGTGCGGCCCCGACTACATCGACCCGAGCTACCACGCCCTGGCCGCCGGGCGGCCATGCGCCAACCTCGACGCATGGATGGTGCCGCCCGAGCAGATCGCCGGGGTGCTGGCCCGCCGCGCCGAGGGGGCCGACCTGGCTGTGATCGAGGGCGTGATGGGCCTCTTCGACGGCTACGCGGGCGACAATGATACGGGCAGCAGCGCGCATATCGCCCGCCTGACCGACACGCCGGTGGTGATCGTGCTCGATGTGCGGGCCATGGCCCGCACGGCGGCGGCGCTCATCGCCGGGCTGCGCGACTTCGACCCGCGTCTGCGCGTGGCCGGTGTGATCTTGAACAACGTCGGCAGCCCGCGCCACGCCCAGATGGTAACGCAGGCGATCGAGGGCGACACCGGCCTGCCGGTGCTGGGCGCGCTCGCCCGCGAGGAGATGATCACGCTGCCCGAGCGCCACCTGGGCCTGGTGCCCACCGCCGAGCCGGGGCGCTGGCAGGCATGGATCGACGCGGTGCGCGCCCGCGTCGAGGCAGGCATCGATCTTGATCGGTTGCTTGACATCGCCCGCGCCGCGCCATCGCTCTCACAACCGATCCTCGCCGCTGCGCAAACCCCGACTCCCGACTCCCGCCCCCTGACTCCCATGATCGCCGTGGCCCGCGATGAGGCGTTCAGCTTTATCTACGAGGAGAACCTCGACCTGCTGCGCGCGGCGGGCGCGCGGATCGCCTTCTTCAGCCCGCTGCGCGATGGCACGCTGCCCAAGGGCGCCGGGGCGGTCTACCTCTGCGGCGGATTCCCCGAGCTGTACGCCGCACAGCTCAGCGCGAACCAGCCCCTGCTGGAGTCGCTGCGCGCCGCCGCCGCCGCCGGGCTGCCGATCTACGCCGAGTGCGGCGGCCTGATGTACCTGACCGAGGCGGTCGTCGATGCCGAGGGCCAGGCGTACCCGCTGGCCGGCCTGCTCCCCGGCCGCTCCGCCATGACCGGGCGGCTCACCCTTGGCTACCGCACCGTGCAGGCCCAGGCCGACAGCTGGCTCTGGCGCTCGGGCGAGACGGTGCGCGGCCACGAGTTTCACTATTCAGTCTGGGACGGCCGGCCAGCGGAGATGCCCTGGCTCTACCAGCGCCTGCCCGACACCATGCGGCCCGCGCCCAGCCCCGAGGGCGCACACGCTGGCAACGTCCTGGCATCTTATGTCCACCTCCACTTTCTCGCATATCCCGAGCTGGCGACACGCTTTGTCGCCGCAGCCCAGGCATCATCGCCACCGGACGCCCCTCACCCCCTGCCCCTCTCCCTCAAGGGGAGAGGGGAGATTCCGCACCAGAACGAAAGGAACCACCCATGACCCTGCTCACCGAGACCATCGCCAAGATCAGCCCGCTGGACGTCGCCGCGATGGAGGCCGCCCGCGCCCGCCAGGATATGCTCACCAAGCCGCAGGGAGCCCTTGGCCGCCTGGAGGCGCTCTCGATCCAGGTCGCCGGGATCACCGGCGCGGCCCGCCCGCGCCTGCTCAAGCCCGCCGTGGTGGTGATGGCCGCCGACCACGGCGTCGCCCGCCAGGGGGTCAGCCCCTTCCCGCCCGAGGTGACGCCCCAGATGGTGATGAACTTCCTGGCGGGCGGCGCGGCGATCAATGTGCTCTCCCGCCATGTCGGCGCTCAGGTTGCCGTGGTCGATATCGGCGTGGCCGCCGACCTGCCGGCCCACGCTGACCTGATCGCGCGCAAGATCGCCTACGGCACCGCCGACCTCTCCGCCGAGCCGGCAATGACCCGCGCGCAGGCCCAGGAGTCGCTTGAGGTCGGCATCGCGGTGGCCAACGAGCTGATCGACGCCGGGGCCGACATCCTGGCCACCGGCGAGATGGGCATCGGCAACACCACGCCGTCGAGCGCGATTGTGGCCACACTCACTGGCCTCTCGGTCGCCGAAGTGACCGGACGCGGGGCCGGGCTCAACGACTCCGGGCTCAAGCATAAGGTCGCGCTGATCGAGGCCGCCCTGGCTCTGCACAAGCCCAACCCCACCGACGCGATGGACGTGCTAGCGAAGGTCGGCGGCCTAGAGATTGGCGGCATCGCCGGGGTGATGATCGCCGCAGCCTCCCGGCACGTGCCGGTGATGGTCGATGGCTTCATCTCAGGGGCGGCCGCCCTGATCGCCTGCGCCCTGGCCCCCGCCGCGCAGCCCTACCTGATCGCCACCCACCGCTCGGTCGAGCGCGGCCACCAGGCCGTCTTCACCCGCCTCGATCTGGAGCCGCTCTTCGACCTGGGCATGCGCCTGGGCGAGGGCACCGGCGCGGTGCTGGGAATCTCGCTCGTGCAGGCCGCCTGTAAGGCGCTGGACGAGATGTCCACCTTCGGCGAGGCCGGGGTCTCGGACAAAGAGGCATGAGCGACCAGGACGAGACGCCGCAGGACGGCCCGCTGGCGCAGCTCGACACCGCGCTGCGCTTCCTGACCACCCTGCCGATGCCCTGGCCCGCGCCAGCGACCAGCGGAATCGCGAAGGCGCTGCCCTTCTTTCCGCTGGTCGGCGCGATCATCGGCGCGCTGCTGGTGGGGGTCGGCTGGGCCGCCGGGCTCTGGTGGCCACCGCTCACCCAGGCCGCGCTGCTGGTGGTGGCCTGGGCCGTGCTGAGCGGCGGGCTGCACTTCGATGGCCTGAGCGACACCTTCGACGCGATCATGAGCTGGCGCGAGCGCGAGCGCAAGCTGGAGATCATGAAGGACAGCCGGATCGGCGCGATGGGCGCCCTGGCGATCATCGGCGTCTTCCTGCTCAAGCTGGCCTTCCTGTCCGACGCCGGGGCGGGCTGGTGGCGCGCCGCCCTCGTCGCGCCGATGCTCGGGCGCTGGGCCATGCTCCAGGCCATCGCCAGCTTCCCCGCCGCGCGGCCGGGGGGGCTGGGCAGCTCGGTGCAGGGCCAGATCGGCCTGCCCCAGCTGCTGACGGTCAGCGCCCTCGTCATGCTCGCCGCCACGGCCATCGCCGGGGTCGGCGGGCTCTGCGCGGCGCTGCTCGCCGCCGCCGTCGCCCACGCCCTCGGGCGCTGGTGGACCCGCGAGCTGGGCGGGCTCACCGGCGACACCTACGGCGCGATCTGCGAGCTGATCGAGGTGGTCGCCCTGGCGACGATCACCGCCGCCAACTAAAAACCCCCATCTATGTGGCTGAAGTTGCCAGCTTCGCTGGCAACTTCAGCCACATAGATGAGCATTTCTGGATGCCTGCGGCCCCGCCGTACACCAAGCACACAAACACGCTTTTTGTTGGGCTTGAGCGGCTTCGCCGCTCAAGCCCAACAAAAACAGGAGTGTTATGATCATCCTCTTCACCGGCGGCGCGCGCAGCGGCAAGAGCGCCCGCGCCGAGCAGTACGCCGCGCGCCTGGGCCGCCCCGTCGTCTACATCGCTACCGCCGAGGCTGGCGACGACGAGATGCGCGAGCGGATCGCCCACCACCAGGCCCAGCGCCCCGCCGCCTGGCCCACCGTCGAGGCGCCCCTGGCGCCATCCGCCGCCCTGGGCGAGATCCCCGTCGGCGGCGCCGTGCTGCTCGACTGCCTCTCGCTCCTGGTCACAAACCTGCTCCTGGCCAACGAGGCCGACCCTGAGCCATCCGTCACCGCCGAGGTCGCGGCGATCATGGATGTCGCCCGCGCCCGCAACCTGACCCTGCTAGTCGTCACCAACGAGGTCGGCATGGGCATCGTGCCCGAGTACCCGCTTGGCCGGGTCTACCGTGACCTGCTGGGCCGAGCGAATCAGCAGGTCGCCGCCGCCGCCGACGAGGTCTACCTGGTGGTGGCCGGGCTGCCGGTTGAGCTGAAGCACCTGGCGGCGAGCTGGGCGCAGGAGGCCCGCGATGATCGCACACGGCGCGCTTGACCACGCCGAGCTGGCCGCGCTCGGGCTTGAGCCGGAGGGGCTGATCGACTTCAGCAGCAACCTCAACCCCTTCGGCCCCCCGGCGGCGGTGGGCGCGGCCCTGGCCGCCCTGGACCCGGCGCCCTACCCAGATCGCAGCTGCCGTCGCCTGAGACTGGCCCTCGCCGAGCGCCACGGCTGCGCGCCCGACGCGATCCTGCCTGGGAACGGTGCCAACGAGCTGATCCATCTGATCGCCCGCGCCCTGCTGCGTCCCGGCGATGTGGCCCTGGTTGTTGGCCCGACCTTCGGCGAGTACGCGCACGCCTGCCAGCTGGCGGGTGCGCAGCTTGTTGAGCTGCGCGCCCACCAGGATGGCCAGTTCCTGCTCGACACAGAGTCCCTCTCGGCCGCAATTGTCCGCGCGCGCCCGCGCCTGACCTGGCTCTGCGCGCCGAACAACCCCACCGGAGTTGACCTGTCGGACGACGCCATCCTCAGCCTGGCCGAGACCTGCGCGGCGGCGGGCGGGCTGCTGGTGCTCGACCGGGCCTACCGCAGCTTTTTGCCGCTGGCGACTGAAGTCGCAGCGCGTGAGCCTGCGGCTGACCGCCCGCCTGTGCGGGCGGATTCGGCGTCGGCGCAGGCCGACGCCCAGCGCGCAGCGCTCCTCCGGCGCGACTTCAGTCGCCAGCCGGGGGGCGACCCGCTCGACGCGGCGGCACCCGCGAACCTGCTGCGCCTCTACTCACTCACCAAGAGCTACGCCATCGCCGGGCTGCGCCTGGGCTACCTGCTGGCCGACGCCGAGCTGATCGCGCGCGTCGCCGCCTACCAGCCCGCCTGGAGCGTGAGCAGTGCCGCCCAGGCCGCCGGCCTGGCCGCCCTGGGCGACCTGACATTTCTGCCGACAAGCCTGCCACAGATCTGGGCGTGTAGCGACGCACTGCGCGACGGGCTGATCGCCATGCGCCTGCCCGTCCACCGCGCCGATCTGCCCTTTATGCTCGTGCGTACGGGCGATGGCGCGGCCACCCGCGCCGCCCTGCTGCGCCTCGGCTGCGTCGTGCGCGACTGCGCATCGTTCGGGCTACCCGCCTGGGTGCGGGTGTCCCCGCGCCGCCCCGAGGAGAACGCCCGGCTGCTCACCGCATGGGGCACGTGCATATAAGGCAATACCGCAAAACTCGTCCTGTCATTCTGAGCGAAGCGAAGAATCCCGGTATACCTATCTCCCGCCGGGACGCTTCGCTTCGCTCAGCGTGACATGTGTGACAGGGTGACTTCTGCGGTATTGTGCTATGCGGACAGAACAGGTGTAGCATGAAGCCATACACCGTATCAGCAAAGGATCGCCCCCCCTCTCCCGCCGCAGCGGGAGAGGGGCTAGGGGGTGAGGGCCGTCCGACGGCAAACGGTCAAACTGCTACGAACCTTGTCGCGTACCCCCTCATCCTTTTGGGTGACTGAACCCTCATCCCAATGGCCTACTTGCGGGTCAGGTTCTTTTACGCTATAGTTAAATATGGTGTGCCTGTGCAAAACCTGAACATGCAATGACCTCTGGGGAGGATGGAATGGCTCCACGCCGGCGCGAGAAGCTCCATGGCCTGGCGATATCTGATGTTGCGATCAACCAGCCAGTTTTTATCACGATGATCATGCTGGCCGTTATTACGTTCGGCATCCTGGCCTTTAACACGACACCGGTCAACCTGCTGCCCGACATTGACGTGCCGGTGGTGGCGGTGACGATCTCCTACTCCGGCGCCGGCCCCGAGAGCGTGGCCGACCAGGTGGTCAAACCGATCGAGGACGCGGTCAATACGCTGGAGGGGCTTGAGCATATCACCTCGCAGGCCAGCGACGGATTCGGCCTGATCATCTTGTCGTTCAAGTCTGGGACGGATATCAACCAGGCCGACCAGGACGTGCGCGAGAAGGTGAACGGCGTGATGCCGAGCCTGCCGCAGGACGTGCGCGACCCGGTCTTCCAGCGCTTTGACCCGAATGCCGCGCCGATCATGGAGGTGGCGGTTTCAGGTAATGCGGGCCAGACGCCGCTAGAGCTGCGCACCGACATTGAGAACAACATCGTGCCGCTGCTCCAGCGCGCCGGCGGCGTGGGCAACATCACGATCAACGGCGGCCAGGTGCGCCAGATCAATGTGCTGATGGATCTGAGCAAGCTGCAGGCATATGGAATCCTGCCCTCGCAGATCACCCGCTCGCTCCAGCAGGCCAACGCCACCCTCGGCCTGGGTACGATCACCCAGGGCAACCAGGAGATCGGCCTGCGCGCCCCGAGCCTGCTCCAGACGCCCGATGATATCGGGCGAATCCAGATCACTGGCACGAGCTACCGCGTGTCGGATGTGGCCACCATCGAGGATGGCGTGGCCGACAATACAAGCTACTCGCGGCTCAACGGCGATAGCGCGATCATCCTCTCGATCCTCAAGCAGTCGGGCGCGAACACCGTGCAGGTGGCCGACAATGTGCGGGCCACCCTGACGAAGACCTTCGACGCCCGGCCCGATCTGGCCTACGAGATCCCGGTTGATGACTCGACCTCAGTGCGCGCCTCGGTGAACAGCTCGCTCCAGGAGCTGGGCTTCGCCGCGCTGGCCGCCTTCCTGGTGGTCTGGCTCTTCTTCGGCAACCTGCGCAGCACGATCATCACCATGGTCGGCCTGCCGGTGATCCTGATCGGCACCTTCATCTTCATGCCGCTCTTCGGGATCACGATCAACCTGATCAGCCTGCTGGCGCTCTCGTTGTGCGTGGGCCTAGTGATCGATGACGCGATCGTGGTGCGCGAGAATATCTTCCGCCACCTGGAGCGCGGCGACAGCTCCCGCGTCGCCTCGTCCAAGGGCACATGGGAGGTCGGCCTCTCGGTGCTGGCGATGACGCTGACCATCGTGGCGGTGTTCGTGCCCGTCACCTTCGCCGAGGGCACCGCCGGGATCGTGTTCCGCTCCTTCGGCCTGATCGTGGCGATCGCCATCCTGCTCTCGCTGGTCGAGGCATTCACCTTCGCCCCGATGATGTCGGCCAACCTCTTCCCGAATATTAAGCCGAAGGCGAAGAAGCACAGCACGGTGCATCGCGACATGATGCCCGACCTGAAGATCGCCGCAGACGCCGAGCTCAACGAGCGCGACGCCGGGCTGATCGAGGAGGCCCACGAGGACCCGGGCCGCATGGGCATCTTCTACGGGAAGCTGCTGGCCTGGAGCCTTAGCTCGCTGCGCAACCGCATGTTTATCGTGGCGATCGCCATCGGCGTGCTGCTGCTCAGCGGCGTGGTGGCCAGCGGCCTGAAGTTCTCGTTCTTCCCCACCCAGGACAACCACCAGTTCATTATGGGCTTCGAGCTGCCCCCCGGCACCGCCCTGGTTGAGACCGACCGCCTGGCCCAGGAGGCTGAGGCGGTGCTGAAGGCTGACCCGGCGGTGCTGACGGCGATCTCGACCGTGGGCTTCACCGGCGCCCCTGAGCGAGCCGAGTTCTCGATCAAGATCGATAGCCACATCCCGTCGCTAACGGTGCAGGAGCGCCTGCGCAGCCAGCTTAAAGATCTGCCCCGCCTGTCGTTCGCCGTGCCGAGCTTCTCCGGCGGCAGCACCGGCGTGTCCGGCCGCGAGCTCCAGGTGAGCCTGCAGAGCACCCGCCCCCTGGCCGATATGGCCCCGGTGGTGACGGCGGTGCGCGACACGCTCGGCCAGGTGGATGGCCTGGTGGACATCGACACGAACTACACCACCGGCAAGCCCGAGCTGCGCTTCAACGCCGACCCCGGCCGGATCGGCGACCTGGGCATCACCAACGATGATATCTCCGCCTCAGTGCGCGCCCTGATCAATGGCAGCCGAGCCACGGTGCTGCGCCAGAACGGCGTGGACACCGATGTGGTGGTGCGCCTGCGCCCCGACGACCGCAGCAGCGTCCAGGCGCTCAGCTCGATAACCATCCCGACCCGCTCGGGCGTGGTGCCGCTCAGCTCGCTGGGCACGGTGTCGCTGGACTCTAGCCCGACCACCATCCGCCGCTACGACCGGCTGAACCAGCTGCTGGTTGGCGCGAACCTGGAGGGTCGCAACCTCACCGATGTCTCCAACGAGCTACAGCCGAAGATCAACGCACTGGGCATCCCCGCCGATATTGTGGTGAGCTACCAGGGCACGCTCCAGCAGACGAGCGAGGGCTTCGGCTCGCTCATCCTGGCCATGGCGCTCTCGGTGCTGTTCGTCTATATGGTGCTGGCCTCACAGTTCGGCTCCTTCACCCAGCCACTGGTGATTATGATGGCCATGCCCTTCAGCTTCATCGGTGCCTTCCTGGCCCTGCGCATCGTCGGCATCGACCTGGACATCACCGGCATGATCGGCCTGATCATGCTCCTCGGCGTGGTGGTGAAGAACTCCATTCTTCTGGTGGACTTCACGAACCGCCTGCGCCGGGTGGGTCTGGAGAAGCACCAGGCGCTGCGCCTGGCGGGTGCCATCCGCCTGCGGCCTATCCTGATGACCTCGGTGGCCCTGATCGCTGGTGCCCTGCCCACCGCCTTTGGCATCCACTTCTTCGGCAGCGGTGAGGGCTCCGAGTTCCGCCGTGGCCTCGCATGGGTGATCGTCGGCGGCGTCACAACCTCAACCCTGCTGACCCTGCTGGTTGTGCCGACGGTCTACAGCCTGCTTGACTCAGCGGTGAGCCGCTTTATGGGTCTATTCCGCCAGGGCGATTCGGCCCAGCCGGAGGCACCCGCCGCCCAGCCGGAGGCACCCGTCGCCCAGCCGGAGGCACCTGCCGCCCAGACCAGCACGCACGCTGGAGAGGCGGCGGGGGACTAGACAGCTATCTGGAAACAAATGTACGGACACCCCAATGTGGACACCAACATTGGGGTGCCCCAACGCATGTAATATCTAGCAACTCCTGTTTTTTACGAGGAACCCATGCATAAGAAGATATTCGCCGCCATCATGCTCGCCGCCGCGCTGAGCGCATGCGCCGCGACGCAGGCGAGCCCCACCGCCGCGCCCGCCGGTGCCGTCCCGACTATGGTGCTGCCTTCTAGCGGCGATACTGGCTCTCCAGCCGCCACCGCCGCGCCCGCAACCGGCGCGCCCGCGATCAACATTGGGGTGACGGCATCGGGCGAGGTTGCCGCGCGCTACACCGCAGATCTGGGCTTCCGGGTGCCCGGCACCGTGGCCGAGGTGCTCGTCGAGGAGGGCGCGGTCGTGTCCAAGGGCCAGGATCTGGCCCGCCTCGACACCCGCGAGCTGGATCTCCAGGTGGCTCAGGCCGAGGCCCAGCTGGCATCGGCGCAGGCAAACTACCAGCGCACGATCGATGGGGCCACACCCGATCAGATCGCCGCCGCCCAAGCCCAGGTGGCCCAGGCCGCCGCCGGCGTGCGCCAGACGCGCGGCTCTGTGACCAGCCAGGATATCGCCGCCGCCGAGGCCAACCTCCAGCAGGCCATCGCCCGCCAGGCCGACATCGCCGCCGGGCCAAAGGCCACCGATCTCCAGCAGACCCAGTCCTCTGTGCAGCAGGCCCAGTCGAACCTAGAGATCCAGCGCACCAACCTCTCGACCGCGAAGGAGAGCGCCAACCTGCGGATGGAGTCGGCCGCCAACTCACTGCGCACCGCCCAAGACGCCTACTCGCGGATCTACTGGAGCAACCGCGAGCTGGACAAGCTGCCCGGCGACCTGCCGCAGAGCCTGAAGGATCAGGAGACAGCAGCCCTGCGCGCGGTGGAAGATGCTAGGGCCGCGCTGGAGAGCGCGAGGCTGGCCTACGAGCAGGCCCAGCAGAACGAGATTGATGGCGTCCGGGCGGCCGAGGCCCAGCTGAGCGGGGCCCAGGCCAGCCTACAGAAGCTGATCGACGGGGCCACCGCCGACCAGCGCGCCGCCGCCGACGCAGCCGTGGCCCAGGCCCGGGCAAACCTCGACAAGCTGAAGGGCGACCAGCGCGCCGGACAACTCGCATCGGCCCAGGCCGGCCTCGCCGCCGCCCAGGCCAACCTTGGGCAGATCACCGCCGACCCGACCGAGGCCACCGTCGCCGGCGCCATGGCCCAGGTGCGGGCGGCCGAGGCCGCCCGCGACTCCGCGAAGCTCAACCGCGACAAGGCCGCAATCACGGCCCCCTTCGCCGGGATCGTCTCCATCGTCAGCATCGACCCGGGCGACCTGGCGAACGGCTCCGGCCAGATGGTCATCCAGGTGGTAGACGTGAGCGAGCTGCGGATCGAGGTAAACATTAGCGACACCGATGTGGCCAAGGTGCGCGAGGGCCAGTCCGCCACCGTTGATGTGGACGCCATCCCCGGCCAGACATTCACTGGCAAGGTGACCTACGTCGCCCCAACGGCGACCGTCTCCGGCACGGTGCGCACCTACGCGGTGCGGATCGTCCTCGACACACAGGACGGCCTGCGGGCCGGCATGAGCGCCCGCGTCAGCATCCAGATCTGATCAGGGAGGACACGAATCCTGGTGAAGGACACGCACACGAACTTCGCGAAGTTCGTGTGCGTGTCCTTCGCCCCTTCCGTATCTTTCGCGATCCAATGCACCTCCCTGGTAGAAAGGCCGTTTCATGGCGAGTAACCTGCGCGAGCGCCGACGCCAGGTGCTGCGGGATGAGATCCTAGAGGCGGCCCAGCATCTGATCGCCGAGCGGGGCTACGCCGCGATGTCGATGGATGACTTGGCGGCGCACGTCGGTGTCTCCAAGCCAACCCTCTACAGCCATTTCTCCACTAAGGAGGCGCTGGTGGTGGCGATGGCGGCCCAGGTGATGGATCGCCTCTTCTCAGTAGTGGACGACGGTGGCGCGTCGGGCCGGTCGGCCCTCGACCGCCTGACCGACCTACTGCGCACGGGGGTGCAGGTGCAGCTCGACCGGCGCGTCACGGCGATGCAGCTGTGGATGCCCGAGATCGTACATATGCTCAAGGGCCACCAGGAGCCGCTCGATCAGATCTGTCGGATCGATGCGGTGGTGGTGGATCTGGTTCACCAGGCCATCGCCGCCGGGGAGATCAACCCGCAGCTTGATGAGGCCAGCATTGTGCGAATCTTCTACGCCCTGTTTATGTCGCCGAACGTGGGTCGGCTGAGCATTACCGGCACACCTAACCCCGAGGAGATGCCCGACGCTGTCGCTGGCTTCTTCCGCCGAGGCATAGGGCTATAGCGCTGAGCGCAATACCGCAAAAGTCACCCTATCACCCCGAGCACCCGGCCCGTGAACGGGCGGGCTCTGTCCAACGAAGGCCGCCTGCGCGGCCTGCCTGAGGCCGCGCAGGCGGCCTTCGCAGAACAAGAGCCCGCGGCTTCAGCCGCCGGGTGACGCCGCATAGAGGGCTCAGGGAGGGCTTTTGCCCTCCCTGAGCCCATCCCTCAGAGCAGGCTTGCCAGGGCGGCCACGCCAAAGCCCAGGATGATCAGCCCTGCGCTGCGGTTCACCCAGCGCAGGGCGGTCGGCGTCACCCGCGAGCGCAGCAGGCTCACCCCGCCGCTGAGCAGCAGCCACCAGAGGGCCGATCCGCTGAACACCCCGGCCACCAGCAGCAGCGTGTCGCCGTAGCCAGACACCCCGCTGGCCGCGCCCATGCCGGCGAACACTGCCGCGAAGGCGATGATCGTCGCCGGGTTGGTGATCGTCAGGGCGAAGGTGGAGGCGTAGGCCCCCAGCAGCCCGCGCGCCCCGGCCGCCGCCGGGCGCTCCGATGGTGCCTCAAGCAGCGTACGCACCCCCAGGTAGCACAAAAACAGCCCGCCCAGCAGGCGCGTCCACAGGCTCACCCCCTCTAGCAGGCCAGCCACCGCCGTCAGCCCAAGGGCCGCCACCGTCCCGTAGATCAGGTCAGCCGTAGCCGCGCCCATCCCCGAGGCGAAGCCCGTAGCCCGCCCGTCGGCCAGGGTGCGCCGAATACACAGCACCCCGATCGGCCCCACCGGAGCCGCGATAGCGACCCCCACCACCAGCCCCCGCAGCAGAAATCCCGTGTCCATCGTTTCTTCCCTCACATACAATCCTGGCGACAACACAAAGCGCCCGCCGGGGGTGTCCCGGCGGGCGCGAGTTCGGCTAGCTGCGCAGCGTCAGATCGCCGTACCTCCCGGCCCCCGGGTGCGGCGCTGCTGCTGGCGCGTGCTGCTGACGGTAATCATGCTCATGGCGCGCAGTATACCATAGCTCCACCCAAGGGCGAGTGCATTGTCGATGGCGGCTGAAGCCGCGTCGCGGGGGCCTGCGGCCAGCCGCCCGCCTAGGCGGGCGGTTCCGGCGTCGGCGTAGGCCGACGCCCGGCGCAACGCGCCCCGTCGGCGCGACTTCCAGTCGCCAGCCGTGAGGCGCTCAGAATGTTGCATCAGCCCAAACACAGTTGATGCTATACTTGAGCCACCTGTGACCGTGCGCCTGATTGGAAGTAAGGGATTGCTATGCCTGATCTCAAGAAGATCGCCCTGTTTACCAACGAGTACCCGCCCAACGTCTACGGCGGCGCCGGGGTTCACGTGGAGTACCTGAGCAAGGCGCTGGCGAAGCTCGTCGATGTTGAGGTGCGCTGCTTCGGCAGCCAGCAGGCCGACGGCGAGCGCCTCAGCGTGCGCGGCTACCCGCTCTGGGATGAGGTGAAGCGGAACACTGACCCGCGCTACTCCGGCGCGGTGGACGCCTTTGCGCGCTCGCTGCTGATGGCCAAGGATAACCTCGACGCCCAGATCGTCCATTGCCACACCTGGTACACCGATATGGGCGGGCTGCTGGCCAGCAAGCTCTGGGGCGTGCCCTACGTGCTCACCATCCACTCGCTGGAGCCCCTGCGCCCCTGGAAGGTCGAGCAGCTTGGCAACGGCTACCACCTCAGCTCCTGGATGGAGCGCACCGCTATGGAGCAGGCCGACGCGATCATCGCCGTCTCCAAGGAGACCCGCGAGGATGTGCTGCGTCTGTTCGACGTGAGCCCCGAGAAGGTCCACGTGATCTATAACGGGATCGACCTGGCCGAGTACCGCAAGGCCACCGCCACCGATGCGCTGACCCGCTACGGGGTCGATCCGAGCCGACCCTATGTGCTGTTCGTGGGCCGGATCACCCGCCAGAAAGGCATCATCCACCTGGTAAATGCCATCCCGCAGATCGACCCCTCGCTCCAGGTGGTGCTCTGCGCCGGCGCCCCCGACACGCCCGAGATCGCCCACGAGATGCAGGAGGGTCTGGCCGCCGTGGTCAAGGATCGCCCCGGCGTGATCTGGATCCAGGAGATGCTGGCTCGCCCCGACGTGATCCAGATATACTCCCACGCCGCCGCCTTCATCTGCCCCAGCGTCTACGAGCCCTTCGGGATCATCAACCTGGAGGCGATGGCATGCGAGACGGCGGTGGTCGCCTCGGCGGTCGGCGGGATCAAGGAGGTGGTGGTGCCCGAGGAGACCGGCCTGCTGGTCGATCTGAAGCTGCGGGAGGGCACCTTCGAGCCGGTTGACCCGGCGGCCTTCTCGGCCGACCTGGCCGCCGCGATCAACCGGGTGGCCCTCGACCCGGCGCTCCAGGCCCGCTTCGGCGCGGCCGGCCGCCGCCGCGTCGAGGAGCACTTCAGCTGGGACGCGATCGCCGAGCGCACCGTCGAGCTGTACGGCTCGCTGGTGCGCTGAGGCCATCAGAAGAGGCTCGCCCACGCCTCGTAGAGCTCGTCCCTGCCCCTGATCCCAGGGGCGGGCAGGGCGTGGTTCACCACATAGGTGGCAGCGGCGTGGCGGTTCTCCCACATGGCCTGGTGCGCCTCGCGCAGCTCCTCCCAGGGCACCAGGGTCGGCTCGGTGATGCCGAGCAGCCCAGCGCTGATCTCGTCGCTCAGGCGGACAATCTCGTAGGCGTTGGAGAGGTGCGTGCCGTAGATGTTGGCCGTAGGCATGAGGATGCGGCGCTGGCGCATCCAGATCTGCGGGGCGAAGAAGGAGAAGCGCCGCCCGTCTAGCTCCTCGAAATAGACGATCCGCCCGGTGAAGGGCTTCACCAGCATGGCGCTGACGGCCAGCGCGTCGTGGCCAGCCCGCTCGATGATCAGGTCGGGGTAGCCGCGCGGGTTGTCGGCGCTGCGCAGGTGCTGTCCCACCGCCGCCCCCAGCGGCTTGAAGGTCAGCTCGTTGAAGCGGCGCACCGCCTCCTTCAGCCCGGCCGGGTCGGCCTTCGAGTCCGGCAGGTCTGGCATCGTCTCCGGCCAGTCGAAGTCGGCGCCCATCCGCCGCTGTATCTCCTCCAGGCTCACCACGCCGCGCAGCGCAGCGCCGAACCCCAGGCTCTGCACAAACTCGCGCTGGGCCTCGGTGTAGGTCACGACAACCACCCGCGCCCCGAGCGCCCGCGCCGACTCGATCGCCTCAAGGCCGGCGGGGTCGATCAGCGCAGGAGTCGGGAGTCGGGAGTCGGGAGTCGGATCCGACTCCCGACTCCCAATTCCCGACTCCTGGACGCCGTAGTAGATCGCCACCGCCTGCCCGGCGTGGAGCCCGGCGCGGCGCAGCATCTCGGTGGGGCTGGCGCTGCCCAGCTTGCCCAGGAAGGTGAAGTGGTAGCCGCTGCTGGCCCCGTAGAAGGCGATCGTGGGGATGTGGCCGTCGCGCGGCGCGCCCAGCAGCTGGAAGCTGCGCGGGAAGGCCGTCTCACCCGCGTGAGAGACGGCGTAGTCCGCCAGCCTGCCGTCATTCTGCTCCTTGAAGCGCTCGATCAGCGCCTCGCCGGCCTGCTCCCACGTCCCCCACAGCTCCGGGTCGGGCGGCACGCGGGTGAAGCACTCGGCCAGCGCCGGGTTCTTGCGGTTGACCGCGCCGCGCGCCCCGGCCGCGCGCAGGGTGACCGCCCGCTGTTCCGAGCTGACCAGGCCGATCACGTCCAGCCCGTTGCGCGCGGCGGTGCGGGCCGCGTCCAGCCCGGTGCCGGTGGCCGCCCCCTCGATGAAGATGCTCCGCCCGGCCCGGACGCCCAGCGTGGTGAAGAGCGCCCGGTAGACGGTGCCCAGGTTCAGCATGAAGCTGCCGGCCGCCTCCAGGCTCATGTCGGGCGGCAGAGGCAGGCATTGCGGCGCCTGGGCCAGCATAAACTGCTGGTGCGAGCCGTCCGGCGTGTTGTAGCCCTGGATCACAAAGTCGGCCGCCATCGGGTCGAGCCCGGCCAGCGGCGAGAGCAGGTCGCTCTGGCCCGCGTAGATCGCCACCATATCGCCCACCTTCAGCCTGCCCTCGCGGCGGGCATCCTCGCCCAGCGCGGCGATCAGGGCCACCCCGCCCGAGCCGGTCACGTGCCAGTCGCGGTCGTGCTCGTCGAACAGGCTCACCGGGATGCCGGTGATCGCCCAGATATCGTTGAAGTTGACCTCGCTGACCAGCACGTAGAGCAGTGCCTGACTCGGCCCTGGCCGCTCGACGGGAGTAATGATCTGGCGCTCGGCGCTGATCGGGTCGCCGTGGGCGCCCGCCCCGCTCTGCGGGTCGCGCACGACGGCCTGGGCGTACTGCCAGGCGGGCAGGGGCGTGACGCCGGGGAAGAAGGGCGAGCCGATGGGCAGCAGCTGGCCCTGGTCGCGCAGGGTCTGCTCATGCTCCGCGCCCACCCGCGGGCGGCGGGTGGGCAGGGGCGCGCTGCGCCTGTCCATAAACGCGCTGATGCCGGCCTTGCCGCCCTCGGGGTCAACCACGGCCTCGGCGAAGAGCCTGGCCTCGTGGGACAGCCCCTCGTCGAGGCCGCGCTCGAAGCCAAGGCGCATCGCCTCGACCGCCCGCCTCACGGCGGGGCCGCGCCCGGCCCCCTGGGCCTGGCGCATAATCCGCTCGATATCGGGGTGGGCCAGGATGTGGGCCAGCTCATCGGCGACAAAGTCTGGCTGCGGGGCGGCCCATGCGGCCACCTGTCGGCGGCGCTCGGCGAACGCCTGGCCCAGCTCGGTGGATGGCTCCGCCTCGACGCTGTCCTGCTGCACGTAGGCGCTGGCCAGAGCGCAGGCCAGCGAGAGCACATCCTGATCTCCGGCGGCCAGGGCGTCGACAAGGCCGATCTCGTGAGCCTCTTCGGCGCTGATGCTGCGCCCGCCGAGGATGAGCTCAATGGCGCGCAGCAGGCCAGTGCCCCTGGCGCGGGAGTACAGCAGGCGCGGCAGACGCTGGGTACCGCCGTAGCCAGGCAGCAGGCGCAGGTTGATCTCGGGCTGGCCAAACTCGGCATAGGGCTCTGTCACCCGGTAATGGCAGGCCAGCGCAAACTCCAGCCCGCCGCCCAGGGCCACCCCATTGATCGCGGCCACGCAGGGCTTAGCCATCCGCTCGATCTTGCGGAAGGCCAGATGCGCATTGTTCGGCAGGGCCAGCGCATCCTCCACCGTGTGCAGATCCTCAAGCAGCTGGCGGATATCCGCCCCGGCCACAAAGCTCTTTGTGCCCTGCCCCGTAAAGACCACCGCCGCCACATCCCGCCGCCGGGCCAGGTGATCCACAATCGTGTTCAGCTCATCCAGCGCCCGCTCGTTCAGCGCGTTCACCGGCGGGTTGGTCACGGTGACGATGGCGAGCTTTGAAGGATGAAGGATGAAGGATGAAGGATGATCCGGATCGCCATCTTTCATCGTTCTTCCTTCTTCCTTCTTCCTTCCGACGGTGTGGTACTCGATCGTAAAGTACCTGTACCGCTCGATGATCTGCTGCTCCTCGGCCATCTGCTGAGCGCGCTTCCAGGCCGCGATCTTCTCGGCGATCTCGGCGAGCGACTCGGGGTTGCGCAGGGTGGTCGTGTCGCCCAGCGGCTCATCGGCCATTAGGCTGCGCAGGAAGCGGCGCATGTACTTGCCGCTGCGCGTCTCGGGGAAGGCCGACACCTCGATATAGTCCTCGGGGACGCTGACCACGCCCTTCTCCGAGCGCACCAGATCATCCAGGCGGCGGCGGTCAACACCGGCGAGCTTGCGGTCGGGGACGGTGAGCACAAAGGCCAGCGGGGTCAGCCCCTTCTCGCGGTGGGGCGCGCCGATCACAATGCAGTTACCGACCGGCGAGTCGGGGGTGATCTGGCGGTCGCGCAGGATAGCGCCCTCGATCTCCTCGGTGCCCATGCGGTGGCCCGAGACGTTAATCACATCGTCGGATCGACCGTGCAGGGTGAAGCTGCCGTCGGCGTACTTGCGGGCGAAGTCGCCCTGCACATAGGCCCACTCGCCCGCCGGCCCGCGCCGCCAGTAGGTTGTCAGGAAGCGCTCGGCGTCGCCTCTCCAAGGGCTGAGGGCTGAGGGCTGAGTGTTGAGTGATTCCTCGAAGCCTTTCACATCGCCCCAGATCGTGCGGGCGAGGTAGGGGTAGGGCGCGGTGATCACGATCTCGCCCTTCTCCTCATAGTCGGCCACGCGATACATGCTGCCATCACCAACCTCCGAATCCTGACTCCCAACCCCTGTAGCCACCCAGACATCCCCCGCCACCCAGGGCAGCGGGTAAGTGTGGGCGTCCGCGCGCAGGGGGTAGTCGTCGTTGCCGAAGAAGTGCGTCCAGACAATCCCGCCGTGCTCGGTGGCCCAGTACGAGTTGATGTACTGCGGGGTCATAATCTCCATACCGAACTGCTGCACCGCTGGGCTCACCGGCTCGGCGCAGAAGGTGGCCACCTCCAGGCTGCCCATATCATACTGGCGCACGTCCTCCACATTCTGAGGGTTCGACATCACAGACTTGAGGAAGGTGACGCCAGCCTTGAAGATGCGCACGCCGTGGCGCTCGATGATGCTGGCGTAGCGCCCGGCCGAGGGGAAGACCGGCGAGCCCTCGGCGAGCACGCCGGTGAGCCGACAGGCCAGGCTGGCGGTAATCATATAGCTCTGGCCGGTGATCCAGCCGGGGTCGGCGATCACATAGATCACATCGCCCGGCTCGGCGTCGAAGCTGACCCGCATGGTGTGGGCCAGCCCGGCCACATAGCCGCCGTGGACGTGGACGACGCCCTTGGGCTTGCCGGTGCTGCCCGAGGTGTAGATGATAAACATGGGGAACTCGGCGTCGAGGGGCGTACATGGGCTGCTGGCGTAGAGCGCGCGCACAAACTGCTCGGTGGGCAGATCCAGCAGCGCGGCCTCGTCCGCCACCTCCACACCGGCGGCGCGGGCCGCCGCCAGGATGCGGTCGCTGGCCTGCGCGATCAGCTCGTGGCTCCAGCGGTCGCGGCCCTGCCGCCAGAGGATCTCCTGGCCGGTGTGGCGCACCACCACCACCGCATCGACCCTGGGCGGCGCGGACACCAGAGCCTGGGCCACCACCGTGCGCAGCCGGGCCTGCAGCGCGGCGTCGAGCTCGCCCAGCCGCGCCAGGCCCACGCCCACCCCGCGCATCACATCCGCGCGCTCCACAGTGATCTCGTCGGAGATTTGTTCCTCGACAGCGCCATAGATCGACTGGACATGCCAGGTATCGAGCAACTCGGCCTCCAGAGTGCTGCGGACGATCTGTAGCGCCACCTCAACCGGCACATACCTATCCAGCGCCTGGTCGGTATAGATCTCCTTGTAGGGCACCACCTGAGCGTTGCGGTAGCCACCGTCGCAGGTGATCACCACGCGGGCACCGGCATTGTGGATGCGGTCAGAGAGCGTCTTATCGCTGAAGCCGCCGAACACCGGCGTGTAGACAATACCCAGGCGCTTAGCCGCCTCGGTGTAGAAGATCTGCGGCAGAATATTGGGCATATTCAGCGCGATGCGGTCGCCCCGGCTCAGGCCGAGGTCGCGCAGCACCTGGGCGGCCTTGACCACCTCTAGCATCAGCTGCTTGCGGGTGATCGCCTCGTGGACGACCGGGCCGCCCCGGCCATCATTCAGGCTGCTGTCCCAGCGGTCGCCCTCGAAGAAGTAGGCGACCTCGTCGCCAAAGCCGAGCATAACGTGGCGGTCCACCTCATTGAAGCAGGCATTGGTCAGGCCGCCCTCAAACCAGCGGTAGAAGGGCGGGCTATCGTCGTTGAGGGCGCGACGCCAGGGCATATGGGTGTTGTCGTAGGGCACAGCGACGGGCAGGCCGCTGCCTGCGTCGAGGGCGGCCCATACCTGGCGTGGCTCATCCCAGATGATCCACGCGCCCAGCCCCGCATCGTACCAATGGATCGCGCTGCGGGCGATCGCCCCGTGGAAGGAGCCGGGGTCGCCCAGGGCGCTGGCGCGCTGGGACTCCCAATCGGCGCGGGAGCGGATGGGGTTCCTGCGCGGGGCGTGCGGCGCGGCATGGGGCGCGTTATTGATCATCATCGATCCTCCGAGCTTGTACATGCGATGCACAATGGGTACGTGCTACAGGGTATCGGGGTAGGGGCGCGGTGTCAAGCGGGGGGGTCGGGGGTCGGGGGTCGGGGGTCGGGAGTCGGGGGTCGGGGGTCGGGGGTCGGGAGTCGGGAGTCGGGA
>RYFE02000022.1 GCA_004138175.2 Chloroflexales bacterium ZM16-3 | reverse complement strand
TGGGGGCGGTGGCGGGGCGGTGGTCGAGTGTGGCTATCGTCGCGCTGGCGGCGGGGCTGGTGATCGCGCCGTGGACGCTGTACGCGAGCCGGACCTACGGGGGGCTGGTGGTGGTGGACACGACGGGGGCTTTTAACCTGGCGCTGGGGGCGCGCACGGCCTACGATGGCGGGCGGAGCGATGCGCCGCTGCGTAACTTTGTGCTGGCTCTGCTTGACCCGACGCTCTCTGAGGGGCAGCGGCGTGAGCTGCTGGCTGACCCGAGGGGCGGCTCGTGCCTGTACGCCGCTGGAGATGAGAGCCTCCTGGCGGCGCTGGGCACGCCCACTGCGCAGATCAGCCAGGCCGACCGGCAGCGCCTGCTGAGCGCGGAGGCGTTTTGTCTGCTGCGGGCAGCGCCGGTGGCCTTTGTCAAAAAGAGCCTGGGCGAGCTGATCGACCTGTTCCAGATCAACTATACGGGCGACGAGCGGCTGAGTAAGGGGTTCGCTCTGGGCCGCCTGCCGCCATGGTACGCCCTGGCGCTCTTCCTGCTCGATGATACGCTCTATGTGCTGGCTCTGCCGCTGGCGGTGGTGGGGTGGGGCATAGCAGCGGGCCGACGCAGTCGGCCCGCTGCTATGCCCCTGCTTGGGCTCTGGTTATTGTATAACCTGGGGACGGCGCCGCTGCTGTTTGCGATCAACCGGTTTCGGGTGCCGCTTATGCCGCTGGTGTTTGTGCTGGCGGCGTATGCGCTGGCGGCGCTGCCGCGCTGGGGAGGGCTGCGCACGCGCTATGGCGCGGCCTGCGCCACGCTGGCCGGGCTGCTGCTGCTGGTGGCGGCCACGCCCTACGCCTACCTGGAGCCGCGCGCACCGGGCGAGGCGTCGCGCTGGGCCTCGTACCTGGGGCCGTACCCGTCGAGCCTGGCGAGCACCGGGCTGGCCCTGGCCGCCCGCACCGGCTATCTGGCTGAGCAGCAGCTCGCCGCCGCCCTTGGGGCCGGGGATGTCGCCGATGCTCACGATCTGCTGACCGAGGAGTATCTGCCTGGCTACGCCGTGGGTGTGGGCGAGCCCCTGTTCGATGGGCTGGAGGGGCGACCGGCCGCCGGGCTGCATCGGCTGGCCACTGAGCCGGTGCAGCCTCTGGAGGACTGGCAGACGAGTCTGATCGCGGGCGAGCTGTTCCGTCAGCTGGGTGATGTGGAGGCGGCCCGCCGCGAGCTGAATCCGCCTCTGGTGGATAACCAGAACCCGGTGGCATGGGCATGGCAGTGGCTCCACCCGCCGCCCGCCCCCGGCAACCGCATCGATCTGGCTGATGATAATGACCTGGGCTATATCGACGGCTTCTACCTGGGTCGCTATGACGCTGATCTGGGGGCGACGGTGCGCTGGGCGACGGGCGAGTCGGCGCTGCGCTTTCCGCGCGCGGCGAGCGGTGAGCCCCAGCGGCTCTGCCTCAATATCTCGGGCCTGGGCTGGCCTGAGGATCTGGCCCTGCCGACGATCTCGGCGAGCCTCGACGATATGCCTGTGGGCAGCTTTGCGCTCACCCGCGATCTGCGCACGGTCTGCCTGGATCTGCCTGCCCGTATGGCTGGCTCTGACCTGACGATCCGCCTGCGCGGCGATACCTTTGTGCCGGATGCGCTCGACCTGGTGCGCCAGCAGGGGCCGCAGGTGGGACAGCTGCGTCGGCTGGCCTTCCAGCTCGACTGGGCGGAGGTGAGGTAATGCAAAAGGTAAAAGGTAAAAGGCAAAAGGTAAACGAGGCGCTAGCCTTTTACCTTTTGCCTTTTACCTTATTTCTTCTAGGCCTCGCCCTGCGCCTGCTGGCCTGGCGCTGGCGCGAGTTCTATCCGCTGGGCGGGGATGAGCGCGAGTATCTGGATCAGGCGATCTGGCTGCTGCGTGACCATCAGTATGTTGAGCTGCGCCTGATGCGCCCGCCGCTCTACCCGGTCTTTCTGGCTGGCTGTATTTACTTTTTTGACTCGCTGGTGCAGAATCTGCGCCTTGTCCAGGCGCTGATTAGTGCGGCGACGGTTCCGCTGGTGTATCTGCTGGCCCGCGAGGTTGCCCGCCGCTCGGGGGTTGAGTCGCGCGGGCCGGCGCTGCTGGCGGCGGCGCTCTGCGCGCTGAGCTATACGCTGGCGGCGAATGCGACTGAGCTGCTGACGGAGGCGCTGTTTCTGTTTGGGCTGACGGCGGCGCTCTGGCTGCTGCTGCGCGCTGGGCGGACGGGGCGCCTGGCTGAGGGTGCGCTGGCTGGGCTGATCATCGGGGCGCTCTGTCTGCTGCGCTCGGTGGCGCTGCCGCTGCTGCCGCTGGGGGCGGTGTGGCTGGCGCTCAATGCAACAGGTAAAAGGCAAAAGGTAAAAGATTGGCTTCGCGCTGCGGCTCCGCAGGTTTGCCTTTTTACTTTTACCTGTTGCCTTATCCTCCTGCCCTGGTCGGCGCGGAACTATGTTGCCTACGGCGGGCTGATCTTGATCGATACGACGGGGGCGGAGAATCTGTGGCTGGATAATGACCCGGCGGGGCGCGAGGCGGTGAAGGCGCAGCTCTATGCGATGGGCGATGATCGGCTGGCTCGCCAGCAGCTCTCGATGCAGCGGGGTGTCGCGGCGATCTCTGGCGACCCGGCGCGCTTTGCGGCGAAGGCGTGGGGCGAGCTGAAGAAGCTGTTCGCGCTGGAGTTTAGCGATGATCTGCTGGCTCGCCCGGCGATCTGGGTGCCACAGACGGAGGTGTGGGCGCGCCTGATCTTGGGCGATGGGGTGTGGCTGGTTGTGTTGGGGGCTGGGGGTTGGGGGCTGGGAGTCGGGGGTCGGGAGTCGGGGGTCGGGAGTCGGTCGTTCTGGGCACGAATACTCGGCGTGATAGCTTCTCCGGCGGGGCTGCTGCTGCCTTGGGCGCTGTATGTGGGGCTGACGACGGTGCTCTTCCATGTGGAGCTGCGCTATCGCCTGCCGCTCTACCCGGCGCTGCTGCCGTTTGCGGGGCTGGCGCTGGCGGGGGCTGGGGGTTGGGTGTTGGGGGGTAGGGGGCGCTGGCCGATGGTGGCTGGGGGGCTGGCTGTCGCCGTGTGTCTGGGGATGACGCTGCTGCACGCGAATTATCCGGCGCTGGCGTGGTGGCTGGGTTGGAAGCATTTGGATCTGGCGCGGGCTGAGGCGGCGCTGGGCCGGAGCGATGTTGCGGCGGCGCGGGCGGCGGCTGGGGGTGCGCTGGCGCTGGATGATGGTTCGGCGCTGGCGCGGGTGGCTCTGGCTCGCGCCGATGTGTTGGCTGGGGATGAGGCCGGGGCGATGACCCAGCTGGATGCGGCTATCGGGGCGCTGCCGGCGCACCCTTACGCCCATCTGCTGCGCGGCGATCTGCTGCGCCAGCGGGGTGATGTTGCGGCGGCCCGCGCGGATCTGGCTTTTGAGACGAGCTCGCTTGAGGATCTTCAGGTGTGGAGCTGGGGCCGATTTACGAGTGAGCCGCCGAGCCGGATCGACCTGGGCGATGGGCTTGACCTGGGGTTTATCCGGGGTTTCCATAGCGTGGCGCCGGGCGAGGTGGGCTTTCGCTGGACGCGGGGTGAGGCGCAGTTGCGGTTGATGGCTCCGGCTGGGGCGACGGAGTTGCGCATCCGGGCGGCATCTGGGCGGCCTGATGGTAGTCCTTGCGCGCTGCGGGTGACGGTTGATGGGCGAGATCTGGGATCACTTCAGATCAGTGCCGATGGCGGAGGGTATGTGGCGCTACTGCCTGCTCGGTTCCCTACCGCCCGGATCGTGGTTGTGGGTCTGCGCAGCGATACGTTTATGCCGCGCGACTTTGACCGGGCGAGCGCTGATGGGCGGCGGCTGGGGGTGCGGGTTGTGGGGGTGGAGGTTGGCCCGTAGGAACGCAGCGCGCTGCGTTCCTACTAGATGATCTCTTCTTCGGGTGTGTCGGGCTGGGGCCAGCTGGGGAGGGTGAAGGGCAGGCGCGGGCGGGCGGGCGGCGGGGCGGGGTCTGTGGGCGGGCCGAGCCGCCAGGATCGCAGGGCGAGCAGATCCTCGGCGGCGGCGCGGGCGGTGGCGACGCCTGCGGTCTGGCCCTTTTCTGGGTTCGACATGTCGAGGGTGGGGATGTCGGCCACGTCGGGGCGCAGGAGCAGGGCGGGCGGGTGCTGCTGGAGGTAGAGCTCTGTCGTGCGGGCTATCAGCAGGGCCAGCGCCCGATTGGCGATGGCGAGCTGCTGGGGGGCTAGGGCCAGCCGGGCCAGCGGGTTCTCGGCCTCCACCGGGGCGAGCTGGAAGTCGGGGAGGGCTTCGTTTAGCTCGACGGCGATCACCTTCTGGGCTCCGAGGGCGAGGGCCACGTCGATCGGCAGGTTGTTCAGGATACCGCCGTCGGCGAGGATCATGCCGTCGCGCATCACGGGCGGCATGATGCTGGGCAGGGCGGTGGTGGCCAGCAGCGCTGAGACGAGCGGCCCATCGCTGATCGTCACCGGCTGGCCGCTGGCGAGGTCGGTGGCCACCACCGCGCAGGGGATGCGCAGGTCGGCGAAGGTGCGGTCGCCGAGCAGGCCGGTGAGGTAGGCGGCGAGCTTGCGCTGGCCGATCAGGCCGGTGCGGGTCGGGTCGGGGGTGGCGATGCGGCGCAGGGCGGTGTCGCGGAAGACCTGGCAGATCTGCTCCCAGCTGAGGCCGACCGCGTAGAGGACGGCGACCGCGCCGCCAGCTGAGGTGCCGACGATGAGGTCGGGCGTGATGTCGAGCTCCTCTAGCACCTGGAGCACGCCGATGTGGGCGGAGCCCTTGCCGCCGCCGCCGCCGAGGGCCAGGGCGAGCTGACGGGGCTCGGGGGCGAGGGCGGGCGTCTCCTCGCGCGGGGAAGACGGCATAAGGTCCTGAAGCCAGCGCACCCAGCCGGCCTGTGGGTCTTGCATGGCGGTGCCTCCGTATATCACTGAGCCACTGAATCACTGAGGCGCTGAATCACTGAGCCACTGAGGCGCTGAGTGGGTGAGGGCGCTGACCCGATCTGCATCGCGGCGGTGTGCGCCGGCGGCAGGGGTTATGATATTGTGACGTTTGCGCTACTAGACAAGGTTTCAGAGGGACGATTCCAGCTTGACAATGTAGCGCAGGCTTCCAGTTGGAAGGCGGTGCTACGTTCACTATGAATGGTCAAGCTGCTACGAACCTTGTCCTACGATTATACGCACATTCCGCATGGTGTGTGGCCTCAGTGATTCAGTGCCTCAGTGCCTCAGTGATTCAGCGCCTCAGTGCCTCAGTGCTCTATGTTAGAATGGGCGCGAACCACCGCTGCGCGAGGAGCCCTATGGATACCACCGACCAGCCGGGCGGGCAGCTGATGACCCACCTGCTCGCGTTCGGCTACCTGCTGCGCGAGATGGGCGTGGCGGTGAGCCCGGGCCAGATGCTTGTCCTGATCGACGCGCTCGATTATGTGTCGATCACGCGGCGCGAGGACTTTCGGGCGGCGGCGCGGGCGACGCTGGTGCTGCGCCGCGAGGATCTGCCGCTGTTCGATATGGCCTTCGAGTTTTTCTGGCGCAAGGCCGCCGGGGCCAGCCCCGAGAGCGAGCTGATGATGATGGCCATCCCACAGATGCGTATCCCGCGCCGCCAGCTGCGCCTGCCTAAGCGCAGGCCGGAGGACGCGGAGGCCGAGCAGCCGCCGGAGGATCAGAAGGAGAAGCTCGATATCCAGCTCACCTACAGCCGCAGCGAGGCGCTGCGCACCAAGGACTTCGGCCAGTTTAGCTGGGAGGAGGTGCAGGCGTGTAAGGAGCTGATCCGGCGCATGCGCTGGAGGATTGAGGATCGGCCGAACCGCCGCCGCCGCCCCGACCGTGGCGGGCGCACCCTGGACATGCGCCGCACCCTGCGCCAGAATATGCGCTATGGCGGTGAGCCGATCACCCTGGCCTGGCGCGAGACCCAGCGCGAGCCGCGGCCCCTGGTGGTGATCTGCGACATCAGCGGGAGCATGGAGCGCTACTCGCGCATCCTGCTCCAGTTTGTCCACGCGATCTCCAGCAGCGTGGGCGATGTTGAGTCGTTTGTGTTCGGCACCCGGTTGACTAGGATCACCCGCCAGCTGCGCCACAAGGATATCGACGACTCGATCGATGCGGTGACGAAGCATGTGCGCGACTGGAGCGGCGGGACGCGCATCGGCGACGCGGTGCGTGAGTTTAACTACCGCTGGGGTCGTCGCGTGCTTGGCCGAGGGCCGGTGGTGCTGCTGATCAGCGACGGCTGGGATCGCGGCGACCCGGCGACGCTGAGCCACGAGATGGATCGCCTACAGCGCTCGTGCCACCGCCTGATCTGGCTGAACCCGCTGCTGGGCAGCCCCGGCTATGAGCCGCTGACTCTGGGCATGCAGGCGGCCCTGCCCTTTGTGGATGACTTTCTGCCTGTGCATAATCTGGTGAGCCTGGAGCAGCTTGGGGCGAAGCTCTCCACGCTCGGCAAGACGCCCACCGTGCGCCGCGCGCGGGCTTCCTGAAGATGATTGGTATGCTCAGGGAGGGTCGCGCCCTCCCTGGCCCTCCCCGCAGTACCCCAGAACAACTCTATGCGTATACCTAAGCCAGCCAACCCGAAAGCCCAAGCCGACGCCCTGATCGCCCGTGGGCGCGCCCTGATCGAGCAGAACCGCCTGCCCGAGGCCACCGACCTGCTGAACCGGGCGGTGAAGCTCTACTGGGCGGCCGGGGACTTCTACAGCGCGGCGGCGCAGACCGGCAACTACGGCTGGGCGCTGCGCCGCATGGGCCGGGCCGACCTGGCGCGGACCTATCTGGAGCAGGCCGCCACGATCTTCGACGATATTGGCCTGGCGGAGTTCGCCGAGCGCCACCGCTTTGCGGCCAATGATGTGGCCAGCGTGCTCGACCCGGAGTTTCTGTCTAGCCTGCCGCCCGCCGTGCGCGGCGCCCTGGAGCGCGGCGACGGTGAGGCCCTTCAGTTCGCGCTCGACGCGCTGCCGGTGGCCGAGCAGCAGATCATCTACGAGCGGCTGACGGCGGCCGGGGTGATCAGCGACGCCGGCGAGGAGCAGGCCGAGTCTGCCGTGCAGCAGTTTGAGCCGCTGCTCCAGGCGGTCGCCGCCGTGGCGAGGGGCGATGAGTCGGAGCGGGCCGATGTGGAGGTGGCCCTGGAGGATCTAGAGCGCAAGGGCTGGCGGGTGCGCCGCCCGGTGGAGAAGATCTGGGCGGGCGAGCGCCGCCCCGGCCCGCTGCTCTACGGCCTCGACCCGAGCGATACGGCGATGGTGCAGCGGGTGCTGGATATTTTGGAGGCCCCGTAGGGGCGCGTCGCGACGCGCCCCTACAGGATGACGATGGACATCTTCTATAACCCACGGCCCACGCCGCCCGCCCTAGCCTTTCACCGGCGGCTGCCGGGCTACGCGCCCACGCCGCTGGTTGATGCGCCCGCCCTGGCCGCGCGCCTGGGCGTCGGTCGGCTCTCGCTGAAGCTGGAGACGGACCGGCTGGGCCTGCCGTCGTTCAAAATCCTGGGCGCGTCCTTCGCCACCTACCGGGCGCTCTGCGCGCGGCTGGGCGAGGAGCCGGCCTGGGCGACTCTGGACGACCTGCGGGCGGCGGTGGCCCGGCTGCGCCCGCTGACCCTGCTGGCCGCCACCGATGGCAACCACGGGCGGGCGGTGGCGCGTATGGCCGCGCTGCTCGGCCTGCGGGCGCGTATCTTTGTGCCGGCCGATATGGCCCCGGCCCGCCAGGCGGCGATCGCCGGCGAGGGTGCCGAGCTGGTGGTGGTGGACGGTAGCTACGACGAGGCGGTGGCCCTCTCGGCGGCGGCGGCCGGCCCCGAGGCTATCGTTATCTCGGACACGGCATGGCCGGGCTATGAGCAGACCCCGCGCGATGTGATCGCGGGCTACGCGACGATCTTTCAGGAGGCCGATGCGGCCCTGGGAGGCAGGCCCGACCTGGTGGCCGTGCAGATGGGTGTGGGCGCCCTGGCCGCCGCTGTGGTCGGCCACTACCGCCAGGGCGGCGGCCCGAGGGTCGTCGGGGTCGAGCCTGACCAGGCCGCCTGCGTGCTGGCCTCGCTGCGGGCGGGCCAGATCAGCGAGGTGCCTGGCCCGCACCGCTCGATCATGGCCGGGCTGAACTGCGGCCTGCCCTCGCCGGTGGCCTGGCCGATCATCAGCGCCGGCCTGGACGCGGCCCTGGCCGTGCCCGACGACCTGGCCCGTGTGGCGATGCGCGCCCTGGCCGCCGAGGGCGTAGTGGCAGGCGAGACCGGCGCGGCCGGGGTGGCCGGGCTGCTGGCCCTGTGTGATGACGCCGAGGCCCGCGCCCGCCTGGTCATCGGCCCAAGCACCCACGCGATGGCGATCATCACCGAGGGGGCGACCGACCCGGAGGCGTACGCCGAGATCGTCGCGGATACGTTGCGTGTATAATTACCCAATACATTTCGACAGCGGGCGCGCGAATCCCGCTGCCTGACCTATGCACCAAGCATCATTCGCGACCAATCCCTACGGTAGGTATGCTTTTTCCATGACGACGCACCCCGAGTCCCCGCCTTCACCGAATCCCGCCCCTCTCCCTGATGACGACGAGACCTTGGCCCGGAACCAGCGCATCTTTGGCCGCACCTTCCGCACCCTGCTGCTGCTCGGGCTGCCGCTGGCGCTGCTCGGCGCGATCAGCAGTCTGTGGCGCGGGCAGTGGCTGATCGCCCTGGCGCTGCTGGCCGTCGCCCTGCTCGCCGTATGGCTAGGCATGGCGGCCCGCGCACTCATCGCTGCATACCGGCGCACCTTGGAGATGACCCGCACAGTCATAGTGGCCCGCTCTCAGGCGCTGCACGAGCGCGACCAGCTGCTCTACGACATCGGCGAGGCGATGCCCGATGTTTTGATCTACCAGACCGAGGCGTGGCCGGGCAAACCGTCGCGCTACACGTATATCGGCGGAACAGGCGGCGAGCGCTGGGGGGTGACGCTTGCGCAGGCATACGCCGACCCAATGCTCATTTGGGCGCGCATCCACCCGGAGGATCGCCTCACCTTCCACCAAGCTATCCAGGAGGCCAACGAGGACAGGCGCGTCCTGGAACACGAGTTGCGCATCTGCATGCCGGACGGCAGCACCCGCTGGTCATTCTTCCGCTCGATGCCGCAGTTCCTGCCCGATGGGCGGATCATCCGCAGCGGGATCGAGTTCGACATCACCGAGCGCAAGGCGGCGGATCTGGCTCTGGCCGAGCAGCTGCGCTATAGCGAGGCTCTGGCCAGCTGCTCACGCACACTTCTGGTGGAAGGAGCCAATACGCCAGACTGGAAGCATGTTGTCGCGCAGGTGCTGGCCACACTACGCGCCGCCGTCGGATGCACCCGCTTCGCCCTGCGGCTCTACCCCTCACCTAATGACATCCTGCGCAGCGGAGAGATCATCGTGGAAGATCAGAGCCCCGATCTTCCACCGTTCCAGAATATCCCCGTGGCCGTTGAAGATGTCCCATCCGTGTTGCGTGATGCGATCGCCCGGGGCGAGCCAATCGCCGGACAGATCGACAATCTCTTGCTGGTGGGCAGCCCGGCGCACACCCACTTCGCGGCCAATGGGATACGCTCGCTGCTGATGATTCCCGCCTATGTCGGCAGGATCTGGCGCGGGCACCTCTCAGCCTCGGAGCAGTTTGATCGCAGCTGGAACAAGCCGACCGTGGCCATGCTGCGTACTGGCCTGGAGATGATCACCGCCTTCCTCTGGCACTGGGAAATGACCAGCGCCCTGCGCGCCCGCGAGGCCCAGCTGCGCGCCCTTGGCGACAATCTGCCGAATGGCTTTATCTACCAGATGCGCTACAACGCCGATGGGCAGCTCGTCTTCACCTACCTCAGCGGCGGGGTTACATCGATTCTGGGGGTGGCGGTCGAAGATGGCTTGCGCGATACACAGGCGATCTATGGGCGGATCGCGCTTGCGGAGCAGGCCCGTGTTGCCATAGCCGAACAGCAGTCGATTGCATCAATGAGCATGTTCGCCGAGGTCGTGCAGCATATTCTGCCTGATGGGGAGACTGGCTGGCTCTATCTCTGCTCACGACCGCGACTCACTGCCGAGGGAGCTGCGGTGTGGGACGGTCTGGCGATAGACATCACCGAACGCCAGCGGGCCGCCGAGGAGCTGGCCCAGGCCCGCGACGCGGCCGAGGCGGCGGCGCGGGCGAAGTCGGCCTTCCTGGCCAGCATGAGCCACGAGATCCGCACGCCGCTCAACGCGGTGATCGGCATGGCCGCGCTGCTGGAGGAGACTCCGCTCAGCGACGAGCAGCGCGTCTTTGTCGATACGATCAGCACCGGCGGGCTGGCGCTGCTCAGTGTGATCAACGATATCCTTGATTTCTCGCGGATCGAGTCAGGCCACGTCGAGCTGGCATGCGAGCCGTTCGACGTGCCTGCCTGCCTCGCCTCTGCGGTTGAGCTTGTCGCCCATACCGCCCGCCAGAAAGGGCTATCGATCAGTCGGATCTGTGAGCCAACGGTGCCACAGATAGTCGCAGGCGACGAGGGGCGGCTGCGCCAGGTGCTGCTCAACCTGCTCAGCAACGCGGTGAAGTTCACCGAGCGGGGCGAAGTTGTACTCCAGGCAAGCGCCACCGCTCAGGACGACTGCACGGCCCTGCTTACGGTCAGCCTGCGCGACACCGGCATTGGTATGACGCCGGAGCAGCTGGAGCGAATCTTCACCCCATTTGTGCAGGCCGAGATCACGACGGCCCGGCATTATGGCGGCACGGGGCTGGGCCTCGCCATCAGCCAGCAGCTGATCAAGCTGATGGGGGGAGGGATTGAGGTGATAAGCGCCCCAGGCAGCGGCTCCAGCTTCAGCTTCAGTATCCCGCTCCCGCTTGCCAGTATGCCAGCCCCAGCGCGCTCTGCGGCACCGACAGCCATCGGGCCGCTCCACATCCTCGTCGCCGAAGACAACCCGGTGAACCAGGAAGTCATACGGCGTATGCTGGAGAGCATCGGCCATACCGTCATGCTCGTCGCCGAAGGGAATGCCGCAGTGGATGCGGTCGCCCGGCATTCCTATGATGCGGTGCTCATGGATGTGCAGATGCCGGAGCTAGACGGCGAGGCCGCGACACAGCAGATCCGGCGGCTCGGGGCGAAGATCGCCCAGCCGTGGATCATCGCGCTCACCGCCGAGGCCCTGGCGGGCGACCGCGAGCGCTTCCTGAGGGCCGGGATGGACGACTACCTGAGCAAGCCGGTGCGCCCGGCGGAGATCCAGCGGGCGCTGGCCCGGGCGGCGGAGCGGATCGCGAGCCAGGCCCAAGATGGTACGTCCGCCCAACCCAGGGCGAGCAACGATCTTAATGGCCAGGCCGTAGGCGCAGATGCCGCAGAGGAACTGATCGTATGGGCTGCGCTCGACGATTTGCACACGACGCTTGGGCTCGGCGAGCCGGAGACCACCGCGACGATCATCCGCCTGTTCGACAAGGTTCTTCCCACCCAGCTAGAGGCGATCACGGCGGCCATCGAAGCGCAGCATATGGCCCGGCTGCGCACCACCGCCCACCGCCTGTGCGGCGGCTGTCTCCAGCTCGGCGCGCAGGCGATGGCCAGGCTGTGCCGACGGATCGAGCACACCGAGAACATGGAAGATGGGCGCGCCCTGGAGGCCCACCTGCGGGTCTGTTACACGCAGACCGCTGCGCTGTTCCACCAAAGATACTAATTCCTGCGATGAACCGCCAGCATCCTTCATCCTTGCAAGGAATCTCCCGATGTCCATCACCATCACCGCCGAGCGCCCGGACAGCCCCGAGGCCAGCGCCCTGGTTATGGAGCTGGACGAGCTGCTGATCCCGCTCTACCCGGCCGAGAGCCACCACGGCCTGGATGTGCGCAGCCTGATCGCCGAGGGTGTGGCCTTCTTTGTGCTGCGCGTGGACGGCGCGCCCGCCGGGTGCGGCGGGGTCAAGCGCTACGGGGCGGAGTATGGCGAGATCAAGCGCATGTTCGTGCGCCCGCAGTTTCGTGGGCGGGGGCTGAGCAAGCTGATGCTTGGCCATCTGGAGGCATACACCCGAGATCAGGGTGTGCCCATCCTGCGCCTGGAGACGGGCGTCCTCCAGCATGAGGCGATCGCGCTCTACGAGCGCATGGGCTATGTGGAAGTTGGCCCCTTCGGCGACTACCAGCCCGACCCGCACAGCTGCTTCTATGAGAAGCGGCTGCCCTGAGGTGGAGCACTATGCGCATCCTGATCACCGCCGACCTTCACTACCGCCCGGCCGAGCGCGCCGCCTACGTGGCGTTTGCCGAGTCATTGCGGGCTGCTGAGCCAGACTGCTTTATCATCGCGGGGGATGTGGGCCACCCGCTACGCCTGTTCCGTAAGACGCTCCAGCTCTTCCGCGACATGCCATGCCCGCGGCTGCTCGTCGCCGGAAACCATGATGTCTACCGGGGCGAGTACAGCAGCCAGGATCTCTGGCAGACGCAGCTGCCGCAGGCTACCCACGAAGAGGGCTTCATCTGGCTTGAGGCGCAGCGGTTTACGCTGGGCAGGCTGGGGATCTGTGGGACGATGGCCTGGTACGACTACTCATCGCGATCGCCCCACCTGCCCCACACCGCCGCTGACTACCGGACTCTGAAAGGGCAGATGAACCACGATGCCGACTATGTAGACTGGCCCTGGAGCGATGTGGCGATGGCGCGCTACCTCGCACGGGGGCTGGCCAGGCGGCTCGACGCCTGCGAGGCCGACCCGGCGGTCGAGCATGTACTGGTGGTGACGCACATGCCGATCATCGCGCCTGCCATCCCCGACTACCCCGCCCACACCCGCTGGAGCCTGCTGCGGGCCTACCTGGGAAACCTCACGCTTGGCGATCTGGTGGTCGGCTACCGCAAGGTAACCCATATTGTCAGCGGGCACCTGCACCGCCCCGGTGCGTGGACGGTCGATGGTCGCCACGGCCCGATCTCGTGCCACGTCGTCGGCGGCGGCCCTGGCGCACTCCAGGCGCTCTGCCTTGAGATCGTGTAGATCTAGCCGATGGTGGTTCGCCCTCCCCTATAGCTGCGCTTGACCCTGCCGACGATAGCTTATATTATCCTTATACAATACACAAGAGGTGATCAGGCAATACTGACGTGCTGGGCAGGTTTAGCCATGCTCCGATCAAACCTGGGCGCACCTGGGCGCTCGCTGCTCGGGCAGATTCTTGGCACCTACCTGGTGTTTGTGCTGGTGGTGCTCGGGGCCGGGCTGGCTGTGACGGCCTATGTGCGCGGGCGGCTCCAGGAGCAGGTGCAGGCCAGCGACCTGGCCCTGGCCCAGGCGATCGCCCTTGAGCTCGACAATAAGCTTCAGCACGCCCAGGCCGCCCTGGTGGATCTGGCCCAGCTCGATGACCTGCGCGGCAGCGATGAGCTGGCCATGGCCAGCATCTTCCGCGCGTTTAAGGCCGCCCGTCAGGATGTCGATAGCGTCTACTGGCTGAACGCCGACGGCCTGCTGCGCGTGTCCATCCCCAGCAGCGCCCGCACGGTGGGCACCGACTACTCGGGCGAGCGGATCTTCCAGCGGGCCAGGGAGTCTGGCGGGCCGCTGGTCGAGGCCGGTGTGGTCGATCTGACCACCTTCAACCCGGTGGCCGTGCTCGGGCACCCGGTCTACAGCGACGACGGCCGCTTCCTCGGCGTGGTGGCGGCCAACCTGCTGCTCGACGAGCTGAGCGCCCCGCTGCGCACGATCGTCAGTGAGCAGGGCAGCCGTATGAATATCCAGGTGCTCGACGGGGAGGGTCGGCTGATCGCCTCGCCCGACCGGGCGCGCCTGCTCCAGCAGCTTCTGCCCGACCTGCCTGGCGCCGAGGTGGCCCTGGCTGGGCGCGCGGCCACCCGGCTCGGGGCCGGGCGCGATGGCCAGTCATGGCTGTTTAGCGCCGAGCCGGTGGGCAGCGTCGGCTGGGCCGTGGTGGTCCAGCGCCACACCAGCGATGCCTTCGCCGTGGTGACGGACTTTAGCCGCTGGCTGACCGCCCTGGCGATCCTCTTCGCCGGGGGCGGCGTGATCTTCTGGCTCATGCTCAGCTCCCGCGTGATCGGCCCGATCCAGCTGATCGCCCGCCACAACCGCAGCCTGCCGATGGACCAGCCGCTGCCGCCGACCCTGATCGCGCAGATCGCCCGCCGCCCCGATGAGGTCGGCGACCTGGCCCGCTCGCTGCACGGCCTGCGCCAGACCGTGGCCGGGCGCATCGCCGAGCTACAGACGCTACTGGCCACATCGACGGCGGTGGTGGGCACGCTCGACCCGACCGCTGTGGCTCGCCAGATCATCAGCGCGGTCGGCCAGCTGGTGAACGTCCAGGCGGCCACGGTGATCGTGCCGAACGACCAGGGAATCCTGCGGGTGCTGGTGAGCGAGGGCCACTCGGGCCACGCGAAGCGGACGCTGACGATCACCCCTGACAACCCGCAGTCGCCCTCGGCTATGGCGCTGCGCGAGGGCCGCCCGGTGCAGATGATCGCTGGCGAGAGCCCCTACTTCCCGCAGATCTCCTACAGCGAAGGGTTCCGGGCACTGCTGGCCATCCCGATCATCAGCGCCCACGTGGGTGGGGTGGTGCTGCTCGTCTACCGCACCCGGCCGCAGCCCTTCAGCGCCGACGAGATCGGCCTGCTGCTCACCTTCGCCAACCACGCCACGCTGGCCTGGGAGCACGCCGTGCTCTACGAGCGCAGCGACGAGCGGCTGCGCGAGATCGCCCGCGAGAACGCCCGGCTCTACCAGGAGGCCGCCCAGGAGCGGCGGCTGCTGTCCGCGATCATGGCCAGCATGGACGATGGGCTGGTGCTCGCCCGCGACGACGGGGTGGTGCTCTATGCCAACCGGGGCGTCGGCGCGATGCTCGACCTGGCCGATGAGGCGCTGGTCGGCCAGCCGATCACGGCCATCCACGCCGCCCTCGACCGGCTGGCGGCCAGCCAGCCCCCGCGTCGCGTCGATGAGCGCCATGCCGATGATGGGCGCACCGTGGCCTGGGCCGTCGAGCTGCGCCGGGGCGAGCAGGCGCTCTGGGTGCAGCTGCGCGAGTTCGATGTGGGCGCGCCCTCCGGCCAGCTGATCGGCCGCGGCCTGCTGCTGCGCGATGTGACCCACGAGCGCGCCCTGGATCAGTTTAAGACCACCCTGCTCGGCGCGGTGAGCCACGAGCTGCGCACGCCCCTGGCCGCGATCAAGGGCCACGCCTCAACCCTGCTCCAGACCGACGTGCGCTGGTCGGAGGCTGACCAGCGCCACTTCCTGGGCACGATCAACGCCGAGGCCGACCGTATGGCCACCCTGATGCGTAACCTGCTCGATATGGCCCGCCTGGAGGCTGGGCTGCTCGCCCTCGACCGCAGCCCCTGGCTGATTGACGGGCTGATCCGGCGCGCGGTATCGAGGATGGGCACCCCCGCAGGGCGCGTGGTCGAGGTTGACCTGCCCGCCGACCTGCCCCCCGCCATGATCGACCAGCAGCGGATCGACGTGGTGCTGCGCAACCTGCTGGCCAACGGCCTGCTCTACGGCGGCGACCGGCTGCTGGTGCGCGCCCGCGCCGAGGGCGACAGCCTGCTGGTGCAGGTGACCGACGATGGCGCAGGCATCCCGCCCGACGAGCTGCCGCATATCTTCGAGCGCTTCTACCGCGCCCAGACAACGAGCCAGCGCCACCCCGGCGGCACCGGCCTGGGGCTGGCGATCTGCAAGGCATTCGTCGAGGCCCACGGCGGCCGGATCTGGGCCGAGAGCGATGAGGTCGGCACGACGTTTAGCTTCACCCTGCCTGTGGCCTCCCTCGTCGAGGAGTCCGTGATCTGATTTTTGTGAGGGATGGGCGGCGAAGCCGCCCATCCCTCACAAAAAATATCGTGGGGCGGCGAAGCCGCCCCACACCCCGCCTTTGGGAGAAGGAGACCCGCATGGCATCGCCGCCAACGCGAATTGTGCTGGCCGAGGACGAGCCCAGCCTGCGCGACTTCGTTAGCCGCAACCTCAGCGCCCGTGGATTCACGGTGTTCGAGGCCACCAACGGGCTTGAGGCGCTCTCGCTCTGGGAGACCGAGCGCCCGCAGCTGCTCATCCTCGACATTATGATGCCGCGCCTGGGCGGCCTAGAGGTCTGCGCGCGGGTTCGCGCCCAGTCCACCGTGCCCATCCTGGTGCTCACCGCACTCGACGCCGAGCGCGATAAGGTGGCCGCCCTCGACCTGGGCGCAGACGATTATCTGACCAAGCCCTTCGGCGTGGAGGAGCTGCTCGCCCGCGTGCGCGCCGTGCTGCGCCGCGCCCGCTGGGGCGAGGAGCCCGCCCGCGTCGGCCCGCAGATCTATGGCGACCTGGAGATCGACGAGGAGGCCCGCAGCGTCCGCGTGCGCGGCGAGCCGGTGCGCCTGACGCCCACCGAGTTCGCGCTGCTGGCCCACCTGGCCGCCAACCGCCAGCGCGTCGTGGCCCACCAGGAGCTGCTGCGGGCAATCTGGGGCGAGAACTACCGCGACGAGGTCGAGTACCTGCGCGTGTTTATCGGCCGCCTGCGCCGCAAGATCGAGCGCGAGCCAGCCAGCCCCAGCCACCTGATCACCGAGCCGGGCGTGGGGTATCGGTTTATGTCGTAGGAGCGCAGCAGTAGGGGCGCGTCGCGACGCGCCCCTACGCGATCATATAATGCACCGTATCTTCCCGATAACCGTCCTGCTCCTGCTCCTGCTCGCCGCCTGCGCGCCGATCGCCGGCGGCACCGAGCCGCCCACGATCACTATCGGCGCGGCGATCTCGCTCACCGGCAAGACCTTCAAGGAGGGCGAGTATGTGCGCGACGGCTACCAGCTCTGGGTGGACACGATCAACGAGCGGGGCGGGCTGCTGCTCCATGGCCGCAGCTACCAGGTGCGGCTGATCTACTACGACGATGAGTCGCGCCCGCAGCGCACCGCCGAGCTCGTCGAGCGCCTGATCGTCGAGGACGGGGTAGACTTCCTGGTCGGCCCCTACGCCAGCGAGCCGACGGCCGCCGCTGCCGAGGTGGCCGAGCGCCACCGGGTGCCTATGGTCGAGCCGAACGGGGCCGCCGAGAGCATCTTCAACAACGGCTACCGCTACACCTTTGGCCTCCAGACGCCGGCGCCGGCCTACCTGCGCGGGATCATCGACCTAGTGCTGCTGCGCGACCCCACGGCGCACACGGTGGCGATCATCGGCGAGGACGAGTCCTTCTCACGCGAGGTGGCCCGTGGGGCCGCAGAGTACGCCGACGAGCGCGGCATGCAGGTCGTCTCGATCGCCTTCTACCCGCCCGAGACCCAGGATGTCTCCCCGTGGCTGGCGACGGTGAAGGGTGAGTCGCCCGACCTGCTGCTGGGCGCGGGGCACCTCCAGGACGCCCTGCTGGTGGTGCGCCAGTCCCGTGCCATTGGCCTGAGGCCGAAGGCCATGGGCTTCAGCGTTGGCCCGAGCACGCCGCAGTTCCGCCGCCACCTCGGGGCCGAGGCCGACTACATCCTCGGCGCGACCCAGTGGACGAGCGCGCTGGCCTACGCGGGCGAGGATCTCTGGGGCACCCC
Organism: Chloroflexales bacterium ZM16-3; assembly: GCA_004138175.2. Lineage (GTDB taxonomy): Bacteria > Chloroflexota > Chloroflexia > Chloroflexales > Chloroflexaceae > Oscillochloris > Oscillochloris kuznetsovii. Next base: position 64,962 of record RYFE02000022.1, on the reverse strand, counting down.
GGCGGCCTACGCGGCGGCCTTTCGGGCGCGCTACCCGCAGCACAGCGAGATCGCCTACCAGGCCGCCGAGTCGACGGCGGCCCTGGTGGTGCTCCAGCGCGCGCTAGAGCAGGTCGGCCAGGTCGATCGCGAGGCCGTGCGCGACGCCCTGGCCGCCACCGACATGATGACCTTCTTCGGCCCGGTCAGGTTCGACGCGCGCGGGGCGAATAGCTCCAAGCCCATGGCCGTCGAGCAACTCCACCCCAACGGCATGAAGTACACCGTCTTCCCGGTCGAGGTGGCCGAGCGTGCGGCGATCTACCCGATCCCGGCGGCGCGGTGATCGGCGAAATATGTGGGTAGGGGATCTATCTCGAATGTCACCCTGAGCGAAGCGAAGAGTCCCGGCCGGGATTCCTCGCTTCGCTCGGAATGACCACCATTCAAAAGGGAGGTGACGTTGCATCCATGAACCCCCTCCCCTCCTGTTTGCGCGCCCGACAGCAGTATGCTATAATCACGCCGTTACAAATTCGGGCGATTAGCTCAGTTGGTTAGAGCGCATCCTTCACACGGATGAGGTCGGTGGTTCGAGTCCACTATCGCCCACCACCCGAACCACACACAGCCCGCCCCGCAAGGCGGGCTGTGGTGCGTTTATTCCCCTCTGTACCCTCTAAACAGGTCAGTCTGCTCTACGTCCGAGGAGGCCGAAGAGTCAGAGGCAGAACCAGTATGAGCGTTCCAACATGGGACGGCGTCACAACCAGTAGCGCATTCCAAGAGGCTGAGTTAAGCACCAGGAATATACTCGCTGACGCCGCGAAGATATATGACTGGGAGCGCGTACTCACCATTCTCGGTAAGCGCCAGGATCTGGTGAATGCCACGCGCCCTCATGGGCAGTCGCACTACACTGTGCTGCACCAGGCCGCCCACGGCGGCGCCCCGGCCGAGGTCGTCCAGCAGCTGATCGCCATTGGTGCCTGGCGTACTCTGCGCACGTCGCAGGCCGAGCGCGCCGTAGACATCGCTCTGCGCCAGGGCCATATGGAACTGCTGCCGCTGCTCACCCCCGTGCTTGCGCGGGAGATCGTGCCGACGATACTCCAGGCTATCCAGGACCACTTTCACGCGGTGATCTGGGCGAGGCTCGCCGAGCGCAATCTCGCCGTCGATATGCGTCTGCCCGAGCTAGAGCCGCTGCTTGAGCTGGAGCGGCCAACAATGTGGTTTCCCGTGCCAGGCATGTACGGCGGTTTCTCCTACGAGCTTAGCGCTGTCGCTGGCTCCCCGGCGCTGATCAGCGAGAGCTGGTCTCGGGTGGTTGGCGGCTCGGGCCAGCGCCACCTGGTGAGCCCACACGGCAGCGTCCTGCTTGATGAGGGGTTTGTATAGGATCCTCATGACACTCAGCGCATCCCCAGCCGTGATCAGGCGTGTGGGGGCCGTATCGCCCAACATAGCGCGTGTCCAGTGACACCAGCCATCTGGCTGGTGTCTTTCTACGCTGGTGCCTTTGCGCACACAGCCCATATGTTATGATTGTCTTCGCGGATATGTGTCAGCTGAGTCTCCCACGTAAGCGCCAAGACGAATGAACAATCAGAGCAACTATGCAGAACACCCTTGAGCGTACCGCATTCCGTGTTCAGGTTCTCGCTATCGCTGAGTTTGGTATCCTGGCACTCGTGTTTGTCACCTGCATCCTGGCCTTGCCAGACATTCGTATGCTCACGAGTCTGCTCTGCCTCATCGGCGGAGTCGGCGCGGGCATCACCTACCAGCTGCGCCGGAGCGCCTTCGTCGAGCCGCTTGTCTACCTCAACATCCTTCTGATGCTCGTCCTCCTGGCTGTCGTCGACCCGCTCAGCGGCACGCTCAGCGGCTCAATCTGGACGCTGTACCAGATCTGGCCGTCGCTCGCGACGCTTGTCCTGCGCCGCTTCCGGTCGACGGTTATTGTCATGGCCATCACCGTCACTACGCTTGTCGCCGTCGCCACCCTTCAGATCACTGGGGTCATCCCCGTCGAGCTGACTGTCGGGCCAGATATTCTCTGGCTCAACCTTGGCATTCAGGTCATGGTGACGATCGCTATGGCGTCGATCATCTCGGTCATCACCCGCGAGCAGCAGCAGTCGTACGACACGGCGCTCCAGCTCGGCGCGGCGCGCGAGCAGCAGCTCGCCGATAACCAGCAGCTTCTCGACAAGCAGGAGGCGCTCAACCAGGAGCTGCGGGCCAGCCTGGATCAGGTGCAGCAGCGCGACGCGCAGCTGCGCGATGAGCAGGCGATGCGCCAGGATCTGCTGCGCACTGTCGAATCGCTGGCCGCCCCGGTGATCCCGATCAGCGATGAGATCGTGGTCGCGCCATTAGTCGGCTCCTTCGACCAGGCACGCCTGCGCGCGCTCTCCGGCGATCTGCTCGATCAGATCGCCCGCCGCCAAGCGCGCGTGCTCATCCTGGATGTCACCGGCCTTAACGCCTTCGACACGGCCACCGCCCAGGCGCTGCTGGCCACAGTCGATAGCTGCCGCCTGATGGGCACGCAGACGATGCTCGTCGGAATTCAGCCGGAGGTCGCCCAGACAATCGTCGGCCTGGGGATTGACCTTGAGCATATCGCCACCCGTTCTACCCTCCAGGAGGCGATCCAGTCCGCGATGATGAACACCCACAGCTCGGGAGGGCGCGCAAGCGTAGAGTAGAGGATTGTATGAGCGCTATTGAGGTGACAGACTCGCTCGCAGGTCAGAGCCTGTCCACACGACCCGCCCGCGCCGAGGATCTACCGCAGGTCGCCGGCCTGCTGGCGCAGCTGTACGAGGCCGAGCTGCCGGGTGCGCTCTCCGGCAACCGCGAGGCCCAGCGTCGCCTGCTCCAGTTCACCCTTGAGGCGGGCGGCGGGCAGGGGCTGCGCCAGCGCTACGTGATGGTGGACGGGGCAGGCGCTGTGCTGGCCACGGCTGCGATCGACATGCCCGGCGAGCCGCCCTACGAGCGCGCGCCAGACGGCACGGTGCGCAAGGCGCTGGAGATCATCGGCCTGCGCGACACCGTGCGGCTCCTACTGACCGTCGGCCGCAGCATGGTCGCCGCCCACCGCGAGCGCCCCCATGGGAGCGCGCTCATCCACAGCGTGGTCGTCGATGCGGGCCAGCGCGGGCGCGGCCTGGGGGGGGCGCTCATGGCTGTGATCGAGGGCGAGATCCGAGCGACGGGCCTGCCTACGGCGATGATCCAGGTGCTCCAGGCAAACCAGTCGGCCCGCCAGCTCTACCGGCGGCTCGGCTACGAGGCCATCTGGGAGTCGCCGCGCTACCTGCGCGCCATCGCCTGGCCGACCTACCTGATGCGGAAGGAGCTACAACCCCTATGATCGCATCGCTGCGCGGCACGCTCATCCACATTGGCGTTGACCATCTGGTCATCGAGACAGGCGGGGTCGGCTGGCTGGTCTACGCGCCGCGCACCGTGCTAGGCGCGGCCGGGGCCGTGGGCGACCAGCTCTTTCTCCACACCCAGATGATCGTCCGCGAGGACTCGATGACTCTGTACGGCTTCTCCACAGTGGCGCAGCGGGTGCTCTTCGAGAGCCTGATCGGCGTGAGCGGGGTTGGCCCCAAGGTGGCCATGAACCTGCTCTCATCGGGCGACCCCGACGAGATTCGCGCGGCGGTGGGCCAGGGCGACACGGCCCGGCTCTCGCGGGTGCCCGGCATCGGCAAGAAGACCGCCGAGCGCCTGGTGCTTGAGCTGAAGGGCAAGATCGACCTCAAGGGGCTACCCGTCGCATCCGGGTCGAGCCCGGCGGCTGCGGGGGTGAACAGCGACCTGGCCGACCTCCTGGTGAGCCTGGGCTACAGCGGCGCCGAGGCGGCATCGGCGATCGGATCGCTGCCCGCCGACGCCCCCGAGGAGCTGGAGCAGCGCCTGCGCCTGGCCCTGCGCTACTTCGGCAGCGTGTAGCTTAGGGCATACGAGCCCAGGGTTGTATAGCATTTCGCGGAAATGGGCCAGCTTCGCTGGCCCATTTCCGCGAAATACTATGAGTTTGAGAAGCGAACTGGCAGGTTCTTGAATATACGCATCCGCGTGGTATGATGCGGCGTAGGAAAGAGGACATATATCACATGCGCCATCGCCTTGTGGCAGATGGGTGCAGGAGGATGAAGGTATGGCCGAGCAGACACATCCTGCCATAGCTGACCCCAACGCCGAATCCGCCCGCCCGGCAGGCCGAACCCCGAAGCGCTACGCCCGCCTTCCACCCCTCTACAAAGCCATGATCTGGACCTCATTCCTGATCAATGTTGTCCTGCTGATCATCATCGGCGTCCTGGCCGGCGTGCTGCTCACCAACCGGGGCCAGGTCGTCGGCCTCGCCGGCAACACGACGACCTTCGCCGCCAACAACCTTTCGGAGCTTCAGGATGTGGTGACTCAGCTTGAGGGTGCCACAATCAGGACGACCATCCCCCTAAGCCAACCGCTCTCGCTGGCGGGCAAGGGCATCTTTGTCCCGGTCGATCAGGTGACTGAGGTGAGGCTGACCCAGCCGGTGCCGCTGGTGCTGAGCGGTGCCGATATCGACCTCGGCAACGGCAACCTTCTGCGCGCCAACAATATCAACCTGACCCTGCCCGAGGGCACGCCGCTCCAGATCGCGCTCAAGATGGACATCTCGCTCGACAGCGTGACGATCCCGGTGCAGCTCGACGTGCCGGTAAGCATCCCGCTGGCGGAGACGGAGCTCGGCCCGCAGTTCCAGCGCCTCGGGGCGATCGTCGGCCGGCTGGTGAACCCGATCTCGCCGCTGCTGCCCATGCCCAAGACACCGCCAGACAGCAGCAAGCCGTAGGGCTTTCTCATCCGATAGAACACCGATGGGCGCAGCTTGCTGCGCCCATCGGTGTTCTATCATCTCATCGCCTGCCAGTGGATGGGCAGCGCCTGCTCGATATGCCGGTCAGCCGTCTGCCACGTATGCTGTCCATCGGGGATGGCGGCAATCGGAGCGGCGTTCCGCACTCCAAGGCTGCGCAGGGCGCGCAGCAGATGCTCGCCCCGGTAGAAGTTGGAACCCCATGGCTCGATATGCTCGGGGCCATACTGGACAGCCCATGTGATACGGCGGATGGCCGCCGGGTCGGCGCGCATAAGCAGGACGACCGGGCTCTGGTCAGCGAGGTGCGCGGGGTCGCGCGGGACGCCGAGGGCCGGGTCAAACATAGGCATCGCGAAGATGCTATCACCGAGCCGTGCGGCGCACCCGTAGTCGCTGGCGTAGGGGATGGAGGCGTCGAAGACACCGACGCTGACAAACAGATCGGGGCGGAGGGCAGCAGCCTTGACGGCCATATAGCCGCCGAGCGAGAATCCGTCCAGGGCGCGGGCGGCAGGGATCGTGCGCAGGCTACGGTCGATGGCGGGGATGAGATCATCGAAGAAGAAGCGCTGGAACAGACCGCTGCCGATGCCGGGGGCCGCAGCGGCGCGCTCGGGGTGGCGGAAGTCGGTGAGCATGCCGGGGACGGCGTTATCATCGCTGGACATGCCGGGCATCACCAGGATCATCGGGCCGATCAGATCGGCGGCCCGCAGGCGCTCATAGACATCGATCACCGTCGTGCCGCCGCGGCTATCGTCCTCGTGCGGGTTAACCCACTCGCGCTCGTGGCCGCGCAGCAGATAGAGCGCGGGGAAGCGCCTATCAGCCTGAGCGTACTCGGGCGGCAGGTAGATATACGCGCCCCTGGCGACACCGAGGGCGGGGCTAGGGAAGCGCAGCAGACGGGCGCGCGGGTCGTGGGGCGAGGGGTCGATGATCATAGCGCCGATTATACGCCATCCGATGCGGCGGCGCGATTCTAACACAGCTCCATCGCTAGGCGCATTGACGGCGGGCGGCGGCGCGGTATAATAAGAGCGTGTACGGGGATGCTTGGTCTCGACAGGGAGCGCAAGCCGTAGATTGCAGGTCGTGCCGCCCAGTCACGTTAAAGGGGCAAACGGCAATAACTGCCAACAACAAGAACTGGGCCCGTGCTTCTTATGGGAGCATGGCCCTCGCCGCCTAATTAGGTAGCGCGTCGTCCTCAGTTCACCCGATGGCTGGGGGTACGACGTCAGCAAGTCGGGTGCTTCTCGGGTAAACGCCGGTTAGCCTGAGACTAAGATAAACCGGCTTGCCCAAAGGCTGTTCTGCTCATCGTATGGCCGCGGGCGAGCTCAAACGATGGGATAAACCTGTAGACGTGTGCGGTCCAACTTTCTGGACGGGGGTTCGACTCCCCCCATCTCCACCAATACTCACAGCAGCGCCCGGACGAGTATCGTCCGGGCGCTGCTGTTTTGTGAGCATCTGGGGGTGGCGATGACGACTCGCTTGCCATTCGGGCGACACCGGGGTGGCGGCGTGGGAGCCCATTTTGCTCCCTTCTCCCGCGAACCGGCACAAAGTAGCTGTGTCGCTTTAGCGGCTGCCGAGCGTCCCGCGCATGAACTCAGTGCTCTCCTGCAAGGCGAAGGCGATCCCTGCTTGTAGGGTGCCACGCGTCACAATTTCCAGCGCTCGCCCGACATCGTGGCGGCGCGAGTAGGCCGCCCTGGCCTCGCGGTCGACTGGCTGCCCGCCGCGAGCCGCTGGGTGAGGAATCCTCCGCCTCGATCTTCGCCACCAGCCTGGGGTTTGTCGCCATAGAAGCACCTTAATACGATCCCACAATGCCGGGCATAAATGTGCCCTACATTTGGTCAAACCTTTCCGACCCTCATCGCCGCAATAGCGGCAGGTAGATCCGCTCGCCAGCGGTGATGGTCACACTGGCCTGGGCTGTGACCCCGGCGCTGTCGGTGACGCTCAGGCTGATCACGCGGCTGGTCAGCGCATCCAGCGGCGGCAGCTCTAGCAGCGGGCCGCTGTCGAGGAACTGCCCGGCCTCGTCGCGCCAGCTATAGTTGCCGTCGGGGATGGTGCCGTCCTCGTGATCGTAGGCGTTGCCCTGCAGCACCAGTGGCTCGTTCGTGGCAACCTGTAACTGCGTACCCTGGACGATCTGTACCGCCGGCGGCTTGTTCGCCACTGGCCCGATGCTCACCTGGGCGCTACCGGCGGTTGCCCCGCGCACAACTACGACCTCGATCAGGCCGTCGGCGCTCGCGGCCAGGTCGCCCAGATCAAAGTCGAGGCTGCTGACCGCCAGGTCGTCAGTCTGCCCCAATACCTGCCAGCTCTGGCCGCCGTCGGCGCTGTAGCGCACGCTCGTCGTGTCCGACTCGCCCGGCGCCGGGCTAACGCTCCAGGTCACACTGCGCCGGCTGTCGCTGGGATTGAACGAGGCTAGTTGGGCGCTCACGCTCGGGGCAAATTGGGCCACACTAATGCTGTCGAGCAGGGTGTCGCCGGCCAGCAGCCTCAGTTCGGTGATGTCGTTCGATCGGGGCACCACAAAAGCGAAGCCTGCGCTCAGGCCGCTGGTTGTGGGAGCCTCGGGGAGCTCGGCGTTGAAGCTGTATGCGAAGGCCACACCGCCGGCGTTCCACAACTCCAGGCGGTAGGCCCCGCTGCCGCTTGCCGTGACGGTGATGGCGTTTGCCAGCGGCTCGGCCAGGCTCAGCGCGCCGGATAGTCCGCCAGGCCCGATCGCGCCGCCCACTAGCCAGGCTGGCTCGGGGGCCTGGGCCGGCCCGGCTTGCGCCAGTGAGATCTGGTTCAGGGTATCGAAGAGTTTCTCGTAGTTATAGGCCGAGATCCAGCGGGGCTTGCAGTAGCTCATGAGATCACCGTACCTGGTCGGCATCGGCTGGCGCAGCCGCACATTCAGGCCAACAAAGCCGATCCGGCCTTCGGCGATCGGGTAGTTCGGGTCAGGGTTCATGGTTGCGCCGCAGGGTGCGTGCTGCAGCCCGAAGGTGTGGGCGAGCTCGTGGGCAGTGGTGTCAAGGCTGGAGCCGATCCCGATGCCCACTGCGCTGTTGCGATAGGCCAGGCCCAGGTAGGGTGAGCCAGCGAGATTCGGCAGCATGCCGTAGTACTTCGGCAGCGTGAGCGCATCGCCTATGTTGCTCACCGCCAGTTCGCGTGCACGGAGCAATGCCAGTTCGTAGAGAAGTTGGCTCCAGCCCGCCCCGGTTGTCAGGTCGCCGGTGAAGTGATAGGGGCTGTGGACGCTGTTCGCAGCTCCCGCGATCGGGAAGGTGTCGTAGACGCCCTGCATGCCGAAGGCCGGCAGGTCGCGCAGATTGATCCGCAGCACTGGTCCAACGCCATTGCGCTGGTATTCAATTGGTATTAGCACGGTCTTCAGCCGTGTGACATTCAGGAAGGTGTTCAGGTAGTTCGGGCTGCGGTTGTCGTTCTCGTTGCGCTCGGTGATCCGGTTGTCGGGGTCGACCTCCGCCGAGAGGGCCATGAGCCCGCCGGGGTGCCATGAGCTGGGGATGATGAAATTGAGGGTGTGCTCAAAGCGCTCGGCATTCGGGCTGCGCACGGCTGTGATCACCCCGCCGGGGTTGATCGGGCGCAGCGGCGACCCTGGCAGCGGCTGGCCGTTGCGGGTCGCGTAGAGCACGGCGCTCGCCCCCTGGACATCGCTGTCGCTCTCGACGTTGAGGTAGACCCGGGCGATCGTCGGGCGATTCTGCACCAATGTGACGCTGCGGTCGGGGGTCTGGATCGCCTGGGTCACTTCGATGCGACTCACGCTCAGATTGGGCACAGCCGAGGCCCCGGTGCGGCGGTAGATCACGCCGCCATCTACGACCAGAACCACATCGCCAAATGGCCCGGCCACAGTTGCGATGGTCAGGTTTCCGGTTAAGGGTGATGGGCTGCTGGCATCGAGACGCGTCCAGATCGCTCCATTGTCCCGCGAGACGTAAATTCCGGCTGATTGACTGCCGCTACCACCCACAGCCGCGAAAACCCGCCCGGGCGCGGTCTGGTCAAAATACAGATCGTTAACATATGCGACTTCGAAAGGCCCTAAGGGCAGGGCGAAGGCGCTCCATGAGCCGCCGCTGTCGGTGCTGCGGAAGATCCGGCCGGTGCCGTAGCTGCCGGCTAGGACGATCTCCGGGTTGGTGGGGCTCACCGCGACGCTGACAATATCGGGCGTCGAGCCGCCAGGGTTGGTCAGGGCGGGCTGGCTCCAGCTTGCCCCGCCGTCCTGGCTGCGGAAGAGGCCGCCGCCCAGACCGCCGTAGCGCCCCACATAGAGCCGGGTTGGTATGCGCGAGTCGGCGGCGAGCGCGAACAGGCTGATGGTGCGGGGGCTGCCGTCGGGCAGGTTACCCGTCACGTTGCTCCAGTTCACGCCGTCGTCGGCGCTACGGAAGATCTGGCTCTCACTGTGAGTATAGAGCACGGGTGGGTTGCCACCAGTGTAGAGTAGATCGCGCACTATCTGCCCTTCCGGGCCGGATTGCGGAGCACTCCAGGTTACGCCCCCATTGACGCTGCGCCGGATTTGCCCATCGCCCACAACCACAACCAGCACGCCGCTGACGGGGTTGATCGCCAGGCTTTGCAGTGGCCCCGAGGTGCTCACAGTGATGAACGGCCCCCAGCTTGCCCCGGAGTCCTGGCTTACACGCAGGCCACTATCCACCGTGGCGAAGACCTGGACGGGGTTGCGGGGGTCGACCACCAGCGCGTTGATGAACTGGCCCAGCCCGACGCTGCTCCAGTCTGTTTGCGCCACCGCCGGCTCCGCCGGGCCAAACGCAATGGCGGCTCCGAGGCCGATAACCATGATCAGGCTCAACGCCAACCCTCTACGTGCCATTGTGAATCCCCTTTGTTGCGAGCACACATGTCAGATATTGCAGCCTAAAACAGCTCCCCCTACCCCTCCGCCTTGCTGCGCCTTTGCGTCTTTGCGCGAGCCCTTCTTATCGTCTGGCCGCGGCTGCGCAAGCCCGCCCCGCACGCGCTGGCTCATGCCGAGCTGCGTCGGCTGCTGAAGACGCTTGAGGAGCCGGATGAGCTGACAGAGCTTCAGCGCTGGGTCTGGGCGCGGAACCGCAGGGCAGTGCTACTGATGCTCTTCGCCGGCCTACGCATCAGCGAGGCGGCGGCGCTGTGTTGGCGCGAGGTCGGGTTGGCCTTGAGCGCCATGAGGCCGAAGGTGTGCGAGCCGACCACGCAGCGGTAATAGTAAGGTGCAGGGCTGCGATCCTCGTCCAGTCTGGCAGGGTACAATACCTGGTAACAGTAGGAGGCTATGTCCAATGACACGTCCCGATCCACGACCGCCAATACGGTAAGGGGCACGCTCTCATAATCACACCGGCGGACGATTAGCGCCAGACCGCGACCATGATCGCGCTGCCCCGCGAGGGCACGCCGCTGCCGCCAGAGACCACCCGGCCCGAGGCGTTGAAGATCGAGATCGTCACTTCTTGCTTCCAGGCCAGCCCGCAGAGCCGCCCGTTCCCGGCGGTGTCGATCGTCCCCCTGATCCCGACCCCATCCACCGAGAAGGACCAGCCGCTGGTGTTGATGCCGCTGACTCCCAGCGAGATGCAGGTCGGGTCATCGTTGTAGTTCCTCACGCTGACCCGCAGCTTCGCCGGGATGGCGGTGGGGGTAGGCGGGGTGGCCGTCGGCGTGGGGATGGGAAGGGCGGCGATCGCCGTCTGGACAGGCGATATATTGACTCCTGAGTCGGCGAGGGTGCTGGCCTGCTCATACTGGGCGCGAGCCTCTTCGTAGCTGCCCGCCGCGGTGAGCTGGGCACCATAGCCCATGTAGGCGGCCATGCGCTGCGCGGCGATGTCGAGGATGCGCACGCTATTCCCATAATCATCCCGGCTGAGCGGGATAGCATCCAGGGTGGTGATCGCCGCCTCCCAGCTCTCTTCGTCGATCTGCGTGCGACCAGCAAGGTAGGCATCCAGGATATTGCCCCACTCCGCAGCCCGATCCCGTCGGTCCTGGTAGGTGTCCTGGAGCGTAGGATCGCCGGTGCTCGCTCCGTCGATGATTGTCATAATCCGCGTGAAGCGATCACGGATTGCTTGAATATCTCTGCGCTCGGTGCTGAGCGCACCGTTGATCTCGCCAATGCTCTGGTTGTAGAGCGAGGCGGTCAGCACGTCGCGCAGCACCGGCGTGGACTCATAGTCAGGATCACGCTCAAAGACCTGGCCAAACGCAGCGGCGGCATCTGCCCATTGTTTCTGTGTGTACTGCTCAAGCCCGAGCGCGAAGGCGGCCCGCTTCGTCTCCAGCGGGTCGATGGTAAGGGTCGGGATGGCGGGGGTCGATGTCGGTGGGGCGACAGTCGGGCTGACCCCTGCAGCCGGCTCGACCGATGGGGATGGGCTGGTTACGGGCAGGGCGGTCGGCGTGCCGTCCGACGTGGTGCCTTGCAGCATGCCAGGCACCACAAAGACCATTAAGAGGAGCAGCATAATGCCCCCGACCCCGATGATTGGGAGCCAGATGCCTGAGAGCCAGCTTGGCCTGAGGTGGGCGGGTTCTGGCTGCGGTTGCCGAACGAAGGGGTTCTCTGGTGAGCTGACACCTTTCTTCTGAGGCGGCTTTGTCTCAGTAGGGTCTGATCTGTGCTGAACGGTCTGGCGGCGTTCATCCGCATGTGCTGGTAGGCGGCGCGGGCTGATTAGCGATTCCGACATCACCGGCGGCGTCGGCGCGGGCGGCTCCGGCGCGGGCGTCACCGGCGGCGCGGGCGGCTCCGGCGCGGGCGGCGCGGGCGGCTCCGGCGCAGGGTCGGGAGCGGGCGTCACCGGCGCGGGTGCCGGCACCGGGGTCGGTGCAGCTGCCTCGGATACCCACTCGCCATACGAATTCAGGCGCTCGCCGGGGCGGGGCGCAGGCGCGGGATCAGGCTCGGACTCATCCGGGAGCCGCTTGCGCGCCTTTAGCTCCTCGATCATGCGGCGCTCGTCCTCGCTGATCGGCAGTTCGTCTTCTGGGTGGGAAGTCTGGCTCATGGGCAGCTTTCTCAGTCGGCGTGGGCGATCACGGCGTCGATCAGGCTCGCAAGCGTATCACTAGGCTTCCAATTATCGAGCAGGGCGGGCCGATAGTCCTGGCGCTGCTCGTCCAGCCAGACGCTGAGCTGCGGCGCCCGCTGCGGGTAGCTGCGGTCGCAGATGATCCGCAGCAGCATCACGTTATTCTTATGGTCAATCAGCGGCACACTGACCATGTAGCCGTCCTTGACCGGGCGCACCTGGCCCAGGGCGGGCGGCTGACGCTGGCGCAACTCGTCGAGTTGGGCCTCAAGCATTGCCAGCAGCGTGTCGGACGATGGCTCCGGCTGGGGGATGTTCGCCGACTGCGGCCAGCCAATCAGGTTGATTTTGGTGACGCCAATCCCCAGGCGGAAGCAGTCGCCGCGCGCACGCAGCTCGCCGGGCACCCGCTCAAGGATCGGCATGATCTGATCGACCTGCGCCCGGTTGAGCGACTCCAGCAGCAGGTGCAGCGCCGCGTCATAGAGCCCCAGCAGCGGCTGGGCGACATCGAGGGCGGCCCGCTCGGCGGCCAGCACCCGGTAAGTCAGTCCGAAGCGCAGATCCTGCAGGCCCAGGATCTGCTCATGGGCTGTGATTGGGTAGCTCAGGTAGATCTCCTGCTGGACATCGAACTCCAGGTTGTGCTCGCGCACATCTACCAGGTGCAGCTCGGTCTCGGGCTGGCCGAGCCAGGAGGCTGCTGAGTAGACCCCGGCCGGCATGATTTCGCGCAGGCGCTGGCCGGACACCACCACGAGCTCGTGGCCGACCGGCACGCGCAGGGCCGCGCCGGTGGGGATGCGCAGGCCATCGGCCAGCTGGATCGGCCCGAGGATCAGGGCCACCCGCTGCGAGTCGCCCAGCAGGGCGTTCAGCGCGCCCAGGCAGTCAGGCCCGGCGAGAGGGTCGGCGGGCTGTCGCTCCATCGGGATGATCGTGTCGCGGTTAGTGGGCATAGTGGGTTACGCCTCGGCGTCCTCCGAGTCGATCTCGGCCAGGATCGAATCGCGGCGGCTGACGGCCTCCGCTGGGCTGATGCCCAGCCGGGACTGGACCGACTGGGCGTAGTTACAGACCGGGCAGTCGTCGCGGCGCGGCACCGCCACAAAGTGGTGGTCGAGCGGCTCGCGGAAGACCCACTCGGCGCGGTTGCCGAAGAGCAGCCAGGCGTCGGGCAGCGGCTCAGGCACACCGTCGTGCCCGCGTAGCAGGGTTTCCAGGGCCACCCGTGCGGCGAGCAGGGCGATCACCCCCACGTCCATGGCCAGGCCGGGCTGGGCGACCATGTCGGCCATGCGGCTGGGATCGGCGTAGCCGGCGCTAAAGTCGCTGGCGGCGGTGGGCGGCGGGGCGAACAGCTCGCCGATCACGCTGCTCAGGCAGTTGTAGCATGCCCCGTCGGGCGGCAGGGCGCAGAACACATCGCCGCCGAAGGCCCGGTTGTAGGCCGCGGCGTAGACCGTCGGTATGCCCGCAGCCCAGCAGGCCCGGTTGATCGCCAGCTTGGCCGCCTCGCCATCGACCGCCGCCACAACCAGGTCAGCGCTGGACAGCGCCTGGGCTAGGGCCGTCGGCTGCTCCAGCACATTGGCCTCCCAAGTCTCCACCCGGATCAGCGGCGAGTGGGCCAGCAGCAGGTCGCGCAGGGCGCGCGTCTTGTAGCGACCGATATCGGCGAGCGGGCAGGCGTGGCGAGCGATATTGTGGGCCTCCAGGCGGTCGAAGTCCACCAGGCGCATGTGGCCGACGCCGCAGCGGGCCAGCTGGGTGGCGATCAGCGAGCCGCCGGAGCCCAGGCCTATCACCGTCACACAGCGCCCGGCCAGCGCCCCGTCGGGCAGGATGCCGCGTGCGCGGGCCAGGTAGTCCTCGCGGGCACGGATCACCCGACACTCTAGCGAGTGGACATCGTCGGAGCCGAGCAGGTATGCCTGCGGGTCGCCGGTCACGGCGAAGACCAGCCAGAGCCCGCGCTCTGGTGCCTGCTCACCATCCCGCGACCAGTGTCCTATCGCCGCGCCGGCGTCGGGACTCAGCCCGTGTACCTGGGCCAGGTCGCCATCGTCGCAGAGGCGGCCGTAGATCGTCCCGCCGGGGAGCGCGCTCTCTATGGCCTGGTCGATCAGCTCTGCGGGCAGGGTGACAAGCATGGGGCTACCTCGTCTACGTCGTTTGCCGATCAGTCCGCCTCGCGGCCCGGCCAGATCGTCTTCTCTGAGTACAGCCAGTACTCATACGCGGCGAACCATGTGGCGGCGGCGGCGATCACCGTCACCGCCGTGCTCCTCCGCTCAAAGAAGCGGTCGTGCGGGTGAAACAGGCAGAGCGAGCCATCGCTAAACTGGTGCTTCAGCTCGCGGGTCGCCTCGTTATGCAAGGTGAGAATATCCGGCTCGATCGGGAAGACCTTGGGCGGCAGGTCAGGGAAGTTGTCCGGGTATCTAATCACGATCCGGTAGGTCTCACCGCTATTGCTGGTCAGGTGGCCATCCCAGTAGAGTGTGCGCCCGCTGCGGCGCAGGCGAAACTGTTGGAAGCGGGCCTGCATGGCATCGCGCTCCTGCACCAGCCGGGGCGGGTCGCTCTCATACCAGACCGCAGAGGTGGGCTCGCTCATAGGATCTCCCTCTCAGCTAGTGCTTGGCGAACCAGCGCTGTGGCTTGAGCGCAGTGCGGTTCTGCGGCGGTGTATTGGCAACCTTCGGGTCGCTGGGGAGATGGATCGAGCCGCTGGAGTCGACGATCACCTCCTCGGAGCTCTCGATCGCCCGGCGCAACTCCTCCATGTCTTTGATCCGGGGCTTCTTGGGTTCCTGCTGCTCGCTCATCTTTCCCCCTGCTCTATACGGGTCTATTCTCTACTGACCTATGGGGCCGGTGTGGTCGGGTCTGGCACGGTTGGCTCGCTGGTTGGTGTCGCGGTCGGCTCGCTGATCGGCTCGCTAGTCGGTGTCGCGGTCGGCTCGCTGGTCGGTGCTAGTGTTGGTGTTGGCGTCGACGTTGGCGGCGGATGGAGCTGCCGGTTGATCTGGGAGATCAGCCCGCTGACGCTCTGCTTGGTGTTCTGCGGGTTGAGCGCATTGGGGCCGAATGTCGCCAGCTTTGCTAGGCCGTCGAGCTCATCCAATGCCGCGCTCAGCTTCCTGTCGCTATAGAGATCATTGAATTGACTCCAGTAGGTCTCCCCCTGGATAAACTTCGCATACTGATCCTGATAGGTTCGCTGTCGTGTCGCCACCTCATCCTTCAGCCGGCTCGACTGCTCCATTATATGCAGCGTAGCTTCAGTTGTGTCATACTGCGCGCGCGCCCCGGCCATATCCCCGGCCCGCTGGAGGTCGCCGGCGTAGCTTAGCTTCGCGTCAACCAGTAGCAGGCCCGCCTGCACAATGCGCGGATCGTAGCCGTCGGTCGGGTAGCGCTTCGGGTCGGGCAGCGGCTCAGTGGTTCGCTGAACAATTGTATCGAGGGCGCTGATCGCCCCTTTCACATCCTTGTCCTTGATCGCCTGATCATAGGCAGCCCACGCCGCTGTAAAAAATTGCTGCTCGTCGCTGATCTGGGCCTCGATCTGCTGGATCTGATCGCTGGCCTCCTCGCGGATAGCGGCGCTGGGTGCCGGATCAAGCTGTGCGACCTCCTGTAGCGTGTTCAGCGCGGCGGCCCGGTCGCCCTGCTGTGCCGCAGCTGTCGCCTCGGCGAGCAGCTGGCTCGCCTGCGCGTCAACCGCTGCCTGAAGCCGCTCGGCGGTTGGTGTGCCACTCATATCGGTGGCAATGCCGTCGGTGAGCAGCGCCTGGATCAGGGTAATCCGCGTCTTGGCGTCGGCGGCGGCATCGACATTCTGCCAGCGCTGGGCGCGATCATCTTGCAGTGCGCTGGCCGCAGCCGTCGCCTGTAGGCTGACCCGCACCTGCTCGCGACCGGCCTGGGCCGTCGGGTTCTGCGGGCTTAGGCTGAGCGCGCTGATAAAGGCCAGATCCGCGCCATCGAGGTCCGGCGGGTTGGTGGTGGTAAGCTGATCTCCCAACAGCGTGTAGGCCAGGACGAGCGTACTGGTGACTTCGCGGTTCTGGGCCAGGAAGGCCCCGCCTGGGTCCTCGCTCTTGATCTGCTCCAGCTGATTGATCGCGGCGCGCAGGCTCGTGTCCGAGGACTCACTAATCGCGCTGTGGATCTGCGTCCACAGCGCCGTGTAGTCGGTGGTGGGCGTCGGCGACGCGCTCGTGCGCAGCAGCCAGGCCAGCGCGAGCACGACCAGCAGCCCGGGGATGGACAGCAGCCAGATCGACCGGGCGGCAGCCGGGCGCAGAGTCTTCAGCACCGGCGGTGGAGCTGCCTCGGGCGCGGGCGAAGCGGGCTGCGCAGGATCGTGGCGGCTCGCCGCAATCGGCTTGATCTGCGCCGGGCGACCGGCGCCCTGGCGCCGGCGCAGGTAGTTGACCATCGCGTCGGCGACGTCGGCCAGGTAGACCTTGCCCAGGCGACCTTCCAGATACGCATACGCCTTGTCGCTGTCCACCGGCTCGTCGCGCCCAGTACCCTCGATAAAGATCTGCGGTCGCTCGCCCGGGTAGCCCTGCTCGGATGCTACGAAGGTGATCGTCACGCCGGGGAGGGTCGGGATGGTCACAACGATCAGGTATGCCTGTAGATTGCGCTCGTGGCGCACCTGCACGGCGTAGCCACGGGTTTGCAGACGACCGCACTCCTCGTCCACCCATAGCGGGGGCAGGCGGTCGCTGACCCGCGTCGCGCCGGCCCGCTCGCGCCGCACGAGCGGGTGATCATCGGGGATGACCGCTACAATCACGTCATCCAGCTGTTCAAAGCCCCGGCCCTGCCGCGCCATCAGGCGACTCATGTAGTAGTAGTGCGCGGTCACCTTCCCGTCATCGACCCAGACGATTGGGTTGACGATCTCATCGACCGCATACGATGGGTCACTAAAGATCTCGTGGGCCGTGCGCACGTCGCCCGGGCTGAAGGTGCGGTATGTGCTGGGGTGCTTATGCCAGGTGCCGATGTAGTCGATGTCTGGGTAGATCGCGCGGACCGTGATCAGCTGCCGGTTCACATACTGGACATCGGGGGAGAACTCGACCGGCGTGCGTACCGCGTGCTCGCCCGGCCCGGTGGCAGTGATGATCAGGATCGTGCCTGGCTGATCCTGGAGCCGGCGGCCGATCAGAACCCCGCCTGTCTCGTGGCCGACGCCCTGCGTATCCGCGTAGCGTAGCGCCTCTTGCTCGACCGCCTGAAGGGCCTGCCGCGTGATGTAAAGCCGTGTAGGCGCTGTTGGCATCACAGTGTCCCTGCTAGGCTGGGGGTATTCAGATGAGAACCTGCACCTGAATGCGCTATGGCGATGTGTTGCGGCGTAGCACGAACCTTGGGATCATACGTATCCGGCGTATACATATTATATCCTATTCCCAAGCTGTCACTGCAACATATTGATCACTATTTGCGTGCGCCAGATGATCAGAAGAGGTCGGGAGGTGCGGGCGGGCGCAGGGGCCAACTGGCCCCCGCGCCACAAGGGGAGTCAGGCGTCCTGACCCATACAGCTCAGCCGCTGGCCGATGAACTCGTAGATCGCGGGCAGGTCGGCCGATGTCGGTGCGTAGTAGTAGTCGTCAGGGTCGGCCACAAGGCTCTGGAGCAATGCTGTGTTCGCATTGGCGCCCAATCCGATGCTAATGATCCGCATGTTGGCGTCACGGGCATGTGCCGCAGCCGTAATAGCCGCACCGCTATCCGAGTCGCCGTCAGAGAGGATGACAATGATCTGGCTGACCTCGCCGCTGCGGGCCGACCGCTCAAGCTGGTGCTGTGCTGACGCGATCCCAGCCGCGATGTTCGTCCCACCCTTGGTGTTGAGCTGCTGCACTGCGGCAATGAGCGCATCCTGATCGCTGCTTAGCCGCTGCTCAACCCATGCCGCGTCGGCGAAGCTCACAACAGCCGCCCGGTCGCGCTGGAAGTCAAGGCTCTCGATCAGCCGGGTCGCCGCTGTCTGCGCGTCGGTGAGTTGCTGTCCAGACATCGAGGATGACTTATCGATGGTGATCGCCAGTTCAATTGGCAGGCGGGCTGTACAGACGGGCGTCGGCTCACCGGTCGGCGTGCTGGTCGGCTCGCCAGTCGGCGTGCTGGTCGGCTCGCCAGTCGGCGTGCTGGTCGGCTCACCAGTCGGCGTGCTGGTCGGCTCGCCAGTCGGCTCGCCAGTCGGCGTGCTGGTCGGCGTGTTGGTCGGCTCACCGGTCGGCGTGCTGGTGGCCGTAGCGGTGCTGGTGGCCGTAGCGGTGCTGGTGGCCGTAGCGGTGCTGGTGGCAGTGCTGGTCGGCGAGTTAGTAGGTGTGCTGGTGGCCGTGGCGGTGCTGGTGGCCGTGTTGGTCGGCGAGCTAGTGGCCGTGGCGGTCGGTGAGCTAGTGGCCGTGGCGGTCGGTGAGCTAGTGGCCGTTGATACCGGCGTACTCGTCGTCGTCGATACCGGCGCAGTGCTCACGCCAGGCGCGGGCAAGATGACCAGCGGAGCAGTGATCGGCGTGCCAAGTAGCGGCGTGGGGTAGCTCGTTGCCGTCGGGTAGAGCGGCACATTCAGCGACGCCGGGTTCGCCGCAGTTGGTGCCAAGCCCGTCGTCGGCAGAATCTCAGCCGACGGGGCCGGGGCCTCTGCCGACATGGTGGGCGTGGGCTCCTGTGGCTCTGCGCTCTCCCCCTGATCGTGCTCGCTCGACTGAGTGCCAGGCTCCGATATCGATGTTGATGCAGCAACGGTCGGCCGATCAGCTGCGCTCTGCGATTGCTGGGGGTTGTGGCGGACAGGCGTCATAGTCACGTAGATCGCCGGCGTGGTGCTTGGCCGAGCCGGAGCGGTATTCTCAATGACCGGAGTACCCGACGGGCAGGTAGTCGCAGCCACAGGCTGCTCAGCCATCCTGAGGGTCATGACTGTCAGGTAGGGGGCCGCTAGCAGAGCCACGATCGCAAGAATGTTTTGAACCAGCTGTGATTGCTTAAGGTCGAACTCTACCGCGATCACAAACAACAGCCACCAGATCAACGCCCCCAGGATGTGGAGTGGATTTCCCTCGGAGTAGAAGCCGATATAGCCGACAAGAGCGAAGGATCCCAGACCATGTAGCCAGTTTTGAATTTTATCTTTCATCGTATTCCCTCGACGATCTGGCGGCTTACATCGGCTGACTGGTGTCTGATGTTGGCTGGGATGCTCTGTCGAGAGGACGTAAGACAATCGTTGTTGCAGTTCTGCTCTGGATTATGTCGCCAGCCCTCTGACGGGTCTAGATCGGGATCAAGACAGCAATTGGACAATCTTCTGACGCCGCTCTGACATGGGCACAGCAAAAAGCGGCGGGCCAGCTCTGCTGGCCCGCCGCTCGGGCGGGGCATATCATAGGGAGGGCCAGGAAGGCGTATAGCCCTCCCTGAAATCACCTCCTCAGCTTAGGGTGGGCTGCCTGGGGTGCCCCTACATGGCGAGGCGATGCCTCAGCATCCGCAGCCCCTCCAGGCGCAGCGCCTCGGGCAGCAGGGCCTGATAGATCGCGCAGTTCGGCGACCTGATATCGCTGCGCCCGGTGGTCCGCAGGGTCAGCGCGGGGCAGCCGCCAGCGCAGCGGTAGCGCCACTGGCACTCCCGGCAGCCCTCGCGCTCATCCACCGGGAGGTTATGGATGCTGCCGACGGCCACTAGCCCGATCAGGTCGCTCTCTGGCCCGAAGGGCGCGGCCCGATCCAACTCCATCTGGCACTGGGCCACCTGGCCGCTATGGGTGATCACCACATAGCTGTGGCCGACGCCGCAGGCGTGGCCGTGGGCCTCGGCCTGCACCCGGTCGAGCAGGCCGTCGAGGAAGGGCCTGGTCGGCAGCAGCTCGGCGATCACGGCGTAGGCCGCGCGCATGCCGACGATGATCTGCTGCTCCTCGTAGCGCAGCTCGCGGTAGTGGGCCGATGCGTCGCTCTCACGGTAGAAGTTCAGGCTGAAGGGCAGGTCGTGGCCGATCGCCCAGCGCACCGCCGCATGGGCCGTCTGGGCGTTCATGCCGTTGATCGTGATCGAGACCGTGGGCCGGATGCCGCGTGGCAGCAGTCGCTCGACCAGGCTGCGCTCCAGGGCGGCGAAGGCACCCGCGCCGCCGCCCTTCCATGGCCGCTGGCGGTCGTGGTCCGCGCCGACTCCATCGACCGAGATCATCAGCCGGACGCCCGAGGCGGCCAGCCAGTCGGCGAAGGCGGCCGGCATCACCGTGCCGTTGCTGAGCACCACTGCCTCTAGCTCAACGCCGACCTGGGCGGCCTGATCGGCGGCGTAGGCGTGGATCTGGCCGATCAGGCGGTAGCTCAGAGCGGCCTCGCCGCCAGCATACTTCAGCTTCAGCCGACGGAAGCCCCGGCGCAGCGCGGTGGCGATCAGCGCATCGATCGCCCGCTGGCCGCTCGACAGGTTCATCTGCGCACTCGACTTGCGCACATAGCAGTAGGGGCACTCCAGGTTGCAGGCGTTGGTCACATGTACCCAGGCGGTGAGTGTGTCGACCGTGACGGCGACCGGGCCGATGGGAGCGCCCATCTGGGCCAGCAGACGGGCCTCGGCCAGGCGCAGGTCGTCGGGGTGATCCAGCGGGCGCGGGCCCACGAACCCGGCCAGCCGCTCCTCGGCGGCGGGGCTGAGCAGGGCCGGCGCGCCGCCGGCCAGCGTGTTGCAGAGCAGCGCCCACCCCGGAGCGATCTGGTCGCGGTGCAGCCCATCAGCGCGCTGGTAGAGGCCCGCCGCTCGCACGGGCGAGGCGGTTGGGGGTGGTGTAGGACAGGCGCAGTCAGTCGAGATTGCGGCGGTCTCACCGATCAGAATATGCGGCGTAGCCGGCGGCATCGCTCCACTCCGATACTTACAATCCCAGCCCGTAAAGCCCAGGAGCTTTAGCCCTGGGATATAAGGGCTTCACCCGCTTTCGCGGCTTTAGCCCTCCGATACTATGAGATAGGCTGCGCAATGCAGCCACACGTAGATCGGTTTGGGCAGCATCGAGGGCACAGCCCTCATATTCTGACGTTCCCACGCATGTGGTGAGAAGGAGCGAGACGTAGAGGGGCTGTGATCGCCCCCGAAAGAGAGTCTTTTCGAGGGGCTGCTACAAAAGATAGTATCACAATTATACGTAGTCGAGGTAGGTCGGGAGTCTGAATAGATCGGCGATCATCTCCAGAGATGCCAGCGGGCCAATCTTTTCTTGTACAGCATCGAGGTGATAGCTGCGCACCACATGAATGGCATGTGCCTGGATCTGCGCGCGGATCTCTGGGCTTTGCAGGTGTTGTTGGCTGAGGAGCGTGTAGAGCTTGCGCCTATTCTGGGCCAGGTAGTTGTTCGCCGGGGTGACGATCTGCAGGTAGGCCATGGCCAGCATGCGCTGCTCGATGCTGGCGAGTAGTAGCTGCTGGAACTCAGCCTTGCCCCGCTCCTGATCGGCGGCCTGCGCCGCCGTGATATCGGCCCCGAGGGCGGCGAGCTTGCTTAGCTCGCGCAACGTCCCGATATTCTTCCGTGCCAGCTCAATATCAAGTGGGCGCTCGCTGCTGAGTTGGAGCTCGGGCGGGGCGATCAACAGGGCCTCGGCGGTGATCCGGCTCGCCTCGGCGTATGCACCAGCGCGCTTATACAGCCAGGCCCAGTCGGCGAGGATGGCCAGCTCCTGGCTGGGGAATTTCTTCGCTTTGGGATCGTCGCCCACCGCCACGGCGCGGGCCTGGCCGAAGTGCTCCAGGGCCTGCTTAAAGTCTGCGCCCTCCACATCCTGGTGCAGGTAGTTCGCCCGGTCGCGGTAGAGGCAGGCCAGGGCGCTGTGGCTCTCCATCTGGCGCAGCGGCTCCTTGAGACCAGCAAAGATCGTGACCGCGTTGTGCAGATCGCGCAGGGCTTGCTCGGTCGGCGCAACGGATCGCAGAGTCGGATCGAGCTCATCCTGTGCCTGTAGATCAGCCTCCGCCCACCAGCTACGCCTGGCCCCCTCACCAGCCTGGATCAGCGCCAGGCCAATCCCGCGCAGATCCAGTCGGTGGCGGAACAGGCGCAGCGCCAGCTGGGCGGAGCGCAGCCCGATGTCCGGGCGCTGGTTTAAAGTTGCGATCAGCGCCTTGGTGTTATATGCGATCGCCAGGTTGTAGTCTAGACCCAGATGCCGATTGATCGTCGCGCCCTCATCGCAGATCATGAGTGCATCGTCCACCTCGCTTAGCTCGCCGAGCGCACGGGAGAGGTTATTCTTCACCTCGGCCAGCAGCGTCTCCAGGGGTGGCCGGGCGTGTACCAGCAGATACTCGGCCTGCCGGTAGTGGTCGCGGGCCAGGGTGAAGCGGTTCAGGGTCGCGTGGGCGTAGCCGACGAACATCGTACACTGGGCGATAATATTCAGCAGCCGGTTGCGGAACTCGGGTGCTAGCAGGCTCAGTCCGGCCTCGGGCAGGTCGACGAGCGGCTGACCACGCATGAGCGTCTCAAACGAGGCGGACAAGCGCCCAATCTCAGAGATCGCCGCCTGCGCGCTGCCGCTATAGATCGCAGCAAACTGGCCGCAGGCCCGCCACTCCTCGGCAAAAACGGCGGACAGCAGCCGCCCGACCGGCTGATCATAGAGCGCCAGCATGTCGGCGAAGGGCTGTCCTGCATAGTGCTGTCGGACCAGGGCGGCGTGATCGCGCAGGGCCGCCTCAACCAGCTCGCGGGCCTGGAGGGCCAGCGATGACTTCGTCAGGCGCTTAATCCAGCCCGAGACCCGCTCGTGCAGCACCGCGAAGCGCAGCTGCTCCCAGTCATCGGTCTGCATGCCGGTCTGTAGGCAGTTGAGGTGGGCGGTTCCACCGAAGAAGAACCCGCTGATCTCAGACTGTAGCAGGCTGTCGAGCTCAAAGTCGTAGGTAGTAAATGCCTGCTCGGTGAGCTCGAAGTAGACCTCGTAGAAGGCCCTTGCCGGGTCGAGGTAGAGGCTGTAGTGCAGCCGCTCGGCCTGGAGTTGGCGGCGGCGGATGCGACGGGCGCGTAGCTCGGCCTGAACCTGATCCGACTGGTCATCTGGCCGGAGATGGAAGGCCAGGATGGCCTGGTTCTGCGCGCGCAGCTCCTGATTACAGAGCGCGATCAGCTGGGCGTAGATCGCCCGCTCGTGATCGCGGCGAGCTGCGCAGGTCGGCTCATCGCGACGCTCGAACTCCAGCTGGTAGATCTGGTAGAGCTCGTCGTGCAGGAAGTAGCGCCCGTCGGGGCGATGCTTGATGAAGGAGAGCGCGCGCAGCTGGCCCAGAGCAGCATCGGACTCCTCGCGTGTCCCCCCCCAGATCCGCTCCAGCCGCTCGCTGTCGAGGCCGCGGCGCATGATCGAGAGGTAGTCGAGCACCTGGCTGAGATTATCGCCGAGCTGGCTGGCGATATAGTCGAGCAGCGAGTCATCGACTGAGCTGAGCATCTGCTTTCGGTTCGTCGCCAGCTCCTGCTTCAGCGCCGCAAGCGGCATGCGGAAGGGCTCGGGGAAGACACCGTTGCTCATCAGCAGATCGACATACAAGGCCAGTCGGATCGGGTTGCCCTCGGTGAGCAGGTAGAGCGCCTCGCGATCATCAGCACTCTGCTGGAGGCCGCTCACAAAATCGGCCTGGTCGGCCAGGGTGGGGAATTGAGCCAGCTCCTGCTGAAGCGCGGCGAGGTAGTCGTCCACTTGGTCGACTGTAAAATCATCGACGCTCAGCGGGAGCACCTGGGCCAGCGGAGCCGCCTCTTCCTCATCGTCGTCGGCAGGGATGCTGGTGACATCGCTCTGGAGCAGAGCGTTGCTGATGCCGGCGACCCAGCGACCGGGCACGGGGCGGCCGGCCAGGAGCATGGTCGTGTTCGGCGTGCGGTCGGTGATGAAGCTCAGCAGCCAGTGATAGGTCGTCGGCCCGATCTCGGTGAGGTGGATCGCGCTATCGAAGCGGATCAGATCGGCGATCTCGGGGGGCGTGGCGAAGAGCTGCTCCATCGTATCAAGCATCCAGACCACCCGCCGCCCGGCGACGATCTGCATATAGGCCCGCTTGAAGGCGGAGATCAGGCTGTCGTTCGCCTGTTTAAGGCTGATCATCTTCTGGCTGTCGTGGGCCTGCTCGTACTGCTCGCTCGCCGTGTCGAAGGGGCGCAGCATCTCGTGCCCGGCGGTGCCCAGCGCGTCCTTCAGGGCACCGCTGACCCGCTGTAGAAACGCGGCCACGCTGTGCAGGGTCGGGTCGGCCAGGTCGATCAGCGGCAGCACGATCACCGGCTCGCCTGATGCAGCGATCGTCCGGTCAATCTCCTGGAGCAGCCGGGTCTTACCCTTGCCGCCATCGGCGGTGATCAGCACACAGCGGAAGGCGTCGCCCAGGCCGGGGTCTATGATCTGCGCACGGATCTGCTGGAGCTGTGGCTCGCGACCGATCAGACGCTGTGGCCTCAGCGCGCCGCTAAACGCGGCCGGGGGGATGCTCATATGCTGGTCCTACAGTGATTGCAAGAGCTGGACGAACTCTGTATGGATGGGGTACAGCGCATCGTGTCGAAAGTGGCCGACGCCACACTCCTGAAGGTAGCCAAGTAAGGCGTCGCGTTGACGGTTCTCCAGATTGAGCAGCGCGGCGATCTCGCGGCGCGGCGCGCCCTGGTCGATTGTGGGGAATCTGCGGGCGATCTGGAGCAGCATGTCAAGGATCATATCGGAGTCCCAGCTCTGGTTGGGGGGCGACAGGGGGCGGGGTGGGGCGATGATCTGGCGTAGCACCGCGCCGATATCGTCGCCAGTGAGGCTGTGCGGGCTCCGTCGCAGGGCGGCCTCGATCAGCAGCCGGTTGGCCAGCGGGTTGCCCCACGTATAGGCCGGGATGCTGGCCATGATCTGGTCGCGGATGGCCGAGAGTTGCTCATCCGCCACCTCGTTGTCGGCCAGGATCTGGTCGATCTGCCGGGTCTCGGGCCGACTCGAATGAGCCGGCTCCTGATCGAAGCGCGGCAGCGCGATGGGCTTTGTCTGGGCGCGGATGGTGAAGCGCGACCAGGAGAACTGCTGGCTATCGACCCGGCGCGAGGCCAGGATGCGCATGCCCTCGTAGCTGAAGAGCGGCTCGACCACCTCGCGCTCAAATTCGCGCAGTAGCCCCAGTTCGGTTTCTTCGAGCCCGTCGACAATCAAGATGCAACCCCGTTTCAGGCGCCGCAGCGCCGGAATGATCGCGCCGATCATCGATGACACATCAAATTCGCCCAGCTTCTCTGTCAATGCCTGCTCATTATCATCGGGGCCGATCTTATTGAAGGGCCAGTCGTCTGGCCCCCAGCCGGTGGGCGGGGCGTGGCGGTTGATCGCGAGGCAGAGCCGAGCGATCAGCGGGAACCACTGGGGCGTAGGCGGCTGCACATCGGCCTTGATCGAGCAGAAGTAGACTATCGGCGGGTCTTCCAGGCCGCGCAGCCGCCTGAGGATATGATCGAGCAGGCAGCTCTTCCCTCGCCCGGCCGGCCCCTCGACCAGCAGGCTTGCCGCTTTGTTCGCCCGCGCCTGCGGGTCGGTCAGCGCCTGAAAGATCTCTTCGCTGATCTCCTGTCGGCCGAAGAAGCTCGCAGATGGCATCTGCCGGGGACCTTTCTATGAGCAGGTCGGCCCCTCGGCACGCCAACTACTCGGGCGGCGGCGATGCTGAAGGGAGGTGAGTTGCGGCCTTTGTAAGAAAATGCTGCCAGTCTGTGGCGCTCAGCTCGATCTGCCGATTCGTATGATACCCGTGGGCGCTGTGCTCGTCGAGCAGCAGACTCACCAGCTGGATCAGGCGGCGCGGCGACCCATCGGCGAGGGTGATTATTCGCTCCTGAATGCTCTCGCCGATTTCAGGGCTACGGAACCAGTCGAGACTCTTGAAGCTAGAGCTGCTCTTTGCTGCTGCAGAGAGACGCTGATCAAGAATCTGATACAGGTGCTCAGGCGTTCTCCGCGCAATGGTAGCAAGTTCAGGTTGGACTGTCAAGCCTTCAAAACGGTCGTGCAGCTCATGTTTTAGGATTGATCCGAGCTCTAGAGGGAGAAAGCCTTTGACAAACAGGCGCGCCTGTTCGAACGGCCTCAGCCGCTCGATGATCGGCGCGAGCACCGACATCTGGCGGCGGATATCGATCGACCGCTCGTCGACCGCGTCGACCAGCACGAAGGTACAGGCGAAGCCCAGCTGTAGTGCGGCCTGGCTCAGCTCCTGCCAGCTCATGGCCGGGCCAGCCCGCCGCGGCAGCGGCGCGACTAGCGCAGCCAGCCATGCCCGCCAGGCCGGGGCGACCGTGCGCAGCAGGATGTTCGGGCGCAGCCCACTCCAGTTTGTAGTCTCGTCGGGCTGCTCGTCGGCCAGATTGCGGATCGCCCGCTTAAGCTGGCCTGGTGCGGCAGCATAGAGCCGACGCAGCACATCCTGCTGTGCGGTCGAGGGCGGGCCGCTGCGCGGGAAGCGGTCATGGCTGCGCTCAAGCGACTGGATCAGCAGATCGACGACCATCTCCCGGGCCAAGACATCAAGTGAGTAGGTGTCGCTCGCCGGTATGTGGGCACCATCGGCGGGCAGGCGCGGCGTATAGCGAACTACCAGAACCGGCTGTTCGACACGGGCCATGCGCAGTAAATACTCTAGCGCATGCCATGTAGCCGTCTTGCCCATACCATAGTTGGCGAAGACGAAGGTATGGCGCTGCTCTTGCAGCCGATCAATTAGCAGGGGCACGCCCATGTCCGCCGCATCCTGCTCGGTCGGCGGATCAACATAGATCTCCTCGAAGGGTAGGAAATCATCATCGCTGAAGCTGGTGCGGAAGGGGTCGAACTCCAGGCCCATGTCCGTGATCAGCTGATCGCGTAAGGACTCGCCGGGGCGCAGCAGGAGGGCAGGGTTAGATGGCGGCGGACTGCCATCGCAGCCGAGAGCGGGCTGCGGGACGCCTTGCTCTTTCTTCGGCAGACGAGAGGACGCAGGCTCTTTATGCTCGATCGTCAATATATCGAGGTCGGCGCACGGCGGGTCGCCTTCCCGCTGTTGGATCGCTAATGCGCCGGGAGCTAGCCAATCGGGGCCAGCCGGCGTAGAGGGCTTGTTATGCTGTTGATCGGTCGCCTTCGGGTTGTGGTGACGCTGCCTGGAGCGAGTAAGGCGTCCCTGAGAATATCCTGTGGTCATGTTGTCACCGTGCCTAGAGTGGATTCACGGCGTCCGCCCACCGGAGATTTCGGCCGCCTGAAAGGCCGGGGGCGAGGCGAGCGCCCCGGCGATGGTCAGCACTGACGGGGCGCTCGCTGCGAGGCGGCGATGACGACCTACGTCACTGATGGACATCCGCCGGCGTGGATCGCCTACATGTGATGTCACACATAGTGTGCCGCGCTGCGTCTGACGGAACTAGGTGCCTATTCGGACATTGACTGGACAATCTTCTGACAAAGCTCTGACATCGGTTCAGGCAAACCGCGCCTTGTTCAGCGCAGGGACGGCGCTGTCGGCGTAGTGATCCAGCCAGATCCCGCGGCTCTGCTCACGCTGAAGGTAGAGGTAGTCGCCCTCTTTAAAGAAGGGCTCGATCTGCTGGCGGATGCGGCTGACATTCTTATCGAGGTTGGCCTGGCTGCCCATATGCTGGCGCAGGCGGGATGTCTCGACCACGCGGCCGCGCTCGGCCCAGAGGATTGCGAGGCAGCTAAACGGAGCCTCGCCAAAGGTGATCGGCTGCCGCCCGCGCCAGATCGTCCGCCGGCCCAGGTCGGGGTCGAGCTGGATCGGCGCGTGGCGCTGGTAGAGGCTGCGGCGCAGCTGTTGTAACGCATCAGGGGTGACAATGCTCAGGGAGCCGTGGTCGATGATCGCCCGGGCGAGGGCGGCGGCGGCGGCTGGGCCAGGGCCGCCCCAGATCTGGGTCAGGTCGGTGCCGATGATCGCCCAGGTCGCGCTATCCAGCCAGGGCTCGGCGCTAACCGCACCTGCGCTGGCCGCGCCGGTCAGCCGCCGCGTCAGCTGCGCCAGCGCTGCCTCATCCCACTCGTAGGTGGCGATGGTGGCCCGGCCACGCACGAGCTGCTCGACCTCAGCCACGCCCAGGCCAAGCACGGCGGGCAAGCTGACCTTGATCCCGAAGCCGCGGCGCTGGAGCACAATCAGCGTGCTAAGCAGCTGGCGGACGCTCGTCGCCAAAGCCGTGCGCTGCTCGGGGTTACGGCGCAGCCACTCGGCCCAACTCACGTCGATCGTGGCGAAGATCCCGCTGTAGCCCAGGCGGCGGGCGATCTGGACGCTCTCCTCGATCTGGCCGGTCAGGCCGCTGCCGGTATCGGTGTAGGACTCGTCGAGCTCGCCACTCTCGATCGTGGCCTGGACGCTGGCCCAGTCGGCAGGTCTGAGCTGCTCGCTCATCTGGCTCAACCAGATCGCACCCTGGCGCGGGCTGAGGTACTTGCGGATGATCCAGGCCAGAAACTCGTGGTGCTGGACGTTCAGCAGCCCGACCTGGTCGGGCTGCTCGCTGAGCCGGTCGCGCAGGTGCTGGGCGAGCAGTCCCATCCACTGGCCAAAGTGGTTCTCAGCGCGGGTGAATGCTTGCTCCACACCTGGCCAGCGCTCGGGCGGGTAGTCGAGGGTCAGGATGCCGCTGCGCGGCAGCAGGGCCAGGCTGGTGCTCATCCCACAGCCGGGGGTGGTGAGCACTATGATCGAGCGACTGGGGTCGGCAAGCAGCTGATCGACCGGCGAGGGCTGATAGCAGAGCCGGGCCCACTGATCGATCCGCTCGCTGCTCAGGCTGCTAACAGCGTTAAGCATCCAGAGCTGGTCGCTAT
Source organism: Chloroflexales bacterium ZM16-3 (assembly GCA_004138175.2). GTDB lineage: Bacteria > Chloroflexota > Chloroflexia > Chloroflexales > Chloroflexaceae > Oscillochloris > Oscillochloris kuznetsovii. The sequence goes on along the minus strand of RYFE02000022.1, from coordinate 36,097 downwards.
CCTGGCTCATGGGGTGGCCTCTCCTGGGCGAGGATCATGCGGGCCTGCTTCCAGTCGTTCAGCGTCCAGCGATACTGGTGGCGATCCCGGCGCTGCTCACGCACCTTGCGCATGGCATGGTACAGCTTCTCCCAGAGATCCTCGTCAATCCGGTCACGGTACTGCTCATCATTGAAGACCGCGATCCAGGTCTCCAGGTCGTTAGGCGAGTTGATCATGCCAAGGATCTGGTCGCGATACTCAGTGATACCGCTCTCGGGGGGAACATGATGATGGAAGAGATTGCGCAGATCATTCGGCTTCCAGTGCAGATCGAGCAGATGGATGCTCCGGGTGCCGTTCGATGTACGCTGTCGCGTCGGTCGCATCCAGCCCTCGATCAGACTTAGATCAGCCGGCGGGCTGGTGTAGGCGATGCGCAAATAGAGCCGCAGATGCGGGGCGACGACCTGGTGTAGCAGCAGGAATAACTCTTCCCGCTGGATCGCCGGTGCCACATTGTCGATACAGATTACTAGCATGGCACAGCGCAGCTGGTCGAGCAGCCTGACTAGGAAATTCAGGTTGTGCTGCGGCACGCTGCCGGTTTCGGTGAGCGCAAGCAGATGGTCGAAGTTTTCTCGCCCAAGCTCATGGGCCAAGGCATTGTCGTGGTAACACAGCTGGATCAAGAGGGTTCGCAGCGCATCGATGATCGCGAGCAGCAGCGCAGGCTCGTCATCCTTCCCCGCCCCCGAGAGGTAGATGGGTGCCGTATTTTCGATCGGCAGACCCGGGCCGCGGGGCCGCCGTCCATAGAAGAAGTGCAGCGCGGTGGTACGGCCGCTGCCCGGTTCGCCAGTGATCACGATCAGCTCTGGCGGGTTATCGCCGAGCAGCGTCTCGCTGAGCTGCGGGAAGATTGGGTCGCTGTCAGGAAAGGGGTCTGGGACATAAAAGATACCGCCCTCGCGGCGATTTCGCTCGATCTCCTGGCGCTCAGCCTCGCGGCGCTCCTCCTCAGCGATCCGGGCCGCCTCGCGTAGGCTCAGCGCAGAACTGGCGGGGGGCGGAGCTGTGCATTTGGTTAGGTAAACCGGCCCGGTCTCGCGCGAGCGGATGTAGAGCGTGGGCACATACCACGAGGCATTGTCTTCCTCCTCGGCGTAGAGCGCCCTGCGGGCCTCGCCCAGCGCCGACTGGACGCTCTGGCCCTGGGCGAGCGCCTGGTAAATCAGGCTGGTCGCCCGATTAGCGGCGGATATGCGCACGGTGAGCTGCATTCCGACCACAATCGGCACGCCGCCCGCGCTCAGCGCCGGGGCCACGCCGTTGAAGGGCGCCACGCCGCCGCCCACACTGCCCGCAATCCCACTCTGACACGCGGTGAGCACCACCATGCGCGCGCCCACGAGCAGCGGCCGCAGCTGGCTGATCGGCGTCGCGCTCCGGCCGCCATTATCGTCATCGAGCAGCAGCCGACCGCTGCCGTCGTGGTAGGCGCCGTGGCCGACATAGTGGACAATATCGGGCGGCGGGCCATTGCGGAAGGCGTCACCGATCGTGCGCGGGGTGGCCGGGCTCACCTCCTTTAGCATCACCGCCAGGCCCTGGTCGATCAGGGGCTGCCAGGCCGCAAGGCGCGCCGTACGCTCGGCCGCACGGCTGGCCGTGTCGACGCCGGCATGCGGCACAATCGGCAGGATGCGCAGCGGCGTCGGCGACAGGCGCGTTGGGGGGATGGCCTCATTCAGCTCGATACAGCGGGTGCAATCGACTGGGTATCGGCCGCGCAGGAGAAACGGCAGCTCCTCGTCATCCCAGAGCAGCTCCCAGGGCAGGGCGGCCAGGGCCACGCCCTCGGGTGGGAAGTGCAGCCGCAGGGCCAGCGGCACATCCTTGTCGATCGCGCTGTCGCGGGCCTGGCGCAGCACGCGGGCCCCCTCCGAGTACGCGGTCAGCGCGCGGAAGAGCGCCCGGCCCACCGCCTTATGTGCCCGCTCGCCGAGAAAGCCATGCTCAACCGGTAGGCCGAGCCCGGCCAACCGCTCTAGGTCGCCCGCCGAGAGGCCGCCCGTCGGGTGCTGCAGGTGATCGAGCCCGCGGATCACCAGCTCTAGATCATCGCCCTGGTAGGGTGGCGTGAACGCGCTATATGTGACCCCGAGCACGTCGGACTCCCAGTGCAGGTTGATCCTGTCGGACGATGGCCGAAAGGTGATGGTGAGTTCTACTGGCAAGGCTTGATCGCCCGTCAAGTTGCTCATGGTTGCCTGCTAGATACTTGAGGTAGCGACTCGGCGCATCACTGTTGCCAGGGAAATTTGCCACAGCGATAGTGTAGTCTGCTCAGCAGAAAGCGTCAAGATGCGGCGCAGTGACTAGAAATGCCAGGAAATATGTATTTCCTGGCATTGTCTATTTCAGCATCTACTAAAGCTCCTGGGCTTTACGGGCTATTTCTATAAGCGATTCTTGCACCGGCCTTGCTCCCTCAGGGCTGTTGCAACAGTCCTGGGGCTTTGCCGCCCCCACACCTCTACCGTGAGGTGACGTTGCAACAGCCCTTCCCATCCCCGTGCTATACTAGCCGCCGGGAAGCCGTCCGAGACGGAGGATCGTCATGGGCTTTGAGGATGTCGTCATCTTCGGGGGCAGCAGGAGCCGTGGCCTCACCGAGCGTATCTGCGCCGACCTCAACAAGCTGCCAGGCAGGAACGAGACGAAGATCTTCTCTGAGGGCAACACCTTCGTCCGCGTCCTGGAGAACGTCCGCGGCCGCCATGCATTCATCGTGCAGGGCACCGTCTTCCCCACGAACGATAGCTTTATGGAGCTGCTGTTCTGGATCGACGCGCTCAAGCGGGCCAGCGCCGAGTCGGTCACCGCTGTTATCCCTTACTTCAGCTACGCCAAGGGCGACAAGAAGGACGAGCCCAGGGTGAGCATCCGCGCCCGTGTCTGCGCCGACTGCATCGAGACGGCTGGGGCCGACCGCGTGGTGACGATGGACTTGCACGCGCCGCAGATCCAGGGCTTCTTCCGCATCCCCGTCGATAATCTCTATGCCCTGCCGGTGCTGTGCGACCATGTGCGGAGTATGGATCTGCCCAACCTGGTGGTGGTCTCGCCTGACGCCGGGTTCGTTAAGGCGGCGCGGCGCTATGCCGCCTACCTCGGCGCGTCCCTGGCGATCGCCAATAAGGAGCGGCCCGACCATAGCGAGCATGCCGAGGTGCTTGAGATTATCGGCGATGTCGCCGGGAAGACGGCCCTGATCGTCGATGACTTTACCATCTCGGGCGGCACGCTCACCCAGGTGGCTGGTCGGCTGATCGAGGCGGGGGCCCACGAGGTGTATGCGATGGTGTCCCACGGTGTGTTCACCTCCAGCGCGGTCGAGAAGATCGACAGCAGCCCGCTGAAGAAGCTGCTCTACACCGATACGATTGAGACCCAGCCGGTGCAGCTCTCGCCGAAGATGGAGGTCGTCTCGGTGGCGCCCCTCTTCGCTGAGGCCATCCGGCGTATCTACACGCACGAGTCTATCAGCGGGATGTTCCCTGCCTGACACGGTGATACGGTGATAACTACAGTGACAGAGTGACTACCTTATGCGATAAATCGCTGCCAGAGGTGCGATACTGAAGCAAGCAACGCTGCCATCGTTTCATCCCGTCGCCGTGTCACCCCGTCACTGAGGGGAAGAGAGAATCTATGGCCGCGCAAGAGCTATTGCGCATTGGTGTCCTGACGAGCGGCGGCGACGCACCGGGGATGAACGCGGCGGTGCGGGCGGTGGTTCGCGCCGGGATCAGCCGTGGCTGCGAGGTGTTCGCGATCTACGAGGGTTACCAGGGCATGATCGAGGGCGGCGCGCAGATCCGGCGCATGTCCTGGGATGATGTGGGCGGGATCCTGCACAAGGGCGGCACGATGATCGGCACCGCCCGCAGCGTCGGCTTCCGCACCCGCGAGGGCCGCCGCCAGGCCGTCGCCAACCTGATCGCCAACGGTATCGACCGGCTGGTGATCATCGGCGGCGATGGCAGCCTCACCGGGGCGAACCTGTTCCGCCAGGAGTGGCCCGAGCTGATCGTCGAGCTGCTGGCCGAGGGTCTGATCGATGCCGCCACCGCCGTGCGCCACCCCTTCCTCGGCATCGTCGGCATGGTCGGCTCGATCGACAACGACTTCTGCGGCACCGATATGACTATCGGCGCCGACACGGCCCTGCACCGGATCACCGAGGCCCTCGACGCGATCAGCTCCACCGCCGCCAGCCACCAGCGCACCTTTGTGATCGAGGTGATGGGCCGCCACTGCGGCTACCTCGCGCTGATGAGCGCGATCTCTGGCGGCGCCGACTGGGTCTTCATCCCCGAGCAGCCCCCCGAGGTGGACGATTGGGAGAGCCATATCTGTGAGGTGCTCTATGCCGGGCGCAAGAGCGGCCGCCGCGATAGCATTGTGGTGGTGGCCGAGGGCGCCTGCGACCGGCTCGGCAACCCGATCACCGCCGACCAGATCAAGCGCCTGCTTGAGGAGCGCCTCGGCGAGGATACCCGCGTGACGATCCTGGGCCACGTGCAGCGCGGCGGCTCGCCCAGCGCCTTCGACCGCTGGATGAGCACCCTGCTCGGCCACACCGCTGTGATTGAGCTGCTCGGCACCACCCCCGAGCGCGAGCCGCAGCTGATCGGCATGCGCGAGAACCGCGTCACCCGCGTGCCCCTGATGGCCTGCGTGTCCGACACCCGCGCTGTGGCTGAGGCGATCGCCGCCCATAACTACGGGCGGGCTATGGACCTGCGCGGCGGCAGTTTCAGCGAGGCGTTCCGCACCTTCGGCACCCTGGTGCAGTCGCAGCCGCCGATCAGCAGCAGCACCGAGCGCCCCCTGCGTCTTGCTGTGCTCCACTCCGGCGGCCCTTCGCCCGGTATGAATACAGCGGTGCGCGTGGCCGTACGCCTCGTCCTCGACCACGGCCATACCATGCTTGGCGTGAACGGCGGCTTCCAGGGCCTGATTGATGGCGATATCCACGAGATGGACTGGATGAGCGTGAGCGGCTGGGCCACCCTCGGCGGGGCCGAGCTCGGCACCAACCGCAAGATCCCCCAGGGTGCCGATCTCTACCAGATCGCCCGCAACATTGAGCGCTACGCTATCGACGGCATCCTGATGATCGGCGGCTGGTCGGGCTACCAGACATGCCATAAGCTCTATACCGAGCGGCACACCTTCCCGGCCTTCAACATCCCGATGATCTGCCTGCCGTCCAGCATCAACAATAACCTGCCCGGCTCCGAGCTGAGCATCGGCGCCGACACCGCCCTGAACAATATTATCAATGCGGTCGACCGGATCAAACAGAGCGCCGTCGCCTCGCGCCGCTGCTTTGTGATCGAGGTGATGGGCCGCGACTGCGGCTATCTCGCGCTGATGGGCGGCCTCTCTAGCGGCGCCGAGCGGGTCTACCTGCCCGAGGAGGGCATCACCCTGCACGATATGCAGCGCGACCTGGAGGAGATGCGCTACTGGTTCCAGCGCGGCAAGCGCCTGAGCCTGATGATCCGCAACGAGAAGGCCAACCCGATCTACACCACGGGCTTTATGTGCGCGCTCTTCGAGGAGGAGGGCGGCGAACTCTTCGAGGTGCGCCAGGCCATCCTCGGGCATCTCCAGCAGGGCGGCGACCCCTCGCCCTTCGACCGCATCCAGGCCACCCGCCTGGCGGTTCGCTGCGTCGAGTTCCTGATTGACCACGGCGGGCGGGGCGAGGCCAGCGGGGCCTTCATCGGCTACAAGAGCGGCAAGGTGCAGATCCTCAACATCGAAGATATGCCGCGCATGATGGATATCGCCCACGCCCGCCCGCGCGAGCAGTGGTGGATGGCCCTGCGTGATGTTGCCCGCGCGCTCAATCACCCGCCGAACGAGGGCGCGTAGGGGGCGGGAGGCAGGGGGTGAGGGCCGTTCGGCGGCAAACGGTCAAGCTGCTACGAACCTTATCTAAACAATATCGAAGCGACCATATCGACCGTATGTTCCCATCAACGAAGAGGAGAACACCATGAGGATCGGCATTCTGACGGGTGGTGGCGATGTCCCTGGGCTCAACCCATGCATCAAGGCGGTGGTCAACCGGGCCGCGACGAACGGCTGGGATGTGCTGGGCATCCGGCGCGGCTGGGCCGGGCTGCTCAACTACAAGATCGACCTGACTGAGGAGGAGCAGCGCGAGTGGGTCGAGCCGCTGACGAAGCTCGATGTCCGCACGCTGGATCGCTACGGCGGCACCCACCTGCACACCTCGCGCACCAACCCGCAGAAGGTGAGCAAGGCGAACATGCCCGACTTTCTGGCCGACAACTACCCCTTTGGCGACAATAAGACCGTCGACTGCACCGCCCACGTCCTACAGGCGATCGAGAAGCTGAAGATCGATGCGCTCATCCCGATCGGCGGCGACGACACGCTCTCCTTCGCCGTGCGCCTCCACAAAGAGGGCGTGCGCGTCGTCTCCATCCCTAAGACGATGGACAATGATGTCTTCGGCACCGACTACTGCATCGGCTTTAGCACTGCGATCACCCGCAGCGTAGAGTTCATCAACGCCCTGCGCACCCCCGCCGGAAGCCACGAGCGCATCGCCGTGGTCGAGCTGTTCGGCCGCAACAGCGGCGAGACGGCCCTGATCTCGGCCTACCTGTCCGACGCCGACCGCGCCCTGATCAGCGAGGTGCCCTTCGACGTTGAGCGGCTGACCGGCATGCTGCTGGATGATCGCAAGGCCAACCCCAGCAACTACGCGGTTGTGGTGGTGTCCGAGGGCGCCAGCATGCTCGGCGGGCAGATTGTGGAGTACGGCCAGGAGGACGCCTACGGCCACAAGAAGCTGGGCGGCATCGGCTCGATCGTCGGCGAGGCGATCAAGAAGATCAGCGGCGTGGATGTGGTGAACCAGCAGCTGGCCTACCTGATGCGCGCCGGTGCCCCCGACTCGCTCGACCGCATGGTGGCCACGTCCTACGGCAACCTGGCCATCCAGGAGCTTGAGCGCGGCCACAGCGGCCTGATGGTGGCCCTCCAGAACGGCGTCTACACCACGGTGTCGGCCGATATGCCGACCCAGAGCGTCAAGCGGGTGAATGTCCGCGAGCTCTACGATGTGCAGGAGTACCGCCCGCACATGACCCACCTGATTGGCAAGCCGATGTTCCTGTATTAGGGGACAGGGGACAGGGGACAGGAGGGGCGAAGCATCGCCACCGGATGTGTGGACATGTCCACACATCCGGTGGCGATGCTTCGCCCCTACTTGATCACAACGCTGAGCGCCCAGCCGGTGCGCTCGGCGAAGGCACATGCGGCGGATTCAAGCTCCTCAACCGATGCCGCGCCCTGTGCGCGCAGCGTCACCTCGCGAGAGGCTCCCTGGATGGCGGGCGCGCCCGAGGCGCGCAGCCCCGGCGGCAGCGCCTCGCGGGCCGCGCGCATCAGCGCCTCCTGGTGCGGCTGTGGCCAGACCCGCACCGCCCAGCCGACGAAGGCGGCCAGCTCGGCCAGCTGTGCGCCGTGTCGCGCCCGCGCCACCTCGGGGAAGTGGAAGCGCAGCGTCACCACGCCCGCGTCTTGGTCGGCGCTGGCCTTGTAGCAGCCGGTCTCCTGGCCGAACCAGCTGCGCGCCGTGCTCAGGGCGAAGTTCACCTCGCTGCGCTTGGCACCCCTCGGTGGCGCGAACAGCTCGTCGTCAACAGCGGGCGCGGCGGCGGGCGCGGCTCCCGGCACGCGGATGTTCAGCGTCCAGCCAGTGCGCTGGGCGAAGCTCGTCTCAACAGCGGCGATGGTCTGCGGGTCGGCGCTGCCGGTGCAGCGCAGCTCCACCCGCCCCTCATCCAGGTAGAGCGCGGGCGCGCGCTCGGCCTCCAGCCCCTCGGGCAGCGCGTCGAGGGCGACCTGGGCCATCTGGCCCTGGTGCGGCTGCGGCCAGACCGTCACCGGCGCGCCGATCTCCTCGGCGATCTGGCGGATAGCCTCGGCGTCGCGGGCGGCGGCGGCGGCGGGGAAGAAGTAGCGCAGCGTCACCGCGCCGCTGTCGGGGTCGATCCCGCGCTGGTAGAGGTCGGGCGCGTGGGCGAGGTAGCGGTCAATGATCGCCTGGATGGCGGTGGTGTTGGGACGGGGTCCGCTGCGGCGGGTGCCGCCAGATGCCTGGGCGCGGCGCACCTCGGTGGGGGCGGGCAGCCGCCAGAGGCCGGGGGCGTGGGGCAGCGCCACAAAGTGGGCGCTGCCCTCGCCCAGCGCCGCCTCCATCTGCTCCTCGGCGGCGGTGTCAGACTCGGGGCCGTACCAGGCCCGCGCCAGCTCGCGCACGCTGAGCGCCTGCACCCCGCTGCCGTCGCGCAGGGCCGCCCAGAGCCGCTCAAGCCCAGCCTCATTGATCGGCGCGCCGCCGCCCACCGGAGTGCTTAGGGCTGGCGCGGACACGGGCGGGGCCGCCACGCGCCGCCCGCCACGCGCCGAGGGCGCGATGGTGAGATCCTGTCCGTCGCGCGGGATGATCACCTCGGCCAGGCCGCGCAGGCGGGCCGCCAGCGCCGCGCGGGCCTCCGGGTCGCCGTGGACCAGGGCAACCGTGCGCGGCTGAACCGCGCGCACCATCGCCGCCAGCTCATCCCCATCGGCGTGGGCGCTCAGGCTGTAGCGGCCCACCTCGCAGGTCACCGGCAGCGTGCGCTCGCCGAAGGTCATGCGCCGCGCCTCGGGCTGGGCGTCGGCCAGGTCGAGCAGACGCCGTCCGGGGGCCTCATCGTCAATGTATCCGCTAAAGAAGATCGCCGCCTCGGGCCGCCCGGCCAGCCGCTCGGCGTACCAGACCGACGGCCCGCCGGTGAGCATGCCCGACGAGCTGATGATCGCGCCGGGCGGCCCGGCGATCACCCGCTCGCGCTGCTGTGGGCTCTCGACCGGCTGGATGCTGCTGCTGAAGAAGGGCTTGCCGCCGTTGCGCACGTGGCGGGCCAGGGCCGGGGTGAGCGCGTCGGGGATGGCCGCGTAGGCCGCGCAGACCGAGCGCACCAGGCCGTCCACGGCGATCGGGAAGGCCGGGATCACCCCGTCGCGCTGGGCGGCCCGCAGGATGAGAATGACCTCCTGGGCGCGGCCGAGGGCGAAGGCCGGGATGAGGCAGTGGCCGCCGCGCTCGATCACCGCCGCCACGGCCTCGGCCAGCTTGCGCTCCTCCACGGCGCGGTTCGGGTGCAGCCGCGCGCCGTAGGTGCTCTCCAGCACCATCAGGTCGGGGCGGCGCGGCGCGGGCACGGCGGCGCCCAGGATCGTCCGCTGCGGGGTGGCGCTCACGTCGCCGGAGATCACCAGCCGCCCGTCGGCAGCCTCCAGGCCGATGCTGACCGCCCCGGCGATATGGCCGGCGCGCTGGGCGCTCACAATCACCCCCCGCAGCTCGGGCAGCTGCTGCGCGCCCATCTGGAGCGGGCGCAGCCGCCGCAGCGTGTCGGCCACCAGCGCCTCGTCGTAGAGCGGCAGCTCCAGCTCATCGGCGGCGCGGCGGGCCATCACCCGCACTGCATCGCCGAGCATCACCTCCATCAGCCGGATGGTCGCCGGGCTGGCGTAGATCGGCGTGGCCGGGTAGCGGTCGGCCACCAGCGGCAGCGCGCCGATATGGTCGGCGTGGGCGTGGGTGATCAGAATAGCGTCGAGCGGAACCCCGGCCAGCGCGGCCAGATCCGGCAGGCGGTCGGCGCCGTCCATCCGCACGCCAGCATCCACCAGCATGCGCCGCCCGCCCGCCTCCACGAGCTGACATGTCGCGCCCACCCCGCTCGCACCGCCGAGAAACTGAATGTGCATGTAGATTCCTTTTTTGTCGAGGCTGCGCGGCGAAGCCGCGCAGCCTCGACAAAAAGCAGATCTGGGGCGGTGCCCCAACCCCGCCCTATTGCTCAAAATTTGGTATAGTACAGCTATCCCAAGTCTCTATGTATAATACCAGCCAAATAGGAGGCCACCGTGTCCGATCTTCCCGACGGCCCGCTGGTGAGCACCGCCTGGCTCGCCGAGCACCTGGGCGACCCACAGGTGCGGGTGGTGGATATGCGCGGCAAGGTGCTGCCGCCCACCGACCCGAAGCCGCACTACTTCGCCCGCCCCGAGGACTACGCCGCCGGACACATCCCCGGCGCAGTGTACATCGACTGGACGCGCGATATTGTAGATCTGGACGACCCGGTGCCGGCGCAGGTGGCTCCTCCCGCGAAGATCGCGGCCCTCTTCGGCGGCCTGGGCATCGGCGACGACACGATTGTGGTGGCCTACGACGACTGGTTCTCCATGTACGCGGGCCGCCTGCTCTGGGTACTGCGCTACTACGGCCACGAGAACGCCCGCATCCTCAACGGCGGGCTGGTTGCCTGGCAGGCCGAGGGGCGGCCTATGAGCGCCGAGGTGCCCAGCTTCGCGTCGGCGGTCTTCACGCCCCGGCCCCAGCTTGCCCTGCGCCGCACCGCCGACCAGATCCTGGCAGCCATCGGCAGCGACACCCTGCTGATCGACGCCCGCAACGACCGCGAGTACCACGGCGAGGAGTCGCGGGCGGTGCGCGGCGGCCACATCCCCGGCGCGGTCAACGTCTTCTACCAGAGCCTGCTCAGCGCCGATGACCACACCTACGCCGCACCCGAGGAGCTGCGCGAGCGCTTCGCGGCGGCCGGGGTTGATCTGGGCGCTATCGGGGAGCGTGAGGTAGTAACCTACTGCAACGGCGGCGTCTCGGCCACGCCGGCAGCCCTCGCCGTGGAGCTTGCCACCGGCAGGCGCGCGGCCCTCTACGACGGCTCGTGGAATGAGTGGGGCAACGATGAGAGCAGGCCGCTTGAGCGTTAATTGCAGATTGCAGAGTGCAGAGTGCAGATTCGGCAGCGCCAATCTGCACTCTGCACTCTACAATCTACAATGTCTACCCCAGAATCGCGGCCAGGGCGGCGTCGGTATCGCTCAAGTCAGCCAGCACCACATCGGGTCTATGGGCTGCCAGGTCGTCCGCGCTGTAGGGGCCAGTGGCCACCGCTACCGTGCGGGCGCCGTTCGCCTTGCCGCAGGCGATATCGTTGGGCGTGTCGCCGACGATGACGATCTGGCTGCCTGCGAAGCTTCGCCCGTAGCGCCCGGCCGCGCGCCCGGCCGCGATCGGCACCAGGGCCGCCCGGTCGTAGTGGTCATCCCCGTAGGCCCCGGCCTCCATGTCGAGCAGATGCAGCAGGCCGGTACACTCCAGCTTGATCCGCGCCGCCGCCGCGATATTGCCGGTCAGCGGAGCCTGGCGCGCCGTAGCCCGCAGGGTCTCCAGCAGCACCGACACGCCGGGGAACACCTGTGAGCGGGCCCGCAGTGCTGCGCGCTGATGTTCCAGCCCGGCGAGATAGGCCGCCGCAAACTCGTGGAGCCGCTCGGCCACCCCGTCGCTCCCCAGGCTCGGGAAGCTCTCGCGGATGATCAGCCAGTCCGTCTTCCCCGCGTAGGAGGTGCGCTCCATCGGCGCCGAGGGGCCGACCACCTCGCGCATCGCAGCGCGCATCGCCTCGGCGGCGATCCCGTCTGTCGTCAGCAGCGTCCCGTCCACATCCCAGAGTATCAGCCGGTCCATAGCGCTACACCCCCACCGTATGCTCAGCGCCCGGCTCGAAGAAGCGCCGCACTACGGACATAAGATCATCTAGGTCGATCGGCTTCGCCAGGAAGGCATCGAACCCCGCTTCCACCGTGATCGCCCGCTCCTCCTCGCCGAGGCCGCTCACCGCGACCGCCGGTCGATGGCCTATCCCCGACATCGTCCGCAGGGCCGCCAAGATCTCTGGCCCGTCCTGGTCGGGCAGGCGCATGTCGATCAGGTAGAGGTGGAATTCATCGCGCTGGGCCATCTCGATGGCTTCCGCGCCATCCCCGGCCACCGCCACATCGTAGCCCTGAAACTCTAGGTAGTGGCTGATCACCTGCTGCATCAGCGGGTTATCGTCCACCAGTAGGATCCGCATCGCGCGCCCCTTCCCGATACGCCGGGTTTCGGTTTCTGCAGCCAATGCAAGGTCTCTAGTGCCGGGTTTCAGGCGAAGCGCACCAGAGCGCCTTATGCGTACCCAGACGGCACCGTACCTGCGAACCTTGTTCTACGCTGAATGCCGCTGGCTCGGATTATACGCTATTCTGACCCCCGATGTGGCCGCTGGGGCGCGCCCGCCACAAACACCACCGTGGCCCGCCCGGGCACGTGGAAAAGGTCACAGTTTCTGCATTCATCTCATCAATGTGGGCGGGTTCGGTGCGCGGGTAGAGCCGTCCCGCTTGCTGATACGCTCGGCCTGTCCCCTAACCCCTAACCCCTGTCCCCTTCACAGTGCGGCGAGGATAGCCGGGGCCACCTCATCGATCCTGCCAACGGCGGCGAACTGCTCTGCGGTCGGGCCGACCACCAGCAGCGGGACGGGGTTGCGCGTGTGGCTGGAGGTGCTTGAGTCCTCAATGTTCCCGTGGTCGCTGGTGATCATGATCGTGTCGGCGGGGGCTCGGGCGGCGAGCAGCCCGCCGAGCAGCCCGTCGATGCGGGCGAGCGCATCGGGTACGCCGCCCGCGCCCATACGCCCGTGGCCGGCCAGGTCGGGCAGGAAGCACTCGAAGAAGACCAGGCCGTGCGCGCGGGCCAGATCGGCCAGGTGCTCCCCGGCCAGCTCGGGCGCGACCAGGGGAATCCCATCGCCCTCGCCCCGCTCGTGGATCGCCTGGCGGGTGATGTCCCAGCTCAGGGCGCGGCCCGCCCGCAGGTCGTCGAGGTCCCGCAGAGGCAGGCCGGCGCCCTCGGCGGCAATAACGCTGGCTGAGCGGCGGATGCGGCGGGCGGCGACCGCCTGCCAGTAGCCGGGGCCGAAGGCGTTGGCGAAGGCCACGGCATGGCCGGCCTGGAGGGCCAGGCGGAAGAGCGAGCGCTCGGCCAGCAGCGGGCGCAGGGCCACCGGCGGAAAGTTCGGCTGGTGCCGCCCGTGCATGGCCGGCGCGTTGACCCCGGCGAGCAGGGCGACGTGGCCGGTGCCGCTCTGGGGCAGGCCATCCACCCCCAGCGCGGCGTCGATTGGGCGCAGCAGCAGGCCGCGCCGGGACGGGGACGACTCGCTGGTGAGCGGCCCGCCCAACAGCGCGTGTAGGTGATCCATCGGCGTGGTGGACAATGGGTTATTGGGCGTGCTGGGGGCCATCCCGACGCCATCGAGGAAGACAAAGGTTATTGCCATAGCGTGGTCGGCATTGTTGACATTTCTCACAAACTCGTCTATAATTCCGGGCATTGTAAAACATAGCTTTGACATCCGCCACGGTCAACTCTTCAGCCCAGTTTATCAGATTACGAGGCTATTAGGAGAGGCAACCACCTTGCGGAGCCTAACGTAGGCGCCGGTTTAGGGTGTTTTTTCAGCCAGTGGCTGAAGGATCATCACGCAGAGTAAAAACGCGAAAACCGCGCGCGCCTATCTGTGCAGCAGGTGGCGCTTTTTTGTTGGGTTGGACGGGACGGGGTCGAACAAAATCTCTGGCAGGAGGCGCGTTAGCATGTCTGTGCAACCGGATCAGGAGACCTTTGAGGAGCTTGAGGATCTCGATTGGACGAAGCTGCTTGATGAGTATGACTATGCCCGCCCGCAGCGCGGTGAGCTGCGCGACGGCATGATCATGCAGATCGAAGACAACGGGGTGTTGGTCTCGATCGGCACCAAGCGCGAGGGCGTCATCCCCTCGCAGGACCTGCGCCAGATGGGTGATGAGTTCGTCGGCGCGCTGCGCATCGGCGAGATGATCCAGGTCTACGTCCAGGAGCCTGAGAACCGCGAGGGCGACCTCATCCTCTCGCTGACGATGGTTCAGGTGGCGAAGGACTGGGAGAACGCTGAGCTGATGTTCACCGAGGGCGGCATCGTGCGCTGCAAGGTGATTGGCTTCAACAAGGGCGGCCTCCTGGTGCAGTTTAACCGCATCCGCGGCTTCGTCCCCGCCTCGCAGGTCGCCCAGCTCCACGGGCGCACCGCCGCCGAGGAGCGCCAGCAGGCCCTCCAGAAGATGGTCAACCAGGAGATCCCGCTCAAGGTGATCGAGGTGGACCGCGAGCGCAACCGGCTGGTGCTCTCCGAGCGCAGCGCGACCCAGGAGTGGCGCAAGGCCCAGAAGCATCGCCTGCTCACCGAGCTGCAGCCCGGCGACGTGCTCTCCGGCCGCGTCAACCAGCTCACCAACTTTGGTGCCTTCATCGACCTCGGCGGCGCCGATGGCCTGGCCCATATCTCCGAGCTCTCCTGGCAGCGGGTCAACCACCCGCGCGAGGTGCTCTCGCCCGGCCAGGAGGTCAAGGTCGTTGTGGTCGAGATCGACCGCGACCGCGAGCGGATCGGGCTCTCGCTCCGCCAGCTCCAGGCCAACCCCTGGGACACGATCGACCAGCGCTATAGCCTCGGCCAGCTTGTCACCGGCCCGGTCACGAATGTCACCCCCTTCGGTGCCTTTGTGCAGGTTGAGGACGCGGTCGAGGGCCTTATCCACGCCAGCGAGCTGGATGTGGACCCGCAGACCCAGCCCCGCGATGTGCTCCAGCCCGGCCAGCAGGTTACTGCGAAGGTGATCAGCCTGGATCGCCAGCGCCAGCGTATGGGCCTCTCGCTGCGCCGCGTCAGCGATGGCGAGAAGTCGCCCGCCGCTGAGGAAGCCGCCGAGACCCCTGTCGCTGAGGCTCTCGTCGCTGAGGCTCTCGTCGCTGAGACCCCTGTCGCCGAGGCTCCCGTCGCCGAGGCTCCCGTCGCCGAGGCTCCCGTCGCCGAGACCCCCGTCGCCGAGACCCCCGTCGAGGCGTAGGCAACACACACCCATGCCGAAAGGGCGCAGCAGCCGCATCGCGGCTGCTGCGCCCTTTTGCGCTATAGAGGAAGGAGCGACCCGATGCGTATCCTCTCCGGCGATGATGTGAGGCGGGCGGTGCCGATGGTCGCCGCCATCGACGCGGTGGAGGCGGCATTCATCAGCCTCGCCGCCGGAAACGCCACCGTCCCCCTGCGTACCCCCGTCGAGATCCCCGAGCGCGAGGCCGTCAGCCTCTTTATGCCGGCGCGGATCGCCGGCCCCGCGCCCGCCCTCGGCATGAAAGTCGTCTCTATCTTCCCGCAGAACGCCCGCGGTCGCGCTGAGCCCACCATCTACGCGCTCGTGAACCTGCTCGACCCGGAGACGGGTCGGCCCCTGGCGGTGATCGACGGCACCTACCTGACCGCGCTGCGCACCGGGGCGGCATCGGGCGTGGCCACCCGCCATATGGCCCGCGCCGACGCCCGCTGTCTGGCGGTGTTCGGGGCTGGTGCCCAGTCCCTGCCGCAGATCCTCGCCGTCTGCGCCGTCCGTCCGATCGACACGGTCTGGATCGTCAACCGCACCCGCGACCGGGCCGCCCTCCTGGCTGCCCGCCTGCGCGGCGAGGGCTATACGGGCGATGTGCTGATCGCCCCGAGCGTCGCCCAGGCCCTCGCCGAGGCCGATATCATCTGCACCGCCACCTCGTCGGAGACGCACCTGTTCGCAGATGGCGATCTGCGCCCCGGCACGCACATCAACGCGGTTGGCGCGTTCAAGCCGACGATGGCCGAGGTGCCGGCGGCCACGGTCGCCCGCGCGCGGCTGATCGTCGATCAGCGCGCCGCCGCCTGGGCCGAGGCCGGCGACCTGGTGCAGGCCCGCGAGGCCGGTCTGATCGATGAGGGCCATGTGGCGGGCGACATCGGCGCGGTGGCCGACGGCTCGATCCTTGGCCGCACCGCAGATGATCAGATCACCATGTTTAAGTCGGTGGGCAACGCCGTCCAGGATCTCGCCGTCGGCGCGCTGGCCCTCGCCCGCGCCGAGCAGCTCGGCCTTGGGGTTGAGGTGAGCCTATAGCGCGATTGCAGGTTGCAGGCTGGGCGCAGCGGCCTACGACCAGGGCAGGCTCACGCTGAAGCGGCTGCCCTGACCCGGCGTGCTCTCAATGGTGACGCTGCCCTGGTGCGCCTCCGTCAGGTGCCGCACCAGCGCCAGGCCCAGCCCGGTACCCTCCGCTGTCCGGTCGCGGTTGTGATCGGGTTCAAGCGATACTCCACGGTATGCGGCTCGGCTGTAAAGCGTGTGGTGGCCTCCACGCTGAAGGAACCGTGGCGCAGCACGCGGTCATAATAGCCGTGCCATGGCCTGCTGGCGCGCGGTGATGTCGCTGTAAGTGATGACCATGCTATAGCCGTCCAGGGGCAGGGGCGCGGCCGTCACGTTGATCCAAGGTCACCTCTCCACTGGCGGTGCGCCTCAATCGTGGCCATCAGCGTGCGCAGGTTGATCGGCTTGGGGAGATAGGCATCTGCCCCTGCGGCCAGACAGCGCTCGCGGTCGGCCGGCATCGCCAGCGCCGTCACCGCTAGGATAGGGACATGGGCCAGATCGGCCTCGGCGCGGATGCGTCGGATGGCCTCCAGCCCGTCCATCCCCGGCATCTGAATGTCCATCAAGATCACATCGGGCAGTTCCTCCTGGGCCTGCACAATCGCCTCGCAGCCGTTGCGCGCCACCCGCAGGTCATAGCCCTTGGCGCGCAGATAGTCCCCCAGGGTCTCCAGAGTCTCCTCGTTGTCGTCGGCGAGCAGGATGCGCGGGCGCTCCAGATGCGGGGCCACGACTAGTGCGGTGGGCATCGGCGGTGTGTCTGGGCGGACGAGAACCTGACGCAGGGCCTGCTCCAGGGTGGGTCGGTCAATCGGCTTGACCAGCATGGCGGCCGCGCCTAGCGCGCGGGCCTGCTCGGGCGCGTCCACCACCGAGACCACCAGCACGGGGATGTCGTGGGTGCGCGGCTCGGCCTTGAGCTGGCGCAGCACGGTCCATCCGTCATCATCGGGCAGCAGAATGTCCAGGACAATCACGTCGGGCTGTAGCGCGATCGCCCGCTCGACCGTGCCGGTTCCGTGCGGGTGGATCTCGACCCGCGCGCCGAGCTCGCGCAGGTAGCGCGTGATCTGCGCGGCCACCGTGGGCGAATCCTCAATCACCAGGGCCTGGCGGACGGCGGGGCGCGTCGTGTCGACGGCGGCCGTGGCCGATACCGGCGCGGTAGGGGGAATGCTCGGACTCCAGGGCAGGGTGACGCTGAAGCGGCTGCCCTGGCCCGGCGTGCTCTCCACCGCCACGCTGCCGCCATGGGCCTGCGCGAGCCGCGCAACCAGCGCGAGCCCCAGGCCGGTGCCGGTGTACTGGCGGTTCAGGCGGCTGTCGATCTGGACGAAGGGCTGGAACAGCTTCGGCAGATCCTCCGCCGCAATGCCGACCCCGGTATCCCAGATGGTAAAGGTCACCGTCTGCTGTTCCGGGTTGCCCTGCACCTCTAGGCCGACCTTGCCGCCCTCGGGCGTGAACTTGACCGCGTTGGCGAGCAGGTTGACCAAGATCTGCTTGAGCCGCCGCTCATCGGCGTACACCCGTTGGGCCTGGCCATCGAAGCTGGAGGAGAGCGTAATGCGTTTGAACTGGGCGATCTGGGCGACCATGCGCATGCTCATGGTGCCGAGCAGATCGATATCCAGGGTCGTATACTCCAGGGTCAGTCGGCCCGACTCGATTTTGGAGAGGTCGAGGATATCGTTGATCAGGGTCAGCAGATGCTGTCCACTCTCGGCAACACTGTGCAGCGATGTCACCTGCTCGGCGGTCACCGGGCCATAGATCCCCTCCTGGAGGGCCTCGGCGCGGCCGAGGATGCCGGTGAGCGGCGTGCGCAGCTCGTGGCTCATGCTGGCGAGGAACTCATCTTTGAGGCGGGCGGCGCGGGCCAGCTCGGCGTTGGCCAGGCTCAGGTCTGCGGTGCGCTCAGCGACCCGCTTCGCCAGCAGGGTGCGCTCGGCCGCCAGGGCCTGCTCGGCGCGCTTGCGCGCGGTGATGTCGGTAGTCACCACCACCACCCGCCAATCGGGGAAGTCCACCGGAGCCGCGCTCACGCTTGTCCAGATGACCTCGCCCGTCTCGGTGACAATCCCCGTCTCCACATCGGTGACGGGCTGGTGCGCACGAAACGCCTGCGCACTGGCAAACTCCTCGAACGCCAGGGGTGTGCCATCAGGGCGGAGATACTGGCGTTGCTGATAGATCTGGTGGAACAAATTCGACCGATCCATGTGCAGGATCTGATCCAGGGCCGGGTTCGCATAGACTAGGTTCCGCTCGGCATTGAGGATGGAGATGCCGACCGGCAGGAGATCGAAGAGGATGCCCAGCTTGCGCTCGGTATCTTGCAACGCCGCCTCTGTTTCACGCAGCGCCTGCTCAATATCTCCACCCAATGGCGCGCTCAACGGGTACGGCTCGCGGATCTGGATGGTGCAGACGGCCCCATCCGCCACCTCGATACGGGCGATATCCGCCGTGGCGGCGAAGGTTGCGCCGCCCTTGCGCACGCCGGTGGTTATGTGACGCCTACCGACCGGCGTCCGCGCACCAGCGGCAGCGACAAGGGAGGGAAGCAGTACGGCCAGCGGCAGGCCGAGCAGTTCCTCGCGGGAGTAGCCGAAGAGTCTCGCTGCTTCAGGGTTGACCAGGGCGACTCGCTGCTGCGGATCAGTCCCGATCACGGCGTGCGACATAAGGCTCAGCATCCCGGCCAACTGGGCCTGGGCGATCTGCGTTTCTGTGGCAGGGCGAGAGTCTTCGGGCGATGCGGAATCATCGCTGTGACTGTGCGGGGTGTGAGCCATACAACCGTCCTGGCCTGAACTGGCATATGGTAATCTTGCTCTGAGTGTAGCAGGTTGTCGTTCGGGCTGGCGAATGCTCTTCACAATGATCATTGCGCATTAGTACGCTGATATCCTCAAACGATGACGGTGCCATGGCGGATGCGATCACCCCCTTCCCCATGCCATTGCGCCGCAGCTGGCTGGCAGTCAGCATCAGGCGGCTGCGCCGAATGAGGAATAATCTCGCTCAGTTAAGATCTCATCACGCACGGGTCGGCAGAAGGTTCTATGCTCGTCATATCGAGGCCGGCATGATCGAGCTCCAGCTCGCTCCCGTAGATGTCGATCTGCTCTGTCAGCAGAGCCGCCAGCTGGTGGTCGAGCACGCCACGCGCAAGCGGATCACCCTCACCACTACCCTCGACCCGCAGGTAACCAGCCTGCAGGTCGATGCGCTGCGGCTGAAGCAGATCCTGGTCAACTTGCTCGCCAACGCGGTCAAGTTCACGCCCGAGGGCGGCAAGGTCGGGATGGAGGTCCAGGGTGATGCGGAGCGGCAGGCCGTAACCTTCACGGTCTGGGACACGGGCATCGGGATTGCGCCCGAGGATCAGGCCCGCCTCTTCCAGCCCTTTGTGCAGATCGACAACGCTCTGAACCGGGAGTATGCGGGCACCGGGCTGGGCCTGGCGCTCGTGCTGCGGCTGGCCGAACTCCACGGCGGCAGCGTGACGCTGGAGAGCACACCGGGAGCGGGGAGCCACTTCAGCGCGACGCTGCCCTGGGCCCGGCCCGAGCACGTATGCAGCATGCCTACGCCCCCCGTAGACGGCACAACGCTGCCCTTCGGTGCGAGCGGGCCAGCCAACACTGCGGCCTGCCCGGTGATCCTGTTGGCCGAGGATCACGAGGAGAACCTCTAGATCCTACGTGACGCACTCACCGCCGCCGGCTATGTGGTAGTCGTGGCGCGGAATGGGGTGGAGGCCGTGGCGCTCGCCGAGGAGCATCGCCCGGCGCTCATCGTGATGGATATCCAGATGCCCGTGATGGACGGGCTGGAGGCGACCCGGCGCATTCGGGCCGGCGGGCTGCACACGACGCCGATCATCGCTTTGACTGCCCTGGCGATGCGGGGGGATCGCGAGCGCTGTCTGGCCGCAGGCGCCAATGACTATCTCACCAAACCCGTCTACCTCCGGACGCTGATTGCGCGGATTGAGGCGCACCGCCAACAGCAAGCGAGAAAGGCCGCCGCCCCGCCAGAAAACGACAGGTCGGCGGCACCCTCTTGAGGCTATCTCGATGCTGTGCTACAGGCTCGACACCAGGCCAGGGGTGATCGTTGTGGTGTACCAGCTCTGCTTGCCGTCGGCGCGGGTGACGACGATGGTGTAGGCGCCTGCGGGCAGCTCGACCGCGCCAAACCAGCCGTCGACCGCAGCGGAGATGTCGCGCAGCCACACGCCGTCGCGGATCAGGCTCACCTTCGCATCCGGCACGACCTGGCCGTCTATCGTGGCGATGCCCTGTAGGTGGCCGCCGCTGGGCGACACGATCCACGGCCAGTCGGGGGCGCGGGCCGGCTGGGCAAAGACGGTGGCATGTAGCTGATCCATGAAGGCCCGCCGCGAATCGGCGTTGGCCCCGGCGAATGGTACGGCATACGAGTAGAAGGCGACCCCGGCGAGGGCGCGGCCCGCCTCATCGGGCGTTATGGCGCGCTGTAGCTGGCCCATATTCTGCTCGGGGGTGTTGAGCCACGACCCCATCCCCGACACAATCGCCCGACGACCGACGTGATCTCGATCAAAGCGCATCCAGCCGTCGTACCATGCCCGCGACCGTGGCACGCCCTCCTCAAAGTAGTGCATCGGCACGGCGAAGTCGAGGATACCCTCGTCAAGCCAGGCTGGCCAGTCCTGGAAGACCTGCGCATAGGCCGACGAGGCCGCCCAGTTGCCGTTGCTGCCCAGGCCGCCCCAGGTGATCGTCGCCGCGCTCACCTGGATCGTCGGCCTGATCGCCTTGGCGCGGATGTAGAGCCGGCGCGCCAACTCGGTCACGCGGTCGCGCCGCCACTGGCCCCATGCCTGGTCATCAGGGAGCGGTCGGCTGTCGAGGGGCCTCCCGACCGCCTGGTTGAAGCGCTCGATGCTCACCTGGTTGTAGCCGTAGCTTGCGCCGGCGAGGCGGATAAAATCCCAGTGGATACCATCGAGGGTGGGGTATGCCTGCACCAGGTGGCTCACCACGCCTTCCATATAGGTGACGGCGGCGGGGTGCCCGAAGTCGAGGTCGCCGACCTGCGTGCCATTGAAGGTAGCCGTGGTCCAGCGCTCAGCGCCCTGGGCCTCGGGGCCATGGGCCGTGCAGACGTGGGCCGGGTTGCCCCAGAGCGGGTCGGTTGAGCGGCAGGCCACAGAGACAACCACCCAGGCGTGGACGCGCAGGCCCATAGAGTGAGCCTTCGCGATCAGATAGCCCAGCGGGTCGAACTCGGCGGCGGGGGCCAGGAACGGGTACGCCGACCGTGGCTCGATGCTGTCGTTATACCAGGCATCGCCGTGGCGGCGCGCCTGCACAATAATCGTGTTGGCGCCCGCCCGCACCACATTGTCGACGAGCTCGTCAACCTGTGGGTGGTTATAGATGCCCGGGTGCAGGGCGTCAACCCAGAAGGCACGCATCTGCTGGATGGGCTCCTGAGCCTGGGCGGGGGCGGGGGCGGCACCAAGCAAAAGCACGGCAATCAGGAGGAGGTGAGGGACTATCAGGCGCATCGGTGGTCCTTTCAAGTGATTACCAGCCTACGCGGCGTGGCCTTGTGGGTACGTTGCTCGCTTGCGAACCACATCGTAACAGAAGGATGCTCCGCTTTCAATAATCGCAATAGAGCATAAGTAACGCTGTGAGGCGTCCTGTCATTCTGAGCGAAGCGAAGAATCCCGGCCGGGATTCTTCGCTTCGCTCAGGGTGACAGCGTTACTTATGCTCTATTGCCAATAATCCTTTACACCTGGCTCGTCACGCCCCCAACCCCCAACCCCCAACCCCCGCTTACGCCACCGCCTTCATCGCCAGATCAATGGCTTCACGGGCATTGCTGGCCGTAAAGTCGGCCCCCATCGACTGAGAGATCTCCGGGGAGCGGTTAATCGGCTGGCCGCCCACCATGACCCGCACCTTCTTTGTGGCCGGAGACTCGCGCACCGCGCTGATCAGGTTGCGCACATCGTTGATGTGGCCGCCCAGCGTCATCGAGATCGCCAGCAGGTCGGCCCGCTTGCTCTCTAGCATGCGCACAACATCCGGCGGGGGCATGTTTGCGCCCAGGTAGAAGACTTCCCAGCCCTCCAGCTCGAAGAAGTCCGACACCATGCGGACGCCGAGCTCGTGCAGCTCGCCGCCGATACATGTGGCGACCATGGTTCGTCCGATCGGCGGGTGGCTGTCGACGCTATCGTAGATCTGAGCCATCACGCTCTGGGTGATCGCCGTCGCAAGGTGCTCCTGGGCCACCGTGAACTGGTTGGTCTCCCAGAGATGCCCCACGGCATACATCGCGGGCTGGAACACATCCATATACAGCTCGTGGATGCCGACGCCACCACCCAGGGCGTCGCGCGCCGTCGACAGGGCCGCGCGCCGGTCGCCTACCCGCAGGGCCTCAAAGTAGCGATCATAGACGGTTGTGATCTCCATCGCGTCACCTCCATAGATTCATACGCCGCTGATTGGGTTGATAGCATGACGTGGGCGCGTAGACGCCCCTAGCGCAACGGGCAGATCGATTGAGCGTGCGAACGCAAGGCGCGAGCGTAGCGAGCCACCAGGTTCAGCGACTCAGTGGCTCAACGGTTCCTCTCATTGCTATATGGCCGCGCAATCAGGCCGAGGCGGCGCATCAGGTAGCCCATAGCGCTGCGCAGATCGGCGTGAACGACAAAGCCGGTCAGCTCCAGCCCGAGGTTCACAATCGTTTGGGCGATCTCGGGGTTGATGCCGACTAGGATGGGCTGCACGCCCAGCAGGCGCAGGGCCTGGGCCGTCTGGATTAGCTGCTGGGCCACGGCGGTATCGACCACGCTGATCCCGCTGATGTCGAGGATGACATAGGCGGCATGCTCGCGGGAGACACGCTCAAGCAGTTGGCTCGTGATCTGCTCAGCGCGATGGCTGTCCATATGGCCGACCATCGGCAGCAGCAGCACGTGACTCCAGATCGGCACGGCGGGGACCGTCAGCTCGTTGATCGTCTCGAACATGCGGCGCTGCTCTTCGAGGGCATGCTGGAGCTGGCGGTTCTGGCGGCGCTGCTCGCGCTGGGCCTCGGTCAGCTCCGAGGTGAGCGAGAGCAGCTCGCGCTGCATCTGCGAGACATGCGGCGGCTCAACCTGGCCGATGATGGTGGTCTCATCTCCGTCGCTGTACCCCCGGAAGGTGGCGATGATGTAATCGTCGGTGTTGCCCATGGTCAGCTCCCAGATCGCCGTTGGGGCATCGGGCGTGGCGGCCTGGACGGCCTCCAGAAAGTGCTGGCATTTGGCGGCCGAGTCGGGGCTGAGGAGCTGGGCAAAGGGCTGCCCGACCAGCGGGAAGGATACATGGCGCTGCGCGGCAGGGTTCGCCAAGCGGATCGTGCCGGATCTGTCGCAGATGAGGACAAGATCGCTGAGATATGCGTAGATATGCGTGTCGAGTTGCACAGGGCACCTCTCGCGGGAAAGGCGCTCCCGTGCGCTCACACTCCCGCAAAGCGTCAAAACAAAGTATAACATCTCCCTGGATACTGCGTGTTACGGGCTGGCTTGTCCACCCAGGGCTGTGGCAATGTCGCTTGATCGCCGGGCAGCCCTCACCCCCCAGCCCCCTCTCCCTGATTGGGCGAGGGGGGGTATTTCGCTCCAGAAAGGGATATACTCCCCTCTCCCCTTGAGGGAGAGGGGCTGGGGGTGAGGGCCGCAGGGTGGCGTTGCTATCGCCTACGCCCGGTCGCCTTCGGGCGATGGTATAATCCCGTATGCCTGTTCGCATCAAGCCATACGAGCCACGACCCTATGACGACCCTGCAATCTCCGCCGACCTTCAGCGGCCACGAGACCTTCGCGCTGCGCGGCGGCTGGCTTAAGAAGGCGTTCGACCTGCTGGCCGACTACCCCGACCTCTTCGTCCGCGATGATGCCTTTGTGCGGCTCGGCGTCGGCAAGAATATGGCCGCCTCGATCCGCTTCTGGGGCCGCGTCTGTGGGGTCTTCGCCCGCGATGCTGAGGGAAATCATCAGCCGACCGAGCTTGGCCGCGCTCTGCTCGCCGATGACGGCTGGGACCCGTACCTTGTCACCCCGGCGGCGCGCTGGCTGCTGCACTGGTATGTCGCCGCGCGGCCAGAGGCGGCCTTCACATGGTTCTATACGTTTAATCTGCTGCGCAGCGGCGAGTGTAGCCCCGCGCCATTGGCGGCGGAGATCCAGGCGTATGTGCGCGAGCGCGGCGGGAAGGTGCCCTCCGACGCAACGATTAAGCGCGATGTCGAGTGCCTCCTGCATACCTACGCCGCCCCCGATGCGCGCAGGCTCGCCAGCGGCATAGAGGACGCCCTATCTTGCCCGCTGAGCAGCCTCGGCCTGCTGCGCCACAGCCCTGGACAGCGCAGCTACTACCTCGCGAGCGGCTCGCAGCCGAGCGTCCCCGATCCGCTCGTGGCCTGGGCCACCCTTGCCTTTGTGCGCGAGCGTGGACAAAGCACCGCCGCCTTCAACGACCTCGCCTACAGCCCTGGCTCGCCTGGCCGGGTCTTTCGCTTCGATGCAGATGGGCTGCTCAGCCGTATGCTGTCCCTGTCCGACCTCACCAGCGGCCAGCTGGTGTATAACGACCAGGCTGGCATTCGGCAGGTTTACTGGAGCGGCGGCGACGGGGACGCGCTCGCAGCCACCCTGCTGCGCCGCAGCTTTGAGGATATCTGATGACGACCCAGCCTTCGCCCCTGCGCGTCGCGGCCCGCTACACGCGCTCGGTTCATCTCCAGCGCGACTTCGGCACCCGCGCGAGCCTGGATGGCTATCAGGTGACGCCCCTGGTGATCCAGACGATCGAGCGTGTGATGGCGGGGATCGAGCCGAACGCAACCAACCGCGCATTCTCGATTATCGGGCCGTATGGGGCCGGAAAGTCGGCCTTCGGCGTGTTCCTGGCGCACTTCCTGACATCTCCTGAGTCGAGCCGACGCAAGCTTGTCCGCGATCATGCCGCTCAGGATCTTCCGCAGCGTCCAATCTATAAGGGGCGCACGCTGCTGCCGATCCTGGTGAGCGGCAATAACAGCTCGCTGCGCATCGCGGTGCTGCGCGCGGTGCATGGCGCGCTCAGCAACTCGTCGAAGCTGAGCGCGATTGCGGACACCCTGCTTGAGGATCTTACAGCCGCCGCCGCCGACCCTGAGGTTGACCCGCAGCGGGTCGCTGATCTGGTTGAGCGCGCCGCTGATGTTGCCAGCGAGGACCGCAGCCATAGCGGCGCACTCCTGCTGATCGATGAGCTGGGGCAGTTTCTCGACTATGCCGCTCGCCACGACCAGCGCGATCTCTTTGTGCTTCAGACCATCGCCGAGATGGCGGCGCGCAGCAGGCAGTCGTCGTTTCTTTTTGTGACGATCATGCACCAGTCGTTTGATCGCTATATCGGCACGGCGGGGGCGACAAAGCGGACTGAGTGGCGTAAGGTGCAGGGCCGCTTTATCGACCTGCCCTTCCTGGAGCCCGATAGCCAGATCTTACGTATGGTGGGCCGGGCGCTCTGTCCGGCTGATGATCGCTATGCTGGGGAGCGCGCCGCTTGGGCCGCGAAGGTTGCCCAGCAGGCCGATGCGCTGAGCATTCGACCGGCCGACATCGGCGCGGATGAGTGGGCGCAGCTCGTCGCCCAGGCATACCCCCTGCACCCGACGGTGCTGGTGGCGCTGCCCTCGCTCTTCCGGCAGATCGCCCAGAATGAGCGCTCGCTCTTCGCCTTCCTCACCGCCCAGGAGCCGTGGAGCCTCCCCGAGTTTTTGCTTAGCGCTCCCCGCACCAGCGCTGCCGCGCTGCCGATCTACCGGCTGCCACAGCTCTACTCCTATGTCGAGGCGACGCTTGGGCCAAGCCTGTTTGGGCGGGCGCGCGGGCAGCGTTGGGCTGAGATTGCGGCGCTGCGTCAGCATCTGCCAGATCTCTCGCCGCTCGTCGTCGATGTGCTGACGACAATCGGTGTCCTGAGCGCGCTCGGACAGCAGCGCGGCTTAAAGGCCGGGCAAGAGCATATCGCCTTCGCCCTCAGGGAGCATACGGGCGATGACGATATTACTGCGGCGCTCAGCACGCTGGCCGATAAGCGGCTGATTACGTACCGCAAGTACCGAGAGAGCTATGTGCTCTGGGAGGGCAGCGACCTTGATCTTGATGGCTTGATCTACGCCGCCCGCCGGATTATTGGCGACCAGACCAGCCTCGTGCGTCTGCTTCAGCAGCAGGTTTCCCCTACGCCGCTGATTGCCAACCGCCACAGCTACCAGACTGGCTCGCTGCGCCATTTCACGGCCCGCTTCTGCGATGCCGCAGATCTGCCGGCGCACATCTCGCCTCCGAGCGAGTCGGATGGCGAGGTGCTCTATATCGTCCCGGCCGATGACGAGGCGCTTGATGCGGCACGGCTCTGGGCGGAAGATAGGGCACGGGCCGATCAGCCTTGGGCTGTCGCGGTGCTGCCGCAGCGCGTCGAGCTTCTGCGCGACCTCCTGCTCGATGTGGCCGCGCTGCGCCATGTGCTCTCCTCCCAGCCTGAGCTAGAGCACGACCGCGCCGCGCGGCTTGAGATCACTGGGCGGCTTGACGAGGCGAGCCGGGCGCTTGATCAGGCCATTGGGGAGATCTATGGGCCGGGGGAGAGCCAATGGTACTGGCAGGCCAACTCCTCGAAGGTGGCGAGTGAAAAGCAGCTCGATGAGCTTCTGTCGAGGGCGTGCGACGTAGCCTACAACGCCACGCCGCAGATCTGGAACGAGCTGATCGTGCGGCGATTACCCTCATCGGCGGCCACCAAAGCCCGGCGCAACCTGGTTGAGGCCATGCTCGATCACGCCCACGAGGAGCTGCTGGGGCTCACTGGCTACCCGCCAGAGCGCGCCATCTACGAGAGCGTGCTACTAAAAAGCGGCATTCATCGCCAGGAGAGCGACGGGGTCTGGCGCTTTGGGCCACCGAGCAACCCTGACATGGGTATCGACCCAGCCTGGGAGGCGATCCAGGCGTTTATCGAGGGCAGCGCGGGTGCCGCTCGCCCCGTTGGCGAGATCTACGCCCAGCTGGCCGCGCCGCCCTACGGCATCAAGGCAGGGCTGCTCCCGCTGCTCTTTATGGCCGTCTACCTGGCCAACGTCGGCCAGATCGCCCTCTACGAGCACGGCAACTATGTTCCCGTGCCAGACATGGCGATCTTCGAGCGTTTCCTGCGCAACCAGAGCAATTTCAGCGTCCGCTATAGCCAGGTGAGCGGCGTGCGGGTCGCGGTGTTCGAGCGGGTGGCCCGCGCCTTTGCGCCAAAAGCCTTGCAGAAGGGCGGGCAGCTCGCGATCAACGATGCGATCATGCCGCTGCTGCGCTTTGTCGTCAAGCTCCCGGCCTATAGCAAGGCGACCCGGCGGGTTAGCCTACAGGCTCAAGCTATTCGGCGGGCCATGCTGGAGGCGCGCGCGCCCGACGAGCTGCTCTTCGATCAGCTGCCGCACGCCTGCGATCTTCCGCCCTTCATCGCAGGTGCGGCCGAGGATGACCAGCACTTCAACCAGTTCTTTGCGGCGCTGCGCTCGGGCCTTGATGAGCTAGAGGCAGCCTATCAGAACCTGGTTGTCGAGGTGCGCGAGGAGATCCGCCGCGCATTCGGCGGCCTATCGCCCGATAGCGCGGCGCTGCGGGCTGATCTCACCACCCGCTACCTTCAGATTGCGGGTGAGACCAGCGACACGCAGCTGCGGGCGCTTGGCGTGCGTCTGGAGAACGCCGGGCCAGACGACGCCTGGGTCGAGAGCGTCGCCGCCCTGGTGGCGCGCAAGCCGCTCAACACCTGGCAGGACGCCGATGTGAAGATGTTTGAGACGCAGATCTCAGACCTTGGGCGGCGCTTCAAGCTGGTTGAGCAGGTGGCCGTGGTACGCCAGGTGTTGCCGCCAGAAACCCTCGTGCTGCGTGTGGGTGTGGCAGATGCCCAGAATGAGCGCAGCGTCGTTGTGCAGTTGAACCGCCATGCGATAGACACGAGTTTCACAAGAGATAGGTTACTAAAGTCCCTTGAGGGCAATGATATACTGACCCGAGAGCAGCAGATCTTTGCGCTCGCCGATATGCTGCACACGCTCCTAGCGGAGCCAGCGGATCAGGGCATCGCTCCGATAGAGCAGACCCATTCGAGCGAGCGAGATCACCAGCCATGAATGGCAATAGACAAGGTTCATAAGCACTTGACAGTTTGGCGTCACGGATCGCTTTCTGATGCGTTCGGCCTGTACCCTGTACCCTCTGCCCTGTACCCTTGTCATACCGCAAAAATCACCCTGTCACCATACTGCGAGGGCATAGCACTGAACGCGAAGGGTAGATAATGCGTACCGATATTCCGCTAAAGCGGCTCGCGGAACTCCGCGGTGCTGATCTGTTGCCACTCCTTGGTATCGTCGCCAAAGCCGTTCGTCGCGTGGATACCCTGGAACTTCCGGCCAGTGCCGAGCGCCTTGACACAGTGTTGACCCTTGAGAGTCCGGCGGGCAGGAGTACCTGCTGGTGGTGGAGTGGCAGGCGTATCGCGATCCTGCCGTGCTCTGGCGCCTGGCCAGCTACTGTGCGCGGATTGGGCAGCGCATGCCGACCATCGCTGTCCTGGGTAGTGTGGTCTATCTAAATCCCACCGCTGATGGTGGGGACCGCCTTGTCCAAGTTGTTGATGGGGCGACCGTGCAGGACTGGCCGCTGCGTGCGGTGCGACTGTGGCAACATGATGCCGCTGCTGCTGTTGCCAGCGGAGCCCTTGGCCTTATGGTGTTGAGCCCCCTGATGGCGAACGCCAATGAGGCGCTTGTGGAGCAGGCGGCCCGAGTTGTGGCGCAACAGGCACCACCTGAGCAGCAGGCGGATCTCTTGGTGATCCTCGGCGTGTTTGGCGAACCATTCGTGTCGGCGGAGCGCTTTGTTCGGCTCGTGGGAAAGGAGCAACTGATGGCATCAGACTTGGTGAGCTACTTGATGGAAGAGCAGGTCGCCGAGCGCGAGGCACGTTATGTCGAAGACCTCCAGCGAACACTCGAGGCGACCATCGCGGCACGTTTTCCGGCAGCTCCGCTCCGTCTTGCCCAAACGATCCACCAGATTACGAGTCCTGATGTGTTACATCGGCTGATCGTCGCTGTCGTCAGCGCAGCGAACCTTGCTGGTGTCGAGCAGGAGTTGGCACAAGCCATCCCACTATTGGCACCGCCGAGTTCGTAAAACAAGCGTTTATCCCGCCGATATGCCTTGGACGTGCTACAATCTGTTTGTCAGACAGCCGGTTCACACAGCGAGGTATCTCGTGGATCAGCCACATCAGCAGCAGCAGTGGATGCGCCACTGGCTCCACGCCGCCCTGGCGCTCGCCGAGGTGCGGCAGCAGGAACTGGCGCAGATGAGTGACGTGGCGGCGCTCGCTGCGGTCGAGCGCGTGCTTACACCTGGAGTTGCGCGTGATCCCCTGCGAACCCACGCATCTTCAGGCCTCGTGGAGCAGCAGCGTCTCTTCCAGCGGAGTCGCCAATGAATGCGACACAGGCGCTTGATCTGCTGGCCCAAGCCAAACCCATCCTTGTGGAGCGCTACGGCGTGACGCGCCTGGCGCTGTTTGGCTCAACCGTGCGCGACGCCGCGCGCAGCGATAGCGACATCGATATTCTGGTGGCCTTCGATGGCCCGGCGACCTCGGCGCGCTACTTTGGGGTTCAGTTCTACCTGGAAGATGTGTTCGGCTGCGCGATCGATCTCGTGACTGAAAAGGCGCTGCGCGCAGAGCTGCGCCCGGCCATTGAAAGAGAATCCGTGCATGTCTGATGCCACGCAGCGTCCCTGGGGATTCTACCTTGAGGACATGATGCCTTAGGCATGTTTCAACCTAGATTGACAGTTCGTAATCGTAGCGCCGCCTTCTAGGCGGTCAGGAACCCCGCCACCGGCTAGAAGCCAGTGCTACAAACTGTCAAGCTGGATCGCCCGATTCTGAAACATGCCTTAACGACAAGGAGCCCCGCCTTGAGCCTGCCCCACCAGCCTGATTCCGACTGGGCCGCGCGCCCCGGTCGCCACATTGTCAGCCTCAGCGGCGGCAAGGATAGCACCGCCCTGGCGATCTACCTGCGATAGCCAGCGTGTGAAGCATCACCTGCTCACACAACAGCCCCATCGGCAGCGCTATATAGCTGTCGATGGGGCTGTTGATATGTTGAGCGCGGAACAGACACAGATCAGCGCAGGGCTGGTGTGTTAGGACGGCTAGGGGTATTCCTGTGCCTGCTTCCCGCTGCGGCGAGGCGCTACTGCGCTGATGAGGTGCGCCGGGTGGGCCGCTTGCGCTCCGAGCGCTGCTTGAGCCCGACGGCGTGAACCACCGGCGAGTCGCTGCCGTACTGCGCCAGCACCTGAAGCTTCGTCTCCTTCACCATTTCATGCACGCCCTTGGCAGCTTCGATGGCCTGCTCGCGGGCCACCTCGTACGCCCGCTTCGCTCGGATCTCAGCCTCCTCACTCAAGTTTAGGAAGGACACCCGCTCGCGGAGTGCCTCGACGCTATACGCAGGGTTGGTCGGCACATAGCCGGGGATATCCTGGAGGGCCACCACAATCTCACGGTCGGCGTCGAGAGCTGCCTGGCTCGGACGCTTGTTACTCGTCGGCATTAGACGGATCTCCTTCCATGAATTGATGCTACGATGTTGTGCCTTGGCGCTGGAGCCGCTCCAGCCACCGGTTAGCCGTCCTAAACGGTATTGATTATATGCCCTTGTACGAACCACAGCATTAAAATCTGTGTGTCGTGCGAGGGGCCAAAGGCAATGCGCGAGGGGCCAAAGGCAATGCGCGAGGGGCCAAAGGCAATGCGCGAGGGGCCAAAGGCAATGCGCGAGGGGCCAAAGGCAATGCGCGAGGGGGCGAAGGCTTCAAGTCCCTTGCTCAATATGTCAGTGACAATGATATTAATATGCTACACTAATGCGCGTGCAGCTGACTCTTCCGAACACTGATGTCCTGAGCCCGCTTCTAGAAGCGCCAGATGAGTAGCCTTCGTTTGAACTTGGCACACCAGACTGATACCAAATGGGTTGTCTGCCCCGGTCGCGATATTGTCATCTTTAACGACAGCGATGATGGCGAGGTGTAGTTATTTCTACTCCTCGCCATCACCTCGACTAGCTTCCCAGAGTGGCCGGTAGTCAGTGTCATCGGTGTGTTTTGCTGTGTTGCAGGGCTTACAGAGAGGCTGAATGTTGTCTATCGTGTTCATCCCACCCTTGCTAAGAGGGATGACATGATCAGCAGAAAGTTTAATCACAGGCTCACGCTGTCCGCACCGCAGGCAGTGATAGTCATAGCGCTGTTTCAGCGCCGCCCATTCCTCTGCGGTGAATCTGCCACCGGATCTTTTTGCCGCACGGCGTGCGTTATCCTGGGCTTTGACCTTATCAGGATTACGTCTACTCCACTCACGTACATAGTCACGGTGATACGACTCGTTCTCTCGGCGAAACTCTAGTAGCTTCTCACGAAAGTACTCTTGATGCTCACGGTGATATTGGCGATGGTATGCTTTGCGCTCTTCCCGGTTGGCCTCATAGTACTCGCGGTTTAGCTCGGCGACGCGCTCTTTGTTGTTTGCCCGCCACCGTCTACTATTCTCGTTATCGCACTCGCGACACATAGAGTTATAGCCATCCAGGCTGAGGGTTCGTGGGCGAAATCGCTCCACAGGGCGCCATGTTTTGCACTTTGAGCAGACCTTGCCGGCCTGTCCATCCTGGTATATGATCGCCATTGTCTACTATGCCTCCCGAACTGTCAGAATGCCACCGTCCATGCTGATCGTCTCCTTGCAGAGGTTATTACCGTGCCACCGTTACCAACTAACCCTGACATCCGACGCCAACTGAAAGATCGACTGCTCACCCTGTCGCCGCGAGCATTTGAGTATTTCGCGGGCGATCTGCTTACCTATATTGGTCTTCAGAATGTCAGTGTGACGCGCTATATCGGTGATGGTGGGATTGATGCACAGGGAGATTTGATCGCCAACTCAGGCTTTGTGAGTGTGCCGACAGGAGTGCAGGTCAAGCGACTCCGCCAGAACGTCCAGCGCCCCGATATTGACCGCTTTATCGGCGCGATGGGTGGGCTATTTCAGCATGGCATCTTCATAACCACCGCTGGATATGCTGAACAGGCAAAGGTGAAGGCTCGATCATCGCCCTTTCTACGCGTGGATACGATTGACGGCGATCAGGTCGTGGCGCTAATGGGACTCCACCAGCTTGGCACGCAGCCTACCGCAGGTACATCATTGCAGCTTGACGAGGATTTTTTTCTTGCGTTCGAGTCTCAGGCAAGCAACCGGCCCACGCAGATAGCTAATGCAAAGGAACCCTATCAAGTAGCACCAGATGTCGAGGGCGGAAGCCCCACCCGTCCTGAAGATGACCTGATCTCGATGCGTGCGCTTGGTTATGAGCTGCGTGTTGACCCATACACGGTGCAAGACTGGGTGCGCGGTGGGAAGCTTCAACCTGATAGCGTGACTAGGGTTGGGCAACGTGAGAGTTATTTCTTCCGACGTGACCGTATAGGCGCTATCCGTACTCAGCTTGGCTTGAGCAGTATGCCAGCCAGCAATGTCGAGTGGCGTCAAGCGTTTCTTGACTATGCACGTAGCAGAAGCCTCACGAAATCGTATAAGCCAGTACTGATTAAGGCTATCTTGCGGCTTGTGAATCGTCACGGTGAGATTCATATAGGCGAACTTGCGCGAGAGTTTCATGCATTCTATCTCCAGCGACAGCGTGACAACCTGATGACTGAGGCTGATGGTCCGCTCAAAAAACCTTCCGCGATCACACCTGAAACAGTGCAAAAGCTAATCATTAAATACCCGCTAGATCGCTTCCTGCTGCAACATTTCCTTGAGTATGATAAAAAGGCTGGCATCGTTCGGTTTGCGCCGCAGCTCTGGCAAGAGCTGCGATTCTACGAACTGCTGGATGTACAGACTATCGCTGATGAACAGTTGCGCTACTACTACGAGCGGCTTGGGTAATCATTGTGTTGTTCTGACTTTTTGTAACATCTCAATAATACAACAAGTCATAACATTTGACAACTAAACTTCGGTGCCGTATAGTGTCTAGTATCCAGGGGGCGATGTGCCGATCCGTTACCGGCTAGTTGATCTGATGCGATCCTGGGAGCAGCAGCATGGTGAGGCTTATGGCAGCCTGACATTTCGGCGTATGGCCGAGCTAGTCGAGCTTAGCCCTGATACGCTTAACCGTATTGCAAACCAAAGGGTGACACGTATCGATCATGAGACCATTGATAAGCTGTGCCGCTTCTTCAACTGTGGCCTGGGAGATCTAATGGTTCTTGATTAGCCCATCGGCAAACCCGACACATAATGTGCCGGGGCTTTTTGTAGGCCGGTTGTTACAATAAGTCATAACAAGGAAGTCCGCAATGTTCTCTCCACATGGCCAGAAGTACCCTACTGATCCCGATCAGATCATCCACGCCCGCACGATGACCGTACAGGAGATGTTCGCCCACGGGGATGCGGGACTGCTGGTGCCGCACCGCCACCGCCAGTACATATGGGGAGATGGGCAGGTTAGCCGCTTCGTCGGCGATATCTGCCGCTGTGTCGTCAGGCTGATCGCCGACCGCTCGGCGACCCACTGCTTCGGCTCGATTATCTTGCTGCGGGATTTCTCCTCGGATCAGAGCATCCAGCGCCTCGACCCATACTTCACTCCACCAACGCTCTCCACCCTTGTCGATGGACAGCAGCGACTTGCTACGCTCGCCCTTGTAGCAAGCCGAGTCTATTGGAGGCTCCATGAGCTACGGGCTATCACGCATGATGATGAGTGCCGCACGCTGCGAGACGTGTTTGATCAACACATGGATGCGCTGCTCAATATCTGCTCATTCAGCCTGCGCTCGGGATTTCCCTGGCGCAGGCCGATCATGATCCACGGCAGGTTTGATAGCTGGCACGAACATGCGCTATCTGGCGGCGTCTATCAATCCGCTGTCAGCGACTACCTCGGGCAGTTTCTGCGCACGCTCATGACCGACGCCCTGAAGCCGCCAGTAGACCCCTCATCATTTCTTGCGCCACACATTGCGATGATTGACCGCTGGCTGAATGTCATCACAACAGCCGATCATTCAACCGGGGAGTCGTATGTGACGGCATGGACGATCCGCTCAGGGCTGAGCTACCTCGACCGGCAGCTCTTCATCCACCCCGCAATCATCGCCGCCGTCGCAGGCCCCACAGGCGACCGGGACAGCATCTCCTATCGGCTGCAGGCCTTTGTGCTGCTGTGGGCCTTCGCCCACACGCTGCTGCGGCGCTGCTGCTTTGTGGTGATCACCCCGACCACCGAGCGCGCGATGGAGAGCGTGCTTGAGGTACGCAGGCGCGAACTTGCCCAAGAGGATGCGGGATAACGCTGGCGCGGCAGCCGTGCGCGGCGACGCCGGGCTTCGACGCGACCCTGGCGTGGCAGACGCTCATGCGCTGGCTGCTCCACTTCCTCCCCGCACGCTACACCCGACTGCCGTCACGCCACGCCGAGGTGGTCGGGCGGGGGGCGCAGGGTAGGGCGTTGCATGCCTGGTGAAACCTGTCAGGTGCGGCCAGCGATGAAATGACCGCATCCTGGTGCATCAGGGGCCGCACCTGACAGGTTTACGACCCCGATAGGATTGCTCTATAAGCGCGGCGCGCTCCTGCTCCAACAGCCGATCGTGCGCCATATCGATACGTTCCTCATCCGCCCCCAGCGCTTCGGCGCGGTGCGCGACGAGCTCGCGCGGCTGCCGTGCGCGGCGACGCCGGGCTTCGACGCGACCCTGGCGTGGCAGACGCTGATGCGCTGGCTCTTCCACTTCCTGCCCGCGCGCTACACCCGATTGCCGTCACGCCACTCCGAGGTAGTCGGGCGGGCGGGCAGGCCATGACTCTGGAGAGCGCTGAGCGCCTTGAGGAGAAGATCGCCGACATGATCGATGTGCTGCTGGCGATAGCAAAGACCGCGCAGCTCACGGAGCAGCAGATCGTCGAGCTGATCAGGGCGAAGCGGGCAGATGAGGGCGGGTTTG
Source organism: Chloroflexales bacterium ZM16-3 (assembly GCA_004138175.2). GTDB lineage: Bacteria > Chloroflexota > Chloroflexia > Chloroflexales > Chloroflexaceae > Oscillochloris > Oscillochloris kuznetsovii. The sequence goes on along the minus strand of RYFE02000022.1, from coordinate 897 downwards.
ACGCCGGACTCTTTCTCGTCGATGGCGCAGCCTAGCCCGGCTACGATAGGCCGTTAGCGTACCTCTAGATCATCCCGCACGAGCTGATCTACTGTCACCCCGAAGAGATCTGCGAGCTGGATGATCATCTCCGTTGATGGGCGCTTCTTCCCGTTCTCGATCTCGCTGATATAGCTGTGCGAGGGGAAGCCCAACGCCAAGGCCAACGCTTTGATCGTCATCCCCTGTCGCTTGCGCAAGAGCCGCACCTTTTCCCCGATTTTCTGCACACACACTCCGTAGACGCGGCGTTGACAGTCATCAAGCCAAGAGGAGCGCCCTATGGCAACGGTGCCCCCGCAAGAGATCCTGTCCCAATGGTCGCACGAGGATATCACCGCCGAGATGGCAACCGGCCAGATCCTCCAGCACCTTGTCGCCATGCAGATCGCGGTCGATGGCCTTCAGCTATGTGGCGTTCGCGTGACGCGTTGACCGTTCTCAAGCTGGCTGCTGCGCACCAACGGCATCTTTCGGATCAGATGTAACGGGTTTGATTGATCAGTTCATCAGCCGTCACCGCGTTGAGGATGCGGAGAAGTCGCTCGATGATCTGATAGGGCGGTCGGCGAACGGCAATGATGATCCCGTAATGCATCTGTCCTAATTCAAGATATGCCTGCCCAAGTGCTTCAAAATCCGCGCGGTTATGGGTTACAAAGGCCCGTTGTCCCGCAGTCGCATACGCCAATTGGTCGGCATCGTTCCGACCTAACTGCTGAGCTTCACGCGTAGTGAGTACATCAAAGCCACGCCCACGCAGCAGATCGGCCACGAGGACATCGACATCCTCGTCGGTATACAGATCAATAAAAAGTTTCACGTTAGCGCACCAGGGGGCAGGGCCATCGCATCTTA
>RYFE02000021.1 GCA_004138175.2 Chloroflexales bacterium ZM16-3 | reverse complement strand
GCCCACAGTAAGGGCGGCCCTCGTGGCCGCCCACAGTAAGGGCGGCCCTCGTGGCCGCCCACTCAAGGAGACATCCCAATGACTGCCGCATGCCCCGAGTGCGCCGCCGATGTGGCCCTGCCCGCCGACACGATGGAGAGCGAGATCGTATCCTGCCCCGACTGTGGGGCCGAGCTTGAGGTGGTGGGACTCAACCCGCCGACCCTGGCCCTGGCCCCCGAGGTCGAAGAGGACTGGGGCGAGTAAAAATACAAAATGCAAAGTGCAACTTGCAAAATTGTAAAGAGGCAGTACCGCAAAAGGAACACTGTGGTATTTACTTGTCATTCTGAGCGAAGCGAAGAATCCCGGCCGGGACCCTTCGCTTCGCTCAGGGTGACAGCGTTCCTTTTGCTCTACTGCGTAAAGAGCTATTTTGCATGTTGCATTTTGAATTGGAGCTTTATTATGCGTATAGGAGTCCTCGCCTCGCGCGTTCGCGCCGAGGAGAAGCTGATCTTCACCGAGCTGGAGCGCCGTGGCCTCGACTACGTCAAGATCGACGACCGCGAGGAGATCTTCGACCTTCAGCGCCGCGAGTATCCGTTCGACGTGGTGCTGGAGCGCTGCATCCAGCACAGCCGCGCCCTGTACATGCTCAAGATCTTGAATGACGCCGGGGTGCCCACGGTCAACACCTACCAGGTAGCCAACACCTGCGGCGATAAGTTCCTGACCACGCAGGCCCTCGTCCACGCCGAGGTGCCCACGCCGAAGAACCTGCTGGCCTTCACCCCCGAGAGCGCCCTGTCCGCCATGGAGCAGCTGGGCTACCCGGTGGTGCTCAAGCCGGTGGTTGGCTCCTGGGGCCGTATGGTCAGTAAGATCAACGACCGGGACGCCGCCGAGGCCATTCTGGAGCACCGCGACGTGCTGGGCAGCTACCAGCACGCGATCTTCTACATCCAGGAGTACATCAATAAGCCCGGCCGCGACATCCGCTCGTTTGTGGTGGGCGACGAGTGCATCGGTGCGATCTACCGCAGCAGCGAGCACTGGATCACCAACACCGCACGCGGCGGCCACGCCTCGAACTGCCCCATCACCCCCGAGCTGGCTGACCTGAGCATCCGCTCGGCCAAGGCGGTGGGCGGCGGCATCGTGGCGATCGACCTGCTGGAGACGCAGGACGGGCGCCTGCTGGTGAACGAGGTCAACTACACGATGGAGTTCCGCAACAGCATCGAAACCACCGGGGTGAACATCCCGGCTGTCATCATCGACTATATGCTGAAGGTTGGAAGGGGAGCTGCATAATGCTGAATGCTGAATGTTGAGTGGGGCAGGGTCTCATCGCATTCAGCATTCAACATTCAACATTCAACATTATGAAAGTATCAATTGTTGGAGCATCGGGCTACGTGGGCGGCGAGCTGCTGCGGCTGCTGCTCTGGCACCCCGAGGTGGAGCTGGCCCAGGCCACCAGCGGGCGCAACGCCGGACGCTACCTCTACCAGGTTCACCCGAACCTGCGCGGGCGCACGGCGATCCAGTTCGTCCACCCCGACAAGCTGGAGCCCTGCGACCTGCTGTTCCTGGCGCTGCCCCACGGCGAGGCGGCCCGCGCCATTGGGCGCTACGCCGACATGGCCGAGCGGATCATCGACTGTAGCGCCGACTTCCGCCTGGCCGACCCGGCGGCCTACCGGCGCTGGTATGGCGAGGAGCACCCGGCCCCGGAGTGGCTGGGCCGCTTCGTGTACGGGCTGCCCGAGGTGGCCCGCGAGCAGCTGCGCGGGGCGCACTACGCCAGCGGGGTTGGCTGCAACGCGACGGCGAGCAACCTGGCCCTGCTGCCGCTGGTGCGGGCTGGCCTGATCGATGAGGCGAAGCCGGTGCTGATCGAGGTGAAGGTCGGCTCGTCGGAGGGCGGGGCGACCGGCAGCGAGAGCAGCCACCACCCCGAGCGGGCGGGCGCGGTGCGCTCCTTCGCCCCGGTGGGGCACCGCCACGCCGCCGAGATCGCGCAGGTCACGGGGCTAAGTAACACCCACCTGTCAATCACCTCGGTGGAGCTGGTGCGCGGCGCGCTGGCCACCGCCCACGCCTTCGCCGCGCGCCCGCTGGCCGAGAAGGACATCTGGCAGGCATACCGGGCCTTCGCCAAGGAGCAGCCCTTCGTGCGGGTCGTCAAGGAGCGCCAGGGGATCTACCGCTACCCCGAGCCGAAGATCTTGGCAGGCAGCAACTTCGCCGACATCGGCTTCGCCCTCGACAGCGAGAGCGGCCGGATCGTCAGCATCTGCGCGATCGATAACCTGATGAAGGGCGCGGCCGGCAGCGCCGTGCAGTGCATGAACCTCATGCTCGGCTTCGACGAGACCCTCGGCCTCGACTTCCCCGGTCTGCACCCGGTGTAGCTCTGGGCGATTTCAGCCTGACAGTTGGCTCGACAGCCCGACAGCCCTCTGTCGGGCTGTCGGACTGTCGGGCAGACTGTCACGCTGGATTGAAACAGCCTTAGGGCAGCAGCCATCTGTCCATCGCTCAGGACTCGCGCTTGGCCAGCGCGCGCTGGCGGGCGGCCAGGGCCAGGGCGCGAGCCTTCTTGATGCCGTGCTTGCGCACCGAGAAGCTGGTGCGTCCCTGCTTCCCGTTCACCAGCCAGGTGGCCTCGTAGACATCCCGGCCGTCCTTGGTCACCCGGTTGACGCCGATGTCGGGACGCAGAGGCTGCCCAGGCTCGGGCTTGCCCAGCTCCTTGGTCATCTTATCGCGCCAGTCGAGCGCGGCGGCCAGGGCGGCGAAGCGATCCCCGTAGACGCCATCGCTAAATAGCTTGGCGCGCTGAACGCCCTTCCATGTGACCCGCACGAAGTAGCCGTGGGCCTTCGGGTAGTCCATGCGCGTCACATTCAGGTAGCGGGTGGTGCGCGGCCCGCGCGGGGTGCGCTGGCTCGTCGGCAGCTCAGGCGGCTCTGGCTCAGCCGGGGGCGGCTCGGGCGGCGTTGCGGAGCCGGGGACGCTCACCTCGCTCAGCGGAGGGGCGAGCTCGTGGGGGATGCGCTGGGCGGCCTCATGGACAAGCCGATCCCAGAGGGCGTCGTCTTCGGGATTGATGCGGTTGCGGTGTGGGCGAGTTGTCATAGCTCACATATTATACAAAGGGCGGATAGCAGCCGTCAGCATACCATAGGTTTGGGAGCCTGAAACAGGCCGCCCTCGCCCTGTAGGTGCTCATCGAACAGGCCGTGGAGGCGGGACAGGGGTGTTCCCTCGCCGAGCCTTCTCTACCCGCAGGATGTTGGGCGCTGGGCCTGGCCAAAAACCCGCTCGAACTCCTGCATGTAGAGTTGGGCGATGGCTGGGTCGTCGATGATCAGCAGATTCTCATCGTTCACGTCCTCGGCGCGGCCAGTGAAGTTGTATGAGCCGGTGATCACGATATGCCCGTCGATAATAATCACCTTGTGGTGCATCGTGTAGCAGTTGCCATCGACGAGCACGTCGGCCTTCGCCTTGACCAGTCGGTCAAACTCGCTGCCGATCCCCTGGGCGTTGCGCTTCTCGAAGACGCCGCGCACCGGGACTCCGGCCCGCTGGCGGGCGATCATCGCGTCGCCGATATCGTCGCTGGTGTAGGAGAAGGCCAAGAAGTCTACGCTCTTCGTGGCAGTCTCGATCCAACTAACAACGTGCTGGCGCACCCCGTCCTTGGGCGAGAAGTAGTTCTCGATCCGCTCGCCGCCGACGCGCACCAGCGGGTTCGGCGTCTGGGCGGTTTTGTGCGTGCCGAAGCGGCTCTCAGCCATCTGGGCGAACTCGGCCTGATAGTTGGCCACAACAGCCGGCGTGGTGATCCGCAGCAAATTATTGTTGTTGCGGTAGGTGTCGTTGATCGTCGCGTTCCACGAGCCTGTCCAGACAACCCGGCCATCAATAATAATAAACTTGCTGTGCAGGAAGGCGGTGGTATCCTCCCATGTCACCGGGATCTTCGCGCCCTGAACGGCGCCGGCCCACTTGGACATCACCGGGTCGTCGAGGTTCTCGCGGTCGAGGGCGAGGCGCACCTGCACGCCGCGCTTCTTGGCGCGCACGAGCGCCTGGGCGATGCTGCTCAGGTTGTACTCATAGGTGGCCATATCGACGCTGCGGGCGGCCGCGTCGATGTCGGCGATGATCGCCTGCTCGTAGGGCGGCGGCTCGCGATTCTTGGCCACGTCGGGGTAGACCAGGCTGGGCGTGGTGAAGAAGACCTGAATGTTACCCGCGCCGCCCGCCGTGGCCGCCGCCGGGCTGGTGGGCGCGCCGAGGGCCGCCGGGTCGATGCCGAAGCGGCTCAGGTCGATGATGCCATTGTTAATCAGGTAGCCTATCCCGAGGATGCAGGCAACGATCACCGCGCCAAGGATATTATTCTGGCCGCTGGACTTCTTTGTTTGCTTCGATGGGCGAGTTGGCATCAGTATGGCCTGTATCAGTTCGTCCGGTGTGAGAACAGCGAGATCATGCGGACGCGCAGCGACTCGATCCGGCGTCGAATGGTTGGGGGTTGGGAGTCAGGAGTCGGGAGTCGGGAGTCAGGAGTCGGGAGTCGGGAGTCAGGAGCTAGGGTCTGTGGCTCGGCGGGCGGCAGGTCAGCAAGCTCGGGTGCGGCGGCGGCGAGGGCTGCCTGGGCGAGGGCGATCACGTCCTGCCCCTCAGCTGCGGCCTGGCGGACGGCCTGGCGGGCGGCCTGGCGAATGGCAGCGAGCAGCGCGTCGGCCTGCTCATCGCTATGTTGGGGGGCGGCGGCGCGCACGGCGGCCTCGCCGGCCCAGCGCACAAGTCGGCTGGCAGGCTCATCGGTCAGGCCGCCGGTGAGCCCCTCATCCTCTTGGAATCGCTCGGCGGCGCGCTGCTGCCGTGGCGTAAGGTTATCACTGTCGCTCATACGTTCATTATACACTTAATAGGCAATACCGCAGAAGTAACGCTGTGAGGCGTCCTGTCATTCTGAGCGAAGCGAAGAATCCCGGCCGGAACCCTTCGCTTCGCTCAGGGTGACAGCGTTACGTATGCTCTATTGCCTTAATAGCCTGCCTTTAAGCGGTAGCCCATGAGCTGGACATGTCGGAGGTACCAGAGCTTTGTCGCAGTTGGCGCTCGATCTGCTCAAGGCTGTCGCCGACATCCCCACGCGCTAAATACATAATAGCATGCAAGAGTGCCTTCGCCTTGAGCAGCATCTCATTAAATTCCTCTTCGGGATCGGAAAGCGCGACGACCGCCCCGCCAACCCCCACCGTTAGCGATCCAGGAGTCATCACAATCGTGCGAATGACGATATTCAGATCGACAGTGTTATTCAGCCCCAGGAATCCAAGCGAACCAGCATAAACCCCACGCGCCTCCTGCTCCAGCTCCTTTATGATCTCCATTGTACGGATTTTCGGCGCTCCAGTCATCGATCCGCCTGGAAAAGCTCTCTGTATGCAATCAATCGGGCTGATATCTTGGCGGAGGTGCCCGCGTATTGTCGAGACGAGCTGGTGAACCGTTTGGTAGGTTTCTACATGCATGAGCTTAGGAACACTAACACTGCCGATCTCAGATACAACACCAAGGTCGTTGCGCACAAGATCAACAATCATGAGATTTTCTGAGCGATCCTTCTGGCTCGTCTGAAGCAGGTGTGGCAACACCTCGTCTTCGTGGGCGGTTCTGCCACGCGGCAGGGTTCCCTTTATCGGCTTTGACTCAACCCAGCCGTCACGGTCGATATGGAGAAATCGCTCCGGTGAGGAGCAGAGGATTGCGGTGTCACCGAAGCGCAGGAATGCCGCATAGGGCGCCGGGTTTACGTGGCGTAGCGAGCGGTAGAGCGCCAGCGGATCAAGGCTGATGTTGGCGCGGATCTGGTTGGTCAGGCAGACTTCGTAGGTCTCGCCATCGTTAATATAGCGCTGACACTGGCGAATATCATCCAGGTAGCCTCTTTTTGATCGGGTGAGCTGAAATGTGATCGGCTGTGGGTGAACGCCACAGGCCAGATCGTCGAGCGGCGGAAGATTCTTGAGCTGCTGCTCAATATCGTCGAACCACGCCTCGGCAGACCCGGTGCTGTGCTCCTCGACAAAGCAGACGAGATACGTCGTGCCTTCCTGATGGTCAAAGGCGATCAGGCGATCAGCGAAGAGGAAGCAGGCATCGAAAAGAGTCGATTCGTGTCCAGAGCCAGACCCGCACTCGCCTTGCAGCTCATAACCAAAGTAGCCGACAAAACCGCAATTAAGATCAAACGGTAGGTCATTATTTTGAAGAGAGAACGCATACATCTTCTGCCGCAGATAGTCAAAGATACTTTGGGATACGAGATGTTGTGTTGCGTTCCCCTCTGTTACGGCCAATGTCCGGCGCGCAGAATCGTATTGGACGACACTGCTGCGCGGCCCGCTCGCATCGCCCATAAAGGAGAAGCGCGAGAGGCCAGGCTCAACGCGGCTACTGTCAAGCCAGAATGCGTATGGCTTCTGACCAAACACATGCGTAAATACCTGCTCGGGGCTATACAAAAATGCTAACTTGCGGCTACAGACCTGCATACCTGTCGGTGAGGGGTGCTGTTGCGGGTTGGTTCTCTGCGGTATAACCGAGAAGCCAGCCCAGGAGCGGCGGCCATTGCTTGGCCGACCATACTGAGCGGTGATATCGCGGAAATTTGCGAGGAGGCGGTGCCCATATTCCGTACAGATAGACTCTGGGTGGAACTGCACGCCCCACAGCGGGCGTTCGCGGTGACGGAGGCCCATGATCAGCCCATCATCTGTCCATGCGGTCTTCTCCAGGCACGCGGGGAGCTTACTCGCAACGACCAATGAGTGATAGCGGACAACCGTGAAGGACTGCGGGATATGCGCAAAGAGTATCGAGTTATTGTGAGAGACAGCGCTCAGTCGCCCGTGCATTGCTTCTGGCGCATGGATAACCGTGCCGCCATAGGCATAACCGATGCCCTGGTGGCCTAGACACACGCCGAGGACGGGGGTCGGCGCATCAAGCAGCGCATCGGAGCACATACCGAAGCTGTGTCTCTGCTCAGGCCGCCCAGCGCCTGGCGAGATAATCAGGTTATCGTACTCCAGCTCCTTCACCTCGGGCCAGGTCATCTGATCATTATGAATCACCAGCGGCTTTTCGCCGTTCACCTCTGCAAGCATCTGATAAAGGTTGAATGTAAAAGAATCATAGTTATCAATGATAATCGTCTTCATACGCTCCTTTGATCTGCACCTCAACCTGCCCACGAACGCTATTAATGAACCAGAGACGGGAGGCGCGCTGCAAAACCGTACAGGGGAGGGTTTCTTCTCGGATCTCACCGCGATCAAGCAGCTCGGCGCGCAATGTCCCCGCCAGTAATCCACTGGCACATGCAGGCGTAAGCCTGCTGCCATCAAGCTCAACGACAAGATTTCCCGTTGTGAATTCTGTCAGCTCACCCTGCTCATTCCAGAGCAAAACATCGAAAACATCAGGGTGATCCGCTCGGCGCGAATCATAGACCGCACGATGCGTGGTCTTATGGGCGAGAAAGATATCATCGCTGACAACTGGCGAGCGAGACAGGGCGACGGTGAGCGGCGGCGGGGGCAGCGGCTGTACGGGGTAGCGCTCAAGGAGCACGCCGCCTACCCGCGAGACCCGCATCCGCACGCGCCAGCGTCCGTGGGGCAGCGCCTGGGCATAGGCGCGTAGCGCATCGGTTACGGCGCTGGCTGAGACAAAGAAGCGGAGGTATCGGGCCGATGCCAGAAGGCGCTGCAAATGGCGATCGAACAAAAGATATGCCCCCTCGTCCAACAGCAACGTCTCAAGCAGCTCAAAGTCCTGATCCGCATCTGCTTGTGGGGATCGCAAATAGTTCATCAAAACTCGCCCTGTCACGCTGAGCGAAGCGAAGCGTCCCGGCGGGTGAAAGGGACACCGGGACGCTTCGCTTCGCTCAGCGTGACATGTGTGTGAGGGTGGCTTTTGCGTTATGACATGGTTTCAGACGGGCGATTCCAGCTTGACCGTTCGTAGTGCGAGCTTCCAGCTTGCAGAGAGCATCTGGCCGCCTGGAAGGCGGCGCTACGAATGCCGCAGACTGTCAATCCGCTACGGAACTTTGTCTATTGCGCTGAATCATCGCCAATAGAGCATTTCGAACACATGTGGGGGTGGGCTCAAGATAGCACAGGAGACGCTCATCCGTCAAAGGGAGGGGCACATCAGAAGAGACCTGCCGTGCCCCTCCCTGCTTACGAATCGGGATTGAGGATGCCGGTGAGGCGAGATGTCTGCGGGCCGCCCCGCCCATTGCGCCCAAAGTCGCCGCGGCGAAAGGCCACCGCGCCGCTCACCATCGTGAGCATGATCTGGCCCTTCAGCTGCTGCCCATGGAGGGGTGTGTTCTTGCCCCGTGAGACAAAGCGAGTCGCATCGACGATCCACGCCTTGTCAGGGTCGAAGATCACAATGTCGGCCTGCGAGCCGGGGCGCAGGGTGGCCGGCGAGCGACCGAGCACCTGGGCCGGCCCCTCGGTGAGCCGAGCCACCGTGTTAACCAGATCCATCTCGCCCCGGTGGACGAGGGTGAGCACCAGGCCGAGGGCAGTCTCCAGGCCACTTATACCGGGGGCGGCGACAGCATACTCGCACTCCTTCTCGACGCGGGACTGGGGCGCGTGGCTGGTGGCGATGGCGTCGATCGTGCCGTCGTTAAGGCCAGCGATCAGCGCCTCAACATCGTGATCAGTGCGCAGGGGCGGGCTGACCCGCGTAGAGCTATCGTAGGGCGCGAGCAGCGTCGGGTTGAGCCATGACGGCAGGCCGAGCTCCGGCGCGACGCCGCGCCGCGCCTTCTTGCCCTTGGCGGGCGGCGGCGGGGCGGGCACGGCGGGGTATGGGGCGAGCGACCCAAGCACCCAGCTGTCCGTCAGCGTCAGGTGGTGGGGCGAGACCTCTGCGGTAACGTGGGCGCCGCGCTCTTTGGCGGCGCGGATGAGCGCAACTCCGCCGGCTGTGCTGACCTGGCAGATATGGATATGGGCACCGGCATCCTCGGCGAGGGCGATGTCGCGAGCGATCATTAGCTCCTCTGCGGCGGCGGGCGCGCCGGGCAGGCCGAGCCGCGTGCTGACCACGCCCTCGTGCATGGCCGACCCGGCCCCGAGGCGACTGTCCTCGCAGTGAACCATCACCGGCAGGCCAAGGGCGGAGGCGTAGGCCATGGCGCTACGCATCAGGGCGGGGTCGGCGACGCTGCGGCCATCGTCGCTGAAGGCGATGCAGCCAGCCTCGGCGAGCTCGATCATCTGGCTGAGCAGCTTGCCCTCGCGCCCGCTCGTAATCGCGCCGATCAGCTCAACGTGGGCGCGCCCATCGCGCTGGGCGATGGCGCGCACCTGGTGGGCCACCGCCGCGCAGTCGAGCGCCGGCGTGGTGCCGGGCATCGCGCAGACGGTGGTGAATCCGCCCTGGATGGCGGCCAGCGTACCGCTGGCGATCGTCTCGCGGTGCTCCTCGCCGGGCTCGCCGAGCTGCGCGTGGAGGTCGGTGAATCCTGGGGCCACCACGCAGCCCCCGGCGTTGATCACCTCGGTGCCCTCGGGGATTGGCCCCTGCTCGGCGCCCATCTCGGCCATGTCGAAGACCCGCTCGACCTTGCCGTCCACGACGAGGACGTCGCCGACGGTGGCGACCCTGCGGGCGGGGTCGATAATTGATCCGTTTTTGATCAGGTAGTTCATTGGTGCTTTCTCTAATTCTCGGCGCACCAGAGAGTCCTCGGATGCGGGCGCTGCGCCCCGCGCCCCGCCCCGGGGGCCAGCCCCCGGGACCCCCGCTGGGGGCGCTACGCCCCCCAGACCCCCTGAATCTGATGCTGCCTTGTGTGGGCTGCACGTTGTTTGGCCTATGCGCGGTGCGGGTGAGGCTGTGCCAGCCGCTTTTCCTGTGTCCGGCAGCGGCATTGCCGCTGAGGTGCGACCACCCGCACCTGCGTGCGGGCATGACAACGGGCAATACAAGCGCCGCCGGCCTAAGATTCCAGGGTTCGAAGGGGCGGAGCCCCTCGCGGGAGTCCAGAGGGCTGGCCCTCTGGCGCGGGGCCTGGGGGCGCGTAGCCCCCAGCATGAATGACGGGCCTGGGGGCGCGTAGCCCCCAGCATGAATGACGGGCCTGGGGGCGCGTAGCCCCCAGCGCGATCATCCGGCGAGACGGTAGAGCAGCGCCATACGCACCGCCACGCCATTCGTCACCTGATCCTCAATCACCGAGTTGGGCGCGGTGGCCGCCTCGGGCGAGATCTCGACGCCCTCGTTCATCGGGCCGGGGTGCATGATCAGCGTGTTGTCGCCGAGCTGCGCCAGGCGCTCGGGGGTGATGCCGTAGGCGCGGGTGTACTCGCGCAGCGAGGGCAGCAGCCCGGCCTGCATGCGCTCCTTCTGGAGGCGCAGGGCCATCACCACGTCGGCGCCCTGCATGGCCTCGTCGAGGTTGTGGCTAATCGTCAGCTCGGGCCAGGTGGCCAGCCAGTACTTGCTGGGGCCGAGCAGGGTGGGCGGGGCGCAGAGCGTGACGTGCGCGCCCATGCGGGTGAGCCCCCAGATGTCGGAGCGAGCAACCCGGCTGTGGACGATATCGCCGACGATCACCACCTTGAGGTCGCGGATCTGGCCGAGACGCTCGCGGATGGTGAACAGGTCGAGCAGTGCCTGGGTCGGGTGGGCGTGACGCCCGTCGCCGGCGTTGATCACCGCGCCCTGGAAGTGGCGGGCAACCAGGTAGGGCGCGCCGGACTGGCTGTGGCGGATGACGACGATGTCTGCGCCGAGGGACTGGAGCGTGCGGACGGTGTCGATCAGGGACTCGCCCTTCTCGACGCTGCTGCCTCGGGCGGTGAAGTTGACCACGTTGGCCGAGAGGGCGCGGGCGGCCAGCTCAAACGAGATGCGGGTGCGGGTGCTGTCCTCGAAGAACATGTTTACGACGTTGCGCCCGCGCAGGGCGGGCACCTGCTTGATCTCACGCGAGAGCACCTCTTTCATACTGTCGGTGGTGACCAGGATCTCCTCGATCTCCTCGCTGCCCATATCATCGAGGTCGATCACGTGGTTGCGGTGCGTGTTGGTCGTCATTGGTGAGTCCTCTCGATCACCACCTCATCGGCGCCGTCGATATCGCGCAGGTGAACCATGACGCGCTCAGATCGGGAGGTGGGCACGTTCTTGCCGACGAAGTCGGCGCGGATGGGCAGCTCGCGGTGGCCGCGGTCGATCAGGACGGCGAGCTGGATGCAGGCGGGGCGGCCGAGGTCGGCGATCGCGTCGAGGGCGGCCCGCACGGTGCGCCCGGTGTAGAGCACATCGTCCACCAGCACCACCGCCTTGCCGGTGATATCGGGGTGGATGCTGGTCTTGCCGACCTGGGCCGACAGCCCACGGGTGCGCAGGTCGTCGCGGTAGAGGGTGATGTCGAGCTGGCCGACAGGCACCTGGACGCCCTCGAAGTCGGCGATGGCGGCGGCGACCCGCTCGGCCAGGGGCACGCCCCGGCGCGGGATCCCGACGAGGATCACGTCCTGGAGGCCGCCGTTGCGCTCGTCGATCTCGTGGGCGATGCGCACCAGGGCCCGGCGGATGTCGTCGGCGGTAAGGATCTGCTTGCGGTCTTTCATAGGCGTAGGAGTCAGGAGTCAGGAGTCGGGAGTCGGTGTCGGGGTTTCGATCCCGACTCCTGGCTCCCGACTCCCGACTCCCAGTAAAACAAAAAGCCCGTATCCCCACATGCAGGGGGTACGGGAGTACACAGAGATAAGCGCTGGCGTTGCGCAAGATATGGCATATATATTGTTCCTTCACAGTCTCACGGGACTGTGTTAAAGGTAATGCGAGTGTACCACGGCGCTGGGGGGGTGTCAATTGGTTGCGAGGACAGCACAGCAAGAGCTTCACCCTAAAGATCCTCCCTGGGGCTAGTGCGCGCACACTCAGCGCAACGCATAACAGTCTCAGACGGTAAATGATAGAGAGCTGATATATACCTGGGAGGACGTTGTGAACAGCATGGGCATCTTCATCCTTTTGGCGCTTCTTCTCGGTTTCGGCGGGCTGATCGTCCTCCTCGTCGGCGGCGCTATCTTCCTGCTGTCCCGACGGCGTCCCGACTACGAGAGCGTAGCTGCCCTGGAGGCATTCGACCGCCGCGTTGTCGGCTGGGGCGCGGCGGGGCGTCTCCCGCCCGATCCCGTCGCACAGGTGCGCGCCCTGATCGCCGCTGACCGCGCAAAGCTCCTTGGGTGGGCGGTGCCGGGAGTCGGGGGACAGGAGTCGGGAGTCGGGAGTCGGGGGGCAGGAGTCGAGGGGCAGGAAGAAGATGCAAGGGCGCGGGGGGCAGAGGATCTGCCAGTATCTGCTATACCTGTCGCCGTAGCGCCACAGGCTCCAGTGCTAGATGCCACCCCCTTACCTGCGCTAGCAATGTCAGAGCCCCCCCGACCCCCGACCCCCGACCCCCGACCCCCGACTCCTGTCCCCCAACTCCCGACTCCCGACTCCCGACTCCCGACTCCTGACTCCCGCCGCCAGCTGCTGAGCGCCCTGGTGGCCCTGGCATCACGCCGCACCCTGCTCTTTCTGGGCAGCTTCCTGCTCGCCGTCTCCGCGCTGACCCTGGTGGTCTTCAACTGGGCCAGCTTCCCGCCGCTCATCCAGTTTGGCTTGCTGGCATGTATTGTCGGCGGGCTGTGGGCTGGCGGCACCTGGATGATCCGTCAGCCTGATCTCACCACTGCCGGGCATAACCTCCAGGCTGTGGCCGGTCTGCTGGTGCCGGTGGTAGCCTTTGCCCTCACCCGCCCCGGGCTGCTCGCAATGGCCCCGCGCGCATCATGGCTGACGGTCTCGCTGCTGAGCCTCCCGCTCTACCTGCTGGCCGCGTGGCGCACGGGCCGGGGCTTCTACAGCTTCTCGGCGGCTATTGCTGGCGTCAGCGCCGCGCTCGCCGTGCAGTTCGGCGTCGATGCCGCGTGGCTGGCCGCGCCGCTCATTCCGCTGCTGGCTGGCTATATCGCCCTGTCTGTGTGGCTGCGCCCGCGCGCGGCGGCGCTGTCCGCCGGGCCGCGCTGGGTCGCCCACATCGCGCTGCCCGTCGCCACGCTGAGCGAGCTGCTCCTTGGCGTCAGCGGGATGGCTGGCACGCCTGCGATCTCCAGCGTCCTGGGGCTGGCGGCGATCTTCTATGTGGTGGCGGCCTGGCTCGACCCGCGCCCGGTGTGGGCGCTGCTGGCGGCCCTGCTGCTGCCCGCCGCCGTCTGCCTCGGCATCGACGCTGCGGGCCTCCCCGGCCAGCTCTGGCCGCCTGCTCTCGCCGCGCTTGCCCTCGCCTATCTGGGCATGAGCGTGGCCCTAGAGGACGACAGGCTGCCGCTGGCCCGACCGATCCTCCTGATCGCCCCACTGCTGGTCGGTGTGGCAATCATCCCCTCCCTGATCGACCCCGAAGTCGCCCGGATGGCCCTGCCGCTGCTGGTGGCGCTGGGCATGGCGGTGATCGCCCTGGTAGAGCGCGGCCAGATGGCCTGGATCGGCGCACAGCGCTACAAAATTGCCACGGCTGGTCTGGCCCTGGCGGCCCTGCTACTCCCTGCTTGGCTGAGGGCGCTGCTCGACCTGAGCGCGCTGAGCGCTGGGGTGCGCGGCCTTGTCCTGCTGCCTCTGGCGGCGGCCTACTTCGCTGGCGCCCGCTGGTGGCCGGGCCGGGCGCGCCGCAGCTACGACCGGACGCTCCAGGCGGTCGGTGCGCTGGTGGCCATGGCCGCCGGAACAGCCACCCTGTTCGATGAGCGCACCTGGGTGGCCGGCGCAGTGCTGCTGGCCCTGGTCTGGGGCTTCCAAGCGACACTGCGTAAAGGTAGCCTGTGGGCGGCCCTCGCCCTCGGCAGCGCCCTGATGGCTGGCGGGCTGGCCCTGCTGCGTGCGCCCGCGCTCTCCGCGACCTGGTGGATCTGGGCGGGGGTGGCCTACACAGCCAGCTACGCCATCGGCGGCAGCCTGCTGCGCCGGGGAACCGAGCGCCACTGGACGTGGCCCGCTCTCGGCTGGGCCATATTCTCTGGCATGCTTATCCTGGGGAAGATCAGCCTGTCGATCATGATGGCAGGCGGCGCGAGTCTCGCCGAGAGCCTGGCGATCCTCGCGCTGGCCACTACCCTCGCCCTCATGTCGTGGGTCTGGCGGAAGGAGCGGGTCGGCTACCCGGCGGCAGCCCTGCTGATCGCTGGGGTGATGCTGGCCGCCCAGCGCGGCTTCTACACCGGGTGGCTGCCTGCGGCGGGCGATTTGGCTCTGGTAGCCTGCGCCCTTGTCGTCGCCCTCGGACTGCTGGGCCAGACCATGCGGGCGCGGGCCGCCCGCGCATACGCGCTGCCCTACGAGCAGGCTGGCCTGGTCCTGCTCACCGCAGCCCCGCTGCTCGCCGGCGGCGACCCGTCGCACCAGGCGCTGACCTGGCTTTCTATGGCTGGCCTCTACGGCTTGGCCAGCTGGCGCTACCGGCAGCCCTGGCTGCTGTCCTCCTCCTGGGTCGCGCTGGATATGGGCCTGCTCCACGCTAGTACATGGCTGCTGCCCGGCGGCCCTGCCGAGGGCGCGAGCCTGATCCTGCTGGCTGCGGTGGCGATCCAGGCGCTCTCTGCGCTCTGGCGACGTCGCTCGATCACCAGCCTGCTGCTCGGCGCGCAGCGACTCCCCGGCGCACCGAGCTATACGGCGGCGGCCATTGGCGGGGCAGGTGCCCTGCTGATCGCCGCCAGCGGCGACGCCTACCTGGCGGGCGTGGCTCTGGGCCTGGCCGCCATCCTCGGCGTGGTGGCGACCGGCGAGATCAGCGATCTGGCACCCTGGGGTGCCCCGGCCCTGCTCGCCCTCGGCATGGGCATCCTGCACCGCGCCCTGGGGCTGACAGTGATGCCGAGCCTGGCATGGGGCATGGCCGAGGCGCTGGCGATCTATACCCTGGGCTGGGCAGTTGCTGGCCGACCCACGCCGCGCTGGCAGATCTGGCGCGATCCGCTGCGGGCGCTGCCAGCCATCGCCGGGATGGCTGCGGGCCTGGGGCTGGTTGCTGTCGCCCTGGCCGAGGGTCATAACGGCTATCTGGCACTCGGGCTGGCGGGCGCTGGCCTGCTGCTGGCCATGGTCGCCCGCCGCGAGCGGCAGCCCTGGCTCTATACGGCGGCCCTGGCCAGCGCAGATCTGGCCGCCCTCGCACTAACACTCTGGCGGATGCCCGCCCTCAGCTACCCGCAGCTCGCCCCGATGATGCTGGTGGCCGCCGCCGCCCAAGCCGCTGGCGCGATCTGGCTGCGGACTCAACCCCCCAGCCGGAAGATCTCAGCGGCGGCCCCCCGACTCCCGACTCCCAACTCCCGACTCCCGATCTACGCGGCGGCGGGGTTCAGCGGCGGGCTGGCGTTGGGCCTGGCCTGGGGCGAACGCCCGGCCCTCGCGGTGGCCGCGCTGGCCCTGGCCCTGATCGCCGGGGCGGTGGCCTGGTTCGAGCGACGCGAGGATGTCACCTGGCTTGGCGTTGGCATGGCCCTCCTGGCCTCCTGGCTGGCCCCGGGCGCCCTGGGCGCGGCTCAGGATTGGGAGGCGTCCTGGGTGATCATCGAGATGCTCGGGGTCGTGCTGATCGGCTGGGGGCTAGAGCGGCTGAACGGCGCGCACTGGCGTCGGCCGAGCAGCCTTGGCCCGCTCGGCCTCGCGCTGCTGCTGGTCGTCGGGATTGTCGCCGAAATCCCGCTTGGACGCGACCTACCGGCGCTCACCTTCGCCATGGCCAGTCTGGGGCTGCTGCTGGCCACCCTGGCCGTGCGGCTACGCCAGATCGGCTATGGCTACGCCGCCGGTGCGGCCCTGGTTGCCGCCGGGATGTGTCAGCTTGCCGACTGGGGTGTGCGCGAGATCCAGGGCTACGTGCTACCGGCGGGCATCTACCTGCTGGCCCTGGCCGCCGGGCTGCGCCGCTTCCAGGGGCGGCGCAAGGTCTCACAGGTGATCGAGGCCGGGGCGGCGATGCTGCTGCTGGGCGCAACCCTCGGCCAGGCCATGCGCGGGGGCGGCGCGCTCTACGAGCTACTGCTCTGCGGCGAGGCCCTGGTGGTTGTGGCCTACGGAGTCCTGCTGCGCCTGCGCGTGCCCTTCCTCGCTGGCGTGAGCTTCTTCGTCGCCGGGGTGCTCTGGATGGTTGTGGACAACGTGCAGATCACAAACCAGTGGGTGCTCTTCGGGGTCGTCGGCCTGCTGATGATCGCCGCCTACGTGCTGCTGGAGCGCTACCAGGAGCGGCTGCTGCGCGCCGGGCGGGCATGGGCAAGCGAGCTGAAGGGGTGGGGGTAGGAATGGTGAATGGTGAATGGTGAATGGTGAATGGTGAATGCTCGGACATTCACCATTCACCATTCACCATTAAAGCCGACCAACCTCCTGCTGGAGGATGCGCCGGGCAATGGCGAGGGATGTGGCGTAGGTCGGGTCCATGCCGAAGTAGGAGAGGTTGCGCGCGCCGAGGTTCATGCCCTTGCTGTAGGGCGTGTCCGAGGCGTAGTGCAGGAAGCCGATGTCGAAGGGCGGGCGGAGCAGGCTGATCGTCTGGCCCTCGGGGTAGCGCACGGCCACGCTCTGCTCATAGATCGCGTTTAGGTAGGGACCGGCCTCCATCTCCAGGTCGGTGAAGAAGTCGCGGTAGAGCGCATCGAGGAACGCCTCGTTCTGCAAGAAGGTGCCGCGCGAGGTGAGCGCCTTCTGGTTGTCGAGGACGCTGCCGTGGGCGAGGTAGGGCTCCACGTCGGCCGCGCTGAATGCCGGCACGAAGCTATAGTGGTTGGCGGTGTGCTCGTCGTAGACGGCGTCGGGGATGAGCACATCGCCGATCTTGCCGTTGAGCGTGGCAGCCTTGCCGATCACATAGACGCCGCGCACCTCGCTGACGCTGCGGGCCACCAGCTTGAGGATCTGGTAAGCGGACAGGCCGAGCGGGTAGTCGATGTTGAGCAGCAGGGCGTCGCTGTTGCGCAGCTTCTCGGCCCCGGCCACCCGGATGCGCGGGTCGAGCATGGCCGGGTCGAGCCACCCTAGCTCGATCACCTGCGCGTCCACGTCTACGTAGAAGCGTGAGGGTATGCGGTGGATGCCCAGAGATGCCTCGGCCTTGGCGCGGCGGGCGAAGTAGGGCGCGCTGTCTGGGTCGGACTGGTACTTCTTCTGCACGTAGTAGAGGAAGTTCTCCAGCGACGAGGGCACCTGCTCATCGACGATCTTGCGGTGCTCGGCCAGCAGCCCGGCGTGCTCGTCGCGGCGGATGTAGCCCAGCAGCTCGTCGCTGTTGCGCAGGGCGAATCCCGAGAGCAGGTTGATCAGGCTGTGGGTGTTGCTTGACACAAAGTAGAGCGGGCGCTCGCGCAGGTTCAGGCCGGGCAGCGACTCCTCGATGTTGATCCACCAGCGCAGCACGGCCCGCTCGTAGTCGATCAGCGAGCCGCCCAGCATACGCACGGCGAAGCGCTTCTTGTGCCAGGCGATCATGCCGAGCCGCTCGGCGGTCGCCCCCCCCCAGATCGTGCGCAGCCGGGCCACATCCTCGCCCGCCAGGCCGAGCGCCTGCGCCAGCCCCGCGTCATCCAGCGCAGACAGCTGCTCGGCGCGCAGCCCGCTCAGCAGCGCGTGGATCTTGTTCCACTCCAGCTGAAACGACACCAGCATCGGGACGATGTCGTCCAGATCCGAGGGGCTGGCCACCAGCACCGCCAGGGTCTCTTTGCCGTCGAAGAACATCTTGCGCCGTCGTCCGGGCGCGCTCACCGGCTGCCAGTCCGTGACCGCGCCGTAGCCCTGGCGGGCGAAGACCTCGTGGGACTGGCCGAGCAGCACGAGGCGCACCCTATCGACGCAGGCAGGCAGACGGAGCGAGGTGTAGGTCAGGGCCGAGAGGTCGGGCTGCTCGGCGCGTGCGCCGTGGTGCAGGCTCGGTTCACAGGAGGCGAACGGCTCGATCAGCGCCTGGATCTGGATCTCGCCGGTGCTGCGCAGCAGCGAGTGGTAGGTGCGGTGGAAGAGATCGAGCGGCGCGCGGACGGCGCGGTCTTCGATGTGCATCAGCTACCTCGTGAATCGGCGACCTGGGCGACGGCGCGGGCGTACTGGTCGCCCAGATCCTGGGGCCTCGTCACCTGGAGCGCGAGATCTTGGAGCAGCCCGTCAGCGAGATCGTAGATGAGGCCGTGGACGGCGATCCGCTGGCCCTGCGCCCATGCCTGCTGCATCACGGTTGTCTGGCAGACGTTCACCACCTGCTCGATCACGTTGAGCGTGCAGAGCTGGTGGAGCTGCTCATCGAGGCTGTCGCACGCGTCGATGATCGCCGCGTGCTTGTTGCGCACGTCCTGCACGTGGCGCAGCCAGTTGTCTACCAGGCCGACATGGGTGTTGGAGAGAGCCTCATGAACACCGCCGCAGCCGTGGTGCCCGCAGACGATGACGTGGCGCACCTTCAGCACGGCGACGGCATAGTGGAGCACCGATAGGAAGTTCAGGTCGGAGTGAACCACGACGTTGGCGACGTTGCGGTGGACGAACATGTCGCCCGGCAGCATGCCGACGAGCTGGGTGGAGGGGACGCGGCTGTCGGAGCAGCCGATCCAGAAGTACTCTGGGCTCTGCTGGCTGATGAGCCGCTGGAAAAAATCGGGGTCCTCGGCGGTCATCGCTGCGGCCCAGGCCCGGTTTCCATTGAGGAGTGGTGTGAGATCATCCATAGGCCATATGGTACCACATTGGGGCTGATTGCCTCTTGACAAGCTAATAGTATTAGTTTATAACTAATACAGTTAACAGAACGGGACATGCGCGAAAGGAGACCCCCAATGCAGCGCAATCAGCACGGCGAGTATATGCTTCAGCTGACCCAGCTCTGGTCGATGAACTGCTACCTAGTGCGTGAGGACGACGGACTGACTCTGATCGACGCGGGCATGGCGGGCGCGGCCCCGGCGATCCTGGCTGCGGCTCAAGATCTGGGCGCGCCGATCAGGCGGATCGTCCTCACCCACGCCCATATGGACCACGTCGGCTCGCTGGATGCGCTGGCGGCGGCCCTGCCCGAGGCCACGGTGGCGATCGGCACCCGCGAGGCGCGCTTTCTGGCTGGCGACCTGTCACTCGACCCGAGCGAGTCCTACGCCCGGCTGCGCGGCGGCTTCCCGAAGGTTGTCACGCGGCCCGGCCTGCTGCTGAACGACGGCGATAGGGTCGGCTCGCTGCGCGCGGTGGCCGCGCCCGGCCACACCCCTGGCCAGATGGCTTTCTTCGATACGCGCGACGGCTCGCTGATCGCCGGTGACTCCTTCCAGACCCTCGGCGGCATGGCGGTTGCCGGGGTGATGCGCCCGCTCTTCCCGCTGCCTGCCCTGGCGACATGGAGCCTACAGGCGGCGCTGGAGACGGCCCACCGTCTGCGCGACCTCGGCCCGAGCCGTATGGGCGTGGGCCACGGCCGGGTGCTAGAAGCGCCTGCGGCGGCAATGGATGCGGCGATCATGCAGGCTGAGGCAAGGGTGCGGGGGGTGGTGTCCAGTGGCTCGTAAACGCACGCTCGACGCGGCGGCGGTGGTGCGGGCCGCCGCCGAGATCGCCGATGCGGATGGGCTGGATCAGCTCACCCTGGCGCGGGTTGCCGAGCGGCTCGACGTGCGCGTCCCCTCGCTCTACAACCATGTCGATGGCCTGCCGGGGCTGCGCCGCGCCCTGTCCCTGGCTGGCGTGCGGGCCAGCATCGACGCCATGCGCCGGGCGACGGTGGGCGTGTCGGGCGATGCGGCGATGCTGGCCCTGGCGCGGGCATACCGCGCCTTTGCCCAGGATCACCCAGGCCAGTACGCTGCCTCGGTGCGCGCCCCTACGCCCGGCGACGACGCATTGCAAGGGGCCAGCGAGGAGCTGCTGGGGGTGGTGCTGGCGGTGCTCGCGTCCTACCAGCTCAGTGGCGATGCGGCGACCCACGCGATCCGTGGGCTGCGCAGCATTATCCACGGCTTTGTGAGTCTGGAGAGCGCTGGGGGCTTTGGGCTTCCCCTGGCCCTCGACGAGAGCTTTGATCGCCTGGTTGGGACGTTCATTGCAGGGCTTGGGCACAAGGGAGGGTAGCAAATTGTTGAGTGGTACAATATGCGTACCGCATCTGAACACAGTATCGCACTGCGCCATGCCCGCCCGCGCCCCATCCCGCCCATGGCGATTCGATGCATGTGATCCGCAATCTGTAATCCCCAAGGAGCCCCAGATGACCTCAACCATAGACAGCGCTGCGCTCGCCGCGTCGGTTCTGGGCGACACGCCCTACCTCCAGCTGATCGACGGGGAGTGGCGCGCCGCCGCGAGCGGGGCCAGCTTTGTGATCGACAACCCGGCCAGCGGGGCGCAGCTCGTCGAGGTGCCCGATGGCGGCGCTGAGGATGCCCGTGCCGCGATCAACGCGGCCGCCGCCGCCCTGCCGGCGTGGTCGGCCACCCCCGCGCCCCAGCGCGCCGCCATCCTGCGCCGGGTGGCCGCCCTGATGCTGGAGCGCCAGGAGCGCCTGGCTACGATCATGACCTTAGAGCAGGGCAAGCCGCTGGCCGAGGCCCGTGGCGAGATCGCCTACGCCGCATCCTTCCTCAGCTGGTTCGCCGGCGAGGCCGAGCGGATCTATGGGCAGACCATCCCGGCGAGCGTGGCTGGCAAGCGCCTGCTGGTGCTGCGCCAGCCGATTGGCGTGGTGGCCCTGATCACGCCCTGGAACTTCCCCAGCGCCATGCTCACCCGCAAGCTTGGCCCGGCCCTGGCGGCCGGCTGCACCGCGATCTGTAAGCCCGCCGAGCAGACGCCGCTCTCGGCCCTGGAGCTGGGCAAGCTCTTCGTTGAGGCCGGCACGCCCCCCGGCGTGGTCAATATCATCACCTGCCAGAACCCCGTCCCCTTCTCGGACGCGGTCTTCGCCGATGAACGGGTGAGGAAGGTCAGCTTCACCGGCTCGACCGAAGTGGGCAAGCTGCTCATCCGCAACTCGGCCGCCACGGTTAAGCGCATCTCGCTGGAGCTTGGCGGCAACGCGCCCTTCCTGGTGTTCGACGACGCCGACCTGGACGCCGCCGTGGCCGGGGCCATGACCTCGAAGTTCCGCAACGCCGGGCAGACCTGCGTGTGCGCCAACCGGATCTTTGTGCAGCGCGGGGTCTACGACCGCTTCGCCGAGCGCTTCACCGCCCAGGTGCGCGGGCTGAGGGTGGGCAACGGCATGGAGTCAGGGGTGAGCGTCGGCCCGCTGATCGACGGGGCGGCTATGGAGAAGGTGCAGCGCCATGTGAGCGAGGCGGCGGCCGGAGGGGCGAAGGTGCTCACCGGCGGCGAGTCCTCGCCCCTGGGCGGGCGCTTCTGGATCCCCACGGTGCTCACCGATGTGAACGCAGGCATGCTGGTGGCCCGCGAGGAGACCTTCGGGCCGGTGGCCCCGCTCATCCCCTTTGACACCGAGGAGGAGGCGCTGCGCCTGGCGAACAACACTAGCTATGGGCTGGCCGCCTACTTCTTCACCCGCGACGTGGGCCGGGTCTTCCG
Source organism: Chloroflexales bacterium ZM16-3 (assembly GCA_004138175.2). Classification (GTDB taxonomy): domain Bacteria; phylum Chloroflexota; class Chloroflexia; order Chloroflexales; family Chloroflexaceae; genus Oscillochloris; species Oscillochloris kuznetsovii. Next base: position 67,847 of record RYFE02000021.1, on the reverse strand, counting down.
GGTGGCCGAGGGCCTGGAGTACGGCATCATCGGCGCGAACGACGGGCTGCCCTCGGTCGCGCAGGCACCCTTCGGCGGCGTCAAGCAGAGCGGCCTCGGCCGCGAGGGCGGCCCCCAGGGGATCGATGAGTACCTTGAGGTCAAATATATCTCGCTCGGGCTGTGATTTGTTGTATGCCGTAGGGGCGCGTCGCGACGCGCCCACAATGCCGTAGGGGCGCGTCGCGACGCGCCCCTACATTGGATCTAATGTATGACCGACCTGGTCTACGAATCCTCTATCGCCGACCTGCGGGCCGCGATGGACGATGGCCGCCTGACCTCACGGGCGATTGTTGAGGCGTATATCACGCGCATTGTCCGCATCGATCAGGGCGAGGGCGACCTGCGCGCCGTGCTTGAGCTAAACCCCGATGCCCTAGCCATCGCCGAGGCGCTGGATGCCGAGCGGGCCGACGGCAGGCTGCGCGGCCCGCTCCACGGCGTACCCATCCTGCTCAAGGATAATATCGACACCGCCGACGCGCTGCACACGACGGCTGGCTCGCTGGCCCTGCTCGGCTCGCGCCCCGCCAGAGACGCGGGGGTGGCCCGCAGGCTGCGCGCCGCCGGGGCGGTCGTCCTCGGCAAGACGAACATGAGCGAGTGGGCCAACTTTCGCTCTAACCGCTCCACAAGCGGCTGGAGCGCGCGCGGCCGACAGACCCGCAACCCCTACGCGCTCGACCGCAACCCCTGCGGCTCCAGCTCGGGCTCGGCGGCGGCGGTGGCCGCCAGCCTCTGCGCCGCCGCCCTCGGCAGCGAGACCGACGGCTCGATTGTCTGCCCATCCTCGCTCTGCGGGGTGGTCGGCATAAAGCCCACCGTTGGCCTGACCAGCCGGGCCGGGGTGATCCCGATCTCATCCACCCAGGACACCGTCGGCCCGCACGGGCGCACGGTGGCCGATGCGGCGCTTGTGCTGGGCGTGATCGCCGGCCCCGACCCGGACGACCCGGCGACTGCGGCGGGCGAGGGCCGAGCGCTGGGCGACTACACCCCCTTCCTCGTCGCAGACGGCCTGCGCGGCGCGCGGATCGGCGTGCTGCGCGGCGGCAAGGTGTTCGGCTACCACCCCGGCACCGACCAGGTGGCCGAGGCGGCGATCGCCCTGATGGCCGACCAAGGGGCAATCATCATCGACCCGGTTGAGCTGCCCGAGGGGGTCAGCTTCTCCGATCCGGCCGAGTTTGAGGTGCTGCTGTATGAGTTTAAGGCCGGGCTGAACGCCTACCTGGCAGGCTGCGGCGGCGATCTGCCCCGCAGCCTGGCCGAGCTGATCGCCTTCAACCAGGCCAACGCCGATGCGGAGATGCCCTACTTCGGCCAAGAGCTGTTCCTCCTGGCCGAGATGAAGGGCGGCCTCGATACGCCAGCCTACCAGGAGGCGCTGGTGAAGAGCCGGGATGTCGCCCGCGCGGCCATTGACAGCATGCTGGACACGCACGGACTGGACGCGATTGTGATGCCGACCGAGTCGCCAGCATGGATGATCGACCTAGTGAACGGCGATCACTTTCTAGGGGGCAGCGCGGGCCTCGCGGCGCGCGCGGGCTACCCGCTCGTCACCGTTCCCGCAGGCGATGTCTACGGCCTGCCGGTGGGGATCACCTTCATGGGCAGGGCATTCAGCGAGCCGACGCTCATCCGGCTGGCCCACGCCTTCGAGCAGGCCGCACAGGCCCGCAGGCCGCCGCAGCTGCTGGCGACGCTGCGCCTGCCGTAGCGGGTTGCGTATTGCAGAGCTAAATCCACAATTTGTAATCTGCAATCCGCGAGCGGTGCTCCCGCAAAAACAGATCGGGGGGGCTTCTCAAAACAGGCACCCTGTGCTACACTGAGAACGTCTAGCATCGTCACGTTGCCGCGAGAGTTCTCCTTCAATGGTCTCCTCGGCCCGCACGACCTCCACGCCCGAGGCACAGCACGAGACGTTGTTATACCGCCCCCTGCCATGAGGCGTGTCGCGGGTGGCGTGCCATTGGTGTGGTTTGTCGTTTGGAGTGCAGGGCGTGCCCTGCGGACGTTGTGTTAGGAGTACCCTGGCACAGAGGAGTTTGACCGGAATGCAAGTGAAGCTCTTTGTCGGCAACCTGGCCTGGAGCATCGACGATCAGAAGCTCGAGGACGTGTTCCGCGCGCATGGCGATGTTCAGAGCGCCCGTGTTATCCACGACCGTGACACCGGTCGTTCGCGCGGGTTCGGGTTTGTCGAAATGGAAGTCTCGGATGTCGCCACGGTGATCCGGGCGACTGATGGTTTGGACATTGACGGTCGCCCGATTCGGGTGAACGAGGCAGAGGACAAGGGCGGCTCCCGTGGCCCCCGACGCGACCGTGATGATGGCGGGTACGGCGGTCGTCGCTACTAACCCATCGCACCGAGCTGGATCTCGTCTCTCCCAGCTCCAAGGATACGTTCCCTCTAACCCTCTGCCCGTATGGGCAGAGGGTTTGGTGTGGCGTCAGACAGAACGTACCACCGCCTTCCAGGCGGTCAGGAGCGCCTACTGATTGTCAAGTTGGCAAAGTGCTGAGCGCCCCCCGGCTGGCGACTGGAAGTCGCGCCGACGGGGCGCGGTGCGCCGGGCGTCGGCCTACGCCGACGCCGGAACCGCCCGCGCAGGCGGGCGGCTGGCCGCAGGCCCCCGCGACGCGGCTTCAGCCGCCAGCGACGGTGCATCAGCCCTGTCTGAAACCTTGTCTGGTAGAAGAAACGTAAAGACGGGCATCAGCGTATAGGCTATAGCGGCGTTCGCAGCAACTGATACCTAGAGAGATCCATGAGTATCCTGACGATTATCCTGTTTGTGGCGGGAATCATCCTGCTGATCTTCGGCGCCGACCTGCTGGTGCGCGGTGCCTCGCAGCTGGCGGCCGGTTTCGGGGTGCCGGTGCTGCTGATCGGCCTGACGGTGGTGGCCTTCGGCACGAGCGCGCCCGAGCTTGCGGTGAGCCTACAGGCCGCCCTCAGCGGCCAGGGCGCGATCACGATCGGCAATGTGGTGGGCAGCAATATTGCGAACATCCTGCTGATCCTGGGCATCGCATCGCTGATCGGGAGCCTGCCGGTGGACAAGCAGCTGCTCACCCGCGATGTGCCAATTATGCTGGCGGCCTCGCTGCTGACCCTGCTGCTCTGCCTTGACGGCTCCCTCAGCCGGATCGATGGGCTGATCTTGGTCGTGGGCCTGGGCATCTACATGCTGCTCATCCTGCGCGGGGCACGGGCGGTGGCCGGCAGCGCCGAGGTGCCCCGCCCTGCTATCCTGTCCCTAGCGGTGCTGCGCAACCTGGCCCTGGTGGCCGGTGGCCTGGCGCTGCTGATTACGGGCGCCGGGTGGCTGGTGGATGGGGCGAAGGTCTTCGCCGCATCCCTCGGCGTGAGCGAGCTGATCGTCGGGCTGACGATCGTGGCAGTGGGCACCTCGCTGCCCGAGATCGCCACCTCGGTGATCGCCGGCATGCGCGGCGAGCGCGACATCGCCGTGGGCAATGTGGTGGGCAGTAACACCCTGAACCTGCTGCTGGTGCTGGGCCTGACGGCGATGATCAGCCCGAACAACATCCCGGTGCCCGAGTCGGCCCTGCGCCTCGATCTGCCGGTGATGGCTGGCGTCGCCATACTCTGCGTGCCGGTGTTCTTCACTCGCTACATGGTGAGCACGCGCGAGGGCATTATGCTGCTCGGGCTCTACATAGCCTACACGCTCTACCTGGTGCTGGGCGCCTCGGGCCACGCCGCCGTCGGCCCGTATGGCGTGGCCATGATCCTCTTCGTCATCCCGCTGGTGGTGGCGCTTCTCTCGGTGCGCTCGCTGCGCTTTCTGGCCGAGGAGCGCAAGCGGCTCGCCGCCGAGCGGCGAGGGTAAGGGTTTGGTAGCGCGAGCCTTTGGTCAAGCTTTGCGTCGCTGGGAGCGCTCCCGGCTGGCGACTGAAGTCGCGCCGGCGGGGCGCGGCGCGCCGGGCGTCGGTCTGCGCCGACGCCGCACCCGCCCGCGTAGGCGGGTGGCCAGCCGCAGGCTCCTGTGGCGCGACTTCAGTCGCCAGCGACCATGATATGCTGCCACCCACATGCGCTGGTTAACCCAGCGCTTATTCGCGCTAACAGGGGTTTCTTCTATGAACATTGAGACTATCGCTATTCACGCCGGTCAGGAGATCGACCCGACCTCGGGGTCGGTGATCCCGCCGATCTATCTCTCGACGACCTTCGAGCGGGCTGAGGACGGCAGCTTCCCCCACGGCTACATCTACACGCGCAGCGGCAACCCGAACCGCACCATGCTTGAGCGCTGCCTGGCGGATCTGGAGGGCGGCGCCGAGTGCGCGGCCTTCAGCTCGGGCCAGGCGGCGGCTATGGCCGTCTTCCAGGTGCTGCGCCCCGGCGACCACGTGGTGGCCCCGGATGATGCCTACCACGGCGTGACGAGGCTGCTGCGCGAGCTGATGGCCCCCTGGGGACTGGAGTACACCCAGGTTGACATGGACGACCCGCAGAACGTGCGGGCGGCCATGCGCCCGAGCACACGGCTGGTCTGGGTCGAGTCGCCCTCGAACCCGCTGCTGAAGGTGGCCGACATCGCGGCGATCACGGAGATCGCCCACGCGGCGGGGGCGCTCTGCGCGGTGGACAACACCTGGGCCACGCCGGTGCTCCAGCGCCCGCTGGACCTGGGGGCCGACCTGGCGATCCACGCGACGACGAAGTACCTGGGCGGCCACAGCGATGTGCTGGGCGGCGCGGTGGTGGCCCGCGAGGCCGGGCCATTCTTCGAGCGGGTGCGCTTCATCCAGGGCAACGGCGGGGCGGTGCCAGCCCCCTTCGACTGCTGGCTGGTGCTGCGCGGCATCCGCACCCTGGCCTACCGGGTGCGCGCCCACGCCGAGCACGCCATGCGGGTGGCGCAGTTCCTCGCCGCCCACCCGCAGATCGAGCGGGTCTACTACCCCGGCCTTGCGTCTCACCCCGGCCACGCGGTGGCCGCCCGCCAGATGCGCGGCTTCGGCGGGATGCTCTCGGTGGAGGTGCGCGGCGGACAGGCGGCTGCGATGGGTGTGGCGGCGCGGGTGAAGATCTTCACGCGGGCCACCAGCCTCGGCGGCGTCGAGAGCCTGATCGAGCACCGCGCCTCGGTGGAGGGGCCGGAGAGCAAGACTCCGCAGAGCCTGCTGCGGCTCTCCATCGGCCTGGAGCACCCCGACGACCTGATCGCCGACCTGGCGCAGGCGCTGGGGGGATTGTAGATTCTAGGTTGCGCATTACAGATTGGGCGTTACACTACTATGAGGGGTGATGGATCTCCCCTACAGGTTGAGGCATCTCCCTGGCAATGCCTGGGGCGTGGCGTCTACACTAGGCCCACGTCCCCCTTTTTGTTGAATGAGAGAACCATGCAGAAGCACATTATTGTGGTTGGCTCGGGTTTTGGCGGGCTGAGCGCCGCCATTCGCCTCGCGGCCCAGGGCCACCGCGTTGAGGTCTATGAGAAGTCTGACAGGCCGGGCGGCAAGGGTTATGTGATCGAGCGCGACGGGTTTCGCTTCGACGCTGGCCCGAGCGTGGTGACTGCGCCGTTTATGTTCGACGACCTGTGGAAGGCCGCCGGACGCCGCCGCGAGGACTACTTCGAGCTGCGGCCGTGCTCGCCCTACTATCGGCTGTTCAACCACGAGGGCCGCCACTTCGACTACTCGGGCGATGCGGAGTCGCTGGAGGCTGAGATCCGGCGCTTCAGCCCGGGCGATGTTGAGGGCTACCGGCGCTTTATCGCCAGCACCAAGCCGATCTTCGAGAAGGGCTTTGGGATGATCGATACGCCCTTCCTCAAGTTTACCGATATGCTGCGGGTGGCCCCCGACCTGATCAAGCTCAAGTCGTACATCAGCACCTACAGCTATGTGTCGCAGTTTCTCAAAGACGACTTCATCCGGCGCTGCTTCTCCTTCCACCCGCTGTTCATCGGCGGCAGCCCCTTCGATGCCTCGTCGATCTACGCGATGGTTCACTACCTGGAGCGCGAGTGGGGCGTTCACTACGCGGTGGGCGGCATGGGGTCGATCATCGCGGCGATGGTGCGGCTGTTCGAGGATATCGGCGGCACGATGCACCTGAACGCGCCGGTGAGCGAGATCGTGGTGGAGGGCCGACGGGTGGCCGGGGTGCGCATGGCCAACGGCGATCTGCGCCGCGCCGACATTGTCGTCTCGAACGCCGATGTGGCCTACACCTACCACAACCTGATCGACCCGAAGCACCGCAAGATCTACACCGACAAGAAGCTGGAGCGGATCAAGCACAGCATGTCGCTGGTGGTGCTCTATATCGGCACGAAGCGGCGCTACAACGACGGGCGGCTGCTGCGGCACAATATCATCTTCGGCGACCGCTACAAGAGCCTGCTGTCCGACATCTTCCACCGCCTGCATCTGGCCGATGACTTCTCGCTCTACTTGTACATGCCCTCGGTCGATGACCCCTCGATGGCGCCCGAGGGCTGCGAGTCGTTCTACGTGCTCGCGCCGGTGCCGCACCTGGGCGCGGGGATCGACTGGACAAAGCAGGCGAAGCCCTACCGCGACGCGATCATCGAGTTCCTTGAGGATCGCTATATGCCCGACCTGAGCAGCAACATCGTGGTGGAGAGCATGGTCGACCCGCAGCACTTCGCCCGGCAGCAGAACAGCTACATGGGCGCGGCCTTCGCCATCCAGCCGCTGCTCACCCAGTCGGCCTGGTTCCGCCCGCACAACCGCTCGGAGGAGTTCGCCAACCTCTACTTCGTGGGCGCGGGCACCCACCCCGGCGCGGGCGTGCCGGGCGTGCTCTCCTCGGCGGTGATCGCCCAGAACCTGATCGGCCCAGCCTAGAGCGATCCAGACCCGGTTTTCTTGTTGGGGTTGGGCGGCTTCGCCGCCCAACCCCAACAAAAAATACTGTGGGGGCGGCTTCGCCGCCCCCACACCCCCACCGGGAGGTGACGTTGCATCAGCTCTGGCAGCACCTCGCCCAATCTGTGCTATGATCACCAACAACTCACTCCACACTTGTGAACTGGCCGCTTAGGCTCCCTGTAGATTTTTGCCTCCGGCGCTGATCAGCAGGGTGCAAAGGCATAGGATCACGCGGTGATCAACAGGTTGATCAGCACGGCTCTGCGCGCACTTGAGCGGCTGCCCCTGCCTGCCCATATGATCATTAGTGCGGTGGGCCTGGCCGCCCTCATGATCTTTGACCTCGCTACCGATGCCTCCCTCGCCCTGACAATGCTCTACCTTGTCCCAGTCACCCTCAGCAGTTGGTATGTCTCGGCCCGCTCCGGCCAGATACTGGTAGCGTTTAGCTCCATCGTATGGCTGGCCGACGGGCTGCTCTTCCAGGTCTCCGTCCCAATCGCCTTCTGGAATGCGGGGATCAGGCTGATCTTCTTCCTGATCTTCATCGCTCTGCTCACCAACCTGCGCGACTCCTATCATCGCGAGCACGCCCTGGCGCGGCGTGACCCGCTCACCGGCGCGTTTAACCGGCGGGCGTTCCACGACCAGCTTGAGTATGAGCTGGCCCGCGTGCGTCGGATCGCTCTGCCGCTGACCCTGGCCTACATTGATCTGGATAACTTTAAGGCGATCAACGACCTGCTGGGCCACAGCGTCGGCGACGAGCTGCTGATCCGGATCACCGAGCTGATGTGTGAGAACCTGCGCACGATCGACCAGGTTGCCCGCCTGGGCGGTGATGAGTTTGTCATCCTCATGCCAGGCACCGACTCCCACGCGGCCGAGATCGCGCTCAGCCGCCTCAAGGACTTGCTCCAGGGAGCGATGCAGGCGAACCATTGGCCGGTCACGCTCAGCGTCGGGGCGGTGTCATTCTATGAGGTGCCGACGAGCCTTGATCAGGCGATCAGCCTGGCAGACCACACGATGTATGCGGTTAAGCAGCGCGGCAAGGATGATGTGCAGGTGATCGTCTGGGGGCAGGAGAAGGCTAGGGCGCAGGGGTGAAAATTGCAGATTGCAGATTGCGCCTTTCAATCTGCAATCTGCAATCTGCAATCCCTACCGGCTGGCGGCCTGAGCGGCCAGCTCGATCGCGCGGGCGAGCTGGACATCTGCGCCGCTGCTGAGCTGCGCGAGGCTGAGCGTGCCGGCCTCGGCGGGCGAGAGCGGCGCAACATCGGGCGGCAGGTCAACCGCCTCGTCGGGGGTGATCCCCTGGCCACGGATGAGCCGACCGTCGGGGGTGAGCCACTGCTGGGTGCCGAGGAGCAGCCGGCCGCCGCCGTCGATGCGGTAGGGCGTCAGCACCGTGCCGGTGCCGTAGGTCGGCTCGCCGACCAGCGTGGCCCGCTTGGCGTCCTGGAGCGCCCCGGAGAGGATCTCGGAGGAGCTGGCCGAGTTCTTGTTGATCAGCACGATCAGGGGGATATCGAGGGCCACTCCGCCGCCCTTGGTCTTCGTCGGGTTGCGGTCGCCGGAGCGGTTGGCCTCCAGGAGCACCGTGCTGCCCTCGGGCAGGAACTGGCTGGCGACGCTGACCGCCTCGTCGAGCAGGCCGCCGGGGTTATTGCGCAGGTCGAGGATGACGGCCTGCGCGCCCTGGCCCTGCGCATCTTCGAGCGCCTGCTTCATCTGGTCGCCAGCGTTCTGGTCGAAGGAGCTGAGCCGCACCAGGGCGACCTGGTCGGGCAGCATGCGCCAGCTCACGCTGGGCACCACCACCCTGGCCCTGGTGATCGGCACATCGAGCGGTGTCTCCTCGCCCGCATGGCGGATGCGCAGGATCACCTCTGTCCCGGCCGGCCCGCGCACATTCGTCGCAAGTTCCTGAACGCTCCAGCCCTCAGTAGACTTGTCATCTACGGCGAGGATGGCGTCGCCAGGCTTGAGCCCAGCCTGCTCGGCGGGCGAGCCCTCGATCGGGCTGACGATGATCGTCTGGCCGTCGCGGACATCAATGTAGGCACCGATGCCCTCAAACGACCCGCGCAGCGACTCGTCCCAGCTCGTCGCCTCCTCGGCGCTGAGGTAGCGGGTGTGGCCCTGGTCGCCCAGCGTGTCGAGCATGCCATTGATCGCGCCGTCGATCATCTTCTGGGAGTCGATGGCCTGCGGGTCGACGAAGTTATTGCGGGCGATCTTCCAGGTGTCCCAGAAGGCCGCGAACTCCTGGCAGACCTCCGGCGAGTCGGGGCAGCTGGCGGGGCGGAGAAAGACATAGCCGGTGGCGAGGCCGCCGACGATTCCGATAAAGAGGGTGATCCCCAGAAGCGGCGCGACCAGCCAGAGCGGCAGGCGCACCCGCACGATCGCGAAGGGGGATTCGTCAGGCGGGTATGACATGCGGTGGCCTCGGTACTAAAAACGGCGCGGCGCCACAATGCGCCGCTGCTATGCAGTATAACACCCGGCCATGGGGGCTGAGATGAGAGCGCACTAAATTATGGTAGGATGAGCGTGGCGATGCGCGTCGCCCTGCTACATGGAGACCTCATGTCCCTCTCTTCTGTCGATGTGCTCTTCGCTATATCCGACACGGGCGGCGGCCACCGCAGCGCCGCCGTAGCGATCGCCGCCGCCCTTGACTTGGCCAGCGACCAGAGCCTCAGCTGGCGGATCGAGGATATCCTACAGCTCACCGACTTCCCCGGCGTGCGCAACGCGCCCAACCTGTACGACCAGCTCTCCACGCGCTGGCTGCGCATGTACGATATGACCTTCCAGCTCACCAATGGCATGCGCCGGGTGGATCTGCTCTCGCGGCTGGTGTTCGTCACGGCGCGGCGCAACATCACCCGCCTGCTGCTAGAGACACGCCCGAAGGTGGTGGTGGTGACTCACCCGCTCGTCCACCGCTTTGTCTGCGCGGCGCGGCGCATCCACCAGCTGCCCTGTAGGGTGGTGACGGTGGTGACCGACCTGGTGAGCCTGCACGCATCGTGGACCTACCCTGGCGTCGATCTGGCCATGGTGCCGACCGACGAGGCGTACCGGCTGATGCAGAAGCGCGGCATGCGCCCGAGCAAGCTTGAGCGCACCGGCTTCCCCGTCCACCCGAAGTTCGCCGACTACGTGGGCGACCGGGCATCGGCGCGGGCCGAGCTTGGCCTGGACGCGGGCCGCTTCACCATCCTGCTCACCGCCGGCGGGGTCGGCTCGGGCCGCCTGGGCGACCTGGTGCGGGCCACGGAGCAGGCCTACCCCGGCCACCAGTTGCTGGTGGTGACGGGGAAGAACCGCGCGCTGCGCGACGATCTGATCTCTGCCGGGCGCCCGGCCACCTCGCACATCTACGGCTTCGTGCAGAACATGGAGGCACTGATGGCGGCCAGCGACATTGTGGTGACGAAGGCCGGCCCCGGCACGCTGATGGAGGCTCTGGTGATGCGCAAGCCGGTGATCGTCACCGAGGCGGTGGGCATGCAGGAGCAGGGCAACATCGACTTTGTGCTGAACTATGATCTGGGGATGTTCTGCCCCACCGCCGAGCGGATCGTCGGCGCGGTGAGCGACCTGGAGAACCCGCAGCGCTACGCGGCGACGGTGGAGCGGCTGACTCACTCGGTGCCGCGCGATGGGTCGGCTGAGATTGCGCGCCTGGTGATCGGGCAGATGAGCCTGCTGCGCGACGGCAGCCCGGCGCAGGCGCTGCGCCGCCGCCCGCGCCTGCGGCTCGGCAGGCTCAAGCGCATGCTCCGGCGGCGGTGATTGTGTGATGGAGGGGCGGCTCACGAGCCGCCCCTCCGTTTATATCCCCCGCAGCGCCGGGTACACCTTGCGGTGCGCCGCGTATGCCTCGGCGTATGTCTCGGCGTTGGCCGAGTTTGGCGCGGTGACGCTGGACACCCGCACGCAGCGGGCCACGGCCTCGGCCACATTGGCGAAGACCCCGGTGCCCACGCCGGCCAGCAGCGCCGCCCCGTAGGCCGGCCCCTCCTCGGCGGCCATGGTGGCCACCTCCGCGCCGTAGATGTCGGCCTGGAGCTGCAGCCATAGCTGGCTCTTCGCCCCGCCGCCGGTCGCCCGGATCTCGTCCACCGGCACCCCTAGCCCCTTCATGATCTCCAGCCCGTCGCGCAGCGAGAAGACCACGCCCTCCATCACGGCGCGCGCCATGTGGCCGAGCCCGTGGCGGGCCGTCAGCCCCACAAACGCCGCGCGGGCCAGCGGGTCGAGGTGCGGGGTGCGCTCGCCGGTGAGGTAGGGCGTGAAGAGCAGCCCCCCGGCGCCGGGCGGCGTGGCCTCGGCCAGGGCGGTCAGCTCGTCGTAGCTGAGGCTGGGGGCGATGGCGCGCAGGGTGTTGCGCAGCCACTGGAAGGCCCCGCCTGCGCTCAGGGTCACGGCCATCAGGTGGTACTGGCCGGGCACGCTGTGGCAGAACCCGTGCAGGCGGCCCTGCGGGTCGAGGGCGGGTCTGTCGCTGTGGGCGAAGAGCACCCCCGAGGTGCCGATGCTGCTGCTGACCAGGCCGGCCCGCACCACGCCGGTGCCCACGGCCGCCGCCGCGTTGTCGCCGCCGCCCGCCACCACCGGCAGCCCGGCGGTCAGGCCAAGCCCCTGGGCCACGGCGGGAAGCAGCCCCCCAGTGATCTGCGGCCCCTCGTAGACCTGGGGCAGCCATGCTCTTGGGATCTCCAGGGCAGACAGCAGCTCATCGCTATAGTCGCGCGCCCGTAGGTCGAGCAGCAGCGTGCCTGCGGCGTCCGATGCGTCGGTGGCGTAGTCGCCAGTGAGCAGGAGCCGGATGTAGTCTTTAGGCAGCAGGACACGGGCCACGCGCGCGTAGGCATCTGGCTCGTTGCGGCGCAGCCAGAGGATCTTGGGAGCCTGGAAGCCGGTGAGGGCCGGGTTGCCGGTGATCGCCACCAGTCGCTCCGCGCCCACCAACTCGGTGATCTGGGCACACTCCTCGGCGGTGCGCTGGTCGTTCCAGAGCATGGCTGGGCGGACGATCTGATCCTGCGCGTCGAGGAAGACCGCGCCGTGCATCTGGCCGGTCAGCCCGAGCCCGGCGATCTGGCCTGCGGGGACTCCGGCCATTGTCACCACGGCGCGCAGGGCCTGCTTCGCCCCTGCCCACCAGTCGGACGGGTCCTGCTCGCTCCAGAGGGGCTGCGGCTGGCTGAGGGGGTACCCGGCGGTGGCGCTCGTCACCACCCGGCCCTCCCCGTCGCAGAGGATGGCCTTGGCACCCGAGGTGCCGATGTCTAACCCTAGCAGGTAGCTCATGATTGCTTCGCTCCTTCCCTCCCCGGTGGGGGTGCGGGGGCGGCTGCGCCGCCCCCGCATATATTTTATCGTGGGTCTGGCGGTCGAACTCGCGCTCCTTCAGGGCCTCGGCGGCCTCCTTGCTGTAGGTGATCGGCGACTGGTCGCCGACATTGATCTCGGCTAGCAGAGCCTGGATCTTGGCGTCAGCGTTCCACTGGCGGGCCTTCTCCCTGAGGATTAGGTAGTTGCGCATGCAGCCGCGGGCGAAGGCCCGCACCCCGTCGTAGCTCTCGGTGCGGTAGGCGTGGGCGTCGAAGTGGCGCGACCCGTCGTAGCCCACGTCCTCCAGGAACTTCACCAGGAAGAAGGCCGACTTCAGGTTGACGGCGGCGAAGCGGAAGTCCTGGTCGTAGCGACCGATCACCTGGTCGTTCAGGTCGATGTGAAAGAGCTTGCCCGCATCCCATGCCTGAGCCACGCCGTGCAGGAAGTTCAGCCCGGCCATCGTCTCGTGGGCCACCTCGGGGTTCACGCCCACCATCCCGGGGGTGTCAAGGGTGGCGATGAAGGCCAGGGCGTGGCCGACGGTGGCCAGGTAGATGTCGCCGCGCGGCTCGTTGGGCTTTGGCTCCAGGGCGAACTTCAGGTTGTAGCCCTGGGCGCGCACATACTCGCAGAGGAAGTTGATCGCCTCGCGGAAGCGCTTGAGCGCCTCGGCGGGGTTCTTCGCCGCGTCGGTCTCCACACCCTCGCGCCCGCCCCAGAAGACATAGGTGCTCGCCCCGCACTCCACACCCAGGTCGATCGCGTGCATTGTTTTGTGTAGGGCGTAGGCCCGCACCTGTGGGTCGTTGCTGGTAAATGCGCCGTCCTTAAAGGCCGGGTCGGTGAACAGGTTGGTCGTCGCCATCGGCACGACCATGCCGGTCTGCGCGAGGGCGGCCTTGAACTCCTTGACGATCTGGTTGCGCTCGTCCGGGGTGGCGTCGATCGGCACCAGGTCGTTGTCGTGGAAGTTGACGCCCCATGCGCCGACATCGGCCAGCAGGTGGACGATCTCGACCGGCGAGATCGGCTTGCGCACCGGCTCGCCGAAGGGGTCGCGCCCGATGTTGCCGACCGTCCATAGGCCAAAGGTGAACTTGTCGGACGGCTTAGGTGTGTAAGTGGACATATGCGTATCTCCTTATGAGCGCTGCGCTCAATCTGCAATCTGCAATCTGCAATCTGCAATCAAACGCTACCGCCCGCCTGCCTCGCCCGCGATCTCGACATCGACCAGCATAGCGGCCCCGGTGTTGGCCACCCTGTATCGGCCATCCTGCACCGCGATCGTCTGCCCGTCCGCGCGCACCGTGGCGGGCGCGCCGCCGTGGAAGACGAGCGCGAATGCCTGGCGGACGAACTCCGGGTAGCCATGGCCGTCCACCGTCGCCCGTAGGCTGAGCCGGTCGCCGGCCCGCTCAAGGCTGAGCGTCGTCCGATAGTGGGCACCATCGCGGAACGCGAAGCTGAGCCCGTCATCCTCGTGCAGCAGCGAGTGAGTGGTGCCGTCCTCGGTCGGGATGAAGATGTGCAGCTCGATCAGGCTCGGGTGGTAGCCCGCCGTCGAGGGCGGCGCGTCTGGCCACATCGGGATCACCGCGCCGCCGCGAGCGTAGAGCGGGATGTGCTCCATCGGCGTCTGCGCGATCACGAAGCGCCCGCCGGCCAGGCGCTCCCCGCTATGCCAGTCGTACCATGTGCCCGCAGGCAGGTAGACCTGGCGGGCTGTCGTGCCAGGGCTGTAGACCGGCGCCACCAGCAGCTGGCTGCCCAGCAGGTACTGGTCGTCGATATCGCGCAGGGTGAGGTCGTCCTGAAAGGCGAAGATCAGCGGCTGCTGCACCGGCTCGCCGCTCTCGGCAGCCCGCATGAAGGCCGCGTAGAGGTAGGGCATCAGCCGGTAGCGCAGCTGGATCGCCCGGCGGGCCAGATCCTCGTGGGCCTCGCCGAAGGACCAGAGGTACTGGTCAGTTGTCCCCGTCGCGCTGTGGTTGCGGCAGAAGGGCGTCAGCGCACCGTACTGCACCCAGCGGGTGAGCAGCTCGGCATTGCTGTCGCCGTCGAAGCCACCGATGTCCGCGCCGATGAAGGGCTGGCCCGAGAGCCCCATGCCCATCGCCATAGGCATGCTCAGCCAGAGATGATCCCAGCGCGAGAGGTTGTCGCCCATCCAGTTGGCGGCGTAGCGCTGGATGCCAGCGAACCCGGCCCGCGATAGCACGAAGGTCCGCCGGTCGGGCATAGCCCGCAGCAGCCCGTCGGTCGTGCCCATCGCCATCAGCAGCGCGTACTGGTTGTGGTAGCGCGCGTGCGCGGCCCGCCCCCGGTCGAAGCGCATCGCGTCCGGCTTGATATCGCCGGTCGCAGGCTCGTTCATATCGTTCCAGATCCCGGCCAAGCCAGACTGGACGTGGGCCGCGTTCAGCTCGCCCCACCAGGCCCGCGCCTCCGGGGTGACAAAGTCGGGGAAGGCGGTCTTGCCCGGCCAGACCTGGCCGATATAGATATCGCCGCCCTCGGTCTTGCAGAGCACATCGCGCTCCACGGCCTGGTCGAAGACCGGGTAGCCGGGCTCATACTTGACGCCCGGGTCGATGATAGAGATCGTGCGGTAGCCCTGCTCGGTCAACCGGGCAAGCATGGCGGGCACATCAGGGAAGCGCTGCTCGTCCCAGGTAAAGACCCGGAAGCCGCGCATGTAGTCGATGTCGAGCCAGAGCGCGTCGCAGGGCAGGTCGCGCTCGCGATATTGGCGGGCCAGCTGCTCAAACATCTCCTGGTCGTAGATGTGCCAGCGACACTGGTGGTAGCCTAGCGCCCACAGCGGCGGCGGCTGCATGCGCCCAGTCAGCCAGGTATAGCCCTCTAGGATGGTGCGCATGCTGGGGCCGGCGAAGAGGTACTCGGTGTACTGGCCGCCCTGGAACTGGATGTGGTAGGCCGTCGCGGGCGAGAAGTCCACCTGGGCGCGGTAGCTGTTGTCGAGGAAGATCCCGGCCGCCATGCTCGTGGCGTGGGCCAAGTGGTAGAAAAAGGGGATGGCGACATAGTAGGGGTCGTAGTCGACGCTGGTGCGGTGGGCGCGCGGGTCGTCATCGGCGCGGCCTGCGGCGAACTCGCGCTCGCTGTTCGGGTCGAGCACATCGTTATTCCAGAGCGTGAAGTCACGCCCTCGGCGGTTCAGCCGACCGGTCTTCTCGCCAAGGCCCAGGAAGGCGTCCTCGCGGAGGCAGCGCCGCTTGAGCACGAACGAGTCATTCAGGGTAGCGTAGGGCCAGGGGGTGCCGTCAGCGTCCCGCCAGGTCTCAAAGATCGCGCTGCCGTCGGCGCGGTGGGCGTCGAGGCAGAAGGGATCGCGCCTGATCGTGACAACAAGCTGCGCGGTGCGTACCCGCACCGCATGGGCATCCTCCTCGACGCTGAACGCGGGCGCGGCGCACCCGGCTAGGTCGGCGCAGACAGCAAATGTGGGCGTCTCGTCAAAGCTGCCGCCCCGGCTGATCTTCAGCCGCACGATATCGTCGCGGATGACATCGACCCGCAGCAGCTCCTGATCCACCTGGGCCAGGACGCCGCTGTCGGTTCGGCTAACAGCTGTCACCCGAGCGAGCCGAGTGACATAGCGCGTATCAATCGGGCGCGGCGCAATGCGTGATGAGACATCTGCCATAGATGGGCTCGCTTTCGTCTGCGCCCGGCCGAGCGACGGACGGGCTCTTATGGCGAAGGCCGCCCAACGGGAGCCTGAACAGGCCGCCGTGTGCGGCTTCGCAATGAGGCGTCGGCGGCTGGAGCCGCCGCCGGGCAATGAGGATAGGGCGACGTATGCGTTCCTGCCATTATAGCCACATTCTTGGTTATATGTCCGCGCCCCATCGCAGTAAAACCGTGCTATAACGTACCCTGAAGGGTGCTTGTGTATGCGGAGGAGCAACCTACGATGGAGATCATCCAGACAACGCTGGCCCGCTGCGGCGGAGACAGCGGCGCAGTGGTTGTGATCGACGTGCTGCGCTCGTTCTCTACCGCCGCCTACGCCTTCGCCGCCGGCGCGCGTCAGATTTATCTTGCTGAGTCGCCGGATGACGCCTTCCAGATGCGTGAGCGTCTGCCCGGCGCGCTCACGATGGGCGGGGTTGGCGGGGGCGGGGCGATCCCAGGCTTCGATTTCGACAACGCGCCGTCGCGGGTGGCCGGCCATGATCTAGTCGATAAGACGCTGATCCACTGCACCGCCGCCGGCGTCAAGGGGCTGGTGCGCTGTGCCACCGCCGATCTGCTGCTCGCCGGCAGCCTCGTCTGCGCCGTCGCAACGGCTCGCCTGCTGCTGCGCCTGCGCCCCGCCCAGGTGACACTGGTGGTGACTGGGGACTGGTCCGACCGCGACGGCGACGAGGATCGGGCCTGCGCCGACTATCTGACGGCGCTGCTACGCGGGCAGACGCCGGACCCGAGCGTGTTTGCGGCGCGGGTCGCCGCCTCCGACTTCGGGCGGCGCTTCGGCACCCCTGCGTACCCGGCGCTGCCGGCCGCCGATGTCGCCCACGCAGCCGCAGTCGACCGCTTCGACTTCGCGATGCTTGTGCGCCACGACGCCGATCTGATGGTGCTGGAGCCGATCAACCCTGATACGCTAGCCCGCTGGAGTGCTGATCAGGCAATGTAACCTCAGCGCCTCAATGCCTCAGTGCAGCGCAGCATCCCCGCCAGCTCGGGCGGGTCGCTCTGGCGAATGATCACCTCGGGGGTGCCGTGCCAGGCGGCGCAGTCCCGCAGCGCCCCGGCCAGCCCTGCCACCAGCCCGTCGTCGGGCGTAACCCCCGGCTCCAGGTGGACGGCCTTCACCTCGAAGATGCTATCGGGGCGGTGGGCCTTCGGGTCGAGCCGACCGACCAGCCGCCCACGGTGTAGGATGGGCAAGGTGAAGTAGCCGTAGGCCCGCTTCGCCGCCGGGGTGTAGACCTCGATCCGGTAGAAGAAGTCGAACAGCTCGTGTGCCCGGTCTCTGTCCCAGACCAGCGGGTCGAAGGGCGAGAGCAGTGTCGTCACGGTCGGCGTCAGCGCGCCTCCCTCCGCCTGCTCCAGCAGGCCCAGATTGTCGGGGTGAACCAGGGCCGGCTCATCCCAGCCCGCGACCTCGACCGCATGGAGCGCGCCCTCCTCGACCAGGCTCGCCAGCTCGGCCAGGCAGGCGCGCTTATCCTTCTGGCGGTAGTAGTCGGGCACCCAGCGGGCCGGGGCCGCGCCGAGGGCGCGCACGCCGCGCAGCAGCAGCTCGCGGCGCACCTCGGCGGCGCTCGGCGTGGCCGCGTCGTCCCAGCCGCGCATCACGCGCTCGCTAAGGTCGTAGACCCGGTGGAAGCGCTCGCGGCGGGCGATCATCAGGTGGCCCAGATCGAACAGGCACTCCAGGGCCGTCTTCGCGGGCTTGTGGTCCCACCAGCCGCCGCCGCCGCCCTTGCCGTCGAAGTCGGCGACGCGCAGCGGCCCCTCGGCGCGCACCCGCGCGAGCACGGCATCGGTCTCCTCGGGGTTGGCCCGCACCCACTGGTATGCCGAGTCGGTCTCGACGCGCTGGCTGAGCATGCGCCGCCGAAAGAGGCCGTAGTCCTCGCTGGGCAGGAAGCAGGCGGCGTGGGCCCAGTACTCGAAGAGCGCTCCCTCGGCGAGCAGCTCGTCGAGCCATGTCGGCTCGTACTGGCCCAGGCGACCCCAGAGTACCAGGTAGGGGCTGCGGGCCACGATGTGGATGGTGTCGATCTGTAGCACGCCCATGCGCCGGATGGCGTCCAGCACATCGGCCTTTGTGGCGGGCACCGTTAGCGGCGTCAGCAGTCCCTGGGCGGCGAGCAGCATATATTGGACGGCGTCGGGGGTAATCTTCATAATGGGGGTTGGGGGTTGGGTATCACACAACTCCATCATACCAGCATAACCTGACGGAATCGGTCCGCTTTTGCGGCTGCGCACCTGCCATGCTCAGGAGTAGCGCAAGGTTTTGACGACGCACGCATCAGTGTTCGCTCCCCGCAGCCGCCGGGCAGCGGTCATGGACGAACATGCCGTGGCACTATGCTCACTGTCCACCCCCTGGACAGTCACCGTCCGGCCCTGGACATGGCATGTCCACCCCCTGGACATGGCATGTCCACCCCCTGGACATGGCATGTCCACCCCCTGGACATGGCATGTCCACCCCCTGGACATGCCATGTCTACCCCCTGGACAGTGACTGTCCAAGGTTGGACAAAGGCGTAGATTCGTAGCAATGCAACTCCCGCACCGCGCACGGGTGCAACGCGGAGCCGGGGCGCAGTATTATAATAGGCCCATGCCAAACGAGACCCTCCTGCTCCGCGCGAAGCTGGCCCCCCCGCGCCTGCACCGGCTGCTGCTGCCGCGCCCGGCGCTGGCCGCGCGCTTGCGCGAGGCGCTGGACTACAGGGTTACGCTGCTTCAGGCTGGCACCGGCTACGGTAAGACGACCGCGCTGGTGGCGCTGGCCGACGGCGAGCTGCCCCTGCTCTGGTATAGCGTCGGGGAGAGCGATACCGACCCGCAGATATTCCTCTCCTATCTGATCGCCGCCTGCGCCGCCGTTCTGCCTAGTCTCTCCGACCTGCCCGCCGCTACGCTGCGCGAGCGACGGGGCGAGGCCGGTTCGGCAGCTTGGACGGCTGCGCTCGACGCTCTGCTTAATGCGGTGGGCGAGGCTCTGGCTGGCCCGGCCATCCTGGTGCTTGATGACTACCACTTTGTGGCAGGCTCGCCCGAGATCCGCGCGCTCACCGACCGCCTGATCGCCTACGCCCCGCGTGACCTGCGGGTGGTCATATCTAGCCGCTACCCGCTGGCTGGCGGCGAGCTGCTGCGCTGGCGCGCCCGTGGCGAGGTGCTGGAGCTGGGCCGCGAGGCGCTAGCCTTCGACGCCGATGAGATCGCCGCCCTGTTCCGCGAGGTCTATGGCATGGGCCTGGCCGACGCCGATGTGGCCGCCCTAGCCCACCAGACCGAGGGCTGGCCGATCGCGCTCCAGCTTGTCTGGCAGGGTCTGCGCGGCGGCTCGTCCCGTGGCCTGTCCGACCTGCTCACCGACCGGCCGGCCTCGCTGGCGGCGCTCTTCGACTATCTGGCTGGCGATGTGCTGGGCCGCCAGCCCGCTGGCCTGGCCGCATTTATGCGTGAGACGGCCCTGCTGCGCGAGCTGACCCCGGCCGCCTGCGACGCGGTGCGCCAGGCCCACGACGGCGCGGCTATGATCGAGCAGCTGCGCGACCGTGACCTCTTCGTGGTGGAGATCGGCCCCGAGCTGCTGCGCTATCATCACCTCTTCCACGACTTCCTGCGCCAGCAGGCCGCCTCCGACCCGGCCATGGAGGATCGCCGCCGCCGCGCGGCGCACTTCTATGCTGACCGGGGCGATGAGGAGGAGGCGATCTATCATTGGCTGGCCGCACGCGACTATGATGAGGCGGCGGCGGCTGTGGCCCGCGCTGGCGAGACGGCCCTGCGCGCCGGGCGGCTCGACACCCTGGCCGGTTGGATCGATGCCTTGCCCTCCGAGGTGTTCAGCGCACGCCCGCGCCTGATCGGCTATATGGGCGACCTCTACCGCCTGCGCTCGCGCTTCGACGAGGCGCTCTCTTGGTATGCGCAGTCTGAGGCGGCCTGCCGCGAGCGCCGCGATCAGCCCGGGGTCAGCCGGGCGCTGCGCGGCCAGGCGCTGGTCTATATCGATCAGGTGCTCCCAGCTCAGGCCGAGAGCCTGCTCCAAGAGGCGCTGCGGATCAGCGATGGCCTGGACGACCGGCATGCCCGCGCGCGTCTGCTTGATCTGCTGGCCGAGAATAAGCTGAACATGGGCAAGCCGGACGAGGCCGAGGCGCTGCGGGCCGAGGCGCGCACCCTGCGCGAGGAGGGGCCGGTCGAGGATCTGCTGAGCGTGCGGGTGAAGCTGCGCACGGGGCGTCTGGCCGAGGCTAGGGCTATCCTAGAGGGCTGGGCCGAGGAGGAGCGCCTGGCCAGCGAGCGCGGCCAGCGCCACACGCCGCGCGGACACCGCGAGACGGTGCTGGTGCTCTCGCTTATCCACAGCTTCTGCGGTGAGGCCGAGCGGGCCGCCGAGCGGGCCGAGATCGGGGTCGCCGTTGGCGAGCGGCTTGGATCGCCCTTCATCACCGCCGTGGCCCATATGCGCCTGGGGCACGCCTTGCAGCTGCGCGCCGGTGGCCCGCCCCCGCGCGACGAGTCGCTGGCGATCTACCAGCGCGCTATCGCCCTGGGCGACCGCCTGGCAGTGCGCCGCATCCGCGCCGAGGCTAACTGGGGGCTCACGCGGGCCTATGGCTTCTCGGGAGATCTGGAGTCCGCCGCGCGCTGCGCCCGCGAGGGCGCTGAGATCAGCCTGTGGGCTGGCGACCAGTGGGTGGCCGCGATGATCGAGCTGACGCTGGGCGCGAGCTATGTGCTGGCCGAGCGCCCTGTCGAGGGTCTGAAGATCCTAGAGCGAGCCCTGGCCCTGATGCGCGAGTGCGGCGATAGCTTCGGCCGCGCCGCCGCCCGTCTCTGGATGGCCATCGCCCACGGCGACCTGGGCCAGCGCCAGCACGCCGCCGCCTGTGTGGACGACCTGCTGGCCCTCTGTGCGGCTAACGGCTACGACTTCTTGCTGATGAGGTCAAGCTTCCTCGGTCTGCCCGACCCGCGCCGGGCCGTGCCGCTTCTGCTGGCCGCCCGCGCCCGCAGCGCCCACGGCGACTATGCCGGCCGCCTGCTGGCCGGGCTCGGCCT
Source organism: Chloroflexales bacterium ZM16-3 (assembly GCA_004138175.2). Lineage (GTDB taxonomy): Bacteria > Chloroflexota > Chloroflexia > Chloroflexales > Chloroflexaceae > Oscillochloris > Oscillochloris kuznetsovii. Next base: position 46,763 of record RYFE02000021.1, on the reverse strand, counting down.
GGGCGAGCTTCAGTCCCACCCCGGCTACCAGCTGCGCGTGCAGACGCTGGGGGCCTTCCAGGTCTGGCGCGGTGCCCAGGAGATCGATGCGCGGGCCTGGCAGCGCGACAAGGCCCGCCAGCTCTTCCAGCTGCTTGTCACCCGCCGGGGGCGCTGGCTCCAGCGCGAGGAGATTGTGGATCTGCTCTGGCCGCAGCTTGGCCGCGAGGCCGCCGGCCGCGACTTTAAGGTGGCGCTGAACGCGCTAAACAAGGCGCTGGAGCCGTCCCGCGCCGCCGACACGCCCGCCGCCTACATCGCCCGCGACGGCAGCGCCTACCGGCTGCGCCCCGAGGCCGACCTCTGGCTCGACTGTGCGGTCTTCGCCGACGCCTGCACCGAGGGGCTGGGCATGCTTGACGTAGGCAGTGCAGACGAGGGTGTGGCCGCCCTGACGCGGGCGCTCGGCCTCTACGCGGGCGGGTACCTGCCCGACACGGCCTACGAGGACTGGGCCGCCGCCGAGCGCGAGCGTCTGCGCGCCGTCTTCCTGCGCGCCGCCGACCGGCTGGCCGCCGCCCTGGTCGAGCTCGGCCAGAACGATGTGGCCCTGGAGGTCTGTCGGCGCATCCTGGCCGAAGATAGCTGCTGGGAGCGGGCCTACCGCCTCCAGATGCTCGTGCACGCCCGCCAGGGCAACCGGCCCCAGGCTCTGCGCTGCTACCAGCGCTGCGCCGACACCCTCGACGCCGAGCTTGGGCTCCCTCCCGCCCGCGCTACCCGCGAGCTGCACGAGCGCATCCGGCACGGCGACGCCTCCCTGCCCCGTGTAACCGATCTGTAACTGGCGCGCAACCGCAGGATGGTAAGCTGGCCGCATCCCTTCGCACAATTGCAGATTGTAGATTGCAGATTGTTCTCTGCTGTCTCCAGCTCTACGGCGTATTGCCAATCTGCAATCTGCAATCTGCAATCTTGGAATACCCGCAATGGACGCGACCCCGATCGGCATTGTTGCCGCAGGCACCTATATCCCTGAGCGCAGCCTCGGCCCGGCCGAGATCGCCCGCCTCGCCGACCTGCCCGAGCAGGTTGTCGCCGAGAAGCTGGGCATCCTGCGCCGCCCCGTGCCCGGCCCCGATGACCACCCCGGCGCCATGGGCCTCTGGGCCGCCCAGGACGCCCTCGCACGCGCGCAGATCGACCCCCGCGAGCTTGATGTCGTCCTCTGCACCACCGAGGAGTATAAAGAATACCCGCTCTGGACGGCTGGCGTGAAGCTGGCCTATGACCTGGGGGCGACGCGGGCCTGGGCGATCGACGTGCAGCTGCGCTGCGCCACCACCATCGCCGCGCTTCAGCTCGCCCGTGGGCTCTTCGCCGCCGACCCCGCCATCAACACGGTGCTGATCGCTGGCGGCTACCGCAACGGCGACCTGGTGGACCCGCGCAACCCGCGCACCCGCTTCATGCTCAACCTGAGCTGCGGCGGCGGGGCGCTCATCCTGCGCCGCAACCACCCGCGCAACCGGCTGCTCGGCGTCTCTGTCATCTCCGACGGCTCCTTCTCGCTCGATGTGGTCATCCCCGCCGGCGGCACGGTCGAGCGGATCACGCCCAAGGCGATTGAGGCCGGGCGGAATATGCTTGATGTGACCGACCCCGAGGGCATGAAGCGCCGCCTCGATGCGCTGTCGATGCGCAACTTCCTGGCCGTGATCGACACCGCCCTGGAACGCAGCGGGCGCACGCGGGCCGACATCGGCTACCTGAACATCCTGCACATGAAGCGCTCGGCCCACGAGTTTGTGCTGCGCGAGCTTGGCCTGCGCGAGGAGCAGAGCTACTACCTCAGCGAGACTGGCCACGTCGGCCAGCAGGACCAGATGCTCTCGATCCAGAAGGGTCTGGAGACAGGCCGCCTGCGCGACGGCGACCTGATGGTGATGGTGGCCGCCGGGATCGGCTACGCCTGGGCGGCGGCGTGTGTGCAGTGGGGTGAAGAATGATGTTCTTAGGTGACTGGCTGGGCAGGCGGGCATTGCTGACGCCGGATAAGGTCGCCCTTCTCGATGCTGAGAACGGGATGGCCCCGATCACGTACCGCGCCTGGGACGAGGCCGCCGGTCGCACGGCCAACCTCCTGCGCGGCCTGGGCGTGCAGAAGGGCGACCGCGTGGCCGTCCTGGCCCTGAACTGCGTGGCCTACCTGGACATCTGGTTCGCCTGCGGCAAGCTCGGCGCGATCATGCAGCCGCTCAACTACCGGCTCACCCCGGCCGAGCTGGCGGCCCTGCTGGATGACGCCACGCCCTGTGTGCTGCTCTACGGCGCAGAGTATGCTGAGGTTGTCGCCCAGATTGCCGCGAGCCCCGGCTCGGTGCGGCATTGGGTGCCGATCTCCCGCCTTATCTCCGAGCGAGATGGCCTTCCGGCCGAAACAGAGCCCATCGAGCTAGATTGGCACGCCCCCTGGGTGATCTGCTACACCGGCGGCACCACCGGCACGCCCAAGGGCGCGGTGCTGACCCACGGGAATATCGCGGCGAACGCGGTGAACACGGTGGCTGGCTGGGGGCTGACCCCCGACGACGTGGCGGTGCTGAACGCGCCCATGTTTCACACCGGCGGGATGAATGTCTTCACCGCGCCGCTGGTGCTGATCGGCGGCTGCTCGATCGTCTGCAAGGGGGTCGCTGTCGATCAGGTCTTCGACCTGATCGAGCGGGCCGGGGTGACGCTCTACTTCAGCGTGCCGACGGTCTTCATCGCCATGCAGCAGCACCCGCGCTGGGCGGGGGCCGACTTCTCCAGGCTGAAGCTGGTGATCAGCGGCGGCGCGCCCTGCCCCCGGCCGGTCTTCGATCTCTTCTGGGAGCGCGGGATCGACTTTAAGACCGGCTACGGGCTGACCGAGGCCGGGCCGAACACCTTCATCCTGCCCCCCGCCGACGTGCGGCGCAAGCCGGGCGCGGTGGGCTACCCGCTCTTCTTCATCGACCTGAAGCTGGTTGACGACGCCGGGCATGCGCTCGGCCCTGGCCAGGTGGGCCAGCTGCTCATCCGTGGGCCGCACGTGTGCGCGGGCTACTGGGGCCGCCCCCAGGAGACGGCACGGGCGATCATCGACGGCTGGCTGCACACCGGCGACCTGGCCGTGCGCGACGAGGAGGGCTACTACACTATCGTGGGCCGCCTGAAGGACGTGATCATCTCCGGCGGCGAAAATATCTACCCCGCCGAGGTTGAGAGCGTGCTGGCCGGACACCCCGCCGTCGCCGAGGTAGCCCTGATCGCCGCCCCCGACCCGCGCTGGGGAGAGGTGGGCTGGGCGGTGGCCGTGCCCCGCCCTGGCCAGAGCCTCGACCCGTCCGACCTGCTGGCCTTCGCCGGGGAGCGCCTGGCCCGCTACAAGCTCCCCAAGCGGGTGATCGTCGCCGACACCCTGCCCAAGACCGCCGCCGGCAAGGTGGATAAGCAGTCCCTGGTGCGTATGTATGTGACACCGTAGGGGCGGCTCGCGAGCCGCCCCTACGAGCCGCCCCTACGAGCCACCCCTACCAGGATAAAGAAAGGACTCAACGGTGAGTAGCATTCCTCATCTCCCAGGCATTAGCTCGCAGCTGGTGGACACCCCCCGGCTCCAGATCCACGCCCTCACCAGTGGGCCGACCGACGGCGTGCCCGTCCTCTTCGTCCACGGCAATAACTCCTGCTCCACCTACTGGGAGGAGACGATGCTGGCCCTGCCGCCCGGCTTCCGCGCTATTGCGCCGGATAATCGCGGCTACGGCGACACCGAGTTTAAGCCGGTGGACGCCACGCGCGGCTGTAACGACTGGGTGGACGACCTGCTGGGCCTGATGGATGCGCTCGGCGTAGATCGCTTCCATGTGGTCGGCCACTCCCTCGGCGGCTCGATCGTCTGGGCTATGCTGGCGGCGGCCCCCGCCCGCCTGATCAGCGTCACCCTGGCCGCGCCCGGCTCGCCCTACGGCTTTGGCGGCACCAAGGATCTAGACGGCACGCCGAGCTGGCCGGACTTCGCCGGCTCGGGCGGCGGCCTGGTTAGCGCCGAGTTCGCCCGCCGCGAGGGCGAGGGCGACCGGGGCGAGGAGAACCCGCAGTCGGCCCCGCGCGTGGTGATGAACACCTACTACTGGAAGCCGCCCTTCAGGCCAGCCCGCGAGGAGGAGCTGCTCTCGGGCATGCTCAGCATCAAGGTGCGCCCCGACAATCACCCCGGCGATATGGTGGCCAGCGAGAACTGGCCGGGCATCGGGCCGGGCGTGTACGGGCCGAACAACGCGCTGTCACCTAAGTACCTGGGCGACAGCGTCGCGCGAATCATCGGCGCGAGCCCGAAGCCGCCGATCCTCTGGGTGCGCGGCGCGAATGACCAGATCGTCGGCGACATGAGCCTGTTTGAGATCGGCACCCTCGGGAAGCTGGGTGCCATCCCCGGCTGGCCGGGCGACGAGGTCTTCCCACCCCAGCCGATGGTCAGCCAGACCCGCCGGGTGCTGGAGCGCTACGCCGACGCCGGGGGCCGCTTCACCGAGCTGGTGCTGGACGAGTGCGGCCACACGCCCTACATCGAGAAGCCCGAGGAGTTTAACGCGGGCTTCCACGCGCTGCTTGCGGGATTGTAGATTGCAGATTGCAGATTGACCTACACACTACGCTCAATCTGCAATCTACAATCTGAAACTCAAGGGATATCGTATGTACGGCATTGGAACATGGCTCACCCGCCACGCCCAGCTGCACCCAGGGCGGGCGGCGATCAGCGCGCCGGGGCGCACCTACAGCTACGGCGAGCTGAACGCGCTGGCCAACCGCTCGGCCCACGCCCTGCGCGCCGTCGGCGTGTCTGAGGGCGACCGGGTCGGCCTACTGTCGCTAAACACGCCCGAGTTCCTGGGGCTGCTCTTCGGCGCGGGCAAGCTCGGCGCGGTGGTGGTGGCCCTCAACTACCGGCTCACCCCCGCCGAGCTGGCCTACCAGATCACAGACAGCGGCGCGACGGCGCTGTTTCTGGGGGCCGAGCACGTCGGCCTGGCGGGCACCCTGCGCGACCTCACTGGCGTGGGCCAGGTGTTCGCCCTGGATGGCCCATCGGTCGAGGGGGCCGACTCATTCGCTGACATGGCCTCGGGTTTCCCCGCCGACGAGCCGGGCGAGCCGCTGCCCTGGGAGCGCCCGCTGCTGATGGTCTACACCTCGGGCACCACCGGCAGGCCCAAGGGAGCGCTGCTCACCCACGCGAACCAGTTCTGGAACGCGATGAACGACATTGTCCCGCTGCGGCTCACCGCCGACGACACGATCATCACCCTGCTGCCGATGGTGCATGTGGGCGGGCTGGGCCTGTTCACCCTGCCGGCCCTGCTGCTGGGCGCGCGGGTGGTGCTGCCTCGCCGCTTCGAGCCCGAGCAGGCCCTGGCCCTGATCGACCACGAGGATGTGAGCGTGGTGATGGGCGTGCCGGCGGTCTTCCAGGCCATGCTGGCCAGCCCGGCCTTCGCCGCCGCCGACCTGGGCAGCGTGCGGCTCTTCTACAACGGCGGCGACCGCTGCCCGCTGGAGGTGGTCGCCGCCTTCCGACGGCGCGGGCTGCCCTTCGGCGGCGGCTACGGCCTCACCGAGACCTCGCCGACCGCCTACATGCTGGAGCCATCCGAGTTTGCGGCGGGCACTCGGCAGGCTGGCTTCATCGGCAAGCCCGCGCCCTTCACCGAGGCGCGCCTGGTGACGCCCGAGGGCGCGGATGCCGCACCCGACGAGGCCGGGGAGATCTGGCTGCGCGGCCCCAACGTCTTCGCAGGGTACTGGCAGCGCCCCGAGGCCACCGCCGAGGCATTTGTGGACGGCTGGTTCCGCACCGGCGACCTGGCCGTGCGCGATGATGAGGGCTACACCTACATCGTCGGCAGACTGAAGGAGATGTACAAGAGCGGCGGCCTGAACGTCTACCCCGCCGAGGTTGAGGCGGCGCTGGCCGAGCACCCCGCCGTGTCTGAGTGCTGCGTGATCGGCGTGGCCGACGCGCAGTGGGGCGAGGTGGGCCGGGCCATCGTGGCCCTGCGGCCAGATGCCGAGGCGTCTGCCGAGGAGCTGATCGCCTGGTGCGAGGGCCGCCTGGCCCGCTACAAGCAGCCCCGCGTCGTGGTGTTCGTACACGCCCTGCCGCGCAACACCCTCGGGAAGGTGAATCGCGGGGATTTGAGAAGAGAATTTGGTGCGCCGTAGGGACGTGTAGAGCCGCAGCGCGCTGCGGCCCTACGAGGAATATCCATGCTTTCTGTCGGACAGACACACGCAGCCGCGCGCACGCTCACCCAGGCCGATTTCGACCTGTTCGCCCGGCTGAGCGGCGACGATAACCCGATCCATGTGGACTCGGACTTCGCCGCGCGCACGCGCTTCGGGCGCACGGTGAGCCACGGGATGCTGCTCTACGCGCTCATCCGCGCCGAGCTTGCTCGCCTCGCGCCGGGGGCCGCCCAGGTCGAGCAACGCCTGGTCTTCCCTGCGCCGACCTATGCCGGCGACCCGCTGACGGTCGAGCTGCGGGTGCTTGAGCTGGCGAGCGACGGACGCGAGGCCCGTATTACGACGCAGATCATGCGCGGCGACGGCGACCTTGTCTGCGATGGCGAGACGACGCTGCGCTGGGGGGGTGTATGAGCCAGCTTGTGCGAGTGGAGATCGATGGGCCGGTGGCGACGATCAGCCTGTGTCGGCCAGAGCGCCACAACAGCCTGGTGCCCGAGCTGCTGGAGCAGCTGATCGCCGCTGCCGATAGCCTGGCGTCCGCGCCAGGGCTGCGCGCCGCCGTGCTGCGGGCCGAGGGGCGCTCCTTCTCCACCGGCGGCGACGTGCGCGCCATCGCCGAGAGCGAGGACAGGCCCGTCTACGCGGCGCGGCTGGTGGGCCTGCTCAACCAGGCCATCCTGGCCCTGATCGGCCAGCCCCTGCCCCTGGTGGCCGCCGTCCAGGGCGTGCTCACCGGCGGATCGCTGGGCCTGATGCTGGCCGCCGATGTCGCCCTGCTCAGCCCGGAGGCCAGCATCACCCCCTACTACACCACCGTCGGCTTCAGCCCCGACGGCGGCTGGACGGCCATGCTGCCCGAGCAGATCGGCCGCCGCCGGGCCGCCGAGGGCCTGCTGCTCGACCGCAGCATCGGCGCGGACGAGGCCGTGGCCATAGGACTAGCCAGCCGGGTCGTCCCGGCGGCCCGCATCGACGAGGAGGCCATGGCGACGGCCCACGCCATGGCCGTCCAGCTACCCGGCAGCGCCCGCAGCGCCCGCCGGCTACTCTGGGGCGACACGGCGGCCCTGGCCGCGCGCCTGGAGGCCGAGCGGGCCGCCTTCGTGGCCCAGATCGCCAGCGCCGAGGCCGAGCGGGGGATGGCGGCGTTTTTACAGCGGAGGAGGGGTTAGAGGAATCCCTCGGGGCGGACACAAGGGCCGCCCCTTAAGGAGCGCTATGCCCGATCTCATTCTAGGCGCCCGCGCCGAGTGCAAGCGCAGCTTCAGCGCCGAGGATCTGGCGAGCTACGCCGGGCTGGCCGGCGGCGCGCCGGGCGACACCGTGCCCGAGCCGCTGATCGGCGGGATGTTCTCCTACCTGCTGGGTACTCGGCTGCCCGGCCCCGGCACCAACTACCTCAAGCAGCGTATCGTCTTCCTTGGCCCGGCCCGCCCCGGCGAGCAGCTCATCGCCGCCGTCGAGGTCAGCCGGGTGCGCCCGGAGAAGGACCTGATCTACCTGCTCACCACGTGCCACGGCGCAGACGGGCGCCTCGTGGCCGAGGGCGAGGCTCTGGTGCTGGTGAAGGATGTTGACGTGTGACACACTCTCGGGAGCATATCGCCCCCGCCCGCCCTATCGAAGATATCAAGGAGTCAACCGATGAACGGACCTGCACGCCGCGCCCGCTGGGCGCTCCTGACCCTGGCCCTGGCCGTGATGCTGACCCTGGCCGCATGTGGCGGCGCGCCCGCCGCCGCGCCCACCGAGCCCGCCGCCACCGAGGCCGCCGAGGCCACCGAGGCCGCTGCCCCAGTCGGCACCGAGGCACCCGTCGCCACCGAGGCCGCCACCGAGGCTCCGACCGCCAGCGGCGACCCGATCGTCGTCGGCATGATGACCGACGCCTCGGGCCTGCTCGCCGTCTACGGGCCGATGCTTGAGCGCGGCTTTACGCTGGGCCTCGACTACGCCACCGGCGGCACCAACGCCGTCGCCGGTCACCCCATCCAGGTCGTCACCAAGGACACCGCAAGCACCCCGGAGACGGGCGTCTCCCTGGCTCGCGAGGCGATCGAGAAGGACGGCGCGACGATCCTGGTGGGCGTACCCAGCTCGCCGGTGGCCCTGGCCATCTCCGGGGTGGCCGCCGAGAACAAGATCGTCTACATCAGCACGCCCGCCGCCTCACCGGCGCTCACCGGCGCGAACTTCAACGAGTACACCTTCCGCGCCGGGCGCACCAGCGCCCAGGACGCCCTGACCATGGGGTCGGCCCTGCTGAAGACTGGCACGAAGTTTGTCCAGATCGCCCAGGACAATGCCTTCGGCCAGGGCTCGGCCGCCGCCTTCTACGCCACCGTCAAGGGTCTCGGCGGCACCTTCGTCACCAATGACGACGACAAGGGCGCTGGCACCGTCTTCGCCCCTGCCGACACCACCGACTTCACGCCCTACATCAACCAGCTGCTCGACTCGGGCGCCGAGGTCCTGATCGTCACCTGGTCGGGCACCGGCTTCGTGCCGATGTTCCAGCAGATGCAGCAGCTCGGCGTCTTCGACGCCATGACCGTCGCCACCGGCTTCGGCGATAACCAGACCATGGCCAAGGGCTACGCCGACGCGATCGGCTCGGTGGGCGTCAGCGTCTACCACTACAGCCTGTTCGACAACGAGGTGAACAACTGGCTGGTCGAGCAGCACAAGGCGAAGTACAACACCCCGCCCGACCTGTTCACCGAGAGCGGCTTCAACGCGGCGGTGATGCTGGTGCGGGCGCTGGAGGCCACCGGCGGCGACCCGACCGCCGACGGGATGATCAAGGCGCTGGAGGGCATGACCTTCGACGGCCCCAAGGGCAGCTACACCGTGCGCGCCGAGGACCACGTGCTGCTCCAGCCGATGACCCTGGTCAAGCTGAAGAACACCACCGACCCCGACTTCAAGTTCTTCGACCTGGTCAGCGCCTTCACGCCCGAGGAGACCGCCCCGCCCTGCGCGGTGCCCGCCGAGCTGGCCCGCTGTAAGTAAGCATCACTGAGGCGCTGAGGTGTTGAGGCACTGAGGCGCTGAGGTATTGAGGCACTGAGTCTCTGGGGCTTCGCCCCAGACCGCTTTATCTTGGGTGTGGGCGGCTGCGCCGCCCACACCCAAGATAAAAAATATTACGGGGGCACCTTGAGCGAAGTGATCATCCAGGCCGTGGGCCTGACCCGCCACTTCGGCGGCCTGCGCGCCGTGGATGGCGTGGACATCGCGGTGGCGGCCGGCAGCTTCCACGCGATCATCGGGCCGAACGGGGCAGGCAAGACCACCTTGTTCAACCTGCTGAGCGGCTTCATGAAGCCGACCAGCGGCCAGGTGCTGCTGCGCGGGCGCGACATCACCCGGCTGCCGCTGCACCGCATCGCCCACCTGGGGGTCGGCCGCTCCTTCCAGATCACCAACGTCTTCCCCAGCCTCTCGGTGCTGGAGAATGTGCGCCTGGCGGCCCAGGCGCAGGGGCGGGACAGCCTGAAGATCTGGGCGCACGCCGCCGCCTTCCGCCGCTACGAGGAGCGCGCCCGCCACGCGCTGGGGCTGGTCGGCCTGGCCGCCCGCGCCGCCGATGTGGCCGCGACCCTGCCCCACGGCGATAAGCGCCGCCTGGAGCTGGCCATCCTGCTCGCCGCCGACTCGGAGCTGCTGCTGCTCGACGAGCCGACCGCCGGTATGGCCACCGAGCAGGTGCCGCTGCTGCTGGAGGTGCTGCGCGGCATTCGCCGCGACACCGGCAAGACCATCCTGCTCGTCGAGCATAACATGGGCGTGGTGATGAGCCTCTCAGACATGATTACCGTGATGCACCAGGGCCGCGTGCTGGCCGAGGGCGACCCCGCCGCCATCGCCGCTAACCCCGCCGTGCAGAGTGCCTACCTCGGGGAGGCGTACCGCCATGCTCCTTAGCGTCGAGTCGATCCAGACCTTCATCGGCCAGTTCCACATCCTAGAGGGTGTCAGCCTGGAGGTGCCGGTCGGCAGCATCACCGCGCTGCTGGGCCGCAACGGGGCTGGGAAGACCACCACCCTGCGCTCGATCATCGGCCTGAACCCGCCGCGCACCGGCAGGGTGCTCTTCGACGGCCAGGAGATTAATGGCCGCCCGGCCTACGAGATCGCCGCCCTGGGCATCGGCTACGTGCCCGAGCACCGCGCGATCTTCCGCGACCTGAGCGTGGAAGAGAACCTGCGCATCGCTGAGCGCCGCAAGGGCGACCTGGCCGGCAAGATCGACTTCATCTACGAGCTGTTCCCCGACCTGAAGCGGCTGGCGAAGCACCCCGGCGGCAAGCTCTCGGGCGGCCAGCAGCAGATGCTGGCGATCGCCCGCGCCCTGGTGCCCGAGAACCGCCTGCTGCTGGTGGACGAGCCAAGCGAGGGGCTGGCCCCGATCGTGGTCGAGCAGATCGTCGCCGCGCTGCGCCGGCTCTCCGACCAGATCACCGTGCTGCTGGTCGAGCAGAACTTCCACATGGCCGCCCAGCTCGCCGACCGCTACTACATCGTGGACGACGGCCACACAGCGCACAGCGGGAAGATGGCCGACCTCGCCGGGGACCAGGCGCTGATCACCAGGTACCTGGGGGCGGCGTGATCAGGAGTCGGGAGTCGGGAGTCGGGAGTCAGGGCCGAGCACCGGGTGAGCCCCCTGGGAGTTGTCAATACACAGTTGCATCACCGACTCCCGACTCCCAACTCCCGACTCCCGACTCCTGACTCCCAGAAAGACAACACATGACGAACTTCCTCAAACAGAATCGCCCCCTGATCATCGGCACGCTGATCGCCGTGGCCGCGATGGGCTGGGCGCTGAGCCAGTACGAGCCGAGGGTCGCGGCCAGCATCCTGCTCTCCGGACTGACCCTGGGGGCGCTGTACTTCCTTGTCACCTCGGGGCTCTCGCTGATCTTCGGCCTGATGGATGTGCTGAACTTCGCCCACGGGCTGCTGTTTATGGTTGGCGCGTATATGGGCTACACGCTCTACGCGAACCCGCGCATCCTGCTGAACACGCTGCCGCTGGTGCTGGCGGTGGTCGGCGGGGCCATCCTGGCCCGGCGGGCCGCGCCGATGCTGCCCAGGATCCCTGGCGGCCAGGCCGCGCGCTGGGGCCTCTGGGCGCTGGCGGTGGCCCTGCTGCTGCTGGGCACCTGGGGCTTCGACCTGGCGCCCCTGGCCAGCACGGGGATTAGCGCCGGGGGCGATGTGCCCACCGCCGAGGCCCAGGAGGCCCTCGGGCTCTTCGCGGGTCGGCTGCTGGCCCTGGCCGCATCTGGCCTGGCTGGCGGATTCGCGCTGGCCCAGGGCCAGCCCTTCGTCGGGCGCTCGCGCGGGCCGCGCGGGCTGCTGCTCGGCGCGGGGCTGCTGGCCCTGGCCCTGCTGATCGCCCCGGCCCGCATCGTCGGCGAGGGGGCCATCCTCGGCCTGTCGTCGAACCTGCGCTTTGTGATCGCCCTGGTGGTGGGCGCGGGCAGCGGCGCGGCCCTGGGCGGCCTGATCGAGTGGAGCCTCATCCGCCCGCTCTACAGCCGGCCGATCTACCAGGTGCTCGTCACCCTCGGCCTGGTGCTCGTCGGCACCGAGCTGGTCAAGGGCGTCTGGGGGCCGACCGGCTACTACATGGACACGCCGGACTTCTTCAGCCAGCGCGGCGATGCCTGCCCCTCGCCCAACCTAGTTGCCTGGCTGGGCGACCACTGCGCCAGCATCGACGTGCTCGGCCGCCCCTTCCCCAGCTACCGGATCTTCATCATCGTGCTCGGCCTGATCATGTTCGCCGCGATCGCCGTGCTGCTGCGGCGCTCGCGGCTGGGCATGATCATCCGAGCCGGCGTGCAGGACGCCGAGATGGTGCAGGCGCTCGGGATCAATGTTCGCTGGGTCTTCACCCTGGTCTTCGCCCTGGGGGCCGGGCTGGCCGCGCTAGGCGGGGTGGCCGCCGCGCCCTTCATCGGCGTGAACCCCGGCATCGGCCAGGAGTTTCAGCTCCAGGCGTTCATCGCCGTGGTGATCGGCGGCATGGGCAGCTACGGCGGCGCGGCCGCCGGCGCCCTGCTGGTGGGCCTGGCCCGCGCCTTCGGCGACCAGATCGTGCTCTCGGGCATCCAGCTGCCCTTCATGGCCGAGGCGGTCAAGTTCTCGCCCTCGATCGCCCGCGCCTCCACCGTGCTGATTATGGCCCTGGTGCTGCTGATCCGGCCGACCGGTCTGTTTGGGAAGAAAGACTAATCGGCCCTCACCCCCAGCCCCTCTCCCTCAAGGGGAGAGGGGAGTATATCCTTTCCTGGTGAGGAATGCTCCCCCTCTCCCGCGTGCGGAAGAGGGGGCTGGGGGGTGAGGGCCAAGAGGTACCTCTATGATCCGCCGTATCCCCCCCGCCGGATGGGCCGGTGCCGCCCTGGTGGCCGCCCTGTGCCTGTTCCCCTTCGCCATGGCCATGATCACCGGCCAGCCGGTGGGCGAGGGCGCGCCCAAGTTCTGGCAGGGCATGCTCATCCAGGTCTTCATCCTGGCCGTCTACGCCATGAGCTACGACCTGCTGATGGGCTACACCGGCATCCTCTCCTTCGGCCACGCCCTGTTCTTCGGCACCGGCTCCTACGTGCTGGGCATTATGCTCAAGCACGCCGGATGGCCGCTCTGGCAGGCCACGCTGATGATCGTGGTTGTGGCGGTGGCCCAGAGCCTGATCGTAGGCGTGCTCTCGCTGCGGGTCAGCGGGGTCTACCTGACCATGGTGACGCTGGCCTTCGCGCAGATGTTCTTCATCCTGGCCGAGGCGACGGACTTCCGTGAGTGGACGGGGGCCGAGGACGGCTTGCAGGGCATCCCCATCCCGGCGTGGCTCAGCCCGACCGACCAGCGCCTGCGCTTTTACTTTGTGGCTCTGGGCTTCGCCCTGATCATGTACCTGCTGGCCCGCCGGGTGGTCAACTCGCCCACCGGCGCGGTGATGGTGGCCATCCGCGAGAACGAGCCGAGGGCGCGCATGCTCGGCTACAACACCTTCGTCTACAAACTGATCGCGATCACGATCTCGGGGGTGATGGCGGCCCTGGCCGGGGGCATGAACGCGATCTGGAACCTGAACGCCAACACCGCGATGCTGGGCGTGGGCACGACGATCAACGCGCTGCTGATGACGATCATCGGCGGGGCGGGCTCGCTGGTCGGGCCGATGCTGGGCGCGGGCGTGCTGCAGCTGCTCGGCTACTGGCTGAACGCCGCCTTCGGCCCACGCTGGCCGCTGATCTTCGGCGTGGTCTACATCCTGATCGTGCTGTTCTTCCCCTACGGCCTGGTGGGCACCTGGAGGCTGCGCGGCGGCAGCCTGCTGTCGCTCTGGCGGAGGCGATTTGGCGAGGCCCGACAGGCCGCCACAGACGCACGGCGATAGTTCGCCCTACAACCAGATAGACAGATACGCCCACAGCGCATACAATGCAGGCAGTCGTCTGGGTGATTGCAGATTGTAGTCTGCAATCTGCAATCTACAATCTGAATTGAGGAGCGTACATGGTTCGGCTGGAGAGCGAGATTCTGTTCACCCCTATCCCCGATCGCATCGCGCGGCTGCGTGAGCTGGCCTACAACCTCTGGTGGGCATGGCACCCCGAGGCCCAGGACCTCTACCGCGAGATTGACCCCGACCTGTGGGAGCTGGTCTACCACAACCCTGTGGACGTTCTGCGCGATGTGCGCCAGCGCAAGCTGGAGGAGTTCGCCGTCAACCCGGCCTACCTCCAGAAGTACGATGCGGTGCTCAAGAGCTTTGACGCCTACATGGGCCTGAAGAAGACCTGGTTTCGCAAGCACTTCCCCGATGCGAAGGACACCCAGATCGCCTACTTCAGCGCCGAGTTCGGCATCCACGAGTCCCTGCCGATCTACTCCGGCGGCCTCGGCATCCTCTCCGGCGACCACGTGAAGGAGGCCAGCGACATGGCGCTGCCCTTCGTGGCCGTCGGCTTCATCTACCCCCAGGGCTACTTCCGCCAGCGCCTCGACCAGAGCGGCTGGCAGTTCGCCGAGTACAACAAGCTCAACTTCGCCGATGTGCCCGCCATCCCCGCCCTCGACCCCGAGGGCAAGGAGGTGGTGATCGAGGTCGAGCTGCCCGGCCGCACGATCTACGCCAAGGTCTACAAGTTCCAGGTCGGGCGCGTCTCGCTGCTGCTGATGGACACCGACATCCACCCGAACAGCGCGCACGACCGCGAGCTCTCGGCACGGCTCTACGGCGGCGACCAGGAGCTGCGCGTCTCGCAGGAGCTGGTGCTCGGCGTCGGCGGGGTGCGCGCACTGCGCCGCCTCGGCTATAAGCCCAGCGTCTGGCACATGAATGAGGGCCACTCGGCCTTCCTGGTGCTGGAGCTCTGCCGCGAGCTGGTGGTCGAGGGCATGAGCTTCGAGGATGCCATGGCCGAGGTGAAGCAGCACTGCGTCTTCACCACGCACACGCCCGTGCCCGCCGGGAACGACGCCTTCCCCCTGCCGATGATCGAGAAGTTCTTCTGGAACTACTGGCCCCAGCTCAACCTGACCCGCGATGAGTTCATGGCCATCGCCCAGCAGGAGCAGTCATGGGGGCCGACCTTCGCGATGACCGCGCTGGCCCTGCGCCTCTCGGACTACCACAACGGCGTGAGCCAGCTCCACGGCCACGTGGCCCGTGGCATGTGGCAGTGGCTCTACCCCGGCAAGAGCCAGGACGAGGTGCCGATCGGCGCGATCACCAACGGCGTCCACACGGCATCCTGGCTCGCCCCCAGCATCCGCCAGCTCTTCACCTCGTACCTGGGGAAGACCTGGGAGGATAACCTGGACGACCCGAAGACCTGGAAGAAGGTCTACCAGATCCCCGACGAGGTGCTCTGGAACACCCGCCAGGCGCTGAAGAAGGATCTGATCGCGTTCGCGCGCCAGCGGCTCGTCCAGCACTACCGCCACCTCGGCAATCCGGCGCCGATCTGGCCGGTGCTTGAGGAGGACATCCTGACGATCGGCTTCGCCCGCCGCTTCGCCACCTACAAGCGGGCCACCCTGATCTTCAAGGATTTCGAGCGCCTGAAGAACATCCTGAACCGGTCGGACAAGCCGGTCCAGATCATCTTCGCCGGCAAGGCCCACCCCAAGGACGACCCGGGCAAGCACTTCATCCAGCACGTCTACCAGCTGGCCCAGCAGCCGGGCATGGCCGGGCGGATCATCTTCCTGGAGGAGTATGACATGGCGGTGGGCCGCGCCCTCACCCAGGGCGTGGATGTGTGGCTGAATAACCCGCGCCGCCCCCACGAGGCCAGCGGCACCAGCGGCATGAAGGCCAGCCTCAACGGCGCGCCCAACTGCTCGATCCTCGACGGCTGGTGGCCCGAGGCGTTCAACGGGAAGAACGGCTGGGCGATCGGCGATGAGCGCGAGTACGCCAACCTGGACGAGCAGGACTGGAACGATACTCAGTCGCTCTACCAGATCCTGGAGAATGAGATCGTCCCGCGCTTCTACGACGGCCGCACCGAGGCGGGCGTGCCCACGGCCTGGGTGCAGACCTGTAAAGAGGCGATCGCCACCTGCGCCCCGCAGTTCAGCTTCCGGCGCATGCTGGCCGAGTACGTCAGCCAGCTCTACATGCCTGCCGCCGGCGTCGCCGAGACGAAGTAGGCTCCCCTGGCGGGGGTGTGGGGGCGGCTTCGCCGCCCCCACGATATTTTTTTGTTGGGGTTGGGCGGCGAAGCCGCCCAACCCCAACAAAAAGCAGTTCCGGGGCAGCGCCTCGGAAGCCCCATAGGACCGATATGCTTTCACGGTCGATCACACTTGGCCGCATCGCCGCCATCCCCATCCGGCTCCACTGGAGCTGGGTGGGGATCTTTGTGTTGATGGTGGCCTCGCTGCGGCCGGTGTACGCCGAGTACGCCTGCGGCGGGGCGGCTATCTGCGGGACAGACCTGGCCCTTGCTGTGCTGATGGCCCTGCTGATCGGCGTCTCTGTCCTGCTCCATGAGCTGGGCCATGCGCTGACGGCGATCAGGCTTATGGTGCCGGTGCAGAGCATCACGCTGTTCGCCTTCGGCGGTATGGCCGAGGTGGACGCCGAGTCGCCTGGGCCGGGGGCCGAGTTCGCCATCGCGGTAGCTGGCCCCGCCGTCAGCCTGCTGATCGCTATCGCTGGCGGCATGCTCTGGTGGCTCGGGGAGCGCGCCGACCTGGGGGTCTTCGGCACCCTGGCCGCACACCTGGCCCTCTCCAACGCGATTATGGCCGTGTTCAACCTGCTGCCCGGCTACCCCATGGACGGCGGGCGTGTGCTGCGGGCCACCCTCTGGTACCTCGCCGACGATATGCTGCCGGCCACCCGCATAGCCGCCCATGTCGGCCGACTCTGCGGCACGCTGCTCGGCCTGGGCGGCGTGGCCCTCGGCCTAGCTGCCCGCTCGCCCCTGCTGGCCCTCTGGGCCGCCGTGATCGGCTTCTTCCTCCACCGCACCGCCAACGGCAGCTTCCGCCAGGTGCTCCTCCAGACGGTGCTACGCGATGTCCACGTATCCGACCTGATGCAGCGCCGCTGCCGCACGGTCGCTGCCGACCTTACGCTCGACCTGTTCGTGGCCCGCTATGTGCTCGGCCAGTCGGAGACGGGCTTCGCCGTGACGGCCCAGGGCGGGGACGATGAGGCCAGCCATGTGCTGCTTGGCATGATGACCCTGCGCAACCTGCGCAACCACACGACGGCCGAGTGGGCGAGCGGCCTTGTGGGCGATGCGATGACCCCGCTGGCCCAGCTACGCAGCGTGAGCCCGCAGGCCACGGCGATCGACGCGCTCTACCTGCTCAACGCTGGCCCCGACGAGATCGTCCCTGTCACCGACGGCCCGCTCCTGGTTGGCCTGCTGCACCGCCGCGATGTGGCCGTGTACGTGCAGGTGCAGATGGCGCGGAGAGGGCGCAGGTAGGGCCGCAGCGCGCTGCGGCCCTACCTGCGCGTGTGTGTATGCGCCTGATCGATCTCTACCAAACCCTCCGCGCCCACTTCGGCCCCCTTCACGGCCCCGATGCGCACAGCCCATGGTGGCCGCTCTTCGGCGCGGACGCGCACTTCGAGATCATCGTCGGCGCCGTCCTCGTCCAGCAGACACGCTGGGAGACGGTCGAGGCAGCGGTGCGGC
This sequence comes from Chloroflexales bacterium ZM16-3, assembly GCA_004138175.2. Taxonomy (GTDB): domain Bacteria; phylum Chloroflexota; class Chloroflexia; order Chloroflexales; family Chloroflexaceae; genus Oscillochloris; species Oscillochloris kuznetsovii. Next base: position 29,319 of record RYFE02000021.1, on the reverse strand, counting down.
GTCTGCTGGACGCGAGCAGGCTCGCCCCCCCTGCCATGGCCGCCGCAGCGCCGGAGGAGCTGGCCGCGCTCATCCGCCCGGCCGCCTTCCACACCCAGAAGGCCGCCGGCCTGATCGCCATCGCCCGCCACATCTGCGCGCGGCACGGGGGCGACACGGCGGCGATGCTCACCATGCCCACGCCCGAGCTGCGCGCCGAGCTGCTCGGCCTGCCCCGCATCGGCCCCGAGACCTGCGATGTGATTATGCTCTACGCGGGGGGCCACCCGGTGTTTGTGGTAGACGAGTACACACGGCGGCTGTTTGATCGCCTTGGGAGTCAGGCGTCAGGAGCCGGGAGTCGGGGGCCGGAGCAGATGTCGTTCTGGCGAAAATCGAGCTACGAGGCTGTTCGCCTCGTGATCGAGGCTGATCTGACCACACCGACTCCCGAATCCCGACTCCTGACCTCCATCTACGCCGACTTCCACGCCCAGATCAACGAGGCGTGCGTGCGCTACTGCCTGAGTCGGCCCCGCTGCGACGGCCCGCCCGCCCGCCGGGTCTACAGCGCCCAGGCGGGCCGCGAGAGCTACCTGGCCAGCGACGAGGGCTGCCCGCTGCGCGGGGTGTGCGCCTGGTACCAGCAAGGCGACAAGCTGACAGGGTGATGCTATCGGTCTGTCACCCCACCGCCCTGTCAAGGCTGCCCGTAAAAAACGCCGTGAGCTCCTGGTAGCAGATCTCCGGCTGCTCAGCCATGGGCACGTGGCCGCACTCGTCGATGATCGTGAGGCGCGCGTAGGGCAGCGCATTCGCCAGAGTCGCTGTGCTCGACGGCGAGAAGATCCGGTCCTGCCGCCCGCTGAGCACCAGGGCCGGCATCGCCGCCAGGGAGGCCACCTGCTTCACCAGCGGATCCCCCTGGCTAGACGCGCCCTCCATGGCGGCCAGAGCGTCCATCGCCGTCAGGTCGGCGACACCTATGGCCAGGGCGGCGGCATCGGGCAGGCGATGGATCAGGGGCGCGGCAAGCAGCGTCGGCAGGGGCGGTGTCGTCCAGGCCAGCTGGCGCCAGGGGCGCGAGAGGGCCAGCCAGGGCCGCGCGAGGATGAGCCATGGCGCCCAGAGCGCCGCCGTCACGCTCAGATGTACGCCGATGGCGGTGGAGCGGGCCTCCTCCTCGGGCGAGCTGGCCAGCCCAAAGCTCACCAGTGCCAGCTGATCGACGAGGTCTGGCCGGGTCGCGGCGACCATGAGCGCCACGCCGCCGCCTAGCGAGTGGCCGCCCAGCTTGACCGTCCCCAGCTTCAGCGCGTCGATGAAGGCCAGCACTGCCTCGGTCATCCCGCGCAGCCCGCCGACGCCATGCCCGGGCGGCGACTCGCCGAAACCGGGCATATCCAGCACATAGATCGTGTGGCTCCCGGCCAGGGTCGCAAAGGCGCCCAGCCAGTGGCGCGACGAGCCGCCCCAGCCGTGGATCAGCAGCAGCGGCGGGCCATCGCCGCCTTTCCGGTAGGCCAGCCGTCCGACGGACAGATCGATGTGTTGGATCGCAGGAATATTCATAGTTTTGCCATGGGACGCCTTATTGATTTGCGTCTGTATATGCCGTGATCAGCGTCCGTAGCGTGTGGCTCGCCCACGGGGCGAGCTCAACTGTATCATCCCCCGCGTTGACTGCCTCCACACAGACCATGCCGGTGTACTCGTCGTCGGCAAAGTCCTTTAGTGCGCGCGCCTTCTCGACGCCGGGGTTCCAGATCACGGTGGTGCGGCTGCCCGCCTTCTCTACCACCACCCGCCGCCCCAGGGCCGGGTCGCTGATGGTGCAGGTGCTTGCGGTGTCCTGGTACACCCGGTCAACCTCACCGCTGATCGTCACTGGGCCAGCCTGCGTGTGCTCGCCGCCGCCCACTTTGTCGAGGTAGCTCACCCCGTCCAGCCCATCGATAGCGATCTGCGCCACATCGCCCACGGCCAGGTAGCTGTGGAGCGCCCCGCCGCAGGTGAAGGGCGCATTCCCAGTATTGCGTGCCGTCAGGGCGATCTCCAGGCGGTCGCCCACCCGCACCGCCAGCTCCAGGTCGAAGGCGTGGGGCCAGAGCGCGCGGGTGGCAGCGCTGTCGCGCAGCCCCAGGCGCGCCCATGTCAGATCACCCTCGGCGCCCGTCTCGCGCAGCTCCCACATCACCGTGCGCACAAACCCGTGCTGCGGCTTCGTCGGGTCGGTCGGGTGCGGGCCGAACCAGGGCCAGCAGACTGGCACGCCGCCGCGCACCGCCTTGCCCGGCGCGTAGATCGCCGCTCGGCTCACCCAGAGCAGGGGCGGCTCGCCCGCGCGGACGTAGCGGAGGACATGGCCGCCCTGTAGCGACAGCTCGACATGGGCGCCCGGCGAGTCGAGCAACAGATGGGGCGCGCCGCCCGCCCACGCAACCACATGCGCCCGACCTGGGATCGTGAAACGCTTGCTTGTTTTCATTGTAATGGCAGATCCTTTAGGATGGACGCGGGGAGGGCTCGTGCCGCCCCGCAAAAAACTATTGCCTGAGCCGGTCTAATCTACGCAAGGGGACAGTACCATCACACCCTCAGCGGTTCAGTGACGACCCCTGCCAAGAAGGCGTCAACCTCAGCGCGGCGGGGCGGGTCGGCCCCCACGCGAGAGCAGTTGATCGCGGCCACGGCCGCGCCGAAGCGCAGGGCCTGGCGCACCTCGTCGGCGGGCAGCGCCTCTAGAGCCTGTCGGCTGAGCGCGCCGCGCTCGGCCAGGGCCGCCAGGAAACCCGCGCTGAACGAGTCGCCCGCGCCCACCGTATCGGCCACCTGTACCCTGAAGCCGGGGGACTCGATCCGCTCCACGCCGTCGATGCCGCGCCGCAGGGCCATCACCCCCGCGCCCCCACGGGTCACGGTGATCATCGCAGGGCCATCGGAGAGCATGCCCTCCGCGTAATCGAGCGGGTCAGCCCCAGGAGCCAGCCAGTCAATGTCGGCGGCGCTAAGCTTGAGCAGGTCGCACAGGCCAATGGCGCGCTCCAGGGTGGCCCGGTAGGCCGGCGCGTCGGCGATCACTGCCGGGCGCACGTTCGGGTCGAGCGAGATCAGCGCCCGCCCGCGCAGCCCCTCGGCGGCGGCCAGCGCGGCGGCAGGCGTGCTGCCGCGCAGCAGGCTGATCCCGCCGAAGTGTAGCAGGGCCGTCTCCGCAAAGAACGCCTCCGGCAAATCCTCGGGCGCGAGCAAGGTGTCGGCCGCGCCGTCGCCGTAGAAGGTGAAGGCCGGCTCGCCATCCTCATTCGCCACAAATGCCAGGGTGGTGGGCGCGCCGTGGGCCGTGGACAGAAAGCGGTCGTCGATCCCCTCGGCCAGCACCGCCTTACGCAGCCGCCGCCCGAAGAAGTCGTCGCCGACCTTGCTGACAAAGGCGGTCGGCTGGCCGAGCCGGGCCATGCCCACAGCCACATTGTACGGCCCGCCGCCAGGGCGCATCGTGAACCCCGTCACCTCGCCGCCCGCCTCCACCGGCAGGAAGTCAAACAGAATCTCGCCCAGGCTGGTGAGTCTCCGCTCCATTGCGCCCTCCTCGCCACGGTATGATCACATTTAGGCTATTATACGCGCCATTGCGGCAATCTGCTGATATGCTGAGCTAGGGTCTCACGCCCTCACGCCCGACCAGTTATGGTGAAGCCTTGTCTACTGCGAGAAAAGGATCATGATGGAAGACCTCTCATGGATTGATCGACAGGCATACCCGTTTGCATCGCACTACCTTGACGTGGATGCTGGACGTATGCACTATGTTGATGAGGGGAGCGGGCAGCCCATCCTTATGGTGCATGGCAACCCGACATGGTCTTTTCTCTATCGGCATCTTATCACCCATCTGAGCCCGAGCTACCGCTGTGTTGCGCCCGATCATATCGGGTTTGGCCTGTCCGACAAGCCCCAGGGCTGGACGTATCTCCCCGCAGATCATGCGCGGAACCTGGCGCACCTTGTTGATCAGCTCGACCTGCGCGATATCACGCTGGTGATGCAGGACTGGGGCGGGCCAATCGGTCTCTCGTATGCGCTACAGCACATCACGAACGTCCGGCGGCTGATCATCCTGAACACATGGTGCTGGCCGGTCAACCGCGACCCGTACTATATCGCGTTCAGCTCTCTGGTGGGCGGCGGAATCGGGCGATTCCTCATCCGTCGCTATAACTTCTTTGCGGACAGCGTGATGCGCCAATGGTTTGGCGATCGCACGAAGCTCACGCCGCACATCCACCAGCACTACCTCCGCCCGCTTGACCGGCCAGAGGATCGCACGGGCAGCATGGTCTTCCCCAAGCAGATTATCGGCTCCTCGCCATGGCTGGACGACCTGTGGAAGCAGCGGGGCGCGCTACAGCATCTGCCGACGCTGATCGCCTGGGGGATGAAAGACATCGCATTTCGGCGTCAGGAGCTGGCGCGCTGGGAGGCGCTCTTCCCCAAGGCTAAGGTCGTCCGACTCGCCTCGGCCGGACATTTCGTGCAAGAGGAGGCCCCGCTGGAGCTGAATGATGCCGTGACGCGGTTCCTCGCCACCGACGGCCAGTGATCGCAGGCGATCGTCGGTCGCCCAGCGGAGCCAGCACCATGCCCTCTGACACCATCGACTCCATCATAGCGGATCTGTCCGCCCTGTCGGCCCCCGCCGACGCGGTGAACCCCTACGCCCTGGATGGCCCGCCGGGCAACGCCGTGCGCCGGGCCAACCTACGCATGGCCCTCCAGATGGCGCTGGCTCGCGGCCCCGACCTGCTGCTAGTCGGCGAGGCCCCCGGCTACAACGGGGCGCGCCGCACCGGCGTGCCCTTCACCAGCGAGCGCCTGCTGCTGGCCGGTGTCGCGCCCCTCGGCCAGTACGGCGCCGAGCGGGGCTTCGCCCTGGCCACCGACGACGGGCGCATCTCCGCCGAGCCGACCGCCACCATCGCCTACCGCGAGCTGGCCGCGCTCGGGCTCTTCGCCGTGGGCTGGAACGCCTACCCGCTCCACCCGCACCGCCCCGGCAACGACCAGAGCAACCGCCCGCCGCGCGCCGCCGAGGTTGCCCTCGGAATGCCGCTCCTCGCCCGCGTGCGCGCCCTCTTCCCCGGCGCGCCCGCCGTGGCCATGGGCAACACCGCCGACCGCGCGCTCACCTCGCTCGGCGCACCCCACATCAAGCTGCGCCACCCGGCCCAGGGCGGGGCCACCATCTTCGCCCAGGGACTGCGCGCCTTCGCCGCCACCCTTGGGCGCGATGGGCTATAATCGAGCGCAAATGGTGAATGTTGAATGTTGAATGCCGGACATTCAACATTCAACATTCACCATTGGAGATCCCCATGCCCCGCCATATCTCCGCCCTCCTGCTGATCCTGCTCACCCTAGCCGCCTGCGCCTCGCCGCCCCCCCGACTCCCGACTCCCGCCTCCCAATCCCCAACCCCCGACTCCCGACTCCCGCCTCCCGACTCCCTACAAGCTAGCTGGTGGGACAGCGCCGTCTGCTACGAGGTCTTCGTGCGCTCCTTCTACGACAGCGACGGCGACGGTGTTGGCGACCTCAACGGACTCATCCAGAAGCTCGACTACATCAGCGATGGCGACCCGGCGACGACCGGCGACCTGGGGGCGAGCTGTATCTGGCTCATGCCGATCATGAAGGCGGCCAGCTACCACGGCTACGATGTCACCGACTACTACACGGTCGATCCGGCCTATGGCAGCAACGACGACTTCAAGCGGCTGGTGGCCGAGGCCGATAAGCGCGGGATCAAGGTTATCCTCGACCTCGTGCTCAACCACACCTCATCGCAGCACCCCTGGTTCCAGGCCGCCCTGCGCGACCCGGCCTCGCCCTACCGCGACTACTACCTCTGGGCCAAGCAGAAGCCGACCTACAGAGGCCCGTTCGGCGGCGAGGCCTGGTACAAATCGCCGCTGGCCGACGAGTACTACTACGCGATGTTCTGGAGCGAGATGCCCGACCTGAACTACCGCAACCCGGCGGTGACGGCCGAGGCCGAGAAGATCAGCGCCTTCTGGCTGAATGAGATGGGCGCGGCCGGATTCCGCATGGACGCGGTCAAGCACCTGATCGAGGACCAGGCCGCCCAGGCCGACACGGTCGAGACCCACAACTGGCTGCGCGGCTACCGCACCTTCCTCCAGGCCACCGCGCCCGGCAGCTTCACCATCGGCGAGATCTTCGACGGGAAGCCTTCGACCCTGGCCGACTACTACCCCGACCAGCTCGACATGTACTTCGAGTTTGCGGTGGCGAAGCAGACCATCGGCGCGGCCAACGTGGGCATCTCCAGCCTCTACATGAAGGCGGTGAGCGATGCCTACAGCAAGCTGCCCTCCCAGCGCTGGGCACCCTTCCTGACCAACCACGACCAGAACCGGGCCATGTCGGTGCTGGGCGACAGCATGCCCAAGGCCAAGCTGGCCGCCCTCGGCCTGCTGACCCTGCCCGGCCTGCCCTTCGTCTACTACGGCGAGGAGATCGGCATGCTCGGCAAGAAGCCCGATGAGCGCATCCGCACCCCCATGCAGTGGGCCGACGGCGCGGGCGGCGGGTTCACCAGCGGCGCGCCCTGGGAGCCGCCCCAGGACGACGCGGCCACGAAGAACGTGGCCTCCCAGGACGGCGACCCCGGCTCGCTACTGAACACCTACCGTACGCTGATCAACCTGCACGTCGGCACGCCCGCTCTGGCCACCGGCGACTTCACGCCCCTGGAGGCGAAGGGGCTTGCCGCCTTCATCCGCAGCCAGGGCGACAGCCGTGTCCTCGTGGTGATCAACTTCGACAGCGACCCGGCCAGCGGCTTCAGCCTGGGCGCGGCAGCCAGCGGCCTGCCCGCCGGGATCTACCAGCTCACGCCGATCTACGGCCCGCCCTCGGGCGCGCCCGCCGCCCTCACCGTGGGCGATGGGGGCAGCTTTGCGGGCTACGCGCCGCTCGCCGAGATCCCCCCGCAGACGGGGTACATCTTTTTGATTACCCCGTAGGGACACAGCGCGCTGCGTCCCTACGCTGCTACTGGTACAATAAACCCATGATCCGAACCGTAACAGCCACCCGCTACGTCAAGCCCCTGCGCGAGGGCGGCTCGCTGCCCGCGATCATCGAGGCCGACGACGACGGGATGTACGTGCTCAAGTTTCGCGGCGCGGCCCAGGGGCCGAAGTCCCTGATCGCCGAGCTGATCGGCGGCGGGATCGGCCGCGCCCTCGGCCTGCCCGTCCCCGAGCTGGTCTTCGTCGAGTTCGATGGCGCACTCGGTCGCAACGAGCCACACGCCGAGATCCAGGATCTGGTGGTGCGCAGCGCCGGCCTCAACCTGGCCCTCGACTACCTGCCGGGGTCCTTCAACTTCGACCCGCTGAACGCCCGGGACGCAGATCCTGCCCTTGCGGCGCGCATCGTCTGGTTCGACGCCTATATCACCAACGTCGACCGCACGCCGCGCAACCCGAACATGCTGCTCTGGCACCGCAAGCTCTGGCTGATCGACCACGGCGCGGCGCTCTACGTACACCACACCTGGGCCGACTGGCAGGCCAGGGCGCGCGGGCGTTTCCAGCCGATCAAGGACCATATTCTGCTGAAGGTCGCGGGCGACCTGCGGGCCGCCGACGAGGCCCTGGCCCCGCTCGTCACCCCCGAGCTGATCGCGGAGCTGGTTGACTCGATCCCCGACGCCTGGCTAGAGGGCGAGCCAACCTTCGCCAGCGTGGCCGATCACCGCGCCGCCTATGTCGAGTACCTACGCACACGGCTAGAGTCGCCGCGCCTGTTTGTGGAGGAGGCGGCCGATGCCCACGCGCAGCGCCTATGAGTACGCCCTGATCCGCGCCGTGCCGCGAGTCGAGCGGGGCGAGTGTATCAACGTGGGCGTGGTGCTCTTCTGCCGCGAGCGCCGCTTCCTAGCCTCTCGTATGGCGATAGACGAGCCGCGCCTGCGCGCCCTCGCGCCCGATCTAGATCTGGAGCTGCTGCATGAGCAGCTCGGCCACATCCCGATCATCTGCGCCGGGGGGCGGGCGGCCGGCCCGATCGGCGACCTGCCCGCCCACGAGCGATTCCGCTGGCTCACCGCCCCGCGCAGCGCCATTGTGCAGCCATCATCCGTCCACGTCGGCCTCTGCGCCGACCCCGAGTCCGCCCTGGAGCGGCTCTTCGCCCAGAACATCGCCAAGAATCCGTAGGGGCGGCTCGCGAGCCGCCCCTACGCGAGCCGCCCCTATGGGTTTCGTGCGCCCTACATCTGCTCGAAGTAGCTTAAGAAGCCATCCAGAGCTTCGTCCAACATCGGGGTGCGCCGGGCCGCCTTCAGCTTGATCCCGAGGGCCATGCAGATCGGTGCCAGCAGATCGCGCATCTCAACGTCGGTGCTGGCGATCTCGCGCGGCAGCGCATGGCCCTGCTCGATCAGGTCGAGGAGCTGGCTCTGGTATGCCTCGCGCCAGCCCTCGGGAGAGCTGAGGCTCGGCGACAGCACCATCCCCGTCGCCGCGTCGACGAACAGGGTGGACACCGGGTAGTACGGGCGATCATCTGGCTGGTCCTGCACTGGCTGGGGCATCATGAACCGCCCGCTCTCCCACGCGGCCGTGCGGCGCAGGTTCGCCTGGCGCAGCCGCTGGAGCCGCAGCTCATCGACCCTCGGGGCGGGCTGGGGCGGCGGGGGCGTCAGGTTGGGGCGGTGCCAGATCTCGCTCCAGGCCCCCCCCGCGAGCTCGCGCACCAGCAGCAGCCCATCGGTGGGCGGGTCGAGGATCTCCGGGGCGTCGGCGAACCGCGCCGCCACCTCGCAAACCTGCGTGATCGCCAGGGTCAGGAATCGCACCTCGGCGGCGGTGAGCTGCCAGGGGAAGTAGCCGGGCGCATAGTTGCGGAAGAAGGGCCAGGCGTTGCGCCCGCGATACTTCAGGCCGAGCGACTTAATCTGGTCGCGGTCCTCCTTCGACAGGAGCTCGCGGTCCTCGAACGAGACCTGGAGGCAGTGCTGGACAAACATCGCCTCCATCGGGTTATCCTCGTACATGCCCGACTGGATATTCGTATAGCCGCGCAGCCCCTCGTCGCCCAGGTAGACGGCCAGGGCGAAGTGCTCGCCCAGGTTGCCCATCACGCAGCAGTAGCCGATCTGCTGCGTCTCCGGGTCGCGCACGCCGAAGATATCCGAGTCGAGCATCCACGCCCACGGGCCGAGAGCCTTGAGCTGGCCGGCGGCCGCATAGAGCGCGCGCCACTCCTGCTCGCTTGGGTCTGCCGATGATGTCGGCATCGTATTGCCTCCTAATATAGACACGCCGGGGCGTCTCTGTGAGACGCCCCGGCGTGATGGGTAGGGGCGGCTCGTGAGCCGCCCCTACGCGCCCCTACAATTCCTGTTTAATCCGTTCGACCATCTGGCGCACAGCGAAGCGGGCCCGCCCGAGGCTAGCGTCGGGCTTCACGCCGAGCACCGCGTAGTAGCCGGGCGTGATCATCCCGGCCAGGTACATCACATCTTCCGTCTCAATCGTCAGGTCAAACACATACCCAGAGCCGATACGGGCGGATGCGGCGGATGCGGCCGACGCCAGCGTGCTCAGCTCCAGCTCGGCCAGCTCAAGATCAAGGTGAGGGCTGTCGCCAGCGAACACCATCTCCACGCCCAGCCCATCGGTGCTGACAACGCCTGCGAAGAGCGCGCCTGAGATCTTGTCGATCGCCTCATTGATGATGTCGGTCAGGCTCATCGGGGTTCCTTGGTCTACAGCTCACGTCGGCCTTCCAGGGCAGAGCCAAGCGTGTCTGGGTCGGCCCACTCCAGGTCGCCGCCGGTTGGCAGGCCGCGCGCCGGGCGCGTCACCCGCACGCCGAGGGGCGCCAGGTCACGCAGGAGCAGGAATGCTGTCGCCTCGCCCTCGGTGTTCGGGTTCATGGCAAGAATGATCTCGTCTACCGGCTCGCCGCGCACCCTGGCCAGCAGCGCGTCGATCTTCAGATCCTCGCGGTAGATCCCCTCAAGCGGCGCGATATGGCCGTGGAGCACGTGGTAGAGCCCACGGAAGGCTCCAGTCCGCTCGATCGCCAGCACATCCAGCGGCTCCTCAACCACACAGATCTTGCTCTGGTCGCGGCTGGGGCTCTGGCAGATCGGACAGAGCTCGCCGACGGTGATGTTGAAGCAGCGCGTGCAGAACGTCACCTGCTCTTTCATCTCCTGGATGGCCTGGGCGAGCGCACGCACCTGCTCGTCCTCCGCCCGCAGGAGGAAGAAGGTCAGGCGCGATGCCGTCTTCGGGCCGATGCCGGGGAGCTTGCCGAGCTCCTCGATCAGCCGCGCCACCGGCTCGACGATCAGGCTGTTGTCGCTGCGCGATGTCATAGCGTAGGGGGAGAGTCTAGGGAGGACAAGTCCTCCCTAGAACCCTCCTAGAAGAGCCCCGGGATGCCCTTCATGCCGCCGGTGAGCGGGCCCATGCGCTGCTCGGCCAGATCCTGCGCCTTCTTCGAGGCGTCGTTAAAGGCGACCAGCAGCAGATCCTGCAGCATCTCCACATCGTCGGGGTCGATCGCCTCAGGGGAGATCGTGATCGCCTGCAGCTCGCGATGTCCGTTCATCTTCACCGTGATCACACCGCCGCCGGCGCTCCCCTCGACGATGGCCGTGCCGAGCTCCTCCTGGATCTTCTGCATCTGACGCTGCATCTGCTGGGCCATCTGCTGAAGCTGACGTGGGTTCATCGGGCGCTCCTTGCTTTTGCTCGTACGCTTGCGTTCGGATAGCTTACCACAAAGCCATGGGCTTCGACAAGATCAGGTCTCTGACTCAATATCAACGATGTGAGCCTCGAAAATATTCATAGCTGCGCGCACCAGCTCATCCTTGCGGGCCTCGCGGATCTGCCCGCGCAGGTCGCGGCTCTCGGCCTTCGTCTCGATCGTGCAGCGGATGGCGAAGATCCCGCCGAGCTGCTTGTTGATCACGTCCTCTACGATCTTGCGGTTGACCGGCTTCTCCAGGCTGTCTTTATGGAACTGCGATGATGCCAGCAGCACGATCGTGTTGCTCTCCACGTCGATCGGCCTGATGCTGTGCAGCAGGGCCTGCACGGTCGGGCTGCGCGGGCGCACGTCGCGCTTGATCTCCTCCCACAGCGACTCGATCCGCTCCAGCACGGTGAAGTCGGCGTTGGCGGCGATAAACGCCTCGGGGTCGGCGGCGGGCGCGACCGGGGCCGCCGCCAGATCTTCTGCGGGCGACTCAGGCGCGGGCGACTCAGGCGCGGGCGACTCAGGCGGTGGCTCGGCGGCGGGCGGCGCCACGGGCTCGGCGCGCGGCATCACCGGCGGCGGGGCGGCCCGCGAGGGCGGCGCGGCCTGACGCGGCGGGGCGACGGCCCGCGCAGGCGGCGCGGCGGCCCGCCCCCTATCCCCTGACTCCCGACCCCCGAACCCCGACCCCCGCACACCCACCAGCGACTCAACCACCGCCAGCTCAAGGGGCAGGTGGCCATAGGGCGTCGTGCGCAGCTGGAAGTCGAGCCCGCTGAAGAGCTTGATCCACTCCACCAGGGCGGCCGTGTCTGCGCGGGCGGCCCAGCCCTCTAGGACGAGCAGCTCGTCCTCGCCAACATCGAGCAGGCTCCGGTCGCCCGTGGCCCGGAAGAGCAGCAGGGCGCGCAGACGCTCAACAAGGTCGCGGGTGAACTGACGAATATCGGCCCCCTGGTCGGCCACGCCATTGACGGCGCGCAGCGCCGCCCCGACATCGCCGTCGAGCAGCGCCGCGATCAGGGCATTAACCTCGGCGGCGGCGGTCATCCCCAGCAGGCTCTGCACCTGCTCCAGGGTGATGGCGCCCTGGCCGAAGGAGGCCAGCTGCTCCAGGACGCCCAGGGCGTCACGCATACTGCCGGTGGCGGCGCGGGAGATCGCCTCTGGGGCGCCAGGGTCAAGCTCCAGGTGCTCGGCGGCCGCGATCTGGCGCAGGTGCGCGCTGGTGGCGGCCACGCTGTGCCGGGTGAAGGTGAAGCGCTGGCAGCGCGAGAGGATCGTTGCCGGGATCTTGTGGGCCTCTGTCGTCGCCAGAATGAAGATCGCGTGGTCCGGCGGCTCCTCCAAGGTCTTCAGCAGCGCGTTGAACGCTGCCGTGGAGAGCATATGGACCTCGTCAATAATATAGACTTTTGATTGCAGCTCGGCGGGCCGGAACTGCACGCGCTCGATGATCTCGCGGGCGTCGTCTACCGAGGTGTGCGAGGCGGCGTCCATCTCGATCACATCCACGGCACGGCCATCGGCGATCGAGGTGCAGGCTGCGCAGCGACCGCATGGGCGCGCCGCCGGGGCCGGGTCGGTGCAGTTGACGGCCTTAGCCAATAGGCGGGCCATGCTCGTCTTACCGACGCCGCGCGGGCCGGTGAAGAGATAGGCGTGCGCAACCCGCTCCTCGATGATCGCGTTGCGCAGAGTCTGGACGACGTGCTCCTGGCCGATGAGCTCGTCGAATGTTTGTGATCGCCACTTGCGATAAAGCGACTGGGAAGCCATGCGCGCCTCTGGGGTGAAAAAATCTTTTCTATTATACCCTACGCCCCAGGAAGCTGCCAGCCTCTGTATCGGGGCACCGCCTCCCGAACCCCAGAAACTCAGGACCTCTAGCATATTGCCTGTTACCCATCGCCTATGGTAAAGTATGGAAGGTTAATCTTCCCGCAGATCATCGTGCGCCCTCATCGGCACGCAGGCACCGCCCATATGTCACATCGTAGCCTCTTCTGGCCAATCACGCTGATCGCTATCGTCGCCGCGACGCTGGTGCTTATCCTGATCGGCGCACCAGTTGGCCCGAGCGAATTTTCTGTCTCCGCCGCCATAAAGTGCCCCACAGATGGTGCCAACCCCGCCTACCCAGACTGTCTCGCCACACAGACTGCCGAGGCGAAGACGGCTACAGGGGAACTGACCAGCCCAACGACAGATCCTGCCAGAATCATGCGGGGCTGCCCCACAGATGGCGCGTCCTTATCCCCCCCCTACCCGCCCTACGAGGACTGTCTGAAGACACGCACGGCGCTGCTCCTCCAGACAGAGCAGGCTGGCTATACGGCGACGCCCATCCCTCCGCCAGTAAGCGCGGCTCCCTCAAGCACTCCGACATCCACGTTCACCGTCACGCCAACCTTCACCGAGACCGCGATAGCGACCGCGTTTGCCTCAGCGACGCGCTCGCCCACCAGGCTGATCCCTACCTCAACCGCAACACCAACGGCACCTCTCGATAGCACTGCAGTCTTGTGTGTCCCCGGGCAGACGATTATCATTGATGGTAGCGCCGATCCGTCAGTCGCTCTCATCGTGACCTTTGGTGGTCGGCCTGTTGGCGGCGGGTTCAGCCGCGACGATGGCAGCTATCGCCTCCGGCTGCGCATTGGCGATGAGCGCCCCGGCACCTACTTGATCGAGGTTGAGGATCGCGATACTAGCGCACTCTTCAAGGAGCTTACCTGTCAGGTGCCTGCCTTTACGCCCACCCCGACCGTGCCGCTTGTGCCTTAGCGATTGCAGATTGTAGATTGCAGATTGAAATACAGAGCCGCTGATCAGATCACCATGAGGAATCTGCTCGGCGGCTCTATTCGTGCGCTATAATCTACAATCTAAAATCGGCAATCTACAATCTGTAATTCAGCCGTAATGCTGTCGAGGTAGTCCATGTCCACCTCGGCGCCGCTGCCCGGTGCCGTCGGCACGCTCAGGGTGCTGTCTGCGTTCAGGGTGAACGGGTTCGACACGACATCCCTCGCAAAATAGCGGTCGCTCGCGCTGATGTCGCCGGGCAGCGTGAAGTTGGGCAGGCTGGCCAGGGCCACGTTGGCCGCCCGGCCGATGCCGGTCTCTAGCATCCCGCCGCACCAGACAGGCACGCCCGCCTCCTGGGCCATGTCGTGGATCTGCTTGGCCGCAGAGAGGCCGCCCACCCGACTGGGCTTGATGTTGATCACCCCGCAGGCCCCCATCTCCAGCGCCCAGCGCGCGTGCTCTGGCGAGACGATGCTCTCATCCAGGCAGATCGGGGTGCGCAGGCGCTTCTGGAGCTTCGCGTGGTCAAAGATATCGTCGTGGCCGAGGGGCTGCTCGATCAGCAGCAGGTCGAAGGCGTCGAGCGCGGCCAGGTGCTCGGCCGCGTCGAGGGTGTAGATGCTGTTCGCATCCACCTGGAGCTTCAGGTTCGGCCAGCGCTCACGCACCGCCCGGGTCGGCTCAATGTCCCAGCCCGGCTTAATCTTCAGCTTGACCCGCCGGTACCCCGCGTCCACGTAGCCGCCGACCACCTGGAGCAGGGTCTCGATATCCTTCTGCACGCCCACGCTCACGCCCACGTCCACCGTCGCGCTAGTGCCGCCGAGCATCGCGCTCAAGCTCTGGCCGCGCAGCTTGCCGAAGAGATCCCACGCGGCGAACTCCAGGCCCGCGCGGGCCATCCGGTTGCCGCGCACCCTGGCGAAGATCGCGTCCACATCCTCGGGGCCAGACAGGTCGGCCGCAAGGGCCATCGGGGCCAGGATGTCGCGCAGCATCACCCAGGCGGTGGCGTAGGTCTCCTCGTTATACCAGGGGCCGGTGCTCACCGGGGCCTCGCCCCAGCCCTGCGCACCATCGGCGAAGAGCCGCACAAGCACCGAGTGGTTGGCCTCCTCGCGCCAGCCGCTGGTCTCGAAGGGCGTCAGGAATGGCAGGACGATCCGGCGAAGCTCAATCTTCTCTAGGCGCATATATTTATCCCTACCTCACAAATCGCTCAAACTGCTGGGCCAGGGCGTGCGGGATGCGCCCATGGATGTGGGTGCCCTCGCTGACGTACTCCTCCCGGTCGATCACGCCGCGACGGTGCCAGAGCGAGACCAGGTCGTTGCGCTGGTAGGGGATCATCACGTCCAGGGCCACCATCGCCTCGGCCAGGGCGGCCACGATCCGCTCGCCGAGCAGGTCGAGCCCCCAGCCTCGCTGGGCCGAGACGGCGATCACATCGCTGGGCAGGCCCATCTCGGCGGCCAGGGTTCCCACCTCGGAAGGGTCGATGCCATCGAGCTTATCGACCTTGTTCAGCACCGTCAGGGTCGGCTTGCGGCTCACCCCCAGCTCCTCCAGGGTCTTCTCAACCGTCTGGGCGTGCTCCTGGGCGTTGGGGTGGGTCAGATCCACCACGTGCAACAGCAGGTCGGCCTGATTGATCTCCTCCAGCGTGGCGCGGAATGCGGCCACCAGCTGGGTGGGCAGCTTCTGGATGAAGCCGACCGTGTCGGTGAGCAGCACCTGGTGGTTGCCGGGCAGCGTCACCTGGCGGGTGGTCGGGTCGAGGGTAGCGAAAAGCTGATCCTCAGCCAGCACATCGGCCCCAGAGAGCGCGTTGAGCAGGGTGCTCTTGCCGGCGTTGGTGTAGCCGACCAGGGCGATCACCGGCACGCCGCTGCTCTTGCGCCGCTCGCGGTAGAGCTCGCGGTGGCGGTGTACGTCGGCCAGCTGCTCTTTGAGCAGGGCGATGCGCTGGTCGATCAGGCGGCGGTCGATCTCAAGCTGGGTCTCGCCGGGGCCGCGTAGGCCAACCACACCGCCCGCCGAGGTGCCGCCGCCGGTGCCGGCCTGGCGCTCAAGGTGCGACCACTGGCGGCGCAGGCGGGGCAGCATATAGTTGTACTGGGCAAGCTCCACCTGGAGGCGGCCCTCGTGGGTGCGCGCGTGCTGGGCGAAGATGTCGAGGATGAGCGCGGTGCGGTCGAGCACGCCCACCTGAAGATCCTCCTCCAGGTTGCGCGTCTGCGCGGGGCTCAGCTCATCGTCGAAGATCACCAGGCCAGCGCCGGTGCGCTCACGCAGCTCGGCGACTTCGCGCACCTTGCCAGGGCCGATGAAGTGCTTGGGGAAGGGCTGGTCGAGCTTCTGGTAGATGCTGCCGACAACCTCAAGCCCGGCGGTGTCGGCCAGCAGCGCCAGCTCGCGCAGCGAGTCCTCGGCGCTCCAGGGGCTATGGAAGCTGGACACCTCGGCACCGACTAGCACGGCGCGGGTGCGCGGCGCAGATGTCGAGTGCAGCCGCTTACCATCGTGGGTACGAATCTCGTCTATGGCGGTCTCCTTTGACTAACTGGATCGATCATGCTGTCCAGCCATTGTAGCACTCTGCCCGCTGACGAGAAGCGACTAGCGGCGGATATTCTCCTCAGCGCTCCGCAGCAGCGCACCCAGCCGCCGCTGCGTGCGCAGCGCCTCCAGGGGCGAGGGGGCTGGCGCGACCCACGCGGCCAGCTCGCCGACCGGCGCGGTGCGTGTGGCCTGGATCTGCTGGCGCTGGGCCAGCAAGGCGGGCAGCTCACGCAGCGCCTCGGCGCGCCCTGCGGCGATGGCTGGCTGGCGGCGCAGCAGCCCGTAGGCCACGGCCAGCGCTTCGTAGCGCAGGATGGCAGGCAAGCAGGCGCGCAGAATTGGCGCGGGCAGGCAGCGCATGATCAGGCGCAGCCGGTTGCGCCCGAGCAGCCGCTGCTTGAAGGGGCTGCCCTGGCCGCCCGTGGCCGAGTAGACGTGGCGCGCCCGCGCCCCTGGGGACAGCACCGCCCCCCAGCCGCGCAGCCGCGCCCGCCAGGCCAGGTCGGCGTCCTCCAGATAGCTGAAGAACTCCCCGGCGAACAGACCCACATCATCCAGCATCTCGCGGCGCAGCATGGCCAGGCCGCCGCTGGCCCCGAAGATCTCCACTGGCTCTGTGGGCATCTGTGCGACGGGGGTGCCCAGGTGCATATCGGTGGCGATGCCATCGCCCTGGAAGATAATCCCCGCCGAGGCGACGATCTCGGGGCGGCGGCTAAAGACCAGCGCCCCGGCGGCGGCACCGGCGCGCGGGCTGCCGCGCAGGGTCGCCCAGAGCGAGTCCACGCAGCCGGGCTCGGCCATGGCGTCATCGTTGATCAGCAGCAGCAGCTCGCCCCTGGCGGCGGCGATGCCTGCGTTCGTGCCCCCGGCGAAGCCCAGGTTCTCGGGCAGGTCGATCACGCGCACGTCCGGCGCGTGGCTGCGCGCCCAGTCCCCGGCGCGGTCGCGCGAGGCGTTATCCACCAGGATGATCTCGTCCTGGGGCAGGAGCTGGGCGCGCAGGGCGCTCAGACAAGCCGGGAGGAAGCGCAGGGCGTTCCAGGTCGGGATGACGGCGGAGATCGGCGGGCGGGCCATGGCGGTTGGGCTCGTGAGCACGCGCGCTATCGAGATCTGCTGCGCGATCATCGGCGTACGCATCATACGATAGCCAGCCTACGCATCGTCCTGATCTTCCGCGTGCAGCGCTAGAAAGATCGGTGCCAGATCCGGGTCGAAGTGGCTCCCAGCCAGCCCAGCGATATGCTCCTTCACCTTAGCCACGGGCCAACCCGAGCGGTACGGCCGGTTCGAGCGCATCGCGTCCCACACATCGGCCAGGGCGAACATACGCGCCGACAGCGGGATGCCGGTGCCTGAGAGCTTACGCGGGTAGCCGCTGCCATCCCACTTCTCGTGGTGGCAGTAGGGGATGTCAAGGGCCGGGCGCAGGTAGTCGATCGGCGTGAGCCACTCGTAGGCGTACACTGGGTGCATGCGCATAATCTCCCACTCTTCGGGGGTGAGCGGGCCTGGCTTGTGCAGGATGGCGTCGGGGACACCCAGCTTGCCAATATCGTGCAGCAGCGCCCCGCGCCGCACATGGAGGATATCGGTGTCCGACAGACCCACCGCCTGGGCCATCCGCACCGTCATCTCCGTCACCCGCTGGCTGTGGCCCTCGGTCTCCTGGTCACGCAGGTCGAGTGCGCGCGACCATCCGGCGATTGTGGTGTCGTAGGCGCTCTGGAGCGCGTTGTAGGCCGTCTCCAACTCGCGGCGGCTCTCGTGCAGCTTGCGGTAGCGGTTCAGGCGCACGATTGATCCGACCCGCACCCGCAGCTCCAGCGAGTCAATCGGCTTGGTCAGGAAGTCGTCGGCACCGGCGGCGATCCCGTTCAGCCGCGAGGTGCGGTCATCGAGGGTCGAGATGATCACCACAGGAACCTCGGCCAGCAGCGGGTCGGCCCGTAGCTGTCGGCAGGTCTCCAGGCCATCCATCCGCGGCATCATAACATCGAGCAAGATCAGATCAGGCAGCAGCTCGCGCGCCAGCCGGAGGCACTCGATCCCATTCGTTGCCATATGCAGGCTATGACCGTCGCGGGCTAGGTAGTTATTGATCAGCTCACGGGCTACAGGTTCGTCATCAGCAACCAGGATTGATGCGCCGGCCATAGAGATACCTCTAGTCTAAGATGTAGGCTTGTTTCAGAATCGAGAGAGCTATGCAGTAGGCTTCTGTCCCCTGTCCCCTGTCTCCTGTCCCCTATCCCCTGTCCCCTGTCCCCTGTCCCCTCAACTCACCAGCATGCGAGAGATCATCGCGCCCAGCATATCGAGCCGGATCGGCTTGCTCAGGTACTCGTTGGCCCCGGCGGCCATACAGCGCTCGCGGTCGCCCACCATCGCCAGCGCGGTCACGGCGATGATCGGCGTGCGGGCCAGGCTCTGGTCTGGGTTGGCGCGCAGCCGGGCGATGATCTCCAGACCGTTCATCCCCGGCAGCTGGATATCGATCAGGGCCAGCTGCGGGCGCATGTCACACACCCTCGCCAGCACCTCGTCGCCGTGGCTCACGTGGGCCGGCTCGTAGCCCTGGGCATGCAGGTAGTCTATCATGAGCGTGGCCACCGAGCGGTCGTCCTCCGCCAGCAGGATGCGCCTCCGCGCAGCAGCCGTCTGGCCAGCGGGATTCTGGGCAGATGGCCACACCACTGCGGGGACAGCCGAGGCAATGTGCGCCCGCTGGGGCAGCGAGATCGTGAAGGCGCTGCCCTCGCCGGGGGCGCTGCGCAGATCGATCAGCCCGCCGTGCAGCACCGTCAGCTGGCGCACCAGGGCCAGCCCCAGGCCAGTGCCTGTCTGCTCGCGGGCCAGCCGGTTATCGAGCTGCATAAAGGGCTGAAACAGCAGCGGCTGCTGCGCTGGCGCGATCCCGATCCCGTGATCCCACACCGTAAAGCGCACCACGCCGGATTCTGGGTCGAGCGCGACATCGAGCCCGAGCTCGCCGCCCTCGGGCGTGAATTTGACCGCGTTCGAGAGCAGGTTGATCAGGATCTGGCGTAGCCGCAGCACATCGGCCTCGATTTGCAGGCCCGCCGGCGGGCGCGTGTAGCTGAATCGCTGCCCCTTCGCCGACAGCATCGGCCGGATCAGATCTGTCGCCTCCGCGCAGACATTTTCGACGATCACCGGGCCGAGCTTCAGCTCGACCTGCCCCGCCCCGATCCGTGCCAAGTCGAGGATGTCGTTGATCAGGCTAAGCAGGTGCTGGCCGCTGTCGAAGATCTGCTGGACCGCCCGCGTCTGGCTCACCGTCAGGTCGCCGTAGATCCCTTGCGAGAGCGCCTCGCTGAAGCCGATCACGCCGGTGAGCGGGGTGCGTAGCTCGTGGCTCATGTTGGCCAGGAACTGATCCTTTAGCCGGGCCGCCCTGGCCAGATCCTCGTTCGCCGCCGCCAGCTCGGCCGACTGCTGGCGCAGCTGCTCCTCGGCGGCGATCCGCCGGGTGATGTCGATGATTGTGCCGACATAGCCAACCAACTGGCCCTCCTCGTCGATCTCGGGCGCGGCCTGTGTGAACGCCCAGCAGGTTGTGCCGTCGGGCCGCAGGAAGCGCAGCTCTAGCAGAAGCTCCTCGCGGGCGGCCACCGATCTGTTCCAGGTCGTAACCACGCGCTCGGCGTCCTCGGGGTGCAGGTGCCGCTGCCAGCCCTCGCCCGCCGCCTCGGCCGATGACATGCCCGCGATCTCGCACCAGCGCGGGTTGACGTAGGTGCATCTTCCGGCGGCATCTGTGCGGAAGATACCCGCCGGCGACGTGTCGCTGAGCGTGTGGTAGCGCCGCTCGCTCTCGCGCAGCTGGTTCTCGGCATGCACCCGCTCGGTGATGTCCATGTAGGTGCCGGCCATGCGCACGGGCGCGCCCTCGGCGTCGCGCGCTACCACCCGCCCCCGCGAGATGATCCAGCGCCACGCGTCGTCGCGCTGGCGCACGCGCATCTCAACCTCGAAGACGATCTGCTGGCTACGCAGGAAGCTCGCCAGGGCCGCGTCCATACGCGGCAGATCGTCGGGGTGGATGCGGTTCCGCCAGAAGGCCCGGCTATGCGTGATCTCATCCTGGGCGAGGCCGAAGATCGCCAACGCCCGCTCATCGCTCCACAGCTCGCCGCTGACGAGGTTCACATCCCAGGTGCCGAGCCCGCCGCCTTCGAGCGCCAGATCCAACCGCAGGCGCTGGGCCTCACGCTCGACCTCGTAGCGCTTCTGCTCGGTGATATCCGAGCTCGTAACCGCCACGCCGTCGCCCACCTTCACGATCTGCTGGCGCAGCCAGCGCGAATCCCCGCCTATGTCGGTCAGCCGCTCGCGGCTGATGGGGTTGCCCTTCTCGATCACTTGGCGGTATACGTCGAAGATATCGGCAATGAATGCGGGGTCAGGTATCACATCGGAGATCCGCTGTCCAAGCAGTTTATCGGCGGCGATGTTAAGTCGCTCGCTACCGACCTGGTTGACCTCAACGACTCGGAAGTCGACGATCTCGTCGCGCAGGTTGCGCACGCTCTCGGAAAGATAGAAGGCGTCGAGGCTGCTCTCCATCGCCCCGCGCAGGCGCTGCTCGCTGCGAACGGCCAGCTCCTGCGCCAGCTTCAGCTCGCTGATGTCGATATACATCAGCACCGCGCCCTGTCGCTCCTCATACTCGCTCAGGATGGGCCGCGCCCGCTGCTGGAACCAGCGCCCGTCGGGTGCCCGCACCTCGCGCTCAATCTGGCTCGTGCCAGCAAGCGCCTCCTGCAGGTCGTTGATCAGTGCCGCCTGCCCCTCCAGCTTGTAGGCAATGCTGGTGATAGGCCGGCCCATGTCGAAGCTCCTCAGATCGAAGAATGTCTCAATCGAGGGGCTGTAACGCCTGATCCGCAGCTCGCGGTCGAGCGAGAGGATGGCCACCCGCGTGCTGCGGATGAGGTCGTCGTAGTCGAGGTTCAGCTCCTTCAGCTCGTTGTTCTTCAGCTCAAACTCGGTGTTGAGCGACTGGAGTTCCTCGTTAAGCGACTGGAGCCCCTCATTCACCGACTGAAGCTCCTCGTTGGCCGCCAGCAACTCCTCGTTGCTCGTCTGTAGCTCCTCGTTGCTCGTCTGCAGCTCCTCGATCGTTGCCTGGAGGTTCTCGCGGGTGAAGCTCAGCTCGTGCTCAAGGTCATCGATCCGCCGATGCCACTCCGGCTGGGCATCGAAGGGCGCGACCGTCGGGGTGCCCGTATCTGCCGCCGCGCCTGTGGGCTGTAGATCGAGCTCGGCGAACGTGATAATCGTATGCGCCACCTGCGTGCGCGCGTCGAGCAGTCGATCGAAGGTGACATCCGCATAGCGCTCGCCCTCGGCGGTCATCACACGCAGCCCGTGAATTGTGGTCAGCTGATCGGTCAGGGAGACACGCCTGATCCCGTCGTTGATCGCCAAGCCGAGCGTCGAGTCGATCATACGCAGGAAGTCGCTCTCGGTTCGGCCAGCCAGCGGCTGCATGTAGCGCGACACCGCACCGAAGAAGTGCAGCGGCCGGCGCTGTTCATCGAGCAGCACCCCAGCGGGCATATAGCGATCCAGCAGCCGGTCATAGTCATAGAGCAGCTGGCGGTCGACCCCGACCAGCGGGCGGGCGATCGTCAGCGGGGTGGGATGATCCGCCAGGGCCGCCGCAGGCTCGCGGGATGCCAGGTTCAGCGGCAGCTTCAGGTCGCGGGACTTGCGGAAGAGCTTCTGTCGCGAGTCTACCGCCGTGAACTCGCCGGCCAGGCCGCCCAGCCCCTCGCTGAGCCCCAGGAAGAGGAATCCGCCAGTGCGCAGCGCGAAGTGCAGCGCCGCCAGCAGCTTATCTTGCAGCGGCGAGCGCAGGTAGATCAGCAGGTTCCGGCAGCAGACAAGGTCGATCCGGGTGAAGGGCGGGTCGCTGATCAGGTTCTGTGGCGCGAAGACGATCATCTTGCGCAGCTCGGCGGCCACCTTATACGAGCCGTCGGCCAGCTCCTGGAAGTAGCCGACCCGCCGCTCGGGGCTCACATGAACCAGGCGATCCGCCAGGAAGATGCCCTGCGATGCCAGGTTCAGCGAGGGCCGGTGGACATCCGTGGCGAAGATCGTGATCTTACCGCTGAAGCCGCTCGCAAGCGCCTGCTCGTGCAGTAGCATCGCCACCGAGTATGCCTCCTCGCCGGTAGCGCAGCCGGCCACCCAGGCCCGGATCTCCTGATCTTCCCCCCGGTTGCGGAAGATATCGGGGATGACTCGCTCCTCAAGCACGCGGAATGCCTCGGGTGTGCGGAAGAACTCCGTCACCCGGATGAGCAGATCGCGGTAGAGCCGGTCGAGCTCGTCAGCGTCCGCCACCACCAAGGCCGCGTACTCGCCCATGCTGCGGGTGCCTCGGGCGGATATGCGGCGCTGGATGCCGCGGCCGATAGTGCTGGGCTTATAGCTGGCGAAGTCGACGCCCCAGCGACCGCGCAGGGCGCGGAAGATCGTGTCGAGGTCGGCGCTATCCTCTTTGGGGGGCGATATCACCGCTGTTCCATCGCTGATCGCCCGCAGGAGCGCGCCCGGCAGATCCGCCGGGGCGAGGGCCGCGTCAACCAGCCGCTCAGCGATCATCGTCGGCAGCCCATCAATGCCCCCAGGCGACTGGACAAGCACCAAGCCGCCAGCGGCCGAGACGGCCCGCATCCCCGCGATGCCATCCTCGTCGGTGCCAGCCAGCAGCACCGCGACTGATCGCTCAGCGCAGTGCTCGGCGAGCGATAGGAGCAGCGTATCGAGCGGATGATCCGCAACTCCACTGGCCCTGAGCACCGCCCGCTTGCCCTCCATATGAACCCGCATGCCGGACAGGGCGATATAGACCTCACCAGCGGCGAGAGTCTCCCCATCGCCAGCCATGCGGATCGGCAGGGCGCTATGCCCACCCACAAGATCGGTGAGCGCGCCCAGATCGCTGGCTGGCCCGCAGGGCACCACCACAAAGGCGACGCCTGACATATCGCCCGCAGCCGCGAGAAACTGACGGAGCGGCTCGGCGGCATCCGCCGCGACGCCAACCCCGACGATATAGTACAGCCTAGTGGCAGACAACGAGGCAGCGGTAGATCTCGTGCGCGGATCGCTCGACATAGGCGTCCCCGAACGTAGTTCCGGCTAACGCCCTATAGCCGGAGGGCGAGATATCCATCCATGTAGATCGGCCACACATGGATGTGAGGAAACAGCTCAACAGCTGGCCGTGGTTGATCTACACGCGCAGCGCGGGGTTCAGCTGAATCGCGGCGAGCCATGCCTCGATGCCTGCCGTCGGCTGCACCCCCTGCTCGGTGACGATCCCCGCCAGGGCGCTCAGGGGCGTCGAGTCAAAGTAGACATTCGCCACCTGGATATTCTCCGGCACATCGGGCCAGACCTGCTCAGCCGGCCAGCGGGCCTGCTGGGGATGCTTGTACTCTGGCGGGAGGAACTTCTCGGAGCTACAGAGGGCGTAGACCGGCACATCGGCGGCGTTGGCCGAGAGCACCATGCCGTAGGTGCCAACCTTATTCATCAGCCCGTGGGCGCTGAGGTGGTCGGCGCCCACCAGAACCAGCTGCGACTGGCCGGCCAGCACCACGGCCAGCGCATCGACCACCAAGGTGGTTGTAATCCCGTTAGCGGCGAGCTCGCTGGCCATAATCCGGCCCTCGCAGGCGGGCCGACCCTCGGCGCAGATCACCCGGAAGCGTCGGCCGGCCCGCTGGGCGTGGCGCAGCACCGCGCGCACCGTCGTGCTGCGGCCATTGGTGACGATCTGCGCGTCATCGGAGATCAGGCGCAGCGCCGTCTCAGCGATCGCCGCCTCGTGAACGTGGAGCCGCCGCTTAAACTCGTTCGCGGCCTCATCGATCACCCGCTGTCCCTGGGGAAAATCCTTCGCCGCATCGATCTTCCACAGCAGCGCGTTCACCAGATTCACCAGGGGCGCCATCGTCGGGTGGGCGCGAATCAGCGTCCAACCCACATCCAGCAGCCTCTGGCGCAGACGCCCAAGATCACCGCTCTGATCGAGGCGTGACAGCTGGATAAACATATCGGCGCTCTTCTCTGCGATCTCAACAGCACCCGAGACTCCATCTTCGGCAATAGCAGCTATTGCCTGCGCCATATATCGTTCCACAGTATGTTCCCGTCGTACTAGTGTTTATCGTAATAGGGGATGTATGCCGTACAGCTCTCGGCCTACGACGACGGAGACGAAAGCCTGTGCGCAATGGTGTCAGCAGCCAGAACAGGCACAACACCAGCCCATCATGAGCATACCACAGATTTACTCACGGATTGTTAGAGCTAATAGATCGCCGCTTAAGCAACTGCTGAAACGCCGCCTCAAGCTGGCTAATGGAGAAGGGCTTGGGCAGATAGAGATTCCCGCTCTGCTCAAGCTGATCGCGGGTGGTCGGGCTAAGCGTATCGCCGGTGATGAAGATCATGCGCTCGGCGAGCTCCGGGTCGCGGGTGCGGATTGCGGCAAGCAGCTCAAATCCGCTCATGCTGGGCATACGGACATCGGTAAGAATCACATCGAAAGTCTCCCGGTCGAGGAGGCGCAGCGCCTCCTCCGCACTCAGCGTCGTCACCGAGCGATGGCCAAGGTCGTTCAGCAGGCGCGAGATCAGCCGGATCACCGGCTCTTCATCATCGACGACCAGCACGTTAAACGACGGCTCAGGCTCGGTGATCTCTGGGGCCGGTGCCAGCGCTGGCTCTTGCAGCTCCTCGGAGATCTGACGTACTGGCAGCGTGAGCATCACCCGCGTGCCAATTCCTACCTGGCTCTCGGCCCAGATGTGACCTGCGTGCTCCTTCACAATCCCGAAGCAGATCGAGAGGCCAAGGCCAGTGCCCTGGCCGACCGGCTTTGTCGTAAAGAACGGGTTAAAGATCTTGCGCAGGTTGCGCTCGGGGATCCCGATACCTGTATCGCCCACCTCAATCTGGATCATCTGCGCGTCGCCCTCATCCTCCGCGCGGGGCGGCACCACGCGCGTGCGCAGGGTGAGCGTGCCACGTCCGCCACGCTCAACCATCGCGTGGCGGGCATTCGTGATCAGATTAAGAAAGACCTGCTGTAGCTGATGCGGGTCGGCCACTGTGGCGGCCAGGTCAGGAGCGAGATCAAGCTCAACAGCGATATTATCGACGCGCAGCTGATATGCCTGGAGGGCCAGGGCGCTTTTCAGCACCTCATTGATCGCCACCTTCGAGCGCTCGGGCGTATGCTCGCGGGCAAAGATCAGCAAGTTCTGCACGATCTTCGCCGCCCGCTCGGCCTGAGTGTGGATCTGCTCGATATCCTGGCGGGTGTCATCGGAGAGCCCCTTATCGCGCAGGGTGAGCTGGGCGTAGCCGCTCACGCTGGTGAGCGGGTTGTTCAGCTCGTGGGCGACGCCGGCCACCAGCTGGCCGATCGCCGAGAGCTTCTCTGACTGAATGAGCTGCTGCTCCAGGCGGCGGCGGTCTGTCAGGTTGCGCGCGATACAGTGCAGACCAGCGGGCTTGTTGCCGCCGTTCTGCATCACGTGGGCGCTCACCTCCAGGTAGATCGGGTCCTGGTTATGGTGGGCCAGCTCCAGCTCGAAGGGCAGCACGCTCTGGCCATCGAGCAGGCTCTGCAGGTGTACCTGAGCCGCCGCCCACGACTCAGCGGCGCAGAGCGTCCAGAGCGGCTGGCCGACCAGATCCTGCACCGGGTAGCCAGTGATCTGCGCGCCCACCTTATTAATGCTGGTGATCCGCAGCTTGCGGTCGAGCATAAAGATCATGTCGTAGGCGTTAGCGAAGAGATCCTTATAACGTCGCTCGCTGAGCTTCACCTGCTCGTAGAGCCGGGCATTCTCAATCGCGATCGCGGCATAGTCGGCCAGGGTGGCCAGAAGGTACTGGTCATTCTCGCTAAAGACCCGATCCGACTGCTGGTTATCCACGGCGAGCACGCCGATCACCTGATCGCCGACGACCAGCGGCACCTGGAGGATCGCCCGCACCAGGAAGCCTGTCTTCACCTTCAGCGCCACCCCGGCGCGGGTCTTATCGGTACGGGTGGGCTTGCCGGTGCGCACCACCTGGCCAGCGAGCGTGTCGTTGATCGGCATGCGCAGGCTCTGGGCGCGCTGCTCACCGAGGTTCTTGGCCGCGCGCAGGTAGAGCTCATCGTGCTGGTTGTCGCGCAGCAGCAGGAAGCCCTCCTCGGCGTGGGTGATATAGACCCCGGCCTCGACGATCCGCTCAAGCAGCTGCTCCTGGCCCATCAGGCCCGTCACCGACTTCCCGATCCGCGAGAGGACGGTGAGCTCCTGGACGCGCTGCTGGAGCGAGCTGGTGAGGCGATCCTTCTCGCGGCGCAGGCGCCGCTCGCGCAGGGCCTGGTCGATCACCGCGCGGGCCTCGGTGTCGGAGAAGGGCTTGATCAGGTAGTTGCGCGCGCCGAGGCGAAACGCCTCCACGGCGATATTCTCCGAGCCGTGGGCCGTCATCAGGATCACCGGCACATCGTAGCCCTCCTGCGCCAGCAGGCGCAGCAGGTCGAGGCCCGAGATATCGGGAAGTTGGAGATCGAGCAGGATCAGATCTGGCAGCCGGTCGCGGATGCGCTGAAGCCCCTGGCGGCCTGTATTGGCGACAAGCGGGCTATAGCCGAGCTCGGGCAGCACATAATCGGCGAGAAGCCCGCAGATCTGCTCACTGTCGTCGATGATCAGGATCTCTTCCATAAATAGCGTCGCGCTGTTCCTGACCCTAGCAAGACCATGCTTCAATCTATCGACCCGATGGGGATTTCGATGGGGGGTACGCCGATGCACCAACAGACATCGCGCATCGAATTGTACCCTGTTACGATAGCGGTGGCAAGAGTCGGCCTTTGTCCTATTCATGGCTGATGCAACGTCGCTGCCGGTTCAATACCTCAGCGGGTCAATCATTCCGCTCAGTGCTATAGTATATGGCGATGCAGCATAAATATCCGCCACTCGCCGTCGCTGTCCTCGGCGATATTAACGTCGATTTGAGCTTTGCCCTGCCAATCTTTCCCCGTGAGGGGGACGATGTGCCAGCCACAGCGCTCCACTGGGGGAGCGGTGGCAGCGGGCTCAACATTGCTGTCGCCCTCGCGAACCTGGGCGCTCGCGCTCGCATGATTGGGCGCGTCGGCAGCGACCCGGCCGCCGCCGTCGCCCTGCGGGTCGCCCAGCGCGCCGGGGTTGATCTCTCGCTGCTCCAGATCGACCCCGAGGTGGCCACCGGCCTGTGCGGCGTTATGGTCAGCCCAGATGGGCAGCGCAGCTTTCTGAGCTTCCGCGGGGCCAATGTGCGCTGCGACCCGACAGGCATCGACAGCTCCGCCCTGGCTGGCTGCGGGCTGCTGATCGTGAGCGGGCACGCACTGCTCGACGACTCGCAGCGGACGGCGGCGCTCCACACGATAGACCTCGCGGCGGCGGCGGGAATCCCCTGCGCCCTTGATCTGTGCCTGCCGACAATCCACGCGGCAAGACAGGTGATCGCCGAGCTGATGCCGCAGTTCTGGCTGCTTACGCTCAATGAGGATGAGCTGCGCGCCCTGCTGCCCGGCCAGAGCATCCAGCAGGCGCTCGACGCCCTGATTGGCGCGGGCCTCCATGCGGTGGCTATTAAGCGTGGTGCCCAGGGATGCAGCATCGCCTATGGCGAGAAGCGAATCGACAATCTCCCCCCTGCTGTATCAGCTATAGACACGAACGGATGCGGCGACGCTTTTACCGCAGGCTTCGCCTGGGCGCTGCTCAACGGCGGCGATCTGGCCGACTGCGCAACCCTCGGGAATGTGCTGGGCGCCCTGACCGCCACCCGCCCTGGCGCGGCCGATGCCATCCCGACGCTCCCCGAGATCCGCAGCTGCCTCGCACCCAAGACCCACTACCTCATCGAGCCGTAATCTAGGAGTATAGCGATGCCCCCCCTCTGGAAAGCCCGCCTCGACTCGCTCCGTATTAGCGATCTGGGCGCGATCTTCGCCACGTCGAAGCCGGTGATCGGCATGGTACACTGCTGGCCGCTGCCCGGAGCGCCCGGCTACAGCGGCTACGGCATGGATACGATCATCGAGCATGCCGTAGCCGACGCATCCGCCCTGGCCGCAGGCGGATGCCACGGCCTGATCGTCGAGAACATGTGGGACATCCCCTTCCGATCTGGCCCACACGTCCAGCCCGAGAGCATCGCCGCCCAGGCGGTAGTCGCCCGCGCGGTGCGCCAGGCCGTCCCCCAGCTGCCCCTCGGCATCAACCTGGTGCATAACGGTGGGGTGGCCCTGCTCGGCATCGCCATCGCCGCCGGGGCCAGCTTTATCCGGGTCTGTATGTTTACGGGCGCCGGCGTGTGGGATGCCGGAAGCTGGGACGAGGGCTGCGCCGCCGACCTGCTGCGCCGCCGCAAGGAGCTGCACGCTGAGCATATCAAGATCTTCGCCGATGTCGATAAGAAGCACTCGGTGCGCTTCCCCGGCATCGATCTGGCCACGCATATGGAGTGGACAAACTTCTTCGGCGCCGACGCGATGATCATCTCGGGCCGTATGACTGGCGACGCCCCCGACCTGGCGAAGGTGCGCGCCGCCCGCGACCTCGCCGCCGGCACACCAATCTTGCTCGGCAGCGGAACCGATGAGCATAATATCGCCGCCTTTATGGATGTCGCCGACGGCGTTATCGTCGGGAGCAGCATTAAGGAGGGCGGTGAGATTACCAACCCGGTCGATATTGAGCGGGTACACCGCTTTGTGTCGGCCGCCAGCCGCTCTTAGCCGACAAAGATGTCGGCCTTTTGGTACTTCCTGGTATGTGATGCCTAGTACTAACGGTACCTGCGAGTCCATACCCATGCGCCATTGAGCTTGGTAACAGGAGGTGATATCATTCAAGTGCGGACAGGACATACACTTCACTTCCCCCCCCTCCCCCACCCGCACACTGCACTGGGTCTAAGGTTGGACTGGTTCTCTGGGTGACGCAATCGCCATCACAGCACCGTCCTAGCACAACAACACAGCACTGTCCTAGCACAACAACACAGCACCGTCCTAGCACAACAACACAGCACCGTCCTAGCACAACA
>RYFE02000020.1 GCA_004138175.2 Chloroflexales bacterium ZM16-3 | reverse complement strand
AAGGTCAGCCTGGACATCTTCTGGCTGCGCGACGAGAGCCTGGAGGACAGCGCGAGCCTGCCCGCGCCCGAGGTGCTGGCCGCCGAGATCGTGCAGGACCTCCAGGCCGCGCTGGAGCAGTTCGCCGCCATCGCCGAGGATCTCAGTGTCATTGATGAGGTTCAGCCATGAGCCGTGCGGACACCCTACTGGCTCGGGCATACTGGCGAGCAACACAGGATCTTCGTCCGCGTGAAGGGTTTCTTGAAGATGCGTTGGCGGCGGTGCTAGAGCATCGTGAGGTGTGGCCGCGCTTGGTCACACATCTTCGGTGGGAGGGCCGTGTTCCTCGTACGCCGCCAGTACTTCAGACTCAAGATCATGTTGAGCAAGGTCGTACAGACATTACCCTGACCTGGCCTGGACAACCGCCATTAGTACTTGAGCTTAAAGTTCATCAGCCGCCACACCGTAATCAGATAAACACGTACCTGCGCACTGGCGCTCGAGTCGCAGCAGTCGCAGGCGTGCCTGCCCGCATTCGGGTCGATCCCGATGCCGCAGCTCGTTACCTCGGGGTCGTGACATGGGCACGCCTGCGCGCATTCAGTTGGCCAGAAGAACCATTGGTTCTGCGGCAGTTCCACCAGCTTCTTGATAAAATGGGGGTTGTTGTGCCAAACCTCACTCTGCCCGCACTGACCGGTATGGTCGCGTCTTCGCCCGCCTGGGGTGCAATGGAAAAATGGTCATTACACACCGCCAAAGCGGTGCGGAAGATTCTACACAGGGGTGGGCTGCGTTGCGAGTTACGAGATGGATCCCGAAAGCACATCAAAATCGAGTACAACTGGCAGCGCTACGGCTACCATCTGTGGGTGCCACCACGTCGGCGGGATGCCTTCCTCATATCCGTGGGATTCTTTTTGGGCCGCCCACAAGATCCGCTGCTGATCGAAGGCGTGCCCGATTTGATGCTGATGATCCATACCAACCCAGATCATGAGCTTGGTCAGCGGCTACATACTGATAGGCGTTTTCGTGAAGCTGCGCAGGCGTGGAGCGAACAGGGAACTGCTGCCGACGAGCGCGAGTATCTTCCACCGACGAGTACGTGGGAAATGGTTCGCGCCCGAACCAGCACCGTCAATCTTCTTCGGCAACCGGATCAGGGCGACGCATTTATGCAGTGGGCGGTGCGCTGCACCGAGGAGTGGGTGACATACGGCATGATCGCGCGGCTCGCCGAGCTGGAGCATGAAACACGCGGCGGTGTGGGAACCGCACCCAGCGAAGAGGAAGATGGCGCAGGGGAACAAGATGCTGCTGAATAGCACAATAGTGCAATTCAGGTTATTCTGGAAATGCCATTCCCGTGCGCTTCGATTGTGCAGACGCTCACGAAAGCCACGCGCGGTGTCGGCGTCAGCCGCGAACCGACCAAGCGGGGCAGCGAAGATACTCGGCTTCTCACTGCTAGGATATCGCCGATCTGTGACCATAGAGACGGGCAGGTCTCACGATCAGCCAAAATGTTGACACCTGATTGATGCCACCTATACTGGCGTCATAACCACGGCCAGCCCGTCTCTGTGGCGCGACGGCCACCGCCGCCACGCCACCCGGACCAGCGCACCGCGCCCGTGCGCTCCGTGCGTGGGCGATATCGGGCGGCCTCGCCCTATGGACAACCATTCAAGCTGCGCACACCCTCGCTACGGCGCTCCAGCTGGGCCACCGTTCACTGGAGAGGCTGACATCGCTCCCCAGGCCACGCACACATCCCGGCCATCATCCAATGGCGGGCAGAGGCCATCGAGCGCGTGATCATGGCGATCCGGAGGTATGTCCCCGTGAGCCACGTTCTGATAACGCCGACGCCGGCGGAATCTGCACACGATGAAGCGTCGCCGCTGGAGCTACGTCGGCGTCTGATCGCGGCCTATGGGCGGCCCAGCGCGAACGGGGGCCAGGATGCGGTGTGCTGCTACTGTGGCAGCTCAGGTGATCACATCGAAGTTGACCATGTAGTGCCGCGCAGCCGTGGCGGCACAGACCGGTGGGAGAACCTGGTGCTGACCTGCCTCACCTGCAACAAGCGCAAAGGGAAATACCTCCCCGAGGAGGTAGGCATGAAGCTGTTGATTCAGCCCAGAGCTGAGCCCATACAGTTCTCACGAGCCCGGCCCTATGTGACTCAAACTATTCGACAGCTCGCAGCTCGACTACGGCAGAGCGCGATGAAGGTCAGCTGGCGAAAACCGGATGGTGGCGCTTCATCGGCCAGAGACGACATCCCCTGCTTCGTCGCATACCTGGTCGGCCACCCGCGCAAACAAGTCTTCAGCGGGCGCAACTACCCTACGACAACCAGTTTGTCGCCCACGTATGTCCGCATCGGCACGACCGTGAAGCGCCGCGTACGTGTGAACCAGGGCATCGCCAAATGGCATGATGGCCGACGCACCATCACGCGGGTCATCCCGATGGACGATCAAATCCCGGCCGAGACTGAGCAGTTCTTCGGTATAGGTATGCTCTGCAAGGCTCGTCGAGCTGAGCAGGAGATCACCGGCGTGGTGACAGCGATCCACAGCGCCGGCCGCCTGACGCTCGCCAGGCCGACGGCGGCCAACTCCAAGGGCGTGCAGTGGGAGCGAATCGTCGTGAGCCCGCGGGGGGAGACGAGGATGATCAGCACCGACCGAGTGATCTTCTTCGCCCTAAAAGTAGACACCGCTAGCAGCGAGCACATCTAATGAGGAGAAACAAGGCGTATGGTTCATCTGGGCGGTGCGGTGATCGCCGTGCCTCTCATCAGTGCATCCGTAGTAACGCCAAAGTGATCAGCGATGCGTAGCAGCAGATCAATGGAGGGGTCCGCTTGATCGCACTCTAAGAAGCTAATATGGGAGTGAGACGCCAGTCCGAGCGCTCGCGCAAGGTCTCCTTGCGTCAAACCAGCCGATTGTCGCAAGCGTCGTAACCGAGCGCCGAAGGTGGTGTGCGTGTATACCGTGCGACTCTCACGGATCGCCTGAGACCTTTCGGTTGGCGCTACGGATTCAACTGGATGCTCACCTCGTATGAGGTACTCACCACCTGACACACTGCGATCCATAAGTGCGTCAGGTGACTTGATAGTTTCAACCGGGATCGAGTCGCGTACGAGGTAGTCAATTGAGACACCAAGCTGCGCGGCTGCGCGAACAACGAGATCCAGGGATGGGGGCCGGCGCCCACTCTCCAGGTTGCTAAGCGACGACTGATTGACCAGTCCCAGCAACTCAGCGAACGTGGTTTGCGACATAGATCGCTGTTTTCTGAGAAAGCGCAGCTTTGCCCCGAAGAGACGATCCATAAGCAACATAGATCGCCAGGGAGCCGCTTGACAGACGAACGGTCGTGCGATAAAATATTTCAAATACTCACATTCACTCAACCACACAATAATCTGCTTGGCCTACTCGGCTCCCCAGCATTACGAGCAGGTTAGCTTCCCATTGCTCAAACGAGCCTTCCTTGCATTCTAGCATGGCTGGTAACTACGACCAGTAGCATTTCCTTTTATTCGACCGTCTGGGGGTACCTCTCCTCAGAATGCCCTGTTACCGCCTTACGGTAGCACGAGGTATCGCGATCGCCGCGCCAGTGCCATTGGCAGGCGACGGGCGTATCAAGCGGTGGTTTCGCAGCTGGAGTAACCGGCTATCGAAGCCCTGCAAAGATCGGCCTGTCAGGCGACTGAGAGGTTTCTAGGTGAAGATCGCGGGTCGGCGGCGAACAGGAGATCCCAGACGGGATACTCCCGCTTGATCGCGCCTGCAAGAAAAGGAGCGAATGGTGAGCAAGGATTCCTCAGATCGGCCAGTTGACCGCCCGCAACTCCCCTCCGAAGACCGTATTCGTGACGCGCTTGAAGCTGCGCTGAGCAAGCGGCCACGGACGGTCTGCCGCATGATCGTGCTCAAGCTCCATCGGCCAAGCCGTCGTAAAGAGCACGCGCTTCTCTGGGCGCAGGTCCACGTCACC
This sequence comes from Chloroflexales bacterium ZM16-3, assembly GCA_004138175.2. GTDB lineage: Bacteria > Chloroflexota > Chloroflexia > Chloroflexales > Chloroflexaceae > Oscillochloris > Oscillochloris kuznetsovii. Next base: position 86,009 of record RYFE02000020.1, on the reverse strand, counting down.
AACATGACCGCCCATATCCTTGAGACTCTCCGTGAGGAGCCTGGCGAGGTGCGCTACGACCGCGCCCTGGCCTGCATTCGCGAGATGTACTCGCGGAAAGCGCAAGGCGAGAGCGGACAGCGCACTCAGGTACTCGCCGACATTCTCTCCCAGAGCTTTCGCGCCGGCCCGAAGCACCGGCGTAAGCGACCGAAGGCGGCGGTCGTCAAACGAATCGCTCGCATGGTGAATGCTAAGAAGGTCAAGGGGTATCGGCGCAAGAAGCGACGGCATATCCTCAAGGTGAAGCCGGTAGAGGTACTGAAGCTCACCAGCGTCGACTACCCTGTCGCCGGACCGCTCCGCGATGGCGTGTTCCGCCAGGTGGCGCTGATGCTGCTCAACTGGCACATACGAATCCTCGGGCTGGAAGAAGAAGCCGATGACGACGACAGCGGTTCTGGCTCGCAGGCAGCGGAAAGCGGCACTACTGAGGTCGTGCCCGATATTGCCAAAGTACACGCCATCTGGGCCGAGCGCACCAATCGCTACGCGGAGGCATCCACAACGCTGGTGCCCTTCGGGCGGTATCGCGGAAAAACCCTTGCCGAAACAGGCAAGCGCGAGGTGCGGTGGCTCCAGGAGCGGCTTATCTCACACCAGGTTGTGAAGGAAACACTCGAACATATCGAGGTTCTGCTTAACCAGACGATCAGCGACGAGGAGTCGGTTCGAAGCGCGCGACGCGCTCGCCACCCCTGGCGGCGACAATCGAACCTTGAGCGAGCCCCACGGGCAAACCGCATCACCCAGCGCGGATTTGATCGGCGGCAGCCGCTCATCCGACTCGAGGCACTCAACAACGATGAGCTCTGTCGGCTCCGGGCGGAGCTGTGGGAAATGCAGGGCTTTGAGGTTCAGTTCGACGCCATCCGAGCAGCGGTCGATGTATTTCTCGGCTCCGCGCCGCCACGCTATCCAACCGTTCGGCCCATCCCTACTTCCAGATGATGTGACCAGAAATAGCGAAGAAATGGCCTCTTTCAGCCTCCAGCGATGTTTCCAGTGACCAGTTAGATGGCATTACAATGCGGATTTTCGTGACAGTAGCTCATCACGGAATATGAGGGACACCACCAGCCATTGTAACAACCGTGTAAAAACTACGATTCGTGGTGCATTGGATGATCGGGGAGGTCAACAAAAGTCTTTACAGTCATGAAGAGAAAGCACGGTTTTACGCCATCACTGTCAATGCGAAGTACTTTCTGCTGTAGGTACGAAGTACTTTCTGCAAATATGCATTTGAAACGCCAGGGAAATCATCCCCTGGCGTTTCTTCGCGTTAGAACGCGCTAGCCTTCAGAGCGAGACCGCCTGGAGCCGTTCGAATTCCATTGGGTCGTACCAGATGCTTAGCTCGAACAGCGTAGGCAGATATGTATTGCTGGGGCATTCGTTATGGCTCCTGAAGCAGCCGGTCGATAGCCTCGACCAGCCGCGGCTTGCGGCGGTGCGCGGCCTTCAGCCCCTCTAGCTCTGCGCGCCAGGCAGGCTCGGGCAGCACGGCGCGCAGCCGGCGCAGCTGCCGTGCGGCCTCGTCGTAGGCCCGCACATTGGCCTGGGCGATCTGGCGTGTGGCTAAGTCGCGCCAGATCGCTGCCGCTCGCTCCGGGTGGGCCTGCCCAACCGCCGTAGCGATCCGATCCTCGGCGACGCTTAGGCGCGCCTTCGCGGCCCGCGCCCGGTCATACCAGCTGAGTACGTCGGTGGGGCGCTGCTCGGCGATGGCGAGCTGGATGAGTAACTCGTACTGCGGGAATGGCTGCGCTGCGGTCGTCGGCTGGGGCGGGTCGGCCGGTGGCAGCGGCCAGCCGGCCTGCCCATCGGGGCGCACACCGTCCTCCAGGTAGCGTAGGGCCGCCTTCCGGACGGCGGGCGCCACCCCAGCCCGCGTGCTGTCGTCGAGCAGTCGCTGGAGCGTGTGGATCGACGGCGCGCTGAAGAAGGCATCGGCCTGGAGCGCGGCCACGGCATCCCAGTCGCCGGCCTGGGCGCGCAGCTCGCGGATGGCCTGACGCAGCTCGCCGTCGGCAGCGGGGCTGCCGCCAGCCGCCAGCCCGTCGCGCGCCCATTGCTCAGCCTCGGCCAGCCGCCCCGCCGCACGCAGCTGCGTGACCATACGCGGGTAGCTGCCCGCGCGGCGGGCCTCGACGGCCACGAGGTCGAAGACCTCTTCGGCCCGCCCGGCTTTGCCCAGCACCGCAACCAGCCGATTCAGCAGGCTGTCGCGGGTGAATCGGGCCTCATGGTCGTCTGGCTTGCTGGGCGGTATGCGATCCAGTCGGGTGCGCAGGACATCAGCCACCTGCCCCCAGACTGTCGGCGGCTCGGGGCGATCCCAGACGGCAGCCGATCCACGGCAGAGGTCGAAGGGATCGCGCAGCTCCATGTCGATCGCCCAGAGGATCTGTGTGTCGGGCGACATGCTGCTGGCCGGGAGCGCGGCGAAGACCAGGTCGAGGCAGGCGGCCACCTCCTCGGCCAGATCGCCCTCGTCCTCAGTCTCCTCGATCAGATCAGCCCCGGCCTCAAGGATCGGCCCGGCCAGTTCGCACATGGCGTCGGCGGCCCCGGCGTCGCGCAGCAAGACCAGCTTATCGCGGATGGCCTCGAAGTTCGGCCAGGGGCCGGAGCGGCGGCGGGCGCCGCTGAGCTCGCTGCGAATAGTTGTGACGAGCCTCTGTGCATCACCGCCGACTGCGCGGCGGCGGGCGGCGAGAGCGTCGGCAACGGCTGGCATGCGCCCGGCCAGATCAAGCAGCAGTGTCGCCAGCGCCTCTCGGCTCAGGCCGTCGATAGAGGCCCGCAGCTCATCAGGGTCTGCGCTCATAGCTCCTCGCCCCAGAACGGCTCGTAGAAGGCATCATCGCCGAGGCGGGCCACAGTCGGGCCGGCGATCTGCGCCAGCGATCCGCTCACGCCGACATCGATCCAGTCGTCGATGCTGCCCAGCGAGCACCAGCGCTCGGCAGAGAAGATGCGCCGCTCGGGGTCGGCCAGCCGGAAGCGCAGCACCGGCATAAAACTGCGCTGGCTGTCGATCACGCTGCGGATCTGGGCGGTGAAGACCGCTGGCAGGCCGAGCGAGGCACCCATCCTGCTCGCCAGGTCATCCCCGCCGATGTCAGGTCGCTCGCTGACCACGATCTGGTCATGCTTAACCGCGACGTGGTAGTCCTGGGGGCGCGAGCGCCGGGAGATGGCGGCATCGACGGCGGCGATCTCCTCCGGCAGCAGCAGCGACGGGCGATCGCGCTCCAGCATCACCCGTCCGTTGGCGCTCTCGCTGATGCGGAAGCCCGCCGGGATCTGCTCGACCGGCGCGCCACGTGGCTCGCGGGCGAAGACGTAGCGCGGCTTCCCGGTCTTGGTGGTGGACTGGCAAAGGTGATAGGTCACCCCTTTGCGGTTGGTGTAGGTTACTGGCATTGTTTACTCGAACAACTCGGGTTGTTGAGCCCTATTGTAGCCCACCCCGACTGATGATGCCACCAGGGTAGGTGGCGAGCCAGGGCTTCTGCAAAGTCCTGGGGCTTCGCCCCAGACCCGGTTTTGTATTGGGTTTGGGCGGCTTCGCCGCCCAAACCCAATACAAAAATACTGCGGGGGCGGCTTCGCCGCCCCCGCACCCCCACCGGGAGGTGACTTTGCAGAAGCCCTGGGTGGCGAGCGAGCGAAGGCTCAGCCCTCCTCGTCCAAGCAGTACAATACGCACCCAGGAGGAACATTATGGCTCCTGAAGCAGCCGGTCGATAGAGGCCCGCAGCTCACGGTCTGCGCTCATCGTGCTCCTACCATTCAGCGTATGTCGCGCAGCTGCTTCTCGCCCTCGACGAGCACCGAGAGGTGCTGCTTGCTGCCCTTCAGCGGGTGGGTGGTCTTGATCCGGGGCAGGATGCCGCTGGCCCGGATGGCGGGCATGCCGGCCAGGTTCTGGCGGGCGATGGTGTACTTCGGGTCGATCTCCAGCGCCCGGCGCAGCGCGTCCTCGGCCTCGTCGAACATGCGCTGCATCATCAGGCAGATGCCCAGGTTGCCCCAGGGCTGGGGCAGCACATCGTTATGACGCCCCTACATCCAGTCATCCAGCTGAAATGCGGGGGCAAAGGGGTTGACGAAGCGGACGCCCTCACGCGTCGAGCCGGAGGCGAAATCCTCACTCAGCACAACCGGCACCTGGTAGAGCCGGGCGGTTGCCCAGATCTGGGCATCCCAGTAGCTGAGCTGATGGTCGCGTACGCCGCGCGCCGCCTCAAGCACCACCAAGCCCGACGACTCATAGACGGTCCACGCGAGCAGGAGGTTTTCGATGCGCGTGTAGGCGTCGGCGGCACTGAGTGGCGCGGCGAGCTTGCGGGTCACGGTAACAAAAAACTCGGCGAGGATCTGCGTCGTCAGGGCACCAGCGTCATGCTGGGCCAGCTGATCCAGCACCGCGATCGCCTGCTGCTGCTTGTGTGGGTCTGCCCGGTCATAGGCGTAGACGAGCACATTGGTATCGACCAACACCCTAACCCTCATACAGATCCTCACGCCGCCAGGCGCGCGCGCCAGCCACCGGGCCTGCGGCGACAAGCTGCGCAAGGTAGTCGCGCTCCGCAGCCCAGGCCCGTCGGTCACGGCGTGAAACCTGCACCCGCTGGATGTGCCGATCAATTGCCTGGCGGATGATCTCTGCCTCTGGCACGCCGGTCGCCCCGGCGATACGCTTCAGCATCGTCTCCTGCGCGGGCTCCAGGTAGATTTGTTTGCGGATCTTTGTCGCCATTGGCTGCCTCCTACGATATACATCATAGTATACAGCACCTGGCGAGCAGGTGGAGCTGTTTTGCTTGGCCATCTACCGCTCGCCAAGCAGTTCGTGGAGATCATCATAGTTATACGGCGGCCGTCGGCGCACTGCCAGCACACTGATCAGGTTGATCTCGGAGTCGATGACATAGATGATCCGCCACTGATCCATCCGCAAGCGGCGCGCTTCGGTGCCCTCAGTCTGGAGCTCGGCGGGAACATCGAGCGCCCGGCTCTGGGCCGTGCGCGGTTCGCTCGAAAGGTCTCGTATGGCGCGGCGCACGCGCTGGCGTATATTGCCGGGAAGCCAGGCGATCTCGTCGATGACCGCCGGCTCAACCCACAGGCGCATCACTGGCCTCCTCACGGGCGTCGAGCTCTGCCTCGGCCTGCTCCCAGGAGATCAGGCCGAGCTCCTCGGGGGTGCGCGCCGTCCGGCGGCGGGCGAGGTAGCCGCGCAGCAGGCCTTGATCCTCCGCCTCCTCCAAGAGATCCACAAGGTGTTGCCATGCGGCAATATCTACGAGCGCCGCAGTCGGCCGACCGTCGGGTCCGACCACGAACTTTATGTCTCTCAGGGTCTCGGTTAAGGTCATGGCCATCACCTCCTCGCATTGATACCGCTATTGTAGCCCACCCCGACTGATGATGCCACCAGGGTTCGATCGCGCCATCTTTCCGCACGCCTGTTCGATTTGCGTGCATCAGGTGTACCACCGATTTTTGTTGCTGGCGATTTTGGAATCCATACCTGAATTAGTAGTCGATGGGCAACAAGGCGGGGGGCGAGGGCGTCAAGGGCGCTCGCTCGGTGCTTCTCGTCGGCGAGGGTGCGCACCGCCTCCAGGGCGGGCGGCATATGGAGTGCGAGATCGCCGATGATGCTCGCTCGGTGCTTCTCGTCGGCGATGGCGCGCGCCGCCTCCAGGGCGAGTGGCAGCAGGGCGGGCGGCAGGCGGGGGGCGAGGGCGCCGAGGACGCTCGCTCGGCCCCATCCACTGGCGATGGCGCGCGCTGCCTACAGGGCGAGCAGCGCGCAGTCCTGGAGGCCGAATGGAGGACACGTGGTTCGCCTTCGTCGAGGGCGACACGCTCCACCTGCACCGCAGCTGGACTGGCTACCAAATCTACGCCGTCACCTTCGCCCCGCGTGACGGCGGCTCCTTCATCGCCCGCGTCGAGGCCAACCGCGACCCGTCGCACGACGAGGCCAACGCCCAATCGCTGCTGCGCTTATCGATGGGCTGATACGCAACGAGGTATAGCATGACGCTCCCCGACTACCTAATCGCGCGTGTGCGCCGCCCGCCGATAGCTACATCGTGCCCGGCTCCACGCCGGTCGTCGCCGTATCTACTGGCGCAGCGCCGCGTCGATCTCAGCCAGATCAAAATCCTCGGGATCGAACGCGCCGCCCGCCCACTCCAGCAACTCGTCGTGCTCGGGGTGCTCCGGGTCAGTGATGGCCGCAAGAAAATCTGCATAGCCCCAGACCCCGCCGCAGTCCTCGGGCGGGCAGGCCCGCTTGCCCGCCGTACAGCGCGGGTAGGCCACGCCTGACTCCGGCTCGCGCACCTGCTCCAGCAGCACGACGTGCGTCCAGCTGTCGCCAAAGTCGTACTCGTAGCTGAGCTTCTGCTTGGGCTCCGTGAGCAGCTGGTTCAGCTTGACCCGCCGCTCATCGCGGACATCTTCATCATCATAGTCCGGGTCCGGCACGCCGTACGTGGTCCGGCCAATGCTGAACATGTGCAGGTGCGAGTCGGTCCAGCCCATCGCGGCCTGGATGATCGCGTGGAGCGTGGCCAAGGTGCTATCGTCCGGGACCTCGACCCGCCGCCAGATCGGCGGCTTGCTGTCCTTGAGCGTGATCTTCAGCTGGTAGATGCGCTTGGGGGCGGCGGCTTTACGCGGCATCGGCTCCTCCTTCGTGTATCTGGCCGGTAACGGCTGGCTCGACCTCCTGGACCCGCCCGATCTGGCCGTCCTCCAGCCGCACCTTGATCCCGCGCGAGTGCTGGGCCGCCGAGGTCAGGATGTCCTTCACCACGCCGACCGTCCGCCGGCCCGTGCGCTGGTCCTGCTTGCGCACGATCGCCACCCGCAGCCCGGGCCGGATGTCCTTGCGATACTGTCCGTTCATCAACCCTCCCCAAAGGCCCAGCCGGGCAGCGGCTCGCGGCGGGCGAGCCAGTCGGCCGGGCATAGGTCATCGTCAGTCCCGTTCACGCAATCACATCGTATTGTACCCTGTCAGATTGAGGCGTATCATGTCGATATTCCATCTCAAGCCCTGGGGGAGGGAGCCGGATTCTCCCCCCCAACGGGGGGAGGTTAGGAGGGGGGAACGGACTTTGCACATGCCCTGTAACGCGACCTCTCTCGCGGTGAACACAGCACGTGCATGGTATCATATGTGACCCCAGGATAGACTTTCAGAGAAACATATCGAGGGCTGTATGGACGACCTGCTACAGAAGATCAACACGCGCCTGCAACACTATAACCGCGATGAGCTGATGGCGCTGATCTGGGATTTCCTGGCAGACCGCGATGCGGATAATCTGACCGCTTTCCTCGACCTGATGCGCCAGAAATCGCGTCCGGTGGTGGTGGAAACGCTGGAACTGAAGGGCGATGACGAGCTGCTGAGCAGCATCCAGGAGCTGTACGATGCGCTCGCCAACGACAAGTATGTGCAGAATGGGGCGGGCTACGATCCTGACTACGGCGACTATCGCGGCTTTGGCGACGATGGCTGGATCGATGAGATGGATAGCCTTTTCGCTACAGCGACCAGCCTCTTCCGGGCCGGTAACTACCGGGTGGCTGCGGCGGCCTATGTCGCACTGTTCGATATCTTCGGCCTAGTTGAGGATGGCTACCACTTCACGCGCCCCGATCCAGCCACAGCGCTCCAGACCGACCTTAATGTGATGAAGCAGCATCTCTTTACCGCACTCGGTATGCTGAACCCCGACCCGGTAGCGGTGGTTCTGGAGGATAGCGATGACGACGATGAAGAGGATAGCGACGACAACGGAGATGAGCAGACACTGCTCGACCTGTCGAGCAATCTCTCGTTCTACGGGGACAACCGCCATTCGCTGCTGGATGCCTGGGCGAGTCACCCCGAGTGGATGCACGGCCTTGAGGCGCACCTGCGCGATCTCTGCCGCCAGCCGGTAAACCAGGAGCCGCATGGCTACTACGGCCCAGGCCATGCCGCCGAGCTGCTGCGCGAGGCATTCCGCCGCTCCCACAGCCTGGCCGAGCGCGAGTCGCTGTGCCAGGAGCTTGGGCCGCAGCAGGGTTGGCCCTACGATGATCTGATCAGCGCCTATCAGGAGCAGGGGCAGTGGGCGCAGGCGTTGGCCTGGGCCGATGACGGACTGGCCAAGCTCCCGCCGCAGAGCATCTACCGGCCCAAGCTGGAGGAGGCGCGCGGCACGGCGCTGCTGCACCTGGATCGCCCGGCTGAGGCGCTGGCGGCGCTCCAGTCTCTCTTCACACACAAGCGCGACCTCTCGGTCTACCTGAGCTTGCGCGCGGCGGCGCAGACCACCGGTGACTGGGCGCAGCTCTACCCCCAGCTGACCGGCGAGGTTGAGCGGCAGGTGCTGGCTGAGGTCGCCAAGCGTAGCTCCGGCTTCACGACACCGAGCCTCATGGTTGCCGCGCTGCTGGGCTACGCCCATCTCCTGGAGGGGCAGATCGAGCACGCGGTGCTCTGGGGCCTGCACCCCGAGATCCCGATGGGCTGGACAGATAATGACCTGAAAGGGGTTGTTGCGACCGGGCTGCTGCGCATGGGGATGGCGGCGGCCCATGCAAAGCCAGACGAGGTGCTCCGCGAGGCGCTGGGCGGCGCGCCCGCGATGGTGCGGGAGCAGGGGGATCTGCTCGATGCGACGGCGCAGACCCTCCACCCGAATCTTCTCTTCGACAGTGCGGTGCAGGTCTACGAGCGGCTGGTGATTCGCGCGGTGGACGGGCGTAAGCGCGAGAGCTACGCCGTGGCCGGCAGCTATGCCAAACTGATCCGCGCGATCCGCAAGATCCAGGGCCGGACAAGTGACTTTGATAGGTACTACCGAAGCCTTTTCGATGCCTATCCGCGCCTGCCGGCCCTCAAAGACGAGCTGCGCACCGCCATCGAGGGGTCGGGGTATGCGCGGAAGCGCTGATGTCCACCGGCGCAGGGACGTGGTTGAGTGCGGATCATCGGCTGGCGCATCTGCGGCCTACGGTGTATAATAGAAATATATGTTCTATTCACGGCTCCACAGCAGCCATGCGATGAGCGAGTCTCAGGATTCCGTCGCCGCGCTGCTCGCCACCAGCGACCTGGTGGTACAGACGTAGTATGTCTACTGGGAGGGGATACGATGACTCAAGCAGATGCACACGGCGATGCCAGCGTGGTGACGACGTTGTTCGCGCACAACACATGGGCAAACCTGAAGCTGCTGGACTTTTGCGCGCAGGTGAGCGATGCGCAGATCGACGCCACGGCGATCGGTGGCTACGGCTCGATCCGCGCGACGCTGGCACACATCATCGGGGCCGAGGTGAGCTACGTGGAGCGCGTGAACGGCAAGCGCCCGCCCCACCCGCTTACCGGCGACCAGCTCCCTGGGTTTGCGGCATTGAAGGATGTGGCCCGCTGGGCAGGCGATGAGCTGCTCCATCTGGCGCTTTCGGCGCGGAAGGACACCATCGTTCGGGAGCGCGAGCAGGGGCTGGTCTGCGCGTACCCGCTCGCGAGCCTCATCGTCCAGGAGGTGACCCATGCGACCGAGCACCGCACGCAGATCGCGACGATCATCACGCAGCTGGGGATGGAGCCGCCCGATCTGAGCACCTGGCAGTATATGGTGGAGACAGGTGAGTTTCGGGAGTTTGCCGAAGGGGAAGATGAGGCATAGAGAGCCCGCGTTGAGGTGGCGATGTGCGCGATGAGCGACGACCAGGACAGCGCGACGGTCTTCTTCACGACGCCGGGGGCGTCGCAGGGGCACGCTGGGCGTGCGGAACGATGGTGCGGTATTCTACCCGGCGCACTGAGGCGTACCGTAATGGCGATTGATTATCTGATCACGATGCACAAAGGCATCGGGCTGAAGAACGCGCACCTGATCGCTTAGCTCAACAATAATAGTGCCAGCACAAGGGCAGCCACGTGGTGTTCGTACAGAGCATGTGTCGCGTGATACGGCATCTGCTTCCAAGGTAGCTTCAACAGCTTTTCGCTGGGTAGCGGGCTGTGCTACACAGCGAGTTGTTACCTGCGTGCAGAGCAATCTGACATGAGAGAGGCTACGTATCGCACTGAAGACATGCGGGTTTGGATGATCGTATCTGTCTCCTTCTGTGCCAACTGAGATGACAACAATTGAAGGATCTACCGCTCCCAGCACATCAAGTGGATCTGCGCCTTTCCAAGAGCCGTGGTGGGGAAACTTGAGAACATCGCTTTGCAAAGAGGAGTAGCGCTTTTGTAACTCACTCCACCCAGCTGGCTCAATGTCTGCTGTAAGGAGAGCCGATGAGCCTGGGCCTTCAATCCGTAACACGGCCGAAGTGTTGTTTAGTCCCAAATGGAATAGCTTTCCAATCTGTGCATGTGAGGGCTGTAGAATTTTTATCGCCTGAGCAATCATTCCATCTATCTCTAGGTAGTCACCACGCCGAGGACGTAACAATCCAACACATGCATCCTCGTGCGGCGACTGATTCGTCCATGCCATCAACTCTCGATAAGCAGTGATGCGCGTTCGCTCCCGCCGTTTTGGATCGCTATACATCTCACTATGCTCATCAGCATCGGGGAGTGGCTGTTGGCGGTTAGATGGCCAGTTGAAAACAAGACGTTCACACTCGACTCCAAGTTGCCCCCCACAGTTTTCGAGAAAACTTACCGCCTCTCTGTAGTGATCAAGGTGGAGGTGCGTAATAATCAGCGCACGGATGTGTCTGACTTCTGCGAATCTCAGATACTCAATAACGGTATCTGCCTCGGGGCAATCAATGATTATAGCCTCGCCGGTAGCCGGAACCGTAACTACGATACTATCGCCTTGTCCCACATCGAGGAATGCAACCCTGACACTGTGCTGAAATGTCATTCGGCGTCATCTCCATCCGAGTTGAAAATACTCCCCAATTCTTGAACTAGTTCCGTCTCACTGCGATAGGTGTATTGCTGCGGAGCAAAGGAACCCCATATAACATGTTCGAGCGTTCGCTTGCGCTTATTAATGAAGGGGATCTTCGCACGGAAGGCTGCCTCGGGTCGTAATAACCAACCGGGCATAAGCGGGTCAATCGGCACTGTCTGTAGGTCGTCGAAGCCGCTCATCCACAGGGTTATGGTCCCCTGCTCAGCCTGCACACTCTCTACGATACCGCTGATGATGTAGTCAGCAGTCGAGCGATCCGGCTGCGGGTCAAGCGTAATCTGGGGATGATCATCCCACTCGGCAACTGCGCGTAGCCGCGCATAGGTAGCGTCATCAAGATCGTATGCAGCCCTGAGAATAGCATCTATGGTTTCCTGCGCATCATTTCGAACAGACACCGCTGAAGATTCTGTTCGCCGCAGAACATCAGCCGCATTAGATAATATTTCCAGCTGTGATTCTTCAAGGTTACTTGGAAACGGTATAGTCTCTACAATTCTAGATTCGATCTTAGCATAGGGACGATGCTCTGCCACCCAACCATTGCTAACAACCCAATTCAATACGGCAGCAACGATATTTGCGTTTACCCCAACTTTAATCGCTGATTCTTTCAGGGTAATACCATAAAAACTAAATGAGGGATAAATATTCTGCTCATCAACCGCACACTTTGATCGTCTCCCCCAACTTGGGTTAGGTGAAGCTACTAGTAAAATCTTACTTTTATCCAATTCCTTCTGATACTCTAAACGAGGTCTTGTAAAATCGTCGGGATAGGTGACCTTAGTGATTCGCTCATAATTAATAGACCAAGCTTGTGGCATGACTTTCCGTGCATCTGTCGCAAATCTTACCTGTCGAGAAGGAATTTCGAGAGAGCGCAGGCTTTTCTTTTTATCTTTCCCTTTCGTTAATCCTGGAAAGATAATTACAAACTCTGATAATGGTTTGTTGTGCAAGTGAATTTCCGCCCATTGTCTTTCATGAAGTATTGTATAGGCATCAATAATGTGCTGATCTTTACTTTTGCCGGTAATTGTTTCGGAATCAAGCCAACGCTCGGGGCCGCTAGAGAATGACGACGCTGTGAATGTATTGTTGGTTTCAAATAAAGAAAGAGATGCTTTTTGCAGATTGCGTATACGTGGCACAAAGTAAATTCGACCAGAATTCTGGTGCTTTTGTGCAAAGATCACCATTGGTTGTGTCTTTGGATCCGCAAAAACTTTTCCAGGTAATTGCCAAATCTCGTAGATATCACAAGCCTGCAACAACTCCAGTCGATAACTTGGACCTGCTTCTGATATAAGGAATGATTGAGGCATAACCATAGCCAGATACCCGCCAGGGCTAAGCCGCCGAATAGCCTTCTCTAAATGCGCATTCGCAGCCTCAACTCTCGTACGACCTTCTCCAGGCATCAGTTCATCAAGCGTCTCCGGCTGATCCCGTCTGCCACGAAATGGTGGGTTGCCAATAATGACACCGGGCTGATGGGTCTCAATCCAGGGCCATGTGAAGACATCGTGATGGTCGATATGCCAGCTATCTTCTGATGTTGAGAGCAAGAGTCCAAGACCAGCGAGCTGTGCAGTAAACGCATCAATGTCGTTTCCAATAATATGCTCGCGTGGTGATCGGCCACGCATATCACTGAGTTGCGCCAGGCGCTCGACGCCTGCGATGAGAAAACTTCCCCAGCCGCATCCCATGTCTACGATTGTTCGCTGTTCAGGCGGTAGGTATTCGATAGGGATGTTCTGGAGAATACGACGGGTAAGGTAAAGCGGCGTGTCGTAGAAACCAAGTGCCTGTCGTTGCTCTTTGCCATATGCAGCCGTGTAAAGGTTGCTGAGCATCTCAGGGACAAAGCCGGAGTAGTAGACTTGGCGCAGGATGTTGTAAGCGCGTTCGAGGATCGTGTAGTCGATAGCAGAAAAATCGGCAGCGTGAAAATACCTCGGAAATTTATCAATCGCGATAGACAGCAACTGGTTTAATGAAAGGGCAAGCCCTTGCTCTCGAATCGATTCACCCAGCACCCCGGTGTCAGCAAGAATAGTTGCACCAAGCATCCGTATGGCCAGACCAGTAATAGTCTGATCCGTAATGCCTGGCATGGTGGCCATGTCAGCCCGCAACTGCGCGACTGCCTGTCCAAACTTCTCTACCAGTGTGTCGCGCGTGACACCTATCGCCCAGAGTGCTAATTGCAGCGGCGCGATTTTCCTTAGATGGGGATGTGTGAACTGACTGCGACCCTGCTTTACTTCAACGATCTGTTCAGGAGCAAAATCTGCCTTGTATTCGTGAAGCGTTTGCGACAAGTTTGAATAGGGAATGTCGCTGCCTAGTGGGATAGGCTCAATGCTCTTTCCATCCGATGCACTTGCCCAGAATGAGAACCGATCATGTCGATGGATAATGTGGAAGGGAGCTGCTGTTTGGGCAAGGGTTGCGATTAGTTGCTGGTCAGGCACGCCATTTGTGGCGTTGTATACTGCGCACCCCGAGTACTCCGCAGGAGTACGACGGGTGCGGTCAGCAAAGGCAAGCACATTGAGTCTGAAATCACCATCACGACTGGTGAAATTGTAGGAGTCGAGAATGGCTTCGTGCGCAAAACCTCGTTCGACCAGGCTGTCGTGTACTGCCTGGTGAGCATTCTCTGGAAGAGGGGTGAAGCGCAGCACGGGCCCGCCCGGTGTAGCTCGCGAGAGCATCTTCGTCACTTTCAATCACCGCGTGTCCAGATAGAACAAGCGTACATCTCATGGCATAATATCAGTTTTGTCTATCTCCCGCAAGCGTAAAGGCCGACCGGCGATGGCGATATTTGGCTTCTTGAAGGCAAACAAGGCAGTACCGCAAAACTCGCCCTGTCACCCTGCGCGTGCTCGGCCCCCGTATACGGGCGGGCTAGGGTTCTACAAAGCCCGCCTGCGCCGCCGCCTGGCGCAACGCGCCCCGCCGATGCGACTTCTAATTGCCAGTCGGGGTGCGCTCAGGATCTTGCATCAGCCCTGTCTCATAGCCTGCATCATACAGCCCCGGCCAGCCGCTGTGCTACAATACGCGGCAGCGCTCTGGGGTGGGTTCAGACGACGCCCAAACGCTCTCGGGAGGGAGGGCCAGGGAGGGCTTGGCCCTGCCTAAAACCCTCCGTATCTTATATGAAAAGTAGCACACATAGGATTGATTAGGACTATGGCAAACATTCTGCAGCGGCTCCCGGCGGGGGAGAAGATTGGCCTGGCGTTCTCGGGCGGGCTGGATACCAGCGCGGCCATCCACTGGATGCGTGCGAAGGGCGCTATCCCCTACGCCTACACGGCCAACTTGGGCCAGCCCGACGAGCCGGACTATGAGGATATCCCACGGCGGGCGCTGGCCTACGGCGCCGAGGCGGCCCGCCTGATCGACTGCCGCCGCCAGCTGGTTGCCGAGGGCCTGTCCGCCATTCAGGCCGGTGCCTTCCATATCTCGACCGCCGGCCTGCCCTACTTCAACACCACACCGCTCGGCCGGGCCGTCACCGGCACCATGCTGGTCTCGGCCATGCAAGAGGACGGGGTGAATATCTGGGGCGACGGCAGCACCTTCAAGGGCAACGATATCGAGCGCTTCTACCGCTACGGCCTGCTGGTCAACCCCAGCCTGCAGATCTACAAGCCCTGGCTCGACCAGGCATTTATCGATGAGCTGGGCGGTCGCAAGGAGATGAGTGAATATCTGATCGCCAATGGCTTCGACTACCGCATGAGCGTCGAGAAGGCGTACTCTACCGACTCGAATATGCTCGGGGCGACCCACGAGGCCAAGGATCTGGAGTACCTCGATAAGGGCGTGTATATTGTCGCGCCGATCATGGGCGTGGCCTTCTGGCGCGACGACGTGGCGGTGGCCTACGAGGAGGTGCGGGTCACCTTCCACGAGGGCCTGCCGGTGGCGATCAATGGTCAGGAGTTCGCCGACCAGGTGGCGCTGCTGGCCGAGGCTAACGTGATCGGCGGCCGGCACGGACTGGGCATGAGCGACCAGATCGAGAATCGGATCATCGAGGCCAAGAGTCGTGGGATCTATGAGGCCCCGGGCATGGCCCTGCTCTTCATCGCCTACGAGCGCCTGCTCACCGGCATCCACAATGAGGATACGCTTAGCCAGTACCGCGACAACGGCCGTCGGCTGGGCCGCCTGCTCTACGAGGGCCGCTGGTTCGATCCGCAGGCGATCATGCTGCGCGAGTCGGCCCAGCGCTGGGTGTCCCGGGTGGTCTCCGGCGATGTGACGATCGGCCTGCGCCGTGGCAACGACTACAGCATTCTGAACACCGAGTCGCCGAACCTGACCTACGACGCCAGCCGGCTGACGATGGAGAAGGGCGAGTCGAGCTTCTCGCCGCAGGACAGGATCGGCCAACTGCACATGCGCAACAACGACATCACCGACACGCGCAATAAGATCGCGACCTACGTGCGCAGCGGCCTGCTCGCCGACCGTGGTCCCTTCCCGCAGCTGCCCGGCAGCGGCGCAGCCGAGCCTGATGAGTAGAGACGCCCCGGCGGGGCGTCTCTACCCGCGCACCAGAGGAATCAATACCGCGTTCCAAAGGAAGGTGGATCGATGCTGAGCTACACCCCTAATTCGCTGGTACATTCCTATACCATAACACAGCGCAATGCAATATGTATACTGTGCTACAATAAGATAGGCAAGGTTTCGGGAACGCAGAAGAAGGAGCCTGTACATGCCTATGGTAGTCGTTAACGGCGTCACAATGGAGGCGAAGGTTGGCGAGCGGCTGATCGATGTGGCCCGGCGCAACGGTGCCCACATTGGTTTTGTCTGCAACGGTGCGGGGATCTGTCAGACATGTCAGTGCCAGGTGCTGTCGGGGGCCGAGAACCTCAGCCCGGTGAATGTGTCTGAGCAGGCATGGCTGACCGAGAGCCGGCTGAGCGAGGGGCACCGCCTGGCCTGTAAGACGGCCATCCGTGGGGCCGGTACGGTCGAGGTGCGCACCAAGGCCGAGGA
The DNA here is from genome assembly GCA_004138175.2 of Chloroflexales bacterium ZM16-3. Taxonomy (GTDB): domain Bacteria; phylum Chloroflexota; class Chloroflexia; order Chloroflexales; family Chloroflexaceae; genus Oscillochloris; species Oscillochloris kuznetsovii. The sequence continues at coordinate 69,957 of RYFE02000020.1, read as the reverse complement.
TCTGCGCCGCCAGGTGATTGCCGTGATCAATCCGCCCGCCGACTCCAACCCGGTCGCACAACTCGGGCCGCTCGTCCAGTACGTTGTGCGCATGGCCACCGACGAGGTTTCGCGATTCCCCTTTAACGCGATCACCGCGTTTCGGCAGGTCAAACCAAGCGATATCACGTGGCCCTTCAGAGACCTCAACCGCTATGTGTCCGATGTGTCGCGCGTGGTCAACACCACGCTGGGCCGTAGCGAGTCTCGCCCGGCCCTCACCTCCTCAACGCAGGTGATCGGGATCGAAGTGCCAGAGAAGACCCCCGTCTCCTGATCGCCCCTCTTCCGATGATAGCGCGAATAAGCCCTAGTTCAAGCTGTGCGGCGCTGGGAGCGCGGGCGTCCCGCCCGCGCTCCAGTGCCGCACAGCTGTTATTCGCGCTACCCAATCGTTTCGGTCAGTCCGCTATGGTCGCTTCCGCCGACGGCGCGGCATTGCAACCTCCCGGTCGAGGATGACGATTGGTGGCAGATCGCTCTCGTCGCCCTCCTCTGGGCCGGGCGGGGGTAGGGCGTTCAGCAGCCGCGCAAAGATCAGGATGTTCTGTCCGACAGCGATGACAGCGATCAGCAGCGCCATCTCTAGCCCGACCGCCGGGAGCAGCCAGTGCAGCAGGAAGGCGACGCCGACGCTCAGCCCGATCAGAACCACGAGCAAGATCATGAAGATAATGATCATTCCCAACAGTACGCCCATGCTATCCTCTCGATTTTTTACTCTCCCGGTGCCTCAAGGCTCATGCCGGCGGCCTCGACGCGCACCCGCCCGCCTGCGCCCGGCGGCAGCTCGATCGCCAGGGGCTGGTCGGGCCGCAGGGTGAGCGGCGCGCTGCGGAACACCTCGCGCCCGTCAAGGGAGACGACCACCGTCGCGGCCGGGATGATCCGTGGGGTGGCCAGGGTCACGGTCAGGCCGCCGTCGTCGCGGCGCAGCGTGCCGAGCGCGCCGTCGGACGTGGCCACGGCCAGGCGGCCCAGCCCCCACAGCGGCAGCCAGCTCGTCTCGATCGCCCGCGTCGCGCCCGCCTCTAGGGGCGGGTAATCCCAGAAGGTCGGCTGTGCCCCGCTCCATAGCTCGACATAAGCGCTGTCATCGTCGGTGTACAGGCTGAGCTCGAAGGAGTTGCTGAACCCGAAGATCTTGCCGCCGACCGCGCCGGGGCCGTGGATCACCGCCGCTCCGCTGTCGGCGATCACGTCGTAGGCACCCAGGAAGGGCACCGGCGCCGGGGCGAACGCCCCCAGGTAGCCCGTCCAGTTCGCCGGGGCGCTCAGGTCGCGCCCGCCCTCAATCGGCCAGCTGATCCAGCCGCGCGGGCCGGGCAGCGCCCGATCCTGGGTCGCGTGGACGATCATGCGGTCGCTGGGCACGACGAAGCGCATGCCCGGCCCGACCCGGTTATCGCCCGCCGGGCTGAGCACGGCGTTCGTCCACATCTGGAGCGGCTGCGCGGCGTCGGTGACGTTCTTGGCCAGCATCCGCACGGCGAAGCTGGCCTCGTCGGCGCGCAGGGTGACGCTGCCGATGATGGTGAGCCCTGTCTGGCGCTCGGTCGTGGATGCCGCCACCATTACGGAATCGTTGCCCTGGCTGATGTTCTGCCACCAGGACAGGTTCTCCAGGTAGCCGTGCTCCTCGGTGGGCGCGGCCCACTCCAGCCCGCCCACGCCTAGCCACCAGCCGCGCTGGCCGAAGGGGCTCGGCTTGACCACCGGGTTCTGGTAGAAGATCGGCCGCCCGCTGGCCCGGTCAACCGCCTGGAGCAGTCGGCCGCCCAGCTCCGGCAGGAAGGTCAGAGTTAGGAAGCGGTTTTCGACCACCACGGCGCGGTAGCTGCGCGGCTGGAGCGGGCCGACCTTCGCCCGGTCGAGCCGGTCGTAGGGGAAGATCGGGTCGCCGGGCTGGGTGGGTCGCAGCGCGGCCGCGAGGTCGTAGGTCGGGATGTCGATGGTCGTCTCGCGCACGCTGAGCGGCTGGGCTGGCGCGGGGCGGGCGTAGCGCAGCTCGTGGCCGTGACGCCAGCTCAGGTAGTGCTGGCCCACGTTGCCCATCTCGACCTTCCAGGGGTCGGGGTTGGCCGGGTTGTAGGTGAGCAGGCGTCGCTCGAACGCCTGGAGCAGCACCGGCACATCCCGGCCCGCGACGCGGACGCGCGCCCAGTAGGGCTCGGTGATCGGGCGGCCAAAGGCGAAGAGCGGGTCGGTGGCCGGGCGCTGCCCCTGCATAAAGCTCTGGAAGACGCGCGGGACGTTCCGGCCAGTCACGTCGTCGTAGCTCGTGATCGCCGTCTCGGGCGTGGCCATGGCCGGGTCCTCGCCGACACCGCCGGGGCCGAGAGTGGCGCTGACCCGCTGGCCGATGCGGGGCGGGACGCGGCCGCCGCCGTCGATGGCGGCCAGTGGGGCGAGCATCGCGTAGGTCGGCGCGCCAGAGTTATCGGCTAGGTCGCCGGCGACCGGGATGTCGGCGGGGGCACGCGGCGTAAAGGCCGCCGCGCCAACCTGGGCGCGACCGGCGATCATCTCGACCACCAGCAGGCCGCAGGTGACAAACCAGGGCGAGCGGCGGGTGCCGGCCGGGTCGCTGATCTCCATGCGCGCCTTATCGAAGTACTGCACCAGGCGGGATGCGCCGGGGGCCTGGTCGTAGCGCTCGTAGCGGCGCTCGCCTGGCAGCTCGCCCCACGTCCATGATCGGCCGGCCCCTCCGGCGGCGACCGGCGCATCGGCCCCGTCCCAGATCTGGCGGAAGGCCGGGTCGGCGAACCCATCGGGCGCGGCGGCCTGAACCAGGGCGGCGGACGGGAGCAGGGAGAGCATGACGAGCATAATAAGAGCGCTGGTGTGGAGGCGGCGTCGCTTCATTGAGGGCTCCTATCACAGAGCGGTCGCTGATCCCGACGCCTATAGTAGCACCTCTCGCCCGGTAGGGTACAATAAGCGAGATCTCCATCTCCATCTCCATCTCAATCTCACACAATAGGCATACAACCATCATCTTGCCGCGCCGCCACACAGCGGCGCGGCCACAGGAGCGACCTATGGCCGAGCAGCTACCCACCCCCCTGACCGACCTGCGCCGCCGGGCACCGGTGGCCCGCGCGGTGATCCGTGACGCGATGGCCGAGCTGGTCGGCGTCGTCGAGCTGAAGTACGACTTCTACCGCGAGTGGAACGGTTGCTGGCAGGTGCGCGTGAAGCTGAGCGGGGCCGCCAGCGGCGAGATCGCCTTCACCCTCCTCGACACCCCCGGCGGCGGCATGCTGGCCATGCCCCGCCCCTTCCCCGCGCGCTGGCGCGCCGTCGGCATCCCGGCCACCGACGGCACGCGCTGGAGCCTCGACGAGAGCGGCAACCTGGTGCGGGTTGCCGTATGAGTGATTGCAGATTGCAGATTGCAGCTTGGGCGCAACGCAATAGCGCAAACGTCACCCTGTCACACATGTCACGCTGAACGAAGTGAAGCGTCCCGGCGGGCGATAGAGAAACCGGGAAGCTGTCAGTTCGGTCGCCGTGCGGTGATCGCGCAGCTGGTGATCTTCCCGTCGAGCGCCGCCACCGCCGCGTCGGGGAGCGACGTGAGCAGCTCAGTCCCCTCGCTCTCGGCCCGCAGGTCGTCCACCGTGTAGCGCCGGGTAACCGCTAGGCCGATATCGGTGAAGCCGGATGCGGTCAGCAGTCGGCGGTAGTCCGCCATCGTCAGGGCACCGGCGAAGCAGTGCGCCCAGCTCAGCGCCGTGCGGAGATCGGCCTCGGACACCGGCAGATCTGCCAGGTCGCCATCGAAGACAATATCAGAGACGGCCAGACGCCCGCCGGGCTTCAGCACGCGGAAGGCGTCGTCCAGCACCTGGCCCTTGTCGGGCGCGAGGTTGATCACGCAGTTGGAGATAATCACATCCACGGCCTGGTCGGGCAGCGGGATGGCCTCAATGTCGCCCTTGAGGAAGCTGGCGTTCGTCACCCCGGACTTCTCCATATTGCGCCGGGCCGTCTCCAGCATAGCATCGGTCATGTCCAGGCCGTAGACAAAGCCCTCGGGGCCGACCTGGCGTGCGGCGAGCAGCACCTCCAGCCCGCCGCCCGAGCCGAGGTCGAGGGCCGTCTCGCCGGGCTGGAGCTGCGCCAGGGCCAGCGAGTTCCCGCAGCCGTAGGACGCCGTCACCATATCGGCGGGCAGCGTGGCGATGGTCGCCTCGCCGTAGAGCGCGATCTCAGTGCTGGTCGGGCCGCAGCATCCCTCGGCGGTCGGGCCACAGCAGCTACTGGCGGACTGGATGGCGTTGCCGTAGTGCTCGCGGACGACGGCCTTGATCTCGGTCGGGTCGGAGAGGGGCTGGCTCATGGTGATCTCCTTACATTGATAGACTTCGATATAGCGCCGATAAAAAAAGCACGGGCCGGTGGCTATAGCGGCGGGAAGAAGGATTGAGCCTGTCATCAGGAAGGCGCGAGCGCAGCGAGCCACCAGATTCAGTGACTCAGTGGCTCAAGCATGCTGCTCAGTGCTATAGCCTAGCGCATCGAACCGATCCAGCAGGCGCGCGCGCAGCGCGGCCAGGGCCGCGCGCTGGACAAAGTAGTAGACCCAGAGGCCGCGGCGCTCGCAGTCGATCAGGCCGGCCGCGCGCAGCAGCCTGAGGTGGTGCGAGACCGTGGGCTGCTTGACCGGCAGGGCCGCCTCAAGGTCACACACACAGACGTGGCCGTCGCGCTGGGCGAGCATGTCGAGGATCTGGAGCCGGATGGGGTTCGCCAGAATACCCAGGTCATCGCTGAGCTGCTGGGCCTCATCGGGGCCGATCCGTGGCGCGAGGTCGGGGTTGCAGCACCCGGCGGTGCGCCCCTTCGTTTGCTCAGTCAGCTCGATCATCGGCGTCGCTCCTCCTGAGTGGAGTATAGCAAGTATATTGAAGGATGTCAATATACTCATTGGTTGCCACATGCTCACCGGGGGTTGCTGGGCACCCCAACACGATATGCAAAAAATGGAATATACTTACCCTATGCAGCCACCCACCACATGCGCCGCGCCCGAGGTGCAGCTCTTCAAGGCTCTGACGCACCCGACGCGCCTGGCCATCCTCGACCTGCTGCGCGGCGGCGAGCAGTGCGTCTGCCACCTAGAGGCCCAGCTTGGCCTGCGCCAGGCATACCTCTCGCAGCAGCTGGCCTTGCTGCGGGCGGCCGGGCTGATCGCCGACCAGCGCGTGGGCATGAACGTCTACTACCGGGTGGCCCGCCCCGAGCTGTTCGCCCTGCTCGACACGGCGCGGGCGATTGTCGGCGGCAGCCCGCTGGCCGCCGACCCCGCCGCCGCATGTCCCTGCCCGAAGTGCATCACCATCACCCTGCCCCATCCTGAAAGGAACGACCCATGCTGAACGTGAAAGTCCTTGGCTCCGGCTGTGCCAACTGCAAACGACTAGAGGCGCTGGTGCGCAAGACTGTGGCCGATCGCGGCCTGGATGCCGAGGTTGAGAAAGTGACGGACTACGCCCAGATGATGCGCTGGAACATTATGCAGACGCCGGGGCTGGTTGTAAATGACGTGCTGGTGTCCGCCGGGCGTATCCCCAGCGAGGCCGAGATTGCCGGCTGGCTCGCCTAGCAGATCTGCGCGCGGTGAGGGTGTGGGAGAGCTTCGCTCTCCCACAAAAAAACTGATGGTGCTGCGGCGCGGCTACGCCGCGCCGCAGCACCATCAGTGCAGCATGTGCCGGCTGGGCACACAAAAAAAGATCTTGGGGGCGGCGAAGCCGCCCAGGGATAACCGACGGCGGTTGGCGATCAGGAAGCGAAAATGCTCGAAGGGGCTATCATGGCACAGACTATCTCCACACCCACGGCGTCGCCGTCTGGCGCTGCGCGCCGCCTCTGGCTGATCATCGCCGGGGCGGCGCTCGCCTGGCTGGCCGCCTATAACATCATTCAGCCCCTGGCCGACTGGCTGACCTTCACGCTGATCGGCCTGGAGCGCGGCTCGCACCTGGGCGAGTCGCTGGCCTTCTTCCTCTACGATGTGCCCAAGATCCTGCTGCTGCTCGGCGGCATGATCTTCGCCATCTCGACCCTGCGCTCCTTCTTCAGCGCGGAGCGCACCCGCGCCCTGCTGGGCGGACGGCGCGAGGGGGTGGGCAACGTGCTCGCCGCCGGGCTGGGCGTGCTCACGCCCTTCTGCTCCTGCTCGGCCGTGCCGCTCTTCATCGGCTTCGTCGAGTCGGGTATCCCGCTGGGCGTCACCTTCTCCTTCCTGATCGCCGCGCCGATGGTGAATGAGGTGGCACTGGTGCTGCTCTTCGGCATGTTCGGCTGGGGCATAGCCGCGCTCTACCTGCTCGCCGGGCTGAGCGTCGCCATCGTGGCGGGGGTGATCATCGGCCGGCTGAAGATGGAGCGCTACGTCGAGGACTTCGTCTGGCAGATCAAGGGCGGCGGCGGGGCGGTGGCCGAGCAGCGGCCGACCTGGGCCGAGCGCTTCGCCCAGGCCTGGCAGAGCACCCGCGAGATTGTCGGGAAGGTCTGGCTCTACGTGGTGATCGGCATCGCCGTGGGCGCGGGCATCCACGGCTTCGTGCCAGCCGACGCCCTGGCCGGGGTGATGGGCGCGGATGCCTGGTGGTCGGTGCCGGCGGCGGTGCTGCTGGGCGTGCCGCTCTACGCCAACGCCGCCGGGGTGATCCCGGTGGTGCAGGCTCTTATGGCCAAAGGCGCGGCCCTGGGCACCGTGCTGGCCTTCATGATGTCGGTGGTGGCCCTGAGCCTGCCAGAGATGATCATCCTGCGGCGGGTGCTCAAGCCGCGCCTGATCGCCACCTTCATCGGCGTGGTCTCGGCGGGGATCATCGCTATCGGCTACCTGTTCAACCTGGTGATCTGAGCAGCGCGATCAGCCCGTCCACCCGCTCGCGCAGCGAGTCGCGCACGGCACGGAAGGCGGTCAGGCGCTCCTCTGCGCCCGCGACGGCCACCGGGTCGGGGATGCTCCAGTGCATGCGGGCGCCCACATCGGGCCAGAGCGGGCACTCCTCGCGGGCGATGTCGCAGACCGTCACCACCATATCGGGCGCGAGGTCGGTGAGCGTGTCGATCAGTTTGGCCTGCTGGTGGCCGATATCGACGCCGACCTCAGCCATAACCTGGTTGGCCAGCGGGTGCAGCTGGGTGGGCCGCGTCCCGCCGCTGCGCACCGTCACCCGCCCGCCGGTGAGCGCGCGCAGCCAGCCCTCGGCCATCTGCGAGCGGGCGCTGTTGGCCCGGCAGAGGAAGACCACCGTGCGCGCTGGCAGCTCGCTCGGCGCGAAGGGCGCTGGGATGGCCAGGTCGGCCCCGATCTGCCGGTAGATCCCGCCCAGCTCGCCCAGGCTGATCCCGTAGTAGGTCGCGCGGCCGTCGGCGTCGCTGCGGTGCAGCTGTACGATCCCGGCCTGCCGCAGCACCCCCAGGTGGTAGGAGACCAGGTTCTGCGGCAGGCCGGTGAGCGCCACCAGCTCGCCCACCTGCCGGTCGCTCGGCCGCAGGGCGCGCAGGATGCGCCAGCGCGTCTCGTCGGCGATTAGCTTCAGCCCCGCGATCTCCCCCTCGGCCCCATCTCCAGATATATCATTCTTCACTGTTGTATCTCCACATCTGCCCTGCGCTGATCGTAGCGCGATGGGGCGGCGCTGTCAAGCCTCTCAGTACTTGATTTAAAGGCACATCCTCAGTACGAACGAGCATGATTGACAGCCACCGGCGCTCCGGTATAATATCAATCGCGACTGCTGTATTTTACATCAGGAGGGGCTGATGAGCGTGCGGGTAGGCATCAACGGCTTTGGGCGGATCGGCCGGCTGGCGCTGCGGGCGGCCTGGGGCTGGCCGGAGCTAGAGTTCGTCCATATCAACGAGACCGGCGGCGACGCGGCGACCTCGGCCCACCTGCTGCACTTCGACTCGATCCACGGGCGCTGGGGTCACGAGACGCGCGGCGAGGCCGGCCAGCTCTTCGTCGGCGAGACGCCGGTCGGTTACAGCAGCATCAAGGACCCCGGCGCGGTGCCATGGGCCGAGGCTGGCGTGGAGATCGTGCTGGAGGCCACCGGCAAGTTCCGCACACCCGAGCAGCTGGAGGCATACTTTCGGGCCGGCGTGAAGAAGGTGATCGTGGCTGCGCCGGTCAAGGGCGATGCCCTGAACGTAGTGATGGGCGTCAACGACGGTCTCTACCAGCCCGCGCAGCACCGCCTGCTCACCGCCGCCTCCTGCACCACCAACTGCCTGGCCCCGGTGGTCAAGGTCATCCACGAGGGCATCGGCATCCGCCACGGGATGATCACCACCATCCACGACATGACCAATACCCAGAGCATTCACGACACGCCGCACAAAGACCTGCGTCGGGCGCGGGCATCCTCGCTCTCGCTCATCCCCACCAGCACCGGCTCGGCCACGGCGATCGGCATGATCTTCCCCGAGCTCCAGGGCAAGCTCGACGGCATCGCCGTGCGCGTGCCCCTGCTCAACGCCAGCCTGACCGACTGCGTCTTCGAGGTCGCCCGGCACACCAGCGTCGCCGAGGTGAATGGCCTGCTACGGGCGGCCGCCGACGGCCCGCTGCGCGGCATCCTCGGCTACGAGGAGCGCCCGCTGGTCTCGGTGGACTTCCGCGACGACCCGCGCTCGGCGATCATCGACGCGCCCTCGACCATGGTCACCAACGGTACGCAGGTGAAGATCCTGGCCTGGTACGACAACGAGTGGGGCTACGCCAACCGCTACGCCGAGCTGGCGAAGAAGGTGGCGATCTCGCTATAGGCAATACCGCAGAAGGAACGCTGTCACACATGTCACGCTGAGCGCAGCGAAGCGTCCCGGCCGGGATTCTTCGCTGCGCTCAGAATGACCGGATAACTGACAGCGTTTCTTCTGCTCTACTGCGTAAAATGGGTAGATGATGCTTGCATCTTGCATCTTGCATTGAGGAATTATGGCAGCCGCAGAGAACCTGTCTGACGCCAAGAAGTCCGCCGACCGCCGCAACTACGTTATCGTCACAATGGCCTACTGGGCCGACACGCTCACCGACGGGGCCATCCGCACCCTGGTGCTGTTCTACTTCTACCAGCTGGGCTACTCGCCCTTCGCGGTGGCCTCGCTCTTCCTCTTCTACGAGCTGTTCGGCGTGATCACCAACCTCTTTGGCGGCTACCTGGGCGCGCGGCTGGGCCTGAAGGCGACCCTGTTCCTCGGCCTGGGCGCGCAGCTCCTGGCCCTGGGCATGCTCGGCCTGGCCCCGCTGGCATGGCTGAGCGTGCCCTATGTGATGGCCGCCCAGGCGCTCTCGGGGATCGCCAAAGACCTCACGAAGATGAGCAGCAAGAGCGCGGTGAAGCTGGTTGCCGGCGAGAGCCAGGGGCAGCTCTACCGCTGGGTGAGCGTGCTCACCGGCAGCAAGAACGCGATCAAGGGCGTGGGCTTCTTTGTGGGCGCGCTGCTGCTGAGCCTCGTTGGATTTCAGGCCGGTCTGCTGGCCCTCGCCGGGATCGTGGCCCTGGCCCTACTGCTGGCGGCCGCGCTCATTCGCGGCGAGCTGGGCGCGGCCAACAAGAAGGCTAAGTTCCGCCAGATGTTCTCGCACAACCGGGCGGTGAACATGCTCGCGGCTGCCAGGCTCTTCCTCTTCGGCTCGCGCGATGTCTGGTTCGTGGTCGGGCTGCCGGTCTACCTAGCCGGTGTGCTGGGCTGGGACTTCTGGCAGGCCGGGGGCTTCCTGGCGGCCTGGGTGATCGGCTACGGCGCGGTGCAGGCGGGCACGCCGGGGCTGATCCGCCGACGGGTGGCTGGCCAGCACGAGCCGGATGGGCGCACGGCGGTTGGCCTGGCCTTCACCCTGGCCGCATTCCCGGCGGGCATCGCCCTGGCCCTCATGCTGGGGGTGAGCCCGACCCTATCAGTGGTGGCCGGGCTGATCGCCTTCGGGGCGATCTTCGCCCTGAACTCGGCGGTCCACTCCTACCTCATCCTGGCCTACACCGACAGCGACAAGGTGGCGATGAACGTGGGCTTCTACTACATGGCCAACGCCGGAGGGCGGCTGGCAGGCACAGTGCTCTCGGGACTGCTCTACCAGCTCGGGCTCCAGTACGGGGCCAGCGGCGGGCTAATCGCCTGCCTCTTGGCCTCGGTGGCCTTCGTGCTGGCGGCCGGGCTGCTCTCGCTGCTGCTGCCGGCCGAGGCCGCCCCGCGCACCCGCCCGATCACCATCACCGACGCAGGCGAGTGATAGCGCGCTGCGTGCGCGAGGCCGCGAAGGCGGCCTTTGCAGAACCGCAGCCCGCGGCTTCAGCCGCCGGGCGGTGCCGCACTGGGCGATTTCTAGGCCCGCGCCGGGCTCGACACCAGGCGCAGAAAGCTGCTCAGCACAACCCGCGTCTTCCCGTCTGCGAAGCCAAGCACGCTGAACATCCCGCGCACCTGAACCGTATCCACCGGCACCTCGTCAATAAAGAGAATGCCCTGGGCATCTCTCCGCGCGATCACCGCCCCGGCGATCCGCGCGCCCCAATCTGCGGCCTCGTACACCGATAATGTACTCTCTGGCATAGAGCTCCTTCTCCACGACGCAGTCAGTGGCGCACGCGAGCAACTACAGCCGGAGGTTGGCGAGCCAAGAGGGGCGAAGCCTACGGATGGGGAATCGGTTCGCGCTGTGGTGAGCCCAGTATAGCACGGAATGCACGCCTTTTGTCCCTATCTGATTAGCACAAAATGTGCTATGCTATAAGTATCCAGATCTCAGGCGCGGCATCGCGCCGCCCTCCTCTGCTATACCTCGCATACAGACTGTGCCTCGGCCCTCGCGATGGCCCTGGGCGTCTCTTGGCCGCCTCGGGAGGGAAAGCCGTCGTCTGTACCAACGCTGGTGGCGCACAGCCACATCGAACAAGAGAGGTCCTCTATGGCGGAAGCGCAGCTCGTAGCTGATGGCGCACAGCCAGATCATGCCTACCTGACCGTCACCCGCGAGCCCGACGGGCGTTACTGTGTTGTGTATCAGCATGGCGGGGTTAGCCGCCGCAGCTACACATCGTCGCTGGAGCAGGTGATCCGCCAGGCGCGGCGGGCCGGCGGCATCCCGATCAATACCGACGACGGGGCTCTTCGGCAGCGCTGCGTGGATGAGTCGCTGACGCTGCTCTGAGATTGGGTAGGGGCGCATCGCGATGCGCCCCTACCCATGAGAATAACTCGGACGGTGTGCTGGTGCGGAGGTAGCCTGCTACACCGTGCCCCCATCTGCAATCTGCAATCTGCAATCGCTTTCGGCGAGCCAGGAAGTGGTGTGATGTTGTATTTAGTCTGGTACGATGCGGACACCCGACGCCCTGCGGTTGATCGGATGCAGGACGCGCTTGCCGCCTACTCTCGGCGCTTCAACGAGGCACCAAACCTCGTCTTGGTGAGCGCGAGCGAGACGGTCGAGTTGGAAGGCGTGGCGGTGCGCAGCGTCCGCACGGTGCAGCCCAACCACTTCTGGGTGGGACACAGCGACGATCCGCATCACACACATAGCGTGGAATACGAGCAAGTAGAGGAAATGCCCCATGGCTGAGTTAAAAAAACGTGCGGTGCGCAAGGGGCGCATCTATCAGGTTCGCGTCGCTGATGTAGAGTACCGGACCTTCATCTGGGAGGATGGCACCTGGTTCTCGGGCCGGGTAGAGGACAACCCCCAGATTCAGCCGTGCCGCGCGCGCACGGCGATCGCCGTGCGCGAGCAGCTGCTTGCGGCGCTGTCGGCAAGCCTAGCAAGTTAGCCACCGTCACACAAACGCCCCCTGGCTCCAGCCCCGCACATACGCGTGCTGCTCGTCGGTCTCGGGGCTGCGCGGCTGACGCCAGTGCTTCTCGACGCCCTGCCAGTGGCTGGCGATGGTCTCCAGCGCCTTGTCGCCCGTCATGCCGTGGCGCACCAGCCAGCAGCCCACCACCGTGCCCGTGCGCCCGATCCCGCCCCAGCAGTGGAGGTAGACGGTGTGGCCGGTGGCGATGGCCGTGTCGAGGGCGTCGAGGATGGCGACCATGATCGCCGGGGTGTCCGGTAGGCTCGCGTCACGGATGGGCATGCGCCGGTGGAAGGCAGTGACCCCGTGCGCCGCCGAGGTGGAGCCGAGGACATCGGTGTAGTCGCGCAGCTCGCCCAGCTCGGTCAGGTCGAGGAAGTAGGTGATCCCGACGTCGAGGTGGCGGTCGAGCTTGGCCTTGGCGGCCACGAAGTCGGGGCCGCCGGGGTACTCGCCGGCAATGAGCTGGGGGCCGACGCGGTAGCAGTTGCCGTGGGGTAGCATGTCGCTCATACGGGTTTGCGCCTTTGCTGTATAGCGTGATCATCACGCGCTTGTGTTCACTCGGTGATCGTCAGCGGTCGTTTGTCGCTGTACTAGAGCCGCTTGATCACAACCAGGGTGACATCGTCGAAGGGCGGCTGGCCGCGTCCGTGCTGATCCACCGCCTCAAGGATCGCTCGCACGATCCGCGCCACATCCTCGTCGGCGTGGGCAGCGATCACGCTGCGCAGCCGCTCCACCCCGAACTCGTTCTGGGCGTCGTCGATCGCCTCGGTGACACCATCAGTGTAGCAGACGAGCACGTCCCCCGGCGATAGCATTGTCTCCGCCTCGTGTAGCGAGATCTCCTCCAGCACGCCCAGGGCGATCCCCGGCGTGCGCAGCTCATCGAAGCTGCCGCCACGCCGCCGGTAGAGCAGCGGCGGGTTGTGTCCGGCTGAGGTGTAGCGCAGCCGGCCGCTCTCCGTGTCGAGCATCCCGTAGAACAGCGTCACAAACATACCCGACTCAGAGTCGCGGGTGATCCAGCGGTTGGCCCGCTCCATCGCCGCCGGCGGGTCAGTCCCGTCCAGGGCGGCGGCCCGCACCAGCGAGCGCGACATCGCCATAAACATGGCGGCCGGCACGCCCTTGTCGCTCACATCGGCGATCACAAAGCCCAGCTCGGGGGCGGGTGGCCCGCCATCCGCCCCGCCCGCCTCATCGCTGCGCAGCTGCTCGATGGGCTGGGGCAGGTGCGCCGCGCCAAGCTCGCGGGCCAGCTCCCGATCTCCCGCCGCCGCCTGCTCTTCAACGCCCACCGCCCACCCTCCAACCCCCAGCCGCTTCGGCAGCGGCCAGAAGTCGTAGAAGTCTCCGCCGACCAGCCGGGCGGATCGCCATGCGGCGTCGATCTGCCAGCCGGCGATCTGCGGCGAGTGGGCGGGCAGCAGGGCGGTCTGGATCTCGCGGGCCACCCGCAGCTCCTGCTCCATACGCCCGGCCTCCTCGGCCTCGCGGGCCAGCAGCAGGCTCTCCAGGGCACCGGCCACCTGGGCCGTCGCCCCCATGCTCAGGTTGATCTGGCGGTTGTCCAGCTCGATATTGGGCTCGTCCCAGTCGAAGATCAGCGCGCCGAGCAGGCTGGCCCTGGCCAGCATCGGCAATGCCACCAGGGTGCCGCTGCCCGTCGGCCCGATCAGCTGCGGCCACTCCTCGGCATGGGATTGGGCGGCGTGGAGCAGCAGCGGGCGCGTGGGCGCCTCGCCCTCGGCGGCGGGCGCGCGCAGCCGGGCCAGCAGGGGCGCAGCGTCGAGCGACACCGAATGACCAACCAGCCGCTCGCGCAGCTCGCCCGGCAGCCCGTAGGCCGCCAGCAGCTCGAAGTGGCCCTCGCGCGTCCAGAGCAGGCAGTAGCAGCGGCTACAGCCGATCAGCAGCGGCGGCATCCGCACCACCGTCGAGAGCAGGGTTTCGAGCGTGCTGGCCCGCCCGATGTTCTCCGACATCTGGAGCAGCGCGTTGAGCGTCCACGCCTCCTCCTGCTGGTTCGTGTAGGTATTGGCGCTATCGATAGCCACGGCGATCTGGCCGGCCAGGGTCTGCATCACAAACAGGTCGTCGGCATCGAAGTCGTTCGCCTGATCGCTCTGCACATCCAGGACGCCGATCACACGCTCGCCGATGCGCAGCGGCACGGCCAGCTCCGAGCGGGTGTTCTTGCTGTCGCGGATGTAACGCGGGTCCAGGCGCACATCGCCCACCAGCACCGCCGTCCGGCTGGCCGCAGCGCTGCCCACCACGCCCTGGCCCGGTCGCATTGGCTCGGTGGCCAGGATCTCTTGGCGGGTGACATCGGTGGTGCTGGCCCGGAAGCGGATCGCCTGCCCGCCATCGTCAATGGTGAAGATATGCACTGGGTGGTAGCCGAAGTGCTCGCGGATGAGCCGCACGATCGAGGGCAGCAGCTCCTCTAGGTTGAGGATGGCGGTGATCTGCTCGCTCACCTCGTGGACGGCCTGGAGCTGCACGGCGCGCTGGTTGGCCTGCTGGAAGGCCCGCGCCCTGGTGATCGCCACGGCTGCCTGGTCGGCGATCAGCGAGAGCAGCCGCAGGTCATTCGCCCCAAAGGCCGATACCTGGTAGCTCTGCACCGAGATCGAGCCGATCACATCCTCGCCTGCGATCAGCGGCACATAGATCCCCGAGCGCGGCGGGCGCTCGCTCTGGTAGCGCGGGCGCGCCGGCAGGTGGCTCATCTCCTGGGCGAAGTCCTCCACCAGCAGCGCCCGCCCGGTCTGCCTGATCCAGCCGATGATCCCGTCCCCGGCGGACAGATCGACCGTGAGCCGGGGCAGGCGCACCCGATCCTGGACGCGCACCATCAGGGTGTAGTCCGTGCCGTCGAAGAGGCCAAGGTGGAAGGAGCCGGTGTCGATCACCTTGCTGGCCTCGCGGTAGATCAGCTCGCAGAGCGCCTCGGCATCCAGCTCGCTGCGGATGATCGCCCGGCTGGCCTCGTTGAGCATAGCCAGCTCGCGCACCGAGCTGCGCTGCGACTGAAGGTTGACGCTGGCCCGGCGCACGGCGGCGGCGGCGGCGATTATGGCAACCCCTGCGAGGAAGAAGTAGCCCTGGCCGAGATGGAGGTAGATCGCCGCGCCGAGCAGGGCCAGGGGCAGCGGGGCCAGCTCTACGCCGATGGCCAGACGCCATGTGGAGCGCCACCAGGTGGCCACGCCGCTCTGTCCGCCCTGTAGGTACTCGCGGCCGACGCGGCCAAGCTGGAGGGCGACCATGTAGGCGAGGATCGTCCAGATCAGCAGGGCCGCCGGGTTGATCGTGGCCGGGTCGTACTGCGGCGCGCGCTCGGCGGCGCTGGCCAGCGCCGCGCCGCCGAGGATCCCGGCGGCGCGCAGCCCGCCGCGCATGAAGGGCCGGGCCAACAGCAGGTAGAGGCTGCGCGGTCGGCCATAGATGAAGGGCAGCAGCGCGCCAGAGAGCAGGCCCTCCCAGGCGGCCAGCAGCGCGGTCGGGGCCGGGCCGAGGGCCAGGGCCGCCATCAGCAGCACCAGCCCGCCCATGCTATGCGCGTCGGTGGGCGGCACGCGGAAGCTGAGCATGTCAACCGCAAGGGTGATGACCCCGAAGAGCAGCAGGGGAAACAGCGGCGTGGGAGTACTCGGGGTGAGGGTCAGCCAGATCCAGCCAACGCCCCCGACGATCAGACAGTAGAGAAGCAGCAGCCGCTCGCGGTTCACGCACGCCCCAGGCCAAACGAGGCCCGGGCCTCCTCCGCCGTGGTATGGATGGCAAACACCTGGGTGAACCCCGTCAGGGCGAAGACCTCGTGAACCTGCGGCTGGAGCCCGGCCAGGCGCAGCTCACCGCCAAGGGTCATCAGCTCCTTGCGGATGAGCAGCAGCGCGCGCAGCCCGCTGCTCGACAGGAAGGTCACATCGCTCAGGTCGAGCAGCATAAAGCGCGTCCCAGACGAGATCTGCTCGTGGACCGCCTTATTCAGCTGCGGCGCCGTCACCGCATCCACCCGGCCACTGATCGGCATCACCACCACATCGTCGCGGGGGCTCATGCTGAGGTACTTGACCATGGTGAGGACATTGCCTTCCTGGGGGCGAAAGTCGAAGCGGGCCTCATCCATCAGCCTGGTGATCAGGTAGAGGCCAAGCCCGCCAACCTGCCGCTCCTCCAGCGGCGAGTTGATGTCTGGCGGCGGCACGCTCTCCGGGTCAAACTGGCGGCCCCTATCGCGCAGGGTGATGACGAAGCGATTCTCCTCGCAGAACCAGCCAAGGGTGATATCGCCGGGGTTCTCCTGGTCGTAGGCGTGCTGAATCACATTCGTCGCCGCCTCATCGACGGCGAGCTGCACCTGCCACGTCGCCCGCTCATCCAGGCCGCACCGCTCGGCGGCTTCGGTAATAAAAGCGCTGATCTTCGCAAGGGCATCGAGGTCGGCGGTGATGGTGATGGTTTCCATAACGGCAAGGATGAAGAATAGAAGGATGAAAGACGAAGGATGAAACGCAATAGAGCATAAGTAACGCTGTCACCCTGAGCGAAGCGAAGGGTCCCGGCCGGGATTCTTCGCTTCGCTCAGAATGACAGGACGCCTCACAGCGTTACTTCTGCGGTATTGCGATGAAACATTGTTTCATCCTTCACCCTTCATCCTTCATCGTTTAAAAGGAGCCCACCGCCTCGATCGTATCGCCGTACATCTCGAAGAGCGAGGTGAAGCCGGTCAGGTCAAACACTTCTTTGATCTTCGGGGGCAGGTTGGCGATCCGAATATCGCCGCCCTCAAGGTCGGTGATCTTCCACTCGCGCGCCCGCTTGCGTGCCTCGATCAGCACGCGCAGCCCAGGGCTGCTGACATACTCAAGCCCGGCCATGTCGAGGACAATACGGTAGCGACCCTCCTCGAAGAGCGCATCAATCTGTTGCTTGAGCTTCGTCGCCGTCGCTGCATCGACGCGACCGACGACTTCCAGCAAATCCACCCGGTTCATCGGGCGGTGGCTGATCTCCATACTGCCCTCCTTCGCAGGGAACAGGGAACAGGTTCTGTCCACCCTGATGGTGAATTCAACAAGAGACGTATGCGTATTATAGCATAGCGAATAGGGGACAGGGCTGTCCCCTGTGGAGACCGTTACGTCCTGGGGACTACTTGGCCGAGGGCCTCAGGGGGCCAGTGGAGCATCTGGCCGCGACAGAGCTGCGCCATGGGCAGGGAGGTCACGTCGTAGCCGGCCAGCTCAAGCGGGCACTTGCCCCGGATCCGCTGCTGCGCGTCCGGCGTGAAGGGCGTGAAGCGGTAGCACCACGCGAACACCGCCAGGTAGGTCTGCGCCGTCGTGATCGTGTCGAAGCCGCAGAAGGTCTGGTAATGCTGGTCGAAGCGCCGGTTCACCAGCTCGGCCGTGTTGTTGGTCTTGGGGATGCGGTCGCGCTCGATGGCGTTGACCAGCTTGGGCCAGGGGCGCTCCAGGCTGGCGAAGACCGCCTCCACCTCCGGCGTCGCCGCCACATAGGCGTTCCGCAAGGCCATCACCGTGTCGTAGCGCCGCTGGGCCGTGCGCTTGGTCTTCGCGTGGAAGATAGGCATCGCATCGAGTTGCTTCTGGAGGACGACGACCTCGGGGCGCTGTTCCCGATAGTGCGTCCCGTAGGCGTCACACATGGTAGCGCCGGCCCACCTCCAGCGGGGGATGGGCCGGCGCTACCACGCGGCGCGGACAGCGCAGCCCCGTTCGTCCGCAGGCCGACTAGCGCTGGCGCACCGGGATCTGGACCTCGGTCACGTGGGCGTCAGGGGTGGCCCCTTGTTGCAGGTATAGCTCGCGGCTGGCGCCGCTCGGCGTGTAGCCGCTCGCCTGGAGCCAGACCATCAGCGCCGTGTAGGCCTGGCTCAGCCCCTCCCAGGGGCCGCGGTGGATCGTGCTGGCGACGGTGACGCCAGACAGGGTGTACACCCGCACCCGGCCGCCCTCGGGCACGGGGGCCGCAAGGTAGGCGGCCGCCTCCATCTCCGGGTCGCGCTCCTTGTACTCCTCGTTGTGGTCGATGCCGACGGCCATGCCGCCGGCACCGTGCTGGCCCAGGTAGGCGTACAGCTCATCGAAGAGCGCGCCGATGGCCCCGTAGCTCGGAATGACGGACCGGATGTCGGCCACCAGCTGGGGCTCGACGTAGTAACGCAGCGCGGACACCGGCACCTGGCACACCCGTGAGAACGCGCCGATCTTGAGCATGGGACGCTCCTCGTCAGGACAGCCACCGTGATGATCCTACAGCCTCAAGCGGCTTGAGAGTCAAGCGGGAGTTTGCCCATCCCTGCGCGGTACTTCCCGATGAGCAGCCAGGGGCGGATGGTCTGCATGGTCATATCCTACGTGCCAAACGTTCACTCACGCGGATGCTGACGGTGCCACGCCTGCACGACGACTCGTGGCAGCCTCCCACTCCTGGTGGAGCATACCGTAGTTCACAATGTCCTCAAATCGCTCGCCTTTGCGGATGTGCTGGCGCTGACATCCCTCTTGGGTCATGCCGAGCTTCTGCATCACACGGCCTGAGGCCGGGTTGCGCACGACGTGTCGGGCGAAGATGCGGTGGAGGCTGAGCGAGCTGAACCCATAGCCGAGCACCGCAGCCCCCGCCTCGGTCGTGTAGCCGCGGCCCCAGAATGGCACCCCCATCCAGTAGCCCATCTCCGCGTGCTGGTGCTGCTGGCGTATGACCAGGCTGATCGCTCCGTACAGACTATCAGACGCCTGATCCGTGATCGCCCAGGTGGGCTGCCCGCCGACCCAGGGCACGGGCGAGAGCCTCGCGCGCGACTACCGGCAGCGGCGGCTGACCGACTTTGTGATCGCGGCCCTGGAATCGGTCGGGCGCAATGCCGAGATTATCCCGCTCTGCGAGCGCGAGGTGACGGCGGACGGCGGCTACCAGCGCCTGGTCAAGCGGCTGCTGACGGCGGGGCGCAGCGCGGAGGCCGAGCAGTGGGCGCGCACCGGGATCGCCGCCGCCGAGCGCCCGTACCCCGGCATCGCCCATCAGCTGCGCGAAGTCGTGTGCGGTCTGCGCGCCCATGCCGGCGACTGGGCGATGGTGGCGGCCCTGCGCGCCGAGGAGTTCTTCGATCAGCCGTCGGCGGAGGCGTTCCAGACGCTTGCGGCGGCCGCAGCGCAGGCCGACGCACAGCCGGCGGTGCGCGTGGCCGCCCTGCACTAGCTTACCACCGGCGCGCTGCCGCAACATGCGGCGCGAGTGGTGGCGGGCACCACGATCCCAGAATGGCCGCTGCCGGACACCGGCATCATGCGCAGCGAGCGACGCCACCCGCTTCAGTTCCCACAGCTGGGCCTGCTGATCGCGCTGGCCATCGACGAGGGGCGACCCGACGACGTGCTGCGCTGGTACGATCAGCGCAGCCCGAGCAGGCCATCCGGCATCAACGACGATATGGTCGCCGACGCGGTGGCCCAGGCATACCCCGAGCGCGCCGCCACAATCTGGCAGCAGCTGGCCGAGGCGCGCATCGCGCAGACCAGCCCGGCGACGTACCTGGAGGCGGCCGTCTTCCTGCGCAAGCTACGGCGGCTCCGGGCGCGCCAGGGCAGGGTGCCGGCCTGGTGCGAGTATGTAGTCAGACTCCGCGAGACGAACCGACGCAAGCGCCGGCTGGTCGAGACGCTGGATGCGCTACTCCGGGAAGCGAAGTGAGGTGGAGAGGGTCATACCTTTGCGGTTGGTGTAGGTCACGGCCATTATTCCGTCGCTTCCCCTGGGCGCGTGAGCGCCTTGGAAGAACATCGCGCCCATCCTATCCTCCTGCGCCATACTTCGCCGCCAGCCGGCGCACCGTGGTGATATTGCGGATCGTCGCCGACAGCCCCAGGGCCTTCTCCAGCCGGGCGCCGGAGAAGGTCGAGTCGCTGACCTTCGTGCGGCAGCGCCAGTAGACCTCGCGCTCGTGGATGTGGAAGTCATCGATGGCGGTCTGCAGACCCATCAGGCGCTGCTGCGCCTCGTCGTCTGGTAATGTGGGCAGAAATGCGACCGACAGCGCGTGCCCAGCACTATCAGGCTCCGTCTGAGGGAAGGGCTGATAGTGAGCTATCGCGGCGAGCTCAGCCGGCGAGCGGAGAAAGGTCGCCACCGCGTAGCCGAGGGACTGCCGCAGGTGCTGCGCGATCTGCGCCTCCAGCGCAGGCGGGTGCGCATCGGGGGCCTCAAAGATGACATTGCCGCTGGCGATAAAGGTCTCGACGCCGACAAACCCCATATCCACGAAGTGGGCGCGCAGGGCCGCCATGGTGATGGTGTGCCCGCCAACATTGATGGCGCGCAGCAGGGCGATCCAGTGCTGCATAGGCGGCGATGCCTGTGTCACGGTCGCAATCTCCTTATGTCTAGAGGATCACCCGCTCGTTCGCGACCTTCGCCCGATCAATAGAGCGCCTGGCATGGCCAGCGAGGCCCATCAGCCGACATCTTCTTGGGCGCTTCGGTGAAGGGGCCAGGATCGCCCAGCGCCGCGAGCAGGCAATCATAGGTCGCCAGCACCACCGGGTCGCCGCCAGCAAACAGCGCGGCGACGGAATCCTGAGTTTCGCTCATCGACGAGTGTTGTCATTGTACACCGCGGGCCGGAAGGCTGTATAGAATCGTATAACAGAAACTACGCAATACCGCAGAAGTAACGCTGTGAGGCGTCCTGTCATTCTGAGCGAAGCGAAGAATCCCGGCCGGGACCCTTCGCTTCGCTCAGGGTGACAGCGTTACTTATGCTCTATTGCGAAACTACAATGATGCGTACAACCGCCAGCCTACTTGACAGACTCCTCGTTCTGCCCAACCATGAGACCGCAAGCTTGCAGCACAGCATCGAAAGCATATGATAAAATTGATCGCATGGTCAATGTTGGCAAGGGTGCATATAGCAATCCTACCAGGGTTGTGAAGATAGGGTGGGAGTTACGAGCAATACACCCGCCGCATCAGGAAGCGAACAACGACCATTCGAGCATCTTCACGAACGCCTTAGGATTGCCACATATATGTTACAGCCACACTTCAGTATCTACGTTCGACGTTCAAAATCCCATCCACAGCGACACAATATTATTTTACAGTTTATTCTGTTGATTGTGCTACTGTTTGCGCTCAACAGTTTCTTGTTATCGACACCAACGGTATTAGCCCAACAAGAACCTGTATCTTTGGAGATAAAGCCGGAAGCCATCCAACTTCCAATCCCTGTGACCACGCCAATTTTACTTGTCATACATAATCGTACACCCAACCCAATTCAGCAAATTAGTCTTTCTTGGTATACTGAAGCGAATATAAATATCACAGTAAACGAACCAGTACGATTAGAGAGTCTGGCTGGACAAGGCGATCATGTATGGACAATTGCTGTATCGGAGCCGAGATCGGGCGAACGTCGCTCAGGAAGCATTCAATGGCGCGTTGACTACAACACAACTGAAACGGCTGATGGCGTAACAAGATCCATACCCAAGATCGCCCTTGCTACCGCCGCAGTAACCCTGGCTCAGCCAACTACAATTGAACAGATCGCACAAGTAGAAGTACAAACGAGCCTTACCTCCATCTCTGAGCAGGTTGGTGGGTATATTTTTGTTGTGGCAACTAACAAATTGGACGTGCCAATCACACTCGATAAGCTAGTAGTGAATCGACCGCGATGGATAGAATCCGAGCCTTCGGATGCCCAAGGCATTGTTATCGAGCCGCGCGGGGTTGTAACAATCCCTTTTTATATTCGAGGAGCAGAAACAGTTCAGCCTGGAAAAAACAAAATCCTGTTCGAAGCGCATTTCCAATGGGAGCAAGGAGGTCGTCAGCAAATAGGAGCAATGGTCGTATCGCACGAAGTTGAGATTGGTGTGCTCGGCGAATCTATTATTGTAGACTTACTGGCAATACCGTCTCTCCTTGTGCTTCCAGGTTTCCTGATTATGCTCACGCTCAAGTCCCTCTGGCAAAATGGGAAAACCGAGGAAGAGCGCAAGAAGTTTCCCAAGACGACCGATGCTGAATTCTGGCTGGTAGCCCTTACGCTCTCCGGGATTATGGCATTTCTTTACCCCCATGTCACCGAATACGCTGGTTGGGGCCGACGCGACTACCTTACAGGTTACGGCATCACCGACATTGCTCTGGTATGGATTATCTCAATCATATTCGCGATACTTGTGTATACAATAATTTTTGGTTCGTATAGCCTTGGCCGTCGTGCGTGGACTCTGTACCAAGAATGGATTAACCATCAACGGACGCCGACAGAAACGGATCGACCGATCGAGCTCTTGCGCAAACTTCACCGACAGCATTTGTCATATGAGCGAGAGCTTGTACAGGTAAAAATCGATGGACAAGAGCAGAATGCGCTGCTGCTTCAGGCCCCTGGTGGTGATCAGGTCTGGATCGGCCCACCTATTCGTCTGCTCTGGAACGATAGAGCGCCCTCAGATCTGCGAAAGAAAGTTGAGTCCCACCTCGGGCCTCAGGGGAATCTGGAGGAGCTTGCTCGCATACTATCGGAGGGCGAGCGCGCCGGTCAGTTAAGAACATCTTTTCAGGAAGATGGCAAACTAGACAAACCTCAAAAGGTTAGCTCCGCAGATATCACTCGAACGAATGAAACCAGAGCAGTTATCTATCAAGAATAAAAAAAGCAGCCTCCCTTGGAGGCTGCAGCCGCTAACGTTTCACTACGACACACGTGCCGCAGTGAGATCTCTACCGAGATCATTAGCATTTACTAGTCGGATCGATTATAAGCCAAAACGAGGAACAAGGCAATGGCTCCACCTCAAATCCACGACTTTCGGCTCTCGATGATCTGGGCTGAGACGAATCTTGATCTGCTAGGCGAATCGCCTCCAGCCACACCATTTTCCTTTCTAGAGCGCAGCTGGTCCTATATCGAGCGTTTTGACCAACTCGCTCAAGGGGATGGCCAGCCCAATGATCAAGGACTGGTACTGCCATGGCCCAGATTAGGCAAGCATTTCTTCTGGACCTTCTACCTTGAGGCAGCGAAGCTAGCGACCATTACAGGAAATCAAGCGTGGAAGGCGTTGGTGCCAATCCGCAAAAGGGATGTAACACGCCTACAGGCTGCCTGGCTGCCAGAGCGAGTCTACACTGAAGCCTTTCTGTATCCGTTCGGTCTCGTGTTTGTCATTACTACACAGTCCACAGCCTCACGCTCATTGGACGACACTGTTGACGCTGCCTTTATGGCGAGGCGAACAGGAAGGGTGGAAGCGCAGCTAGATGATACAGGCCCATCGCAAAGCCTATCGCTCGACGACGTAGCGACCGAAAAGCTTAGGGCTCTTCGCTTACAAGTCTTCGGCCCGACGGCATCGCCTAGCCTTATGTCTAGTGAGCCCTTCACCATCGCTACCATTGTTCAAGGGAGCGATATCGATCCTACGACGGCTCTCGTCGAAGGCGACAACATTCACCGCGGGCTAGAGAGTATGGCAAACTGGCGCCAGCTTGGCCCATATGATGTGCTACCTCCTTTAGATGAAGTCCGCGTGCAGGTTCGCAGGTCGCCGCCAGGCGACATACTCTATGGCAGGCCACGTGGCCGTGTTATCTGGTTCCCTCGTGTGTTTACACAAGAGGACAGGCGAGCAAAATCGCTCGCCTGTTATCACCGCAACCTCGTCCTTGCATCGATCCAAACAGAGAGTCTTAGGGGCCTCATATCGGCATTTATCAAGCTAGAGCCGCGTAATAGATTGCTCCCAGAGCCGATTCTAAATTGTGCTAGGCAAGCAGCCGGCATTCTTACCCGGCTATATTTCGGAAAGAAAACGTATCGCTCAGGAAGTATACGTGCGCAGATAGAGCAAGATGGGTTCCTGGAGGATCTAAAGGCGGCCCGCGACTACTTCTCTATGGGGGTGTTTCAATAGGGCAGGCAAAGGCACTGTCACTTCTTCGGCTGAGGTGGCACTGTAGTTGAGTCGAACCATTCCGGCACATCCCAGCCGCCAGCCCGCGCGCGTTCCACACGATCGCTGATGGAGTAGCCATCCGGGTCCTCAATAAAACCGTGCCGGACGAGCCATGCGACGACGAGATGGCCCTCCGGGTCGCCCCTGACAGCGAGTTTGTGGTGCCACCAATACACTACGTCATATACGGGGCTTGAGATCGAGGCGATCACTTGATCTGCTGCCACCCAATCTTTTGCGCATTCATAGCCGCTGGCCTGACAGAGCGCGTAGTTCATGATGCCTATCGCTTTTCTTTGGTTAATATATGGCGTTAACAGCTCTTTGATATGTGGCAACTCCAGGCCGTCAGGTACTTCGGCTCGCCTAGCCATAAAAGCAAGATTATTTCCTTCGTCATGACCACCTTTATGAAAGGACTGCAAAAAGCCTAGAGCTGCCTCCTTCAATAATTTGCGACCCTCTGCGACATCTTGCTTCACGCCATTACCATATAGGAGTAGAAGTCCAAGGGAACGCATTGCAAGAGGTTCGCCCTTCTCCGCTGCCCGGTTTAGCCACATACGTCCCTCTGCGATATCCTGTTTGAAGCCACTGCCATCTAGAAGGCGATCCCCAAGGAGTCTCATCGCCTGCGGTTCGCCCTTCTCCGCCGCCTGACGTAGCCACGTGCGTCCCTCTGTAATGCCCTGTTCAAAGCCATCACCATCTAGAAGGCGAATGCCGAGGACAAGCATCGCCTGCGCCTCGCCCTTTTCGGCCGCCCGCTGTAGCCACGCGCGCCCTTCCTCGATGTCTTGCTTGAACCCATCACCATCTAGAAGGCGATATCCGAGGATACGCATCGCCTGCGCCTCGCCCTTTTCGGCCGCCCGCTGTAGCCACGCGCGCCCTTCCGGGATGTCTTGCTCGAACCCATCACCATCTAGAAGGCGAATGCCGAGGACAAGCATCGCCTGCGCCTCGCCTTTTTCGGCCGCCCGCTGTAGCCACGCGCGCCCCTCTGTAATATCCTGTTTGAACCCATCTCCTTTCAAGAGACGGTCTCCGAGGGCACCCATCGCCTGCGGTTCGCCCTTCTCAGCTGCCTGACGTAACCACGTACGTCCCTCTGTAATGTCCTGTTCAAACCCATCTCCTTTCAAGAGGCGGTCTCCAAGGACACCCATCGCCTGCGGTTCGTCCTTCTCCGCTGACCGACGTAACCACGTGCGCCCCTCTGTAATGTCCTGTTTGAACCCATCTCCTTTCAAGAGGCGGTCTCCGAGAATACGCATAGCCTGCGGTTCGCCCTTCTCCGCTGACCGACGTAACCACGTGCGCCCCTCCGTGATGTCTTGCTTGAACCCATCGCCCTCTAAAAGGCGTACTCCGAAGGAAGCCATTGCTAAGGTGTCACCTTTATCAACTAACTCCCGAAGAAGCTTTGCACCTTCCTTAGTGTTTTTCGATAGACCTCTACCGCTAAGTAGGCGGTCACTTAGTTCATACACCGCCCGCCTGTCTCCTGATTTTACAGCTCGCTGCAAGAGCTGTTTGCCATCTTTTGACTTCTTCGGCAAGTGAATACCATCGAGCAATTCAATTGCAAGATCAACCATCGAAGGATAGTGATCTGCTTGAACTGCTCTACGTAATAGACTCTCACCCTCATTGAGATTCTGGGTCAGGCCATCTCCTGCTAATAGGCGCTTGCCAAGATTTCGCATTGCCTCGAAATTACCCCTCTCGATTGCCTGACGTAGCAACTGCTCGCCTTCTTGCGGGTTTTCTGCAAGCCCCACGCCTTTGATGAGGCGATTACTAAGATCAATCACAGCATCGCTCTGCCCTGCGTCGGCAAGTTCCCTAAGAAGTCGCTCACCCTCTTTGCTGTTACGCTCAAGCCCTACTCCATTGATAAGGAAAAATGCCAACAAACGCTTGGCTTGTTTATCGCCTGCTTCCGCCAGATCCCGAAGTATGCGCTCCCCCTCTTCGCGTTTCGTTAGCGACTCCCCACTGGTTAGAAAGCGAATGGCGAGTATGAACGTCGCTGCCTTGTCGTCAGCATCGGCAAGATCCTGTAAGAGTTGTTCGCTCTCGACATCATTCTTAACCAGGCCATCACCATTCCAGAGCCGCATCGCAAGTTCTAGTTTTGCGTTTGGGTCATCTGTTTCGGCTGCCATGCGCAGAAGTTGCTCGCCCTCTTCGGCGTTCTGTGTCAAGCCACTGCCGTTGAGCAGCCGTGAACCCAGGTGTTGTAACGCTCTCGGGGTATGTGTCTCGGCAGCTTTGCGTAACCACTCCTCGCCCTGGACGACATCTTTTTTGAGACCCGAACCATCGATGAGCCGATCACTAAGTGAGAGCATTGCTGGAACATGCCCTTGATCTGCGGCGGCGCGAAGACAGCGCACCACGAATGGCGGTAATTCACCTGCAACTGCGCGCTTTTCTTGCGAGCGAAGATAGATGGAATAAAGAAGATTCACATCCTGGCGCTCGATCAATGCATTCACAAGTCCGTCAAATGTCCTCCGGTGACGATCATTCTTTACTCCAGTCCAGTACTGGAGCAGCGACGCCATTGTTTTAGCATCAATATCAGTTTCGATTACCAAGCAACTCACCAGTTTTTCTAAGACCAACTGCACATCATGTGGGCTAAAACGTCTAGTAAGAACATACTCAGCAAAAGCTCGCAGGCTCAATTTAATGCGACCAGCCTCCAAACCCTCAAGCTGAACACTCACTCTACTGAGTAATTGCCGTAAATCGGGTAGAGATAAATGTATATCCTGTGATCTCAAGAAAGATTGCAGCAGACTCAGGTCAAGCGTTGTGGCTGGTTCAAAAATAGCGAGCAGCAGGAGAATATCAGGCATCATAGATGCACCATCCAACCCGGCACCTCCCCATTCTTCCGCCTGGCGTTGAAAAAGGCTATCGTTGCTCTTGTCGACCTCGATAGCTGCGAGATTATACCTTTGCTCACGTGCTTTTTGCGCAGCTGCGAGAACCAAAAGGGGGCGTCCTTGGCTAAAACGAGACACTCTTGCATTAAAATTTGCTTCGTCCTCGCCTTTCGAGCTGTCAATCTGCGTCAGCAGTGGTATTTCATTTTCGTCTAGTCTCTCTAGACGGATAATCTCAACATTCATCCAGTTGACAATGTTAGAGCTCTCGCGTGCTGTTAGGAGCGCAGACACCCCCTGAGGAAGCGATTCCGGAAGAAATTCGAGCCCTTTTCCATCAGGGCTAATCTCATCAAGTGCATCAATCATCAGGATGATGGGCCCGCACTCTTCTACTGTGCGCTCCAGAGCAACATAAAGGCTGCGGCGAAACAATTGAATGTCCTGAGAAGTGGGAATCTGGCTTAACTGCGTACTCTGTGTCCGAAACGACGAGCCGTAGTCCTCCAACTCATAGCGCCTGACAGTGTTACTGCCGCTATGCTGAGAGATAGACCATCTGGTTGCTGGCAGAAGATCCACTGGAAGCCCGCCGGCGATATCCATTGATGGCAAATTGGAGCGATAGTCGCTGGTCTCCGGTAGCACGAAGGGTTTAAGGAGGAGTGTGTTTAGCTGGGCGATGAGGGATCGCACGATCTCATCTGGTTGCTTCGATTGTTTCCCAAAGTGGAGTATGACCTTTGGCAACCAGGGAGCCATCTTGCGCACACTCCCCATATTCGGGCCTATCACATCCTCAGCCTTCAAGTTAACCTCGGTTAGCTTCGCAACGAGCGCCGATTTTCCGAGGCCCTCGTGTCCAATAAGTAATATATATGGCTTTGTCTGGTTGGAGACAGCTTCTAGACGCTCGCGTAGCTTCTGTACCCACTTTTCGCGAGCCCTGAAGTTATCCAGGTGCTTCCGGCGCTCACCATCGACCAGGACAAGCAGATCCTCAACTTCTTTTGAGCTAATCGGCGATACGATCAACCCGCGCAAGCGCTGCTTGATTTTGTCACTATGCTTGTAGACCGATGCGAGAAGGGTGATTAAAGCTTCTGAGAGCTGGCGACTTTGAACATAAGGAGGAGGTTCGTACGTAACATGAAGGCCCTGATTACGATCTTCAAGAACTAAGCGGATTAGGTGCCGTGTATCATTCGACGAGATACTTGAGCGGTCTAACTGCTCTTGAGTCAACAGCTTGAGGTGGCGCAGACATGTGGCGAGATCGAACGTGCGCTCATTCTGCATGAGTTTGTCCCATTGCTCACGCTTGATCAGCCAGAGCAGCGACTTGAGCCATGGCTCAAGAGATCGTACTAGCTCATCGACTTTCCCCTCATACTCCTGTCTTTGCTCAATAGCATCGCTAATCTGCGCCAGCAGCATGGCTATTTTGCCGGTTTGATTAAACTGAAAATGTTCACTGAATAGCGCAAAGAGACGATCCGCGAGGAGCAGCACGGATTCAAAATGGCTGGCGATCCCAGGATATTCCGAGTTTTTCGCCATAATGTCTAGCGCGTACTGGCGAAAGAGTTTGGCGTGCGATTGGAAACAGAGATGCTGTTCGCTCATAATAAACCTGTGAGTTCTGAAAGGCGGTGGAGCTAACGGGGATCACACGATACCACTGATACACACCATGACTGGGATGACATGGGGGCGTGAATGCAGCGGTGATAGCAGATTGCCGGAAGTATAACACGCCGCTATGAATTGTGCAGTAAGTGTATGCATAGATTTGCCACACACCTGCATCCGCAAGCACCTTCACCAGCACCTCGCGGGTGCGCGGGCTGTATGCACCATTTGGAGAGCACCTGCCACAGGGCGGGGCGCGCCATACGGCGCACGGGCACGATGCCGATCTCGACGCCTTCCTAGCCCAGTTCCACGTGGTAACCCCGGTGGAGCCGCAGCAGATCCGTGAGCGCCGCGACATCTGGGGCAGTGAAAGAGAAAGTCTATCCTGGGGGTCACATATGATACCATGCACGCGATGTTGGGCCGATCATCATCGACCCGGAGGTGGCTCAGATGCGCCGATGAGGGAGGCCAGCGATGCGAGAGTATCCCAAGCGCGTGAAGCAGCTGATACGCAAGTATGCGGCCCAGGCATACGAGGCCGAGCTGGGCCTAGCGTTGGGCGAGCTTGAGCAGCAGTTCGCCATCTGGCGCAGCGGCCAGATCGGTGCCGGCGAGCTGAGCGACCGCGTCCACGCCTTCACGCGCGGCCCGGCCCGCGAGCTATGGGGGCGCTACAACGCCAGAATCGACGATATGCAGGTGGCCCACGCGATTGTGGCCGGCATCCTGCCCCGCGACGCGATCCCCACCGAGCTGCTGGACGCGCTCCTGCCGATCATCGCGCTCTACGAGCAGGGGCAGGCTGCGCCAGATCAGGGCGAGACTCTGGATGCGCGGTTCGGCGAAGCTGAGTGAGGTCGAAGATATGGCTCGCACGTGTGGCGAGAGCGCGTGGGGGTCGAACCCACCGGCGCGGCTCGTCACCGCGCCCACCCGTTTTGAAGACGAGGGCAGCCACCGGGCCACATCCGCTCTCGCCGGTGATTGTATGGGCTAGCCCCCCGGCTGTCAACAACACTGAGGCACTGAGGCACTGAGGCACTGAGTCGCAACTCAGTGCCTCAGTGCCTCAGTGCCTCAGTGATCTAGCTGCGGAAGAAGTCCACCACCTGGCTGCGCTCCTCCTCGCTCGGCATCATCTCGATGAAGGTGACGCGGTGCCACGGGTAGATCACCGACTGCACCCCGGCGGCCAGGTAGCTCACCGGCTTGCCGTCACGCTTACGCATATTCGTCACCTTGATGAACTGGTCGCTCGGCTGCGGGTCCTCGTCGATATCGGCCAGCACCGGGTCCTCGCCGCTCAGGTGCAGAATCACCGTCTTCGCCACGCTTGTCTCCTTGCTCATCGCAACGGGAGGGTCTCAGGGAGGGCAAAGCCCTCCCTGAGACCCTCCCACCCTACCCAATCTCAAACCGCAGGATCAGCGTCCCAAACTTCAGCTCATCGCCGTGCTGGATGGGCGCCGGGCTCTGGGGCGGCAGCTTGCGCCCGTTGACGAAGGTGCCGTTGGCGCTGGCCAGATCCTCAAGGGCGTAGCCCTGCCCGTAGGGCGTGATGATCGCGTGCCGCCGTGACACCCCCGCGTCATAGCCCCCGTCCAGGCCGAGGTCGACGTCCGGGAAGATCCCGCGCTGGTTGTCCTTCCGCCCCACAACCAGCTCCTCGCCAGCCTCCAGGTTGATCCGCCGACCGCTGTTGATCACCACCAGGCTGATACTCTGCACCCCGGCGGTGGGTATCGGCTCCGGCACCACGATCTGCGGCGAGTCCTCGACCACCGAAGGAATTCCGTCGGCATCCTGCTTAAGCGATGTGGTCGTCTCACGATGGGGGCCACCGCTGATCACAGTGGCCCCACACTCCGAGCAGAAGATCGCCCCGTTCAGCTGCTGGGCGTTACAGTGGCTACAACGTATCATCGTATTGTGTTCCTCCCAGCATCACGCCTCGCGCTCCTGGGCCTCGCCGCTATTCATCAGCCCGCGCGTCCCGTACTTGATGCGCTTGCGGCCCTCGGCGCTGGTCTGCCCCGAGCGCAGCAGCCGGGTGGCCTCCTCCTGCACGGTGTGGGCCAGATCTACCTGTCCGGCCTCGAACAGCCGCGTGCCGGCCATCTGGAGGCGTCGGGTGGCCTCCTCGATCCGCCCCGCCTCCATGTCCTCCCAGGCCCCGGCCTGTAGCCGGTAGGCCACCAGCCGCTCCAGCCAGTGCTTCACCGTCGCGTCCACATCGTAGCCGACGCTCGCCGCCTGGCGCACGCCCACCCGCAGCACGAGGTTGCCCTCCTGGTTCAGCAGGTTCATGCCGGGCAGGCTGTAGCGCAGAGTCAGCCGCAGCAGCGGGTGGTCGCCCACCGCCAGCGGCGGCACCACCACCTCTAGCAGAAATGCCTGCGGGTCGCTCCCCGGCCAGTCGCCCAGGCTCGCCGCCCAGACCCGGTCCTTCTCCTCAATGGCCTGCAGCGTGGCGATAAAGGGCCGCACCCTGTCGAGCGAGCGCAGCATCGCGCCGGGCCGCACCTCGGCGCGCAGCTGCACGTCCTGGGCGAAGACCGAGTGCATGCGCGTCACCTCGTCGGTGAAGATCTGGGCGATCTCACCGGCCGAGGTGATGTACTGGGTGCGGCTGTTCTCGCGGGCCGTCATCGTCTCCAGCAGATCCTCGTTCCACTCGTTCCCGATGCCCAGCGCCGTCAGGCCAACGCTGCGGCCCTGGGCCCGCCGGGCGATCTCCACGCAGCGGCCCTCGTCGCCATAGGTGCGCCCGTCGGTGAGCAGCAGGATGCGGCTGACCCCGCGCCCCAGGATGGCGCGCTGGATCTCCTGGAGGGCCAGCGCCATGCCGGTGGCCATCTCGGTGCCGCCAGCCGCCTCGACGCTGCCGATCATGCGCTTGAGGTCGCCCTTGTTCCGCGCCCGCTGGGCGGAGATCACCACCTCGGCCCGGTCGTTGAAGGTGACGAGCGAGAGGTAGTCATCCTCGCCGAGCATATCGACGATCCGGTAGGCCGCGTCCTTCACCTGCTGGAGCCGCTCGCCGCGCATTGAGGAGCTGCGGTCGATTACGAGGCAGAGGTTGAGCGGCAGCTTGGGCATCGTCGTCGGAACGCCATGGGCGCTCACCTCAAGCAGCACATAGATCAGCTGCTCCTCGGCGACGTCGGGCAGCACGCTGCGGCTGAGGGTCGAGCGAAGCTGAATGCCGGGTGCCATCGGGGATCACCTTTCTGCCATCGGCAGCGACACGACGACGGCGGAGATATTGTCTTCGCCGCCGGATAGGTTCGCCAGGGCGATCAACTCGTTGCAGCTGTCCTGGGGCCAGGGGCTACGTATGAGCGCCTGCGCGAGGGCCGGGTCTTCCACCATGCCCCACAGCCCGTCGCTACAGAGCAGCAGGTGCGAGCTCATCCCGAGGGGCTGGTAGATGAAGTCGACCATCACCTGGGGCTGCTGGCCGACGGTGCGGTAGAGCTGGTTGCGCAGCGGGTGCTCGCGGGCCTCCGAAGGCTCAAGCTGGCCGAGCTGGATGAGCCGCCCAACGGTGGAGTGGTCGCTGGTGATCTGGCGCAGGCCGCCCGGCTCGTACAGGTAGGCCCGCGAGTCGCCCACGTGAGCAATGTAGAGCCCGTGGCCCACCAGCAGCGCGGCGGTGCAGGTGGTGCCCATGTCTGAGCCCATCGCCTGAGCGGTGTCCCAGATCGCCTGGTTGGCCGCCTGTACGGCGGAGACCATCAGCGGCTGCAGGGCCGCGCTCATGTTGTCGTCGAGGGCCGGCAGCACCAGCTCGCTGAGCACCTGGTGAACCACCGTGCGGATGGCCAGGCGGCTAGCGACCTCGCCGCCCTGGTGGCCGCCCATGCCATCGGCCACAATAAACAGGCCCACCGAGAGGTCAGACCCCTCGCGGGGCAGGGTGGTGAGCATGGCGAAGACGCTGTCCTGGTTAATCTCGCGCACCCGCCCGATGTCACGGGCGGCCATGGCGGCCAGCCCTTGGGCCGACTGGCGGGCGCTGAGGGCGGGGGCCTGGTCGGCCTCAAGCTGATGTGTGGCGTCGATCGGCTCGGTGCTCAGGCTCACCGGCTCCGGGCCGGTGGCCGCCGCAACCTGCGCGGCCACACTCGAAAGGCGCTGGCGGGCTTGCTCGACTGCCAGCACGCTCACCGGCGCCGTTGGCGTCTCACTACTAGGTTCCACCGCCGACGATTGGCTGGGCGGCGGCGCATCGTCCGTCGAGGCGGCCGAGCTATCCCACCAGACCGCCGCGTCCGGCACGGTGGCACCCTGCGCCTCGGCCGGTGCCTGCGGGTTGGCGTCGGTGGGCTGGTTGCCCGAGGGGGGGGCGGCAGCGGGCGCGTTCTCCGGGGACGCGCCTTCGGCGGGCGTTGTCTGGTCCGCCTCGCCCTCGTTCCCCCGGAACAGCTTACGAAAGAATGCCATACCTACCCTTTCAGGGCGTAGATGCTGTGATCCATGCTACCCACGTAGACGACCCCATCCGACACGGCGGGCGTCGAGACGACCGCCGCTCCGGTGGGGTATTTCCAGATCAGCGTGCCGGCACCCGCGTCCAGACAGTAGACGTGGCCGTCGACCGCGCCGAAGTAGACCCGCCCGCCCTCGACCTTGGGCGACGAGGTGAGCTGGCTGCCCGTATCATACTTCCAGGCTAGGCGACCGTTCTTGGTGTCCAGCGCGTAGAGGAAGCCATCGACGCCGCTGACGAACACGCGGGTACCCACGACACAGGGCGAGGAGTTGATATAGTGGCCGGTGCGGAAGCGCCATGCCGGCCAGCCGCCCTCGGCGTCCAGCGCGTAGAGGCTCTGATCGAGCGATCCGACGAACACCAGACCCTCGCTGTAGGTTGGCGAGGAGCGAACCGGCTGCTGGGTGCGCTGCTTCCACTTCAGGCTGCCGCTGCGCACATCCAGGCAGTAGACGTGGCCATCGTCGCCGCCGATATAGATGAACTGGCTACCGACATAGGCCGATGAGCGGATGGGGTTCCAGGTACGATACTTCCAGATCGGCGTGCCGCGCAGGCCGTCGATCGCGTAGACATGCTGGTCGTCCGAGCCGATAAAGACCACCCGATCCTCGATCCGTGGCGATGAGCGGATCGGCTTGGTGGTGCGGAATGTCCAGCGCAGCGTGCCACGCCGCATATCGAAGGCGTAGAGCGCGCCGTCCTCCGACCCGACGATCACATAGTCCTGCCAGACCGCAGGGGAGGAGTTGATCCCTCCGTCGGTGGCGTACTTCCAGCGAAACTCGCCGCGTGCGATATCTAGCGCATACAGGTTGGTATCGTAGCAGCCGACAAAGAGCATGCCACCGCTCACCGCAGGCGAGGAGCGGATCTCATCCTCGCAGGCGAAGCTCCAGATCAGCTCGGTGGTGGCGTGGCCCTTCTGCACGACCGGCGCGGAGATCGAGCCGACGGGCGAGGGCATCACGCCGCCGACCCCCATCGCCGCCATGATCGCCTGCTTCATCTCTTCGGCGCTCTGCCAGCGGGCCGACAGATCATACTCTAGCGCCTTCACAATCAGAGCGTCCATCTCTAGCGAGACTGCCGGGTTAAGCTGGCGGATAGGGCGCTCCTGAAAAGTAAAGGGCGTCTCCATGCGCGGGTCGGTGTTCGTCAGCAGGTGATGCATGGTGGCCCCGAGGGCGTACAGGTCGCCCTGGGGCTCGGCCATGCCGCGATACTGCTCGGGCGGCGAGTAGCCCTCGGTGCCGATCATCGTGCCCTTGCGGTCGCTGCGGTTCAGGTTTCGCGCGATGCCGAAGTCGATCAGCACGATTCGATCCTCGCCGACGACCATCACATTAGAGGGCTTCATGTCACGGAAGACGATTGGCTCGGGGGTGTGCTTGTGGAGGTAGCTGAGCACATCGCAGATCTGGATCGCCCAGCTCGCCACGCGGGCCTCGCTAAGCGGATTGCCGCTCTCCTCAAGCACGGCCTCCAGATCCTTGCCGGGGACAAGCTCAAGCACCAGGTAGATCCGCCCTCCCTCCTCAAAAAAGTCGTAGACCTTGGGGATGGACGGGTGCTGCAGCGTGGCTAGCAGGCCGGACTCGCGCTCAAAGTTCTTCAGGTTCAGGGCGCGGGTGTGCGAGTCAGGGGCGCTCTGCGACATCTCCTTGATCGCGCAGTAGCGGGCCACATCCTTAAAGCGTAGGTCACGCCCACGATAGACGACGCTCATCCCGCCAATGCCGATCGGCTCCTCGACCCGGTAGCGACCCTGAAGCACCGTGCCCGACGGGAGCATCTGGAGCGCGGCGATCCCGGACTCTGGCTCGGGCGGCGGGGGGGTGGCGGGGCGGGGCGGGGGGGCGGGCGGCCCAGGAAGAGAGCGCGTGCCGCCCTCGGGCGGAGCCGTGCGGATATGACGAGTGCTGTCGTCCGATGAGGCGGGCGGGATCTGGCGCGTGCTATCGTCGGCGGCGGGCGGGATCTGGCGCGTGCTATCGTCCGCCGCCGGAGCGCCAAGCCCCTTCGTGCCAACTTTTTTGATCAGGCCCATGCAACTTCCTCGTGACAGCGCGGGACGGAAGAGTATCAGAAGGACGGGCGCACGCGCACGATACGCCAGAGATTCTATTATAGTGACTCCCCATACACACCGCAACTCCTCGCTCACGATCCGTCAGGGCTAGAGCAGAATTACCTCTCGCTGGGAAGTGGCGACTGCGCAGCCCTCACCATAGTGTCTATGGTATTTTGCAGAAAGGTGCCAGCTTCGCTGGCACCTTTCTGCAAAATACCATAGATTTTTAACGTGATGCGTATGGCAGAGACTACCCTCCCCAAAAAGCGCATTACCCGCCGACAACCCTGGCCTGAACGGTGTCGCCGTTCAGCAGCGCGCGCGTATGCGGCGCGACATCGCGGGGCATCGTCCGCAGGTCGAGGGAGAGCTGCTCCAGATCGGCCAGATTATCAAGGCCATACCATGCCGGGATGTTCGTCACCCGCAGGCCGTGGTTGGCCGCTGCGATGCACAGATCATCAGGCGAATCATCGCACCCGGGGAGCGCACGCAGCAGGGCAGGGTGAGCGGCGCGCAGGCCGATCAGGTACCAGCCGCCACGCTCGTCCGGCCCGATCACAACATCGGCGCCGCCCTCCAGATGAGTCAGCGTGTCACGCAGCCGCCAGATCGGCATGTGCGGCAGATCGTTGCCGAAGAGCACCACCGGCCCAGTGCTGAGCGCATGGGCGACAGCGACGGCGAGGGTTGTGGGGAGCATATCGGGGAGCGTGATGATCGCGGGGGCGGAGCGACCGTCCATACGCTCGCCAAGGGCGGAGCCGTGCTGCGCCACAACCGTGACGTTAGCCCTTGCCACCTGACGCGCCAGAGCAATACTATCGTTCAGGAAGGCGGTATACAGGTCTGTCGCAGCTGTCCCCAGGTGCGATATCAGCTCGTTGAGTGCCGGCTGAACTGTCGGATCATGGGCAAGGAGGATGAGAAGGTGTGCCATGGCCTCAGGCATCGAACGTCACAAGGGGACATCCGACAATAGGTAGTAAGACGAAGTGCGGCGATGTCTGGGCGGGGTATCTATCCTGCTTATTATAGGGGGGCGCTACGCCTGTTATCAAGGCTTTGTGAATAAACTGTTAGGCGCCAGAAAAAGTTACGGAAAGCGGGCAACGGCTAAAGAGATCACCACTACACGTTGCACGAGCTTTACCTCGTGCAAAGAAGTGCAAACGTATACTGGCTATATCACCCATGCTGACTATATCACCCAGAGATCGTGTGCCTTCTACATTGAGGAGATTTTGATGAGTAGCGAACCGATCACGCTTGACGGCAACGAGGCCGTTGCCAAAGTAGCCTATATGCTTAGCGAGGTGGTGGCGATCTACCCGATCACCCCATCGACGCCAATGGGCGAGTCGGCCGATGCCTATGCCGCCGCTGGCCAGCCCAATCTTTGGGGCACCGTGCCATCGGTGTACGAGATGCAGTCCGAGGGCGGCGCCGCAGGCGCCCTCCACGGCGCGATGCAGACGGGGGCGCTCACCACGACCTTCACGGCGTCGCAGGGTCTGCTGCTGATGATCCCGAATATGTATAAGATCGCCGGTGAACTGACGCCGACCGTCTTCCATATTGCGGCGCGCTCGCTGGCCGCCCAGGGGCTCTCGATCTTCGGCGACCACTCCGATGTGATGTCGGTGCGCGGCACTGGCTTCGCCATGATCGCCTCAAACTCAGTGCAAGAGGCCCACGACCTAGCCCTCGTCGCCCACGCCGCCGCGCTAGAGAGCCGGGTGCCCTTCCTCCATTTCTTCGATGGCTTCCGCACCTCGCACGAGGTGAACAAGATCAGCCCGCTGGATACCGAGACGATCCGGGCGATGATTGACGACGATCTGGTACACGCCCATCGCTCCCGCGCCCTCAACCCCGACCGGCCCGTGCTGCGCGGCACCGCCCAGAACCCCGATGTCTACTTCCAGGCCCGCGAGAGCGTCAACCCCTTCTACGCAAGCTGCCCCGGTATTGTCCAGAAGGCTATGGATCGCTTCGCCGGCCTGACCGGCCGCCAGTATCGGCTCTTCGACTACGTCGGTGCCCCCGACGCCGAGCGCGTGATCGTGATCATGGGCTCAGGTGCCGAGACAGCCGCCGAGACGGCGCGCTTCCTGGCCGACCAGGGCGAGAAGGTCGGCGTCATATGTGTGCGGCTCTACCGGCCCTTCGACAGCGCCGCCCTTATGGCCGCCCTGCCCACCACCGTCCGCGCAATCGCTGCACTTGATCGCACGAAGGAGCCCGGCAGCACCGGCGAGCCGCTCTTCCTCGATATTGTGTCAGCCGTGACCGAGAGCCAGATCTCCCCAACCGTGATCGGCGGGCGCTACGGCCTCTCGTCCAAAGAGTTTACCCCGGCGATGGTCAAGGCCATCTTCGATGAGCTGGGCAAGGAGCAGCCGACCACCCGCTTCACCATCGGCATCAACGACGACGTGAGCGGGACTAGCCTGACCTACGACCCGAGCTTCAGCATCGAGCCCGACTCGACCGTCCGCTGCGTCTTCTGGGGCCTCGGTGCCGACGGCACGGTGGGCGCGAACAAGAGCAGCATCAAGATTATCGGCGAGGAGACCGACAACAACGCCCAGGGCTACTTCGTCTACGACTCGAAGAAGTCTGGCTCTGTCACCACCTCGCACCTGCGCTTCGGCCCGCAGCCCATCCACGCGCCCTACCTGATCGGTGCCGCTGAGGCCAACTTCGTCGCCTGCCACCAGTTCGCCTTCCTGGAGCGGGTCGATGTGCTGAGCTACGCCCGCCCCGGCGGCATCTTCCTGCTCAACACGCCCTTCGGCCCCGACCAGGTCTGGGGCCAGATCCCGGCCGAGGTGCGCGCCACCATCCGCGCCAAGAACCTGCGCTTCTATATCATCGACGCCGCTGCGGTGGCCCAGTCCACCGGCATGGGCAGCCGGATCAACACCGTGATGCAGACCTGCTTCTTCGCCATCAGCGGTGTGCTCCCGCGCGAGGACGCGATCGTCGCGATCAAGGACAGCATCAAGAAGACCTACGGGAAGCGTGGTGAGGCGGTGGTCGCCCGTAACTTCATGGCCGTCGACCAGACCCTCGCGAACCTCTACGAGGTGGCCATCCCCGCCGCCGACCCCTCGCCCAACGGGATGCACATGCGCCCGACGGTGCCTGATGCCGCGCCGGACTTCGTCAAGGATGTGCTCGCCCCCATGATCGCTGGCCACGGCGACGATCTGCCGGTGAGCAAGATGCCCGTCGATGGCACCTACCCCACCGGCACCGCCCAGTGGGAGAAGCGCAACATTGCGATGGAGATCCCCGTCTGGGACGAGAAGATCTGCATCCAGTGCGGCAAGTGCGCCTTCGTCTGCCCCCACGCCGTCATCCGCCCCAAGGTCTACCCGGCCGAGGCGCTGGCTGGCGCGCCCGAGGGCTTCAAGAGCGTGGACGCCCGCTTCAGGGAGCTGCCCGGACAGCGCTACACGCTCCAGGTCAGCCCCGAGGACTGCACCGGCTGCACCCTCTGTATTGAGGTCTGCCCGGTGAAGGACAAGACTCAGGTCGGCCGCAAGGCGATCAACATGGCCCCCCAGCCGCCCCTGCGCGTCGCCGAGTCGGCGAACTGGGAGTTCTTCCTCGGCCTGCCCGAGGTTGACCGCACCCAGATCAGCTTCGGCTCGATCAAGAACTCGCAGCTGCTCCAGCCGCTCTTCGAGTTCTCCGGTGCCTGCTCGGGCTGCGGCGAGACGCCCTATGTCAAGCTGGTCAGCCAGCTCTACGGCGACCGGGCGGTGATCGCCAACGCCACCGGCTGCTCGTCGATCTACGGCGGCAACCTGCCCACCACGCCCTGGACGGTCAACAAGGACGGGCGCGGCCCGACCTGGTCGAACTCGCTGTTCGAGGATAACGCCGAGTTTGGCCTGGGCATGCGCCTGAGCATCGACAAGCAGGAGGAGTACGCCCGCGAGCTGCTGCCCCAGCTGGTCGATATCATCGGTGCCGAGCTGGTGGACGCGCTGCTCAACGCCGATCAGGCGAGCGAGGCCGGGATCGCCGCCCAGCGCGAGCGGGTGGACGCGCTGAAGGTGCGCCTAGAGGCCGCCCCTGCGGGGCCGAAGGCGGGCCTGGTGAAGGATCTGATGGCCCTGATCGATGTGCTCGTCAAGCGCAGCGTCTGGATCATGGGCGGCGACGGCTGGGCCTACGATATCGGCTACGGCGGCCTAGACCATGTGCTGGCCTCGGGGCGCAACGTCAACATCCTCGTGCTCGACACCGAGGTCTACTCGAACACCGGCGGCCAGGCCAGCAAGAGCACACCGCTGGCGGCGGTGGCCAAGTTCGCCGCCAAGGGCAAGGGCCGACCGAAGAAGGACCTGGGCCTGATCGCCATGGCCTACGGCGACGTGTATGTGGCCCGTATCGCCATGGGCTATGATGATGTGCAGACCCTGCGGGCCATCCAGGAGGCCGAGGCATACGAGGGCGTCTCGATCATCATCGCCTACAGCCACTGTATCGCCCACGGCATCGACATGACCAAGGGCCTTGACCAGCAGAAGCTGGCCGTGCAGAGCGGCATGTGGACGCTCTACCGCTACAACCCGAACCTGATCGAGCAGGGCAAGCACCCGCTCGTGATCGACTCGAAGGCACCGAGCATCAGCCCCGAGAAGTACATCGCTGGCGAGGGCCGCTTCCAGATGCTCGTCCACAGCGACCCGACCCGCTCCGAGGCGCTGATGGCGCAGGCTGCCGCCACCAACAAGGGGCAGTTCATCCGTCTGGAGCAGCTAGCGAAGGGCGACTGACATACCCCCGCATGCGTCCGGGAAGGTTGGCTTAACCTTCCCGGGCGCGAGAGAAACGCCACACTCGAAAGGAATCATCGATGATCGACCTGAGTACGAGCTACCTGGGTATGGCCCTGAAGACACCGATCGTCGCATCGGCCTCACCGCTCTCCCATCACCCGGATGTGGTGCAGCGCCTGGAAGAGGCCGGCGTGTCGGCCATCGTGATGTACTCGCTCTTCGAGGAGCAGATTATCCGCACGAGCCTTGAGCTCGACTACCTGCTCACCCACGGTGCCGAGAGCTTCGCAGAGGCGCTGAACTACCTGCCCGACCACGGCAAGTACAGCGTCGGCCCCGAGCGCTACATCGAGCAGATCCACGAGCTCAAGCGCAAGGTTCACATCCCGGTGATCGGCAGCCTCAACGGCGTCTCGCCGGGCGGCTGGATCCACTACGCCCGCCTGATCGAAGAGGCCGGCGCCGATGCCCTTGAGCTGAATATCTACAACATCCCGACCGACCCGAACATCACCGGGGCGGATCTGGAGCAGGGCTACGTTGACCTGGTGCGCAATGTGCGCGCCGAGATCAAGATCCCCCTGGCCATCAAGCTAAGCCCTTACTTCAGCTCGCTGCCCAATATGGCATGGCGGCTCATGGAGGCCGGTGCCCAGAGCCTGGTGCTCTTCAACCGCTTCTATCAGCCCGACTTCGACCTGACGAACCTGGAGGTGGTGCCGAACCTCCAGCTGAGCACCGCGAGCGAGCTGCGCCTGCCGCTGCGCTGGGTGGCCATGCTCTATGGCCGCGTGCCGGTTGACCTCGCTATCACCAGCGGGGTCCACAGCGCCAACGATGTGCTCAAGGCGATGATGGCCGGTGCCAAGGTGGCGATGATGGCCTCGGCCCTGCTCAAGGGCAAGCCCGATGAGGTCGTCCGCGCCATAATCATGGAACTGCAGACTTGGATGACCGAGCGCGAGTACGAGTCGATCACCCAGATGCAGGGCAGCATGGCCCAGCGCGCCGTCGCCCAGCCAACTGCCTACGAGCGGGCGAACTACATGAAGGTGCTTGGCTCGTACCAGGACACCGGCCCCATCATCCCTGATGTAACGCTTCAGGCCGGCATGCTCTACCCGGTTGACTGATAACACGTGACGGTCTCGTTGATCGGAGGGATCGGGGGTGGCAGTGCCACCCCCGATTTTTGCCCTGGACACGAGGCATATGGCGGGGTGCGTCATAAGGACGACAGATATGCGGTATAATTGCACGGCTTGCAGCACATGTCAGTTGCCTAGGGCGGAAGGAGCAAGGCATGGCGGGCAGCCCGTCCTTTGAGATGACGCCTGGCCAGATACTGAGCGATGTCGGAGCGAACACGTTCCACAAGGTTCTTCAGCGCGGCGATTCGCTACGCTGCTCCCGGCTATGGATGGCCTCGGCCCACAGAGCCGAGGATGGCGAGATCGAGATCGAGATCTGCTGTGGCCTCGACCCAAGATCCGACCGTTGGGACGCTGAGATCTACTACTATAGCTTCGACCGCGCAATCATCGCCCTCCGCGAGTATGAGCGCACCGGCAATATGCCTGAGGGCGAGTGAGTCGAAAGAAGCGGGATACGGGTAAGTCCCGTATCCCGCTTCTTTCTGTTGCCAGCAATAACACTGCGCACAGTGAGGGTGTGGGAGAGCTTCGCTCTCCCACAAAAAACTGATTGTGCTGCGGCGCGGCGTAGCCGCGCCGCAGCACAATCAGTGCGGCATGTGCCTGCCTGGCACATATCCCGCTTCTTTCATGGCTCTATGTGGGTCAGCGATCCTCTAGTGCGACGAAGGCGCGCGGGGCGGGGCCTACATACTCGGCCTCGGGGCGCACCAGGCGGGCCACACCGAGCTGCTCGCGCACGTGGCCGACCCAGCCGGGCAGACGGGCCATGGCGAAGGCCAGGGTGAAGGTGTCGAGCGGCAGGCCGAGCTGGTAGAGCAGCGGGGCGCTGTAGAACTCAACATTCGGGTAGAGCTTGCGGGCCTGGAAGTGCGGGTGATCGATAATAGACGCGGCCACAGCCTCGGCCACGGCGTGGGCGCGAGAATCGGCACCTGATCGCGCGGCCAGCGCGGCGGAGTGCTGGCGCAGGTGGCGCACGCGCGGGTCCTCTGTCTGGTAGATGCGGTGGCCGACACCCATCAGGCGGGCCTTGCGGGCCAGCAGATCCTTGATGAAGGCAGGGGCGTCGGCGGGATCGCCGATGGACAGAAAGGCGCGCATGGCGTGCTCATTCGCGCCGCCGTGGGAGATGCCTTTGAGGGCGGCCATGGCCGCGTCGATGGCCGTGTAGAGATCGTTCTGGGCGCTGGCCACAACCCGGGCCACGAAGGTGGCGACGTTCAGGCCGTGCTCGGCCAGCAGCACCATGTAGGTATTGAGGGCGGCCTCCTCCTCGGGCGCGGGCCGCCGCCCGTGGAGAGCGTGCAGGAAGGCTGCGGCGTGGCCGAGGTCGGCGTCGGGCTGCACCGGCTCACGGCCCTCGCGCAGGCGAGCATATGCCGCCACCAGCATCGGCAGCTTCGCCGCCAGCCGCAGGCCATCGGCGAAGATCGTGTCGGCGCGCATGGTCGTCGGCTGATGCAGTCCGGCCAGCAGGCTCACGGCGGCCCGCAGCACATCCATGGCGTGGCCGACACGGGGCAGGCCGCGCACCAGGGCGATCTCCTCGGGGGTGAGGGCGCGGGCGGCGGCAAGATTAGCCCGCAGGGCGGCCAGCTGTCCAGAAGTGGGCAGGTCGCCGTGCCAGAGCAGGTGCAGCACTTCCTCCCACTGTGCGCTATCGGCCAGGTCGTGGACGCTGTAGCCACAGAAGCTCAGACGCCCGGCGGTGCCGTCGATCAACCCAAGCTGAGTCTGGGCGACGATCGTGCCGTCCAGCCCCATACTTGTATGCGCGCTCATCGCGATGCCCCTCTCTATGTGATGCGTGATCTGTGATGTGGTGAGAACCTACAATCACATTAGGCTCTCCCGTACACCGGAATGCTGGCCCCGCTGATGATCCGGCCCTCGGGGCCGACGAGGAAGCGCACCACGGCGGCGATCTCCTCCGGCTTGACCCAGTCGTCGTAGCTGCCGTTGGGCATGCCCTTGCGGTTGGCCGGCGTATCGATGGTGCTGGGAAGGACGGCGTTGGCGGTGATGTTGTGGCCGCGCAGCTCGGCGGCGAGCGCCTCGGTGAGCTGGAGCACGGCCCGCTTCGATGCGGCGTAGGCGGCCAGATTGGCCCCCGGCTGCGTGGCGGTGCGCGTGCCGACGTTGACGATGGCCCCGCCGCCTCGGGCGATCATATGGGGGACGCCGGACGCGCAGGAGATGACGGCCGTCTTCAGGTTGATGTCGAGCTGCTGCTGCCAGATCGCCCAGCCGCTCTGGTGTACCGGCGCGCCGCCGCCGAACCCTCCAGCCGCGTTCACCAGGATGTCGATCCCGCCGTGGCTGGCGGCGACCTCGCCGTAGGCGGACTTTACAGCGGCCTCATCGGTGAGATCAACCAGCATCCCGCTTAGGGGCGCATCATCGGCTATGCCCAGGCGCGCACGCAGATCAGAGAGCTCACCCTCGGCGCGGTGCGTCACGACCACAGCGGCCCCCGCGTCGAGCAGCGACCGCGCCACAGCCGCGCCCAGAGCGCCCGTCCCACCCGTCACCACAGCAACCTTCCCGCTAAGAGTCATCAGTCGCCTCCTCACGATGGCCGGATATGAAACGCGGCGTCGACATCTGTCGGCGCCGCGCGATCTATAGCTATGAGGCCAGCAAAGGCTGGCCACGGAGTAGACAAGGCAATGAAGGCACACGCCCACATGCGGCAGCTCACGCATCATCGCGACAAGCTACCTGGGGCACACTCCGGTACGAAGACGGCGTTACTGAAGCAGCAGGTCGAAGCTCGGGTGGCCATCATCGCCAGAGATCCGGCGGATGCCGCGCTGGATGGCGCGCAGAGTGCCATCGCCGATCCAGAAGGTCAGCAGCGAGCCAATCACAAGCCCGAGGGCGCTGCCCATTGCGGCGCCGACGGCGAAGAAGACCATACGCTTGCGGCGCGAGACAGCTCTGCGCCGGGGGAGTGCCTTACTCATACAAGCCTCATTGGACCACGACGACCGGTGGAACCTTGCTCCAGAGTCGCTCAAGGCGGTAGTAATCGCGCTGGGCGGCGCTGAAGACGTGGACGACCACATCGGCGTAGTCGATCACGATCCACCCGGTATCGGACGAACCCTCGATGCGCGGATTCATGCCGTACTCACGGTGAACCTCCTCGTCGATATGATCGACGATGGCGCGCAGCTGCCGGTCGTTATCTCCGGAGCAGATCACAAAGTAGTCAGCAATGGTGCTCTGTGTGCGAATGTCGAGCATAGCGATCTCGTGGGCCTGCTTATCCTCGGCGAGATCGACGATGCGACGGGCAAGACGTGCTGTCTCTATGGCGTTTTCTCCTGATATTAGCGCGTACGACCGAGTCATGTAAAGGTGATCGTATCATACATGACGCAGAATGTAAACTGAGTGTTGCGACCCCCCAGGCCCACGGTGATGGTGGTTTTTTGGCGGCGAAGCCGCCAAAAAACCACCATCACCAGATCTCAGCACTCGCTATAGCCGCAGGTGTGGCACTTGCGGCAGCCCTCCTCGTTCATCAGGGTGGCGTTCTGGCAGTCG
Source organism: Chloroflexales bacterium ZM16-3 (assembly GCA_004138175.2). Classification (GTDB taxonomy): domain Bacteria; phylum Chloroflexota; class Chloroflexia; order Chloroflexales; family Chloroflexaceae; genus Oscillochloris; species Oscillochloris kuznetsovii. The sequence goes on along the minus strand of RYFE02000020.1, from coordinate 25,455 downwards.
GGGCAGATCTCGCCGGAGCTGACCGCCTCCCCGTAGGGGATGGGGACACCGACGGCCGCGCTGAGCTCGGTGCCGTGCAGGCCGCCGTTGCTCGACTTCAGGCTCTTGGGGCGCTCGGGGTGATCCGGGCTCACATAGTGTTCCTGGAGCAGCTTCCCGATCGCGTCGGGCACGGAGCGCACCCGGTTCGGCCCGAACCCAGCGCTGCTGGCTCCGCCGATCCCGCGCAGCTGCTCGGCGATCAGCTTCACCGGCACGCCGCAGCGCAGGGCCAGCGAGATCAGCCGACCGATCGCCTCGGTGAAGGCCATCACGTCGCTGCCGGCCCGCCCGATGATCGCGAATGCCTCGAAGGGCTTGTCATCCAGCTCGGTGACGAACAGGCGCAGCTTGCCCAGCGGCGTCTGCACCGGGAAGGAGTGGCTCGGCAGGCCGTCGGGCGGGATGTTGCGCGGCACCACCCAGAGATCCTCGGCGGCAGGCGATGGCGCGGTATCGTCCGCAGGCGGCTCGCTCGCCTTCTTCCCCGACTCGGTCGCGGGGCCGGTGGAGAGCACCTGGTTCGAGCGCGAGCCGTCGCGGTAGACGGTGATGCCCTTGCAGCCCAGGCTAAAGGCCAGCTCGTATGCCTCGCGCACCTGGTCGGCGGTGGCCTCATGTGAAAAATTGATCGTTTTTGAGATCGCGCTATCCGTGTACTCCTGAAACGCGGCCTGGGTGCGAATGTGCCACTCGGGCGCGATGTCGTGGGCGGTGACCCAGACCTTCTGCACGGCCTCGGGCACCTCGGGGTGGTGGATGTGGCCGCTGTCGGCGATGCGCTCCATCAGCGCCTCGGAGTGCCAGCCCTCACGCTTGGCCTGGGCCACGAACTGCTCGTTGATATCGAGCATGCGCGCATCGGCCTGGTAGCGCCAGAAGGCCACGGCGAAGAGCGGCTCGATCCCCGAGGAGCAGCCCGCGATGATGCTGATCGTGCCCGTCGGGGCCACGGTCGTCACGTTACAGTTGCGCATCGGGCGCATCGGGCGCACCCGCGAGCCGTCGGGGCGGCGGGCGCAGCTCGCGTCGGGGCCCCAGATGCTGCGCTCCCACTCGGGGAATGCGCCGCGCTCCTTGGCCAGCTGCTCCGAGGCCACCTTGCTCTCCTCGTCCACAAAGCGCATCACCTCGCGGCCCAGGTCGGTCGCCTCCTGCGAGCTGTAGGCCACGCCCAGCTTGACCAGCATGTCGGCCCAGCCCATCACGCCCAGGCCGATCCGGCGGATGCGCTGGCTCAGCTCGGCGATCTGCGGCAGCGGGTAGTGGTTCGCGTCGATCACATTATCCAGGAAGCGCGTGCTCTCGTGAACCACATCGCGCAGGCTGTCCCAGTCCACCGTGCCCTTGGGCGTGACGAAGAGGCCCAGGTTGATGCTGCCCAGGTTGCAGGAGTCGTACGGGAGAAGCGGCTGCTCACCGCAGTTATGAACATACAAGCCATTCGCATCGAAGGCGTTGATGCCTGGAATCGAGCAATCAAACACCTCGGCCTCGCCAATGATCGTAACCGAATCGACTTCGGCGATGAATCGCTCACGATAAGGGCCGCGAGCCGAACGGGCTGCAAGGGCCGCGCTCAATGCCTGAGCTTTCGTCGGATGCGTGAAACCGACCAGCGAGGCAAAGGCCAGCAAGTTGTCTTTAGAGATGCTCAGCTCGTGCTGGGCTTCAGTAACGTAAGGTTTCTTGCCGCCGCGACCATCGGGGAGGACGCGCTCGCCAGTAGGGCGACGGTTACGATAGATCGTTGATGCGATACCAAGGCGAAGTAGCATCCGCTGTGCCCGCTCAAGCAGTGGAAGATTGGACTGCGCGAGTCGAACAGACATACCCTTATCGCCACCATCGAGCACGGTGCCATCCGCGTCGAACAGGCCGCGCAGCAGGCCACGGTAAAGCAAGCTTGATGCACGCTCTGTGCTGTCGGTAAGAGCCTTATGTTCTGAGGTGATACCAAAGGCTGCCGCGAGAGTCGCAAGCGCGGTTGAGCGGACACGGAACTCATCGCGATCTTCGATGGACTGAATACCGAGATCTGCACGTGTCTTAAGGTTAGCCTTTACCGCACCGAGCGCCTGCTGGGCCATATATTCGGCATCCTGCCCCCAGAAGGAGAGAACAGCACGATCCTCGCTGAATGTCCCGTCACCTATTAAGAGGCCCAAAAGCCAGCCTTGCTCAAGCGTACCAGCACCATCCCACTGTGTATGCTCACGGTGGTTATGGAGTTTGATGCGATCACCAGGCTGAAGACGTTGAGCCTCGACCCATTCTGTCTGCTCATCGTTACGCTCAAGTGCATTGACACGCAGTACGAGATGGTTGCCCGTAAGGCGGAGCGTATAGCCATCAGCTACTCGCAGTTCATAGATAGGCTTCATGCCATTTGACCAGAAGCCGCGATCATCACCCTCATAGAGCTTGCCATCAACGACGGCTGTGAATGGCATCCCTACAAGCTCGGCAACCTGACGAGGCCCACTATCCGTCTGCACCCAGGTATCACGGGTAATACAGGGATTCGTAGCTTCATAGTCGCCCAACGCCGGTACCGGGTTCCACTCATTCGTGCGGTCGATAAAGAACAGGCCGGGCTCGCCGGTGGCGTGGGCGCACTCGACGATCAGGTCGAAGACGACCCGCGCGCGCAGGCGCATGGGCTGGCCCGCCTCCACCAGCACCTCGCCGGTGACCGGGTGCTTGAGCGGCTCGCGGGTGGCGATCTGCACCTGGCCGCTGCGCGGGTTCAGCAGATCGTACTCGCCGTCGGCCTCCACCGCCCGCATGAAGGCGTCGGTGATCGCGACCGAGATGTTAAAGTTTTGGACCTTGCTGAGGTCCTGCTTCACGCTGATAAAGCTCAGGATATCCGGGTGGTCGCACCGCAGGATGCCCATGTTCGCGCCACGCCTATGCCCCAAACTCTCGCCTGGGAGTGGACTATACCATCAGTATGCGGCTGCATACCGCTGCGTCTCTAGTCTCTGAACCTTCTCCTCGTCATTGAGGAGCTTGGCTGCTGATTGCCGATATATCCTTCTGTTTTTCGAACCGTCACGCCTGCCGTTACCAGCTACGTTGTGGCAAGAAGGTTTTACGGGATTCCAGCAATTTACGCAGTTTTACACGCGCCGTGTGGCGATTCCACGCGTGCCACCTTGCTTAATCGCCTCGGTGGAGTAGTTGTAGACCTCCATAAAGCTGACCGGGCCGGAGGCCACGCCCATGGTCGAGCGGACGATGTCGTTGTGCGGGCGCAGGCGCGAGAAGGCGAATCCCGTTCCTCCCCCTGACTGGTGAACGAGCGCGGCGTGCTTCATCGTGTCGTAGATGCTCTCCAGGCTGTCGTCCACTGGCAGGACAAAGCAGGCGCTGAGCATCCCGAGCGGCCGCCCGGCGTTCATCAGGGTCGGGCTGTTGGGCTCGAAGAGGCCCTGGGTCATCATGTGGTAGAAGCTGTCGGAGCGGGCCTTGACCTGGCTGGGCGTCGCGCCGTAGCGCGCGTCGATGCTGGCGATGGTGTCGGCGACCCGGCGGAACATGGTCTCCGGCGTCTCGGTGACTTTGCCGTTGTCGTCCTTGATCAGGTAGCGCTTCTTCAGCACGGTGCGGGCGATCTCGGTCAGGGCTGCCGGCGGCGCGGCGGTTGGTTGGGGCATAGCGTCCTCTGCGGTTCCAAAATGCGGGCACAACACGCTTACACCCTGGGCCTGCGCCGCTGCGCACGCGCCCTAGGCTGTAAGCGGTAAGGGAGATGTAATTCTACAAAGTGGGCGATCTGCTGGAGGCTTGGCTTCCCATATCTAGTAGTAGTATGTTATGTATACAACAAGATATAGACAAAAGCGAGGCAGCCGGGCTAGTGTAGCACGGAGGTGCGATGCTGTCAAGGTTAAGAAAGTATTTACAGAGGAACAGCATCGTGGCGGCCTGGGGCCGCCACGATGCTGTTCCTCTGTGATCAGATTCCTCAGCGAAGCTGGCACATGCTCCTACGGCTTTTCCTCGGCGATCAGCTCATCGGCGGCGGCCAACAGCTCGGCGATGCGCCGAGGGTCAAGCGGCGGCTGCTTGCTGCCCAGGTAGATCTCCAGGGCGCGGCGCGGGGTGATCCCCTCCATCAGCTCGGGCTCGACGCCGTAGCGACGGCGGCTCGTCCGCTCGACGCTGATCGTCACGGCGGCGACCACAAAGGCACCGGCCTCCTCTAGGCGGGCGCGGATCTCCTCCTCTCGCAGCGTGGCGGCCTGCTCGCGGGTGGCCTGGATCTCCACGCGCACCACGGCCTGGCGCAGATCCTGCCGGCTAATTAGGGTCGTGATCAGCTCCAGCGGGTCGCTGCTGGCGCGCACATCCTTCTCGATGCTGACGAATGGCCGAGCGGCCATCTGGTGGAACTGCCAGCGGGCCGCGCCGCGCTCCAGCTCGACGATCACGCAGCCCTTGGGCTCATCGCGCTCGCCGAAGTCCACCCGCTCGATGCTGCCGGGGTAGACCAGGGGCGGCACGCTGCCGAGGGCCTGGTGCTTGTGGATGTGGCCCATTGCCACATAGTCAACGCCGGGCTGGGCCAGGACAGAGCGGGCCATGACCAGATCCTGGCCGAGGGTGATCGCGCGCTCCGCGCCCATCTGCGCGCCGTCCACGCTGCCGTGGAAGGCCAGCACCGCCGGGATGGCCGGGTCGAGCCGGGCGGCCGTATCGACCACAAAGCGCTCCAGGCGGCGGCGCAGCTCGTACTCGATCTCGGCGAAGGAGGCCCCGCGCATCTCCTCGCGGCTCATCAGGCTGTGGCGCGTCACCCAGGGCAGGGCGATGATCTGGAGCGGGCCGGAGCGGGTCTGCAAGGTATGCAGGCGCAATCGGTCGGCCACCGTCACCCCCTCAACGCCAAGGGCGTCGAAGATCTCGACCGAGTGGGCGCGGCCGAGCGAGGGCGAGATATCGTGGTTGCCGGTGAGGATGAAGACCGGTAGGCCGGCCGAGCGCAGCCGGTTGAGGCGGCGGGCGAACTCGCGCTGGTGGGTCGGGTTGGGCGAGCGGTTCTTGTAGATGTCGCCAGCGATCAGCACCAGATCGACCCCAGCGTCAAGGCCGATGGAGATCGCCTCGTCCAGACGGTCGAGGTAATCGATCAGGCGGCTGTGCAGGCCAGTGGCCGGGTCGATCTTGCCGTAGTTTTCAACGCCGATGTGCAGGTCGGCCAGGTGGAGGATTTTGATCATATCTAGGGTACAGGGTACAGGGTACAGGGGAGCGCATCGGGGAAGTGTACCACACCACAAAGAACAGAGGACAGGCGGCACCCTGGCCTGCCCTGTCCCCTGTACGCTGTCCCCTGTACGCTGTCCCCTGCGCCCTAACTTAGCGCAGGAAGGCGAACATGCCGCCGATGATCATCTGGACGATGACCGTGCCCACAACCGACAGGCCAAGGGTGATGATCGCCTTGCCCTGATCGCGGATATTCATGCTGGACTGAACAGCGATGTAGGCGAAGTATGCCTGAGCGAGCAGGATCAGCAGGGCGATCGGGAAGCTGAGCAGGGCGACCAGAAAGCCAAGGACGGGGATGAAGCTGAAGAGCCAGACAATCAGGCCGATCACCGCGCCGAGCACGGTCAGCGGGGCGATGAACAGCGAGAAGGTGTAGGCCACCTCGTCCCAGGTGCCGGTGCCGCCGGCGACGCTCTTACCGATGTAGAAGACCATGCCGGTAAAGACGAAGAAGCCGATCAGCGCGCCGACGACCCCGGAGAGCAGCCCGCCGAGGCCGCCGGTGAGGCCGAGTACGCCGGCAACAACAGATGCGATGCCAACATAGATCGCCGCGTTGGTGGTGGTGCCCGCCCGCTCGTAGCGCTCGAAGGTGCCGACGCTCGGGTTGCTCATCACATCGCGGCTTTGGGCGACCATCTCAGGGATTGAGGTTTGCTGGATCATAGACATGGGAGTCCTCCTTGATTGCTGGCTGGCGCGGGCCAGGTTTCATTCCTAGTACACTATACGCTACGCAGGGGCCACATGTTTCATGAGGCACGCATCCCCTTACACTCGTGTGGGGAAGTTATCCCACGGTATCCCACACTTTCCCACATGAATCCCGCATCCGGTTGGGATATCCCTATGGCCTGGTGTCGCCGATCTGTCATGGCACAAGCGTGGGCAGTGTCAATCGTTTTACGAACGCACGTTCTATCTCGGCAGGCTAAGAACAAAAGGAGTATGATATACTTTATGGAGAACCCAAGGTTTCAGAGAGCTTTACCGTCATGAGCGACCGGATCATCTACCTGGATCACGCGGCGACGACCCCGCTGGATCAGCAGGTGCTGGCGGCGATGCTGCCATACCTGAGCGAGCAGCCGGGGAACCCCTCAAGCATCCATCAACTCGGCCGGGTGGCGATGCACGCCCTCGATGACGCGCGCGAGGCGGTGGCCCTAATTCTTGGGTGTACCCGCAAGGAGATCATCTTCACCGGCGGGGGCAGCGAGAGCGACAATCTGGCGATCAAGGGTGTGGCGCTGGCCCAGCGTCAGCGGGGCAAGGGCAGCCACGTCATTACCAGCACGATCGAGCACCACGCGGTGCTGCACGCCGCCGAGTACCTAGAGCAGTTCGGCTTCGAGGTGACACAGCTTCCAGTGGATGCGGCCGGCCTGGTGCGCCCGGACGACCTGCGGGCAGCGCTGCGCCCCGACACGGCGCTCGTCTCAGTGATGTATGCGAATAACGAGGTTGGCACGATCCAGCCGATCAGCGAGCTTGGGGCGATCTGCCACGAGCGGGGAGTGCCGCTGCACACCGATGCGGTGCAGGCCGCGGGCATGCTGCCGCTAGACGTGGACGCGCTCAATGTGGATCTGATGACCCTGACGGCCCACAAGTTCTATGGGCCGAAGGGGGTCGGGCTACTCTACGCGCGGCACGGCGTGCCGCTGATGCCGCAGATCAACGGCGGCGGGCAGGAGCGGCGGCGGCGCGCTGGCACCGAGAACGTCCCCGGCATTGTGGGGCTGGCCGCCGCCCTGACGATGGCCGAGGAGCGCCGCCCGTCCTATGTGGCCCGGCTGCGTGAGCTGCGTGACCGGCTGATCGACGGGGCGGTGGGGAGCGTCCCGCAGAGCTGGCTGAACGGCGACCGCGAGCGTCGCCTGCCGAACAACGCCAACCTGGGCTTCGCCTGCGCCGAGAGCGAGAGCGTGCTCCTGCTGCTCGACCAGGAGGGCATCTGTGCCAGCAGCGGCAGCGCCTGTAGCAGCGGATCGCTTGAGCCCTCGCATGTGCTGACGGCGATGGGCCTGAGCGTCGAGCACGCCACCAGCTCGGTGCGCTTCTCGCTCGGCCAGGGCACGCAGCCCAAGGATATCGACGATGTGGTCGCCGCCCTGCCAACCCTGATCGCCCGCCTGCGCGAGATGGCCCCCTGCGTATAGGGATTTTAGATTTTAGATTGCAGATTGGGCGCAGTGCAATCTAAAATCTAAAATCTGCAATCAGAGGCAGGAGCGGATCTGCTCGCGCACGCTGGACATACGGGCGACCAGCTCGGCCAGCACTTCGCGCTGGCGCGGCTCAAGCTGGCTGGTGGCCCCAATGCGGGTGCGCATCCGTTCAAAGAGGGTCGTCGGCGGGGTCGGCTCCTCGGTCGGCTCCAGCAGCGCCCGCCCCGCCCGCAGCAGCTCATCGATCTCGGCAAGAACCATATCTAGGCTGCGAGCGCGCTCGTCAGCCTCGCGCACGATCGAGCGCAGCGCGCGCAGCTCCGCGTCACGCCGACGGTCGGCGGCGCGTAGCTCAGCAAGCGAATGGGAGAGCTGGGAGAGCTGAGACTCGAACAGAGCGCTGGTGTCGCCGGGCACAGAGGAAAGAGGACGAACCATCGTCGCGGGTCTCTCTAGAAGCTCACGGGTGCCAAGAAGCCGGCGGACGCGCTGGGTGAGCGGAGAGGAACGTTCCATCAAAGCAGCACCCTTCGAGGTTAGCGAGGATCGGCTTCGCCGAGCTGCGGTGTGCAAAGCTATAGATATATTATACCGGATGTACGTGCGTTTGTAGTACCAATGTCTATAGAATAGATCGAACGGGCGGGAAGCAATGCTTCCCGCCCGTTCGATCTGGCGTTATTCGCCCGGCGCAGCTTAGTCAGCGCTGGCCGTGGCCTTGGCCGGATCTGCCATCTCCTGGCCCTCGCGCTTGCTCTGCCAGATCGCCCAGACCAGGGCGACGAAGCAGAGCAGCATGGCCCCCAGCACCGTGGGGCTGCTGCGGTCAACCGTCACCACAATCGGGGCGATGATCAGGGCCACCATGTTGATCACCTTGATCATTGGGTTAAGCGCTGGGCCGGCCGTGTCCTTCAGCGGGTCCCCGACGGTGTCGCCGACCACAGCGGCCTTATGTGGCTCGCTGTGCTTGCCGCCGTAGTTGCCCTCCTCGATGTACTTCTTGGCGTTGTCCCAGGCGCCACCAGCGTTGGACTGGAAGACCGCCATGAGCTGGCCGGAGAGGATGATCCCGGCCAGGAAGCCGCCGAGGGGCGCAACGCCAAGCAGAAAGCCTACCATGATCGGCACCATCACCGCGATGACGCCCAGGCTCAGCAGCTCCTTCTGAGCCGCCGTGGTCGAGATCATCACCGCGCGAGCATAGTCGGGCTGCACCTTGCCCTCCATCAGGCCGGGGATGCGGAACTGGCGGCGCACCTCGTTGACGATCTGGGCCGCCGCGCGTGACACGGCCCGGATGGTGAGCGCCGAGATCAGGAAGGGCACCGCGCCACCGATCAGCAGGCCGATGAAGACATCAGGGGCGGCCACGTTAATTGAGGTAATCGCCTCCTGCCCGATCTGGGCCAGCACCTTGTTCACGTCGGTGAAGAACGAGCCGTAGAGCGCCACCGCCGCGATCACCGCCGAGCCGATCGCGATGCCCTTGGTGACGGCCTTGGTGGTGTTGCCCACCGCGTCGAGGTCGTCCATCACATTGCGGGCATTCTTATCGAGGCCGGCCATCTCGCCAATACCGTTGGCATTGTCCGAGATCGGGCCGAAGCTGTCCATCGAGATGGTGTTGCCGGTGAGCAGCAGCATGCCGATGCCGGTGAGCGAGACGCCGTAGAGCACCGAGGTGAAGATCACCGTCGGGTCGGTGGAGTAACCAGCGTAGATCATCACCGAGCTGAGGATCGAGCCAGCGATCACCAGCACGGCCCAGACGCTGCTCTCCATGCCCAGGGCCAGGCCAGAGAGAATGTTCGTCGCCGCGCCCGTCTGCGATGCCTTCGAGGTCTCCTTCACCGGGCTGAAGTGGGTGCTGGTGAAGTACTCGGTAAGCTTATCCAGCACAATCGCCAGGACGACGCCGGAGACGGCAGCCATAAAGGGCCGCCAGTCTACCACACCGGTGGCCTTATCGACCATGAAGAAGGGTGTGGCGGCGGCACCGGCTGCCACAGCCACCGCGGCGGCCAGGTAGAAGCCACGGTTCATGGCGGCCATAGCGTTGCGGCGCTTCTCGTCGGTGCGCACAATGCTGTTGCCGATCACCGAGGCCACCACACCAATCGCCCGCAGCACCAGCGGGAAGATGATGAAGCGCAGGTCGTACTGGCCGTCGCCCATCGTGCCGGCCACCGCATCGCCCAGCACCAGGCCCAGGATCAGAGCGGAGACCAGCGTCACCTCAAAGCTCTCGAAGACATCGGCAGCCATACCGGCGCAGTCGCCGACATTGTCGCCCACCAGGTCGGCGATCACCGCCGCGTTGCGCGGGTCGTCCTCGGGGATGCCGGCCTCGACCTTACCCACCAGGTCGGCACCGACATCGGCGGCCTTGGTGTAGATGCCGCCGCCCACGCGCATAAAGAAGGCGATCAGCGAGCCGCCGAAGCCGAAGCCGAGCAGGGCGTCGGGGGCGGCGATGCCAAAGACCATAAAGATCAGCGTGCCGCCCAGCAGGCCCAGGCCCACGGTGAGCATACCCGTCACCGAGCCAGACTTGTAGGCCACCTGGAGGGCCGGGTTGTAGCCCTTGCGTGCGGCGGCGGCCACACGCACATTGCCCTCGACAGCCACATTCATGCCGACGAAGCCAACCGTGTAGGAGAACATCGAGCCCATCAGGAAGGCGACGGCGCGACCGATCGCCACCCAGAGCGTCGCAGCTTCCTTGCTGCCGAAGCGCTCGACCGCCTCAAACGTCGGCGGGATGACAAATACGCTTGCGCCAAGCACAAAGGTTAGGATGACGATCAGGATGACGATGGTCCGAAACTGGCGGCTCAGATACGCGTTCGCACCAGATTTAATAAACCCCCAGACCTCCTGCATCTTCGCCGTGCCCTTGTCCTGGGCCAGGATCTGGCCGCGCAGGATAAAGGCGTAGGCGATGCCAAGAATCGAGATCGCGAGCACCACGAACACGGCGGTCTGCTGAAGCGGTTCCAGGCCTTGCATATACAACCCCTTCGTTGGTATAGAAAGACACGGTACGGGCGCGGCAATTATAACGCCTCTTCCACTATCGCATGGTGGAAGAGGCGTGAGGTTCATCTATGGGAGGTAGCAGATTCGCTACACAGAGATGTAGGCTTTCCTCCCAGCCTCCGCTCCTGTTCGCTGTGCGAATAGGAGCGGAGGCTGGGAGGGAGAGCCTTTCCTCCTCTAGCTGAACAGCGGGGCGAAGACCAGCGAGACGATGCTCATCAGCTTGATCAGGATGTTGAGCGAGGGGCCAGAGGTGTCCTTGAAGGGGTCGCCGACGGTGTCGCCAACGACGGTGGCCTTATGGACATCGGAGCGCTTTCCGCCGTACTGGCCGGACTCGACATACTTCTTGGCGTTGTCCCAGGCGCCGCCAGCGTTAGCCATAAAGATCGCCATAAGCACGCCGGTGACCAGCGCGCCGGCCAGGGTGCCGCCGAGGGCCTCTTTGCCCAGCCCGAAGCCGATCACCAGCGGCGCGGCCACCGCCATCACGCCGGGGACGACCATCTCGCGCAGGGCCGACTGGGTGGAGATGCTGACGCAGCGGGTGTAGTCGGGCTCGCCGGTGCCATCCATCAGGCCGGGGATGGTCTTGAACTGGCGGCGCACCTCGTCCACCATCGCGCCCGCCGCGCGGCCGACCGCCTCCATCGTCAGGGCGGCGAAGAGGAAGGGCAGCATGCCGCCGATGAACAGGCCGACCACCAGGTTCGGGTCAGTCAGCTTGACCGCATCGAGCTTAACGGCGGCGGCATAGGCGGCGAAGAGGCCGAGGGCGGTGAGCGCGGCCGAGCCGATCGCAAAGCCCTTGCCGATCGCGGCGGTGGTGTTGCCCACCGAGTCGAGCGCGTCCGTCACCTCGCGCACCTTCGGGTCGAGGTGGGCCATCTCGGCGATGCCGCCGGCATTATCGGAGATCGGGCCATAGGCATCCACCGCGACGGTCATCCCGGTGATGCTGAGCATACCCACGGCAGCCAGGGCGATGCAGAAGACGCCCTCGTCAACCTGATCGCCGATTGAGTAGGCGACCAGGATGGCCACACAGATCACCAGGATGGGGGCCACGGTGGACTTCATACCCACCGCCAGGCCGGCGATAATGTTGGTGGCCGCGCCCGTCTGCGACTGGGCGGCGATATGCTGCACCGGCTTAAAATCGCTGGAGGTGTAGTACTCGGTGATCAGGCCGATGATGATGCCGGCGAGCAGACCGGCTACCGACGCGCCGAGGTAGACCCAGGAGTTGTAGAGGCCGAGCGAGATCCCGGCGGTGAAGAGCAGAGTCAGCCCGCCGGAGACGAAGGTGCCGATGCGCAACGAGAGGGCCGGGTTGGTGCCGCCGCTACGCTGGACGATCATAATGCCAATGATCGAGGCCAGGATGCCCGCGCTGGCGATCAGCATTGGCAGCAGCACCAGGCTAGTGCTGCCCGTCGAGGTGATGAACACCGCGAGGGCCATGGTAGCGATGATTGAGCCAACATAGCTCTCAAACAGGTCGGCGCCCATACCCGCCACGTCGCCGACGTTATCGCCCACATTGTCGGCGATCACCGCCGGGTTGCGCGGGTCGTCCTCGGGGATGCCAGCCTCAACCTTGCCCACCAGGTCGGCACCAACATCGGCGGCCTTCGTGTAGATACCGCCGCCCACGCGAGCGAAGAGGGCGATCGAGGATGCGCCGAGGGCGAAGCCGTTGATAATGCCGAGCTTCACACCCTCCTCGCCGAAGATGATGTAGAGCGTGCCGACGCCGAACAGGCCCAGGCCCACCACCAGCAGGCCCATCACCGATCCGCCCGAGAAGGCCACCCGCAGGGCGGCGGGCATGCTCTTCGTGGCGGCCTGCGCCGTGCGCACATTCGCCTGAGTAGCCACACGCATGCCGAAGAAGCCCGCCGCCACCGAGCAGGCTGCACCGAACAGGAAGGCCACCGCCGTCAGCGGGTGCATCACACTGCTCGCAAAGCCCACCCCGGCGATAATAGCGGCGACGGCGGCGACGAAGATCACCAGGACACGATATTCGCTTGTGAGGAAGGCCATCGCGCCGCTCTGGATCGCCTCAGCGATATGCTTCATCCGCGCATTACCGACATCGTACTTGCTAATGACGTTTGCGGTGAATCCGGCGACCAGAAGGGCGATGATACCGCTGATAGGGGTAATCCACAAGAACCCACTCATACTGCGCTACCTCTGCTACAAATCCCACGATGCTGTAAATCGAACCGCATAACCTGTACCAAACAACGGGATCGCCATGGCCACGGCTCGCCGTGTCGCGGTCATTTGTGTTCCAGCAGCTTGGCTAAGGTTGTATAGATTAACTAGTATTGAATGGTTAGGGATTGTACCATAGCCCTTCCGCACACGCAATCGGTGAATTCGCTATTTAGGTCGTTATAAGGCGGTGCATTAAAGCCCAGTGGATATAAGTTCTATGCCTCGAAGGTCATGTCCTCTATGTCATTGCAGAAAGAGGCAGAGGCTGGCGGCAAGCCGCCAGCCTCCGTCTCTTTCTGCAATGCCGATAAACCCTACCTACGAACCAGGGGCAGGTAGGTCTGGCTACCACCCAGGCTGAAGGTGCCCTTGGCGGTGTAGTAGCTCACGTTGCCGGCCGCGTCGGTGGCGCTGATGATCACCCGCACCTGGCCGGGCGGCAGCGGGATGAACGCCTCCCAGCGCTGCAACGCATCGCTGGGCAAACTCTTATTCTCGAAGATCACCGGCGTCCAGGTTATGCCATTCTCCACATAGACGCCACTCACCCCGTCAATATTCGTCCCATCGCCCTTATCCACCATCGCCACCACCGTCACCCCTCCGGGGGTGGTGGCGGCCAGCGTGCCGGCCATGGCGCTGGCCGGGGTGATCCCGCCGATCTGCACCGACTGGATCGTCGGCGCGGTCTCGTCCGCCAGGGCCGCGCTGGCATTGGGGGCAGACGGGTCGATATAGTAGACCTTGAAGACCATCTTCTTGTACCCGCGCAGCTGGCCGGTCACGCCGTTGGTGTCGGCCTTAAACTGGGCCGCCGTGGAGATCAGCTGGTCGCGCTGCTCGTCGCCCTGGCCGACACTGCTGAAACCGAAGAACTTAGCGGGGTACCAGATCCCGGCCCCGGCGGCGAAGCTCGGCTCATCGCTCGTGTTCACGATCGGGCTGTCGGTCTCTGTCACCACCTGGGTGATCTGCGGGTTGAAGGTGATGGGCAAGGCGTACTCGCCGCTCTCGAAAACTACGTCACGCACCTGGAGTCGGTCAGTGCCGTCTTTATCAAGCGCGCTAATGTCGTAGGCGAAGGCGGGCAGGTTCGGCAGGCCGACCTGGTTATTGTCGATCAGGCGCAGGGTCGGCGTGACAAAGCCGGCCTCGACGAAGCTGTCGGTCACGCTGAAGTTCTGCTCGGTGAGCTTAAGCAGCTTGCTTCCGGTGCGCGGCAGGAGTACCTGGCTGCCGGGGGTAATCGTCACGGTGATCGTGCGCTCCAGGCGGCCATCGGTGATCGTCAGGCTACCGGGCGCGTTGCTCTGGGTGGGCACCAGTTCAGCGCTCGGCCCAGGCTGTGGCTCCTCGGGCGGCGGGGGCTGGGGGTTGTCCACCAGCACATGGATGAAGGGCAGGCCATAGAGCGTCATCACCGTGAGGGACTTGGCGTCGTAGGCGCTCAGGCCGGCCACGTTGCGCATGTAGCGCTGCTTGGCCTGCGCCAGAGCCGTGCCGATCGGTGCGCCAACGTAGGTGTCAGTCCCCTGCGGGTCTAGCATATGCACGTCGCGCAGCAGCTCCTGGGTCAGGTAGAACGAGAGCCGCTCCGAGTAGTCGATCCCGTCGGCGCTGCCGTAGCCAAACCCGGTGTTGCCGATCCAGTTGCCGGCCTGGCGGATAAACGCCTGAGCGAAGTCGGCGGCATAGAGGCTGGCGCTGCCGCTATTCAGCCTTATGCCGTCGTCGATCACGTTGTAGCCACTGTGGCAGCCCACCGAGTAGCCGAGCGTGCCGCCGAAGTAGCCGCCCGGCGTAAAGCCGACAACATAATTCGGCTTGAGGATGCGTTCAGCGAGGAACGTCCCATCCGTAGTGTCAGCTCCGATCGCCGGCAGGATCTGCCAGTGGTCGAAGTGCGAGTTCAGCGAGAAGAGCTTGTTGACATGGCTGGAGGAAGGGTCGTTCAGCACCGTTTCGTTAAATACGCCCTGTCCAGTCAGTGGATTGACGTATGCCAGAGCACTGCCAAACCAACTGCTCACCAGATCGGCCCGCCTCCAGGTGTCGTTGATCGGGCCGCTGATCGTTGGCGTTATAACGCCGCTCAGCCCGACCGAGAGCGTGCCCGAGACCGCAGTCGCCTGATCCTTCAAGAAGTCGTAGCCGTTCACATATGCCTGGGGAGTGCCCTCACTATGTGATTGCAGGTCGATACTGTAGCTGCCGTAGTATGCCTGCCAATCCAGGTAGCGCAGGATATCCTCGGGGCTCTCGACCAGCCGGCCGACGGCGCGGTTGGGCAGGAAGAGCGGGAAGCCTTGGAAGCGCAGCGGCTTGTCGGTGCCGTAGGGGTTGTCGGTCAGCGTCATGCGGTACTTGAGCGCCGCGCCCTGCGGGTTGCTGGGGTTGATCACCCCGGCGCTGTCGAGCGACTTCAGGTAGGCCGCGTAGTCGGCCTCATTAGCGATGGTGGTTAGGTCAGGCGTGCGGAAGAAGGGGATGAGATTATCGCCGCCGACCAGCACGATGTACTTGACATTGGGGAAGGGCACCGTGGTATTCATTGACCCGCCGCCATCGTAGTACATCGTCGCGGACGGGCAGGCCGGCGCGGCGGTCGGTAGATTGGGCGGGCACGACTGCCCATTGCGCGCCGGGTCGCTGGCCGCCTTGATCAGGTTGTCGATCATACGGGCCACTTTGTTGGCGTAGAAAGGGTTGTCCTGGTTGGCCAGCCACTCGTCATAGATCGCGGAAACCGTCGTCCCCGTGCGGGTGGTCGGCAGCAGGTTTGCCAGGTCGAGCACATAGCCGTACTCGGTCGCCCCATTACCAACCGAGACGCCGCCCTGGGCTAGGCTAAACAGGGCGGTGGTGATCGAGAGCACCTGGGTTGAGTTGCCGTAGATCTGGCTCATGCGCGTGCTATTGACCACATACAGCGTGGTGATCGGGTTGGTACCGTTATAGGTCGGCGTCGGAACCCGCATCTCAACTGTGGGCGCATCGGTCGGCTTCGTGAGGGTGCTGCCCTTCACCTGGATATTCAGGGTATAGCTGCTGGTGGCACTGTAGCCGCCGTTGGCCGCGCCGACAGCCACATAGTAGGTGCCAGGCTGCCAGAGGAAGGTGTCGATCTGTTCGGCGGTGGTGCCGGAGTTCGCGCTGATCGCCGAGATCTGGCCGCCAATCGCCGAGATCTGGCCGCCAATCGCCGAGATCTGGCCGCCAATCGCCGAGATCTGGCCGCCAATATTTGTAATATCATCAACCCCTGAGGAGCCCTGCTCCACGCTCGTACTCGGGGCTGCGGCAAGGATGATGTCATAGTCGGCGGGCAGATTCTCCAGAGAGATCACCACGCCGGATGCAGGCTGGACGAGGTTAAACTTGTAGTAGTCGAGATCGCCCGAGGTGCTGATCGTGCCAATGACCTGCTGCTTCCAATCGCTGGTGGTTGAGCCGAGATCCTGGGCGGTGCTGATCGTATCATTCGACTCAACCTCTGGTCGCGTGGCGAGCGGAGTGGAGGCGGCATCAGGCCAATCGACGGCGGCAGCGACTGGGCGGGCGGGCGAGACAAAGCCGAGCGGGAGCAGGATGAGGGCCGCAAAGAGCGGCCAGATCACTCGCGGTAGGGCGTGCTGTTGCATGCGCGTGTCCCCCGTGCTAGTGCCAATGCAAAATGCAAAATGCAAAATGCAGAAGCCAGGAAATTCATTAGCTGGCAGGCTCTTACAGGGCTGAACGAGGCGTCGGACGGGTTTCTCGCCACCAGTTACAGGGCGCGGACAAGGTCGAGGTCGCGGGCAGCGTCGAGATCGGTGAAGATCTGCTCGGCGCGGGCGCGGGCGTCAGCCAGGGCGTGGTCATCACGACGGGCCTGGGCGAGACGGGCGATCTGGTAGAGGGTCTTGCCCAGCTCATAGCGGTTATCGAGCTGCTCCAGAGCGGCCTGGCTCTGGGCGAACTGGTCGAGGGCGACAGCGAGATCGCCCTCGGCGAGGGCGATCTGGCCAAGGGCGCGGCGGGCCACGGCGGACTCGGACGCCATACCGAGATCATCGGCCACGGACAAGGAGCGAACCGCATAGGCGCGGGCATCGGCGGGGTGGCCCAGGGCCAAGGTAGCCTCGGCGGCCAGGCGCAGCACCTCGGGCAGAAACGAGGGTGCCTTAATTCGGTCAAAGTCGGCGATGCTGCGGGTGAAGAGATCCATCGCCTGATCGGGTCGGCCCTGGTGCAACAGCACCTCGCCCCGATTATAGGTCGTCACCGCCACGCCGAGGGCCGATCCGATCCGGCCAAACATCTCACTGCTGCGCTGGTAGAGTGTACCGGCCCGCTCAAGCTGGTTACGGCCCACCAGCACCACCGCCAGGTTGTTCGAGGTGCGGGCAACGGCGAGGATATCGCCGATGTTCTCGCTGATCTCCAGGCTGCGCTCGAAGCTGGTGATTGTCTCCTCCCAGCGGCCAGCGCGGGTATAGACAATTCCGAGGTTATTAAGCGTATCACTCAGCCCATCAATGATGTTCAAATCTTCGAATAGCGCTCGGGCGCGCTCTAGCGAGTCAATCGCCTGGCTGAACTCACCTTGGTCGCGGTGGATATTGCCGATCAGCTTGAGCGCGTGGGCCTGGTCGGCCTGGCTCTGGATCTGGGTGGCCTGGCCAAGGCCCATGCGCGCCCACTCCATAGCATGGGTGTAGTTGCCCTGGCGGTAGTAGATCCCAGCGCCGAGCAGGTAGCAGCGAGCGGTCTCTTCGATCAGCTCCGGGGATGCCTGGGCCAGGCCCGTGTGCAGCCAGACGAAGGCGTCGTCATAGCGTGAGCGGCGCTCGTCAATGCTGGCGAGCTTGCGGTACATGCGCAGCCAGGCTGGGTCAGCGCTGCCCACGCCGACGTCAACCCTGCCGAGCGCCTCGCAGAAGTTAGTCTCGGCGGCATCATACTCGCCGAGGAGCAGGTGAATATCGCCGCTGCGCTCGTAGATCTCGACTATCTGAGCAAGCAGCCAGAGCGGGTCGGGGCTGGGGGCGAGTCGCTCGGCGATCTCCATGGCCGTGCTATAGAGCGCCAGGGCGTCGCGGTTGGCGAAGCGGCGGCGGGCCTGCTCACCAGCGCGCATGTGGTAGCTTAGCGCCTGGACCCAGTCCTCGGCCTGGAGGTAGTGCCAGGCGAGCAGGGCCAGCTGATCCTCAATGCGGTCGCCACTGATCTCCTCGATCCGGCGGGCCACCCGTCCGTGGAGGACGCGCCGGCGGGCGTAGAGGATGCCCTCGTAGGCCACGTCGCGCAGCAGGGCGTGGTGGAAGAGGTAGGCCAAGGTGCGGTCGAACATATCGGCCTGAATGAGCTCGATCGTGATCAGGCGCTGGAGGCTCTCGTCGAGGGCCGAGTGGCTCGCATAGACCCCCTGGACGATCGGGAGCTGGAAGCGCCGCCCGATCACCGAGGCGACCTGGACGAGCTCCTGGCGCGGCTCATCAAGCCGGTCGAGGCGGGCGATCAGCAGACCCTCGATACTGGTAGGCAGGGCGACCTCGGCGAGGGGGCGGGCCAGCCGCCAGGGCGCGCCATCATCGCGCACGAGGACGCTGGCGGCGACCAGGGCGCGAACCAATTCCTCAATAAAGAAGGGGTTGCCCTGGGTCCGCTCCAGCAGCGGCAGGATCTCGGCGGGCGGCTCGCCGCCGAGGATGGCCGCGAGCAGTTCGGCGCTGCTGGCGGGCGAGAGCTCGGGCAGACGCAGGCGTACTGTCAGTCCCATGTCATCCCAAGGGGCGGGGATAGGCGGGTCGGGCCGGTAGGTGAAGACCATCAGCAGGGGCAGATCGGCGATGGCGGCGGCCAGGCTGCCCAGCAGTTCAAGCGAGGGCAAGTCGGCCCACTGGATATCCTCGATCGAGATCAGCAGCGGCTGGTCAGTTGCGGCGCTGCGGAAGAGGGCGATGATCAGCTCCTGGAGGCGGTCATGGCGCTGCTGTGGGCTAAGGGCCGAGGTGAGGGCCGTCTCGCCAAGGTCGATACCGAGGGCATCGCTGAGAAGCGGGGCGAAGCGCTCAAGCTCGGGCGCAAGCTGGTGGACCCGCTCGGCCAGGTAGAGCATGCGATCAGCGTCGCCAGGAGGCAGTGCGCTGAGCAGAAGCAATGAGGCGAGCGGGGGGCGCAGGGTCGCGTAGGGCGCGCGCTGGTCGTAGCTCTGGCACTCGCCGAGGATCATCTCGAAGGGCGGCACCGATTCATCGTCGGATGGCCCGGCGACGCTGGCCGAAATCAGGCGGTGCAGCAACTCCTCAGCGAGGCGGCTCTTGCCTGCACCGGCCTCGCCCACCAGGGCCAGCACGCGCCCGGCACCGCGCAGGGCTGAGGCGGCCCCGGCGAAGAGCTGATTAATCTCGTCAGCGCGCCCGATCAGCAAGGTGTCACCGATTCGCGGCAGCACAACCGACATATCGGCGAGGCTCACAGCGTGGGCGGGCGTTACTGGCTCAGCTAAGCCCTTGAGGCGCAGGGGCGGGCGATCCTCAAGCAGGAACTGCCCAGCCACGGCGGCGCGGGCGCTCGGCGAAAGCAGGACATCGCCATTGTGGCCTGCCGACATCAGGCGGGCGGCAAGGTTCACCGCCGGCCCCATCACCGTATACTCGTAGCGGGTGGTGCCGCCGACGCGCCCGGCGAAGACCGTGCCGGCGTTGATGCCGATCTTCTGGAAGAGATGGGCTTCGCCCATCTCTTCCAGAAGATCGGCGATTTCTTTATTCGCATCATTGAGGGCGCTACGCAGCTCCAGGGCGCAGCGCACCGCACGGGTGGGGTCGTCCTCGTGGGCGGCGGGTGCGCCAAAGAGGGCCATGAGCTTATCGCCGTGGGTGTACATGTCCACTTTGTTGACGATCCCGTCGTAGCGGTGGACGACCGCCTGGGCGCGGCGGTAGTAGGCGTTGAGGACGGCAGCGGCGCGGTCGGGGTCGTCGTGCAGCTGCTCCAGGATGGCGCTAAAGTCGTGGAAGTTGGCGAAGAGCACGCTGACGGGACGAAACTCGCCGAGGCCGATCTCGGATGCATCCAAGAAGCGGCGGGGCAGGCCGCGCACCAGGTAGGGGCGCAGAGCCTCCAGCTGGGCGGCGAGCGTGGCCAATGACAACAGATCATCGGGGCCATGGGGGGCAATCAGGTCCGGCGGGGGCGGGGGCAGGGTGAAGAAGAGCAGGCTCCGAACATGCTGGAAGCCGGCCTCGCGCGGCTCAAGGTGGGCACCCACCAGCAGGGCAGCCGTCTGGTCAGAGATAACCACCTCGCCGGGGGCGGCGATCTCCTGGGCCATGGCCACGCGGTTAACCTCAGCGCCGGTGACCACCAGCTCGATATGGCTCTCGTCGCCGACCTCGGCGGCGAAGACGCGCCCGCTGTGGACGCCGACGCGAAGACGCAAGGTGAAGGTGCCGGCGCGAGTCTGTAGGTCAACAAACTCGTCCATGCGCTGCTGCATGGCCAGGGCGGCGGCGGTGGCGGCCGAGGCGTGGGCCTCGCCGACGGCCTCAGTGTCGAAGAACGCCGTGATCGCGTCGCCGCCGAACTTGAGCAGAGCGCCCTGGTGAGCGTAGATCTCGGCGATCAGCGCGGCGAAGAGGCGGTTCACCACGGCGCTGACCTCCTCGGCACCCTGACGGCCAAGCACGCTGAGGCGCTCGGAGAGCGCGGTGAATCCAGAGAGGTCGGCGAAGAGCAGGCTCCCCTCCCAGAAGGCACCGCCGGTATATCCGGGGCGCGGGCGCTCCAGCTGAGCGCGCACAAGGCGGGCGGGGATGTAAGCGGCGCAGGCAGATAGGTCGGCGCGCAGCTCGGCGGCGAGGCGCGACCGCTCGGCGACGGGCAGATCGCCCCCGAGGGACAGAAGATCGGCCTGCTCGACCGAGAGGTGGCCGAACAACGGCCCCAGACTGACGGGCGGTGCAGTCATATGATATAGGGGACAGGGGTCAGGGGTCAGGGGTCAGGAACGCCACATGCCCTGCGACCTTGTCGATACGCTGCATATGATGTAATCGGAACGGTCGATCGGCCGAGCTACTACATAGGCATGAACGTGAGGGGCTATCAATTTACCGCCGGTACGGCGCGTGCCACCATTGTACCTCTTGGTGCTAGCCATCTGCTGGTGTCGATGCCATTCGCCAGAGCCACACGGACATGCTCCTTCCCAGAACCTACACCGGCCGCTCGCCGAGGACGGCGAAGGCGGGCATGGGGGCACCGGGGGCGACGGCGCTGCGCACGCGGCGGTAGCCGACGGAGGCAACCTGGGCGGACAGGTCATCACGGACGGCGAGAACATCGTCGGCGCTGGGGGCCTGGCGCGGCTGGAGGACGATGGCGAGGGTTGCGCCGGGGCGCATCACGCGGGCCACCTCGCGCAGGTCGTCGGCCAGGCTGGGCCAGAACTGCACATTGTTCACAGCCAGCACCCGGTCGAAGCTGCCATCTTCGAAGGGCAGCGCGCTCACCACGCCTGTCTGGAGGCGCACCCGACCAGCCTTCACCATCGTGGCGTTGCGCCTGACGGCCTGCTCGACCATCAGGGGCGAGACATCGATGCCGTCAACCTGGCCGTGCCTAGCCCTGCGGGCCAGCGTCTGCACGGCAAGCCCCGGGCCAAAGCCGATCTCCAGCACATGGTCGCCGGGACGCACGGCGAGCTGATCGACCGCCCAGGTGTTCAGATCGCGGTTTGTGAGCGCCATCAGCCAGCCGGCTAGCCGTCCGCCGAGGCCATGGGGGTTGCCGAACTGATCATGGAACCGCTCTGCCATCCTGCATCCTTACGGTATAAATCCGGGGCAGGATGTATTGTACCAGGAGTCGGGGGTCGGGAGTCGGGGGTCGGGGGTCGGGGGTCGGGGGTCAGGAGTCAGGAGTCGGGAGTCAGGGGTCAGGGGTCGGGAGTCAGGAGTCGGGAGTCAGGAGTCGGGGGTCTCTCCGACTCCTGACTCCCGACTCCTGACCCCCGACCCCCACCTTACGAGCGGGCCTGGAGGGTGATCGTGACCGTGGTGCCGGAGCCGAGGGTGCTCGTAATGCCGATCTTGCCCTGCTGGGCCTCGATCAGCCCCTTGGCGATCGGCAGCCCCAGGCCAGCGTTTCCGCTGGTGCCTCGGGCCTGGTCGGCCCGATAGAATCGCTCGAACACATGCGGCAGATGCTCGGGCGGGATGCCGCTCCCGTTATCGGCCACCTGGATCAGCACCGTCTGGCCGCGCTCTTCGGCGCTGATGGTGATCTGGCCCCCGTCCGGCGTATAGCGCATGGCGTTATCGAGCAGGATGAGCAGCACCTGCCGCAGGCGGTCGGTATCGGCCAGCGCTACGCCGACGACCTGGCCGAGGCTGATGCTGATCATGCGCTCCTGGCTGATCCGGCTAACCTGACGCTGGATATCGCCCAGCAGATCGGGCAGATCGATCGGGCTACGCTCAAGCTTGAGCCGACCGCTGTCGAGCCGCGAAAGGGTGAGCAGATCGTCGACCAGCCGACGCATATGGTCGGCCTCAGTGATGACATCGCCGAGCAGCTCGCGCTGGTCGGTGCTCGTCTCGGGGACGGAGCGTATCGCCACCTCGGCGCTGGCGCGCATCAGGGTGAGGGGCGTGCGCAGCTCGTGGCTGGCGCTGGCGACAAACGACTGCTGACGCTCCCATGCCTGCTGGGCCGGGATGAGCGCCGTGCCGGCGAGCCACCAGCTCCCCGTGCCGAGGATCATCAGGCTGATCCCGCTCAGGGCGAGCAGCACCACGAGCAGCTCGTTCAGCACATGCTCTTGGTCGGTAAGGACTCGGCCGAGCTGGAGGGCCGCCGGGCCATCGCTGCGGGTGAGCCGGTAGGTGAGCATGCGCACCCGGCTGCCGTCGGCGAGCGTGACCGTGCGCAGGTCGCTGCCGCTGGACAGGGCGTTGACGAGCGCATTCTTTTCAGGCGGCAGGGGCGGCGCGTAGGGGTTCGGGTCGAAGAGCAGGCGCCCATTCTTGTCTAGGGGCAGCACAAAGATCGCCGCCAGCTCGGCGTCGTAGGCCGATCCGCTGAAGCTCTCGATCGGGTCAGTCACTGTGGGCGTGGGCACGAGCTGGGTGGACAGGTTAGCGTCGAGCACCTTAGCATTGATCAGCTGGCCGGTGTAGGCGTCGAGATAGAACTCATCGCCGTTATCAAACTTCACCTCATAGGTCAGCCGTTCGCTCTCGGTGATCATCTTAACATCATGAACTGAGCCGCCACTGTGGTATGAGCTGGCGAGGCGGGTCGCCTGATCGCGGGTGATCGGCATCTGGTTCGCGGCCGGTCGGCTCAGGGGATCCACATTGTCGCGCAAGATCGACCAGTCACGGTCGGCGGAGAGAAGCTCAATCGGGATAGGTGCGGCCAGAATATGGAACTCGTGGGTCATCTTATGCTGGAGGGCTAGGTCGGTGACATCCTGAAAGTAGCGGGCCACGATCAGGTAGCCGCCGCCGCCCACCAAGGCGATCAGCGCCAAGGCCGAGAGGGTGTAGAGCAGAGTCATCTGGAGCCGCAGCCCCTTAAACACGGTCGGCCTCCAGACGGTAGCCGATCCCGCGCACCGTCACAATTGGGTCGCGCTCTCCAGGTGCGTTGAGCTTCCGCCGCAGGTAGGAGATATAGACATCGACCAGGGCGATCTGGACATCGTGGTCATATGACCAGACATAGTCGAGGATCTGTTGGCGGCTGAGGCTAATGCCAGCGTTGCGCATCAGGTACTCGATCAGGTTCCACTCGGTCGGCGTCAGGTCGAGAGAGCGCATGCCACGGCGGGCGGTGTGGCTGCGCAGGTCAAGCACCAGGTCGCCGATGCGCAGCTCAGATGTCTCACTGCCGGCGGGGGTGAAGCGTCGGCTGAGGGAGCGCACGCGGGCGAGCAGCTCCTCGAAGGCGAAGGGCTTCACCAGGTAGTCGTCGGCGCCGCTGTCTAGGCCACTGACTCGATCCTCTAGCTGGCCACGGGCGGTGAGCAGCATGAGGGCGATTGGCATACGCGCAGCGCGGATCGCCCGACAGATTGCCGGCCCGTCGCGCCCAGGCAGCATCCAGTCGACGATCACCACCTCGTGGATACCCTGGAGGGCGATATCTAGCCCCTCGTCGCCATCGTTGGCTACCTCAACCGTAAAGTGCTCCTCGGAGAGCACGCGGGCCATCAGGCGGGCCAGCCGCTGGTCGTCCTCAATGATCAGTACGCGCATAAGGTACCACCGCTCTATCCGAGTGAAGAAGATGATGGGTTAACGGAGAGGTTTTGCGATGAGGGACAAGCCCGCCCCGCGCCCCTCCCGACCCGGAATTATAGACTATGGTAGCACACCCTGATTGGAGCCTTCTTGGAGCCGGAGCGGGCAATTCTTAGGGGATTTTAAGAAATTACTGCTAGGGTAGCACACGATCCTAAGAAGAGCATCTCGTTGAAATTGAAAGGGCCAATCATGGCTCGAATGTGCGCGTTTACCTTCCGGCCACAGGGGGCGGGGATCGAAAAGTTTTTTGGTTCCCTGGAGAGCGCCATCCTTGAGCTGATGTGGGCCGAGGGCGAGTGCTCGGCGCGCCAGATCTACGAGGCGCTGCGCGACCGGGGGAAGCGGATCTCCTACGGTGCGACGAAGACGGTCCTTGACCGACTGGTGCGCAAGCAGATCCTCCAGCGCGTCGCTGATGGTCGGCGATTCCTCTACCTCGCCCGCATAGACCGCGCCACGCTCATGCACAGGCTCATCAACGCGATGATCGCCAGCCTGCGTGATGATGCCGATAGCGATATTGTGACCGCGCTGGTAGACGAGGTGCGCTGCCTCCAGACGTCGGGAGCGGCTGCGTAGGGCGCAGCGGGGAATAGGGAGTAGAGGGGCCTGACGAGCGAGCTCGCCAGGCCCCTGCTGTTTCTTAAGCGAATCTTAGAGAATTAGCCACACTGTTCCAACGGGTTTCTCAGAAACGAACCGTATTCTTGTTACAGCACCGCATCATTCACGCCAGCCGGTAGCGACGTACAACCAGCGAATACGGACACGGAGCACTCCTATGAACCAGCGCAGCGCCCTCCTGATAGCCGCCGCCCTCACCGCATTCTTGCTCGTTCTCGCGGGCGGGTTGGCCAGCCGCCTCTCGGCCACGCCGGATCCCGTGCCCACTGCGGTGGCCGTGATCCCGACCGCGATACCGCCGACCACCGAGGTGATTACGCTCGACCCCACGGTGGAGGCGCTGATCAAGGAGCGCGAGGCGGCCTACCAGCAGGCGCTCGACGAGGCGAACAACCGCCTGACCCAGGCGAACGACCAGATCGCGCAGGCCAATGGCCAGATTAGCTCGCTTGAGCAGAGCCGACAGGATCTGGCCGACCAGGCCAACCAGATCAGCCAGGCTGCGGTGGTGGCCGCTCCGGTGGTTGTGGCTGCTCCGGTGGCAGCACCCGCGCCCGCACCCGCGCCCGTAGAGCCGACCGCCGTGCCTGCGCCCGCTGCGCCCACCTACGCCGTCTCGGCCGATCAGGCCCGCGATATTGCCCTCAGCGTCGCAGCGGCCGGCGCAACCCTCCAGCAGACGCCGGATCTGGTGAACTACCAGGGCACCCCGGCCTACGAGGTGGTGCTGGACAAGGGCACGGTGTATATCGATGCGCAGAGCGGCGCGGTGT
>RYFE02000002.1 GCA_004138175.2 Chloroflexales bacterium ZM16-3 | reverse complement strand
TACCCGGACTCACTCACCTTATGTTTAGCGCACCCCTCTATAAATGATCGTGCATGTTGTGGACTAGGGAGTTTCAATCTGCCGCGCAGATCACCGGCTCCTTGAACTACATCCCCACTAGTGCCTAACTCACCAATAACTAACGTTTCAATCTGCCGCGCAGATCACCGGCTCCTTGAACGTAGCAGTTTTACGCAGTGTCATCAGGCGCTAGTGGTTTCAATCTGCCGCGCAGATCACCGGCTCCTTGAACTTGATACTACTCCTATTGATTAGTCGGCGGGTAACTAGTTTCAATCTGCCGCGCAGATCACCGGCTCCTTGAACTATCAGATAGAATATAGTAACGTTCTGAGCCATCTAGTTTCAATCTGCCGCGCAGATCACCGGCTCCTTGAACCCGAACTATTATCGAGTGTCGTGAGTGACATAAGAGGTTTCAATCTGCCGCGCAGATCACCGGCTCCTTGAACTCATCAGTAGCGATCCTGTAATCTCCATCGCTATCAAGTTTCAATCTGCCGCGCAGATCACCGGCTCCTTGAACGGTTACGGTCGAGCGGTTGAGGCCAAGTTCCTCGGCGTTTCAATCTGCCGCGCAGATCACCGGCTCCTTGAACCAAAGGTACAGACTATGCTACCATCATACCTTCTCTGTTTCAATCTGCCGCGCAGATCACCGGCTCCTTGAACGTTTGCGCCATGCAACATCTGATCCGTAAAACTCAAGTTTCAATCTGCCGCGCAGATCACCGGCTCCTTGAACTCGCCCGCGCTACTAATAATCTTTTGTATTGCATCTTGTTTCAATCTGCCGCGCAGATCACCGGCTCCTTGAACCGAATCTATCTGTCCGCAGTAGGTGACACGTTTGTAAAGTTTCAATCTGCCGCGCAGATCACCGGCTCCTTGAACCGCAGAACCAACGCGCACTAGACTGGATTGAAGTGCTGTTTCAATCTGCCGCGCAGATCACCGGCTCCTTGAACGATGATCTTGACAGGTTTATTCGTTCCGCCAGTATCGGTTTCAATCTGCCGCGCAGATCACCGGCTCCTTGAACCTAGTTCAGGCGGGGGCGGTGGAGGTGGAATTAAATGTTTCAATCTGCCGCGCAGATCACCGGCTCCTTGAACAAGAGGTAACGACAATGAACGCTATCGATACACTCAAGTTTCAATCTGCCGCGCAGATCACCGGCTCCTTGAACGCTCATTCCAACGTATGTTAAAAGCGCGGGTTGTCAGTTTCAATCTGCCGCGCAGATCACCGGCTCCTTGAACTCGGGCAATCCGTTATCCTCAGAACCTAACATATAAAGTTTCAATCTGCCGCGCAGATCACCGGCTCCTTGAACTCAATGTGAGCAAAGGTTATACAGTGATTTGCACTAGTTTCAATCTGCCGCGCAGATCACCGGCTCCTTGAACCGCCTAAGTGTGTAGCGTTAGGTTCTCCCATAAAAAGTTTCAATCTGCCGCGCAGATCACCGGCTCCTTGAACATGGGCATCAACCGAGAGAATCTAGAGAAACTAGGAGTTTCAATCTGCCGCGCAGATCACCGGCTCCTTGAACTTCCCCCGCCTTATTTGCCTCTTGTGTCTTTATCCCAGTTTCAATCTGCCGCGCAGATCACCGGCTCCTTGAACTAGATAGGTATCGTGACAGGTACACTGTAATCAATGTTTCAATCTGCCGCGCAGATCACCGGCTCCTTGAACTTGTGAATGGCAGTTCCAAGAATAGCACTTGTGTCTTGTTTCAATCTGCCGCGCAGATCACCGGCTCCTTGAACCTCACGGCCAGGTCGTCAGACGATGCACGAGCAGACCGTTTCAATCTGCCGCGCAGATCACCGGCTCCTTGAACTGTAAATACAGGTTGGGGTGTTCCTGTTGACAGTGTTTCAATCTGCCGCGCAGATCACCGGCTCCTTGAACAGGATGGGAATTTAGCTGGCTGTCTCCTGGTGGCCTTTGTTTCAATCTGCCGCGCAGATCACCGGCTCCTTGAACTAGCAGCACTCATAGACGCGCCGCGCTGATTAAACGGTTTCAATCTGCCGCGCAGATCACCGGCTCCTTGAACATAACAGGATTAGCACCTAAGTTTAATGTAATATTTGTTTCAATCTGCCGCGCAGATCACCGGCTCCTTGAACATTAGAAGCCTGTTAGGAAGCGCTACAACACACGAGTTTCAATCTGCCGCGCAGATCACCGGCTCCTTGAACCACGTTGCGGTCTTTGCCGCCCTTGCCCTCGTAGGTTTCAATCTGCCGCGCAGATCACCGGCTCCTTGAACTTAAGTAAATACCTTTATCATCAGGTAAATTAGCAAGTTTCAATCTGCCGCGCAGATCACCGGCTCCTTGAACAGAAATATTGACATAGCCTACCCGGCGTGCTATTAGTTTCAATCTGCCGCGCAGATCACCGGCTCCTTGAACTGTTAACCGGCGGGTAGTATCATGCGGATCAAGTCGTGGTTTCAATCTGCCGCGCAGATCACCGGCTCCTTGAACCAATAGCACAGAAGATCGTCGCGTAGTTCGTCAAGAGTTTCAATCTGCCGCGCAGATCACCGGCTCCTTGAACTTGTCGTTTATAACAAGCGGAATAAAGAGTGTTGGTGTTTCAATCTGCCGCGCAGATCACCGGCTCCTTGAACCTTGTTCCAATCGGATATACAACCATAATCAAATAGTTTCAATCTGCCGCGCAGATCACCGGCTCCTTGAACCAAGTAGCAGTTTTACGCAGTGTCATCAGGTGCTAGTGGTTTCAATCTGCCGCGCAGATCACCGGCTCCTTGAACCTTATAAAGACTTGCAGATAACTGCTCAAAGTTTGTTTGTTTCAATCTGCCGCGCAGATCACCGGCTCCTTGAACTCGACTTACGATAGTTACGCCCCCAACCCTTAACAGTTTCAATCTGCCGCGCAGATCACCGGCTCCTTGAACTAGGTACATAGATCTCATCCGGCGCACTCTTTTGATAGTTTCAATCTGCCGCGCAGATCACCGGCTCCTTGAACTAAAAGTAAGGATAATCAGCACCTCGAAAGTATGATGGTTTCAATCTGCCGCGCAGATCACCGGCTCCTTGAACCGCTGTATGTGCTGGACTGGCTGCGGAAGCTGGTTGTTTCAATCTGCCGCGCAGATCACCGGCTCCTTGAACTCGGTAGAGATCGTGTTGAAAGTCGGACATGGTTGTGTTTCAATCTGCCGCGCAGATCACCGGCTCCTTGAACCTCGTATTGAAGTTGAGTAAAGAAAGCAAATAGGGGTTTCAATCTGCCGCGCAGATCACCGGCTCCTTGAACTGGTGTACGTCCCTTGGCGGCATGCGTGATCGGAAAAGTTTCAATCTGCCGCGCAGATCACCGGCTCCTTGAACCACGCCAGATTGACAAGCGTGGCATGTTTGTTATCCGTGTTTCAATCTGCCGCGCAGATCACCGGCTCCTTGAACATTGCCTGAAATGGCGTTACGGTGCGTGACGTATGGTTTCAATCTGCCGCGCAGATCACCGGCTCCTTGAACTCAATGTCGATACTCTTGATCTTGCATCACCTGAGTTTCAATCTGCCGCGCAGATCACCGGCTCCTTGAACCATTGCCTAAACCCGTTAAGCGTCCTAATGCGGTAGTTTCAATCTGCCGCGCAGATCACCGGCTCCTTGAACTTCTTCCTACTAATACATTACAATCAGGACATGAGTTTCAATCTGCCGCGCAGATCACCGGCTCCTTGAACTTGACATTTCTGTATATCGCTCACTCACACGATCAGTTTCAATCTGCCGCGCAGATCACCGGCTCCTTGAACTATATCGCCCGGTGGCTTTAGCACCTACCTGCTTAGTTTCAATCTGCCGCGCAGATCACCGGCTCCTTGAACCTCTCTAACAGTTCATTAAATGCTTGAATATCTAGCAGTTTCAATCTGCCGCGCAGATCACCGGCTCCTTGAACTACACCTGTGTTTAATCCGCCGGAAAGATTATAGATGTTTCAATCTGCCGCGCAGATCACCGGCTCCTTGAACAACTTCATCACGATCTATCTTGACGGCGAGACGATGGTTTCAATCTGCCGCGCAGATCACCGGCTCCTTGAACCGCTTCTGCAAGATGTGCCGCGCCAATGTCTTTACGTTTCAATCTGCCGCGCAGATCACCGGCTCCTTGAACGAATAGAGCCGGGAATGTAATAGTCTGAATATCCTGGTTTCAATCTGCCGCGCAGATCACCGGCTCCTTGAACTACTGTTGTGCCTGATACTAACATATCAGATGTATAGTTTCAATCTGCCGCGCAGATCACCGGCTCCTTGAACGTTAGTGAAGTCACAAGCAAACCAAACATACGCACCAGTTTCAATCTGCCGCGCAGATCACCGGCTCCTTGAACGACACTGAAGGAAGCCCGCACAATGGTTAAGGGCTAGTTTCAATCTGCCGCGCAGATCACCGGCTCCTTGAACCGGGATACCTTTACCTATCTTTGTGCGCCAATGGATAGTTTCAATCTGCCGCGCAGATCACCGGCTCCTTGAACCCCATTCCCAATACTGCTGTTCGCCTGATTCCGATGTTTCAATCTGCCGCGCAGATCACCGGCTCCTTGAACAAGCATTACAAAGCCATAAAATAATGCAGTTTTCAGTTTCAATCTGCCGCGCAGATCACCGGCTCCTTGAACTCAACAACACTTGCAAGATCAGCACCAACAATAAATGTTTCAATCTGCCGCGCAGATCACCGGCTCCTTGAACAACCTAATTTGAGATCATTGATCGCGGTATCATCAGTTTCAATCTGCCGCGCAGATCACCGGCTCCTTGAACTTCCATAACGCTTACTGTCAATGCCTAGCAACTCGTTTCAATCTGCCGCGCAGATCACCGGCTCCTTGAACTCGCATGAACGATGCAATGCGTATCGGTTGACGTATGGTTTCAATCTGCCGCGCAGATCACCGGCTCCTTGAACTACCTAACGAAATCATTAGGTTATGTTCTCATTTATGTTTCAATCTGCCGCGCAGATCACCGGCTCCTTGAACTTGAGCCTTACGTTTGGGTAGTAGCGCCTGAAGAGGTTTCAATCTGCCGCGCAGATCACCGGCTCCTTGAACCTTACAGGTTCAGGCGCATCTTCATACGGTGCAATCAGTTTCAATCTGCCGCGCAGATCACCGGCTCCTTGAACACGATAGGAATAGAACGCCGCTTATCATTCTCACTAGTTTCAATCTGCCGCGCAGATCACCGGCTCCTTGAACAAGATTATTATCGCGCACGGACGTGTAGATAGACATGTTTCAATCTGCCGCGCAGATCACCGGCTCCTTGAACATTGACTCCACGAGACAATGCGTATCGTTCTCAGTATGGTTTCAATCTGCCGCGCAGATCACCGGCTCCTTGAACCAGACAAACCAAAAATCCTCAATTCTTTCTCAAAAATGTTTCAATCTGCCGCGCAGATCACCGGCTCCTTGAACCTCTCAACAAACCATTGTTTGCACAAGGTATGATTGGTTTCAATCTGCCGCGCAGATCACCGGCTCCTTGAACCAGGGGCCGGTACAGGGCGAACTCTGTACGCTTCATGTCGTTTCAATCTGCCGCGCAGATCACCGGCTCCTTGAACACACTGAAAGCATATTCAAAAGAAGAGGAAGAATTAGTTTCAATCTGCCGCGCAGATCACCGGCTCCTTGAACATTATCGAGAACAATAAACGCATCAGGTTTTAGTGGTTTCAATCTGCCGCGCAGATCACCGGCTCCTTGAACCCCATACTGCTTCCCTAGTTCTGTTCCTAGTTGCCAATGTTTCAATCTGCCGCGCAGATCACCGGCTCCTTGAACTCTACCCATTCCATACGCGGCCAATAGACAATGAGTTTCAATCTGCCGCGCAGATCACCGGCTCCTTGAACTAGATTTAACTTTCTTGCTATTCTGCGCCATCCCAGTTTCAATCTGCCGCGCAGATCACCGGCTCCTTGAACCTCATCCTTCGTGTGCGCGTCTGTAAGGCATAGAAAGTTTCAATCTGCCGCGCAGATCACCGGCTCCTTGAACGGCGGTGAATACATCAGGTACGTTTCTTGGACATAGTTTCAATCTGCCGCGCAGATCACCGGCTCCTTGAACGCGACACGGATACGTGACAGGATTTAAGGGAAATCGTGTTTCAATCTGCCGCGCAGATCACCGGCTCCTTGAACGAAGATAGGCGACTCGAAAGAGAACTACAGAACAGTGTTTCAATCTGCCGCGCAGATCACCGGCTCCTTGAACTACTCCACATATACCGTTCATCAGTTGCTACTTTTAGTTTCAATCTGCCGCGCAGATCACCGGCTCCTTGAACCGTTTCCGTGCAAATCGGAATGCCCCTACCAGCAAAGTTTCAATCTGCCGCGCAGATCACCGGCTCCTTGAACACGCTGATAAGTTATCTCTAGGAACGATTGTAAAAGGGTTTCAATCTGCCGCGCAGATCACCGGCTCCTTGAACAGGACTATCATCAGAAAGTATCTTTTTTGCACAGTTAGTTTCAATCTGCCGCGCAGATCACCGGCTCCTTGAACAATGTTTTGAAGAATGAACAATAGGGGTAGAAAAGTTTCAATCTGCCGCGCAGATCACCGGCTCCTTGAACTGATCAAGCGTTGTCATTACACCATCATTATCATAGTTTCAATCTGCCGCGCAGATCACCGGCTCCTTGAACTTTATTACCCTTGAATTTATATCAAACTTCTCTTTTGTTTCAATCTGCCGCGC
Source organism: Chloroflexales bacterium ZM16-3 (assembly GCA_004138175.2). GTDB lineage: Bacteria > Chloroflexota > Chloroflexia > Chloroflexales > Chloroflexaceae > Oscillochloris > Oscillochloris kuznetsovii. Next base: position 348,581 of record RYFE02000002.1, on the reverse strand, counting down.
AGATCACCGGCTCCTTGAACCAGCAGGGTCGCCAATGTGAGGAAGGGGATCGCGATGTTTCAATCTGCCGCGCAGATCACCGGCTCCTTGAACCTATGATAAGTTCATCGTGAACAGTCAGAATAACTCGTTTCAATCTGCCGCGCAGATCACCGGCTCCTTGAACGAAAGCCGTTTGCGTATGAAGAATACGCATTATTGGTTTCAATCTGCCGCGCAGATCACCGGCTCCTTGAACCTGCACAAGTTCATGTGTGCGCAGATGATACCAATAGTTTCAATCTGCCGCGCAGATCACCGGCTCCTTGAACTAGCACTTCTGTTTCATCTAAACGACCATTCCCTAGTTTCAATCTGCCGCGCAGATCACCGGCTCCTTGAACGGGGCAGGGTTTGTTAAGGCGGATGGTATTGCTAATTGTTTCAATCTGCCGCGCAGATCACCGGCTCCTTGAACCGGGGCATGAACATATCACAGGTGTTTTTATGGGAGGTTTCAATCTGCCGCGCAGATCACCGGCTCCTTGAACCTGTACGCTTTTCGTAATCATAATCAAACTCAGTAAATGGTTTCAATCTGCCGCGCAGATCACCGGCTCCTTGAACCAGAGCGGGGAACGCTATGCACTCTATGTAGAAATGGTTTCAATCTGCCGCGCAGATCACCGGCTCCTTGAACACTCACAGCCCAAAACTAGCCGAAACTGTAAAGCATGTTTCAATCTGCCGCGCAGATCACCGGCTCCTTGAACTCAACGTGGTATACGCTGATATTCCTGTCGATAATGGTTTCAATCTGCCGCGCAGATCACCGGCTCCTTGAACCAAATGTTGCGGCGGGAACAGATACATTCGCAGATAGTTTCAATCTGCCGCGCAGATCACCGGCTCCTTGAACGAAGCGATAGGATCGGTTTGGTAGAAGTATCGACTTGTTTCAATCTGCCGCGCAGATCACCGGCTCCTTGAACCAGTTGACAGAAACTTATAATCACCGCGCAGTTTATGTTTCAATCTGCCGCGCAGATCACCGGCTCCTTGAACCGCCTTATCAATAGATTGTGTCGTGTAATGTACTGAGTTTCAATCTGCCGCGCAGATCACCGGCTCCTTGAACCGGCGCTACCGAATGCAAAGAGTCTTGATATACTTGGTTTCAATCTGCCGCGCAGATCACCGGCTCCTTGAACTCCACATCAGTGAGAAACGAATATCAACATTCGTAGTTTCAATCTGCCGCGCAGATCACCGGCTCCTTGAACCTTTGCAGAAAATGTGCCATCATCATGCTTTTTACATCGTTTCAATCTGCCGCGCAGATCACCGGCTCCTTGAACTTTTGAAACTTAGCTTCTACAATAAGTACGGGCGTCTGTTTCAATCTGCCGCGCAGATCACCGGCTCCTTGAACTTATAGTAACCAGCGTTGCGATATACCAGCGTGATACCGTGTTTCAATCTGCCGCGCAGATCACCGGCTCCTTGAACTTATTGCGCATGGCACGCAGGTTCCGTAAGTGATCAGTTTCAATCTGCCGCGCAGATCACCGGCTCCTTGAACCCAATACGGACGCGAACCAGACCGCCACCGCTCCGTGTTTCAATCTGCCGCGCAGATCACCGGCTCCTTGAACTTTATAGTATTGGCGGATAGACTTTACATCGTGAGTTTCAATCTGCCGCGCAGATCACCGGCTCCTTGAACTCAAACGCCATACCTGTAACAATATCATCTAGCAGTGGTTTCAATCTGCCGCGCAGATCACCGGCTCCTTGAACACGCCGAGCAGCTGGGCGAAGTGGCATGGACAAAGGGTTTCAATCTGCCGCGCAGATCACCGGCTCCTTGAACATCTCAACTAGCTTGTCAAGGTGTGCGGATACTCATGTTTCAATCTGCCGCGCAGATCACCGGCTCCTTGAACTCTATACCCGTATTTGACAACTCAAATACACTCCATGGTTTCAATCTGCCGCGCAGATCACCGGCTCCTTGAACCTGGATTAGAAGCCTGTTAGGAAGCGCTACAACACATGAGTTTCAATCTGCCGCGCAGATCACCGGCTCCTTGAACTTCCTACTACAACAAGATATGGTGTAATCATATTAGTGGTTTCAATCTGCCGCGCAGATCACCGGCTCCTTGAACCCGCTGGTAGGCATCGCCCCATCCCTCGTCTGGCCGGTTTCAATCTGCCGCGCAGATCACCGGCTCCTTGAACTAGGGTCTTCCGCCGTCCAGCTGGCGGCGTAGCCATAGTTTCAATCTGCCGCGCAGATCACCGGCTCCTTGAACATAGTGAGCACGCAGCGCTACACGCGGCGCTCCCCAGTTTCAATCTGCCGCGCAGATCACCGGCTCCTTGAACCCCACTCAGAACGCAATTTCAGCAGCGTATTGTAGCTAGTTTCAATCTGCCGCGCAGATCACCGGCTCCTTGAACTTCTGGGACGAGGGAGCGGCCGAGTCTCTCGCGGCGGTTTCAATCTGCCGCGCAGATCACCGGCTCCTTGAACAGATCGATGTAGACGCCCTTCCGCGAGATGGTGTTGTTTCAATCTGCCGCGCAGATCACCGGCTCCTTGAACCTCCGTCCCCTGTTCGGCAAAAGATGCCCGGTTGGTTTCAATCTGCCGCGCAGATCACCGGCTCCTTGAACAGCCTAGCACGCGGGAAGGTTTAGCGCCTCGCCTGTGTTTCAATCTGCCGCGCAGATCACCGGCTCCTTGAACCGCTTTACTATGTCGCTGTCCCTTAAAAGGCGTATGTTTCAATCTGCCGCGCAGATCACCGGCTCCTTGAACTACATGGAGTTCCATAATTCCCCACGTTTTAGAAATGTTTCAATCTGCCGCGCAGATCACCGGCTCCTTGAACGACGCGCTGAGAGCCATTCTAAGGCGTTGAATATGTCGTTTCAATCTGCCGCGCAGATCACCGGCTCCTTGAACATACATGTTGAAATGGTTTACCCGCCGATAACTCCAGTTTCAATCTGCCGCGCAGATCACCGGCTCCTTGAACCATAACTGTCTACACTTTCAATAACTAATTCATCATGGTTTCAATCTGCCGCGCAGATCACCGGCTCCTTGAACGGCGGGCAAGATTGATATGAAAGAAAGTAGACCATTGTTTCAATCTGCCGCGCAGATCACCGGCTCCTTGAACTCAACTTCTGTATGCCAACTAGATGCTATCCCGTATTGTTTCAATCTGCCGCGCAGATCACCGGCTCCTTGAACCACGTACACCGCGCATAAGATACGCATACATAGACTGTTTCAATCTGCCGCGCAGATCACCGGCTCCTTGAACAACGTAAGCAACAAAGACGCGCAAAGCATAGGAATAGTTTCAATCTGCCGCGCAGATCACCGGCTCCTTGAACTGGAAACCGTCAAGCATATCGAATATGATATGAAGCGGTTTCAATCTGCCGCGCAGATCACCGGCTCCTTGAACTTACGTTCGGTGAGATTGCGTTGCTCATTCGACAAGTTTCAATCTGCCGCGCAGATCACCGGCTCCTTGAACCTACGACGTTACCAGATGATGCACGTCTGCTGCTATGTTTCAATCTGCCGCGCAGATCACCGGCTCCTTGAACAAGCCTTTACGTTGCGGACGGCAAGGGCGGCTACAAGTTTCAATCTGCCGCGCAGATCACCGGCTCCTTGAACGCTGCTGGGCCTCTTCGTTGCTCAGGTGCTTGGCCTGGTTTCAATCTGCCGCGCAGATCACCGGCTCCTTGAACGGTTCACTGCTATTCCTGTTGACGTTTATCACGATGTGTTTCAATCTGCCGCGCAGATCACCGGCTCCTTGAACGTGCGAGTGAGTATGCATCTTCAATTGAATTAGGATCGTTTCAATCTGCCGCGCAGATCACCGGCTCCTTGAACTTAGCGCGGGGAATGATATACAAACATGTATCATTCGTTTCAATCTGCCGCGCAGATCACCGGCTCCTTGAACTTTATGCAAAATATCCCGTCAGGTTGCTCTTTCTGCATGTTTCAATCTGCCGCGCAGATCACCGGCTCCTTGAACTTTAGGAAATATAGAACGTATTCAACATAAGATGAAGTTTCAATCTGCCGCGCAGATCACCGGCTCCTTGAACGTGGTGTATGCTACCGTGTCAGGAACATGTGATCTGTTTCAATCTGCCGCGCAGATCACCGGCTCCTTGAACTCGGCCGGCTGCTGCTGTTGGCCGAAAACACTGCGTTTCAATCTGCCGCGCAGATCACCGGCTCCTTGAACAAACAAGGGGAAAAGCTAACGCCCTGGCAGCATAGCGTTTCAATCTGCCGCGCAGATCACCGGCTCCTTGAACTCCCTATGCAGCAGAGATAAGCGACAAGAATAAGAAGTTTCAATCTGCCGCGCAGATCACCGGCTCCTTGAACTTCTTTGCAATGGTTGTGGACTGTGCATACACTTCTGTTTCAATCTGCCGCGCAGATCACCGGCTCCTTGAACAGTGTATCTGTTGGTAGCGTTGACATTGCGCCAGAATGTTTCAATCTGCCGCGCAGATCACCGGCTCCTTGAACTTAAGTATGTATATGCTGATATTGCCGATAGGAATGTTTCAATCTGCCGCGCAGATCACCGGCTCCTTGAACTTATAAAGACTAGATGATAATTCTTCAAATGTCGTCTGTTTCAATCTGCCGCGCAGATCACCGGCTCCTTGAACTACGTCTTGTAAGGAAGCAACACACAACAGGAATGGTTTCAATCTGCCGCGCAGATCACCGGCTCCTTGAACCTTAGGCAAACGTATCCCTAATCTAAAAGTTGCTCAGTGTTTCAATCTGCCGCGCAGATCACCGGCTCCTTGAACTCAAAACTAGCGGCGGGAACAGATACATTAGCAGATAGTTTCAATCTGCCGCGCAGATCACCGGCTCCTTGAACCTTTTCAATACCTGCGATCTTCTCACTAAGTTCAGTGTTTCAATCTGCCGCGCAGATCACCGGCTCCTTGAACAGTAGAACTGCAAAAACTTTGTGAACTATTAGATTTGTTTCAATCTGCCGCGCAGATCACCGGCTCCTTGAACTACGACAATACGGCGAACGCATGGCGATTCTATCTGGAGTTTCAATCTGCCGCGCAGATCACCGGCTCCTTGAACCGAACCTCCGTGCTAGTAGTACCTGTTTTCCCTCACAGTTTCAATCTGCCGCGCAGATCACCGGCTCCTTGAACCTGTGCGCGGGTGGGGCTTTGGCTGTTGTTCTCGTCTGTTTCAATCTGCCGCGCAGATCACCGGCTCCTTGAACGGCCTTGCTCGCCGGTGCTTGGCAAGTTCGATTCTTGTTTCAATCTGCCGCGCAGATCACCGGCTCCTTGAACCCCGGTGCCATGTCTGCCGGGCAGAAGGCGGCATAGTTTCAATCTGCCGCGCAGATCACCGGCTCCTTGAACCGCACCCCGCGAATCGACAAGGCGTGTAAACGAGACGTTTCAATCTGCCGCGCAGATCACCGGCTCCTTGAACCGCGCCGCTCGCAGGCGCGTCCTGAAGCCATGAAACACACCTGATTCGAGCGGCCCTGCGCAGATACCCTCTGCGCAGTCGGAGCATGGAGCACATTCTTATCATAGCATATGCCGCGCCGCATTGGGAAGCCCCACCGCATCATGCGAGCGACTCCCAGGGATTCGCCCCATGCTTCGCCGCTCGATCCGCCGCCGCTCACAGGATGACCGTCACCGGGTCGTGCGGCCGCGCGCTGCCCACCGTCAGCACCTTGCCCTGGCAGCTGCCGCACAGCGGGTAGAGCCGCACGCTGTCGCGCTCCGCGATCAGGTGCCGACCCAGCTTCGCCCGCAGTTCCAGCAACTGCCGCTTCGTCAGCCAGCACTCGAAGAGCGAGTACTGCGTCCATGCCCCGTAGCCGCAGAGCGTCCGATGCACCTTCGTGCGCCGTTTGTCGTCGGGGATGTCGTAGGCCACGATGTAGAGGGTCGTCTCTTCAGAGGTAGGTGGCATGTCAGCTCCTTAGCGCACGGTAAACGGCGCGTACCCGGCGATCTCGCCCTGGGCGTGCTTGGCCAGCAGCCGCACTTGTAGCTCGATGCATCGACGGTAGCTCACCTTGTAGCCGAAGAGCGGGTGCTGCACCTGCTCGCTCATCCGCGCCTCCAGCTTCTCTAGAAAGGTGCGTCGCGCTTCGTCTTTCAGCCGGGAAGCCCCTAGCTCGTCCACGAAGTCGCCCAGCCCGATCTGCCCGGTGTTGATCAGTGTGATCACCACCGAGTCAACGATGATCGCGCGGAAGCCCTCGACCAGATCCAGGGCCAGCGCCGGCTTGCCGAAGCCGGGCTGGTGCAGCACGCCCAGGCCGGGGTCGAGCCCGACCGCATGGACGAGCGAGACCACCTGGTTGGTCAGCACGGTGTAGCCGAAGGAGAGCAGCGCGTTGACCGGGTCGGTTGGCGGGCGCTTCACTCGCCCTGGGAAGGCCCAGTCGCCCTTGAGCAGTTGCCCAAAGATGCCGTAGTAGGCCGCGCTGGCGCTGCCCTCTAGACCGAGCAGCGGCCCCAGGCCGTGCATGCGGTCTCCGGTTTCGGTGGGCGACTCCATGCGCGCCAGCTCGCGCAGGCAGCGCCGGATCTGCGCGGCTGCCTCCACCAGTGCCTCGCCGTCGTCGCGGGCGCGGGCGTAGCGCAGCAGCAGGGTACGCATGTTCAGGAGCTTGCCGGCGATACACTGTCGGGCCACCGCAAAGCTCTGCGCCACGTCACGACAAAGCGCATACTGGGCCAGACGCACGCCGCTGTTCTTGCCCCAGTCGGCCACCAGCGACCCGCACGAGCGGCCGCGGGCGGTCAGGTAGTGAACCGGGATGCGCCGCTCCAGCAGGGCGTGCAGGGCCGGTGTGGTCAGCGTGACCTCGCCCAACACCAGCACCTGCTCGACCTTGTTGATCGGTACGCGCACCACCTGGCCCGGCTTTCCACCCGAGGGCTGCACCCGCAGCGCCTCGCCCTCGATCTTCACCAGGGTGTATTGCTCGGTCAGGTAGAGTGTGGCCATCATGATCTCCACGCCATCGCTGTAGTATTCGACGCTCATAATCCTTGCTCCCACCTGGCCACGCTTGCCAGCTGCCGCAGCTCGGCGGGCAGGCAGAGCGGCTGGAGCGAGCAGTCGCGGCACTTGGCCGGGTTATCGACGGGTGGCGGCAGCGCGCCCGCCTCGGCCAGCCGGTGCGCCTCGGCGGCCAGCGCCTCCACCTCGGCGCGCAGCGCGGGGGTGAAGGCCACCTCCTCGCGTCGGCGGGTGGCGAAGTAGAAGATGAATCCGCGCGCGATCATCTGGCCGGTGCGCTCCTCCAGGCAGAGCGCCTGGGCGCAGAGCTGGGCGTGGTCACTCTTCCATTTGCCAGGGCGACCCTTCTTATACTCCACCGGGTAGATCTCGCCCCCGCGCAGTTCGACCAGGTCGCAGAAACCGGCCAGGCCCAGCCGTTCGCTCCAGACGTAGGCCCGCCGCTCCTGCACCGCATCGGCCAGCCAGGTCGTGCCGGCCAGATCGACCCCCTGGTGGCGCAGCACCCCCTCGACCACGTGCTCGTTCAGCAGCATCTCAGCCTGGATGAACTCGTAGCCGAAGCGGCGCGGGCAGTAGGCCAGCGCGTTGATCATCGCTAACGGGATCTGCGTAGGCAAGTTTTCGATTGTTGTCATGCCGCCCACATCCTTCATCCTTCATCCTTCATCCTTCGACACATCCCCATCCCGCGCGCCGTCTTCATGCCGACGCCGAGGAAGATCGCCGCGTCGGCGAGCAGGGCCAGTAGCCGTGACTGATCTCGGTCGGCGGGCAGCTCGTAGGCCACCGCGCCGACGAAGCCCTTCTGCGGCCCCTTGCCCAGGTTGATGTCGGTGGACTCGATGCGGTGGCGCGTGACCATCGAGTCGAGGCTGGCGGCCCGCACCTGATCCATATCGAGGGCGATGTCGGGCGGGGCCAGGTCGTTCCAGCGCCGGGCCAGGCTGGGGAAGATGATCTCGGGCGTGGGCAGGATGCCCAGGCGCTGGCGACCGTCGGGGCGGCTGGCCTGGCCGATGGCGGTGGCGCTCGCAAACTCCAGCGCGATGGTGTGGGCCGACGTGGCGCGGGCGTGCAGGTCGGCGAAGGAGCCATAGCCGGCCCAGGGGTGGCCCTGCGGGGCGGGCGTGCCGATCACATCGCCGAGGGCCAGGCGAGCGTTGCCCAGGCGCAGCTCGCCGCCGGGCATCTGGCGCAGCATGGCCTGCACAAAGGGCTGGAACAGCCCGCTGTGCAGCAGCGAGACCCGCAGTTCGATCAGGTCGCGCTGACGACTGGGCAGCACGCCCACGGTGTAGGGCTTGCTCTGCGCGTCGGCGTGCAGCGCCTCGGCCACCGCAGGCGCGACCTGGCGCAGCAGGTCGAGGAAGAGCGCCTGCGCGCCGTGGCCCTGCGGGCGCGGCGCGGGGCCACCGATCGGGCGCAGCTGCACCACAAAGGCGTAGAGGTCGGGGAAGTCGGACATTGGCGAGGCTCCTGATGAAGGGTGAAGGGTGAAGGGTGAAGGGTGCGTCCCATTACCCTGTCACCCCCTCACCTTGTTACGGGAACGTGTAGCGCATCCCCGTCGGGAGGCCGCGCCCGCCGCCGAGGGCGTAATGCGGGCCGCTACAGCGGGCGTTGGCCACCAGGCTGGCTGGCGGCATCGAGATGATGTCGAAGGCGCGCAGCGCGCCCGCCGGCACGTCGAGCGGGTTGAGCGGGCATGCCGCCGTGTAGTCGCCGCTGGCCTCCCTCACCTCCAGCTCCGTCACATCGACCAGGGCCTTGCTGTGCCACTTGCCCAGCCGCACCCAGCGCGGCAGCCGCAGTGGGGCCGCGCTGACCACGTAGCAGGCGAAGGTCGACTCGGGGGCGATCTCCTTGGCGCGGCCAAACGAGGGCGTATTGAGCCGCCCCGGCAACATCTCAGTTCGTGTTACTTCCTCACCATACTTGATCGTCGCCAGATAAAAGCTCACCTCAAGCGGATTGGCTGGCGTAACATAGCACGACTGGAGATTCAGCGGCTGAAGCTCGTCGGCATAGCGCGGTACTTGAACTGCATTGAAATAGGGTGCATGCACCAATCCAAGCGCATAGGTCAGTGCATAGTTATGAAGGTACCGCCCCGTCTCATAGAGTCGTCCGATCTCGCGGGTGGCGAAGAAGAGCGGCTCCTGAAGCGTGAGCGTGCAGCGGTAGATGTGCATCGCGCGCTCCTACTTCTTGCCCTTCTTCTGGACATACGCCTGATGGTACGCATTGCTGTCACGAGTCGCTGCCGCGATCAGCTCGTGCATACCTTCCTCGCTCTTACGCATCGGCAGGTCGGCCAGAAAGCTGGCCAGATCAGCGCCGCGCAGCATCTGGCTGATCTGTGCGCCGCCCTGCTCTTCCAACAATGTCGGAAGGAGCGCATTAAATGCTTCCAACGCAACCTGGGTATCGACCGGCTGGGCCGGGGAAATAGCGTCCTGTTGCTTGAGTGCATCGAAGAGCGCCTGGGTCAAGCGCAGGTTCGAGCAGACCTCGCCATCAGCTAACACAATCGCCACCAGATGATTCGTCATCGTGCCGGTGCGCGTCGTCTGCGCGCCGTAGCGCCGGGTGCGCAGCACATTGTTCAGCACATACAGAAAGAGCGCGCTGGTCAGGTCACGAGTGGTGATGATCGCCGGGAAGAGCGTCTGCGGGCGCACATGATCTTGCTCGTTGATGCGGCTAGTGACGATCCCCTCGCGACTCATGCTGCCGCTCTCGTAGGGCGCGTTGAGCGTAAAGGACTCGTGGCTAGTATCGTAGGCAGTAATGCTATAAGCGGTATCACTGAACACCTTCGACTTCTCCGCGCCGCTATCGCCAATCGCAAAGCCGTAGGTGATACAGTCTGGGCACTGCATGCAAAAGCGCACGTTATAGTCACAGATCGGGTGGCCCGCCTTATCCACAGCCGATTTGGCCTTCTCATCGTACGCCTCGCCGCTAATGATCTCGTGGCGCCGCAGTAGCTCACGACCCACCAATCGCTCAGGGGTAGTCTGCTTACGCTTGAAGATCGTCAGGCGAGTCATCGGATCCTTCTCAACAAGACCAGAGCGTACACGAACGGTGTTAAGCTCGCCATCGGTCTGGAAGAGCGCGTAGGAGTCCGTCTCACGGAGCAAAATGATATGTGCGTAGCTGCCCATCGGGCGAGGCGGCACGGCGGTCGGGAAGTGCTTCAGGCTCAACATAGGGTCAGGTCTCCTCTGGTTCATTCAGGATGATAGCGAGTTACAATCCCAGCGCGGACTGCCCATCTGGCTCGTGCGTATCCTCATCTTCCTGGCTCTCGTTGGTCTGCGTCTTCTCCTTACGCCGCTCATCAAGGTAGATGGCCTCGCAGGCATTCTTCAGCAGATTGAGCTGCTTCCCACGCATCGCCGCACGGTCGCCGCCGAATGCCTTGCGGAACAGCGTGTGAACCAGATAGGTGCTGAACTCCAGCACTGCGGCCTCGCGGCTTTCTGCATCGCTCCCCTTAGGCAGCCGCCCATCGGCGCGGTTCTTAGCGACATTCTCAACAAAAGCGCGCACCCGGCCACGCACCGCTTCGATAAGTGCCTGATCATCATCAAACAAGCGCGGGTCGGCCTCTAGCAACGCCTTTGCCGCCACAGAGAGCGGACGTAAGATCGCGTTACTATTCAGTTTCTCGGCACGGTAGAACTGACGGTACAGTTCCGTTAGTCGATACGCATGGGTCATGGATTCTCCCTTCGGGTCAAGGTAGCGGATGAGATCGAGATAGATGGCCGCCTTCTGGCTCCCCAGGCTATCAAGCCCTTCGCGGCGCTGCCAGCGGGCGAGATAATGAAATGCGTACAGTGGTGAGGTTGCCAAGTTGCGCGCCAAAGCAGGGATCGTGTGCCACTTGTAATCGTAGCCGCCCGCACCCGACTTTGCGTTGCCGTCGAGGTGGATCAGGTAGGCGGCGGTGAGTCGGTGCAGCGCTACTACTACCTCGTCGAGGTTGAGGCGCATCTTATGTGTCAGGTAGAGCAGAAATGGGTGTGCGCCGTCAAACGCTACGGTCTCAGGCAACTCGGTAGCCTCGTTGAAGATCGGCAACATGCTCTCGCTGGCAACCACCTTCACATCGAGCATGAGCGGAAGAACCAACGCCAGGAAGGCAGGAATTACCCATGCCTCCGCATCTTTAGCGTCGCGCTCATTCGGTGGCAGTCCGACAAAGCTGAAGGTGATCGGCTCGCGATCCTCAAAGCGCAGGCGAAAGAGCCGATCATCATCAGGCGCAACCGCATCCTGGGGGTCGAGCATCAGATCCCGCATACGCTGAAATGTCTCTGGACGCAGGTCTGCGGCGAGTGCATCATCTGGCAGCACAAGCTTGCGCAGCGTAGTAAAGCTTACCCGCTTGAGTCGCTCCTGTACTGCACGCATGATCCGCAGAGTCTCCGGTGTAAAGAAATAGGTCGGGTAGAAAAAGAGGTAGCGCAGCCGACGCTTCTCGAAGTTGCCGCCACTATCGCGGCCACGCTTCATCAACAACTGGCGCAACATCATCTCCACACCACACACCGCACAGATATGCCGCGATGCCTTGCTGCCGTGTAGCGGCTGCTTGTTGGTGTAGACTTGGGGAGCAAACAGGATCGCCGCCTCACGCTGCTCATCTACCGTGTACGGTGAGGAACAGAGCGAGCAGACGACCGTGGCACCACGCCCGCTCTTACGGGCATTGCTATAGCGAGCCAGCTCCGCCTGCATCCGAGCGGTCAAATCATCGACACTGGTACCGCTGAAGCTGAGATGATCACAGATGTAGCGTTTAACCTCGCGCCAGCCAGCGGCCTCAGTCGGGGATGTGTCGGGCACATGCGCAGCGACACCGGCTGCCAGTAAGTGCAAGCGTTCGACCCACTGCTGCTCATCGAGAAGTGGTGTGCGTTGACGCGATACACCCGCCGCGTAGTACCAGCCGTAGGGGACACCGCCAGCAGTCTTGTTGCCGTTAATCTGGCGCACCAGATCCCGCAGCTCAGGGACGCCTAATTGCTCTAATACGTAGCCCTCAGCGTCGAAGGTCGGCGCATGGATCGCGGCGAGCTTCACGAGCAGTGCAGATGCCTCAGCGATCCGGTCTACCTCTAGGTAATTCGGCAATTCGAGATCTGTGCCATCGGGTGCCATTGCCTTACTGGCGATACTCGCGTACCGCTTCATGGCAACCGGCTCGCCAGCGATGCGCTTCTCCGCTGCCAGTGCCACCAGCCGCACAAGCTGGCGCGGCGAGAAGAAGAGCGCGTAGTAGTCGGCATACTTGAGCCCTTTTCCATCACGTCCAAAGCCAGTAAGGTTGGCTTCTAGTTTCTTGCCACAGAGTACACGCACCCGATCAATTGCGGCGTCCGCGACACTGGCTGTACCAGGCGCGGGCGGCGCATCAACACGCGCTAGGTACACAACGCCCGTTGGCGCATATAGAAGCCGCTCGCGCACGTCTGGTTTGGCATAGAGATCCATCGCCGCATTATTCACAATGCTGGTGATCACGCCGCGCACATCGGCAAGGTGATGGTACTGAAGCGTAACCTTTACCCGGTCATCACTGAAGTACTCCAGCGCCTTACGGATGCTCTTGCTGCTTGCTGCCTCTAGCGGGGTGCGCCCCAGGTAGGCTAAGTAATCAGCTAGGTTAGAGAGATCCGTCGCCAGGGATGTTCGTTTGCGTGGAGTATGTAGCCCCGGCAAGGCGCAGAGGTTGTGCATCACGCCCCACTTCACCTGGGTGTTGCTGGCTATCAAGATCAGGTCGTGCAGATAGGTGTCCAGCGGACCGAGCGGCGCAAGGAACGCATCAAGGCCAAGCTCGCCGCAGCAGCGCCTAAAGATCGCCTCAACCGTCGGCAGATGTACCGCAACATTTACCGTGTGATGTTCCAGACCGACCGCATGCAGCTCTGCATCTGCCGAAGGCAACTTGAGCCAGTCGTGCAGGGTATAGCCCGCGCAGAAGAGACGATAGGTTGTGTCGTCGAACAAATCGACAAAGCGTATCTGTCCCCAGCGTTTGAGCGTGCGGGCTACCTGTGCAGTGGGCAGCAGCCCATTGATCAGATGCGCGCGCATGCTCTGATCTTTATCGTAGCGGGCGACATCCTCAGCGCTCAGGCCATCTTCCTCGACCTTCTTCACCGCAAATGCGCCACCCTTGGCCGCAACATGACCGAGCAGTCGCGAGAGGTTCGGCACCACATAGGTGGCGTAGTCCTGCAGCACCAAATCATCGGGGCGCTCTGCGATGATCGCGTCTTTGAACAGGATGCTGAAGAGCGGCTCAAGCGTAAGCGCAACGCTCTGTGGGGTAGCGACCTCTGGCTCGGCAGCCTCTAGCTGCGCTGTTAATGCAGCATCATCGGATGGCTCATACGGCTCCGCATCACCATCGAACGGTAGGTCTAACTGTGATGATTTGGTCATTGATGTTCCCTATCGTGGTACATCAGGCAAAGAATGGCCCGTCGTTTGCGGCACGAAGCTTACGGTAGCGCAAGATGCTATCGAGAAGGAGCGCGTATCGCCCAAAGGCGATACAGCCTAGCAGGCCGTTCTCGTCACAATAGGGGTGGAGCGTAAAAAGCCCCGGTAGATAGATCTCGCTGCGTAACTGTTTAAGGTTATAGCCAGGAACGAGCAGTCCCACAACCTTACGATGTGCGAGCTGATCATTCAGATCGTTCAGGAAATCGTTATGTCCATTGACATCAAGCCGTATGCCCGGCAACACCTGCGCAGTTTTCAGTTTATCCTGCGACCAGGCGCTTACCTGTGCGCCCAACAGCACCGTGACCTGCTCAGCCTGGGGGCGCAGGCCACGCCAGCGAAAGAATGCCACCTGCCGATCCCGCTCAAATGGCACTGTTGAGCGCCGCATCTGGGTAACTGCCGCATAGAAGGCTTTCTGACTCAGTAGTTCCATCTGTGCATTTGCCAGCAGCCAGAAGAGATCGTAGGTAAGTGGGTCACTCTCGCCCTCCTTCAACACACCGCACTCGAATGGGCTGTTACCGCGAAACGACTGCGCCTCCTGCACCAGCAAATCCAGGCCATCTCGACGGTATTGATCAGCCTCATGCACTGCTTTACCGACGTTGGCCCCAGTCAGATCGTAGTAGCGTCGCTGAAGTCGCTCGCGCACAGGCGCAAAGCTCGCCTGAAGGTTGCGATCAATATACTTCGATGTCTTACTCTTGCCGAGCAACGCCTCGTATACCTTCGCTGGCTGAAAGCGCCCCCAGATCCGTGCGTAGTGCCTGAAGTTGGCAGGCTCAGGGTAGACCGCCGTGATATGCTCGCCGAGTAACTGACGATCTATGGCACTTCCATCTGCCAATCGCGGCGGCTCTCCCTCCTTCGGTAGTGTTAGCCGCTCGTACACAAAGGCCGGCACCAGCGCATAGGCGGCGAAGTCCTGAAACATGCGCAGCACCCCACCACGATCCTCGTAGTGCGTATGACGCCCGAGGCGCCCCAGGCGCTGCAAAAATGTTCCGGCGCTGCTCGCCTCAAAGATCAGCAGGTTGATCCGAAAATCGACACCCACATCTACGGTCGAAGTGCCGATGAGCACATCCGCCTGATACGACGCCTTGCGCGTAGACTGGCCGTTAAGGCGGGTGTTAGGAGCAACGCGCAGCCCTTTTGCTTCCAGATGCGGGCGCAGCAACTGTTCGAGCCGCAGCGCCGTTGCCACCGAGTTCACGATGATCGCCGCCTTCGCGCCGTAGGGGCGATCATGGAACCAGGGCAGTAGCACCCGCTCCAAACCTTCGACCATCCACTCCTCAGCACTCTGCTGGGCAAAGGTAAGCTGGCATGCTTGGAGGATGCACCGCCAACCCTTGCCTGGATCTTCGCCGTGCGTGTACCAGCCTTCCTGCTGAGGGCTAATGATCTTCAGGCGCTCGCCAAAGCCAACCCGACGCAGCGGCTCAATTAACCTCTGGTCAGGCGTAGCCGAGAGGAATAGGGTCTTTAGCGACGAGTTTTGATCGTGCAGGAAAAGTAACCCAGTTAGCACGGCTGTGATCTGAGCCGCGTCAAAGATATGGAACTCATCAAAAGTGAGCTGCTGAAAGTTCAGCCCCAGCTCCTTTGTGAGCCAAGTTGCGGCACGGCCAAACTGCTGGTAGTGAAACTGCAAGATCGCATGAAGGATGTCGGGGTTCGAGAGTACCAGCAGGCGATTGACAAGCTCGTGCCGCATCACCTCTGACCTCGTCAGCAAATCTGTGGCTACCGCAAGTTCATCAAGCTTTGCTCCATAGAGCATTGCGGCACGATCTGCTGGGCGACCCCACTGCGGAAACTGTTCTTCGATACTGCGGTGTTGATCCTGGATAAGCTCATTTGTTGGATAGAGCGCAAGTGTCGGGGCATCCGCCCAATGTACAATGAGCGGCAGCAGCCCGGCCAGACTCTTCCCGTCCCCCGTCATCGCCGTGTTGATCACCACATCAATAGCTGGGTTAATCAGCGCCCGGTATGTCTCAAGCTGGTGCTGCGAGAGCCGCCAGCCCTCTGGCAGTCGCGCTGTAATCTCGGCGGGTACATCGGCCTCGTCTGCCAGCTTCGAGTAGACCGGGAGCGTTGTGATTTGCATCTGCCAATACCTCTCTTCATGCAGGCGTGCATCCTCTTCATGCAGGCGTGCATCCTCTTCATGCAGGCGTGCATCCTCTTCATGCAGGCGTGCATCCTCTTCATGCAGGCGCGCATCCTTTGCATGCAGGCGCGCATCCTTTACCTTCGTCTCACCTCACACTTCATACCTCCACCATAGCACACCCCTCGGGACTCGGGGAGTCCGGTAGCAGATCCGTGATGCGTGATGCGTTGATCAGATCCAATTAGACGGGGCACAGAAACAAGTAAGGAGCTAACTCAGGAACAAGCTGCTGGCGGAACTTGAGCTTCCGCCCGTAGATGTCGAAGGTTTTATTCTGAACATTCTCAACATGCCGACGAACAGTGTACTGGCTGATACAGCGTATCGATGCTATACTCTGATCGCTGTGACCCTGAACTGCTAGCATGACAATATCTCGTTCAGGTGGATGTAAGAGCCGTAGAAATTGACGGGCATTCTCTAGCTGAATTCGTTTTTTGGAATTCAGATCATCGAGCCAGTTCATAGCGTACTCCTTCCTGTCGTTATAGTTGATCATCGTCAGGTAGCTGACGCAACTGCTGTTTGAGTTGAGCGATACGCTTGGCGGCCTGTCTTTCAACCTCCTCAGGCGCAACTGTCTCCAGACTCTGTAACTCTGCTTGTGCTGCTTCACAGTCACGAGCAAACCGTGCTGTAGACCATTCCATGCGCTGTAGGATCGTCAGTGCGTTGTCTAGAGGGTCTTGCATACTTTCCTCGTTTATCGCTATAGCAAACCTAATCATTAACCAGATCATTGAGTTTGCGTCTGCCGGTAGAATAGCACCTATTTCGAGGCAACGCAATGGGTAAGATCAACCATAATAAAAACAGCACCAGTCAATATTGACTGGTGCTGTTGCAATCCCTCAAAGGGATCTTGATAACGAGCAATCCTAACTCATTGTTTCAATCCGCCAGGCGGATGTGTTGGTGGACAGGCAGTATAGCACACTACAGATTCTCTGGCTTCAGCAGCTCGCCCGGCTCCTCCTCATGCTCCAGCCGATCGGCGATCACCCGTAGAGCCAGAGCTTGTGCCCGTGCGATAGCTTCTTCACGCGTTGACCCATAGGCAAGCACGCCGGAGAGCTCTAGGATCTCGGCGATCCAGCGTGCATCTTCTTCTTGCTCAGTCTCAACTATAAAGCGCATCAAATTGCCTCTTCCGTGAAGCGCCGCTCAATAAGATATGCTGATTGTAGCATGTAGAATCTCGTCTGGGGATTTCGCCTAATGCGACCTCACACCTCGTCATCATACAGCTCCCCCAGCCTGCGCACCTCCTCAGCCATCTTCACCCGCAGCTCGGGCGGGTCAAGCAGTTCGGCGTTGGAGCGGTAGCGCAGCAGGGTCTGGATGATAAAGAAGTCGCTGCGGCCCTCGGCCTCGATGATCACATCGCCGTTGTCCAGCCGCTCGACCACGCGCTGCGCGTCGAAGCGCTGGCTCAGCTCGCCCTGGGCCAGGATCGCCGCCAGCCGGTAGCGGAAGGCGACGCGGGGCCGGGCGCGCTCTGTGCCGGGCGGGAGCGTGTGCAGCCGCTCCACATCTAGGATGCGGTCGACGCGCATATCGTGGATCTGCCCGCTGTTGTGCGAGTAGGCCACCAGATAGAAGTGGCGGTCGTAGTACTCAATGGCGTAGGGCTCCACCATCCGGTGAGTGGTCTCGTCGCCGCGCGAGGTGCGGTAGCGCAGGCGCAGCAACCGGCGCGTGGCGATAGCCTGCTCCAGCTCTACGATCCGCGCCGCGTGGGGGCCGTAGTCAATCGCCGGCTGCACGGGGGCAGCCCCGGCGCGGTGGCCCGCGTAGGTCGCGCGCTGGGCGTCGCTCAGTTCGGTGGTGAGCCGACCGAGCAACTCGGCGACCTGGCGCGCGTAGGGATGGTTGGGGCCGACGCTATCGCGGATGACGGCGAGGGTCAGGAGATCGGCGTCGTCATAGGCGGGCGCGCCGCCGCGCAGCGTGTAGACAGGCGGGGTGTCACGGCTGCGCTCGATGACGATGCCCAGCGCAGCCAGGTGCTCGATATCGCGCGTGAGCATGCGCCGGGCGCTCTCGGGGGACGGGTATGCCGCGCCCAGGCGGGCGATGAGGTAGGGGTAGGCCAGCGGCCCGTCGCGCAGGGTATCGAGCAGCGCCCGCAGGCGGACGATGATCGCGGTGCTCTGTGGCGAAGGCGGAGCAGGCATAGCGACAGTATCCTCGTAACACAAATGAAGGCAACAAGCAGAGATATGATCATCCGGTGCATGCTCATACTTCCGCTCGTCACCGCCGAGCCGTCACTGTTGATGCACCACGTATGCAACGACACCATCGCCTCGTCATCCGCATCCACAAGCGCCACGGTCGAGCCGACCGGAATGCTTACATAGAGGCTTGATCCTGAAGAATGGCACAATCATCGGCGACATCTTGGAGCGTCAGGCCAAGCTCAATGACGATGGGAGAGATGCGCTCCAGGCGATCCTCCCCTCCCCTCCGGTTTGCTCGGCTATTGCTCTGCGCAGGCGGATCTGGGTGGTGTCTGGTACCAAGGGCAAGGGGGATGCGTGAATCACCGCACCCTGGTTAACGCCGACGACCACACCGTTGACCATGCCGCCTATCTTGGTGGGAACCTTGACGACATCGCGGCCAGCCACAGGTCGCCCGTCCGAATATCCCCGGTCTGCGCACCGCGCAGATCGATCAGCGCCGCGTTCTGAGGAGAGCGTGCGGATGCCGACGAAGCGGCGTGCCCGCGAGGTGCTGGATGTCTCGCCGTACCTCGTGCGCGAGTTCTCCCCGCTGCCCTCGCCGACGCTGGTAGCGCAGGCACGCGCGGCCATTGAGGATGCCAATGTGCAAGGCTGGATCGCGGTAGACCCTGACACAATGGATCAGGAACTCATTCATCGGCTAAAGCGGGGCATTCAGGTGATCAAAAACGCGCCGGAGGACGGGAAGTTCTTTGCCGGAGAGTCTGACGGCACGGTGCTTCGGAAGATGACAGGCGCAGACACCCATGTGATCTACAGCGTGGTGTTCTGTCCAGTAGGCCGGGTGCTGCGAATCGCCCGCATTGAGCCGCGATTGGCAGCCGCTCGACCATTGAGTACGGAATGTTCACCGGCCCGCGACGCAAAGGCGCGGCCCCTCGGAATATCCGAGGGGCCGCGTGCGTCCCTGTCAGCGGAGACACCAGCGCCGTGTCTCAATCAGGGATCACGCGGGCAGCGGCACGAGGCTGTAGGTCACGGCGATGTTGATAATAAAGCATACACGAGTGCCACAACGCTGTGGCGAGGAAACAGGCATGTTTTGGGCTTGGGTATGCCGAAAACGAGGCGATAAGACGTTCGTCCTTATCACCTCGTTTGATTCCACCGTGGTGGAGCGACGGGGGATCGAACCCCGGACCTCCTGCTTGCAAAGCAGGCGCTCTCCCAGCTAAGCTATCGCCCCGCTATGAACACAAAACGCAAGATGCAAAATCCCGCTTTGCATTTTGCGTTTTGTGTTGTTTGGTGGGCGTAGGTGGACTCGAACCACCGACCTCGATCTTATCAGGATCGCGCTCTAACCAACTGAGCTATACGCCCTCACAACGCTGCGGAGTATAGCATAGGCCATAGGGTGTGTCAAGCGTATCCGCGATGCCGAGAGATCGTTGTGTTTTGGGGGCAAGATTGCCAAGGGCCTCTGCATGCCAGGCGAGCATGAACAGCTGATAGGATGAAGTCCCCCGGCGGATGAGTCTCTACTGTGTATTATTCTCGGATTTCACTATACCTCTCGCCCTCGCCCGATGGTATACTTTGATGCGATGATAGGAGCGGATAACCTATAAGGGGGCGTATGTACGAGGATATGAGCGGCACCGTGGCACGCCGAGACGTGATCGATCTGCGGAGCGATACGGTGACGCTGCCAAGCCCTGCCATGCGCGAGGCGATCAGCCAGGCCGATCTCGGCGATGATGTCTATGGCGAGGACCCTACGGTGAACCGGCTGGAGGATCTGGCCGCCGAGATGGTCGGTAAGGAGGCGGCTGTGCTGGTGCCCACCGGCACGATGGGCAACCTGAGCGCGGTGCTGGCCCACGGCGGGCGCGGCGAGCGGGTCGTCCTCGGCGATGAGTGCCACATCTACCGCTATGAGGCTGGCGGTGCCTCGGCCCTCGGCGGCCTGATCTATAACGCCTTGCCCACTCGCGCCGATGGCACGCTCGACCTGGCACTGCTCCGTGAGGCCGCCGCCGCCAGCGCTGACCCGCACCAGTCTCCGCCCGGCCTGATCTGCCTGGAGAACACCCACAACCGCTGCGGCGGCGTGGTGCTGCCCCTCAGCTATATGGCCGATGTCCATATGATCGCCCAGCAGCACAGCCTGCCGCTCCACCTCGACGGTGCCCGCATCTTCAATGCCGCCATCGCCCTCGGCGTCGATGTGCGCGAGATCACCCGCCACGTCGACAGCGTGCAGATCTGCCTCTCCAAGGGCCTCTCCGCGCCAGTTGGCTCAATCGTCGCTGGCACACGTCCCTTTATTGCGCGGGTACGCCGTATGCGCAAGCTGCTCGGCGGCGGCATGCGTCAGGCCGGTGTGATCGCCGCTGCCGGCATCGTCGCCCTGCACGAGATGGTCGGTCGCCTCGCCGAGGATCACGCGAACGCCCGCGCCCTCGCCGTCGGCCTATCCGAAATCCCCGGCCTCAGCATCGATCTGGCACGTGTGCAGACCAACATTGTCCGCTTCGACCTGGACAACGAGCGAATCAGTGTGGCCGACCTGATCGGGCGACTGCGCGGCCAGGGTGTCCTGATGGGCGGCATGGGCGGTCGGACGATCCGCGCCGTGACTCATTACGGCATCGGCGTGTCCGATATCGACCGCGCGGTGCGTGCGCTGCGCGAGGCGATCGCTGCTTAAGACAAGGCTTTGGGAGTCAGGAGTCAGGAGTCGGGAGTCGGGAGTTGGTGCCGTATCTGCAATCTGCAATGTAGCACCGTGCGGGGCGTGCTATTGCGCCAAATCTGCAATCTGCAATCTGCAATCTGCAATCTTGTCTAAGGGAGCGGGACTGGCATGAATCAGCCCAGCGACGATCTCCTTGCTTTCATCCCAGACCCATGGGCGGCGATCATGGCCGCAAGCTCCGACGGGATCATACTGCTCGATATTGAAGATCGTGTAACGATGGCCAACCCGGCTGCAGCCCACATGCTCGGCGACGGAATGGTCGGCATCCCTATCTCCAGAATTCTCCCGCCCGCAGCGCTCGGCCCCGATGGCGTGACGCAGATCCGGCTCGGTGCCACCGACTTCATCATCCGGCGATCTCCTCTCGGCGGTCAGGGTGCGCTGCTGATGATCCAGATCAACCCCCATGCCAGCGTCGATCAGCTGCGCGCTCGCCACGAGCAGAAGCTCCATAATCTGCTGATGACGATCAGCAGTGCGCTTGACACCCCCACGATCCTTGAGCGGGTGGCCCAGCTGGCAATGGAACTTGTCGGTGCCAACGCCAGCAGCATCCCGCTCTACGATGCCGCGCGCGGCCTGTTCTCCGATGGCTGGATTATCAACATGCCCCCAGACATTGGCATTGTCGCCCCCTTAACCCGCAGCGTTGGGCTGGTCTGGGATCTGGTCGACACGCAGACCTCGATCATTGCCAATAACTACCAGAGCGAGCCCCGCGCGATACCGTCGCTCGTCCACGCGGGGGTCTCGGCGGTGATTGCCGTGCCGATAGCTGGCATTGACCGCACTCTCTTCGGCGTGCTCGCCGTTTACCAGATCGGGCGCGACCGGGGCTTCACCCGCCACGACCTGGATCAGCTCGCGGTGATCGGCAGGCAGACCGGGATCGCCATCCAGAACGCCCGGCTCTACGAGGAGGCTCTGCGCGAGGCAGATCGCCGACACCTGCTCTACGCGGCGAGCATCGAGATCGGTGCTGCCCTCGATCCCGAGAATCTCTACCAGGCTATCCACCGCGCGGCCAGCCGCCTCATGAGCTGCGATAGCTTCTCCATCGCCCTCTACGAAGAGGAGCGCAAGGAGATCGCCCACGTCTATATCGCCGATCATCAGGGGCGCTGGCCCAGCCTGCGCGTGGATCTCGGCCACGGGCTGCTCGGCCACGTCATCCGCTACGGTGTCTCGCTGCGCCTGGTCAACAGCGAGCCCGAGATCGACTCAATCTTCGGCGCACAGCGGCTGCACGCCGATGCCGATATGACCCGCTCGATACTGGCCACCGTGATGCACACCGGCGAGCAGACCATCGGCGCGATCACCGTTCAGGCCCACGGGCCGAACGCCTATGCCAGCAAAGATCTTGATGTGCTAGAGACGCTGGCCTCCACGGCGGCGATCGCCGTCCAGAACGCCCGCCTCTTCGCCCGCATCCAGGAGATGGCGACGATCGACGCGCTCACCCAGATACCGAACCGACGACACTTTTTCGATGTGGCCACACATGAGATCGAGCGCACCGACCGCTATAAGCGTCCGGTGAGCCTGATCATCTTCGATATCGATAACTTTAAGGCGGTGAATGACACCTACGGACACCTCGCCGGCGATGCAGTGCTTAGTGATATCGCCATGCGCTGCCGCAAAGACCTGCGCGATATCGATATTGTGGCCCGCTTTGGCGGCGAGGAGTTTGTGGGTCTGCTGCCGGAGACGACCTACGAGGGGGCGATCCTGGTGGCCCAGCGTCTGCGCGAACGGATCAGCTCGTGCCCGATTGAGAGCGACGCCGGGCCGATCTCGATCACGATCAGCATCGGGGTTGATAGCTACGACGATGTGTTCGCGGGGAGCCTGAAGGATCTGATTGACCGGGCCGACCAGGCACTCTATGTCGCCAAGAACAGCGGTCGGAACCAGGTCGTCGGCTTTCGCTCCCTCGTCTTTGGCAGAACCGGGTCATCGCAGGCCAACGCCAAGGTGCGGAATCTGTAGGGGCGGCTCGCGAGCCGCCCCTCCACGGAGTCCACCACCCGTTTCAGCGCCTCAGTGCGCTACGAGGCGCGCTCGGTGCGGCGCATGCGCGCGAGGGCAAACTCGATCACAATCGGCAGCACCGAGACGATAACGATGGCGACAGCAACAAGCTCGAAGTTGTCCTTGACGAAGGGTACATTGCCGAAGAGGTAGCCCGCGCCGAGGAACAGCACCACCCAGAGAATCCCGCCGGCCACGTTGAAGGTGATGAAGTGGCGGTAGTCCATCTTGCCCATGCCGGCGACGAAGGGGGCGAAGGTGCGGACGATCGGCACGAAGCGGGCCATAATGATCGTCTTGCCGCCGTGCTTCTCGAAGAAGCGGTGGGTGCGGTCGATATACTCACGCTTGAGCAGTGGCTTCGGTCGGTCGAGCATCCAGCGACCGAGCGAGGCACCGATCCAATAGTTCACCGTGTCGCCCAGGATGGCCGCGATGATCATGGCGACGAGCAGGATGGGGAAGGGCAGTGCCTCCGGGTACTGCACTGAGATCGCCCCGGCCGCAAACAGCAGCGAGTCGCCGGGGAGGAAGGGCGTGAAGACCAGCCCCGTCTCGCAGAAGATGATTACAAAGAGGATGCCGACCGTCCAGCCGCCATAGTTGGTGACGAAAATTCCTAGATACTCATCGATGTGCAGGATGAAGTCGATGATGCCCTTCACAAAATCCATAGTATGATAACCCTTTATCGTGCGTTGGCCGCCGAATCGCGGCGATTGTATCATAGAACGTAGGGGCGAAGCGTTGTCCCGGTCGCAGAGCGACCGGGACAACGCTTCGCCCCTACATGCGTTATCGTTACGCCGTCACATCGTCCTCGGCGCGCTCAGCCGCCGACCCGATCGAGAAATACTTGGCCTCGGGGTGGTGGATGACCATCGCCGCCGTGCTCTGCTCGGGCACGAGCTGGAACGCATCGGTGAGCGCCAGCCCGATCTGGTCGGCGGGCAGGATCTTGAAGAGCTTCAGGTGCTCATCCAGCTCGGGGCAGGCCGGGTAGCCCCACGAGTAGCGCTTGCCGCTCCCCTCGCCCAGCCCCAGCCCCTGGCGCACCACCCGGTTGGTGTACTCGGCCAGCGCCTCGGCCAGGCTCACCCCCAGGCCGTGGATGTAGTAGCCCCGGCTGTAGTCGCCCTGCTGCTGCAGCTCCTCGGTCAGGTCGTCCACCTTCCTGCCCATCGTCACCAGCTGGAAGGCGGCCACGTCGTACTCGCCGCTGGTCACGCTGCGGAAGTAGTCGGCCAGGCAGAGCCGCTCGCGCCCCGGCTGGCGCGGGAAGACGAAGCGGGTGAGCTCCTTAGGAGTCGGGAGTCGGGAGTCGGGAGTCGGGGGCACCGACTCCTGCTCCTGACTCCTGACTCTCGGAGTCGGTGTCCCCGACTCCTGACTCCTGACCCCCGACTCCTCACTCCCGACCCCCGACTCCTGACTTCTCACTCCCATGCTCGCGGGGTCGTACACAATCAGCTCGTGGCCCTGGCTCTGCACCGGGAAGTAGCCGTAGACGACCTTCGGCTCCAGCCAGCCGTCGCGCTCGGCCTCGCGCAGCAACTCGCGAACCTTCACGTCGAAATCGGCCTTCAGCTGCTCCCACTCCGCGCCCTTGGCGTTCTTCGCCCCCCACTGCAGCCGGTAGAGCGCGTTGCGATCCAGGCAGGCCACCACATCGTCCAGACGGATGCGGCTGGTGGCCTTCGCGCCCCAGAAGGGCGGCGTGGGCACCGGCACGTCTGTGCGGACAGCCGAGCGGACGGTCGAGTCGCTCATGCTGGCCTTGCCGAGCTCGGCAAGGGCCACCCGCCCGGTCTGCCGCTTGCCCAGCGACTCGGTGGCCGCGCTGATCGTGTCGGCGATATACTGCGCCCGGCCCGTGGCGTCGCTCAGCCGGTCCATCGCCTCCAGCCCCTCAAAGGCATCCTTGCAGTAGAAGACCCCGGCGGCGTAGGGTGCCTCGTCCACAAAGCTGATCCGCTGGCCGTACTGCTTATTGATCGCCGCGCCACCCACCAGCACCGGGATGTGCATCCCGCGCTTGTGCAGCTCCTGCACGGCCAGGGGCATCTGCTTGCTGGTAGACACCAGCAGCGCCGAGAGGCCGATCGCGTCGGCGCCCACCTCGATGGCCTTCTCGATGATCGTGTTGATCGGCACCTGCTTGCCCAGGTCGTACACGGTGTAGCCGTTGTTCGACAGGATCGTGTTCACCAGGTTCTTGCCGATGTCATGCACGTCGCCGTAGACCGTCGCCAGCACCACCTTGCCCTTGGTCGAGCCCTCTAGCTTGTCGAGGTAGCGCTCCAGGTGGGACACGGCCTTCTTCATCACCTCGGCGCTCTGGAGGACGAAGGGCAGGATGAGCTGCCCGGAGCCGAACAGATCGCCGACCTGCTTCATGGCAGGGAGCAGCACGCCGTTGAGCACCTCGACGGCGGCCTCGCCCTTCTCCATTGCAGATTGTTGATTGTCGATTGCAGATTGGGCCTCGCCCTGCGCGGCAATCTGCAATCTAAAATCTGCAATCTGCAATCCCATGCGATTCGCCACCGCCTCATCAATATCGGCCTCGACGTCCTCCTTCTTGCGGTGCAGGATCTTCCAGCCCAGGCGCTCGTCCACGCTCAGGCCAGCGGTGGGGTCGCCCTTCGTCTCCTCGGCGGATGAGGCGTTCTGCTCGAAGTACTGGATGAAGCGAGCCAGGGCGTCCTCGCGCCGGTTGAAGATCAGGTCCTCGCAGATCTCACGCTGCTCGGCGGGCAGCTCGGCGTAGGGCGTGGTGTGGGCCGGGTTGATGATCGCCGTGTCGAGCCCGGCGGCCACTGCGTGGAAGAGGAAGACCGAGTTGAGCGCGGCGCGGGCGTGCGGGGCCACGCCGAAGCTGAGGTTGCTCACGCCCAGCGTGGTGAAGCAGCCGGGGATGCGCTCCTTCACCAGCCGGATGCCCTCGATCGTCTCCACGGCGGCGCCGCGCAGCTCCTCCTGGCCGGTGGTGATCGGGAAGGTCAGCACATCGAAGATCAGCGCCTCGGCGGGCACGCCGTACTCGTCGCGGGCGATCTGGGCGATCCGCTCGGCCACCGCCAGCTTGCGCTCGCGGGTGTGGGTCATGCCCTCCTCGTCGATGGTCATGGCCACGGTCGCCGCGCCGTAGCGGGCGATCAGCGGCATCACCGTGTCGATCTTCGCCCCGCGCCCGCCCTCTAGCGACACCGAGTTGACCACGGCGCGGCCGGGGTACATGGCCAGGGCGCGCTCCAGCACGTCGGCCTCGGTGGTGTCGATCACCAGCGGCAGCTCGACGTTCATGGTCAGCTTCTTCAGCAGCGTCACCATCTGCTCGGACTCGTCGGCCCGCTCGGTCATGGCCACACAGACATCGAGCATGTGCGCGCCGCCGTCCACCTGCTCGCGGGCCACCTCCAGCACGCCGTCGTAGTTATCGCCCAGCAGCAGCCGCTTGACCTTGCGCGAGCCGAGGGTGTTCACCCGCTCGCCGATCATGGTCAGGGTGCCGTCCTGACGCAGGGCGGACGCGCGGATGCCCGACGACACGCTGGGGATGTACTCGACCTGGCGCTCTTTTGGCTTGCGGTCGTAGCCGATCACCTCACGCAGCTTGGCGATATGGGCCGGGCGGGTGCCGCAGCAGCCGCCGATCACGCCCACCCCGTACTCGCCCACAAACTCGCCGATAATTCGCCCGAAAGGCTCCGGCTCCATCGGGTAGACCGTCTCACCGTCCACCTCCAGCGGCAGGCCCGCGTTGGGCAGGCAGGAGATCGGCTTGCGGGCGTGGGCGGTGAGGTACTGGATGGCCTCACGCATGTGCTCGGGGCCGGTTGAGCAGTTCAGCCCGATCACATCGACCGGCATGGCCTCCAGGGTGGCGATCAGGGCCGGGACATCGGTGCCCAGCAGCATGCGCCCGGCGAGGTCGAGGAAGACCTGGGCCTGCACGGCGAGGTCGGGCCTGTTCAGCTCAGCCTTGGCCCGGCGAATGCCGTCGAGCGCGGCCTTCACCTCCAGGATATCCACGCTGGTCTCGATCAGCAGCAGATCGACACCGCCCTCGATCAGGCCAACCGCCTGCTCGCGAAAGATCTCGCTGAGCTGCTCAAAGGTGATATCAGAGAGGGCCGGGTCATCGGATGAGGGCAGCTTGCCGGTGGGGCCAATCGAGCCTGCCACAAAGCGCTGGCGGCCATCCTGGGCCTCGTAGCGGTCGGCCACCGAGCGGGCCAGGACGGCGGCGGAGCGATTCAGCTCGATAGTACGATCGGCGAGCCCCCACTCCTCCAGGCGCAGGCGGCTGCTCTGGAAGGTGTTCGTCTCGACCACATCGGAGCCAGCATCGAAGAAGGAGGCGTGGATCTGGCCGATCACATCGGGCCGGGTGAAGGCCAGATAGTCGCGGTTGCCGAAGGTTCGCTCGCCGCCGTAGTCCTCAACGGTCAGATCGAAGGTATCGATGCTGGTGCCCATCGCGCCGTCGAAGATCAGGACGCGCTCTGCGAGGGCCGCAAGGTAGCTCTGTTTTGTCACGTGGGTTCCCTGGCTGCTAGAGGAACGCCGGGGGGCTCGGCGCAATAAAAAAAGCCCCCACAAGCTGGTGTGAAGGCATCGGCGACCTCATCTTCCAGCTTGCGCTGACGGAGTTAGCACCGTTCTGAATTGCAGATTGTAGATTGTAGATTGGCAGCCGGGCTGCAATCTGCAATCTGCAATCTACAATTGCTCAGTGGTTGCCGGGGCTTCAATGGGCCGATCCCTCCACCCCTCTGGATGAGCAATATGGAGTTGTTCGCGAAAGTATAGCATGCTCTGTGAGGGGGTGTCAAAGAGTCCGTCGAGACTCCCACAGCGCAAACAGGCCGCGCCAGCCGCTCATGATCAGCAGGGCGGCGATGAAGGTGACGACGTAGAACGAAAAGGGGCTGAAGCGCCCGATGAAGAGGGCGCGCAGCAGCGAGCCGGCCACAACCGCCGCGCACCAGGAGAGCGCCGTCGTGCGCAGCATCTTGACCGGGGCGTCGGTAGCCTTTAGGTTGAAGGCGCCCAGCCAGGGCGACGTCACCAGCCAGCCGATCACGAAGGGCGCGGCGGTCTGCGCCACCTCGCCGATCGCCCCAAGGCCAGCCGCCTCGCCGTGGCTGCCCCGGCCAATCGCCGCAAACACCATCAGCGCCACCACATCGCCGCCCACCAGCGCCGCCATCCGCCCGTTCCCCGCCTGCGATCTATCTGCTGTGGATTGCATAAAATCCTCCGCTCCTGAGATTCTTATCCCTGGCTCCCGACTCCCGACTCCCGACTCCCGACCCCTGACTCCCCCGCCTGCATCGCCTGCATCTGATCGGCCATCATCTGCTGCTGCCAATTCGTGAGCCGGATGCGCAGGGCCAGCGACGAGGCGATGTTCCAGATCATCGCGTTGCCGAGGGCCGGGTCGTCCTCGGCGAGGGCGAACATGCGCGCGCGGGTAATCGCCAGCAGCGTGCAGCCATGCTCACCGGCCCGCATCTCCGCGCTGCGCCGCCCCCCGTCGATCAGCGACATCTCGCCGGTGATCTGGCCGGGGAAGACCTGCGAGAGCAGCTTCTGCGTGGCCGGGTCGTCATCCACCGTGCCGCTCCAGATCTCGATCGCGCCCTCCTGGACGATCAACAGGTCGCTGCTCTCCTCGTTCGGCAAGGCGATCACCGTGCCCGGCGCATACACCCGCATGCGACACTGGGCCGCCAGGCGCGTGCGCTGGGCCAGGGTCATCCCGCTACAGATATCGGACTTCTGGAGGAACTCGGCCGCCAGGCTGACGACCTCGCTCGGGCTGGTGGAGTCCTCTAGCCTAGTCGTAATCAGCGGCAGCCCCAGGTACGAGGCAACCATCTTTATGGTGATGTCGGGCGTCTCAAAATGCGGCCAGTGGCCAGCCTTCGGCACGATCCGCAGATCCACATTGCGCCACTCATCGGCCACCACCCCGGCGTCGCGCAGGGGCACCGTGTTATCCTCAGCCCCCCAGATCACCAGCGAGGGCGTCTCGATCTGGCCCAGCTTGCCGCGCAGGTCGTGGTTACGCATTGCCAGGTAGGTCTCGGCGCGCACACGGCCCTGCCCTGGCCGACGGGCGTCGGCGCGCAGCCGAAGGTATGCCTCCTCGGAGATCTCGCTGCGCGCTGCGAAGGAGGCCGGTCGCATAAGCCGGTCGATCACGCTGAGCATGTATGGCTCAATCGCCGAGACGATGCTATCGGCCACCCGAAAGCGCTGGAGCATAATCGAGGGCGAGATGAATAGCTTGATCCAGGTCGAGAGGTCGCCGCTGATCGTGGGGCAGATCAACACCGTGCGCTCAACCAGCTGTGGGTAGCGCATGGCCAGGGTGGCGCTGATCATGCCGCCCATCGAGTGGCCGATCAGCACCGCCGGACTGTCGGTGAGCTCCTGGATGAGCATCGCCAGCAGGTCAACATAGCGATCAATCGTCGTTGGGCCGTGCAGATGCTCCGAGCTGCCGTAGCCGGGCAGGTCCACCGCAACACAGCGGTAGCGCCGGGCCACCAGCGGTATCAGCGGCGAGAGGGCATACCAACTGCTCGACCAGCCGTGGATCATCAGGGCCAGCTGGGCGTTGGTGCGGCCCTCCTCGCGGGCGTAGATGCGAACCCCGTCGATCAGGTAGCTCACGTCCCACCTCCACCATCAAATACCCGATAGCCAATAGCCGATAGCCGATAGTTCGATACCACGTATCTTCCGGCGATCAGCTCTCGACGCTCGGCCATAACCTCACCCCTCAGATAGCCAATAGCCAATAGCCATTAGTTCGATACCGCGTATCTTCCGGCTATCGGCTATCGGCTATCGGCTATCGGCTATCGGCTATCGGCTATCGGCTACAACCTCACCCAGCGGATCTCCGACTGGCCACGCTCCGTGATCGCCTTGTCGAGCACCCGGATCAGGCCGCTGTCGGCGCCCTGCTGAGACAGCCAGCCGATCGTCGGCTCGTCGATGAAGTAGGTTTCGTCATCCTCCTCATCCTCCTCTAGCAGATCGATCAGGAACTGGAGCTGGGCGGGGCTGATCGAGCCAATATAGATTCCGGTGTCGTCGTGGTAGAGGGCCACGCCAGGGTCGCCTGTGGGCGACTCGAGGGGCGGCACATCGGTGTCGCCGCTGGCCGCCGCGATGATCCGGCGCAGCTCCTTCTTGCTGAACTGGAGCGGCTCGCTCGTCTCCGCCAGCAGCTGGTCGACCACCACCTGCGCCGCGTCGGGTCGGCCTAGTCCCCGCGCGCACTCCTGCATGCGTTCCAGGCGGCCCGGCTCCGCGAAGATCCGGTCGATCTTAAACGCTATGGTCAGCAGCGAGCGGCAGCGCACCGCAGCCCCCGCCTCTAGCAGATGGTCGCTGTTGCGCTCCTCCTGGCCGGGGATGGGGTCCACCACCACCATAGGCAGGCCAGCCGCCATACACTCCGAGGCGCTCAGCCCGCCGGGCTTGCCGATGAACAGGCTGGCCACCCGCATGAGGTCGGGCATCTCGCTGGTGAAGCCCAGCAGGCGGAAGCGATCCTCCGCGCCGCTGATCTGGGTGGCCACCTGCTGACGCAGCAGCTGGTTACGCCCGCAGATCACCACCGTCTGGACCGGCGTCTGCAGGCGCAGCATCTGGGCCACGATGTCGCGGGCCGGCCCGCCGCCCAGCGCCCCAGCCGAGACCAGGATCACCGGCCGGTCATCGCGCAGACGGTAGCGAGCCAGCACCGCCTCACGATCCACCGGCTCGCCGAACACCGGGCTCACTGGGATCCCCGACACCGTGATCCGGTTCTCATCGACCCCTAGCTCACGCAGGTCAACCTTCGTCTCATTGATCGCCACGAAATAGCGGTTAAACACCCGGCTCAGCCACATGCCCTGGAAGTCATAGTCGGTGGTGACGATCGACAGGGTGGTGCGCAGCTTGCCTTGGCTGAGCAACTGGGCCACCACGCCCGCCGGCATAAAGTGGGTGCAGACGGTGATGTGCGGGTCGTAGTCGAGCACAAACTTGGCCAGGGGCTGGGCGTTGAGCGAGTTCCACAGCTGGAGCGCGCCCGTCTCGTTCTTAAACGGCTCGTCGTTCTGGTCGTACCACCAGCTCACAAACCAGGGGTTCTCCTTCACCAGGGCAAAGTAGACATCGGACGCCGTGACCTGATAGATCCGGCTGGTCAGCTTCAGCGCGTCCTCGTTGCGCACCTCCACGCCGGGCTGGGCGCGGAAGACCTCCTCGATCGCCGCCGCCGCCGACTTATGCCCCGAACCAACGCTGGCTGAGAGGATCAGCACTCGCTTCTTCATATGGCTCCCGCCCATAGGGCGATTGAGTTGATTGCAGGTTGCAGGTTGCAGATTGCAGATTGCAGGTTGTAGGCAACATGCAGAGTATACACGATCTGTGCCGCCGTCCCTGGGCAGATACATTTGTGCCGTCGCCGCTCAATGCTGCCGCCCGACGAGCATGTGCTATACTGAGGCGCTCTCGTTGGTGGCTTCACCGGCAGATCTGACGGCTGAGCTTTTCGTGTCTTTCGCGCGCCTTTCGTGCTCGTGTCTTTGGCGTCTATCACGACCCAAAGCGCCCTTTGTGAGCCGAAGCGCCCTTCGCTAGTAGGAAGATAGATGGCATCTGCGACGATTGAGAAGACGACCGACGACCGTCGGGCGGGCGAGCCGGTGCAGCTGAGCGCGCTGCGCTGCGTGGCCTATGAGATCGCACTCAATGGCTGGAAGATACTTCGCGAGACGGTGAACGACTTCAGCCTCTGGCGGATCATCGAGTACCCCTGGTCTACGAAAGCCCTCGGCCTGCGCCGTGGCGACCTTGTGCTCGACGTTGGCTCTGGTACATCCTCCTACCCGCACATGCTGGCCAAGGAGGGCGTCGATGTGATCGTGCTGGAGCTTGACGCCGACCGGGTGCGCTGGCAACTCCAGAAGCGCCGCGAGACGGCCCGCCCCGGCGATGGCCGCTTCTTCCCGCTGGTGGCCAGCGCGACCGAGATGCCCATCCGCAGCGAGAGTGTTGATCGGCTGGCCGCCGTCTCTTCGCTTGAACACATCCCCGATGATGAGTCTGTGGGCCGGGAGATTGGCCGCGTCCTGACGAGCGGCGGCCTCGCAGCCATCACCATCCCCTATACCAGCACCGAGCGCACCAGCTTCTTCAAGGGGATCCGGAAGTTCATCCAGGTGCAGCGCAACGCCTTCGTCCAGGAGGGCAAGGCCGGCTCCTTCTTCCGATTCTACACCGACGCCGATATTGATCGGGTCTATGTGCGCCCGGCAAACGCCCATGTCGGCGACTGGCGCGGCTTTGGCCGCTCGTGGCTGAACGGACGCTACCACGAGACGAGGCTGACGAAGTACTGGCGTCGCTATGTGCTCAAGGACCTGCTGCTGGCGCTGATTGTCCACCCGATTGAGGAGAAACTTGATCGCAGCGACCCGCTCTATGTGATGTTCACGCTGCGCAAGCCATAATCGCCTGATCGGGCTGCTCATCCAACGCTAATGAAACTTTTAGTATCAATGAACTGTTTCATGAAGTAGAATCACAGGAGTGCGCTTTAGCGAGGGAATGCCGCCAGGATCGCGGCCTCATCTGAACCATGCGAGTTCTCTACTTCATCCCACGTTACGATAGTAGTGCGATGGGAAATCGTATCCACACGGAGGTGATCACTGCGTGGCGATCACAGGGCGTCACCACGGAGGTGATCGCTCTCGCTGCGGGGATTGATCGGCTGACCACCTCCGTGGAAGATGGCATCACCATCCACCAGCTCCCGGTGAGCGCTAGCCCTATGGCGAAGATCTCCAACCGCACCCTCGCTGCGGTACTGCCTTACCCCTACCTCGCCGGTGCTATCGCCCACTACCGTCGCTTTATCGACGCCTCCCGCTACGACCTCGTCCATATTGAGACGGCATTCCCCCTTGGTCTTGTGGCCGCTCTCGCCCCCCGCCGCCGCTCACCGCCGCTCGCGATCACCCTTCCTGGTGCCGATATTATGTCTGAGCCTGCATACGACTACGGCTACGGTCGATTCCGAGGGGTGCGCGCCGTGCTCCCGTCGATCTTCCGGCGGGCCCTTGTGCTGCGCGCCGACTCGCCCCAGATTCGCGACCTGGCCGTGGCGCGTGGGGCAGACCCGCAGAAAGTTGTCACGATCCCCTACAACATCACCGCCGACAGTTTTCCTCCGCCCGGCGTCTCCCTTGCGGATCTGCGTCTCCAGAGCCGGGCTATGCTCGTTGCGCGTCATCGGCTCGACCCTACCCGCCCGATTGTCGTCAGCCTGAACCGGCTACACCCCTTTAAAGGCATCGCATACCTGGTAGATGCACTGCCACATCTGCGTGCGCGCGGCCTGCGCCCGCAGGTGCTGATCGTCGGCCCGAGCCGAAGCACGCCGCGCTTCGGAGACTATGGCGCCTACATGGGGCGTCGCGCCGCCGAGCTTGGTGTGGCCGACGATGTGCTGCTGGTTGGCGGCATCGCCCACGATGAGGCGATAGCCTACCTCGCCGCCGCCGATGCGGTCGTAGTGCCGTCGGTGGCCGAGTCATTTAGCCGCGTAGTGATCGAGGCCGCCGCCGTCGGCACGCCTCCGGTGGTGACACGTACGACCGGGGCCAGCGCCTATGTGGCCGAGCAGCGGGCGGGGCTCCTGGTGGAGCCATGCTCTGGTGCGTCGATTGCCGAAGCTCTGATGACGCTTTTGTCGGATAGAGACACATGGGAGGGCTACAGCCGACGCGCTGTGGCTATGGCACCGGCTTTTAGCTCGGCCCAGATCGCAGACGACCTGCTGCGGCTCTACCGGTCGGTGCTCGGCACTGCGCACATGTAGCGCGTTGGTACGGGCAGTTCTGGCGTTGGCACACTGCGGATCGCTTCCGTGTGGGCCAGACAAGGTGTGCTATACTGTACCGCCGATACAGCCGCCGCTAGGCTAGACGCTGACAGAGATTGTGCCAGCGTCGCATCAACCATGTCGTTGATGATAAACTTTGGGTAGGGTAATGTTTGCCTGGCGAAGGTTATGCCTGGCTTCAGGAGACGATTCATGATCGAGGAGCGGCACGGCATAGACTTCGCCGAGCACCAGCGCCCATCTGTCACAGATACGTTGGACGCAGCGGCGGGGCAGCGCTGGCGCACCATAATCGATCATGGCAGTGCGCTGACTCTCTATACGCTGCTGGCTATTATCGCCAGTTGGCCACTTGCGCCCTCCTTCACCAGCGCCATGATCGGTGCCGTTGAGGGGGTTGATGCCTACCAGTGCGCATGGAACCTGTGGTGGGTTGCAGACTCGCTTCGTCAGGGCCATTTGCCCTTCACCACTGCATTGCTTTACTACCCTTACGGGATCGACCTCTTCTGGCAGACGCTCCAGTTTTCACAGGGTGTCGCCGCACTGCCCATAACACTGCTCTTGGGACCGCTGGCTGGCTTTAACTGGACGGTACTCACAAGCTTTGTGATCGGCGGCTACGTCACCTTCCTCTTCGCACGTCATGTTACCGGCCACACCCAAGCGGCCCTTGTGGCGGGCATGATCTTCGCCTTCTCGCCCTATCACATGCAGAAGATGGTTGACGGCGGGCTTGAGGTCACGGCGATCCAGTGGATCCCATGCTACTGGTTCGCGCTCTATATGCTGCTCGAACGTCCGCGCTGGCAACTCTCTCTGCTCTCCGGTGCCCTGCTGCTCTGGGTGAGCTTGGGCAGTTGGTACTATGGGCTGTTTTGTGTGCTGACGACCGCATGCGCTGCCCTGGTGTGGCTGCTTGTCCCCGGCAGCGTTGATGCGCCAGGGGAGCAGCAGCAACGCTGGCGCTGGCCAGACGCCAAGCGGTGGATCTCCGCCATATGGGGCGTCACGCCTCTGATCTGGTGGGGGCTGGTGCTCACGCCGCGCATTATCAGCCTGACAGCACAGCCTGATGCGCTGGGGGATATGCGCAGAATCCAGGCTGATCGCTCAGCAGATCTCATGGACTTCTTTTTACCTAACCCGCTACACCCGCTCTGGGGCGAGGCTCTGCGCGCAGCCCGCGAGCAACTCTATCCAAATGCGATCATCTGGAATATCTCCCTGGGGTGGGTCGGCCTGGCCCTTGGGCTGATCGGCGTGTTCACGGCCTGGGGCCACGCCCGGCGCTGGCTCGCTCTGCTCATGCTGACGATGCTCCTGGCGATGGGGCCGACACTACGGATGTTTGGCCACAACACTGGTTTACCGCTACCCTTCACGCTGATCCAAAACCTGCCCGGCATTAGGGCGGCCCAGCGCCCGAGCCATCTGGTGGTGATCGCCAGCCTGATACTGGCCATCCTCGCGGCCTACGGCTTCGCTTGGCTAAGCCAACGCCTGCCAACGCGCTCGCTCAGGCTAGCGATCACCACTGGTGCGCTCGGGCTCATCTTGGCCTTCGATACCTATGCCGGGCCGATGCAGCTGGTGAGCCGCACGGTTGATCCGTTCTACGCCACCATGCCGCCGCCGCCCGCCGCTGCGCCGGGTCGCCCCAGCGGTGCCGTGATGCCGCTGCCGCTCTACCTGAACATCAACCTCAGCGAGAATCTGACCACACAGATGACCCACCACTGGCCGATTCTCGGCGGCTACGTCGCCCGCCCCCCAACGTATACATTTGCTCGCTATACCCCCGGTGTGCGCGAGCTTGAGGGCCAGCTGCCGCCGCTAGACGATGTGGTTAGCCCTGGCTGGCCTGAGTCTGGGCAGCGCGGCCTGGCGGCCTACGCGATCCGCTACATAACCTTCGATCTGACAAGCAATAAAAACGGTTACTTTGCTAGGGTCCGCCACCATGCCGAGCTGCTTCAGCTTGGACAACCGATCTTCGCCGACAAGCAGCTAGAGGTCTACGCAGTGCCGCAGACGTGGCCGGTTGGCCCAATCGGATACCTGGGCGCGGGCTGGCAAGATCTTGAGCAAGCACCGCCCTATCGCTGGCGCTGGATGGGCGAGCAGGCCGAGCTACAGCTCTTCAACCCGCTAGACCATCCAGTACGCGCAACGATTGATCTGCTCGCCGCGAGCTACCAGCAGCCCCGGCCCCTCGAACTGCGCATGGATGCGAGCATCCTTACCCGACTAAACATCCCTACAGACAAGCCGCAGATGCAGAGTCTGAGCTTTCTGCTTGAGCCTGGCGAGCACAAGGTAACTCTGAGCGCCCCCGCGACGCCCGATAGGCAGCGCAGCGATGTGCCTATCAGTGTGCGGGTCTTCGCGCTGGGGTTTCGATTCGCCGAACTAAGAAAAGGACCATAGTCGGTATATGCGAGCGCTATCACATGCTCCCGAGCGCACCGACCGCGCGATCCGAGCACTCAGCAGAATCCCCGCATGGCTTGGCGAGGTGCTTATCATCGCGCTACTCCTGGCCGCTTGGGTGGTAGGGGCGAGTGCGGTGCATCACGCCCCGGCACCATATACACTGGATCTGACTCAGCCGCAGCTCAAAACAACATTTAATCTATTCGGCCTTTACGACCTGGAGTACAATCCCCAGTTCTCCTACTACCGATGGTCGAACGGCTACTTCTTTGTGCAACTGCCCTCCGGCTACAACCTGGCACAGAGCTACATTGCGACGGTGCGTGCTCATGCCGGTATGAAGCAGCCCAACCCACTCGTCTTCCTCGGTAATGAGCGGCCTATCACTAGTGTGATCCCCTCGACATTCCGCGTTTACAGGTTGCTGCTTCCGCCCGCGCCGCGAGGTGACGCAAACTTGCGTCTGGAACTACAGACACAACCGCGCATATTGAATAGCGACAAGCGCCCGCTCGGTGTGGTGCTGACAAACATCAAGCTTCGTGGGCTGCCCTATACCGACTGGCCAGTTCAGTCGCTGCTGCCCGTGGTGTTCGTGCTGATCTGGGGCTTGGCGCGCTGGAGAGGCGCTGGCCCCCGCGATGCACTGCTGATCTGCCTGCCCCTTGGGGTGGCCCTCCTAACCCTCTACGCATTCGTGGGCCCAGGACCGTTGCCTTATGTCACGCTGGCCGCATGGAGCCTCGGGGCCGCTGCCGTGGCCATACTGATCGCCCGCCAGAGCTACGCCCGCCTTTCCCTTGCGCTGCTCGGCACACTGATCAGCTTCAGCGGCATGATCTGGCCAAGCTGGATCTCAGATGACGCCTTCATATCGTTCCGCTACGCGCAGAACCTTGTTGCCGGGAACGGCTTGGTCTATAACCCCGGTGAGCGAGTCGAAGGCTATACCAACTTTCTCTATACAATGCTCGCTGCGCTGGTGCTTCGCCTGGGGGGTGATCCGGTCTACTGGACCTATCTCTCGGGGATCGGCTTTGCGTTGGGGCTATTGTTGCTAACCTATTGGCTGGCAGCGCGCCTGTTCGGATCATCATGGGCGCTCGTCGCCGCGTTGCTGGTCGCGACAAGCCAGAGCCTGCTGCTGCACAGCGCACGAGGAGGCGGGCTCGAGACGGCCCTCTTC
Source organism: Chloroflexales bacterium ZM16-3 (assembly GCA_004138175.2). GTDB lineage: Bacteria > Chloroflexota > Chloroflexia > Chloroflexales > Chloroflexaceae > Oscillochloris > Oscillochloris kuznetsovii. The sequence continues at coordinate 311,251 of RYFE02000002.1, read as the reverse complement.
GCGCTGCTGCTGCTCGCCACCGTCACAGTCTACCTGGGTGTATTGCGTGGGCAAGGCCAGGTGAACCCAGCGCTTGCGATCACTGGGGTGCTGCTGTCCTTAGCCACCCTGACCCGTCCCGAGGGAGCGCTGCTCATGGCGATCACAGCGTTCCACTATATGACCTACGACCTGACTGGCGCAGATCTTCGGCCCGGCGCGATTGTCCACACCATACGGCGCAAGGGTGGGCTTGGCGCGCTCATTGGCCCGTACCTGCTGCTGATCGTCCCTTTTTTCATCTGGCGCTACAGCTACTATGGCGATCTGCTGCCGAATACCTTCTATGCCAAAACCGGCGGTGGCCTACGAGCCGTGCCTCGTGGGCTAGCCTATAGCTGGGGTTTCGCGCAGACGATGGGCGGGCCGCTCCTATTGCTGGGCCTCGGTGGGCTGATCCCCGACTGGCGCAACGCACTGCGGAGTTGGCGCGGCTACATCCTGCTGCTGCTCGGCGTCTACACTGCCTATATCATCGCGGTTGGTGGCGACCACTTTCGCGGCGAGCGCTTCTTTGTTCCGCTCGTATCACTCTTCGCCATACTGTTTGCCGACGGGCTGGCGCAGATCGTCCGCTATGCGATGGCGCGCCCAACCTTGCGGTTGGTAACGCCAGTCTTGGTTGCGGTGTTGCTGAGCGCATACAGCCTGTATGCGCTAGAGCGAACCCGTTCGCTCGACACTATCATCCAGAGGCTAGACGAGAGCGTCTGGCTCTGGCGCGAGATTGGCTGGTGGATGGCAGATAACGCTGGGCCTGATGAGAGCATTGCGGTAAGCGGGGCGGGTGCTATCGCCTACTACGGGCAGCACACGACCATTGACATGCTTGGCCTCACCGATCACCATATTGCACGAGTCGTGATGCCGAATATGGGCACCGGGGCTGCCGGCCACGAGAAGCACGACCCGGCGTATGTCCTGAACGAACGTCGCCCCACCTACATCCCCGATCTGTGGCAAGATTACTTCACCAACCAAGCTGCGCTGCGGGCAAACTATTATCTGATCACGATCAAGACGCGCTACGGCAGGGAGCTTGTGCTGTGGAAGCGCCGCTCATGAAGGGTGGCGCAACCGCCCTGTCAGAGATGAACTCTTATTGACAAATCGGGTGTGTGGATCTATGGTCTTAGTGTGTATATTAGGAGGTAGCATCGCAACCTGCGATCCTACCAAACACAAGCGATAGCAATCCTACCGGAGTTATGAAGGCACTTGTCCGTCTGTCGCTTCCTGATGTGGAGCACCCGCAGTCTGATGCGAAGTGTTTCAGAACCTGCGGAAAATTGCTCTATGTCCAGATACAATGAAGGAATCCTATCAATGAAACGTCGTCAGCGCAAGAACACCCTCATCGCCGGTATCGCCGGTGCCCTCGTTGTCGTAGTCGTTAGTCTGGCACTTACCTTTTTGATGAGTAGCCGAGGTCAGGCGCAGGGTGAATCACCGATACTGCCAACCATCACCTTCCCGGCAACACCAACGATCCCGCCGAGTCCGACGCCACAGCCCATGCTCTCCAGCACCGAGCTTATCGCACCCGAGTTTCAGAACGATGACTCGCTGAAGCTCTGGGAGTTTGTCGATGTTGGGGCCGTTCTGCCTGAAGACAACTCGGTGTGGCACGTGGTAGATGGCACGCTGCTCCAGGATAACACTGCAGCAGCGGGGAACCCAAGCATCAATGAGGCGATGGCCTTCATTGGCAGCCCTACATGGACAAACTACACGGTCAGCGCGAGATTCTATGATCAGGGCAACGGCAACGCGGGCCTGGTCGCCCGACGCCAGGGCAACAGCTTCTACCGCTTACGGATGCTCGCCAAGTTCTATACCGATACGCCAAAGCTGATCATCGAGAAGGTGATCGATGGTAAGGCGACTGCGCTGGCGACCCAGGATGTCCCTGGCTACGATCTTCACACCTGGTATGCTATCGCGCTGAAGGTCGACGGGACGAGCATCCAGGCGTTTGTTAATGACGAGCCGTTGCTTGAGGCCACGGATGATGCCTTATCCAGTGGGCAACCTGGCCTCTTCACCCGCGCCATGGGCAAGATTCGCTTCAGCAAATTTGTCGTCACCGAGCTATAGACGTCACAGGCTAACGTGGGATGATTCAGCTCATCCTCAGTTGTCCCACCTTATCCTGATCTGCATCTACGACAATCCATCTATTAACCTCGCGCGTCATTGTCCCTGGTGACAAATTGATACGCTCTGCTCAGTGAGGGAATCCGTATGTTGTTTCGTGCGTTTTTCATCGGGGTCTTCAGTGCGATGATCGTGCTGGCTGGAGTTCTCCCGCTCAATACGGTCGCTCAAACAGCGATAAATCTACGCGCCCTGTCTCGTCAAACCCTGCCATCATCAACCGATGTCAAGCATCCTGATGTTGGTGCGGGAAACGGGATCTCCTCGATCTCGGGAAGTGCTAATTCGCTAGAATCGCACATGTGGGTAAAGACCGACACCGCAACAGAGTTCCCCGCCGCAGTTCGGCTCGGTGATGCGGTCGGCGACCCACGGCTTACGAACACAGCGCTCTCGGTTGCGCCAAATGGCGTTATAACCTACGCTTGGCTGCGCAGTTCCAAAAGCGGCCCGATCATGATGAGTCAGCGGGCATTAAATGGCTCATTGAGCACGCCGAAGGCGACTGTCTCGGTTGGCACAAGCCTCTACGTTGATGTAGCCGCGAACTCGACCGGCACCATCGTACTTGCTTGGAATGAGGACAAGTTCTACCGCTATAGCTACTCGACCAACAATGGTGCAAGTTGGTCGTCCCCCATTGCTATCTCCAATATCACAAGCTATAACGCTCCGTCGTTGAGTGTTGGGCCTGGTGGCCAGATCGCGATCGCCTTTGGTGATTCTGATGGCGACATCCATAGTGGTTTGTGGAACGGTTCCGGCTTTACTATCGAGTCAGTGACGACCGGAGGGAGATCTTCCTACGAGGCCGAACCGACCGTCACCATCGGCCCGACTGGCGTCGTGTTTGTCGCCTGGCGTCGGGTTGGTGGCGGCTATTATTACGCCTCCCGCACATCAAGCGGGTCGTGGGCATCCCACTTGCTTTCCAACATGGAGGTGATTGGGACTGCAGCCATCGACTCCGATGAGGCCGGTAATCTTGCCTTCGCCTGGGCCTCGGCCGATGGCGGATCGCGAGATGTCTATGTTGCCTACGCAACAGCATCGGGTGACTTTGAAGGCCCTATACGGCTAGTTCAGAATAGCATCTTCGCTACCCAGGTGGCCGCTAGTATCAATGGCCAAACCTTGATCCATGTGGCTCTCGAGAGCTTCAGCGGATCTAACCTACGCACAGAGTATGTGCAACTGGCGGCTAAGGGCAGTGGTTCGATAAGCGCAACGCCAGTTATCGAGACCGCTGCGCCCCTCACCAAGGGTGACGACCGAATCGTTGGCAATACACAAAACGTCTCGGTGAGCTTTACTGATGTCGTCGGCGCACCAACCCAAATTCGCTGGCGGTGGGGTGCTGCGCCTACTAATACGCAGAGCGACTCGAGCAACTTGTCGGAGGGGTGGGTAGACTTCACCAACCCGATCAATGTCCAGATCGCCAGTTCCGTGAATACCCAAGACTGTCTGCCCGAGGTACTCTACACCCAAGTGCGTAGCGGCACCGTAGAAGAGGCCGGGGCGAAGTCAGCCAGTATCATTGTTGACAACTACGTCTCTAGCTCTATACGAGCCGTCAACCCGAATATTGGCAATAAATCGTCGATCTTCACTGGGTCGCTGAATTCCGAACTGGCGGATCTTCCCAGTGACAGTGGGGCAAGCGACGGTGATCCGAACTACACGCGGGAGAAACTCTTCTATCTGGAGATCAACGGCTCTACTGATTGTAGCGGCCTCTCGACCTTCCAGTACGATGCCTCAGCCTCCAGTCTCGGCTCACCCTTTGGCATTGCGGACAATAGCTTTAACAATACACTCGCCTTACCCAATACCAACACCATCACCGAGGGGCCCTCACCAGTGGTCGTCCGTCTGATGGATGAACTCACCAACGTCATCACCTACACCAACGTCATCACCTATGACATAACCAAGCCGGTGCTACAGAACCCGATTAGTGTGACGATGACTATTAAGTCCAACCCGCTCGCAACCATCCTGACCGAACTGCAATTCAGCAATGTGCAGGTTACTGATAACTATCCCGGCGGCTACTGGGGTGTTTGGGTGGCGAATAGCTTGACGTCCACGAACCCGCTTACCGACACGACTCTGCTGTGGTCACCGGCTAAGCTTAACCAGGCCGGAAGCAGCCCGGTGTTAAAAGACTGGAGCCTAGCGGCACGTCTGTCCAAGCCAGTCACTTCTCTACAACCAAATACAACGTTCTACGTCTATGTTCGCTTCCTCGACGGCGCGGGCAACCCGACCGACCAGGTGATCTCGCAAACGATCACTCTGGATACCATTACGCTGCCGAGAGTGAGCTTGCCGCTTGTAAGGCGATAAGCCTGCACCAGTTATATCGCTAACGTAACGACGGGTGGAGGCAATGAACTATGCCTCCACCCGCTCTTTCGTACCTGCGAACAGAGGACACGCTACCTGTATGGCGTTTTGGATGCAGCGCTATCGTTGGTGGGCGCTGATCGCACTCATCAGCGCAGCCGGTGCTGCTGGTGCGCCCCTACCCGTAGCCTTTGAGGTTTCTTGACTATGTCCCTTGACCACACGGCTCCGTCTGCCGCGTCGGGGCGGCGCTCGCCTGCGAGGCAGCTGCGGGCTTGGCTGACGGCCAACGACCTTGGCCCCTGGGCGATCCTCATCTGCTTCGTGATCTTGCTGCCCCTCGCCGTGCCCCGCGTCGCCCTGAGCGATGAGGTGCAGTACTATTCTTACCTCCGCTCTGTCTACTTCGATCACGACCTGGACTTTCGTAATGAGTATACGCACTTCGCCGAGGAGGGCCGACGCTTTGGCGATGAGGCTGTCGCCAACGCGCTGCTGCGCGAGGACGCCGTCAACCCGAACCCGACCACCGGGCTGCTCCGCAATGTCGCCCCGGTCGGCTCGGCCATCCTCTGGTCGCCCGGCTTTGTCCTGGCAGACCTGGGGGTGATGATCGCGAACGCATCTGGCGCGGCGATCCCCAGGGACGGCTACAGCCGCCCCTATATTATGGCCGCCTGCTATCTGTCGGCCCTCTACTGCCTGATCGGCCTCCAGCTCACCTACCGCCTCGCCCGGCGCTATGTGAGCGACTTCGCCGCATCCCTGGCGACCCTGACGGTCTTTCTAGCCTCGCCCCTGGTGTTCTACACATACATCGTGATGCCCTGGTCGCACGCGAACGGGTTCTTCCTCTTTGCGCTCTTCCTGACGGTGTGGGCGCGCGGGCGCGAGCGCGAGCGGGGGATTGGCGAGTGGCTGCTGCTCGGGCTGATCGGCGGCCTGATGGTGATGACCCGCGAGCAGATGGGCCTGCTGCTGATCATCCCTGCCCTAGAGGCGATCATGCAGTATGCTGCCCTGCTCCGCCGCAGAGACTGGCTGCGTGCGGGGTGGCTGCTGCTGCGCCACCAGGCATTCCTGGGCGCCATAGTGCTGACGGTCATCCCGCAGCTGCTGGCCTACGAGATCCTTAACGGCAGGCCCGGCCCCTCATCGACAGTGGCCGGCAAGCTCAACTGGGCCAGCCCGCATTTCTTCGACACGCTGATCGACCCGGCCCACGGCGCCTTCCTCTGGAGCCCGGTGCTGGCAATCGGCATGCTCGGCCTGCTCTGGCTTGCCCGCCGCGACATGGCCCTGGCCGGGATGCTCATGGCCGCCTTCCTCGCCCAGACCTACATCAACGGCGCATTTGGCACCACATGGCACCTGAGCGGCTCGTTCGGCTTCCGCCGCCTGATCGAATGCACCCCGATCATTGTGCTCGGCCTGGCCGCCCTCGTCGAATGGCTGCGCCAACGGGTGGGAGTCTGGCCTCTCGTGCTTGTCTCGCTGCTGCTGATCTACTGGAATGTGGGGCTGATCGCCCAGTGGACGATCGTGCGCAGGGCCGAGGGGTTCCGCACGGGGCTGATCTGGGATCGGATGCTCTACTACCAGTTTGTCGAGGTGCCCGGCCAGGTGATCGGCAGGCTCTACGACCTGCTCTTCAACCGATGTAAGCTGATGACGAACCAGACCTGCTAGGAAGGTAAAAGGTAAAAGGGCAATACCGCAAAACTCACCCTGTCGTGGTTGGGGGCAGGGCCAACCATTGCTGTTCCAAGCGGTCAAGTTGGGCGGTTGTCTGGCGCGGCGAACGAGTATGGAGCCGGAAACGTTCGGCATGCTGGCGCATCCGCCGTCGCTCGTCGGCAAGGTCGGCCAGGGCAATCGGTCGCAGGGCCTCCAGGCTCGCCGCTTCGGTCGGCGGATGTGACAGCACCTCCCACGCCCCGCTCCGATGCACGATGCGCCGGGTGCGCCCTTTCTGGCCCGTGGTGCGCAGGAGCCGACGTTGCGTATCCCGAAAGAGGCTTTCCATGCCATTATTCGTGCGCGGAATGTCGACGTGGTCGTAGCAATGAAACAACCCCGGCCAATAGCTCCGGCTGACCTTCCGCAGATGCTGGCGGAATGCCACCAGCCGTGGGGCGGTCACGGTCACATCCGCTTCCAGCTCGTCGCGATAGTCCTGCAACTGCTGGGCCACCTGCGTGGCCGTCGGGGCAGGTTCGGCTGCGGCGGACAAGATCGTGGTGATGCGCGCCATCCAGGTGGCCCCGATCTGCACCTCCGCCACCGTGGGGGCCACCGATGCCAGCGCATCCTCCAGCCCACGCACGAGGCGAGTCAGCTGCGGGTCGTCCCGATGGGCCAGCAACCGACGGCTTCGGGCCAGCACCTCCTGCAGCCCGGCGTAGGTTTCGACCCCGGCCAGACGCAGCGGCGGACGCCCTTTGAGCGTCAGCAGATAGCGCGTCCGGCGGAGCAGCTGTGTGACCACATCGGCGGCGATCTGGGCGTGGTGGGCACAGGATGCCAGCGGAACCGGGGCGGTGTCCGTTGCTGCGGGCAGCGGGCAGGCGGGTTCGACCGCCGGTGGTGCGGGTGCGTCGCCAGGAGCAGGGGGGGACTCCGTGACCGGAGCGGTGCCCTCCAGCAGCCCGGTCATCGTCAAGACGCCCGGTTGGGTCGGGTCAGGCGGCTGATCGGCGCGCAGCAACGGCCCAAGTTCCGCGCGGACGGCCTGACGCAGGGTGACGGTCAGCGCCGAGTCGGTTGCCGCCAGCGGGTCGGCCAGATTGCGCAGATAGTGGGTCTGGCAGAACTGATGCGGGGTGGTGGCCAGCACGGTCGCGAGCGCGGGCACCAGGCCGCGCTGTTTATCGCTGACGATGGCCCGAATCGGCCAGGGGAAATCGCGCAGCGGCTGCACGAAGCCCTCGAACGTCGCCTGATCCTGGCGGCTCAACCAGCCACTGCGCAGCACCAGGCCGGTGAGCACCTCGCGGATGCACCACCGTTGTGGCTCCCCACCTTCCGGGGCGAGGCCATCGAGGGCGATCACCAGTCCCCCATGCTGTTCTGCCGCCTGGGTCAGATGTTCGGTCTGCTGCCGTTCGTGACAGGCCAGCAAGGGGAGGTAGGTGTGCTGATAGAGGTGGCGCACCTGCGACTCCGCAATCGGGATCTGCGGGGTCAGGTCGGCGTGGATCGCGGCATAGGTGGCGCAGCGCGTCTGGCGCTGCCAGCCGATCCGCACCACCACGTCATAGCCATAGGTCGTGTGGGGCAGGGCCACCTGTTGCCCGGCCACCGAACGCAGCCGCATGCTGGCCCCGGCACACTGCGGGTCGGCACAGAATGCCGGACGGCTCGCGACCGACACGACCGCCGTCAGGGTTTGCACCGTTTTATCCCCAAGCACGTAGTTGGCGAGCATCAGCGGGCCTCCGCAGACCAGGCAGGTGGACAGTTCCGGATGGTAGATGATCCGTTCCCTCACAGGGCGACTTTTGCGGTATTGCGAAAATAGGCAATAGAGCATAAGTAACGCTGTCACCCTGAGCGAAGCGAAGGGTCCCGGCCGGGATTCTTCGCTTCGCTCAGAATGACAGGACGCCTCACAGCGTTACTTCTGCGGTATTGCGAAAATAGCTTACAGTCGATACTTCTCCAGAGCTTTGCTAAGCAATTCGACTACGAGGAATCGTAGTGACAAACCAAGCCCTTAGAGCCTTCCAGAATAGAATCCCTCAGCTTTCCAGAATATCATCCCGGCCTACAACAACCTCGCGCACCATGGCGATCTCGTCGCAGCGTTCCTGCTTGAAGCACGTCTTACAGTCCTGCCAGATCTTATGCGGGAGGTGGATCTTGGGCACCTCGTGGAAGCCCAGGTGGCTGAAGAAGCCCATCTGAAGGGTGAGGGTGAAGATCGTCGGGATGCCGAGCTCGCGGGCCTCGTCGAAGAGCGGATCAACCAGCCGCCGCCCCAGCCCGGTGCCCTGGAAGTCTGGGTGCACAGCCACGCTCACCACCTCGGCAAGGTCGGCCCATGTGATATGCAGCCCCGCACAGCCCACCACCTCGTCGTCGGCCACGGCCACATTCACCGAGCGCACGCGGTTGTAGAGCTGGTCCATCGTCTTGGGCAGCATATCGCCCCGCGCCGCGTAGTAGTTGATGATCTCGTAGAGCCGGGGCACGTCGCCCACACGGGCGCGGCGCACGACAACCTCGGCGTTGGGATGCGCATGGAGCCGGGGCAGCGAGACGGGCGGGCTGTAGAGCAGCAAGGACTGTGGCATGAATATGGCCTTTCGACGACTCTCCTATGACGGGTGTTGAGTGTTGAGTGTTGAATGTGCGGAATTCAGCATTCAACATTCAACATTCCTCCTAGCTCTCAAGCAGGTCCCGCCAGCGGGCGCACTGCTCACTCACACGCTGGGGCGCGGTACCGCCCAGGCTATCCTTACGGGCCACGCTGCGGGCGAAGTCGAAGATCGCGTAGACGCCCTCGTCGAAGTTTGGCTGCACGGCCTGGTACTCGGCTAGGGGCAGCTCGCGCAGGGGCAGGCGCAGCTCAATCCCCCGGCGCACCAGGCGGCCTACCTTGCCGTGGGCCTCGCGGAAGGGCACGCCTAGCCGCACCAGCTCGTCGGCTAGGTCGGTGGCGAGCATCGCGTCGTCGAGGGATGCGCGCATGCGCGCGGGGTTCGCCTCCATCGTATCCACCGCCGCCGCCGCCACCCGCAGCCCCAGATCAAGCGTGTCGAGGCTGTCGAAGAAGGGCTCCTTGTCCTCCTGCATGTCCTTGTTGTAGGTCATGGGCAGGCCCTTGAGGGTGGTCAGCAGCCCCACCAGGTTGCCGATCAGGCGTCCGCTCTTGCCGCGCAGAAGCTCCATGCTATCAGGGTTCTTCTTCTGCGGCATGATGCTTGAGCCCGTGCTGTACTCGTCCGCAAGTTCGATAAATCCGAACTCGGCGCTGCTGTAGAGCACCATGTCCTCGGCCAGTCGACTCAGATGGATGCCGGTCAGGGCGAAGGCGAAGAGCAGCTCGGCCACGAAGTCGCGGTCGGAGACGGCGTCGAGCGAGTTGCCCGCCACGGCGTCGAACTCGTCGAGCAGCTCGGTGAGCCGCTCGCGCTCGACGCCCAGCGAGTTGCCTGCCAGCGCACCGGCTCCCAGGGGCAGGGTGCGCGCGCGGGCGATCGCATCCTCGACGCGGTGCCGGTCGCGCTCAAGCATCTCTACGTACGCCAGGCACCAGTGGCCGAAGGTGATCGGCTGGGCGCGCTGGAGGTGGGTGTAGCCCGGCATCACCGTGTCGACGTGCCGCTCGGCCTGGCCGAGCAGGGCCAGCTGCAGCCCCTGGAGCCGGTCGCCGACTAGGCGGGCCGCGCCGATGGCGAAGAGGCGCATGTCGGTGGCCACCTGATCGTTGCGCGAGCGCCCGGTGTGCAGCTTGAGGGCCACATCTCCCACCAGCTCGCCCAGCCGACGCTCGACGGCGGTGTGGACATCCTCGTCGCTGGGCTGGGTCACAAAGCGACCGTCGGCGAACTCCATGCGCACCAGCCCCAGCCCCTGCACAAGCTGTTCGCGCTCGTCGGGGCTGATCAGCCTGGCCTCCTCCAGCGCGCTAGCCCATGCGATGCTGCCGACGATGTCGCACTCGGCCAGCCGCACGTCGTAGCGGAACGAGTCGTTGTACAGCGCCATGTCCTCGGCCGTTGGCGCGCTGAAGCGCCCCCCCCAGAGTTTATGGTTCATCCTTCCTCACCCTCTTACTATGCCTATCAATGCCACCTGCCGGTGGGGGTGTGGGGGCGGCTTTGTCGCCCCCACAAGATTCTTTTGAGGTGCTGCCCCATGTGCATCAAGGTAAGCTCCGGGCTCCCCGAAATTTCTTGTTGTTTTGGCCAAAATGGCCAGCGAAGCTGGCCATTTTGGCCAAAACAACACCAGCTTTTAGGGCGGCAGCCCTAAACTTAATGCGCATGGGGTGCTGCCCCAGGCTTACAGCGGGATGTCATCGACCCGCTGGTAGTTGGGCACGTTCAGCCCGCATGCGGTGATCAGGCGCCAGTAGCCGGCCACCAGAGTTCCCGCCGCCGTCACGATCTCGTTCAGCTCGTGGGCCTCCCAGAGCTGCGGGGCGAGCCGCCCGTAGCCGTCGGGCAGCAGCGGGAAGCTGAAGGTCTGCTCTAGCCCTCCATAGTAGTCGCGCGTCACCCAGCGCCGGTTGAGCAGGCAGAGGGCCGTCTGCATCTCGGAGAGCACCTCGCAGGCGGTGATCGGCGCGTCACGCTCGTCGCGGCGGGCCGCGCACGAGCGGATGCGCCCGTAGGACTCGAAGACCAGCCCAGGGAGCTCGGCCTCCAGGGCGGCGTGGAATGCCGCCTCGCTCGGAGTCTGCCCCAGTTCAACCCAGCGCCCCGGCTGCGCCCGGTCGCCCACCAGCGGCTGCAGCACGTCGAGCACGCCCATCCAGAAGGGCCAGCGCGGGCCGGGACGGGTGAGCAGTCGCTCAAGATCTGCATGATCCAGCACGTGCAGCCCCACGGCGATGCCCTGGAACAGGAAGGCGCGCCCGGCAGGCCCGCCCGCGCCCCTGGTGATACATAGCAAGTCTAAGTCCGACCACTCGGTGTCGTCGCCGCGCGCCGCCGACCCGTACACCCCGCCCACGACGATCCGCTCGCCGTAGGTTGCGGCAAGGCGCGCGGCAAGGTCGCGGGCTAGCTGGATGCGGGTGGGGTGATCCATGGTGTATCACTGAGCCCTCACCCCCCAGCCCCCTCCCCCTCACGGGGAGAGGGGGAGTCAGACTCCCCTCCCCCCGTGAGGGGGAGGGGCTGGGGGTGGGGGCATTACGTCCGGTACTCCGCGTTGATCGTAATGTATTCCGGTCCAAAATCGCAGGTCCACACCGTCGCCTCGCCCTCGCCAAGGCCGAGGTCGGCGTCGATCGTCACCTCGGGGACGTTGAGCAGGTCGCTGGCGGCGGCCTCGTCGAAGGGCAGCGGCATGCCGCCGTCGAGCACGGGCATGCCGCCGAAGGAGAGCCGCACCTTATCGGGGTCGATCTCGGCGCCCGAGTAGCCCATCGCGCAGAGTACCCGGCCCCAGTTCGGGTCGGCCCCGTAGAGCGCCGTCTTCACCAGCGGGCTCTTGGCGATAGTCATGGCTGCCTGCTTCGCGTCTGCATCGCTGGTCGCCCCGCGCACCGTGATCGTCACAAAGCGGGTGGCCCCCTCGCCGTCGCGCACCACCTCCTTGGCCAGGCGCTGGCAGACGGCGGTCAGCCCGGCGATGAATGCCTGGTAATCGGGGCTATCCATGTCGTCAATCAGCGGGCTGCCAGCTGCGCCGTTTGTCATCACCAGCAGGGTGTCGTTCGTGCTGGTGTCGCCGTCGATGCTGATGCTGTTGAAGCTGATGTCTGCGGCGGCGCGCAGGGCCGCGTCCAGTACATCGGGGCTCACGGCGGCGTCGCTGGTGATGGTGGCGAGCATCGTGGCCATGTTCGGGTGGATCATCCCGGCGCCCTTGGCCATGCCGCCGATGGTGATCGCGCCGCCCGAGGGCAGATCGATGCGGGCGGCGCAGCGCTTGGGCCGGGTGTCGGTGGTCATGATCGCGGCGGCCGCCGCCGGGCCGTTGTCGGGGGCGAGCCCTTTGGCCGCCGCCGTGATCCCGCCAAGGATCTTCTCGACCGGCATGGGCACGCCGATGGTTCCTGTTGACATAACGAATACCGTATCAACAGGCAGGCCAAGGGCAGACTCGGTGGCGCGAGCCATAGCCAGCGCCGCCGCCTCGCCGTCGGGGCCAGTGCAGGCGTTGGCGTTCCCGGCGTTGATCACCACCGCACGCAGGCTAGCGGCGCTGCGCCCGATCAGGGCCATGTCATAGCGCAGCGGGGCCGCCTTCACCAGATTCGTGGTGAAGATCGCCGCCGCGCTACAGGGCCGCTCGCTCACCAGCAGCGTCAGATCGTCGCGGCCCTGGTACTTGATCCCGCACGCCGTCGTCGCCGCCCCCCACCCGGCAGGGCTCGCCGCGTGGCCGTCTTCCAGGAAGGTGATGCTCATGCTTTATCACATGCCCTTTCGCGTTCTTCGCACCTTTTCGCGTCCTTCGTGTTCACCCCTCCGTCGGCACCGACCCCGCCGCGTGGGATGTATTCGTGTCCTCCCAGCGCACCGACTCGCTTGCGCCGATGCCGTGGAGGTGCTCGATATCGTTATAGGCGTTGAGCCGCCAGAGCAGACCCCCACGGCGATCTACCTGCTCCCAGTGGGTGATGCTGGTGTTGCGGGTGTGGAAGTCGGTGGGAGGCAGCACCATGCTCGGCATACGGAAGAAGTGGATGAAGGAGTTGTCGATCACGCCGCCGTGACAGACGATGACAATCGTCTTGTCGGCGTGCTCGCGGGTGATCCGGGTGAGCGCCCGGCCGACGCGCAGGGCGAAGCTGCCCCAGCTCTCGCCGCCGGGGGCGATCGGGCGCAGCGGCTCGGCGTCGAAGTTGGGCTGGCCATACTTCGCCCAGGCATCGGCGTTGCTCATGCCGTCGGCCTCGCCGATGTTCAGCTCCTGCACCTCATCGTCGAAGATGATTGGCAGGCCCAGGGCGGGCTGAATGATCTCGGCCGTCTGGCGGGCGCGCGGCAGGGTGCTAGAGATCAGCACATCGGCCGCGATCTCGCCCGTGCGGGCCAGCCGCTCGCGCAGGCGATCCGCCTGCTGTCGCCCGCGCTCGGTCAGCCCGACATCGCCCTTCATCCCGGCGATGATTGGTTGGACATTGGCCACCGCCTCGCCGTGGCGGATTAGGTAGAGGTGTGTCATAGCTCAATGTTGACTATTGACGATTGAATGCCAGGCATTCAATCGTCAATAGTCATAATTAATTCTTGATTGCATAAAAGAAGCCAGCTTGCGCTCTGGCAAAGCTGGCTTGAAGACCTCTCGGTGGGCAAGCGCGACTAGCCAGGGCCGATGGCTGGCTGCTGACGACGCTGACGATGGAGCTTGTTCTGCTGCACGGTGTCTGCCTCTAGTCGTATCGCTCGCTGACGTTGCGGGAGTATACCATAGCCGCTAGGGCGCGTCAAAGGTGCATCGCACCGCTTCGTTCGGCGGCCAGCGTTCGAAAGCTGTAAGATCTGTGTTATCTCGGCGTGAGGAATCGGCATTAGGCTGAGTCTGGGTGGCGCGTAGCGTCGCCCCCTGAGCAATCGCTCTGCCGCTGACATAAAGGAGGTTCCCTTGCTGATCCGTCACCTCTCCCGCGCCCTCGCTGGCGCCGCCCTCGCCCTGACTCTGGCGGCCTGCGGTGCTGCGACAACATCCGCGCCTGCCAGTGTGGCTGAGCCGCCGACCGCCGACACGATGATGGCCGACGCGCCGACCGCCGAGGCCATGATGGCCGACGCGCCGACCGCCGAGGCTATGATGGATGATCACGCCGACGCGCCGACCGCCGAGGCTATGATGGATGATCACGCCGACGCGATGATGGCCGACGCGCCCGCCTGGCAGCAGGTGGCCCTCACCGACGCCCGCAGCGGGCAGAGCTTCACCCTGGCCGACTTCGCCGGTAAGACGGTCTATGTTGAGCCGATGGCCACCTGGTGCAGTAACTGCCGCCAGCAGCTCGGCAATGTGCGCGAGGCCAAGGCACAGCTTGGCGACAATGTCGTCTTCATCGGCCTGAGCGTTGAGACGACCATCAGCGCGGCGGACCTGGCGGCCTACGCAGATAAGCAGGGCTTCGACTGGACCTTTGCGGTGGCCACGCCCGACCTGCTCCAGCAGCTCACCGAGGCGTTCGGCCGGACGATCACCAACCCGCCGTCCACCCCGCACTTCATCATTCGGCCAGACGGCAGCGCCAGCGAGCTGATGACCGGCTTTAGCGACCCGCAGGCGATCCTGGCGATGCTACAGTAGGAGCCTAATGTGAGTCAGTACCTTGAGGCATTTATTCTGGGCAACGGCGCGATCCTGGGGAACGTCTGTATGCTGCCGCTCTACCCTGGCCTGATCGCCTTTCTAGCCGGGAACGCGGGGGGCGAGGCGCGGCGCGGGTCGGGCTGGCTGGGCGCGCTGGTGCTTGCGGGCGTCCTGAGCATGATGACCCTGGTGGGGCTGCTCGTCTTCGCCCTGAACCAGTCGTTCGGGGCGATCCTGCCCTTGCTTCTGCCGGCGATCTACCTGGCGGTGATCGGGCTCGGCCTGCTGATGCTGCTGGGCCGCAACCCCTTCGCCGGCCTGGCGACGGCCCAGATCCCGGCGCTGCGCAACCCGCTGGCGGCGGCCTACCTCTACGGGCTGCTGCTCGGGCCGATGACCCTGCCCTGCACCGGCCCGCTGATCGTGAGCGCCTTTGTGCTGGGCGCGGGCAACGTCGCCTCGCTGGCCGACGGGCTGCTCTACTTCCTATTCTTCGGGCTCGGCTTCGGCTGGCCGCTCGTGCTGCTGCCGCTGATCGCCCTGCCGGCCCAGCGGCGGCTCACCAGCTGGCTGGCCCGCCGCCACCAGCTGCTCGGCCAGATCTCGGGCGGGCTCCTCGTGGCCATCGGGCTCTTTGGTATCTGGGCCGAGGTGCTGCCGAACCTTGCCAGCTAGGGCGGCTTAGAGCAGCCGCGCGAGCGACCGGATGAGCGGGGCGAGCGGGGCGGGGATGCTGCCGCCCATCGCCTCGGCGCGGCGCACACGCCGACCGATCCTCGCGGCGATCTCGTAGGCGTAGGCGTCGGGCGGCTGGGCTGCGCCAGAGGGGCGGTGGCGGGCCAGCTGCGCGCGCAGGGCCAGGTGGGCCAGCCGATCAAGCTCGTCTGCGCGCAGGTGGAAGCGCCAGGCCGCCTGCTCATCGACCGAGAGCACCCAGCCGTCCCGGTACACAATGATCGTCCGCGTGGTGAAGCGCAGCCCGCCGCTGCGGCGGAAGGCCAGCAGCGCACCCTGCGGCAGCTCTAGGGCCTCGCCCGCGTCGTCGGGCGCGGGCTGGGACAGGCTGGTGTCATACTCGCCCGCGCTCAGCCCGTCGAGCGCGAAGCCCTTCTGCTCATCTGGCTTGCTCTGGTCGCTCATGGCAGTGCGATGCTCCTGACGATCCGCTCGAACGTGGCGCTCGCCTGGGCGAAGGACTCCTCCGGGGCGGCGAGGGCGATGTAGTACGCGCGGTCGGCGGTGATCAGCAGGTACTCGCGGGCGTGGACGACCACCGGCAGCGAGGCCCGCCGGGGCGTGTCGATTGGCTGGACAACATAGGCGTACTCTAGCAGGATGGCCCGCTGGCCTGCCAGGGTCGCCTCGCCATCGGCCAGCAGGTGGTAGCCCGCGATCTGGCCGCGCTCCTCCACCCGCCGGTCGAGCAGAGTCTGGAGCGTCGGCGGGTCGGTCGGGTCGAGATCGCGCCGCTCAACGCTGAGGGCTGTCTTGAAGGCCGATGCGGTCTGCGGGTTCTCAACCTTCAGCAGCAGATCCTGGAGCGAGTCGACGCCGATCCAGGTGGCCGGGTAGTCTAGGCGAATACCGCCGTCGGGCTCGGCGTAGGCGCGGGTGCGGCCCTCGGTCTGCGCCATCAGCAGCCAGCCGAGGCCCAGGGCGACCAGGGCGACCAGGGCGACCCCCAGATCTTTGGGCAGCATGCGCGGGCGGTAGACCGGCGCAGCGATGTTGCTCATGAGGGCCTCCCGGTCTGCCGCAGTGTCACCTCAATGCTGCGGCGCATCAGGGCCACCAGGGCGAAGAAGGCGGCCAGGGCCACGGCCAGGCCGAGGGCCAGCGAGCGCCAGTACTCGACGCTCAGGCCAGCGGCGCTGACCTCGCCGATCAGCCAGCTGAACAGGCCGTTGAGCGCGGCGGCTAGGGCGAAGCCCAGCGGCACCCACCAGACCGGCCGGTGGGTAAACTTGGCCTCGGCCATGAAGTAGCCCATCAGGCCGCCGAAGGATGCCTGGGCCAGGGCCGTCGTCACCACATTGATCACCCCCGGCCCCAAGGCAACGCCGCCATTGTCTAGCACATAGCGCAGGTTCAGCAGCGTGGCCACCCCCAGCCCGGCCACCGTCCCGTAGACGATCCCGTCCATGCGCTCGTCGAACTCGGGCGTGTTGTAGACGGCCATGCGCACGGCGGCGTAGGCGATCAGCTGCCATGTGACGCCAGCGATCAGGATGGACGCGGCCAGCGAGGTGGCGCTGCTGCCCGAGGCCCACAGCCGCACATGGAACCAGTCGTCGAGGATGCGCCGCCCCAGCACATCGGTCAGTAGCAGGGCCAGGAAGAAGACGGCGGCCACGCGGTGCTTAGGCTCAGGTTCCAGCCGATCCTGTCGGTAGAAGAAGACCAGCCAGATCGCCGAGGGCACGATGGCCATGACGACGCCAGCCGCCAGCAGCGCCGCCCCCTCCAGCGGGCCGAGCGCGCCGGCCAGAAATGCCACCAGGGCGCTGAGCAGCCCGGTGAAGGCGATCTGAACCAGCCCAGCCCGCCAGAACCCAGCGTGGGGCTTGTTGACCAGGGCGAAGTGATGGTCGCAGTAGGCCCGCTGGCCGAGGATGTTGTGCGGCGGTCGCAGGGGCTCGTCACAGATACAGCATGTGAGCTGACGCTCGTCGCTCATCGCTACTCCTTATTTCCTGGCATATGGGAGCCATGGGGGGCGATAGGGGAACCGGGACGCTTCGCTTCGCTCAGCGTGACATGTGTGACAGGGTGACGTTTGCGCTGCTTCCCATCATACTATGGGAAGCAGAAAAGTTAAAGCATCCAGAACCCCGGTTGTGTCCTACCCGCCAGAGATATAGTACAATCGCCACACCTTGTATGTCTCTTCATTCTCGGGATGGTTCAGGAGGTTGTGAAGTCACGGGAGCTATTTGCAAATGGGCGGGGCGATCCTACGATAGGATCGGAGTACGAACAGCCGACGACCAAACAGGAATAGGTGAGCCATCCCGAATCGTTGACACTGGATCGCACGGAAATGCCATGTCATGCTGAACGACGTGAAGCATCTGCATGGCATTTTCGTGCGATCCATGGGATACGCCTCACGTCGTTCGGCATGACAATGTGGCAATTGCGTAAGTCCTAATAGGTATCATTTGCGATCACAGAAAAGGGCTTCCATGATCGACCTCGCCACCTGGGAGCCGCGCTTCGCGGCCTACCTCGAAACGAACGCCTTTGTCGACGCCGCCCACGACCGCGAGCACATCCGGCGGGTGGTGGCTAACGCCCGCAGCCTGGCCGCCGCCTGCGGAGCTAGCCTGGAGGTGGTGATCCCCGCCGCCTGGCTCCACGATTGTGTGGCGGTTCCCAAGGACTCGCCGCAGCGCGCCCTGGCCTCGACGATGTCCGCCACCAGCGCCTCGGCCTTCCTGGCGATGTCGGGCTACCCGCCGCTGCTCATCCCCTCTATTGCCCATGCTATCGCCGCCCACAGCTTCACCGCCGGGATCGCCCCGCTCACCCTGGAGGCCCGCGTGGTGCAAGATGCGGACAGGCTCGATGCGCTGGGCGCGGTGGGGCTGTCCCGCTGCCTGATGCTCGGCGGCCAGCTCGGGCGCCCGCTCTACCAGGCCGACGAGCCCTTCCCGGTCACGCGCCCGGCCGACGACGCTGTCTCTTCGATTGATCACTTTTACACCAAGCTGCTTGGCCTGGCCGAGACGATGACAACCGAGGCCGGGCGGGCCGAGGCCGGCCGGCGCACCGAGTTCCTGCGCGAGTTCCTGCGCCAGCTTGGCCGCGAGATCGGCGTGGCGGCCCCCGAGTAGCGCACTGAGCCGAACGGTTGAGCCTCTGAGGCACTGATTTGCGCGTGCTGCCGCTGATTGTATGAGGGCCTGATCCTCGCTGGAGGAGAAGAGAGACAGCTATGCCAACGCCCCGTGACCATGTCGAGCGCGCTCTGCGCCAGGGATTTCGCCTGCTCAACCGCATGATGGTGCTGCTCTGGCGGCTGGGCCTCGGCCCTTCGCTCAGCCTCGTGCCCGCGATCACCGGGCGCTACCTCGTGCTCAGCCACACTGGGCGAAGGAGTGGGATCGTCCGGCGCACCCCGCTCAACTACGCTAGGGTTGGTGAGACGATCTATGTGACGGCGGGATTCGGCGCGGTCAGCGACTGGTACCGCAATATCCTGGCACACCCGCAGGTGGAGATCTGGCTGCCCGATGGGAGCTACGCGGCGCGGGCCGAGGAGTTGCCCGACAGTCACCCGCAGCGTCTGGCCCTGCTGCGCGAGGTGCTCAAGGGCAGCGGATTCGCCACCCTGCTGGCGGGCATAAATCCCTACACCTTTAGCGACGCCCGGCTGGCGCGGGCCAGCCGCTTCTACCGGCTGATCGCGATCACGCCCGGCGCGGTGCTGCGCGGCCCTGACGGCCCCGGCGACCTGTCCTGGGTATGGTGGCCTGCGGCCGGGCTGGCTACGATCCTGGCGGCATTGCCCCCCCTGCTTAGGCGGCGCTAGTTGTATTGATGTACTCCCCTCTCCCCTTGAGGGAGAGGGGCTGGGGGTGAGGGCTGCTCAGCGGTAAACGGTAAAGTACGAATGAACCTCACTTAAAGAAGTTTTTGCGGAGTAGGAGATCTCGTATGCGCGGACATACCCTTCGCCCAATAACCTCCTCATCCTCGACCGACCGGCCGGAGCCGGAGCGCCGCCTGCGCCTGGGGCTGGCTCTGGTCGGGGCGATCTGGCTGCTCGGCCTGCTGAGCCACTTCACCCCGCTGCGCGAGTGGCCGGCCACCTTCCTCTACGTGCTTGGCTCGCTGGCTCTGGTGCTCGGCTACTGCTGGCGCAATGACGCATGGCAGAAGCTCTACATCACCCGCCACAACCTGCGCGCCGCGCTGCTCTGGGGTGGCGGGCTCGGTGTCGCTCTGGCCCTGATGGATCTGAGCAATACCTTTATGTACTATCGGAGCGGCGGCGCGCCCATGGCCCAGATGGAGACCATTCTGGTGGGCCTCGGCCTGATCTACCTCTTCCCGGTGCTGGTGCTGGCTGAGGAGTTCCTCTGGCGCGGCCTGCTGCTCTCGGCGCTGCGCGACCGTGGGGTGAACTCACACCTGTCGGTGCTGATCACCACCGCCCTCTACGCTCTAAACCACTACGCCGTGGCCCCGGTGGGTATGTTCGAGCGTAGCTTGATGGCGATCATGGCTCTGCCGATTGGGATTATCGGCGGCTACCTGGTGCTGCGCACACGGAATGTCTGGGCCTCGGTGGCTATCCATATGCTCACGTTTGTCTCGATGGTACTTGACATAACTTTGATGCCGATGCTGGCCAGGTAGGCGGCCATGCGGCCCGCGAAAGAGTACCATCACGGGGTGAGATTGTCAGTGAAGCTGGCAATCTCACCCCGTGATGGCATGTCGTGGAACCTCCGCGCCCCCTCTGGCGTCTTCCCGATAGCCGCGCCGTTCGGCTGGGCGACGCGGCGAGCCCCCAGCCACACCGAATTGCAGATTGCCCGATTGCAGATTGCAGATTGAGACCAATGATTGCAGCGCATAATCTGCAATCGACAATCGGGCAATCTGCAGTCACTGAGGAGAACAGGACATGCTGCGCATGATTCGCCAGCTCCCGCTTGCCCTGATCGCCCTGATCGCCGTGCTGCTGAGCGCCTGCGGCGGTGCCCCAGCGGCTGCGCCCACCTCAGCCCCTGCTGCCAACGTAGGTGGAACCTCCGCGTCCACTTCGGCCCCCGCAGAGAACCTCGGCGAGGCCGTTTCGGCGACCGGTGCCCCTGCGGCGGCAGAGGCACCGGTCGCTCCGCTCCCGGTCGCCGCCGCCGACTCAGCCGCCCGCGAGGTGGTCGGCCAGGCCGCGCCCAATGCCCAGGAGCCGATGCCTACACCCCAGGAGCCCGCGCAGGTTGAGGTCAACCCCTTCACCCGTACCACCGACGACAATCTCTCCACCTTCGCTATGGATGTGGACACGGCCTCCTACAGCGCCTCACGGCGCTACCTGCTGGAGAATGGCAGCCTGCCCCCGGCCGACATGGTGCGTGTCGAGGAGTTTGTCAATGCGCTGGACTACGGCTATCCCGCGCCGAGTGATGTCTTTGGCGTGACGGTAGACGCTGCCCCGGCCCCCTTCTTGGCTGCGAACAGCCGCCTGGTGCGCGTCGGCATCCAGGGTATGCAGATCGACAGCTCCCAGCGTATGCCGGCCGCCCTCACCTTTGTGATCGACATCTCCGGCTCGATGGCCGAGCCGGCGCGCCTGCCCCTGGTCAAACAGGCGCTCACCCTGCTCGTTGAGCAGCTGCGCGCGGGCGACACGGTGGCGATTGTGGCCTACGGCAGCCGGGCCTTCAGCGTGCTCGACCCAACCCCCGCCACCGAGCGGGAGACCATCCTGAAGGCGATCGACTCGCTCCAGAACGAGGGCTCGACCAACGCCGAGGACGGGCTGCGCATGGCCTACGAGGTTGCCGGGCGGGCCTTCCAGCGCGACGCCAGCAACCGGGTCATTCTCTGCTCGGACGGCGTGGCCAATGTTGGCGCGACCGGCCCCGACGCCATCCTGAATGTTATCCGCGACCGCGCCGCCCAGGGCATCTACCTGACCACGGTGGGCTTCGGGCTGGGCGACTACAACGACCAGATGATGGAGCAGCTGGCCGACGATGGCAATGGCAGCTACGCCTATGTGGACACGATCGACGAGGCCCGGCGGATCTTTGTGGAGAACCTGACCGGCACGCTCCAGGTGATCGCCAAGGACGCCAAGATCCAGGTGGAGTTCAACCCCGAGGTGGTGAGCCAGTACCGCCTGCTGGGCTACGAGAACCGCGCTGTGGCCGACGCCGACTTCCGCAACGACAAGGTGGACGCCGGGGAGGTGGGCGCGGGCCACAGCGTGACGGCGCTCTACGAGGTGGTGCTGACCGAGCAGGGCAGCGGCGAGGCGCTGAAGGTGAGCCTGCGCTGGGCCGACCCGCAGAGCGGCGAGGTGCGCGAGCTGAGCCAGCCCTTCGCCAGCGACGCCTTCGGCGGCGAGTTTGCGGCGGCCCCGGCCAGCATGCGCCTGGCGGCGGCGGCGGCGGCCCTGGCCGAGCACCTGCGCGGCTCGCCCTACGCCCAGAGCTGGGGTCTGTCCGACGTGAGCGCCCTGCTAGAGCAGCTGGCCGCCGAGCAGCCCAACAACGCCCAGATCCAGGAGCTGCGCCAGATGGTTGACCTCGCGGCGGGGCTCGGCGCGTAGCGCGCCGCGCAATACCGCAGAAGGAACGCTGTCACACATGTCACGCTGAGCGTAGCGAAGCGTCCCGGCGGGCGATAGGGCCACCGGGACGCTTCGCTGCGCCTAAGCCAAGGAGACAGGGGACAGGCGACAGGGGACAGGATCTGTCCCCTGTTTGCTCAGCTGAACGCGCTATGCTATCGTACAAGCGTCATCTGTCCCCTGTGCCCTATCCGCTGCCCCTGAGCAAAGAGGTACCCGTGCGCCACCGTGTCTCCCTCCTTTTAATCATCATGGTCGGGATGCTGTCCGCCTGCGGCGGCGCGGCCCAGCCCACGCCCACGCCCGCCCCTACGCCCACCCCGCGCGAGCTGAGCGTTGCAGTCGGCAGGGCCACCCAGGCCGCCGAGAGCGTCCACTTTGCGATCACCCTGGCCGGAGCGCCGGTCTTCGCCGACGCGGCCAATATCTTTGCGCTCAACAGCATGGAGGGCGACCTGAAGCGGCCGGACAGCGTGCTGGCCGTGCTGAGCGTCAGCGCTGGCGGCGGGGTGGCCGAGATCCGCACCGTGGCCCTGGATGGCAAGCAGTACATCACCAGCCCGATCACCCGCGAGTGGACATGCCTGGCCCCAGGGAGTACCTTCAACCCGGCGGTGCTGTTCGACCCGCAGCAGGGCGTTGAGCACCTGCTCCAAGAGGGCTTCGACGAGGTCAGCCTGGTGGGCGTTGAGGATCTGGCAGGCAGGCCGAGCTACCACCTGCGCGGCACGATCAGCGGGGAGAAGCTTCAGCCGATCAGCATGGGCCTGCTCGGTGCCGGGCCGGTGGCCGTGGATCTCTGGGCCGACCAGGAGACCATGCGGGCGAGCAAGCTGGTGCTGGTGGACACATCCAGCGACGCAGCCAGCCCGAGCACTTGGACGATCACCTTCAGCGACTACGGCAAGACAATCGACGTGCGGGCGCCGGCGGATTGCTGAGGGTGGGTTTCAGGAAGGGCAAAACGCAATAGAGCATACGTAACGCTGTCACCCTGAGCGAAGCGAAGGGTCCCGGCCGGGATTCTTCGCTTCGCTCAGAATGACAGGACGCCTCACAGCGTTACTTCTGCGGTATTGCGGCAAAACCCTCCCTGGCCCGCCCCCTGAGATGGAATATGGCTAACCGCCCCAACCTCACCCTGGCCCTCGTCTGCGTAGCGATCTTCGTCGGCGCGATCGACCTGACCGTGGTGAGCGCGGTGCTCCCCAGGGTGATGGTGGACATGCGCGTGTCGATCGACAGCGACCTGGGCCGGGCGGCCTGGGTGGTGAGCGGCTACCTGCTGGCCTACACCGTGAGCATGACGTTCATGGGCCGCCTCTCCGACATCCTCGGGCGGCGCGGGGTCTACCTGATCTGCCTGGGGGTGTTCATCGGCGGGTCGGCGCTGGCGGCCGCGGCGGGAAGCCTGGAGTGGCTGATCGTCGGGCGGGTGGTGCAGGCATTCGGGGCCGGGGCGATGGTGCCGATCAGCATGGCCCTGGTGAGCGATATCTTCCCGCCCGCGCGGCGCGCGGCGGCCCTGGGCGTGATCGGCGCGGTGGACACGGCCGGCTGGATGGTTGGCCACCTCTACGGCGGCATCCTGATGCGGGCCTTCGACAGCTGGCGCCTGCTCTTCTGGCTGAACCTGCCGGTTGGCCTGCTGGCCCTCGGGCTGACCTGGTGGGCGCTGCGCGGGGTGCCGCAGCGGCGTGACGCGGGCGGATTCGACTGGCTGGGGGCGGCCCTGATCAGCGCCTGCCTGATCGCCCTGAACGTGGGCCTGGCCGCCGGTGGCGAGCTGGGATCAAGCGACTTCTACGGCGAGCTGGCCGGGCCGCCCGCCTACGCGCTGCCCCTTGTGATCGCGGCCCTGGCCCTGCTGGCCGGGTTTATCTGGGCCGAGCGGCGCAGCGCCCACCCGCTGATCGACCTGGCGATCTTCCAGGACCGGGGGGCCGCCGCCGCCTGCGCGATCAATGTGCTGGTCGGCTTCGCCCTGGCCCTGGCGATCACCAATGTGCCGCTGTTTATCAACACGCGACTGGCCCTCCAGAGCCCGGCCGACGCCGACATCCTGCGCCGGGCGGCGTGGGAGTCGGGCTGGATGCTCTCGGCGCTGACGCTGACGATGGCTGCCTCCGCCGTGCCCGGGGGCTGGCTGGCCGGGAGGCTCGGCCCGCGCGCGCCCGCGCTGGCCGGGCTGGCCCTGGCCCTGGCCGGCGCCCTGCTGATGAGCCGCTGGGGCGCAGAGAGCGGCTACCTGGACATGGGGCTTGAGCTGGCCCTGGCCGGCCTTGGCATGGGCCTAGTGATCTCGCCGGTGGCCGAGGCGGTGATCGCCGCCGCCGCCGAGGGTCGCCGGGGCAGCGCCTCGGCCCTGGTGATCGCCCTGCGCCTGGTCGGCATGACCGCCGGCGTGGCCGCGCTCACCCTCTACGGCGTGCCCCGCCAGGACACCCTGCGCCGCGCCGGGGCCACCAACCCCCTGGCCACCTCCGACCCGGCCCGCTTCCTGATGGACGTGGCCGCCCAGGTGATCGGCGAGACCTTCCTGATCGGCGCGGCGGCGCTGGCCCTGGCCTTGCTGGCGGCGTGGATGCTGGCTCCCCGCCACCGCCCTAGCCCTGCCAACTAGGAGCTGTCGCCCTGGAATCTTGTCTTGTTGTGCCGAAATCTGCCAGCTTCGCTGGCAGATTTCGGCACAACAAGACAAAACAGTTCTCGTTGACACTGCCCTACGCGCGTGTTACCATCCATGCAACTGCCGTGTATCTAATGTCATGGGTGCCCGCCTATGCTCCCTGAGCCGCCCGCCTGGGCGCAGACCTACCTGTACCCGCCGCTGATGGTGGTGGCGATCTGGGTGTCCCTCACCGCCGGGGTGCTGGTGCTGAACCGGAGGGGGCCGCAGGCGGCCCGTCTGGCCCTGCTGCTCAGCCTGCCGCTGCTCGGGCTGGCCCACTGGCAGATCGGGCTGACCCGGCACGACCTGAGCGCCCTCGGAGCCTACCGCGCCTTCGCTGCGGGCATGCTCATCTGGGCCTGGCACGAGATGGCCTTCTACAGCGGGCTGATCAGCGGCCCCTGGCGGCAGGCATGCCCTCCCCACGCCCATGGCGTCGTGCGCTTCGGCTACGCCCTCGGCACCCACCTCTACCACGAGCTGGCCTGTATCGCCGAGCTCGCCCTGATGCTGCACGTCCTCGGCGACGCCACGAACTGGGTTGGCATGCTGGTCTTCTGCTTGAGCTGGGCGCTCCAGCACAGCGCCAAGCTGAATGTGCTGCTTGGCGTGCCTACGCTTCAGGTCGATCTCTTCCCTCCTCACCTGCGCTACCTCGGCAGCTTCTGGGCGCGCCGCCCGGCCAGCGGCTTCTTCCTGCCCTCCGTCTCAGTCTCCACCCTGCTCGCCGGCCTGCTCTGGCTGACGGCCGGCTCCCTCGCGCCCGCGCCCGTGGCCGTGCGCCTGGCCCTGCTGGCCAGCGTCGTCACGCTCGGGGCGCTAGAGCACTGGCTGCTGCTCCTGCCCGCCCGCGTGGCCGCTACGGCAGGCCAGGTTGTGGACTGAGTCGGGGGACGGGGGACGGGAGTCGGGGATCAGGAGTCGGGAGTCGGGGGCAAGGCAGTGTCGAGCCCCGTCCCCCGTCCCCCGTCCCCTGTCCCCCGACTCCCGTCCCCCGACTCCCGTCCCCCGTCCCCTGTCCCCTGTTGCCTGTTCCCCTGCGTTCGGGTATGATACCCGGCGAGCAAGGAGGAACGTATGCTCGAAGCAATTTTCTCACCCCGGTCAGTTGCGGTGGTCGGCGCGTCGCCTGATCCAGACCGCCTCGGACATGTGGTGTTAAAGAACATTATCGTCAACGGCTACCTGGGCCACGTCTACCCCATCCATCCGAGCGCCACGACAGTGCTCGACCTGCCAGCCTACCCGAGTGTCCTCGACCTGCCCGAGGCGCCCGACATGGTGGTGATCGTCATCCCGCCGCAGCACGTGCTGCCGGTAGTTGAGGAGTGCGGGCAGAAGGGCGCGAAGGGTCTGGTGGTGATCACCGCCGGCTTCAAGGAGGTGGGCGGCGAGGGCAAGGAGCTGGAGCGCCAGCTATTGGCCAAGGTGCGCGAATATGGGATGCGCATGATCGGCCCGAACTGCCTGGGCGTGATCGACACTGTCAGTGATCTAAACGCCTCGTTCGCCGCCCTGATGCCCGAGGCCGGCGGAATCGCCTTTATGTCGCAGTCGGGCGCGATGTGTACGGCCATCCTCGACTGGAGCAAGTTGCAGGGAATCGGCTTCTCGCGCTTCGTGTCGCTGGGCAACAAGGCCGATGTGGATGAGGTGGCCCTGCTGCACGCCTGGGACCACGACCCGCACAGCAAGGTGATCCTGGCCTATCTGGAGGGAATCAACGACGGGCCGGGCTTCATCGCCGCCGCCCGCAAGGTGACGAAGAACACCCCGGTGATCGCGATCAAGAGCGGCACCACCGCCGCCGGCACGCGGGCCGCCTCCTCGCACACCGGCTCGCTGGCCGGCTCCGAGGCCGCCTACGAGGCCGCCTTTCACCAGAGCGGCATCCTGCGCGCCCGCACGATGAATGAGCTGTTCGACCTGGCCCTGCTCTTCTCCTACCAGCCACTCATCCAGGGCAACCGCGTCGCCATCGTCACCAACGCCGGCGGCCCCGGCATCATCGCCACCGACGCCGTCGAGCGCAGCGGCCTAAAGATGGCCACCTTCACCCAGGAGACGGTCGCCAAGCTTCAGGCGAAGCTGCCGCCTACGGCCAACTTCTTCAACCCGATCGACATCATCGGCGACGCCCGCAGCGACCGCTATCGGGTCGGGATGGATGCGGCCCTGGCCGACCCAAACGTGGACGCGGCGATCATTCTGCTCACCCCGCAGGCCCAGAGCGACCTGATCGAGACGTGCCAGGTGATCATCCAGCTCTCGCAGCTCTACGGCAAGCCGGTGGTGACGAGCTTTATGGGCGGCTACAGCCTTGGCCCGGCCGTCGAGATGCTGAGCGCAAACAGCATCCCCAACTACACCTTCCCCGAGCGCGCGGTGCAGTCGCTCTCCTCGATGGTGCGTTACAATGAGTGGCGTCAGCGCCCTGCGCCCAAATACCGTAGCTTCGAGGTGGACAAAGATCGCGTGCGCACGCTCTTTGCGAGCGTCCGCGAGGCGGGCCGGGTTGAACTGGGCGAGATCGAGGCCCGCGAGGTGATCGAGGCCTACGGCATGCGTCTGCCGCAGAGCCGCCTGGCAAGCTCGCCCGACGAGGCCGCCAAGATCGCCGCCGAGATCGGGTTCCCTGTGGTGATGAAGATCAGCAGCCCCGACATCCTCC
This sequence comes from Chloroflexales bacterium ZM16-3, assembly GCA_004138175.2. Taxonomy (GTDB): domain Bacteria; phylum Chloroflexota; class Chloroflexia; order Chloroflexales; family Chloroflexaceae; genus Oscillochloris; species Oscillochloris kuznetsovii. The sequence continues at coordinate 284,095 of RYFE02000002.1, read as the reverse complement.
ACAAGAGCGATATCGGCGGCGTGAAGGTGGGTGTGGCCGACGCGACCAGCGCCCGCGACACCTACGAGCTGATTGAGTACCGCGCCCGCAAGTACAGCCCCGGCGCGCGCATCTGGGGCGTGCTGGTGCAGGAGATGGTGCGTAAAGGCCGCGAGATGCTCGTCGGCGTCACCCGCGACCCACAGTTCGGCCCGCTGGTGGCCGTGGGCATGGGCGGCATCTATGTCGAGGTGTTCAAGGATATCGCCTTCCGCCTAGCCCCGATTAGCGAGCGCGAGGTGAGCGAGCAGCTGCGCGAGATCCGCACCTACCCCCTGCTGCGCGGCGTGCGCGGCGAGCCGCCGGCCGATATTGCTGTGATCGAGGAGACGGTGCTGCGGATTAGCCAGCTTGTCACCGATTTCCCTGAGATCGTCGAGATGGACATTAACCCCCTGGTGGTCCACAATCAGGGTGAGGGCGCGGTTGTGCTGGATGCGCGGATTATTCTGAAGTAATGTTGAGTGTTGAGTGGTGAATGGTGGGTGTTGAGCGAAATTCAACATTCAACACTCACCATTCAACACTCACCATTCCAGCTAGGAGGCAGCGATGGCTACGCTCTATGTCGCTTCAACGGAGACCTTCGTCGGCAAGAGCGCGGTCTGCATCGGCCTGCTGCGCCGCATGCAGCGCGATGGGTTTAACGTCGGCTATATGAAGCCGGTGAGCGTCTCGGTGACGCATACGGCCGACGGAGTGCTCGACGAGGACGCGGCCTTCATCCGCGAGACGCTCAGCCTCGCCGCGCCCCTTGCGCAGATCGCCCCGGTGCTGCTCACCCCCGGCGCGATCGAGTCGATCATGCGCGGCCAGCCCCAGAATTTCGCTAAGGCATTGCGCGAAGCCTACCTGGCTGTCTCGCGCGATAAGGACGCTGTGGTGCTGGAGGGCACGAACACCTGGGCCGAGGGTGCCCTGGTTGATCTGAGCGCCGATCAGGTGACGGATCTTCTCCAGGCACCGGGCATCCTGGTGAGCCGCTACGCCTCGACCCTGGCCGTGGACACGATCCTCTCGGTGCAGCGCTATGTTGGCGACCGGCTGATCGGCGTGCTGCTCAACCAGATCGAGGACCCGCAGCGCGACTTTGTGCAGAGCCGGGTGGTGCCCTTTCTCGAGTCGCGCGGCATCCCGGTGTTCGGCCTGATCCCTCGCGACAACACCCTGGCCGGGATCAGCGTTGAGGAGCTGATCGAGCAGCTTGGCGGGCAGCTGATCGGCAAGCGCGAGTGGTGCTCTAAGACGGTCGACTCGCTGATGATCGGGGCGATGGGTGCCGAGGCCAGCCTCTCGTTCTTCCGCCGCCGCCCAAACAAGGCGGTGATCACCGGCGGCGACCGCAGCGACCTCCAGCTGGCCGCCCTGGAGACGAGCACGAACGCCCTGGTGCTCACCGGCAACATCCGCCCGGCCTACCAGGTGCTCGACCGCGCCGAGGAGCGCCAGGTGCCGATCATCATTGTCCCCGACGACACCCTGGTGACGGTTGACCGCGCCGAGAGCCTGTTCGGCCGCGTGCGCTTCCACCAGACCGCTAAGCTTGACCGCTTCATCGAGCTGATGGATGCCCACTTCGACTTCGCCCGCCTCTACCAGGCACTTGGGATGAATATTCGGTAGAGACGCCCCGCCGGGGCGTCTCTACCACGATAGAATTATGACACAAGATCCAGAGATCATCGGCCCGCTCACCTTTGTCGAGAACGCCGACTACCCCTACCCCTTCGCGGTGGCCAAACCGCCGCGCTTCTGGATGGAGGAGACCAGCGGCGCGCTCAACGCGGCCGTCGAGGTCTTTATGCGCAGCGAGGATCTGAGCGCCAGCCAGATGGAGCTGCTAAAAATCTATCTGCGCCAGTATATTGAGCGGGCGGTGATCACCGACGAGGCCGACCGCCGTCGGCTGCTGGGCCGGCTCGATAAGATGCGCGGCGTGCGCGATATGGAGCGCTTCGCCGAGGATCTCTCCGAGGTTGGCGTCGAGCCGTTTTAGGCACCTCCCGGTGGGGGTGTGTGGGGGCGGCTTCGCCGCCCCCACAGTATTTTTTTTGTTGGGGCTGGGCGGCTTCGCCGCCCAGCCCCAACAAAAAACATGATTTGGGATGCTTTACAAGCACATCCTCCGCCCGATCCTGTTCCGCGCCGCCGGCGGGGACGCCGAGGCGATCCACGAGTTTACGCTGACGATACTGGCCCTACTTGGCCGCCTGCCGCTCCCGGCTATGCGCGACCCGTCGCTGGAGTATACGCTGTTCGGGGTGCGCTTCCCCAACCGGGTTGGCCTGGCCGCCGGCATGGATAAGAATGGCGTGGCCATCCCGGCCTGGGCGGCAATGGGCTTCGGCCACGTCGAGGTCGGCACGGTGACATGGCGGGCGCAGCCGGGCAACCCTCGCCCACGGCTCTTCCGGCTGCCTCAGCACGAGGCGCTGATCAACCGCATGGGCTTTAACAACGCGAGCTCCTCGGCCCTGGCCGCCCGCCTGAAGGCCCTTGGCTCGCCGCCCATCCCGGTCGGCGTCAGCCTGGGGAAGTCGAAGGTCACGCCGCTGGAGCAGGCCACTGATGACTACTGCGCCTCCTTCCGCACCCTCTACGACTGCGGCAGCTACTTCGCCATCAACGTCAGCTCGCCGAACACGCCGGGCCTGCGCAGCCTCCAGGATCGCGCGCAGCTCGGTGGGCTGCTGGCCGCCCTCCAGATGATCAACACGCGGATCAGCCATGCCCGCCATAGCCCGCCTAAGCCGCTGCTGGTGAAGATCGCCCCCGACCTAAGCGACCCGGCGATCAGCGAGCTGCTGGAGGTGTGCGCTGAGCACGGCGTGAGCGGGCTGATCGCCACCAACACAACCCTCGACCGGGCCGGCGTGGCGGGCCACCTGCGCGCGGGCGAGGCCGGTGGGCTGAGCGGGCGGCCCCTGGCGGGCCGGGCGCTGGAGGTGGTACGCTTCATCCGGCGCGAGGCCGGCCCCGGCCTGCCGATCATCGGCGTGGGTGGCATCTTCACCCCTGACGACGCCCTTCGCATGCGCGAGGCCGGTGCCGACCTGATCCAGATCTACACCGGCCTGATCTACGAGGGGCCGGGCGCGGTGCGGAGGATCGCCCGCGCCCTGGCGTAAAGCGAGGAGTTCTTGATGCATATTCTGGTGACGAACGATGACGGGATCGATAGCCCCGGCCTGTGGGCGCTGGCCGGGGCGCTGCGTAGCGCCGGGCTCGGCCAGGTGACGATCGTCGCACCTGAGAGCGAGCAGAGCGGCACCGGTATGAGCCTGCCGTTTCGCGCCGATCACCATATCCGCGCCGTGCCCGCGCCCGACCCGGCCCACGCCGAGATCGCAGCCTTCGCCTTCAGCGGCACGCCGGTGGGCTGCGTCACTGCGGGGATGCTCGTCGGTGTCTGCCCTCCCGCCGATGTGGTGGTCTCGGGGATCAACCGCGGGCTGAACAGCGGTAGCAACGTACTGCTTAGCGGCACGGTGGGCGCGGCCATGGTCGCCGCCCTGTGGGGGCTGCCCGCCATGGCTGTCTCGCTCCAGTTCGTGGGCGACTCGCCCATGCCCTGGGCCACGGCGTCGTGGGCCGCCGTTCAGCTCTTCCCGCTGCTCGATAGCCTGCGCGGACGCGGCCCGCTCGTGCTCAACGTCAACGTCCCGCACATCCACGAGATCGCCGAGGTGCGCGGCTTCCGCCAGACGAGCATCTCGGACTTCTTCTACGGGCGCTACCTCGATCTGCCCACCGAACCGGAGGACGAGGAGGGGCGACGGCGGGTGCGCTTCCAGTTCGTGCGCGAGCGGGTGCCCACCTTCTCGGAGACGAGCGACGACGGGGCGATTCGCGCAGGCTACGTCTCCGTCACCCCGCTCTCGCCCCTGGTCAGCCGCGATGATGTGAGCCTGACAGATGCGCTGGCCGCCGCCGGGCTCACCACGATCTAGGTCGCGGGCGTGATCGTCGCCCGCACGCGCATCCCGGACAGCAGCCCGCTCTGGTCGTCGATGGAGATGCGCACGGTGTAGGTGCGGACATTCCCGTTCACCGTCGCCGCCGGGGCGATGTAGATCACCTTCCCGCTGAAGGTGACATTGGGCAGCGACTGCACCAGCAGCGTCGCATGCTGGCCCACCTGCACCCCGGCGATGTCCACGTCGCTGACATCCACCTCGGCGGTGAGATCGCTCAGGTCGATCAGCCGGATGGCCGCCGCGCCTGCGCTTGAGCTCGGGTCGCCCACATCGATGTTGACCTCGGCGACCACGCCGGCAAAGGGAGCCTTCAGGTCGGCCTGGGAGCGGTTATACTGCGCCGACTCAAGCGCTGCCTGAGCCTGGGCCACCGACGCCTCGCGCTGCGCCCGCTGGGACGCCGTGGTCGGGTTGGTCAGCGCGTCGAGCTGCGAGCGGGCCTGAGCGACCTGGGCGGTGGCCGCAGCGATCTGGTCGGACGTTGCGCCCGCCTGGAGCTTATCGAGGGCCGCCTGGGCCTGGTTCACCTGCTGCTCGGCGGCCTGGATGCCGGTCTGCTCCGCCAGGCGGGCGCTCTCTGCGGCGATCTCGGCCTGGCGCAGCCCCTCCTCGGCGTTGGATACCGCACGCAGCGCCGCCGCCTCGGCGTCCTTCGCCGACTGAGGCAGGTCGCCGGGGAGCTTCTCAAGCTCGCGGTTCTTCCAGTAGGTCGTGCTGTAACTGTCCTGGGCGCTGCGCAATGCGTTGGCCGCCTGCTCAACCGCAGAGTCAGCTCGATTCTTCGCGGACGAGAGATTAATCCGCTGGCTCTCCATGTTGGCCTGGGCGGCCGCCAGGCCAGCCTGCGCGCTGGTGACATCCTGCACCTTCGGCCCGGCCTTCAGCTGGGCCAGCGCCGCCTCGGCGGAGCGCACTTGGGCCTGGGCGGCGGCCACAGAGGCGGCCCTTGGCCCCTCATCAACGCCAGCCAGCGCTGCCTGGGCACCAGCCAGCGCTGCCTGGGCCTGGGCCACCTGGAGATCGAGCGCTTCGGTGGTGAGCCCGGCCAGCACCTGCCCGGCGTCCACATGGTCGCCCTCGTGAACCAGCACCGTGCCCACCGTCCCCTGGACTCCAAAGAGCAGGCTGGCGTCCTGGGTGGGCATGATCGCGCCTTCGGCGGTGATGGCGAGCGCGCTGTTGATGTTGATCGGTGCCGTGCCGGGCTGCTGCTGGGCGGCCGGGTCAACTGTCGGCGCGGCGGTGGCCATTGGCGAAGCCTCGGTCGGGACAGGGGCCACCGGGATCGCGGTCGGGCTGGTGCTGGCGGCGGGCGCGGCGCAGGCGGCGAGGCCCAGCAGGCCGGCCGCCAGGATCGTGGCAAAACGTCGGGATGTCATGAAAAATAGCTCTCCTTATAAGGCTACCGGGCAATACTGTAGAAGTAACGCTATGAAGCGTCATGTCATTCTGAGCGAAGCGAAGAATCCCGGCCGGGACCCTTCGCTTCGCTCAGGGTGACAGCGTTACGTATGCTCTACTGCGTTATCGGGTATGTGCGAGTAGGGGCAAGCGTCGCCCCTACTGCCCCTCGGGCGCGGCCACCGGATTGGCAGGCGGCGGCACAACAGCAGGTTTCTGGCGGCGGAACAGCCTGCTGAATCGGCCCGTCGCCGAGTCGAGCACGCTGTAGGCCGTGGGCACTACCACCAGGGTCAGCAGGGTTGAGGTGAGCATCCCGCCGATCAGCACGATCGCCAGGCTGCGGCGGAACTCGGAGCCGGCGCCGCTGCTGAAGATGTGGATGCCCAGGGCGGTCGGCACCGCGCCGGCGATGATCGCCGCCGAGGTCATCAGGATGGGGCGCAGCCGGATCGCCCCGGCGCGAGCGATCGCCTGGTGCTTCTCCAGCCCGCTGGCCCGCAGCTTGTTGGTGAAGTCCACCAGCAGGATCGAGTTCTTCACCACCAGGCCCATCAGCATGATCAGGCCGATCATGCCGGTGATGTCCAGCGGCAATCCGGTGAGCCGCAGGGCCACGAAGGCCCCGATGAAGCTGAAGGGCATGGCCAGCATGATCACGATCGGCTGGCTGAACGAGCCGAACTGCGAGGCCAGCACCATGTAGACGAACAGCACCGAGAGGCCCATGGCGATAAAGAGCGAGCTGAAGCCCTCGCTCATATTCTGGAGGGTGCCGCCGAAGCCCACCACCACCTGGTCGCGCGGGAAGACGATCTTGTCGATCTCCGCCTGGAGCTCGGCCTGGAGCTCGGTCTGGTTATGGCCCGGCCCGATGTTGGCCCCGATCACGATCTCGTTCTGCATATCGGTGCGGCGCAGGCTGGTCAGGCTGGTGCCCATCTGCACATTGGCCACCGCGCTGATCGGCACGCCGCCCTGCGCCGAGGGCAGCATGATCGCGGCCAGGTCGGCCGTGCTGCTGCGCTGGCCCTCGGCCAGGCGCACCACAATGTCGATCGCCTCTGTCCCCTGGCGCAGGGTGGTCGCCGTGTCGCCGTTGATCAGCGCCCGCACCGACGAGGCCAGGTCGTTGCTGGTGATGCCGAGCTGGCCGGCGCGCACCGGGTCGACGAAGAACTGCACCTCCGGGCGGCCGGTCTGGTAGGTCGAGCCGACATCGACCATGCCCGGGATGGTGCGCGCCGCCGCCTCAATCTGCGCCGCGATTGGGGCCAGCTCGGAGGCCGGCAGCGCCGAGCGCACATTCACCTGGATGTTGCGCCCGGTGACGCCGGTGCCGCCCATGCCCGAGAAGCTCTGGGCGCTGTAGATCAGGCTCGGCAGGAAGGCCAGCTGGGCGCGCAGACGCTCGCGCACCGTCTCAGCAATCGTGACATTGCGCGTGCGCACAGTCAGCGATCCGCGCTCGGGGGTGCCGGCGCCGCCCACCGACGCCTGCACCGCGAGGACATCGGGGTCGGCCTGGATGAGCGCCTCGGCCTGGCGGGCCAGCGCGTCGGTGCGCTGGATCGAGCTGCCCGGCGGCAGCTCGAAGCCCACCACAAAGGTCTCGGTCAGCTGCGAGGAGAGGAAGTTCACCTTCATGCCCGAGGCGACGCCGATGCTGGCGACCAGCACCAGGGCGGCTAGGCCGAGCAGGATCAGGCGGTGGCGCAGGCTCCAGGTCAGCACGCGCTCGTATCCCTGGCCGAGCCAGCCGATCTCATCGCTGGCCTCATCCACCGGCGCAGCGTCGGGGTCGCCCTCCTCCGCGTCGTCCGACAGCGCCTGGTGGCCGTGGTGAGCCACCCGCTGGCTGCCGAAGAGGTTGGCCGAGAGCATCGGCGCGAAGGTGAACGCCTCGACCAGCGAGAGCAGCATGGCGCTGGCCACGGTCAGGCCGAAGGCCTTGAAGATAAAGCCGGTGATGCCGGTGGTCAGGGCGACGGGCAGGAACACCGCGACAACCGTCAGGGTCATCGCCACCACCGAGAGCGCCACCTCGGCGGTGGCCTTGCTGGCGGCCTGGCGGGCCGAGTAGCCGCGCTCCATATAGCGGAAGATATTCTCGCGCACCACGATCGCATCGTCGATCACCAGGCCCACCGAGAGCGAGAGCGCCAGCAGCGAGATGATATTGATCGTGATGCCGAAGAGGGCCAGCGCGCCGAAGGTGAGGATCAGGATCACCGGCAGGCCGGCCATCGTCACCAGGGTGTTGCGCAGGTCGCGGAAGAAGAACAGCACCACCAGCAGCGCCGCGATGATCGCCAGGATCATCTCCTCCAGCGAGCTCTCAACCGACTGGCTGACCTGGATCGACTGGTCGAGGGTGATGATCTGCTTCAGCTCGGGGTGGGCCGCGAAGAGCCGGTTGAGCTCGGCGTGGGCGGCGTCGGCCACGGCCACGGTGTTGGACTTGGCCTGCTTGACCACGCTGATGCTGACCGCATCCTGGCCGTTGAGCCGCTCGTGGCGATTGGTGTCGGTTACGCCGTCTACCACCTCGGCCACATCGCCGACGGTGTAGCGGGTGCCGGTGATCGGCAGCTTAGCGATATCCTCAGCCCCGGTGATCTGGCTGGGGGCGCGCAGGCTAATGCTCTGGTCGCCGGTGTCGACGTTGCCCAGGCCCAGGTTGGTGTTGGCGTTGCGGATCGACGCGCTGATCTGCGAGGGGGCCACCTGGTAGGCGCTGAGCCGCTCCAGGTCGAGCAGCACATTGATCTGGCGGGCCTGGCCGCCGCTCACCGTGACCGAGCCGACGCCAGCGATGCGCTGGATCGTGGGGACGAAGGCGTCGTCGATCAGCTGGCGCAGCTGGAGCGGCGAGAGCGAGCCGTCGCTAGCGACGGCCAGCTGGAGCACCGGCAGCGCGCCCACATCGAACTGCTGGTAGATCGGGTCGCCCGTGTCGCGCGGCAGCCGTGGGACCACGGCGCTCACCTTCTCGCGCACGTTCTGCAAGCCCTGGCTAATATCGACGCCCTCGCCGAAGGTGACCATGATCTGGGCGATGCCCTCGCTCGCCGTGGAGTTGATCGTATCAACCCCGCTGATCGTGTTGATCGCCTCCTCGATCGGCTGGGCCACCTGCTGGGCGACGGTCTCCGGCCCGGCGCCGGGGTACGTCACCGAGACCGAGACGATCGGCATTGAGAAGTCGGGCAAGTTGTTGACTGGCAGCGAGCTGTAGGCCAGCAGGCCGATCACGATCGCCAGCAGCATCATCATAGTGATGAAGACCGGCTGCTGGATGGCGAGGTCGGAGATCGGCATGCCCTTCAACCGCTCTTTGGGACGGGTACTGCTCATAGACGGGCAACCTCGTGGCGAGATAGATGGCGTCGTTCGTCAAGAGCGTAACATATATTTCGATGTTGTCAATATGAACGGCTTGCAAAATATTCGAGGTCGCGCATATAATAGGCCGATAGCCGATAGCCGATATATCTGGCGCTATCAGCGTAAGACAAGATTTCAGGTTGCTTTACAGTTTGATGCCGTGAATAGCGTTCTTCTGCACCAAATCTGCAATCTGCAATCTGAAATCTTGTCTAAGATAAGGGAGCCGGACAATGCCGCCCGAGCCACATCCGCTCTCCGACCCCAAAGCCGACCTGATCGAGACGGTCTTTGAGCTTCATCGCCAGCTGTTCCTGACCTTGCAGAACACGGCCATCCCGCGCTGGATGCAGCTTGAGCTGACCATGGCCCAGTTTAAGACCCTGTTCGTGGTGGCGCGCAGAGGGCCGTTCACGGTGAACGCGCTGGCCGAGGTGCTGGGCGTCACCCAATCCACCGTCAGCCACCTGGTTGACCGTCTGGAAAGCGTTGCGCTGGTGGAGCGGGTGGCCGACGCAGATGACCGGCGGCGGACGATGGTGCAGCTGGCACCGGCGGGCGCGGAGCTGATCGAGACGCTCCAGCAGGGTCGGCGCGAGCATATCCATGCGCTGCTCGGCTGCCTCGATCTCGCCGATCTGGCGGCGCTGGTGCGCGGCCTGAGCGCGATCCTGCGCGTCAATCAGACGGCTGCCAATACATCGATATCATCGAAGTAATGTGTTCCACTGCAATACCGCAAAACTCGCCCTGTCACGCTGAGCGAAGCGAAGCGTCCCGGCGGGCGATAGGGACACCGGGACGCTTCGCTTCGCTCAGCGTGACATATGTGACAGCGTTACGTCTACGGCATTGCGTCTTCGCCAATACACTGAGGACAAACACCCATGACTGTGATCACCATTGAGTACCAGATGGGCTGCGGCGGGCGCGACATCGCCCGCAAGCTCGCGGAGCAGCTCGGATTCAGCTATGTGGACCGGGAGATTGTGCGCGATGTGGCCCACGAGCTACATATCGCCGAGGATATGGCCGATGAGCACGATGAGCGGATGGCCGGGCTGCTGGATCGGGCGATCACCATGCTCTGGGCCGCCGGCGAGTTGGCCGGGGGTGCGGCGTCGAGCGAGGTCGTGCCGGCACCGATCGACGATACGCTCTACCACCAGGTGACCTGCCAGGTGATCACAGCTGCGGCCCGCCGCGATAAGGTGATCATCGTGGGTCACGGCGCGAGCTTCGCGCTGGCCGGCTGGCCGGGCGTGATGCACGTGGGGCTGTACGCGCCCCTGGAGCGGCGGGTGACGACGATTATGGGGCGCATGAAGGTGAACCGGGCCGAGGCGGAGCGCCGCATCACCCAGCGCGACAACGACCGCGCGCGCTATATCAAGCAGTTCTACAACGCGAACTGGCGTGAGGCCGACCACTACCACCTGATGATCGACACCGCACAGCTCACGCCCGAGCAGGTGGTTGAGCTGATCGCGCAGGCATGGCGCACGAGCGCCCTCAGCGCCGACGATGGCGTGCGCGCGTGATGCCCATCAGCTCTGGCGCTCCATCCGGCGCAGCAGCAGCGCGCAGATCAGCGGCGGGTAGAGCAGGCTGCCGATCAGGTAGAGCCACGCCTCGGGCGCGCCGGCCTGGAGCGCCCAGAGCAGCCGGGCTGGCCAGTAGGTGGGCACCAGGGCCAGCGGCAGTTGCCAGATCGCGGGTAGGTAGCGTGAGAGGGCTGGCAGGATGAAGAGTAGCCCCGAGAGCTTCATCAGGGCGATGCCCTGCACCTTGTTCTGGGCGATCGCGCCGAGCAGCAGGGCGTAGAGCGCGGCCATGGGGGCCGCGCCAACGGCGGCCAGGGCTAACCCCGCCGGCCCGCCAGCCGGCAGCCCGGCCACCAAAAAGAGCGCCGGGGTGAGCAGCAGGCCCACCAGCGTCGGCAGGGCCAGCCGGTAGAGCAGGTAGCCGCGCAGGCGCTGCGGGCCGACCCGCAGCGCCTCCAGCACCCCATCGTCGCGCAGGTCAAGTAGCAGGAAGCCGAGCACCACCCCGGCCAGCATCGGCGCTATCAGCAGCAGGGCGTAGCTCATCAGGGGCAGGTAGTGCGGGCCAATGTCGATCGTGAAGGGCAGCCGGGCCATCACCTGGGCCAGCAGGGCCGGGATGGCCCCGCGCAAGGCCAGGGCGAAGGCCAGCGGCAGGATGATCATCCAGCGCAGCAGCGGGTCGCGCAGGACGCTGCGGGCGTCCAGCGGGCCGAGCGCGCGGATCAGGCGGATGGTCTGCATACGAGACTCCTTTGTTCGTATTGGGGTGAAGGCGGCGAAGCCGCCTTCACCCCAATACGAAAATCTCTGGGCGGCGAAGCCGCCCCCACCCTAGCTCTCGACAGAGAGCTTCCGGCAGGCCCGCAGGGCGTAGCGCCCGAGGGTGATCAGCCAGAGGGCACCCGCGCCAAGGCAGTAGGCCAGCTCCCAGGCGGCCAGGGGCCGGAAGGAGCCCTGCATCAGCAGCATGGCTGGCTCCAGTGGGTGCAGGTAGAGCAGCGGGCTCGCCCAGCCCGCCAGGGCGGCGATCACCGGGATGGAGAGCAGCCCGGCCACCGCCGCCGAGGGCAGCATGTAGGCGTTGATCGAGCCGTAGGGTGCCACCGTGATCAGCCCGGCCATGCAGAACAGCGCCGTGCCCAGCATGATCCCGCCGCCCATCGGCAGCGGCGCGAAGCTGGTACCCCGGAAGAGCGCGGCCATGCCCAGATTCTCAACCAGGGCCAGTAGGCTCAGGCTGATCACCCGCGCCGCCAGGTACTCGCCGCCGCGCAGCGGCGTCACCGCGCGGGCCAGCAGCGAGCCCTCGGCCTTCTCCAGCAGCACGATTGCGCCCACAAAGTAGAAGCCGCCCACCACCAGGTTGCTCAGGATCAGCGGCGGCAGCAGCCACTCCGTGTCCAGGGCCGGCAGCGGGATGAGCAGCGCCGCCCACATCAGCAGCACCAGCCCCGTCACTAGGTAGAAGCCGTTGCGGGCCTGGAGCGTGATGTCCCAGCGCAGCGTGTGCATCAGGCGTCCCATAAAAGACTCCTCCCCGTCACGCGGATAAAGATCTGCTCCAGGCTAGCCTCCTGGCTATGGATGGTCTGCACGGCCTGGGTGCGCAGCAGATCGGTGAAGGCGGCGCACGCGCCCAGCCCTTCCAGCGGGAAGTCGCGCTGCTCAGCGCCGCGCTCCCCGGCGTACTCCACGCGCACCGTCGGCACGCCGTAGCGCAGCTTGAGCGCGCGCGGCGCGTCGATCGCCGCGATCTTCCCCTCGGCGATGAAGGCCACCCGGTCGCACAGGTCGTCCGCGATCGCCATGTTGTGCGTGGTCAGGAAGATCGTCCGCCCGTCCGCCTGCTCGGCGCGGATGATCGCCTTGACCTTCTGGCTGTTCACCGGGTCAAGCCCGGAGGTCGGCTCATCGAGGAAGAGCAGGTCGGGGCTGTGGATGAGGGCGCGGGCCAGGTTCAGCCGCACGCGCATGCCCTTGGAGAATTGGGCCACCGGCGTGTCGGCGTCATCGGCCAGACCCACCTGGCCCAGCAGATCGTCGGGCCGGCGGGTCTGCCCCCGGTAGAGCGCGGCGAAGTAGCGCAGGTTCTCGCGGGCGGTGAGCTTCATGAAGTGGTTGGGCAGCTCGAAGGCCACGCCCACCCGCTCGTAGTAGTCGCTGCCCCAGGTTCCCACCTCGCGGCCCATCACGGAGGCCCGGCCCGCGTACCCGCGCAGCAGGCCGATCAGGATCTTCTGGGTGGTGGACTTCCCAGCGCCGCTCGGCCCCAGGAAGCCGAAGATCTCGCCGCGCTCGACGCGGAACCCCAGCCCGCGCAGGGCCGGGCTGTTTCCCTTCGGGTAGGTGTAGGTTAAGTCGGACACCTCGATCATAGGGGGCCTCCATTTGCCGTGGTTGTAGGGGCGGCTCGCGAGCCGTCCCTACGCGATATCATTCGCAAGCATCGCGATCATCCGCTCGATCACCTGCGGGGCGACCTGCGGGTCGAGCTCGTCGGCGTGGAGGCCGACGAAGAACAGGGCACGCAGCAGGCCGGCGAGGAGCTGCGGGGAGACATGGATCTCGACCCCGTCGGCGGCCCAGGCAGCGATCAGCCGCACGGCGAAGGCGTCGTCACTGCGCAGGCCCTCGGCCATCTTCTCGGGCGGCAGGCGGCGCGTCAGCAGCTCCAGGTCGGCCTGGCCGAAGTGGCGGAAGAGCGGGTGGCTGCGCCAGAGCGTCATGGCGCGCTCGATAAAGGCGCGCACCCGCTCGCGCGGCGGCGAGTCGGGCGGGCCGAGTGCGCCCAGCAGCGCGGCCTGATACTCGGCCTCAAACTGCTGGATCACCTCGAAGAACAGCTCCTCCTTCGAGCCATAGAACAGGTAGAAGGCACCCTTGGAGATGCCCGCCCCCGCCGTCAGGTCCTCGACGCTGATCTTGCGCATGCCGTAGCTGGCCAGCAGCTCGCGGGCGCGAGCCTGGAGCCCCGCTCGGATGGTCGCCCGCTCCTGCTCGCTGAATCCTCTGGGCATTGCCGCGCTCCTGTGGCTCTGTGACCAAAATATTTTCTTGGTCACAGAATACACCACCCAGCGACGGGCGTCAATCCGCCTGAGGGCGGAAGGCGCCGCACAGGCGTGGCGCACCACGCCTGTAGGGTGTATCTGCGGCGTTGTATTCTACGACCATGAGAGCCGAGTCCTTCAGTCCCACATGCGCTATGATTAAGAAAGGGAGGACTTTTTTATGAAAGATGTGCTTGAGGAGGAGATCGTGAGCGACGTCGATATCGCAGAGGTGCGGGAGTGGGCGCGCGAGGGTGGGGCGCTGGCCCGCCACTACTTTAATAATGTCGCGAAGAAACGCAAAGCCGATAGCACATGGGTGACACAGGCCGATGTGGAGGTGGAGCAACTGCTGCGCGAGCGCGTCGCCACGCGCTATCCGACTCACGGAGTGATGGGGGAGGAGCAGGGGGTTGGTGAGATCGACCGCGAGTTTGTCTGGTCGATCGACCCAATCGACGGCACGGGGGCTTTTGTGGCGGGGCTGCCGCTCTGGTGTATCTCGATCGGCCTGCTGCGCTGGGGCCTCCCTTACCTGGGAGTGATCTATCTGCCGATCCTCGATGACTGCTACTGGGCCGGCCCCGATGGCCCGGCCTATCGTAACGACGAGCAGATCCGGGTGCTCACCGCCGCCACGATCGACGACAACGACTGGATGGCGGTCTCATCCTACGCCCACCGCACCTTTTCGATCAGCTTCCCTGGCAAAACGCGGGCGCTGAGCAGCATCGCCGCCGATTTCTGCTATGTGTCGCGGGGCAGTGCGATGGGTGCCCTGATCGGTCGGGCGAGCCTGTGGGATATTGCCGCCGGCATGGCTATTTTGCACGCTGCCGGCGGTGTGGCATATGGCCTGAGCGGATCTGCCCTCGCGACGACGAGCCTGCTCGATGGGCGCAATCTGTCCGAGCCAATTGTCGTTGCCTCGCCAGATATGGTTGATACGCTGCGCGGCTACGTGTCCCGCCGCTAGGGAGGGGTTCCGGGAGGACATTGTCCTCCCGGAACCCCTCCCTAGCCCCCGACCTCGCGGTTAAGCAGGCCGCTCAGCCCGACATGGAGCCCCCAGTCGGCGATGGGCGCGCCGGTTGCTGCCGCGTAGATCCGCTCAAGCTCATCGGCCACTATCTCGGGGCTGTGCTGTCGCTCGATATAGGCGCGACCGGCCCGGCCGATCTGCCCCCGGTAGCGCGGGTCGTCGAGCAACTCCAGGACGGCCTGCGCGAGCGCGGTCGGCCCATGGGCGAGCAGCAGGTCGCCCTCATTGACGGCATGGAGCGCCCGACCGATGGCCGAGGATGCGACGAGCGGGGTGCCCGCAGCCATCGCCTGGAGCGCCTCATCGGCCGACTGGGTATCGCCAGGCGCCAGGGCGATCGTCGCCCTGGCCATGGCCTGTCGGTCGTCGGCGCTCACGCTGAGCATGCGCGGGTCGGCTGGGCCACGTTGGGCCATGCGCGCGGGGAGTGGCCCGACCACCAGCAACTTAATATCGGCGCGCTGCTGCCAGATGCGGGGCATCACCGAGTCGACGACATGCTGGACGATAGCATCGCGGCCCTCGGGGTCGGCGCAGAGCAGCAGCGTGCCCTGCTCGCGGAGGGTGAGCAGGCCAGGGGAGTGCTCTAGCATAACCGGAGTGGGGACGACATGGATGGCATGGGGGGCGTCCACGTGCCTGCTGATCGCGCCCAGCGCCCAGGCATCATCTGTCGAGGCGGCGATGACTCGGTCGTAGCTCTGGAGGTAGGCGGCCTCGTGGTGGCGGGTGCGGGCAAGCTGGGGGGCGATCTGTGCGGCGTGGAGCCAGCCCTCACGGGCCATACGGGTGAGGCGCATGCTGGCGCAGGTGGTGGCGTCGATGACGGCGGGCAGGCCGGTCAGGGCGAAGCTCAGGGCCGAGGCGGCGATCCCATCGATGTGGGCGATATCGTAGGCACTGCTGCGCACCTCGGCGCGCACCGCCTCTAGCATGCGCGGGCCGAACGCGGCGGCGGCGTGCGCGGGCAGCGAGCTGGGCAGGGCGCGCAGCATGTTCCACCCGCGCTCGGCGGCGCGATTGGGCACCGCTACGACTTTCAGCCCGCGCCCCCGCAGCTCGGCCACATACGGTCGGCTGTCAGGCGAGGCACCGCACACCACGGTGATCTGGTGGCCCCGGCCCGCCATGGCCTTCAGCATTCCGTGCGCCCGAATGTGCCGCCGTGATGGCACATCGGTGCAGATGAAGAGTATCCGCATAGCCCCCCCTATACATTGCAGATTGCAGATTGTGGATTGTGGATTTGAGATCTAACAGACGTGCTCCAGCTCATTTGGCCGGGGCATAAGGCCGCCCCGGCTGTCGGCCACAGTACCTGCGCATGTGTTGGCGGCGACCATGCGCTCGTACACGCTGTCGATCACCCGGTAGACCACGCGCCAGTCGTAGCGATCCAGCACCAGCTGCCGCCCGGCCGCCGCGATCCGTCGGCCCAGCTCCGGCTCGCGCAGCAGCAGTGCCACCGCATCGGCGAAGTCGCTGGGCGTGTCGGCAACCAGCAGGTGCTCGCAGGGGCGCAGGTCGAGCCCTGCGATCCCGAGGCTGGTCGAGACAACTGGGATACCTCGGGCCAGCGCCTCCAGGATCATTACGCGCATACCGCCGCTCTGGCGCAGCGGCACGATCAGACATGCCGAGCGGGCGATGTAGGTTGCCGGGTCGACGAAGCCAGTCACCTCAATGCTCGGGTCGCGCTCGGGCAGGGCGCGCACCGCGTGGTCCGGCTGCGCCCCGCAGATGAACAGCTGGCTTTCGGGGACGGCCCGCCGCACCAGCGGGTAGACCTCGCGGGCGAACCAGGTGAGCCCCTCGGCGTTGGGCGGCCAGCCGGGCGCGGCCAGGCTCAGCACCGCCTGCGATTGGGGGTCGCGGGTGATCGGCTGGAGCTCGGCGACATCCACGGCGATCGGGATCGTGGTCAGCTCACGCGGGCGCGGCATCACCGCCTGGAGCGCCTGGCGGTCCTCGTCGCTCACCGTGGTGACGGCCTCGAAGGTGGCGCAGAGGCGGCCCTCGTGGCGGCGCAGCAGCGCGGCCTCGCGGCGGGCCATCCAGCTTCGCGCCCAGTGCCGCTGGCCCGCCAGCGACTCGTAGATGCGATAGACGGCATTGTGCTGGTCGAGCAGGCGCGGGATCGGCAGCGCCTCGGCGTAGGGTGCCATGTACAGTTGGTCGGCGTGGACAAGGTCGAAGGGCTGCCCGACCTCCTCGGCCTCGGCGACGAGGCGGGCCAGAAGCGCGTGCATAGCAGGGCTTGTGTCGCGCTCAACGATGAAGGGCCGCCCGCGAAGCAGACTCATGGCCATCGACCGATAGCGGTGCATGCTATCGTTGGCAAGCGGCACCGTGTGGATCCCTACGCAGAGCGGGCGCAGCGCAGCGATCTGATCTGCGCGCTCGCCATGGTGGGCGAAGCTCACCAGAGTTACCCGGTGCCTCCCGGCGAGGTGCCTGAGCAGGTGGTAGGTCTTGACCTTCGGCCCACTCTCGGGCGGGTATGGTACGGCGTAGGTGAGTAACAGGATGTTCATCGGCGTTCCCAGGTCGCGCCGCGCTGCGATGGCGTCGCGCTCAACTCGTGGGGGCGAAAAAAGCCCCGGCAGGTATGGATGCTGCTGGCGCCCCCCCCCTGCGCCAGCCCATCCGTACCCTGCCGCGGCTCCCGGTGCTGGCATATGCCTTCGCTCCCGTCATCCGCTGCCAGCATATCGTAGCGGCCTCAGATGAAGATCACCCATACGCATACCGCCTGTTTGATGTCGGTGTGTTCATCAGGGGACAGGGGGTTGGGGGTTGGGGACAGGGGCTGGGGGCTGGGGGGCTGTTCTATGCTACAATCGCTCTACCCAGAACATGTCGTAAGAGAACGTGTGTGTCGAAATTATAGGCGCATGGTTTTATGCTGGGCGCGGGTGTAGCGGCCCAACTCCAATACTTTTCGAATAAGCGGTTCTCGTGCCGACCTCGCCCCCTCACCCCCAGCCCCTCTCCCTCAAGGGGAGAGGGGAGTATATTCGCAGTAGAGCAAAAGGAACGCTGTCACCCTGAGCGAAGCGAAGGGTCCCGGCCGGGATTCTTCGCTTCGCTCAGAATGACAAGTAAATACCACAGCGTTCCTTTTGCGGTACTGCGTATATTCCTTCCTGGTGAGGAAATGCTCCCCCTCTCCCGCCGCAGCGGGAGAGGGGGCTGGGGGGTGAGGGTTGGGCGGCGGCAGGCTCCTTATTCGAAAAGTATTGGGCCTAACCCCCAACCCCCAACCCCCAACCCCTAACCTCCAACCCCTTGCAATATCCGGAGCTGTGTCGATGGCGAAGGTAGAGATTCACGCGTGGTACCGCCAGTATCGCAAGCTAAAGGCCGAGGCCGAGGATGCGATCTTGCTCTTTCGCTTCGGCGATTTTTATGAGACCTTCGATGATGACGCCAAGCTGATCGCCGAGCTGCTCGACGTGACCCTCACCCGTAAGGACTTCGCCGTCGATAAGAGCCAGCCCAAGGACCAGCAGAAGCTCTGGGCGCCGATGGCAGGCATGCCCTACCACGCCGTCGAGCGCTATGTGAACGACCTGGTGGGCCGGGGCTACCGGGTGGCGATCGCCGAGCAGCTCAGCGAGACCGAGTCCTCGCGCAGCGACACCCGGCCCAAGTCGATCTTCGCCAGCGGCATCCAGCAGACGGCCCCCGGCGACTTTGAGCGCAAGATGGTTCACCGCGAGATCGTGCGGGTGATCACCCCCGGCACGGTGATCGACTCCTCGATGCTCACCACGACGGCCAACAACTACCTGGCCGCCGCGATCATTGAGGGCGAGCGGATCGGTCTGGCCTACGCCGACCTGAGCACCGGCGAGTTCGCCGCGATTGAGTTTACCGGCGAGCGGGCCGCCGCCCAGCTCCACGGCGAGCTCTCGCGGCTCCAGGTGGCCGAGGTGCTCGTCCCCGACGATGAGCGCCTGCGCCTGCCCGAGCTGGCCCCCGCCGAGGCCCGGCTCACCCAGGACCTCGCGCCGATGACCAAGGGCGAGCGCGACCTGCTGCTGCCCCACGAGCGGGTGGCCCGCCGCCTCGACCAGGCCAGCGACGCCCGCTGGGCCAAGGGCCACGTCACGGCCTGGCCCGTCTGGCGCTGGGACGCCCAGACCGCCCAGGAGACGCTGCTGCGCCAGATGCGCGTCCAGTCGCTGTCTGCCTTCGGCCTCGATGATCGGCCCCTGGCCACCCGCGCCGCCGGCTCCCTGCTCCAATATGTCCACCAGACCCAGCGCCACCAGGCCAGCCAGCTCAACAGCCTGCGGGTCTACACCACCGGCAGCTTTATGTTCCTTGACCCGCAGACGCGGCGGAACCTGGAGCTGCTGGAGAGCACCTCGGCGGGCGGCAAGACGGCCCTGGTGAACATCCTCGACCGCACCCGCACGCCCATGGGCGCGCGCCTGCTGCGCCGCTGGATCGCCCAGCCCCTGCTCGATCTGGAGCCGCTTCAGGCCCGCCAGTCCGCCGTGGCCCGCTGCGTAGACGAGACGCTGCTGCGCGCCGAGCTGCGCCAGGCGCTCGGCGAGGTGGGCGACATGGAGCGCGCGGTCAACCGGGTGGCCCAGGGCACCACCGTGGCGACCCCGCGCGACATGGTGCAGCTGCGCGCCGCCCTGCGCGCCCTGCCGGGGGTGGTCGCGGCGGTGGGTGACAATCTGGGCGATCTGGTGCCCCAGGAGTCAGGCGTCGGGAGTCGGGAGTCAGGCGTCGGGAGTCAGGCGTCGGGGGGGCGAAGCCGAGAGGTGGATGAGGATGAAGATGATCTTTTCGCTGAGGATGATCAGTCAGGCAACGCGACACTGACTCCTGACTCCCAGTTCCCGACTCCTGGGGCGGCCCCGACTCCCGACTCCCAACTCCTGACTCCCTGTGACGACATCGCCGCGCTGCTGGAGCGGGCGCTAGACGACGACCCGCCGGCGCTGCTGGGGGCATCGAACTACCTGCGGGCCGCCGAGGAGGGCGGCGAGCGCCCCCGCCGGGTGATCCGTCCCGGCTTCGAGCCGCGCATCGACGCCCTGGTGCGGGCCAGCCGCCACGCCCAGGACTACATCGACCGCCTGGAGGGGCGCGAGCGCGAGCGCACCGGGATCAAGTCGCTCAAGGTCGGCTACAACAGCGTCTTCGGCTACTACATCGAGGTATCGCGCACCACCGACGAGAAGCTCATCCCCAAGGACTACCAGCGCAAGCAGACGCTGGTTGGCGCCGAGCGCTACATCACCGAGGAGCTGAAGGAGTACGAGCAGGTGATCGACCGGGCCAAGCTCCAGCTTGTCGAGATGGAGCGCGAGGGCTTCTCCCGGCTCTGCGACGAGCTGGCCAAGCACACCGAGCGCCTGCGCGGCGTGGCCCGCACCCTGGCCCAGCTCGACGCCGTCGCCGCGCTGGCCGAGGTAGCCGTGCGCGGGCGCTATGCCCGGCCCACCCTCAGCGACAGCACCCGCCTGCACATCACTGGCGGGCGGCACCCGGTGGTCGAGCAGATGATCCCCGAGTCATTTGTCGCCAACGACACCTGCGTGGACACCGAGGACGCCCAGCTGCTGATCATCACCGGGCCGAACATGGCCGGCAAGAGCACGGTGATGCGCCAGGTGGCCCTGATCGTCCTGCTGGCCCAGATCGGCTCCTTCGTGCCCGCCGAGGCCGCCGAGGTCGGCCTGGTGGACAGGATCTTCACCCGCATCGGTGCCCAGGACGACATCGCCACCGGACAGAGCACCTTTATGGTGGAGATGACCGAGACGGCCGCGCTGCTGGTGCAGAGCAGCCGGCGCAGCCTGATCATCCTCGACGAGGTGGGCCGGGGCACCAGCACCTACGACGGCATGGCGATCGCCCGCGCGGTGGTCGAGTACATCCACGACGAGCCACGGCTCCAGTGCCGCACGCTCTTCGCCACCCACTACCACGAGCTGACCGCGCTGGAGGGGCCGCTCGCCCGAGTGCGCAACTTCCACATGGCCGCCGTCGAGCGGGGCGACAGCGTGGTCTTCCTGCACGAGCTGCGCCCCGGCAGCGCCGACCGCTCCTACGGCATTCACGTGGCCGAGCTGGCCGGCATCCCGCGCTCGGTCATCCGCAGGGCGGGCGAGCTGCTGGCCGATCTCGAATCCAGGAGTCGGGAGTCAGGAGTCGGGAGTCAGGAGTCAGGAGTCAGGAGTCAGGGTTCCGGACGCGAAGTTCAGCTGGCGACAGCCGATACACATCCGACTCCCGGCCCGGCCCCGACTCCCGACTCCCGACTCCCGGCCCCGACTCCCGACTCCCGATCACTGACTCCCGACTCCCGATCACTGACTCCCGACTCCCGATCACTGACTCCTGGCAACCAGCTCTCCCTCTTCGACCTGGCGCCGAGCCCGGTGGTGGAGTACCTGCGTCGGCTGAACCTCAACGAGCTGACCCCGCTGGAGGCCATGAATAAGCTCTACGAGCTGCAGAAGCTGCTGCGGGAGTAGGGCCGATATCGGCAGGTGTGGTACACTGCTCTGCGCATTAGTATCAACAGACAAGGTTTTAGAATGTGGGCACATGCCTAGCTTGCTGATGCGTTCTACCTAGTTCCTGTACCCTGTACCCTGTGCCCTTGTCGAAGTGGAGAAGTCTTGCCGTGGAAATTGTCCGCTCGCTTGCGCCTGGGATCGCGCAGCGGCCCGCCGTGCTCACCATGGGCAAGTTTGACGGGCTGCACCTCGGGCACCACCAGCTGATCGGGACGGCGGTGGGCCGCGCCCGCGAGCTTGGCTTCGTCAGCGCCGCGCTCACCTGGGAGCCGCACCCGAATGTGGTGCTGCGCCCCGACAGGCCGCCCCAGCTGCTCAGCAGCCTGGAGGAGAAGATCGAGCTGATCGCCGCCCTCGGGCCGGATCTGCTGATCGTCGCGCCGTTCACCGAGGAGACGAAGGCCACCAGCGCCGACGCCTACATGGCCCAGATCTGCGCCGCCATGCCCCTGCGCGAGCTGTGGGTCGGCGAGGACTTCGCCATGGGTCGCGGGCGGGCCGGCGATGTGCCAAGCCTGATGGTGATCGGCCGCGATCTCGGATTCGCCGTCGGCGCGGTGGCCAAGGTGCTGGTGGGCGGCCAGCCGGTGAGCGCCTCGCGCGTGCGCGAGCTGCTCACCGCCGGAGATGTGGAGGCGGCGGCGGCCCTGCTTGGGCGGCCCTTCGGCCTGCGCGGGCTGGTGGTGCAGGGAGATCAGCGTGGGCGCCTGATCGGCTTCCCCACCGCCAACCTCCAGATCAGCCCTAACCACGTCCTCCCCGCCGATGGCGTCTATGCCTGCCGGGTCGTCACGGACGGCGGGGCCAGCCTGCCGGCGGTGACGAACATTGGCGTGCGGCCCACCTTCGACGGGCTGCGCCGCGCGGTGGAGGCCCACCTGCTCGACTGGGGCGGCGACCTGTACGGCCAGGTGCTACACGTGACCTTCCTGCACCGCCTGCGCGGCGAGCAGAAGTTTAGCGGGGTCGATGCGCTGGTCGCCCAGATCCGCAGGGACGCTGACGCCGCACGGGAGCTGTTGCGGGCGGGGTAGAGACGCCCCGCCGGGGCGTCTCTACTGGGGCTGGGGCATCAAGCCCATAATCTGCGCCCAGAGGTTCTGGAAGAAGGCCGGGTCGAAGTAGAGGATCGCCCCGACGGCCACGGCCAGGGCCAGCAGCACGGCCACCGTCCAGATTACCCATGTCGGCAGGCTGCGCGGCATACGCGAGCCGCCCAGGGCGGGCAGCGGCTCGTACTGATCCACGTAGTGCTGGGCGCGGAACTCGGCGACGACTGGCTCGGGGTCTATGCCCAGGAACTCCACGTAGCTGCGCACCATCTGGAGGGCGACCGGGCCGCGCGGGAGCAGTGTGTACTTCTCGTCCTCAAATGCCTGCAGGTAGGACATGCGGATCTTCAGCTCGTTCTCGACCTGCACCAGGGTCAGGTGGCGGCGCAGGCGCTCGCCGCGCAGCCGCTTGCCGATGCTCTCGCCCTCGTCTGGGGCGGGGGCCGCCTCGGCGGGCTCTGTGACGAGCCGAGGGTCGGGAATCCGCAGCAGGGCCATCTCCTCGGCCTCGCTCATAAAGACCGCCTCCTCGTCGTCATCGCGCCGGGCGGATGACCGCCGGGGCGGCGGCGCGGGCGGGCGTGTCTCGGCCAGGCGCTCGGTCGTGCCAACCTTCGGCGCGGCGGGCGCGGCGGGCGCGGCGGGCGTGGGCGCGGCGCTCACGGCGAGCGCTGCGACAGGGACGGGGATGGCCAGACGGACACGCAGGCGGGCCAGCAGCTCGGCCGAGCGGTAGGGCTTAGCGATGTAATCGACCGCACCGGCGGCAAACCCGCGCACCACATCCTCCTCGCGCGCGGCGGCGCTCAGCACGATCACCGGCGTGGAGTCGGCAATCCGCTCCAGCAGCTCCCACCCCCGCTCGCGATCGCTGCGCACATCGAGTACCACCAGATCTGGACGTTCCTCGACATACGCCTGCTCGGCGTGGGTGAGGTCACTGCTCTTGGTGACGCTGAAGCCCGCGTCCTCCAGCTGAATGCCCAGGCTCGCGAGCGTGAGCACATCATCATCTATGATCTGTATCCGAGGCAATGCGGCGCTCCATAGCTATAATAAAACCTGTCATGTGCGGCGTGGGGCAGCGCGGTTAAGCGAAGACGCGCCGGGCCGCACCTGACAGGTTTCTTAATCTGGAATCCGGGTCAACCGGCCCGGTATTATACCATTTATATGCAGACACTCTACGATGTTGTTGTGATCGGCGCAGGCCACGCCGGCTGTGAGGCGGCCAACGCGGCGGCCCTGGCGGGCTGCCGCACGCTCTTGCTGACGATTGACCTTGACAAGCTGGCCCATATGTCGTGCAACCCGAGCATCGGCGGGCCGGCCAAGGGCCACCTCGTGCGCGAGATCGATGCCCTCGGCGGCCTGACCGCCCGCGTCACCGACCGCGCCGCCATCCAGATCCGCACCCTCAACGAGAGCAAGGGGCCGGCCGTCCAGTCGCTGCGCGCCCAGTGCGACAAGCGCCTCTACGCCCAGGTGATGAAGGAGACCCTGGAGCGGGTGCCCAACCTCGACATCCGCCAGGCTATGGTCGAGCGGATCGTGCCGCTGCGTGGAATGTTGAATGTTGAATTAGGAATGTTGAATACCGGGCAGGATCAGGCAGCGGATCAATTCAACATTCAACATTCAACATTCAACATTATCACCCACACCGGCTTCACCTACCGCGCCCGCAGCGTCGTGCTCACCACGGGAACCTTCCTGCGCGGGCGGGCGATCACTGGCGGGGCCACCTGGGGGGCCGGGCGGGCCGGCGAGATGCCTTCCGTGGCTCTCGGCGAGGATCTGGCCGCCCTGGGTTTTCCACTGGTGCGCCTGAAGACCGGCACGCCCCCGCGTATCCACGCCCGCACGATCGACTTCAGCCAGACCGAGGTGCAGCACGGCAGCGAGGTGCCCGCCTACTTCGGCCACTACTACAATAATGCTGAATTAGGAATGTTGAATGTTGAATTTCCGGAGCATTCAACATTCAACATTCAACATTCAACATTCAGCTCCCCGCCCGCCCCCTTCTACCCCCACGCGCGGCTCGACGGCTGGCGCCCGCAGCTGCCCTGCTACCTGGTCCACACCACGCCGCGATTCCACGAGCTGATCCGCGAGAACCTGCACCGTGCGCCGCTGTTCAGCGGGGTGATCGAGGGTGTCGGCCCGCGCTACTGCCCGAGCATCGAGGACAAGATCGTGCGCTTCGCCGACAAGGCGCGCCACGGGCTGTTCCTGGAGCCGGAGGGCTGGGGCACCAGCGAGGTCTATGTCCAGGGGTGCAACACCTCGCTGCCCGAGGATGTGCAGTGGGAGATGCTGCGCAGCATCCCGGCCCTGCGTGAGGTGGAGCTGATGCGGGTGGGCTACGCGATCGAGTACGACGCCGTGGCCACCGGCGAGGTCGCGGCCGACCTGCAGGCCCGCCGGATGCCCGGCCTGTTCCTGGCCGGCCAGATCAACGGCACCACCGGCTACGAGGAGGCCGCCGCCCAGGGGCTGATGGCCGGGCTGAACGCGGCCCGCCATGTGCGCGGCCAGACCTCGGTGATCCTCGGGCGCGACCAGGCATACATCGGGGTGCTGATCGACGACCTGGTGACGAAGGAGATCCGCGAGCCCTACCGCATGTTCACCTCGCGGGCCGAGCACCGCCTGCTGCTGCGCGGCGACAACGCCGACCTGCGGCTGACCCCGCTGGCCCGCGAGCTTGGCCTGGTGGATGCCGCGCGGGCAGAGGCTGTGGAGCGCAAGCGCGAGCAGAGCGCCGAGCTGCGGGCGAGCATGGAGGGCCACAGGGTCTTCCCATCGGCGGCGGTCAACGCGGCCCTTGGCGCGGCCCAGATACCGCCGATCAGCCAGCCGATGAGCGCCTTCGAGCTGCTGGCCCGGCCCGAGCTGCGCTATAGCCAGCTCCGCGAGGCGCTCGACCTGCCCGACGTGTCGGCCCTGGTGGTCGAGCAGGTCGAGATCGAGGCCAAGTACGGCGGCTACATCCACCGCCAGCGGCGCGAGGTGGATCGCCTGCGCAAGATGGACTCCCGGCGCATCCCGCCCGACATTGACTACGCTGAGCTATCGGGCCTGCGCAACGAGGCCCGCCAGGTGCTCCAGAGGTTCCGCCCGGCCACCCTCGGCCAGGCCGGCCGCCTCGCCGGGATCACCCCCGCCGATGTGACGATTGTCCTCTTCGCGCTTGAGCGGCGCGCCCAAAAGTAAGACACGGCTTATCGCTCGGCGGGGAGGGCGCCGGCCTTGCTGCGGCCCATTGCGCTGCCTGCGGGCTCAGTCGGCGCGGGCGACTCGTCGGCGGGTGGAACGCGGCGGGCCTCGCGGCGGCTCAGCACGCGCTCGGCGAGCGCCTGCGCCACCGCCATCGCCGGCACGCCGAAGGCGATCCCCGTCACCCCGCCGATCTTCCAGCCCAGCAGCACCACGAAGAGCACCAGCCCCGGTGAGAGGCTGAGCACCCGCCCGAGCAGCCGGGGCTCGATCACATAGCCCTTAAAATTCTCGCCGATGATAATCAGCAGCACCGGCAGGATCGACTGCGGCCAGGGCAGGCTGATCAGCAGCACGCCGGCCGTCATCACGCCGCCGAGGATGCCGCCGAGGTAGGGCAGCAGACGCACGATCGCCAGCGGGCCAAACCACAGGAGCATGCCCGGCGTCTGGAAGATCGCCAGCACCCCCAGGCTCAGGGCCATACCCATCGCCCAGATTGCCAGCTGCCCACGGATGGCCGCCGAGTAGGTGCGCCGCACATCGTCGTAGATCTGCTTCACATCCTCCGCCCAGCGCCGAGGGATGGCCGCGCCGATGATCGCCCCTAACGAGTCGTCGCCCGCCGACATGGCTGCGGCCACGCCGATCACCAGCAGAGTCTGCCCGCCAATCGTCAGCAGGCTGAGCGACCAGGCCAGCACCGTCGGCCCAGCCTGCTGGGCCAGCTGTCCGCTCTCAACGATCCAGCGGCTGCTGATCGGGACGCCGATGCGATGCTGGCGCAGCCAGTCGAGCAGATTATCGACGCGCAGGGTGGCCTGCTCGATGGCGCTCGGCAGCGAGGCCGGCAGCGAGCTGGCCTGCGAGGCCAGCGGCGCGCTCAGGGCGGTCAGCACGAGGATCAGGCTCAGGTAGCCGAGCGCCCAGGCCACGGGCCGCTTGACCCAGCGGCTTAGGTAGTCGACCATCGGCTCGATCAGCAGGTTCAGCAGCCAGGCGAAGCCGAAGATCGTCAGGACATCGGCGAAGTTGCCGAGCATGCTCACGATCTCGCGCAGCAGCCACCAGGCCGCCGCCACACCGACGAGCACCATGACAGTATTCTGTACCCGTGACATGCTGCGCCCTCCGCTGCCCTACCGCCGCTCGTATCTGGATGCACGCTGTATGGTACCACGTCTCTATCGGCTACGCCTGCAATTCTGGTACCATGTGGGGGCTATTGCCATGTCCTGGAGACGCCAGCGATGCTAGCAGGTTCTGCTACAATAACGGCCAATCACCGATCCGCGACCTGCAATCTGGGAGACAGCGATGGAGCTCTCGCCCGACCTGCTGCGCCAGGCCCACTACTGGATGCGGCTCGCCCGCGCCCTCGATGACCGTGGCACCTTCCTCCACAAACAGAGCAAGATCGTCGGCGGCTACTTCTCGCAGATCGGCCACGAGGCCGTGAGCGTGGGCGCGGCCCTGGCCCTCGAACCCAACGATGTCGCCGCGCCGATGCACCGCGACCTGGGCTGCTACCTGGCCCGTGGGATCACCCCGCGCCGCATCCTGGCCCAGTATATGGGCCGCTCCACCGGGGTCAGCCGCGGCCGCGACGCCAATATCCACGGTATGGGCGACCTCAACTTCGGCATCGTCGGCTTCATCAGCCATCTGCCGGCATCGCTGCCGGTGGCCGTCGGCATGGCCCAGGCATTCACCCTCAAGGGCGAGTCTCGCGTGGCCATGGCCTTCTACGGCGACGGCAGCTCATCGCAGGGGCTGGCCCACGAGTCGCTCAACTGGGCCTCGGTCTTTCGCCTGCCGGTCGTCTTCATCTGTGAGAACAATCAGTACGCCTACTCGACCCCGCTCTCGCGCCAGATGAATATCGTCGATATCGCCGACCGGGCCGCAGGCTACGACATGCCCGGCGTGGTGGTGGACGGCAATGACTTCGCCGCTGTCTACCGGGCCGCTCACGAGGCCGTCAAGTATGCTCGCGCCGGCGGTGGCCCGACCCTGATCGAGTGTAAGACGATGCGTATGCGCGGCCACGCCATCCACGACAATATGGCCTACGTGCCCAAGGAGCTGCTCACCGAGTGGGCGCACCGCGACCCGATCACCCTCCTGGAGGATCATATGCGTGGCATCGGCCTGCTCGACAATGTCGGCCTGTCTACCCTGCTCGCCCATATCGAGGCCGAGCTCGACGAGGCCCAGGCATTCGCCGAGCAGTCGCCCTACCCGGACGAGGCTAGCCTGACGGATGGCGTCTACGCCTAAAAGCTCCCGGGGCTGCACCCCAGAACCTGCCTTTGTTGGGTTTGGGCGGCTTCGCCGCCCAAACCCAACAAAAATATAATAGGGGGCGGCGAAGCCGCCCAAACCCCCACGGGAGAGTGAGTTGGAGGGAGAGCTATGACCTGGGATCAGGGTTTACATAAAGAGATCTCCACCATCGCCAGCGAGGACGCGTCCGCGCGCGAGCTGACCTACCTGGAGGCCATCCGCGACGCGCTGCGCTACGAGCTGCTGCGCGACGCGCGGGTGCTGCTGATGGGCGAGGACATCGGGGTGTACGGCGGGGCCTTCAAGGTGACGCAGGGGCTGTTCGAGGAGTTCGGCGAGCGGCGGGTGATCGATACGCCCATGGCCGAGCTATGCATGATCAGCGTGGCCACGGGCATGGCCTTCCAGGGCCTCCTGCCCGTGGTCGAGATGCAGTTCGCCGACTTCATCTCCAGCGGCTTTGACTCGATCGTGCAGTTTGCGGCGACGAACCACTACCGCTGGGGTCAGGCGGTGCCGATCGTGATCCGCGCGCCGGGCGGCGGAGGGCTGCGCGCCGGCCCCTTCCACTCGCAGTGCAACGAGGCGTGGTTCGCCCACGTGCCCGGCTTGAAGGTGGTGGCCCCGTCCACCCCCGCCGACGCGCGCGGCCTGCTGATCAGCGCTATCCGCGACCCGAACCCGGTGATCTACTATGAGACGAAGGCGCTCTACCGCTCGATCAAGGGGCCGGTGCCCGAGGGCGAGGCCGGCATCGTGCCGATTGGCAAGGCCGCCCTGCGCCGCCAGGGCGAGGAGCTGACGATCATCGCCTATGCGGCCATGGTCCCCGAGGCTATGCAGGCCGCCGCCCAGCTTGAGGCCGAGGGCCGCAGCGTCGAGGTGCTCGACCTGCGCTCGCTCAGGCCGCTCGACGAGGAGGCTATTCTCGCCAGCGCCCGCAAGACGGGCAAGGTGCTGATCGCCCACGAGGCCAACCGGACGGGCGGCATCGGCGGCGAGGTGGCCGCGATCATCTCCCAGGGCGCCTTCGAGCACCTGGATGGCCCGATCACCCGCGTGGCCGCCCCTGATACGCCGGTGCCCTACAGCCCGCCGCTAGAGGACGCGCATCGGCCGAATGCGGCGAAGATCCTGGACGCCGCGCGCACGCTGCTGGCCTACTGAGGTAGGCCGCAGGCTCACCGGAATTTCTTGTTGTGTCGGCAAAAATGGCCAGCGAAGCTGGCCATTTTTGCCGACACAACGCAGGTTTTTAGGGCGTCAGCCCTAAACGTGATGTGTATGGGGCGAAGCCCCATAGCATTACAACAGCCCTGGCGCATACACCTCATCTTGAGGGGCAATATGATATGATATGTATTAGAAAAGTTGCGATATGATCACCGGCGGTTAGGGAAGACCGATGACCGCCACCGAAAGACACCCTCATATGACAGAAACCCTGACGGCTCCGCAGGCGAGCCTGGCCGCCTACGAGGCGGCCCACAAGGGCGCGGTGGTCTATGACGCCGGGGCGCACGGGCGGATCTGCATGCGCGACCGCGACGCCGCAGCCCTGCTGCACCGCCTCTCGACCAACCAGATCGAGAAGCTGACGCCGGGGCAGGGCATCCGCACGGCGCTAACTACGCCGATCGGTCGGATCATTGACCTGCTCACCGTCTACCGCACGGAGGACGGCCTTCTTCTGGCGACAAGCCCCGGCAACGGGCCTGCGATCATCCGCTACCTGCGCAAGAATATCTTCTTTAACGATAAGGTAAAGCTGGAGGATGCGAGCACGTCCCTGGCTCAGCTGCTGGTCTATGGGCCGCGTGCGGTTGAGCTGCTGGCGAACATGGGCCTGCCGTCCGACGGCCTGCCACCCTACGGGGTGGCGTCCGCGCAGTGGCGCACATGGTCGCTGTATGTGGCGCGCTGCCTGCCGCTTGGCGGGGGCGGCCTCGCGCTCTACGCCCCGCCCGATGCTGTGGGCGACCTCGTAGCCGCCCTGACATCTGGCGGCGCGGCTATGCTCGACCAAGACACCTTCGATGTGCTGCGGGTTGAGGCGGGACAAGCTGCCTTTGGCCATGAACTCTCGCAGGAGTACATCCCCCTGGAGACGGGCCTTTGGGACGCGATCAGCTTTAACAAGGGCTGCTATGTGGGCCAGGAGATTATCGCCCGCATGGAGAGCCGTGGCCGCCTGGCCAAGCAGCTGCGCGGCCTGCGCCTGCCGGACGGCTTGCCGGACGGCCTGGCCCTGCCGGTGAAGCTGTTCGCCGACGACAAGGAGGCGGGCGACCTGACGAGCGTCGTCGAGTCGCCGCGCCACGGGCTGATTGGGCTGGCCTATGTGCGCAGCGCCCACGCGGAGCTGGGCACGTCGCTCTATGTTGGAGGTGTGGCCGCCGAGGTGGTGGGGCTACCGTTTTCGCTTCTTTCGTGATCCAGTGGCTTAACGATGGCACGCATCATTGCACGCCGCTCCAAGATGGTCGCCGAGCTTGAGCATCAGCGCGACCTGCTGCGCCGCCAGCGCGAGCAGGATCAGCGTGTACTCGCCGCACTCTATAACATCAGCCTCGCCTGCCGCGACCGCCCCACCCTGCGCGCGATCCTGGAGACCATCCATCACGAGCTGGCTGAGGTCTTCAGCTTTGATGCAATTTACCTCGCCCTCTGCGATGAGGTGCCCGAGCTGTTTCGCGCCGCGCTGCTGGTCGACGAGGGTGTGGCTGCGTATATCGAGGGGCTGGAGTACGGCTTCCTGACTGGCGCGATCGTGCGCGACCGTGCGCCGCTGCTCTACCGTGACCTGGTGGCCGAGCGCAACCCTGACGAGCCCAAGGTGATGTTTGGCAACACCGATAAGCGCTCGCACTCCTGGCTTGGCGTGCCCCTGATGGTCGGCACCGACGCGGTGGGCGTGATCTCCATCCAGAGCTATCAGGTCGGCATCTACACGACGGCGACCCTGGATCTGCTCCAGCGTATGGCGAACGTGATCGCCGTGGCGGTCGAGAACGTGCATCTGACCGAGTCTCAGGGGCAGCTTAGCCGGACCTTGAGCGAGCAGGTGGCCGCCCGCACCGGCGAGATCGCCGCGCTCAGCAGTATCGCCTCGGCGGTGGTGGCCCGCCAGCCCCTGGATGTCATCCTCGGGCAGGCGCTTGACGTGGTCGTCGACCTCTTTCGCTTCGACGCCGGCAATGTGCGCCTGCTTGATGATCTCGGCACGCATCTGGTACTCCAGGCCCACCGTGGCTTCGACCCGCAGTACGCCGAGGTGACGGCCCACTCGCCGCTGGAGACGAGCCCGCTGCGCGAGGTCGTGCGCGAGTCTCGCCCCCAGGTGATTGAGCGCGGCTGGCGCGATCGTTATACCCCCGAGCGTTTCCCTGTTCACGTCTTCCCACCCTTCGACTGTGCCCTCAGCCTGCCGCTCAGCATCGGTGCCAGCGTGCTCGGCACCCTCAGCCTGTTTGGCCTGACGCCGCGCTCCTTCAGCGCACACGAGCTGAGCCTCGCCCATGCCGTCGCCAACCAGATCGCCATCGTGGTTGAGAACACGCGCCTGCTAGAGGAGCGCGATCGTCAGATCAGCCAACTGCGCGCCCTCAGTAACGTCAGCCGGGCCGCATCCACCGCCCAGGATCTGCGCACCCTGCTGCGCCAGGTTCACGATGCGCTGAAGGAGTTCATTCCGCTCGACGCCTTCTCAATGCTGATCTACGACTCCGAGCGCCGGGTGGTGAGCGAAGCCATCTCGATTAACGAGGACCATGCCTACGACTACTGGGGCAACCAGCCGCCGCCGCCGCGCTCGCTCAGCGCCTGGATCATTCGTAGCGGTATGCCCCTGCGCTTTGCGAATCTGCCCGAGCAGATCGCCGCTCTTGAGGGCGTCGAGCGTCACACCATCGGAGCAGAGCGTCAGTCCCTCTCCTGGCTCGGCGTGCCGATGGTGGATCGCGAGGGCCGGGTGATCGGGGTGATCTCTGTTCAGGGCTACAGCGCCAGCCTGTTCGGCCCGCGCGACGAGGCGCTGATGCACAGCGTGGCCTCCCAGGTGGCCCTGCATGTGCAGAACGTGCGCCTGCTCACCCAGCGCGCCCGTCAGATCGGCGAGCTTGAGGCGATCGGCCAGATTGGCAAGCTCGTCACCGCATCCTACGATCTCGACCTCATGCTCAATGAGGTGCGCAGGGTGGTGGCCGAGGTTGCCGATGCCTCGGTCTTCTATCTGCTCATCTGCGAACCCACGACCCGCGCCGTCACCCACGCGCTCTTTGTCGAGGGTGGCGCCCACATTCCTCTAGACATGCTGGGCATGACGGTGCGCCAGGGCACGATGAGCGACTGGATTCTGACGAACCGCGAGCCGCTGCTCTACGACGACCTGCGCGAGCAGCGCGAGGATATGGATCGCCGGGGGATCGTCCCGTACACTGTCAGCCCCGACAATGAGGTGCGCTCATGGGCCGGTGTGCCCCTGGTGGCCCGCGACGGCGAGCTGATCGGGGTGCTCTCGGTGCAGGATTACCGACCCTATCGCTACGACTCGGGCATCATCGACTTCCTGGGGCAGGTGGCCAGCCACGTCAGCCTGGGCGTGCAGAAGATGCGCCTCTTCGATGCCGCCGAGGCTCAGGCGACTGAGAATGCCCGCCTGGCCCAGCAGGCCCAGGCCCATGCTGCGGCTGCCGAGCGCCAGGCCACTCGTATGGAGCTGGTGCAGCGCATCGCATCGGTGCTCAGCGCCCGCCTCGACCAGCAGGAGATCCTGGAGATCGCCTCGCGCGAGCTGGTGCAGCTCTTCTGGGCTGACCACACCGGCACGGTGCTCTTTGCCAGTGAGCGGACGGGCGTGGTGGCCGCCGAGTACCCGCCCACGGGGGCCGTCGGCCTGCCCGTCACGCTGAGCGACAACCTGCTGATTGATCAGCTGCACGCCACCCGCCGCCCCCTGGTGATCCACGATATTGACGGCGACCCGCGCGCCGCCGTCTCGCGCACAACATTCAGGTCTATGGGGATTACCTCGCTGGTGGTGGTGCCGCTGATTAGCCGCGACCATGTTGTCGGCTCGATCTCGCTGGACAGCTACAACGAGCCGCTGATCTTTAGCGATGAGGAGCTCGACCTGATGATGACGGTGGCCACGGCGGTCGCCGCCGCTGTGGAGAACGCCCAGCTCTTCGCCGCCGAGCAGGAGCAGCGCCGCACCGCCGACACTCTGCGCGAGATGGCCCGCGTGCTCAGCTCCTCGTTTAACCCCGACGAGGTGCTGCGCCTGATCCTCGGCGAGCTGCACAAGCTGATCGCCTACGACACGGCCTCGATTATGCTGCTCGACGGCGATACGTTGCGCATGGTGGCCTCGCAAGGGCGCCCCGGCGGTGATGACGTGCGCGGCATCAGCCTGCCCCTGGCGGGCAGCGCGGCTGGCGATGTGGTGCGCCGCCGCGAGCCGCTGCTCTGGGTGGCCGACAGCAGCGGCGGGGACTGGGCGCCGATCCCGAGCGCCGCCAACATCCGCGCCTGGATCGGCGCGCCCCTGATCGCCCGTGGCAATATGCTCGGCGTCCTGAATATCGACATCCGCAGCGCGGGCGCCGCCAGCTTCAGTGAGCGCGACATCGAGGTGGCCAGCACCTTCGCCAACCACGCCGCCGTCGCCCTGGAGAACGCCCAGCTCTACCAGGAGTCGGTCACGCGCATCGAGCAGGAGCTGGAGATCGCCCGCCGCATCCAGTCGAACCTCTTCCCCCGCGAGCTGCCCAGCGTGAATGGCCTGACGATGGCCGCCCGCTGCCTGCCCGCCCGCGAGACCGGCGGCGACTTCTACGATGTGGTCACTATCGGCACCCGCGTTGGCATCATCGTCGGCGATGTCTCTGGCAAAAGCCTGGCCGCCGCCATGCTTATGGCCGTGGCGCGCTCGACCAGCCGCTCCGAGGCCCGCAACCACGAGACGCCATGGGTTGTGCTGACGGAGACGAACCGCTGGCTGGTCGACGATGTGCCGCAGAACGCCTTCGTGGCCCTCAGCTACGCCGTGGTGGACCCGCAATCCCGCCGGCTGACCCTGGCCAACGGTGGGCAGCTCAGCCCGCTGCTGCGAAGGGCCGACGGTAGCGTCTCGTTCGTCCACGCGCCTGCTGCGCTGCCCCTGGGTATGATCCCCGACGCCGAGTTTGGCCAGGTTGAGCTTGACCTGAACCCCGGCGATACCCTGCTCTTCTACACCGACGGCATTGTCGAAGCCCACGACAAGTGCCGCGACCTCTTCGGCTTCGATCGCCTGGAGGCGCTCCTCGTCCGCTGGGGCCACCTCCCCCCCGACGACCTGATCGCCCTGATTCTCGTCGAGGTGAACCGCTTCGCCGAGGGTGTCCCCACCCACGATGACATGACCATGGTGGTCGTGCGCGTCGGGGATGAACTACGGCCATAGCGCAGGCACCCTGCTGCGCGAAGCGCGATCTTACTCGGGGCGTGGGGCGACCGTGTCGCGGGTGCGGTGGCGCGAGACGAGGGGCGTGACGGGCTCGTGCATCAGCCAGTGGTAGCAGCCGGCGGCGATCGGCGCGGCGAGCCAGAAGTTGAACAGCCGGAAGATCACCGCCGCAGGCACGGCGGCCGGGCCGACGCCGAGCTGGCTGAGCACGGCCACCAGGGCCGCCTCGACGGTGCCGCCGCCGCCCGGCAGCACGTTGAAGGTCGAGGTAATCAGGGCGATGCCGAATGCCGCCATCACCACCGCGAAGCTTGTGCTCACCCCAAGGCTGTGCAGCACGAGGAGCATCGCCATGCTGTGGCCGCTGAGCGCGGTCATCTGAATGAGCACCAGCAGGGCCACGTCGCGGCGACGGCTGGAGAGCAGGGCGCGGGCACGGGCCAGATCGTTGACGATGTGATCCGCCCAGCGGTCGCCCCACTCCTGCCCGATCAGTCGGCCTAGGCCGTTCTTCAGGCCGATCAGCCAGCGGCGCAGCGTATCGGCCCGGCGGGTGAGCACAAAGGCTACCGTACTGATCAGGGCCACGCCGACAATTGCGGACACATAGCTCGCCTCGCCGGTGGCCAGGCCGCGCCCTGCCAGGAAGACCAGGCTGAAGCTGAAGATCAGCAGCATTGACACCGCATAGCTGAGCGTCTCAAGCGAGGCTATCAGCGCCGCCTCGCCCGATGAGATACCGCGACGGGTGAAGTTGCTCAGCAGGAACGCGTAGCTGCCCACGCCGCCCGCAGGCACCGACTGGCTGATCACGATCGCCACTAGCGCGGCGGCCCACAGCCGCAGCAAGCTCATCTTGTAGCCGAGCGAGCGTAGGACGACGTTGAACACCTGTGAGCTCATCAGGTAGCTTAGCCCGATCAGGACGAGCGCGAGCATGAGCCAGGCCGGCTTCGCCCCGCGGAGGAGGCCGAACGCATCAATGATCCAGGCTCGGTTGAGAAAGGCCAGCACCAGAATCGCCAGGCTGATCAGGACGCTGGTGATGAGTTTCCAGCGATATCGTTGCATCGCGCGCCCTTTCATAGCAGTGCTTATTGCGGGTTAGACGGCTGGGGCACCTGAACGGTTGCGTGGGGACTATGCTACCAGAGGATGCCGAAGCTGCCCTCTTTCCCCGTCGGTTCTTCCCACGTCAGCTCAACCTTGGCAACCTCGGCGTGAACCGGCCCGCTGTAGCACCAGCTGACGAGCTTCTGCACCGCCGGGCGCGTGCCCTCAAAAACGGCCTCTACCCGGCTATCGCTGAGGTTGCGAACCCAGCCCTCAACGCCCGCCTCGCGCGCCCGGTCGCGCATATAGGCGCGGAAGTTGACACCCTGGACCCGACCTGAGATAAATACGTGTGCGCGCACCTGCTCCATCGCTCCACTCCTGCTAACAATAGTATACCGGACGCCACGGGCGTTCACCGCCGCGTGAGGACGTCCAGCATTCCCGAGTATAGCGCAGCACTCTTCTCTGTGCAATAGAGCTGCTGAGCGGAGTCATTAGGTGATTGAGACGCTGCGGATCGTGCCCTCCTGCACCTGGGGCGCATGCCGCTGATTCATTGCGTATACAACAAAATTGTCATTATTCCCAGTAATAGTATCTGAGTAAGCAATACCGCAGAAGGAACGCTCTCACGCTGAGCTAAGTGAAGCGTCCCGGCTGAGATTCTTCGCTGCGCTCAGTCTAACCGGATACCTGACAGCGCTACGTATGCTCGACTGCCTGATTACGCATCATAGACTCGTATCCTGATGCACCTACGCTACTGTAGTGCATGTCATCGCTTGTTCACCTACAACAGATACGATCACAATACTTTATTGGCAATAGAGCAAAAGGAACGCTGTCACCCTGAGCGAAGCGAAGGGTCCCGGCCGGGTTTCTTCGCTTCGCTCAGAATGACAGGGAAATGCCACAGCGCTCCTTTTGCGGTATTACCTTTATTGGATCAATGGCAGTAGCGTAGAAGTCACCCGGTCATACATGTCACGCTGAGCGAAGCGTGACAGGGTGAGGTTTGTTCTACTGCGATCAATCTATCACGGATAATCCTTACTATGAATTGGTTTCGGAGCGGAATAGCTACGCTTACCATCGCTATGGCGCTCGCCCTTGGCTTCGTAGGCTGGCCTGTCCACGCTCAGAGCAGCACTGCATACACCTACACCTTCAGCATTAAGCAGACTGCGCTCCCGGCGCTGTTCTACACCGATCTGAGCTATATTGTTCACCTCGGCACAGTCAGTAGCCCTTCTGCTAGGGTTAATGGTGTTGCGGCGCTGTCGAGCAGCTACGACTCAGCCACCGGCGACTTTATCTTCACCAGCGACCAGATCGGCACGGCGGAGATTACCTTCAGCGCCGCCAGCGCGCCCACCGGGATCACGGTGAACAAGGCCTCGCTGAAGGGCAACAAAGCCTGGGCCTGGTCACACGGTATGGACGATAATGTCAACCTTCAGAAGCAGATCGACCAGATCAACGCGAAGGGCTGGCGGGCCACCCTGTTTATGATCGGCAATATCGTCTCGGAAACCAGAGAGGAACCCGGCTGGATCATCGATCAGCCAGGGCTGCTTGAGCTGATCAACCAGGGCTGGGCCGTCGGCGACCATACGTGGTCACACGCATGCTATGGCGGGCAGACGTCTGCGGAGATCACCGATGGCCTCGCTGTGGTGGAGCAGGCAGTGGCGGCGAGCAGCCACCCGGATCATGTGGTGCTGGCCTTTGCGGCACCCTGCTTCGACGCCGCCTATGACGCGCCATTTGATGCGCTGCGCGATGGGGCAACCACCCTGCTCTTTAACGAGTCGCAGGGGAACCCGCTGATGAATGTGGATGGCACCGACTACACGAGCGGCGCGCAGACGGCCATCGCCATGGACTCGACCATCGACAAGATCGGACGGGATACAGGTATCGAGGCGAGTTCGAGCGGTGCTATAGCGACCTTTAACTGGATGTCGGCGAATGCCAGCGCAAATCGGCACTTCTGGTTCAATACGCTGAGCCATGGCAACCAGGAGAGCAACCTGGGTAAAGTGCTCAACAACGCCTACGCCACCTACGGCCCCGGCGGTACGGACGAGCTGTGGATGGCACCTTCCGATGAGATCTACAGCTATCTGGTGGTGCGTGATAGGACGACTATCTCCGGCGGTACGCTGACGGAATCGGGGAACCCTCCGAGCACGGCGACGAACACTGCGATCTCGACGAACACGCCGACGAACACGCCAACCAGCACGGCGACGAACACGCCGACCGATACCGCCACGGCCACCAACACGCCGACGAACACGCCGACCGATACCGCCACGGCCACCAACACGCCGACGAACACGCCGACTGATACCGCCACGGCCACGAACACGCCGATGAACACGCCGACCAGCACGGCGACCAGGACTGCCACAGCGACACGAACCTATACCGCAACGAGTACCCCCACCCCGGCCCAGGTAGCGCCAAATCACATCTATCGCATCTGGCTCCCTTTTATTCGCACACCGTCACGTGATTGTAGTGTGCTGTTGAGCGGCTGCACAGCGGGTGCCAAGCATTCAAGTGCCGCCACTCAGCAACGGCGTTAGGCTATACAAGGAGGGAGCGCCTATGAACCCTGAACGCCTGCTCAGCACGACCCTGCGTACGGCCCCCTGGGGATCGACGGCGGCATCCATCTTGTCTGCGGCCCTGGACGCCGTCGAGCCTGCCGCCGCCGTGCGATCCGCCCTTCGCCGCGAGGGCGATCTGCTCACTGTTGGCGGGCGGCGCTACGACCTGTCCCAGATCGCGCGGGTACTGCTGGTGGGCTGCGGGAAGGCTGGCCGCCCTATGGCCGCCGCCGCCGCCGAGGTGATCGCCGACCGGCTCTCGGGCGGTGTGATGGTGATAAAGAGTGATAAGACCCAGGATGCGGGAGCTTTGCTCCCGCATCCTGGGTCTTATCACATCCTTGCCGCCGGCCACCCCGTCCCCGACGAGCGCAGCGTGGCTGGGGCGCGGCGGATCGCCGACTTGCTGGCCGAGTCCCGCGCGGGCGACCTGGTGATCGCCCTGATCTCGGGCGGTGGCTCGGCGCTGCTCAGCCTGCCCGCCCCTGGCCTGAGCCTGGCCGATATTCAGGCGCTCACTGGGCAGCTCCTGGCCTGCGGGGCCAGCATCAACGAGATTAACGCGCTGCGTAAGCATCTTGACATAATTAAGGGCGGCGGACTTGCGCGCATGGCTCATCCCGCCGACCTCGTCACCCTGGTGCTCTCCGATGTGGTCGGTAGCCCCCTGGATGTGATCGCCTCTGGCCCGACGGTGCCTGACCCCAGCAGCTTCGCCGATGCCCTGGCGGTGCTGGATCGCTACGGGCTGCGCGAGTCGGCCCCCTCGGCCATTGTTGATCGCCTGCGGCGTGGGGCATCCGGCGATCTGGAGGAGACCCCCGGCCCCGACGACCCCTGCTTCGCGCGGGCGAGCACGCTGCTGGTGGGCAGCAACCTCCAGGCCGCCGAGGCGGCCGCGCATGCCGCCCGCGCCGCCGGGCTCAGTGCGCTGGTGCTGAGCACCTACCTCCAGGGCGAGGCCCGCGAGGCCGGGCGCTTCCTCGGCGCGATCATCCGCGAGATGGCCGCAACCGGGCGGCCCCTGCCGCGCCCGGCCTGCGTCATTGTCGGCGGGGAGACCACCGTGACTCTGCGCGGCGACGGGCGCGGCGGGCGCAATCAGGAGCTGGCTCTGGCCGCCGTGGGCGAGCTTGCTGGCCTGCCCGATGTTGCCCTGATCACCCTGGCCACCGACGGCGGCGATGGGCCGACCGACGCGGCGGGGGCTGTGGTGACAGGCGAGACCCTGGCCCGCGCCCGCGCCCGCGGCCTCGACCCGGCCGCCCACCTGGCCCGCAATGACGCCTACCCCTTCTTCGCCGCCCTTGGCGACCTGCTGCGCCCCGGCCCCACCGACACCAATGTGAACGACCTGGCCT
Organism: Chloroflexales bacterium ZM16-3; assembly: GCA_004138175.2. GTDB lineage: Bacteria > Chloroflexota > Chloroflexia > Chloroflexales > Chloroflexaceae > Oscillochloris > Oscillochloris kuznetsovii. The sequence goes on along the minus strand of RYFE02000002.1, from coordinate 245,061 downwards.
TCCTCTTCGCCTGGTGAGCAGAATCACAAACGGGCGAAGGCAAAGCCTTCGCCCGTTTGTGATCACGGTCTGAGCCACGGTTTTAGAGTACGTTACCGTTTGGTAGCCTGCATGGCTTGCTGATGCGGCGGCACCGACTCCTGACTCCCGACTCCTGAAGCCTTGTTTGCGCTACAGAATCTGGCTCAGGAAGAGCTTCGTCCGCTCGTGGCGCGGGGCGCTGAAGATCTGCTCGGGGGTGCCCTCCTCGACGATCTGGCCGCGATCCATAAAGATCATGCGGTCGGCCACCTCGCGGGCGAAGGCCATCTCGTGGGTCACGCAGAGCATGGTCATGCCACTGCGGGCCAGCTCCTTCATCACATCGAGCACCTCTTTGATCATCTCAGGGTCGAGGGCCGAGGTGGGCTCATCGAAGAGCATGATCCGTGGCTCCATAGCCAGGGCGCGGGCGATCGCCACACGCTGCTGCTGCCCGCCGGAGAGCTGGCCGGGGAACTTCTGGGCCTGCTCCTTGATGCCCACACGCTCCAGCAGCTCCAGCGCCTTGACCTCGCTCTCCTTGCGCGTCTTCTTGCGCACCCAGATCGGTGCCAGGGTGACATTCTGGATCACCTTGAGGTGCGGGAAGAGGTTGAACTGCTGGAAGACCATACCCGTCTCGCGGCGGATCGTATCGATGTTGCGGATGTCATTCGTCATCTCGATGCCATCGACGATGATCTTGCCCTCCTGATGCTCCTCCAGGCGGTTAATCGTGCGGATGAAGGTGCTCTTGCCGCTGCCCGACGGCCCGAAGATCACCACCACCTCGCCCTTCTTCACCGTCGTCGTCACCTCACGCAGGGCGTGGTACTCGCCGTACCACTTGTTCACATTCTCGCAGATGATAATATCGCCGTCTTGGTCGGTTTGCCCGCTCATAGCTGCTCCAATTGCCGATTTTTGATTTTTAATTTTGGATTGCGCAATCCAAAATTAAAAATCAAAAATCAAAAATTACCGATGTCCGACGCTGAGGTTCTCCTCGATCGTCTTGCTGGTGCGCGACATGGTGAAGCTAAAGATCCAGTAGACCAGCGCGATCACCAGGAAGGTCTCGCGCCAGACGCCGCCGGGGGTGCCGAGCCACTGGGGTTGGCCGACCACATTCTGCGCGGCGCCGAGCAGGTCAACCAGACCGACGATCACCACCAGCGAGGTGTCCTTAAACAGGCCGATGAACTGGCCGACCAGCACCGGGATAACCGCGCGCAGCGCCTGGGGCAGCGTGATCAGCAGGGTTGTCTGCACGGTGTTTAGGCCGAGTGCGCGGGCCGCCTCGGCCTGCCCCTTAGGTAGCGACTGTAGGCCGCCGCGCACATTCTCCGCCAGGTAGGCCGCGCTGAACAGCGTGACCGCGACCATCGCCCGGATCACCCCATCAATGCGAATCTCGCTGGGCAGGAAGAGCGGCAGCATCAGCGAACCCATGTACAGCACCGTCACCAGAGGCACGCCGCGGATGAACTCGATGTAGATGATGCAGAACCACTTCACCACCGGCAGGTTGCTGCGTCGGCCGAGGGCGAGCAGCACGCCGAGCGGAAAGGAGAGCACGATGCCGCTAATCGAGAGCAGCATGGTCAGCATGAGGCCGCCCCAGAGGTTGGTGGGAACCTCGGGAAGCGGGCCGCCGACGCCACGGATGATCAGCACGGCCACAGGGTACACGAGCACCCAGGAGATCACCAGCGGCCAGCGTAGCGGCTCTCCCACGCGCAGGCCCAGCCCGTAGCCGACCCCGGTCGTCACGCCGGAGATCAGCAGGAAGAACGTCCCACTAACTGGCAGGGGGGTGGTGGCGGGAGGCAAGGCGAAGGCCAGCACGCCCAGGATCAGCATGATCACGCCGAAGCCGATCGCCAGAGTCTGCGGGATGCCGCGCCAGACCCCGCCGCTCAGGCCGAGCAGCAGGGCGACGATCCAGACCGCCAGGGCTGGCCGCCAGACCTGATCGGTCGGGTAGGTCCATGTGGTGAGCACCTTCAGGTTGGTAATCGCTGCCGACCAGCCGGGTGCGGTGAGCGCCCAGCCCACAAAGCCGCTCACCGCCTGGAATACGACGACCAGGATCACCACGCTGATGACGCTGTTATACCAATTGTTGAACAGGTTCTGGCGCAGCCAGTCCCAGAGGACAAACGAGGGGCGATCTGGCCTGGCCCGTGCCGCTTCTGTTGCCATGCGCTACTCCCTACCGCTCGACGAGCTGAATCTTCTTGTTATACCAGTTCATCATCAGCGAGGTGATCAGGCTGAGCGAGAGGTAGCTCAGCATGAGCATAAGGATCACCGGCACCGCCTGCCCGGTCTGGTTATTGATCGTGTTGCCGACATAGAACAGGTCGGGGTAGGCGATCACCACGGCCAGGCTGCTGTTCTTCGTCAGGTTCAGGTACTGGCTGGTCAGCGGCGGGATCATAATCCGCAGCGCCTGCGGGAAGATCACCAATCGCAACGCCTGGCCATTGGTGAGGCCGAGCGCGCGGGCTGCCTCACGCTGTCCCCTGCTGACGGCCTGGATGCCGCTGCGCACGATCTCGCTGATGTAGGTGGCCGTATAGACCACCAGGCCGATCAGCAGCGCGGCGAAGCTCGGGGTGATCGTCGAGCCGCCCACAAAGTTGAAGCGGTTGAGCTGGGGGATCTCCAAAAAGAGCGGCCATTGGCCGCCGGTCAGGCGCACCACCACCAGGCCGAGCAGCACCACGCCGCCGGAGATCAGGAATGCCTGAGGTGCCGCGACGCCGGGCCTATCGCGGCGAGCAAACTGCACGCGCCGCACAATATAGAAGATAATGCCAGCGGCCAGACCAACCCAGAGCCAGGGCACCCAGGAGCTAAAGTCATCGCCCTCGCGTGGCCATGCCATCGTCACGCCACGGTTATGCAGGTAGAGCAGCCCGCCGAGGTTGATGCTATCCTGCACGCGGGGAAACTCTTTGGTGAGCAGAAACCAGAAGATCAGCTGGAGCAACAGCGGGATGTTACGCACAATCTCCACGTAGGTAGTGGCGAGGTTGCGCAGCAGCCAGTTGCTCGACATGCGGAAGATACCGACCACCGTCCCCAGGAGCGTAGCCAGGATGACTCCCGTGATCGCGATGCGTAATGTGTTGATGATGCCGACCAGGAATGCCTGGCCGTAGCTGCTCTCTGTGCTATAGGGGATGACGCTCTCGGAGATCGCGAAGCCGGTTGGCTGAGACAAAAACGAGAGGCTTGGCAGTAGGTTGGCCTTGCGCAGCCCCTCGATCATATTCGTGTAGAGGAACCAGATCCCGCCAACGACGACGAGGGTGAAGACGACCTGGAGGATGATCGCGATGATCCGTGTGTCGCGATAGAAGGGGATTCTTGCGTGCTGCTGCGGTGGGGTGGCTACAGCCATAGATTCACCTGTTCGCAATTGTAGATTGCAGATTGCAGATTGTAGATTGCCGCGCTGGCAATCTACAATCTGCAATCTACAGTCTGCAATCAGATCTAGCGGAACGGCGGCGAGTAGAGCAGACCACCGTTGGTGTACTGCGCGTTCAGGCCGCGCGGCAGGTCAAAGGGGGTCTCGGGGCCGAGGTTGCGGTCGTAGATCTCGGCGTAGTTGCCCACGCCCTTGATCACGCGGACGGCGAAGTCGTTCGGCAGGCCGATGCCATCGCCGAGCTTGTTATCGGCCAGGCCCAGGAAGCGCTGGATCTCCGGCAGCTCGCTGCTGGTGAAGTCGCCGATGTTCGCCGAGGTGATGCCATACTCCTCAGCCTGGAAGGTCGCGTAGACAATCCAGCGCACCGCGTCGCTGAACTGCGCGTCGCCCGAGAGGGTCGAGGGGCCGAGCGGCTCCTTGGACATCGTCACATCAAGGATCTTGTGGTCGGCCGGGTTTGTCAGCTTGGACAAGCTCGATACCAGGCCCGACTTATCGGTGGTGAAGCCGTCGCACTGTCCGGCGTCGTAGGCAGCCACCGTCGGGTCGTTGCTATCGAAGACCACCGGGGTGAAGGTCAGGCCGCGAGCCTTGAACTGGTCGGCCAGGTTCAGCTCGGTGGTGGTGCCGGTCTGCACGCAGACCGTCGCGCCGTCCATGTCCTCCAGGGTGTTGATGCCGCTATCCTTGCGCACCATCATGCCCTGGCCGTCGTAGAAGGTGGTCGGGGCCCAGTCGAGGCCGAGCGAGCCGTCGCGGCTCAGGGTGAAGGTGCTGTTGCGGATCAGCACATCGACCTCGCCCGTCTGCACGGCGGTGAAGCGATCCTGGGAGCTCAGGGGCCGGTACTCAACCTTGCTCGGGTCGTCGAAGATCGCGGCGGCGATCGCCTTGCAGAAATCGACGTCGAAGCCGGTGTAGGCGCCGGCCGAGTCGACATTCATGAAGCCGGGGAGGCCCGTGTTCACGCCGCAGATCAGGTTGCCACGGCTGATGATCGTCTGTAGGCGGCCGCCGGCGGCGGGCTGGGCTGCGTCGCTGGTGGAGGGGGCCGGCGCAGCGGTGGCGGCCGGGGCGGCCGGGGCCTCGGTGGCCGGGGCAGCGGTGTCGGCGGGGGCCGCCGGGGCGGCGGTGTCAGCGGCCGCCGGGGCGGTGGTGGCAGCAGCCTGCGGGGCCTGTCCGCCACAGGCCGTCAGGGCCAGGGCGAAGGTCAGCGCTAGCAACGGGAGAATCTGTCGCTTCATTCGGTCTCTCCTTAAAAAAGCTCCACGCGACACTTCCTCGGTGCCGAACCCTATCGGCGGAGGTGTGTCGCCACGAACCCAAGTGTTGATCCCAGCCTATCCGCTATCGGCTATGGCGATCAAACGATCACCAGTTGCGGCACGTAGCACGGCTACGCCAAAAACCCGGTGTGTAATCGGTTTCACTGCCCGGTGCGCACTACAGCGGGGAAATCTGCGCGGGCAACGCTACACTGCGTGGTATTTGTCCTACTGGGATTACCTCGAATTGTAACATATCCCTGTGCGCTGTGCAATGGCATGGCAAGAAGCTGTGCTATTGCTTTCATTGCGCTCCCGGCGCACCTTGGTGTGATACAATGCGCAGCCGAGGTTGGGGGCTGGGGGCTGAGCACCCGTCGCCTCTACGGCATCTCAGCGAAGTGCCCAAATGTTGTCTTTTGCCGCAATAGAGCATACGTAACGCTGTCACCCTGAGCGAAGCGAAGGGTCCCGGCCGGGATTCTTCGCTTCGCTCAGAATGACAGGACGCATCACAGCGTTACTTCTGCGGTATTGCCTTTTGCCCTTTGCCTTTTGCGTTGACACTATGTACCTCAAGCGCATTGATATCCAGGGCTTCAAGACATTCGCCTCCCGCACGACGGTCGAGTTCCGCCCCGGCATCACGGCCGTGGTTGGTCCGAATGGCTCGGGTAAGTCGAATCTCGCCGACGCAGTGCGCTGGGTGCTTGGAGAGCAGAGCCTATCCACCCTGCGCTGCAAGCGCTCTGAGGAGTTGATCTATTCGGGCGGCGGGCGGCGCGCCCCCGCCGGGCTGGCCGAGGTCGCGCTGACCATTGATAACAGCGACCGCCTGCTGCCGCTCGACTTCGACGAGGTGACGATCTCGCGCCGGACCACCCGCGCTGGCGACAGCGAGTACTTCATCAACCGGGCCCGCGTGCGCCTGCGCGATGTCCAGGAGGCCACCGAGCCACTCGGCGGCTCCTACACGATCATTAACCAGGGGCTGGTGGACGCTGCGCTGACCCTGCGGCCCGAGGAGCGCCGTCGGCTCTTTGAGGATGCGGCCGAGATTGGCGGCTTTGAGCTGCGTAAGGCCGAGTCGCTGCGCCGCCTGCGCGAGACGGACTCGAACCTCCAGCGGGTGGGCGACCTGCTTGGCGAGCTGGAGCCGCGCCTGCGCTCGCTGAAGCGTCAGGCCGGCCAGGCCCGCCAGTACCGCGACCTGAGCGTTGAGCTGCGGGCGCTTCAGGAGCGACACTACGCTGCGATCTGGCGGGCCGCCCAGGCCGCCACCGCCGCCGCCCGCGCCGAGGTTCTCGGCCTGGAGCAGGCGCTGGAGCAGGCCCGCGCCGCGCAGTTGGCCGTCTCGCACGACCTGCGCGCCCTGCGCGAGGCGCTGCGCGGCCAGCGCGATGAGCTGGGCACGCTGCATCAGCGCAGCGGCGAGCTGCACCGCCGGGCTGAGGATGCCCAGCGCGTCCTGGCCGTGGATGGCGAGCGCCTCGTGTCCCTGTCCCGCCGGGCCGAGGAGCTAGAGCGCCGCCGTAACGAGCTGGCCCTGCGCCAGGGCGAGGACGAGGCCCGCCGCGCCGCCGCCGCCGAGGATGCGGCCCTTGCCGAGTCTGCCCTTGAGTCCCAGCGGGTCGCCCTGCGCGCCGCCGAGGCCGAGATGGCTAGCGCTGAGCAGATCCGCGCGGCCCTCGCCCGCGACCTGCGGGCCGCCCAGGACACCTCCCTCCGTGCGGCAACCGCTGTCGCCGAGGGGGCCAGCCGGGCTGAGCAGCTGCGCGATCAGGCCGCCCGCCTTGAGCGCGACCGCGCCGAGCTAGAGGCTGCCGCCGCCCATGCCGCCGAGAATCTGGCCGCCGCCAGCGCCCAGGTCGAGGCGGCCCGCGCCGCGCTTACGTCCGCCGAGGCCGCCCGCGCCGAGGCCGCCGAGGCCGAGCGGGCCGCCCGCGCCGCGCTGGAGTCGCTGCGCGCCGAGCGGGCCACCGCCGAAGATGAGCGAGCCGCCGCCCGCCGCGCCCTGGCCGACGTCGAGGCCCGCCTCGACTCGCTCGCCCGCCTGGCCCGCTCCTACACCGGGGCCTTCGCCGGCGTGCGCGCCGCCATGCAGTGGGCCGAGAAGGCAGACCGACCCGGCTTCGCCCTCGTCCAGTCGATCATCCGCACCCCCGCCGAGCTGGAGACCGCCGTCGAGGTCGCGCTCGGCTCGCGCCTTCAAAACATTGTGGTCGAGCGCTGGGCGGATGCCGAGGACGCGATCGCCGACCTCAAGCGCAGCGGGGCTGGCCGGGCGACGTTTATGCCGCTGGATTCGATCCGGGAGTCGGGCGGCAGGAGTCGGGAGTCTGGGCCAAGACAAGGATTGACTTTCAATGCAGGTGAGGGCGCACGGGATGGGGCACCGACTCCCGACTCCCGACTCCCGACTCCCGTGCTCGGTGTCGCCGCCGACCTTGTGGACTACGACGAGCGCTATGCGGCGGTGGCCCGGCAGCTGCTTGGTCGGGTGATGATCGTCAATAACCTGGCTACGGCCCGCGCCGAACTGCGGGGGCTCTCGGGCGGCTGGACAATTGTGACGCTTCAGGGCGAGCAGGTGAGCAGCGGCGGCTCGGTGACGGGCGGCGCGCAGACGAAGGAGAGCGGGGCGCTGCGTCGTGAACGCGAGCTGCGCGAGCTTCCTGGCCGGGTTGAGGCCGCCCGCGCCGCCGTGGAGCGGGCTGAGTCCCGCCGCGCTGAGCTAGAGGCCAAGATCCAGGCCCACTCCCAATCCATCCGCGAGCTTGAGGCCCGCGCCCGCGATGCCGCCCGCATGGTCGAGTCGCGGCGGGCCGAGCTGGATGGCACGGCCCGCCGGGTGGCCCAGGCTGAGCAGGAGCGCGGCTGGGCCGCGCAGCGCCAGGAGCGCCTTAGCCACGATGTGGCCGCCCTCCAGGGACAGGAGACCGAGCTGCTAGGGCGGCGTACGGCCGCCGAGAGGGCCGCCGCCGAGGCCGAGCTGCGTCTGGCCGAGCTGCGCGCTCGCCAGGACGCCGAGGCCCAGGCCGACCGGGCCGCCCAGGAGCGGGTAGCTGGCCTGCGCGCTGCCGCCGGGGCCGCCGAGGGACAGCTGCGCGCCCAGCGCACCCTGCTCGCCGCCCACGAGCGCAGCCTGGCCGAGGGCGAGCGCCAGCTGGTCTCGCTGGCGGCGAGCGTGGCCGACCAGGAGGCCGAGCGTGAGCGGATCGGCGCAGCCCATGCCCGTATCGAGGCTGAGCATCACGCCCTCCTAGCCGAGATCGACGCCCTGCGCGCCCAGATCGACCCGGCCGAGCAATCCCTGCGTGCCAACGAGTCTGCCCAGGCCGACCTGGAGCGCCGCGAGCAGGAGGCCACCGCCGCCCTGCTTGAGCGCGAGTCTGCCCACGGCCGCGCCGCCATGGAGTCGCAGCGCGCCACAGATCGCCAGGACGCCATCTACGAGCGGGCCGCCGCTGATGATATTGATGTGGAGGCGCTGGAGCCGCCCGCCGAGGACGCGCCCGCCGAGCGCCTCCAGCCCGAGATCGACGCCCTGAGGGCGAAGATCCTGCGCCTGGGCGCGGTGAACCAGCTGGCCCTAGAGGAGTATGATGAGGCCGCCGCGCGCCACCGCTTCCTCAGCGAGCAGGTGGCCGACCTGCGCGAGGCCGAGGGTTCGCTCCTAGAGCTGATCGCCGCCCTTGAGGGCGCGATGAGCCAGCGCTTCATCACCACCTTCAACGCGGTGGCCGCCGAGTTTGAGCAGAGCTTCGTGCGGCTCTTCGGCGGCGGCTCGGCGAAGCTTCAGCTCACTGGCGGCCCATCTAGCAACGGCGACCTTCCCGAGGACGGGCAGGAAGAGCATCCGTCCAGCGGGCGCGGCCAGGGCGTCGAGATCATCGTGCGCCCGCCCGGCAAGAAGCAGCAGAGCATCTCGCTGCTCTCGGGCGGCGAGCGCACCCTCACCGCCGCCGCCCTGCTCTTCGCCATCCTGAAGGTGAACCCTAGCCCCTTCTGCATTCTGGACGAGACCGATGCCGCCCTGGATGAGTCGAACGTCGGGCGCTTCCGCGACGCCCTCCAGTCCCTCGTCGACCAGACACAGTTCATCTTGATCACGCACAACCGGGGCACGATCGATGCCGCCGATACGCTCTACGGCGTGACGATGGGTGACGATGGCGCGTCGAAGACGATCTCGTTGCGGGTGGAAGAATATGTTTAGGGGCAATACCGCAGAAGTAACGCTGTCACCCTGAGCGAAGCGAAGGGTCCCGGCCGGGATTCTTCGCTTCGCTCAGAATGACAGGATGCCTCACAGCGTTACTTCTGCGGTATTGCGTTTAGGGGTTGGGGCTTGGCCAGGAATGCCAAAGGGGCGCATCGCGATGCGCCCCTTTGGCATTCCTACGCGGCATTTTGGCGGGGGAAGGAGGGCTGCACTGGCACATTTGGGCCGCAGTAGGACAGGCGGCCATCCGTCCAGCGGGCCAGGCCGGTGGCGCACAGCCATGCGGCGACGGTGGCGGAGCGGCGGAGCGCGGTGCTCTGGGCCAGTGGCGCGAGGCTCTGGAGGACGACCGCGATCTCGGGGCGCAGCAGGCCATCGCTAGAGCGCATGGCCACCACCACCGAGCGAGTCGGCTCGCGCTGGAGCAGCATACGCCGCAGGGCGGTGCGCTGGTCGGCCTGATTATAGGTGGCGAAGGCTCGACCAAACGGCGTTAGCTCAACCGGATCGCCTGGCTTGCTGGGCTTCACAAAGCCAAGGATGCGTGCGGCCTGCGTGTAGTAGAGCCCCTGACGGGCGACCTTCGTGCCGATGTAGACCCCGATCTCGTCCGGCAGCGACCTCCCGCGGGCGATGGCTTCAGGCACCCGCGCAACATCCCAGAGAACATCGGCCTGGGGGATATCGATCGTCTCGTGGCTCATCGTCGTCCTCACTCGTGCTTATAATACTGTATTCCGCCTTACCGATCTTCCTGCCGAACATCCATTTGGCTCCTATGTTCTATTATAGGGCGGACTTCGCTGTTGTCAAGCCCCTCGTTGGATGATAACGAAGGGCTGTAGCACTGCTTCACCGGAGTATTCTCAATGGCACGTAAACGATCCTCTCCACCTACCCATGGCATACGCCCCCCGGATCTTCCCGCCGATCTGCCGTCGGCACCGGCTGCGCTCATGCTCGCCGACCAGACGGACTACCACGCTATCACTATCGCTGACGCCGACCTCTCTGCCGCACGCGTCGAGGATGTCGCCTTCGACCAGCTGGTCTGTAGGCGGGTGCGGTTCACGCAGGCCGAGCTGACCCGCTTTCAGCTGACCGATGTGCATCTCGACACCTGCGACCTGGCCGGCGCAACGCTCACCCGCGCGGAGCTGCGCCGGGTCTCGCTCCTGGGCTGTCGGCTGCTCGGAACCGCCCTGCTCGACGCGCGCCTCGATGATGTGATCTTCCAGCGCGGCAACGCCGAGGCGCTCCGCTGCTGGGGCGCGACCCTGCGCGCGGTGCGCTTCGAGCGCTGCGGGCTTCGCGCAGCATCCTTCACCGGCTCAAACCTAAGCGGGGTGATCTTTCGTGACTGCGACCTGAGCGGGGCCGATTTCCGCGAGGCCACGCTGCGCGGCGCCGACCTACGTGGCTCGACACTCACCGGGCTTCAGGTTGGCCTGCGCGAGCTCCAAGGCGCGATCGTCTCGCCCGAGCAAGCTGCGGAGCTCGCCGCCATCCTGGGCCTGGTCGTCACCGCCGAGGCACCTGATGTCAAGTAGCCGATGAGCTATTCATACGAACTACATCTCGCCTCAATCATTCTCTAACTTTGTTATGCTATAACTTTTGTAGGGGAGGCGAGCTGTTGCAACGTCACGAGCCCGGCCCGTAAACGGGTGGGCTACGGTCTACGAAGGCCGCATGCACGTCCTCAGGTAGGCCGCGCAGGCGGCCTTCGCAGACATAGCCCGCGGGTTCAGCCGCCGGGCGAGGCAGAACAGGAGCATAGATTATGGAGCGGCTTGAGTTTCGTGCGATGGGCTGCCAGATGCTGGCGGTGATCGACGGGGAGGGCGAGGATGCCGCATCCGTGCTGCGGGAGGTGCCGGGCTGGTTCGAGGGCTGGGAGCAGTGCCTCAGCCGCTTCCGGGCCAACAGCGAGCTCTCACAGCTCAACGCCGACGCTGGGTTCTGGATCCCGCTCAGCGAGACCCTTTGGTCGGTGCTCACTGTCGCCCTAGATGCGGCCCGCCAGAGCGAGGGCGTCGTCACGCCCACCCTGCTCGACGCGGTTAAGGCGACCGGCTATACTCAGGATTTCGCCGCTGGCCCCGGTCTAGCTGCCGTGTCTGCGCCCGCCCCGAGCGCCACAGACTGGCAGCAGATCGAGCTTGACCCGCGCCACCACGCGGTGCGTCTGCCTGAGGGTGTCCACATCGACCTGGGCGGGGTCGCCAAGGGCTGGGCTGCTGATGAGGCGGCCCGGCGCCTGGCCTCCTACGCCCCGGCCCTGATCGACGCCGGCGGCGACATTGCGGTGAGCGGCCCGATGGCCGACGGCCAGCCCTGGCCGGTTGGCATAGAGAACCCGCTCGACGCCGACGCGCCCCTCGGTCTGCTGCTGCTCTCGCGCGGCGGCGTGGCAACCTCCGGGCGCGACTACCGGCGCTGGAAGGTGGGCGACACCTGGCGTCACCATATCATCGACCCGCGCAGCGGACAGCCCGCCGAAACCCCAGCCCTCACCGCCACGGCGGTTGCGCCATCGGCCCGCGAGGCTGAGGTGGCCGCCAAGCTGCTCTTCATCTTGGGGAACAGCGGGATCGCCTGGGTCGATGCGCGGCCTGGCTACGCCGGGCTACTGCTCTGCGAAGATGGTGCCCAGCTGACCAGCCAGGGCTGGGACAGCTACCTGTACCAGCCCTGAAGCCTTGTCTAGCGCAAGATCCGCGACAGGAACAGCTTGGTGCGCTCATGCTGGGGGTTGCTAAAGACAGTGTCCGGCGCGCCCTGCTCGATCACCCGCCCCTGGTCCATAAACACCACCTTGTGGGCCGCGTTGCGGGCGAAGCCCATCTCGTGCGACACGACCACCATGGTCATGCCCTCGCGGGCTAGGTCGAGCATCACGTCCAGCACCTCCTTGATCATCTCGGGGTCGAGCGCGGAGGTCGGCTCGTCGAACAGCATAACCTTGGGCTGCATCGCCAGCGACCGCGCGATCGCCACGCGCTGCTGCTGCCCGCCCGAGAGCTGCGGGGGGTGCTTGTTGGCCTGCTCGGGGATGCCCACCTTCTCAAGCAGCTGCCACGCGATCTGATCGCTTTCCTGGCGCGATCGCTTGCGCACCTTCTGCTGCGCCAGACAGATATTCTCCAGCACCGTCAGGTGCGGGAAGAGCTCGAAGCGCTGGAAGACCATGCCCACCTCGGCGCGCACGGCGTTAATGTGCGCCTCGTTATTGTTCACGGTGATGCCGTCGACCACGATCCTTCCCTCGTCGGGGATCTCCAGGTGGTTGATGCAGCGCAGCAGGGTTGACTTCCCCGAGCCCGAGGGGCCGACGATCATCAGCACCTCGCCGCTGTTCACGTTAAGGCTGACCCGATCAAGCGCGCGGAAGGAGCCATAGTACTTCGAGACATCCTCGATCTTGATCATCGGCTCTGTGGCAGGAGTATTCATGATGCTATCCCTTCGCGCCCACCCGGCGCTGCAACCACTGCAAGAGCAGCGAGAGAACCAGGGTCATCGTCAGGTAGAAGAGCGTGAGAATGAAGTAGGTCTCTTCGTAGCGGAAGCTGGTGCTCACCGAGAGCCGCGCGACCTGCGTCATCTCGCGCACGCCAAGCACCGAGACGAGGGATGTGTCTTTCAGCAGCGCGATCAGGTCGTTGCCGAGGGCCGGCATCACGTTACGGATCGCCTGCGGCAGGATCACATAGCGCATCGACTGCACCCGCGACATCCCCAGCGAGCGGGCCGCCTCCGACTGGCCGCGCCCGATCGACTCGATCCCCGCCCGAAAGATCTCCGCGATATACGCCCCGTAGATCAGCACCAGCGCAATGATCGCGCGCGTGGTGAGCGAGACTGAGTTGTTGGACAGGCCGAAGGTACGCGCGAACATTGGCACGACGGCGAAGGAGATGGTGAAGATCAGCACCAGCATCGGCACGCCGCGGATGAACTCGATGTAGCTGATCGATAGGTTACGCCAGATCGGATTGGTCGAGACACGCCCGAGCCCCAGGATGAGCCCGAGCAGCAGCGCGAACACAAACGAGATGACCGTTACGTACAGCGTTGTGCCGATTCCCTGCAAAATTGTGTTGAAGATGCCCTGATAGAGCGGGTCGATGATGATCCGAATGGTCATGTAGCCAGCAATCGCCAGGATGATCAGGAACCACCAGGGAAACTGCTTCAGATTGGTACGACCGACGACATCCCGCTTGGAGGTGATGATCTGCTCTTGATCGACGGCCATGCGCACTCCTTCAGCACATAAGGTTTGCAAGGTTTTTTGGGGGAGGGCCAGGGAGCGCCTCGCGCTCCCTGGCCCCCCCTGATTCAAACATGGACTGTGAGGGTCAGGCAGGGCATTGCTCTCTCTGACACCTCATGCAAACGCAACGGACTGCGGTAGCCCGAACTATTCTGGCAGCTTGAACTCGGCGCTGAAGTACTTCTTTGCCAGCTCGTCAAGCTTCCCGCTCGTGCGCATCTGCTCCAGCGCGAGGTTCACCGGCCCAACTAGGTCGCTGCCCTTGGGGAAGATGAAGCCGAGCTGGTCGCTGGTGATCGGGTCGCCCACCAGTGTGATCTGCTCGGCGTTTGTGCCGAGATAGCCCTGGCCCGCCGTCTCGTCCATCAGCACCGCGTCAACGTCGCCGTTGATCAGGGCCGCCACGGCGAAGGGGAACTGCTCAAATGCCTGGATGCGCGACTCAGGCATAAGGCTCTTGGCCGTCTCGTAGTTGGTGGTGCCGGTCTGCGTGCCGAGGCGCAGCTGATCATTCGCCACGAACTCGTCCATGTTCTTGAAGCGATCCTCGCCCACGCGCGTCATCAGGCGCTGGGACACCTGGATGTAGCCCTCCGAGAAGTCCACCTGCTGGGCGCGCTCCTCGGTGATGGTGATGCCATCGGCGGCTGCGTCAAACTGCCCGTTTGCCACGGCCTGGATCATGCCCTCCCAGGACGCCTCCTGGTAGGACGGGGTGCAGTTCAGCAGGCTGCAGATCTCATTCCAGGCTTCGTAGTCCCACCCCTCGCCCTTGCTGGTCGCGGGGTTGACATAGTTGAACGGCGGGTAGGCGTTCTCCACGGCGATAGTCACCTCGCGCCCGCCCAGGTCGGGCAGCGCGCTGGTGGTCTCGGCGGGCTCAGCGGTGGCCTCGGCGGGCTCAGCGGTGGCCTCGGCGGGCTCAGCGGTGGCCTCGGCGGGCGGGGCTTCCGTGGCCGTGGAATCTGTCGCTACAGCGACGGGTGCCTCCGTCGCGGCCGGGGCGGTGGGCGCGCTTGCCGTCTGCCCCCCGCACGCCGCAAACAGCGAAAGCAGGAGGAAGGCCACCATCGTCATCCCTAGTCGTCTCATACCTGTCCCCTTTGAGTGATACTGCACCGCGATATGGGTAGCTCCTGCGGTGCCAACGGAGCGCTTACAATTTTACAACCATATGGGCAAAGCCGTGCAGCGGATTCCCACGGCGCAGAAAGGCCGGCGAGCGTGCGCTCACCGGCCTTCATTACGCCACATCCCTGCGAAACTATGATGAGACAAGGTTTCAAAATACGTTGCCCTTTGGTGTCACGGATCGCTTTCTGATGCGCTCGGCCTGTACCCTGCACCCTCTGCCCTGTACCCTTGTCTACTCCACAACAGTAATCGGAAACGTCACCTTCAGCTCGTGGTCGCCCATATCGGCCACCGCCGTCACCTTCCAGTCGCCCGCCATCACATAGACCACATCTATCTCGTAGCCCCCGCGCCCGATAGGGTTCGCCACCGGCTTGCTGCCACTCAGGCAGAGCATATCCATCTTCAGGTCGAAGTAGACGCTCTGGGCATCGACCGGGCGGCCATTGGCGTCGGTCAGGGTGATCCGCAGGTGCTGCGTGGTATTAATCTGGGGGGCGGCGACGCTATCGAGGGTGAAGGTCGTCCCATCACGCATCATCTGGGCGCGCACCAAGCCATCGGCCAGGGGCGGCAGCACCGAGGCCGCGCAAGATGTCAGGCTAAGGGCCAGGATGATCGCCCCGGCCAGCGCGCGTATCCAGCGTGCCATATACCTTCTCCTCAGGGCATGATCAAGCAGATCTTTTTTTTGCACTTTGCATTTTGCATTGAACCTAGCTCTGCTCGGCGATTAGGCGCTGCACATCGGGCGCGATCACCGTGTGGGGCGTGCCATAGCCGTAGACCATGCGCAGGCGGCCCTGCTTATCGATCAGGTAGGCGGCGGCGCTGTGATCCACCAGGTAAGCGGCGGCGCTGCCCTCAACCTTATGGCGCTCGTAGTAGAGGCCATACTCGCCGCCGATCTTGCGCAGCGTCGCGTCGTCGCCGCTCATGCCGATGAAGCTCGGGTCAAATGCCTTCAGATAGCGCTGCATCACCTCGGGCGTATCGCGCTCCGGGTCAACGCTCACCATCAGCACCGCCAGCTGGTCGGCCTGGTCGCCAAGATCCTGCTTGATGCGGATGAACTCTGCCATCGTGGTGGGGCAGACATCGGGGCAGAAGGTGTAGCCGAAGTAGACCAGCACCGGCTTGCCGCGCAGGTCGCTCAGGCTGAGCGGCTTGCCGCCCTCGCTGCTTGGCAGCGTGAAGTCGGTCAGATCCTTCGGCGGCGTGATCTCGGTGCCCGCCGTTGGCACATCAGAGTCGGTGCTTGTATCTGCGACGGGGGTGGCTGCGGGTGCGGCACCTGTGGCGCAGGCGCTCAGCAGCAGGGTCAGTAGGAGCACAAGCGCAAGGCTGATCCGGGTCATCGTGGGTTTCCTTTAGATTAAGGGCAGGGGATAGGCTTCACGCCTATCCCCTGTCTCCTATCCCCTTGCCGTTACGGCTTGCGCACCGGTGCCTCAACCTGCATCGTGCCCGAGTTCTGGAAGGTCAGGGTGAGCTTCACGATATCACCATCATTCAGGTCGTGGCGCAGACCGATCAGCATCACGTGGAAGCTGCCGGGCTTCAGCTCGGCCTGGCCGTTGGCCGGGATGTCGATCTTCTCCACCGGCGTCATCTTCATGACATTGTCCTGCATGGTCATGGTGTGTAGCTCGACGCTGTCGGCCACATCGCTCTCGGCCTTGATCAGCGCGTCGGCGGTGCCGCCGGTGTTGGCGATGACCATATAGGCCGCGCTGGTGCCGCCGCTCGGGGCGGTATCTGTGCCGCCCATGTCCATGGTGCCAGACATCGCCCCGCTATTGCCCATCCCCGTCGTCCCGCTCATCGTCCCGCTATTGCCCATATTGCCGCCAGAGGCGGAGGCACCGGTCATCGCGGCGGCCCTGGCCCATGGCTCATTGATGCTGAGCTTGGCCGGGCTGGGGCCGCAGGCGGCGAGGAGCATGATGCCGAGCATGATCCCAAGAATCTGCATGCGCTGTCGCATTGGTGTGTGTCTTTCTATAGGTGGGTTTATTCGCAATACCGCAAATAAGGAATGCTGTGAGGCTATCTGTCATGCTGAGTGCAGCGAAGCATCTACCACCTTCGAACGGGAAGACCCTTCGCTTTGCTCAGGGTGACATGGGGATGTGGCTTCCTGGGTGACAGCGTGACTTCTGCGGTATTGCGTTTATTCGGATGGTACGAGATCACGATACAGCGTACTGATGCAGCATGTCATCTGCAATCTGAAGTCTGCGATTAGCAGTAGGCCGTGATCGCACGTGGAGGGGGGATGGGCGGTGCCCAGAGGATGGAGCAGAGGCCCGCGATAGCCAGGAGCGGCAGGGCCAGCAGCAGCGCGACCGGCACTAGTGTGCTCAGCGCGGCGGAAGGCAGGCTCGGCCAGAAGGCCGGCACAAGGATGTGGGTGCTCTGGGCGGACTGGCTATCCGAGAGGCTACAGATCAGGTGGCTCTGGCTACCGCTGGCGTCGGCGGCGGCGTCGGCGTGGGTGGCGGTTGCGCAGTGGACGATGCAGAGCGTGGGTTGGATCAGCAGCAGCCCGAGCAGCATCGCTGCGAGCAGAGACGGCAGGTGCGCCGCTCGCCGCAGCCGCTCCAGGGCGACATCATATATATGCTGATCGACCGTCTTCATACGGCTTAGTGTAACACGGCCATAACTTGTGTGCAACGGCACAGGCAATGTGCTAGTACCGGGTTGCAGTGTTACAATGCACGAAGCGATTGCCAACACAGCGCTCATTCACACAGGACACAGCATATGATAGCTCGCATCCAGGCATGGCTTCGCGCTGTCGAGTTCCGTGACCCGTTGGAGCATCAGCAGTCATTCCTCGTCCAGACGCTCTTGCTGTCGCTGATTGCCGTGACGCTGCTCTCGACGCCGCTGCCGTTTCTCAGCGAGCTGCCGATAGCGCAGGCGTTTGCCGTCGAGGCGCTGGTGTTGCTGGAGCTGCCGCTGTACCTTGGTGCGCTGGCTCTGCTGCGGCGTGGCAAACTCGCTCAATCCGTCATCCTAACGAGCGTAAGCATCGTCTTGCTCTGCGTAGGTGTGCTGATGTCCACCGGAACCCGCAGCTCCGGGGCGGCAATGTTCACATTCGCTCTGCCGCTCGTCTTCGCCGGGCTGCTGGCCGGGCGCAGCGGCGCGCTCTGGATCGTGGGGCTAAGCCTCGTTGGCATCACCACCGTGATGGCGCTGGAGGCGTCGGGACTCCCGCTGGTTGGCTTCGCGGCGCAACACGGCGAGAACTTTGGCGGTGTGCTTGGCGGATACCTCTCTGCCGCAGCGGTGCTGAGTGTATTTGTGACCCGCTTTGGCCGTGCGCTGCGCGAGGCGCTGCGCGCGGCGCTTGACCGCGAGCGCGAGATCGCCGAGCAGCGCGACGCGCTGGAGCGCACAGTCGGCGAGCGCACGTCCGCCCTGCGCGGCGCGCTCGCCGATGTCGAGTCGCGCGCTGCCGCCCAGGCCGCCCTGCTGGAGGAGCTTGCCCAGCAGCGCGAGGCCATCCGCGAGCTGAGCGTGCCGCTGCTGCCCGTGGGTGCAGGTACGCTGGTGATGCCGCTGGTCGGGTCACTCGATACCGCCCGGCTCCAGACCCTCCAGGATAGGGCGCTCCATGAGGCCCAGGGCGGAGCGGTGCGCCGCCTGATCTTGGATATCAGCGGGGTGCTGTTGGTAGACAGTCAGGTCGCGCTTGGCCTGCTGAACACGGTTCGCGCAACGCGGCTCCTTGGGGTCGATGTCGCAATGGTGGGCATCCGCCCCGAGGTGGCCCAGGCACTCGTAGGGCTAGGGCTGGATCTCGATGAGGTGCAGGTATATCGCGACCTGGAAGATGCGCTCATCCCGCATGCGCATCGCCACTATAGCGGCGGGCAGAGGGATTGAGCCTGTCATAGGAAGGCGCGAGCGCAGCGAGCCACCAGATTCAGTGCCTCAGTGGCTCAAGCATGCTGCTCAGTGCTATAGCAGTGCTATAGGGAGCTGATACGATGGTGAGCCTGGTGATTGGGGGGGCTGGCTTTGTTGGCCGGCATGTGGTTGATGCGCTGCTCCAGCGGGGGCAGCACGTGCGCGTCCTCGACCTAAAGCCGCTTGATGATGAGCGGGTGGAGTCGCTGGTCGGCGATATCTGTGACCCGGCCGATGTGGCCGAGGCATGCTGCGGCGTTGATACGGTCTTCCAGACGGCGTCGCTCGTCGATGTGCGGCCCGGCAGCGGCCGACGGCTCTACGAGGTCAACCTCTATGGCAACCGCAATGTGATCGCGGCCTGTATCGGCACCGGCGTGCGGAAGCTGGTCTACACTAGCTCGGTTGATGTCGTCTTCGATGGTCGCCCCATCCGCACGGGCGACGAGTCGCTGCCTTACCCTACACGCCACTTGGACGTATACGGCCGCACGAAGATGCTCGCCGAGCGCGAGGTGCTCCAGGCAAACGGGCGCGGCGGCCTGGCGACCTGCGCGCTGCGGCTCGGCGGGGTGTATGGCCCCGGCGACCCGCACCGCTTCCCTCCCGTTCTGGCCTTGGCCCGAGCCAACCGTGGCGTGCGGCTAGGCGACGGGCGCGCGGTGTTTAACCACGTCTACGTGGAGAATGTGGCCCACGCCCACCTGCTCGCGGCGGATCAGCTTGCGCTGGGGTCGCCGGTTGCGGGGGCGAGCTACTTCATCACCGATCACGCGCCGCGAAACTTCTTCGCCTTCTTCGATCCATTTTTGCGCGACCTCGGCCTGCCCGTGCCAACCCATACGATCCCCTACGGTGTGGCCTACCTGCTGGCGGCGGCCTGGGAGCTGGCCACGCTGGCGGCTGGCGGCCTGCTGCGTGCGGCCCCGCCGCTCACCCGCTATGTGGTCGCATCGACCTGCGTCGACTTCTTCTTCAGCGGGGAGCAGGCCGCGCGCGACCTGGGCTACAGACCGCCGGTTGGCGACGCTGAGGCCCGCCGACGAACGGTGGAGTCGCTGCGTGCGGGTGCCGGTGGATGATAGCATAGCACGCTCAGAAGTCTCAATCGCCGTAGTAGAGCGCGGCCAACTGAGTCACCGCCTCGTCGCGGGTGAGCCCGCCGTGTGAGCCCCGGTAGGTCGACTCGAACTTCCCGCGCTCGGCGAACTCCCACCAGACCGACTCGCCCGCGTAGGGCAGCACCACGAGGTTGCCGACCCGGCTCAGGAAGGCCGGGCTCGGGTCGGGGCCAAACATCCCGGCGGCGATCAGATCGGCGGTGCGGTGGACCTCGGCCCGCCCTCTGAGGGCGTCCGAGAGCCCAGCATGAATCGCATCAAGCTGCGAGTCACGGATGTAGAGAAACATATCGCGTCGCGACCCGGCCGGCACCAGTGGGACACCGGCCGAGCTCGTGCGGGTAGCTGGCGCGAGCTCGGGCATCAGCCGGTTGAGCGCGATCGTCGTCTTCGGGTTCACGGCGATCTGGCCGTGGTCAGCGATCAGCAGCAGGGCGATATCGCTGTTACGAGACTGAAGCGCCGGGTGAAGCAGCCGGTCGAGCGCGGTGAGGGCCATATCGATCTCGGCATCCACATGGGCGCTGTCGGGGCCGTACATGTGGGATGTCGCATCGATCATGTCGAAGTAGAGGTAGTAGTACGCCGGGCCAGGCCGGTTCGCGAGGCGCTGTGAGAGCGTGGTCAGCGCCTCAGGCATCGTGCGGAAGGAGACCACCTCGGCACCGGCGCAGACCGTGCGCGTAAACGAGGATTTGGCATAGTCGCGGTGCTGCATAATCGTCGAGCGCACCCCAGCCCTGGCGAGCCGATGGTAGAGCGTGCTCCTCGGGAGGAGGTCGGACGCCTCCACCCCGGCGCTGGTCAAGGTCTCGCGGCCACGATCCCCGGCGTACGAGAAGAGCAGCGGCGCAATAATCGTATCAAGCTGCGGCTCGTAGTAGAACCACTCAAACACCCCGCTCGCGGCCGGCGACAGCCCAGTGTTCAGCGTCGTCACGTGGGCGGCCGTGGTAGAGGGGAACATCGTGGTGAGCGGCGAGATCACACCAGACTCCAGGAAGCGCCTCAGGAAGGGGTAGCGCTCGGCCCTCGGCTCAAAGAAGCGCCAGCCGAGAGCATCGAGGAAGATCAAGATCACCGTCTCGCAGCGGTCGGGCATACCGGCCAGGGCGGAAGCTGGCAGGCCGGGCGTCACTGCGCCGGTGAGCATAGCCTCGATGGTGTGGGGAACGCGGGAGAAGCAGTAGCTGTCGTAGAGTGGGCGGACGAAGCGCTCGCCAAAGCGAGCATCAGCGACGGCACGCACAGCTTCCTGGTTAATCATTCGACCTCGTAACTACCTGCCATGGCAGGGTTTGCCCGGCGAAGAAGGGCACAACATCGCCGTAGCTCGCGGGGACAGCCCACGGCGTGCGGGCCAGCGTAATCGTCTTCGCGGGCGGTCTGACTCCGTAGATCGCTCGGGCGTTATCTGATACAAAAGCCTGGAGCTGTGGTAGCGCATCGTGCCGCTCAAACAGCTCAGCGAGCAGCGGCAGGATCACCGGCGCCGTGAAGACCCCAGCGGCGCAGCCGGATGACTCCTTCCGGCTGAGCGGGTGAGGTGCCGAGTCGCTGCCGAACATCAGCTTGGGGTGGGCGCGCAGGGCGGCGGATCGCAGCGCGGCGCGGTCTTCGGGGCGCTTGGCAATCGGCTTGCAGAAGAGGTGGGGCTGGAGCAGCCCACCGGCCAGATCGTCGAGCGTGATCAGCAGATGGTGGAGGGTGACAGTGGCGTACAGGTTGGGGTACTCGTCGAGCAGGGCCACGGCGGCCGCCGTGGTGATATGCTCCATCACAATCGTCAGCGACGGGAAGCGGCGGGCGAGGCGCGCGTAGACAGACAGAAACTCGACCTCGCGGTCGAGCACAAAGCCGTGGCTCTCGCCGTGGACGAGCAGCGGGATGCCGAGCCGCTCCATAATCGTCAGGGTCGGCTCGATCTCCCCAAGGTCGCGCACACCCCCGGCGCTATTCGTCGTCACCCCATCGGGGTAGAGCTTCAGGCCGATAATCTGCGGGCGGGCGGCGGCGAGCGTAGCCTCGTCGTAGGCGCGGAAGAACAGGGTCAGGTAAGGCGCGAAGGTGTAGTTGGACGTGGCCGCCTCTACCGCCGCGCCATAATACGCAAGGCGCTCCAGGCTATCGACAGGCTGCACAAGGTTTGGCATCACCACCGCGCCAGCGAAGTCGCGCGCGCTCAGGGCCGCCACAAGGTCAAGCATAGCCCCCTCGCGCAGGTGCAGGTGCATATCGAGGGGCGAGGTGAGCTGTAGTTCCATTCCATCTCCGATGATAGTGTTGAGTTCGTGCGATATCTCAGCACTCAACACTCAGTTGCTCGATCCTCCGCATTGTAGCACAGCCCGTCCTATGCTATCATGCGCACAGCTATGCTGAAGAGAGAAGGGGAAGAGCGCATGAGCGAGGGGAGCGATCAGTCGCGGCGCGGCAAGACAGAGCGGCTTTCAGAAGAGGATGGCGGGCGCGGCGCGGCGCGGCGCACCGAGCGGCTAAGCGCAGGCGGCGACGAGTGGAGCCAGCGAGAGCCGGTGAACCCGGGCTGGCGCAGCGAGCGTTCCAGCGGCGCGGCGCGGCGCGGGCGCGGCGGGCTGCCCACCTCGCCGCAGGAGTTCCAGCTCTGGCTACAGGCCGGCGGATGGCGCTATATCGCAGGCGTCGCCGTACTCATGCTCATCCTGCTGATCGCCCTGCTGGCCTACGGGCGCAACGACCAGCGTAACGCCGGGCTGAGCCTTGAGGATCAGAAGGCTCCCACCAGCTTCGTCGGCGTCGGCGCTGAGAGCGCCCTGACGCCGATCATCGCGCCCACAGCAGCGCCCACCACACCCCCCGCGCCGACATTCTTCACCGTCACCGGCACGGGCGGACTAGGGCTCTTCCTACGATCCACTCCATCTACCGACGGTCAGCAGATAACCAGCCTGCCCGACGGCACGCGGGTCGAGCAGATCGGCGAGGACACCCCCGGCGGCGATTATATGTGGCGCAAGGTAAAGGCCCCCGATGGACAAGAGGGCTGGGTGGCGGTAGACTTCCTGACCCCCGCGCCGTAGAGACGCCCCGCCGGGGCGTCTCTACTTCTCCGCCTTCGTCACGGTCCGCTTCGGCCGCTTAGGCGGCGGTGGGCCGAGGACGAAGTCGAGGACCTCCTCGATCTGGCTGACGAAGGTGAAGGTCAGCTTCTGGCGCACCGGCAGCGGGATCTCGACCAGATCCCGCTGGTTCTTTTTCGGCAGGATCACCTGCGTCACCCCAGAGCGGTAGGCCCCCAGCACCTTCTCCTTCACCCCGCCGATCGGCAGCACCCGCCCGCGCAGCGTCATCTCGCCAGTCATCGCCACATCGCGGCGCACGGCGCGGCCGGTGAGGGCCGAGACGAGGGCGGTGGTGATCGTAATCCCGGCCGACGGCCCCTCCTTCGGGGTAGCACCTTCAGGCACGTGCAGGTGGATATCGACCTTCTCGAAGCGCTTGCCATCGATGCCCAGGTCAGCGGCGTGGGAGCGGATGTAGGAGAGGGCCGCCTGAGCCGACTCCTGCATAATATCGCCGAGCTGCCCGGTGAGCATCATCCCGCCCTTGCCCTCCATCAGCGAAACCTCGATCGGCATCGTATCGCCGCCGTTGCCGGTGTAGACCATACCGGTGGCCACGCCAACCTGATCCTGCTCCTCTGCGAGGGTGATCTCGAAACGGGGCGGGCCAAGCAGGCGCTCCACCGTGCGCGGCGTGATCAGCAGCGGGCGAGGTCGGCTCTCCGCGAGGCGGCGGGCCACCTTGCGGCAGATCGCGCCGATCTCGCGCTCCAGGTTGCGCACCCCAGCCTCATAGGTGTAGCCGCGAATGACCGCACTGATCGCCGCGTCGGGAATGCGCAGGCCGCTCTCGGACAGGCCGTTTGCCACGAGCTGCTTGGGCACCAGGAAGCGGCGTGCGATCTGCAGCTTCTCCTCCTCGGTATAGCCCGGCAGCTCAATCACCTCCATGCGGTCGAGCAGCGGCTCGGGGATATCCTCGGCGATATTCGCCGTGGCGATAAACAGCGTCTTGCTCAGATCGAAGGGCAGGTCAAGGTAGTGGTCGCTAAAAGCGTGGTTCTGCTCCGGGTCGAGCACCTCCAGCAGCGCGGAGGAAGGGTCGCCACGGAAATCAGCGCCGAGCTTATCGACCTCATCAAGCATAAACACCGGGTTAAGTGCGCCAGCCTCCTTCAGCCGCTGGATGATCCTGCCGGGCATCGCGCCGATATAGGTGCGTCGGTGGCCGCGGATCTCCGCCTCATCATGCACGCCCCCGAGGGCGATGCGGACAAACGTACGACCGAGCACCTCGGCGATACTCTGGCCAAGGCTCGTCTTGCCAACGCCGGGCGGGCCGACAAAACAGAGGATCGGCGACTTCTGTCCGGGGCCAACGAGCTGGCGAACCGCGACAAACTCAAGGATGCGCTCCTTAACCTTCGCCAGACCAAAATGATTACGGTCAAGGATCTTCACGGCGGCCCGCAGGTCGGCGCTGTCATCGCTCTGTTTCGACCAGGGCAGGCTAGCCATCCAGTCAAGGTAGGTGCGCAGAACCGTATACTCGGGGGCCATGGTCGGCATCGCCTCAAGGCGGGCGAACTCATCATCAACACGAGCGCGGGCGTGCTCGGGGAGCCCTGCGGCGGCGAGGCGAGCGCGCAGCGTGCTCAACTCGCGGTGGGCCGGGTCATCCTGGCCGAGCTCGCGCTGGATCGACCTCATCTGCTCGCGGAGGAACAGCTCACGCTGGCTGCGGTCGACCTCTTTTTGAACCTGGCTCTGGATACGGTTCTCCAGCTCCAGCAGATCGAGCTCCTGCGTGAGCAGCACAATAATGCGGTGCAGACGCTCCTCAGGGTTAATCGTCTCAAGGATCTGCTGGCGGTTAGCGGTGCTAATCGGCAGCGTGGAGGCAATCAGGTCAGCGAGTCCGCCAGGCGTATCGACATTCATCGCCGTGACATAGGCATCATCGGGGAGGGTGCGGGAAAGCTTGGCCACCTTCTCATAGAGCGAGAGAACAGCGCGCATCATAGCTTCAACCGCGATCGTGCGATCCTCCTCAATATGAAGCGGCGCGGCGCGGACGCGCAGGAGCGGCGACTCATCGACCGGCTCAATCACCCGCATACGACGGCGTCCAGAGAGCACCACCGAGGTGCTGCCGTCCGGCATTCTGCGGACGCGCTGGATACGAGCCTCAACACCGATATGGTAGAGGTCGCTGATCCGTGGGCCGTCGAAGTCAAAATCACGCTGGAGAAGCACAAGGACAGTGCGGTCGTCGGTGACGGCATGCTCAACCGCGCGGCTTGAGATAGGGTCGGTGACGAAGACAGGGGCGAGCATATGCGGGAAGAGCACAGTGTCAGCGAGGGGCAGCACGATCAGCACCCGCTCGTCGGGCTTGTCATCGGGCAGTTGGGGTGCCGACACCATTGAGAAGTCAAAGAGAGAGGAGGTCTCCTCCAACACAGCGGATCCTCCCGGGGGCGTGTGCCCCGCGATGCGAATATACGAAAATTATAGCATATCTAGCACCTTTATATTCAGGACAGCAAGACCCTCCAAAGCTTTGCATTCGCGTGCGGCTACCTTGACAGGTACGGCCCTTTCCGCTACAATAGTCGGCGTTACGCCAATGTAGCTCAGTTGGTAGAGCAGCTGTTTCGTAAACAGCAGGTCGAGAGTTCGAGCCTCTCCATTGGCTCCACTCGTTTGGGCAGTACAACCAGGAGGGCCGTGTCGATACATGTGATCGTCGCGGCCCTCGGGCTATACGAATCACGCACCTCTCACAAGGCTATATCTCGATTGTTAAGGTTCTCTAGAGCCTTTGCAATAGACGGTGCGCTGGGTCCCGCCAAGAACTGACAGCGCACTACAAAACCGGATCCCGGGTGTGAGCCTGGGTATGGCACATTGCCGAGCTAGTGCAGTTGTTAAGCTGCGAGCACTGGCTCGGCGTTGTGATTCCCCGCGTGCTCATCCTCTGCGGGCATTGTGAGCAAATCCCCCGGCGTGCAGTACAGGGCATGACAGACGCGAAAGAGCACTGCCCGGTCGACCCGCAGCATCCGCCCGTGCCAGAGGTCGGAGGCGGTGTCATAGGCTAAGGACGCCACCTCAGCCAGCGCCTTGATGGTTGTTACCCCTCGGCGCTCCGCCACCTCGCGAACCCGTAGCTGGATCACCGCTACCTCCTATCGCTACGCCGCAACTATATCACTCCGTATATCAATTGCCAATACCTGTGTACAGTTGTATTGTCTAGAAGATAAAACATAGCTAGGCCGCAGTGAGATCAGGGTGGTGTCATAGCAGTATTTGGGTAGCTAGATGTATTGACGTATATAAAAATAGCCACACACTTATACGGCCTATTGGCTGTCATGTTATACTTTTCTTGACTGGCCCAGCACTCTCAGCATAGATGCCACCTGAGGGTGGGCGAGCTGCGGACGGCCCTGCATGAATAGCTCAGTGCTTCACTCCTTCAGTTGCTCAGTGGTTTCGAGGAGGGCACACGCCAATGAACGATGACGAACTCACTACCCTGGCTGCAACGCTGCGCGAACTGCGTGAGGAGTTCGACGAGGCCACGGCCCGCGCCGCCTTTGATCGTAAGACGGCAGATCTGCACCCCGACCAGCGCGCCCGCGTCGAGGCCCTGGTCTTCTTCGGCGACGGCAGCCAGGTCGGCGATGTGAAAATAGGCGATGTCGCCGGCGGCGCTGTCGTGAAGGGCGTCGTAAACGTAACGGATCAGGCCCAGATCTACGGGCCGGTGATCGGGGACAGTAGCGGCACGGTAAACGTCAGCTACACCTACACGGCCAAGGAGCACCAGCGGCGTCTGGTGCTACGTTTGCCCCGGAACCTATCGCATTGGCGGCTGGGAGCGGGATGCTGCTGCGGCCAACCTGGCGCTGGACGGCTTCTGGATCGCCCGGGCGCCGGTGACGGTCGCGCAGTACACCGCGTTCATCGAGGCCGACGGCTACCGCGACGCGCGCTGGTGGACACCTCAGGGGAAGGAATGGCTGCGCGGGTCAAAGGAGCCGAAGCCCTGGCGCTGGCGCGAGTCGCCTTTTAACAGTCGCCCGCAGCAAGCGGTGACCGGTGTGCGCTGGTACGAGGCGACCGCCTTCTGCGCCTGGCTGAGCGCGCAGCTTGCGCGAACTCTGCCCCGTGGCTACACCCTGCGCCTGCCGACCGAGGCGGAGTGGGAGGCGGCGGCAGCCTACGATGCTGCCTGGCAGCGGCACAGCTATCCGTGGGGCAATGATTCACCGACCGCCCGTCATGCCGTCTTTGGCCGCTCATGGGAAGAGGCGTCACCTGATGTGGCAACCTGCCCCGCTGGGGCGGCGGCCTGCGGTGCGCTAGATCTGGCCGGGACGGTCTGGGAGTGGACGACAAGCAGCGCTCAGGCGTACCCCGAACGTGCCCACTGGCTCAAAGAAGACTTTACAACGAGTGATCAAGATGCACCGATACGAGGCGACTCGTATTATAGCTCAAATGTTCGCTGCGGGGGCGCGGGGCAGCAGCCTCCCTGGCCTCGACTCCTACATCTACACCTACTGGAGAGTGTTGCAGAATTGGGGGCGTGGGTGGCCCCGGCGACCTCGGGGGGCAGTTTTTTGGGCTCTTTGGGAATTGCCGTGGGCGGCTCTAGGGCTAGGAGATGCGCTAAATCACCTTTGAGAATGACTTGGTTTTGACACCTGAATCATGCCCCAGGGAGGCGGTTTGTCAAGCCTTCAGCGGCTGTTTCCGGCGGGATACTTCGCACGTAGAATAGTTCGGGGAATTCTGCAACACTCTCCAGATGGGCAATGATGTGATGGATGCGCCGCACGCCACGCCAGCCCGCATCGATCAGCAGGTAGTTGTCGTGCGCTACGTCGAAGAGCGGCAGCACCTCCACATCATCACGTGCGCTTGCCTCGGCAAGATCGCTGAGCACGCGGGTGATGATCTGCCGATAGCGGGAAATGGTCTCCATTCCTCTCCCGTATCCTTCGTATAGCTGTCAGAGCGTCGTATCTGGGGCGCCGGCGAAGAGCGCCGCGATCCGCAGCGGCAGGTCGGCCAGGCAGGCCAGGCTGATCGTCTGGGCTTCCGCGTACATGGCGGGCTCCCCGTAGGCACCATCCACCAGATGGAAGATCGCCAAGCTGCGGGTCGCAGGATCAACTTCGATATACTCCGGGACACCGCCCCGCGCACACATGGCGCGCTTCTTCGCCATCTCCTCGGTGTTATTCCCCGGTGAGAGCACTTCGACCACCAGGTCGGGCGCGCCGCGCACCCGGCGGTCGCGCACCAGTTCCGCCGCGCGCTCGGCACGGATGAACAGGAAGTCGGGCTGGATGGCGTCGCGCTGGGAGAACAGCACACCAATCGGTGCGGTAAACCAGATCCCCAGGCCACGCTGGCGGGACGGCACACCGAGGTGCTCAATGAAGGCACCGACAATCCACTGGTGAAATGCGCTCGGCGCCGTGGTCATATACAGCTTCCCATCGATGATCTCGTAGCGGTTGCCGTCATCGGGCAGGCGCTCCCAATGCACAATCGTCCAGCGGCCCTGGGGTGGCCCCTTGAGGGCGTGATCCATGAGAATGGGGGAGACCATCGTCTCACCCATCTCGACCGTATCGGTTGTCATAGGGATACCTCCTCGCTCGCTGCAGGCGCGCTGAGCCTCATTGTAGCATAGGGGTTCTATGAACGCCTGGGAGGCCACACCGCGGTGGGGCAGCCAATGATGTACGCTGTGTCAGCGCCAGGGTGGTACGGTGTGATAGAATCGATGAGCGACACGGCGCGAACAGACCGTAATGGAGGAGCGGAGCCCATGACCGTCATCACCCTTGATATTCCTGAAGAGCGCCTCAACCTCCTCTCCCAGCGTGCGAAGGTGCTCGGTATCACCCCCGAAGATCTCATTCGCTTGAGTATTGCAGAACTGCTGATGCGACCGGCACCGGAGGTGCAGGAGGCGATTGACGATATCGTCCAGAAACATGCCGACCTGTATCGCCGACTCGCATGACCCGCTACCTGACGCTCAGTGACATCTTCCGCTTCCAGACGAGTGATGAGGGCGGCATCCATATAACCGTAGTCGTCGGCGATATGCAGGCAGATGACGCGCTTCCCGGCGATCTCCTGGCCGAACTTCGCGCGGAGGCGATCGCGGTGCCGGCGCTCCATCACAAAGACGAGATCGGCCCAGCCGAGGTGGCCAGGGGGCACGCGAATGCGGGCACCATCTTCGGTTCCCGCCGAGCGGGCCTGGTGACCGGCGACCCCATCGAAGATCTGCTCGGCCGTCAGGCTCCGCCGCCGATTCTGGCTACAGATGAACAGGAGCTTCATTGGGCTTCATCCCAGGCAGCACTGGCGTTTACTCTACTTTATTCGCTCATGTGAAGTTAGCGTGCAAAGGTGAGCGTATGTTCGCATTATCGTAATTAGGCAATACCGCAGAAGTAACCCTGTCACCCATGTCACGCTGAGCGCAGCGAAGCGTCCCGGCCGGGATTCTTCGCTGCGCTCAGAATGACAGAACACTTCACAGGGTTACTTCTGCGGTATTGCGTAATTAGGATAAACGACGCATTTGGCTTTGCAAAGCCTAGAAAGACCATTAGTTCTTTCGGGGTTGCACGCTAACTTCACATGAGCGCCTTATTGTAAGAGAATTGCCTTGCATCAGGATCTACGATATGCTACGCGCCGGGCGTGATCGGCTGGCGGATCACCGTCTGGAGCTTCTCCGGCGCCGTCTTGCGCGGATCCTTGAGGTAGATCTCGTGGTGCTTCCCGGTGCGCACATAGCCCTGTGCGGCGATGAAGGCGTGCAGGGCGTCAATCGTGGGGGCCTCGGCCGCATAGGGGCCGATGTGCAACACCTGCGCGCTCAGGCCCTCGTGGTAGACCTCCCGGCGCACCCGGGCGATCGTGGCCGGGGCAAGCTTCTTCATGGCGGCCGCGCAGGCGGCCGTGAAGTGCGCCTCCGTGACCGCATCGGGCTGGGCGATCATCATCGTCCAGCGCCAGTTGCTGCGCTCGTCCATACGAAACTGGGTCATGTCCTCGGCCCACCACAGGCCCTCCAGCGGCATCACCGTGTAGTCCAGGCCCTCGCGCTTGAGGGCGAACTTCAGCGTGTAGGAGAGCGTGTAGAGCGCCTCAATGGCAAGGGCGTAGTCGGGGGCGGTGTTCGGGTCGCCGGCCCCATCGACCATCAGGAACGTCATCGGCGGCACATCCACGACGGCGCTGGCCTTCGCCGAGGGCGCGTAGAGGTGTTTGAAGGTCTTCTTCAGGTCGAGCGTGGCCATGGGGCATCTTCCTGTATCAGCAGGCGGCATTAGCGGTTGGCAAACCAGACCACATAGATCTTCACCGGGTCGTGGTTTGGGGAGCGGTGATCCAACACCTCTAGGTCACAGAGCGGGAAGTGAGTGCGGTGCCGCTGATGGGTACACGCGACGATCAGCCCGCGCAGATCATCGGTATCGGTGATCGCTTGCACCGTCATCCGGTCGCCCTGATGGAGCGGCCCGCGATCGGGCGCTTCGGCGACGATCGCCTCGAAGGGGAAGCGCAGCACCTGGTGCAGGTGCGTCTCCCACGCCTCATAGATCGCCCACTGGTCGTCTGGATCGACCGCCCCGATCACCGCCTGGATCTGGGCACCCTCGACACCCAGGTGGCTCCACTGGTGCTCGGCATGGAGCCGGGCCAGCGTCTGCGCCCGCTGGGCCGGCGTATCGCGCCGCGGCGCTGTTTGGACATCGCTGAACCCCAGGTACATCTGATCCCAGCCCAAGCCTTGCTCCTCACAGCGGTCGATCACCGCCGCCGGCATCGCAGCGAGGGTCTGGCTGTCCCAGTCCACACAGATCAGCTGCTCAGCCTCATTGACCTCTGAGATGATCCCCTGCCACCCGCCAATACCCATGCCCAGGTCAGGGTCGTGGATGTCGGGCTTGACGATCACCGAGTCACCCGTGCGAAAGGGGCTTTTGGTCTTCATACACACCTCCCGTTAGGCTGGCCGCGCGCCAAAGAGCTTGCGGTACTGAATGAACCTGGTCGTACAAGGCCTGCGCCTGCGTATTCGTCTCCTGGGTCAGCCAGTAGACCCGGCTGGCGCCTGCCTCTAGCGCGGCGGCGTAGACCGCCTCAATCAACGCGCGGCCAACACCCTGTCCACGTGCGCCGGGCGTCGTGAAGAGATCCTGGAGGTAGCAGTAGGGGCCGCTCGTCCAAGCCGAGTAGTGGAAGAGGTACTGCACGATGCCCACCAGCCGATCATCCCAGAACGCGCCCAGCGCATGCATCGGGATCTGCGGGTCGTGGAATCGCTGCCAGGTCAGGCTCGGCGTAGACCGGCCCGGTGTAGATGAAGCCACGGGCCTGCTGGCAGACCAGACACGGTTTGTCGGAGGCAGCGATACTCCCGGTGGCGACCGGGTCAGGGTGGTAGCGAAAGGTGGGCAATGGAAGCATAACATCCCTGGTGATCAACGCAGGCGAGCGCGGTACGCCGCAAAATGGGTTACCGGAGCGCGATCTCGCGGCGAACCAGCAGCAGGCTGCCGAGCATGGGAAGGGCAAACGCGGCGAGATGGAGCAGCCAGATGCGCAGATCGCTGCGGGCGGCGAGCGGTGTGGGGGCGAGCGCCGCGACGACCAGGTAGGTCAGGCTGGCCAGACACAGCGACGTCCCGCCAACGCGATTAACCCGATACCATACCTGGGGATCGGCGAGGGTCGCTGCGGTACGAATGCCATAGCCGCGATTTGGCGGGATGAGCCCCAGGATCAAGGGCAGCGTCAGGACGAAGAAGATCCCAGCAGGGATCACAAACGGTTGACTCCACATCAGCGCCCCTCCACCGGCAGCCTTCAGGGTCGGACATCTCCCGCATGATAACGGTGATCCCCGCCGAGTCAATGACGCTCCACCACCGTGCCTACGACGGCGATCATGGAGACGATCATCGAGGATTCTGGTCTGATATCGACTTATCGATAGGGGACAGAGACAGCCATGGTGCGAGAAGGGCGATGGCGATGATCGACAGGCGACGCGGCTTCACCTGATCGCACGCTTGTCCGTTGACGGACAGAGATCTCACTGACCCGCTTCGTCACCTGCGATGGCCAGGGCTCAACCATCTCCTGGCGAGAAATCATCTTCCGTTCAGGATAATGCCGGTAGACATGTGATTGAACTGGTAAGACGTGGAATCGCCTGTGCTTGGAATACCGTGGTGTGAATGCACGAAGTATGTCTTTTGGACAGTGTCTCGATGTGGTGCCGCAGCCATTTCAATGCGGTATTTTTGTGCTAGTTCATCTTGTGTAAGTCGCTTGCAGGCTTGGGCGAAAAGCGATAATGCCCTTACTTCGCGATCCTTCGCAAGCGCAACAAGTGGTCGTATCGTAGCACTATTACTCATATTTTGCTCCTCAATTCGTAAGTTTTACGGTATCACCTATAGCAATCCTACCTGGGTTGTGAAGGTACCTGACCAGCTACTGCTTTCTGATGCGGAACGCTCGTAGCTTGATGCGAAGGACTTCACAACCTACGATAGGATTGCTATATTTGGTATGATTAGGCGATATCGTTGTATCGTTGCGATACCAGCATGCATTCTAGTAAACCGGAGGGTAGCGGTTATCGTGCCGTCCAGAGCACCTGGTAGTCGTAGTAGGCATCGCCAGTACGAACCCAGGCGGTACGCACGGTGAACTTCGCAGCCTGGCCTGGCTCAAGGTTGCGCGTGGCGACGAAGGCCGTGCCGCGGTCGACGCGGGTTTCGGTATCGCCGATCTGGCCGTTGAGCGAGATCTCCATCTGCACATCGTAGGCGGTCTTGGCCCCGATGTTCATGATGCTCCCAGTCCAGTACTTGTACCCGTCGTTACCGACCGTCTGGGTGATTTTGGTGACGACCACGGGCAGGGCGTCAGGGTAGGGCTGGAGGCGTGCCGCATCTTCGGGCGCGATGCTCATCCAATCCTTGTAGACCCAGCCGGTGAAGCTATTACCGCTTTTCGACTCGCCCTGCACCTGATACCACTGGCCGCCACGATAGAGCACGTCAATGGTGACGCCAGGGTCCGCGCTGATGACTTCTCTTCCCTCAAACTCATTGGGTATGTCGAAGATGCGGATGGTGCGCATGATCTGCCCCGGGACACTCTCGCCTTCAGGCAGTGGAGGAGCGGCAGTCGGCTCGGGCACGGCGGTCGGCTCGGGTATCGCTGTCGGCTCTGGCATCGCCGTCGGCGCGCTCACAACTGTCGGCTCTCGAGTCGGTACGGTAGTGGGCAGGGCACGCTCCGATGTGGCCGTCACCACGACAATCTGGGTCTGAACGGCCATAACTTCGCGGGTCACCTCCATCTGAACGACCCGAGTCACCTCGACGGGCATCTGGATGGTGGGTGCTGCGGCGGCGCAGCCGGAAAGGACAAGGGTCAGGGCGAGGGCGAGAATTGGGCGGGACATAGCGACCTCCTGGACGATGATGGAGTGATATGGGTCGCGGCGCCCGAGCGGTGTGGTGCGTCGTGATCAACGATGCCTCTACCATAGTGCGTAGGGGGCACGGGGAAATACCCAGAACGTGCCATGTCCATAGTGCCGTTGCGCTTTCTTTGCTTTCGCTCTCCATCGCAGAGCAGGCGCGCCGCAGCGTCCCATAGGGAAATGTGAGTCGTCGAGATGGTTCTACGAGGGATAGGGTATCGCTGCGCAGGCGGGGTTGCCCGTAGCTGAGTTCACCGGGCGGTGCCGGATCGTGGTGAAGAAACAACTGCCGGAGCGTGCGTGTGGAGCCTGGAGGCTGGCAAACGACGAGCGACGCCGGCTGGCTGATTACCTGCGGTGGACGGATACCGCGTAGTGATCCTCTGGACGCCAGACATCTTGCTGCCAGGTTGACCAGCGCGAGACCAGGGTGAGCCCTGCCGCTGCGGCCAGACGATCATAGGTTTCCAGGGTCAGGTGTGACCAGGATGGTGGCGGGAGCTCAAAGGCCGCGACGACGAGGCCGCCCGGTTCGAGGTGGCGGGCCAGATTGTCGAGCGTGGCCGCCTCCGTGCCTGGCGTCAGGTAGATCATCACATTCCCCGCGAGCAGCACGGCGTCAAAGCGCCGGCCAAGATCAAGAGCCGCCAGATCGCCCTGCCGCCAATCAAGCTGGGGCGCTTTGGCCCGCGCCTGCGTGAGCATGACCGCATCGAGATCGACGCCGACGACGGCGACCCCGCGGCGGGCCAATTCAATCGCGATCCGCCCGGTGCCGCACCCGGCATCCAGCACCCGATAGGGCGTATCCACGGCAGGCTGGGGGGCCATGGCCGGCAGCAGCGCGGTGAGCAGATCGGCCTCGCCATGCACATTGCCGCCGGCGGCAGCTCGGGCTTCATAGGGCGCATCGTATTCCTGGCCGGTGCGTGTACGGGTGGCGAGCCAGGGATTTGCGGGCGGTGATGGGTCGGCCATAGTGCAGGTATCCTCGCATATGAAACGGCGGTCGCTCCACGCTATCCCGTCGTCGAGTGACGTCCTGGGAGAAGGAGAGTGTAGCACACAGATGCGCCGCGAGGAGATCGCGCGATCACCTTCACCCCGTATGCATCTGGATGCGCTCGCGCGTCTGGCGATCAACCGGTATCAGGCCAGCGCACTCCAACTGCCGGTAGGTGCCCGTGCAGCACACGCGCAGGAAGTTCTCATTCCAGTCGCTGATGCGGAACTGGAGCAGGTCATTCGTGCCGCCGTTGTTCACAATCGTCGTGAGCGTCGTAGCGATCACCGCCGCGTGGCGCGTGGCGGTGAAGAGCATCGGCACCGGCTTCCCACGCAGCCGGTAGAAGGCCACGCGCAGAATCAGCAGGCCGAGGATCGTCAGGCCGAGCGGGGAACGCAGCACCTCAAGGCTGAGGATGGCGAGACGGATCAGGATGTCCCCGAGCGTATGTGGCGGAATGGGGAGCCCCAACCGATATCGGCGTGATTGGCTACGCTGGCGGCCAGCCGATCAGGGCCGTCTGGTCGCGGCTGCAGATTGGCGACCACAAGACCTGTGGCTACATCGATGATGTCACCCCGGAGTTGGCCGCCGCCGTGCTTCCCACCTATAGCGGCAAGGGCGTCGGCACGCAGCTGCTACAGGCGTACCTGGCCATCGCCAAAGATCGGTTCCCGGCGGTTACGCTGAACGTGCGTGCGGGCAACCCCGCCATCCGCCTGTATCAACGGGTTGGGTTTGTGGTCAAGGAAGCCATCGTCAATCGCGTCGGGACCACATTGTCATGATCCTCGTCTTTGGCTGACGCGCTGCGCTGAGCATCCCTATTCGCCACGCCAGCAGATCGCACCTCTTGTCCGTTAACGGACAGCGGGCATGAATCGGCAGGGAAGCGCTGGTACGGGGTAGCCTACGGCCACGCGGCCTCAGTACTACTGCGCGATGGAGGCGTAGGCCCGGTCGAAGCGGTCCTGCTCCTGGTGCAGCTTGCACTTCAGCAAGGTCTTGCGTAGGGCCTGCCGCACCTCGCGCTCGCCGGCGATGGTCTGCTGCCAGCCGGGGAAGCACACGACCTTCACGATTGCGTCGATGTCGGCGACGATTCGCTCGACCACCACCGGCGTGGTGCTGCCCCTGGCCTCGTGGAAGAT
Source organism: Chloroflexales bacterium ZM16-3 (assembly GCA_004138175.2). GTDB lineage: Bacteria > Chloroflexota > Chloroflexia > Chloroflexales > Chloroflexaceae > Oscillochloris > Oscillochloris kuznetsovii. The sequence goes on along the minus strand of RYFE02000002.1, from coordinate 209,894 downwards.
CTCAGCCAGCGCGACCAGCGCCTTGCTCTGCTCGTCCTCGTACACAACCTGATTCTCGTTCGCGACCACCTTTTTTGAAACACCGCGTCGGGCGAGATCGCTCTAGATTTGTGTCAGCACCGAGACGAGAGTCTTTAACAAGGGTGTCACAGGCGATATGCATTTAAATTTCTCATTCGAATAGATCTAACTGCTCACCTTGTACTGGTGTGGGTTTCCATGTGCCAGGTAGCAACCCATTGTCCTCCGTCCAAGATTTCTCAACGAGAGCCTCTTGAAATTTGTCGTAGTCTAAGTTGGCGTGTTCAAGAACGATGATTTGAAACTGTGCGTTGAGACTTTGACATACCTCAAACAAGAACTCGAACATTTGTCGTGCCGAAACTAGATCAGCACTGTTCTCGTCAACTTCTCCTTTCTTACCCTCTAAAGCTTCATAAGCCTGTTTTGATGGAAAAAAGCCCTGTGCTGGTTGATCGAGAATGATGAAGCTAGGAACTGGCCTTCTCCGCGCAATAAAAGATTGGTGCAGAGCAAATAATGTGATGAGGTGACAGCCAAGAATGTTCTTACTCCCCCCAATCTGATTCATTGGTATAGATCTATCATCACCATCAACATACACCATGAGCCTTTTTAAATCCAGACGATAACGACCCAGTAGATTAAGATCGAGATCTCTAGCCCATGTCGTCATTTGTTGCCCTATTAAGTTCGTTATTCTATCACGTTCCGTTTCAGTATCTTCTACGTTAGTGGCACTCCTTAACTCACTGACTAATTCCTGCGTTTCTCTTTCTTGTCGCCTGAGTAAAACTAGTTCTTCATCTGATATCGCTGTTGCTTTGTGCTGCTGGATTTTGCCAATAACGCGATTAGCCAAGGCACTTGAATTGAGAACTTGTTGAAAAGCCTCACGTGTACGCTCTTGCTCCTGAATAATCCGATTCACTGTAGCAACTGATTCAGCAACTCGTTTTCTAAATTCTTCGCGAATGGACATCAATCCAAGTAAATGTTCTCGCAGCATGGGTTGCTCCTGCTGTACAGATTTCAAATCTGACCCCAATTTTTGGAGCGAGGAGCGAATGTCTGTAGCCTGTGGGACTGGTTGCTGTAACCGGGTGTTGCACAAAGGGCATACATCGCTGAACATATCATCAGGACTTGTATAAATTTCTATGGCCTCAAGACGCAATAGTTGCTCGTTGACCTCGTTAGAATAGCCCTCTGCTGTACGTAGATATAGTTCAACCGAGGTGATTTCCTCTTGAACAGCACGGGCTTGTCGTCTAAGTTCTACTATCTCCGCTTGGGCTTGTGAAATTCTTTCATCTTCTACTATAGGATTTACTGTAGGCCGCCATGAAAATTCTCGTGAAAGAAAAGCGCTTGAAGATAATTCATCAAAGCCTGACATTGTATCTGTTGTTAGTCCTACTTCTTGCGCTTCCCGAAGTAGTTCAGTCTGATTTTTGCGTTGCGATTCTAGGATTGTTTCTAGTTGCCGAAGTTTGCTTCGAATACTCCTTAGTGTAGATTGAGCGGCATCTAGTGCGCGCTGGCGTACGAGATCATAGTCATTTACGATCCCCAAGAAGTAGGGGAGTGTTTCTTTGATCTCTTGTGGGACTCCCTGCTCCTGCTGCCGATGAAAAACAATGTCTGGATTAGCAATTACGCTACTATCTTGAAAGAGATAAAATAGCGTATACTCTAAAGAAGTGCGTAGTAGTTCTTGTTGCTGATATTCGATGTTCAGTTCTCCATCTCGCGTTCTAAGGAGTCGCGATAAGGTTTGCCGGATATCGCTATCAGTGTGATTGATTTTGAGTTGGATGTGAGCAGGTACCTCAAGACTCTCACCGTAAGTCATGTATGCCCGACTCTGTTTCGTTTTACCCTGGTCTGGTTTTGGTTTGGCAATAAAGACATCAAATTGATTTACACGTAAATGAATACCATACCAGTCTACATCTGTTCGGATATTCCCTTCCGGAATATTAAAATCTGGACTTCCAAGACAATACTCTACAATTCGAATAATGGCAGACTTCCCGGTGTCACTACTTCCCGTGATGATATTGACGGCCCCCAATGTGAAGTCTATGTGTCGGCGTAAGCCTTTTGGATTGTATAGGACAATAGCCTTGATCTGCATACTCATGGCTTTACTCCCCAAAGTCTGTAAATCGTTGCTTCAGCACCTGTAGCAGCAAACCACCGGCCTACTAGTCGTGATGCGCTAAGGCAATCACTGGGCTCTGTCTTGTCAGTCCAGTTACTAGGGCTATGAATAGTACCCACGGCCTTTAATGAAGACTTAGTGGACAGTGCCATTGTTCGTTTCTGCACACCAAAGATAATAGCCTCTTTAGTAAACGGCACTAGCCGTTTTGCTCTCGAAGGAAAGTCATAAAGAACATTCAGGTGTGTATCACACCATTCTATCATTAATACAGTATCTCTTTTTGGAAGTAAACCTCTGGTTTCCTGATGGAGCACAATAGGTAGGAGTAGAAATACTAGAGAGAAAGGCATTTCCTCATCTCTCTCCTTGTAATACGAAAGTAATGCTTCGCGTATAACAAGAGCACAAAATGCCGGATTGAAAAGATTTGCAATTTCCGGAGGGCGATTTTGCCATGGGTTCATGGTTTTACGTCCTTAGCCTCTACAGATGTACTGTCAAATAGTTCTTGAAAGCGAGGATGCCAGCCTATTCGTGATGGGCTTGCGTTGGCAAGCATGTGGAGACTGCCTCTAGGTATATGAGGTAAGGGTGACTTGCCAATAATTGACACCGTCATACTATAAGCACGATTGTAGATCTCCTGCCCTAGTAGTTTGCACTCGTCATCATCTATGGCTTCGATCATCTTCCGGTGCTCCAGTATGTATTTCTCGATAGTTCCCTCGAAGCACTCTACCCATTCCCGGGTCAAAGAATCATCAAACCGATTAAAGTCGTTTTCAAACATAAGCTTTGTTCTTGCCCAGTGAGTACGGTCAGTTACAGCTCTATCATGATCATACATTGCGTTCAATATTCTGCGATCACCGACGCCAATTGCTTGCAATTGGCGGATGAATTTGCGCTGATCCCTCGATAAGTCAGCTATCTGCGGGAATTCCACCTCGCTCTCGCTTGGTGACGGCAGTTGCCCCTTTTTGTAGTTATCGTTGATTATTGCGAGTCGATCAACAACTTCGTCTTTTGATATGAAATTCACTGAGCGGTCAAAGAGGTGACTCGTTAATCGCTCAAACCACCAGCCAAGTAATGCTTGATAAACAGGCTCTCGATGTTCTTTATGTGTGCCATGAAACTTTGCGGCAATATCACTGCCGATATCGGTAATATTACACGATCTATCTAGTATTTTAATGCTTTGGATTAACATTTTTTGGTGTTTTTCTTTTAATTGCAAGAAGACTGACGCGTAACGCTTAATATCATCACTCTTTGTGCTATTCGTATAGGTAATGATTTTATCGAGAACCTTGTTTGTGTCTCTTTGATCCTGACTTAAGAGGAAGGGGATGGAGTTCGGCGAGGCACTTGCAGTTGTTACTAATAATAACAAGGTGTTTTCGGGTAAGAACATTCCACTTTCTAGATAAGAACTCCAAATGGAGAGAGTCTTCCATAAATCAATGCTGCTGTTTGATATTCGTGCGTCAGTATTTTGGTGATGTTTTGTTTGTACCAATTGGAGCAGGCCCTTTTTGTCTATTGTCTCAATATCGTCTGCGCGCTCAATGGCAATCTGCAACTCGTCACTACCTTGGAAGAGGTGATATAAGGCATAGACAACTTGGTAGTAGTAGCCAATTGCTTGTCCGCCCGCAGAATGTGATGTTGTCATCTTCCGATGTCTCCTTCTAGGCGGCCGTGATTATAGATTACGCTACAAACCTTTCTGTCAAAGCACCGCAGACGGATACACTCATTTCAGACTGCTCATGGCTCCGCCCCGCAGCCCCTGCTCGATCCGGTCGAACATGAACGCGCGGAAGAGCGTGCCGAAGTCGGCGTCGTCCACGATCTTCTTGTAGATGTCGAAGTTGGCGTCGATCATGTCCTCTAGGGCGTCGCCGAAGAAGCTGTCGAAGGCCAGGCGGCGCGTCTCGGGCGAGGGGTTGATCGTCGGGTCGAGGGCGCGCCCCAGGCCCGCCTGCGCGCTCAGGCGGCGCTCCATGTCGTCGGCGAAGTAGCCCACCTTGTCGGCGTCGCTGAACGCGGTGCCGAAGTGCTCGTTGAGGTAGGCCAGGATCGCGGAGAGGGGGGCCATGCTCTCGCCGGTCGGTCGTCCGGTGCCCAGGTCGCTGATCGGCTGCAGCGCGCCATCCTCGTCCAGCAGCTTGATCTCACCGGTGCTGGTCTGCTGGATGCGGTAGGAGGCCATGTTCACGTTCTCGGTGATCTCCACCGGGAGCTCGTCGCGGGTCACGGGCAGCTTGCGCACGAGGTGCCGCGCCCACTGGTAGAGCTTCTCCAGATCGGCGTCTACGAAGGTGATCACCTGCGCCAGGAAGGCGTAGAGCCGCACGTAGTCGCGCAGGTGGGTGCGGAAGTCGGCCTGCTCCTCCGCGCTGCGCTGGATGTAGCGGTCTACCACCGGGTTGAGGATCGGGTGCAGCTGCTCCTGCTTGCCGGTGCGGGCGAAGTAGATCTGGGCGAATGCCGCCACCTCGTCGCGGGTGTAGAGCCGGTACTCCTCAAGGATGCGCTGGAGGTCGTAGAGCTTGTTCGGGTCGGTGCCCTCGCTGAGCACGGCCGCCTGGTAGAAGGGCTGGAACGCCTCCTGGATCTCCTCGGCGTCGTTGGCTAGGTCGAGGACGAAGGTGTCTTCTTTCTCCGGGTGGATCCGGTTCAGCCGCGAGAGGGTCTGGACGGCGTTGACCCCGCTGAGCTTCTTGTCTACGTACATGGTGTGCAGCAGCGGCTGGTCAAAGCCGGTCTGGAACTTCTCGGCGACGATCAGGAATCGGTAGGGTGCCTGCTTGAAGGTCTCGGCGGTCTGGCTCTCGGGGACGCCGTTCATCTCAGTCTCGGTGAACTCCAGCTGCGTGTCTGGGTCGCGCACCGCCCCCGAGAACGCAACCAGCGCCCGGTACGGGTAGCCGCGCTCCTGTAGGTAGCGGTCGAATGCCTGCTTGTAGCGCACGGCGTGCAGCCGCGAGCGGGTCACGACCATGGCTTTGGCCTGGCCGCCGATGCGATGGCGCACCTGCGCGTGGAAGTGCTCGACCATGATCACAGTCTTGGTGCGGATGGCGTGCTCGTGGAGGTCGGCGTAGGCTTTGAGCAGGGCCAGCGCTTTTGGCTTGTCGTACTGCGGGTCGTCCTCAATGCGCTTGTGCAGGTTGAAGTAGACCTTGAAGGTCGTGTAGTTCTGTAGCACGTCGAGGATGAAGCCCTCCTGGATGGCCTGGCGCATGGAGTAGAGGTGGAACGGCGCGTAGCTGCCATCGGGCCGGCGCACCCCAAAGAGCTCCAGGGTCTTTCCCTTGGGCGTGGCCGTCCAGGCGAAGAAGCTGAGGTTGGGCAGGCGCTGGCGCTGGCGCATAGCGGTCTCGACCGCAGTATTGACCGCATCCTGCTGATCCTCCTCCGGTGCCTCGTCTTGCGCGGCGGTCTCCAGGCTGGCGGTCGCCAGCACCTGCTTGAGCGCCTTGCTGCCCTCGCCGCTCTGTGAGGAGTGGGCCTCGTCCACCACGATGGCGAAGCGCTTCCCCGGCAGCGTGCCGATCTTCTGGACGACGAAGGGGAAGGTCTGGAGTGTGGTGATGATGATCGCTCGACCGACCTCCAGGGCCTGGGCGAGCTCCTGGGCCTTGTTGGCTTCGATCGCCTTCACCAGCCCCTTGACCTGCTCAAACGAGCTTACGGTGTCGCGCAGCTGCTTGTCGAGCACGCGCCGGTCGGTGATCACCACGATGCTGTCGAAGACGCGGGCGTCGTTGGCGTCGTGGAGCCCGGCCAGCCGGTAGCAGAGCCAGGCGATGCTGTTGCTCTTGCCGCTGCCTGCGCTATGCTGGATGAGATAGTTCTGCCCGGCGCCCATCGCTCGCGTGTGGCCGATCAGCCGACGCACGACCTCCAGCTGGTGGTAGCGCGGGAAGATCAGCCGCTTCGCGCCGGTGGGCTTGCCCTGCGCATCCTTGACTGGCACGTGCTGTACGAAGTGGTCGATGATCTCCAGCAGCGAGTCGGGCTGCCAGACCTCCTCCCAGAGATAGGCCGTCTTGAAGCCGTTGGGGTTGTCGGGGTTGCCGGCACCGTTATCGCGGCCCTGGTTGAAGGGCAGGAAGACGGTGGTCTTGCCGCGCAGGTGGGTGGCCATGTAGACCAGGTCGGTATCGACGGCGAAGTGGGCTAGGCAGCGGCCCAGGGCGAACAGCGGCTCCTTGGGGTCGCGCTGCTGGCGGTACTGGCGCACGGCGTGCTCGACGGTCTGCTGTTTGAGCGGGTTCTTGAGCTCGGCGGTGATGATCGGCAGGCCGTTGAGGAAGAGCACGAGGTCGAGGCTGTTCTCGTTCTTGAGGCTGTAGCGTACCTGGCGGGTCACGCTGAGCAGGTTAGCCCGATAGCGCCGCTGGTGCTCGGCGTTAAGCCCGGTCTCGGGCCGGAAGTAGGCAAGGCTGAAGCTGCAGCCCATGTCCACCACACCCTTACGCAGGATATCCAGCGTGCCGCGGGTCGCGATCTCCTTGACCAGGCGCTTGAGGAAGCGCTCCTTGGCGAGGGCTTCGCCGTGCTGCTGCTGGAGCTTGGCCCAGGTCTGGGGCTGGGTGGTGTAGAGGAAGTCGAAGAGCGCGCCGGGGTCGAGGCCGAGGGCGCGGTCATACTGGGTGTACGGGCGCTCGACAAAGCGCAGCGGCGGGTCGCCGTAGCTCACGCCGCGCTCGCGCACCAGGCTGCCGGGGGCGATGCCGGTGAGCACGGCGACGACGGTGGTCTCGAAGTCTCGCTCCGATGTGTCCACGGCACCTCCTACGCGCTGGGGCTGCCCCCGTTGTGATAGGCCGGGGTGAGATGATCGTCGCCAGCTGGCTCCGGCAAAAGCTCGGCCCGGCTGAAGTCGCGCAGCGGCTCCTCAATGGTATCTGGCGTGGCAAGCAGCGCACTGCTGACCTCTAAGTCGCGCATGCGCTTGGCGCTGAGGAAGAGGGTTGAGTCCATGTTGCCAATCAGCTTGTTGTACTCGGCGACGCTGCGCCGCATCGCTTTGCCCAGATCGGTCACACACCCGGCCATGGTGCTGAGGGCCTTGTAGATCTTCTCGCCCTCGTCCTTGATCTTGTGCGCGTCCTTGGCCAGACGGGCCTCGCGCCAGCCCAGGGCCACCGCTTTCAGCAGGGCGATCAGGGTGGTGGGCGTGGCCAGGAGGGCGTCGTGGCTGAGGCTGGCGAAGGCGTCGCGCAGGCGCTGATCGCCCTGCTCGGCGGCGGCGAGCTTGCCCTCGGCGGTGGCGGCGCGGGTGGTCAGGGCGGTCATCTGGCGGCCAACGAGGAACCAGGCGAGCATGAATCCACCGGCGCCACCGCCAACAAAGACGACGATGAAGACTGGGATGAGCGTTGGGTCCACGACGGGCCTCGACTTCTTTGAGCTCACCCCCCAGCCCCCTCTCCTCAGAGGAGAGGGGGCTGGGGGGTGAGGTTTTGCAAAATGCTCCGCAGTACTGCCTCGATATCCTGCTCAACTTCGTCGTTCGTCACCCGCAGCACCCGCAGCCCGTGGGCTGCGATGGCCCGATCCCGCTCACGGTCATACTCGCGCTGAGACTCGTGTACTGCGCCATCTACCTCGACCACAAGGCCGGCGCTATGACAGTAGAAGTCGGCGATGAAGCCATCAATAATCTGCTGGCGGCGGAACTTGAGGCCGCCCAACCGACCGGCGCGCAGGTGATCCCACAGCTTCGCTTCACTCGGCGTCATTGCGCGGCGTAGCTCGCGTGATCGCGCAACCTTCTCCGCACTGACAGCCTGGCCGGTAACGATGCCTCGCTTCATTGACCTCACCCCGTCTCCTGAGACCTCACCCCCGCCGCTGCGCGGCTCCCCCTCTCCTCATAGGAGAGGGGGCCGGGGGGTGAGGTTTCACCGCATCTCCACGCATACCCCCCCCCTCTCCTCATAGGAGAGGGGGCTAGGGGGTGAGGTCCCGCACGTCGATCTTCCCCGTCACCGCCGCCGCGATCAGCGCCGCCCGCCGCTCGCGCAGCAGGCCGATGTGCCGGCGGTTCTTGGCGATGAGGGCGTCGAAATGAGTCGATTCAGTGTAAATATAACTAGCGATAGCTTTTTGTTCACAGATCGGAGGTACAAGTAGGAAGAAATTTCGAATGTGCTCAATATTAACATGAGGGGCAGTAGAGCCCATCACATCCTGGGATGCTTGTTGATAGACATGTGGACAATTGAGTTGCCACATGAAGTAGTCGCTCACATGCGGTACTCTTGCACGGAAAAGCATCATTCTCTGTGAAATACATAGCTTTGTGTTTGGCGGAACTACAGCAGCAATGCCATACCGCTCTCCTTCGCGCGAATAAAGGATATCTCCCTCACGAGGAACGAGGCGGCCGATCCACTTTTCGTACTGTTCCTTGTCAAGTCGTTTTGCATTATCAGTATCTACTTTTCCAGGTTCTACATCAGCTGTTCGAATGGCTGGAAAATCACCACCCTCAATATACGTCGGAGTTGCATGCAAGCAGTCAACAATATGAGACATGATGAACTTGAGGCAAGATACTTCCCAATGCGCCGGCACCTCGCCGAGCCAGGATACCCCGCTGTCCCTCATCGGTGCCGCGTCATCGAGCCCCTTCGTCACGGCGTGGCTGATCAGCGCGGCGCGCTTCTCCTCCAGCAGCGCGATCAGGCGCTCCTTACGGGTGATGAGGGCATCGAGCTTCGTCGTCTCCCGGTCGAGGAAGGCGACGATGGCGCGCTGCTCGGGGAGTGGAGGTAAAAGAACACTCAAAACATTCACATCATCCACTGAAACAGCATCATAGGTGGTGCCAGTAGCAGTTGCAGTTAACTCCTGTCGAACGATTCGTAGCATGTAGAGTCCAAATTTAAAATCTATGAATTCAGTATTGAATTTAATTGCACAAAGACCTCTACCGATGCCATAGACTCTGTTTGCCACGTTGAGTGCCCCGACAGGAGCTCTGACTGACAAGAGTATATCTTCAGGCTGGGCAAATTTCCTGGCACTTGGACAATACAGTTTAGGCTGTGGATGTACAGCACCAAATTCAGCATTTCCTTGTAGGAAAGGTGGGCCAGATCCTTCAATGTTGCATTCCTCAGAGTCTGGCGACTGCCCCATGTTAACGCTTGCACAGTACTTCAGCCGCTTCACGTCCCAATGCGCAGGCACCTCGCCTAGCCACTCGACGCCGGAGTCGCGGTACGCGGGGTAGGGCCGGTAGCGCGTGGTCGCGTCAAGCGTATCGGTCACTGGGTTACCTCCTGGAGCATCGCAGCGATCTCATCCTCCAGGGCCTTGATCTCGGCGTCGATTGCGGCCAGGGGCCGGGGCGGCTGGTACTGGTAGAAGTAGCGCGTGAAGCTGATCTCGTAGCCCACCTTGCCGACCTGGCCATCCTGCGGGTCGCGCACATCCTGGTTGACCCAGGCGTCGGGCACGTGGGGCAGCACCTCGCGGGCGAAGTAGGCGTCCACACCCTCGCTGAGCGGGACGTTCTCGAAGTCGCGGAGCTCGGGGTCGGGCTCGGGGTTGCCGCGCGCATCGCGGCAGATCTCGGCCGTCTCGTCGCGCTCGCCCAGTGCGCTGAGCACCGCCTTGCGCAGCGGCGCGGCAAGCTTCAGCCCGGCCTTCTTGATCGCCGCGTCGAGGGCCTGCTCGAAGGCGTCGCGACGCTTCCAGACCTGCGCGGGGGCGAGGGTGCCCAAGGCGGCGAGGATGGCCGCCTGCTCGCTGGAGCGGGCGCGCTCGGCCGCATCCTTGCGCTTGCCGGCCAGGGCCAGGAACGCCTTCTCCTCCCGCAGCCTGGCCAGCCGCTCCGGCGACACCTGGAAGTTCAGGCGCAGCGGGCGCTCGACCGTGATCTTGCGGTAGCCAAAGTCGGTTGTGGCGAAGACCTTTGTGTACGGCCCGTCGGCAAAGGCGGCGGCCAGGGCCGCCAGCGCAGCGATATGCTCATCGCTAAGCTCATTGCGCTTATCGCCCAGGCTGCGGCGCATCTTGCGCGCGAAGACCTCAACCTCTTTATCGCCCTCCATGCGCGTGGCCGCGCCGTTCACCAGCAGCACCTTGCCGGCGCGCTGCGGCGGCTTGCGGTTGGAGAGCACCCAGATATAGGTGGTGATCCCGGTGTTGTAGAACAGTTGCCCCGGCAGGGCGACAATCGCCTCCAGCCAGTCGTGTTCCAGGATCCAGCGCCGGATCTCGCTCTCGCCGCTGCCCGCATCGCCGGTGAAAAGCGGCGAGCCGTTGTGGACGATCGCGATCCGGCTGCCGCCCTCTTCCGGCGGCTTGCGCTTGGAAATCATGTGCTGGAGGAACAGCAGCTGGCCGTCGCTGATCCGGGGTGTGCCAGCCGCGAAGCGGCCCAGGTCGCCACGCTCCGCCTCATCCTCGACCACCTTCTGCTCCTTCTTCCAATCCTTGCCGTAGGGCGGGTTGGAGAGCATATAGTCGAAGGTCGCGTGGGGGTGGCCGTCGCGGGAGAGGCTAGACTCCGGCTTGATATTCTCAGCGTCGCGGTCATCGCCCTTGATCAGCATATCCGACGTGCAGATCGCAAAGGTCTCGTCGTTGACCTCCTGGCCAAAGAGGCGCAGGTCCGCAGTGGCGTTGATCGTCCCAAGCACATACTCCTTGGCCGTCGAGAGCATCCCGCCCGAGCCGGCGCAGGGGTCGTACACGGTACGAATCACACTCTGCTGCTGGAGCATCGCCGCGTCGCCATCGAGCAGCAGGCGCACCATCAGGCGGATCACCTCACGCGGGGTGAAGTGCTCGCCAGGGTTCTCATTCATCTGCTCATTGAACTTGCGGATGAGCTCCTCGAAGATCGTGCCCATCGTGTGGTTGCTCACCGTATCTGGGTGCAGATCCACCGCGCTGAACTTCTGGATCAGCTGAAAGAGCAGGCCCTTCTCCTCCAGGGTGTCGATGGTCGAGCGCAGCTTGAACTTCTCGATCACCTCGCGCATGTTCTCGGAGAAGCCGTTGATATAGGTTCGCAGGTTCGTCCCGATGTTCTTACCGTCCTGGAGCAGGCGGGGGAAGTCGTAGGGCGAGGTGTTGTAGAAAGAGTGGCCGGCTGCCTTGCGCAGCTGCCCGTCGAGGTTGGACAGGCCCTTGCCCTGGAGCGCCGCGTAGCGCTCGCGCACCTTGTCCCTGGTGGGCTGGAGCACACAGTCGAGGCGGCGCAGCACGGTGAAGGGCAGGATGACATCGGGGTACTTGCCGCGCTTGAAGTCATCGCGCAGCACCTCATCGGCCACCGACCAGATAAAAGACACCTTGTCCTGAAAGTTGCTCATGGGCGCGCAGATCCTGGGCCTGTCGCATCCCGAGGGAGCGCGGGCGACTCAACAGCGGAGAGGTTCCGGGGCGTGGGGTGCGCCGATGCCGATCGGCGGGGGCCGCGACCAGGGCGCGTGTGCGCAGACGAGGCGAGCCTGATCAGACCAACGTAGTGCGGCGACAGCTGCATCGTTACGGGAAACCTTACTCATAAACGCGGCGCTAGCGACCGCGCCGTGCTTTAACAGACGAGAACGGCCGGCCGCACGCACTCCCGTGCCCAGCTACCGGCGCTTGGTCGAAAGTATACCACGCGGGGGGCAAAATTTGAGTCGATGAAGGTATGTATATCCGCACGCATTGGCGGCAAAACCTTCTCGGGCAGCACCAGAGGTACGGCGGACGTGTCTATTGACGAACAAGGAAGCCTACCAGCGACACACTAGGTGGATATCCGCTGGCTCCCGCGCGAAGAGCTCGGGGTCAGGCTCGGCGATCACCTGGCAGCCGAGGCTCTGATAGAAGCCTATGGTGTGCTGCGATGGCGTGGCCGAGACGTAGAGGCCGTGCGCCCCGCGCGCCGCTGAGATCGCCTGGGCGTGGGCGAAGAGCCGCCGGCCGAGGCCCTGCCACGATAGGGTCGGCTGACGTGCAGAAACTCCAGCTGGAGCAGGTCGCGCTGGGGGCCGCGACAGACCGTATCCACGACGCCGATGCCGGCGAGGGTCGCGCCATCAAAGGCCCCGGTGAACACGCCGCCCCGGTCGTAGCAGGCCAGGAGCAGCGGCGTGTACGTCTCGGCCTCGCCGGGCGGCCAGCCCTGCATGTCGTAGTGCTCAGGCTCCAGCACGAGCGCGCCGTCGCGCAGGGAGTAGATGTGATTGATCACCTCGCGGCGGTCGATCGTCCAGACAAGCGCGATCTCCTCGCGGGCGAGAGGCCGAAGCTCCATACACATCCTCACCGTCTCGGCGCGTTACCTGAGGCCATTATAGGCGGTGCGAGCCGCATGACGGTTGCGGCCCCGGTGCTCTGGGCGGCTGTCCGTCAACGGACAGCGTGGAGTCATAGAGGACGGTGTCGAAAGACATCCGTCAGAGTCAGCATCACGTGTCCGTTAACGGACAGGGCTGCGAGAGTCTCCCCGTCACGCCGCTTCAATTGTGCCATCCCCCACGATCCGCGACACGCCCAAAAGTTGCGAGCCGCTTCACGTGTGCCACCCCACAATCCGCGACACGCCCGAAGATCGTAAACCCATGATACCGAAACTGACGGCCCGGAAGAATCGGCAGGGGTGGTAATCATCGCAAACCCATGATGCCGAAACTGACGACCCGGAAGAATCGGCAGGGGTGGTGACCGTCGAAGAAGGAGTCGATTACGCATATCGAACGAACTATCGTTAGTCGCCCCACGAGAGCCGCGAAACCGCGAAGCCATGATTTCGTTGATTTCCAATCTGGATAACTACATGTATGCGAGTGACGATACCCCAGATTGGAAATCAACGAAATCATGGCGCGTTGGATCACCGGTTCCCTTCCGGCTCGGCCACTGTGAAGCGCGGGGTCGTCTGCTGGCGTTGGATCGCGCGTCCTTACCCTGCCGATCCTGCTGATTCTCTCCGCTCATCGCGTCAAACTATCTGTGCCGTGTGGTGCTCACCAGACACGAAGGCGACCAACGATGACATCAGACGCGCAAAGGAAGCTGACCAGCGTGTCCGTTGGCAATCATTCCAGACGATACGGACGCACAGGTATCGCGGCATACGTCGCTTCTAAATTTGTATCGCTCCCCACCCACCACATAGAGTGGCACCGCTGCCGGTGATGGGCGCTGTGCTCGTCCGCAGCCGAATATACACCTGCCTGCCCAAGGGCGGACAGCAGCGGGCAAACGGTACCTGGGGAAACGGTGTACTCCCCATGATACGCATCTGGCCCGATGCTGCCAACTTTGTGCGGCATTGGAGCCACCCATGGTACGCTTCCCAGATGCATGCGCGCACAGCCCTTCGTGCATAGCTACGCATAATGCAGCCCTGCTCGATTGGTACATGACCGCCTTCGTCCCAGCGCCCGAATGCGGATTTGCACTGATGAACTCGATTACGGTGACGGTCATGTCAATACAGCGAAAGTCCCAGCGCCCGAATGCGGATTTGCACTGATGAACCCCGCATCCGCTGACCACGACTACCTCACAAAGACCCAGTTGCTCACCCCAGCTCATATCGCGCGGGCGTTGAACGATGAGGCTCGCTTTCTGACCATCGCGGGGCACACCATGAAGGTGCCGCTATCCTACGCGGTCTTCACCACAACGGCCACGGGCTGGGCGCGGGCCCTGACGATTGCGATTACGCACGGCGGTCGTGCCCCCGTTGCCAATGTCCTCCGCCAGTGTGCGGCACTGCACTTGTTCGGCTTCGCCCAGCTGCGCACCAGCGGCGATCAGGATGGCGATCAGGTGTATATCGTGATGGAGGCATTACAGCCCGCCACATTGCTGGAGTCAATCGCTCGACAGATCCAGGTCGCCGCTGGCGTGGTCAGCGAGATCGTTGTGGCACTACTCCTCCCGCTCATGCCCAACCTTCGGGCACCCGGCGGGCCACAGCGCTCCCCCATCTTGCTCTCGTCCGGGGCCTTGATTGACGCCACGCCCCCCTGGCAGGCGCTCGCGGAGCTTCGCGACCAGTGCCGGCTGGGGCTTGACTGGGCGAGGCACGGCGTTGGCCAGGCACGGCACGGCGTGGCAAGGCAAGGACACCCATACGTGTCCGTCAACGGACAACCAACCGAGATGGCTGTCCGTTAACGGACAACCAAGCCAGCGAGCATGGTGCGTGAGGCATCGCACCCTCACGCAGCCCCGTACCCGGCCGACGCAGCCATGATCGCTGCGCTGGCCAGACAGCGCCACGGCGCTGTCCGTGAACGAGCAGGGCAGGGCACACCATGACGTGGGTCCTGCCTGTACGCACGTGAAAGGAGCGTAGGATGCCACGCCGCCGCCCCTCACGAGAGCTTTGGCGAACAATCCGTCGCCAGGTCTGGGAGCGCGATCAGGGTCGCTGCCAGTACCCCTACGGCACGCACCCGGTGAGTCTCCAGGAGGCGCATATCGACCATATCCAGAGCGGGAAGCTTGGCAGCAATGACCTGAGTAACCTCCGGGTGCTCTGCCACTACCACGCCATGGCCGTTCGGGTGGAGGGCTCGCTCCAGCGGATCGGCAAGAATCTGGTGCGCAGCGGCACGAAGACCGAGTCGAGCCAGCGCACGCTCCCGATGCCGGCACCGCTCGCAGATGAGGTGCGTCGGCACCTCCAGCGACTGGAGGCGGAGCGTGCCGATGCGGGCGCGGCAAGGAGCCGTACCTCGCCACGCTCTACGGCAAGGCGCTCGACGCGGCGGTGGCGCATCCCATCCTCGGCGACTACATCGCCGCCGATGCCGTCGCACGCATCGACTTCGACTTTCGGGCGTTGAAGCTGCCCAGTGGGGGCGCGATCACATGAGGAGAGCATCATGAGTGAGGCCCTGACACGCATCCGCGCGATCCTGACCACCACTTCAGGATGACATCTGACTCGACCTGGCCGGTGGGGTGCGTGTCATCTTCACGCCGGGCCACAGGCCGGGCCACATGTGTCTCTACCTGGAGCGGACGCGCACGCTGCTGGCCGGGAATGCCCTGACCGCCAATGACGGCCGCCTCCAGGGGCCGAACCCCACAGCGACGCCGGACGTCGTGCAGTCCGGGCAGTCCGTCCAAACGCTGGCGGCCCTCGATGTCGCGACCATCGTCTGCTATCACGGCGGCGTGGTGCAGGACGACGCACACGGGCAGCTACAGCGGGTCGCACCGGAGATGGCAGCGTCGCTGGCGTCACCGTGATCACGATGACGGCTTCGCATGCGCTACGAGCTACGCACGCCCTGCGGCAGCGGCATAGAGGACACGGCCCGATGAGGGCGAGCGGCGCGTGCCAACCTGTCGGGGCGACCCAAACCCGGCGGCGACGGCAAGCGCGCTGAACCGAGCAAACGGCACCGGGAAGGGCACCCAGGGGATCGGCAGGCGCTGCTCATACTCGACCAGCAGCAGCTGCCCGGCTGGCGGGAGGTGCCCCACCACGTGCTGAAGCAGGCTGGCCTGATCGCGGACGAAATGCAGCAGATTCGCCAGCAGCAGCCCGTCGAGCGGCGGCAGATCCAGGGGGTGGGTCACGTCGGCCTGGCGCGGGATGACCCGTGCGGCGGGCGGCTGGCGTTGGATTCGCTCGCGCTGGGCCGTGATCGCCGCCCCGTCCCGGTCGGGGGCATAGACCGTCGCCTGCGGCCCGAGAAGCTCGGCGAGCGCCCAGGTGAAGTTCCCCGTGCCCGCGCCAAGGTCTGCCCAGACACCGCCCGGTCGCGACACCCCGTTGCGGATCAGCGCGACCATCTCCTGGTGATCCACCCGTCATCCTCCATCATTCCTGGTCGCAGGCGCAGGCGCGTCAAGGAACAGCAGCAACCGATCACGCCTCGCTGCGCCCCGAGGGGTTATCATCGGTTTGGCGCCAGTAGTCGCGCATCAGCGCGTGCGACCAGTCAGGCTGAGCGATGGGGCCACGCGGCAGAAACTCGTCCATGACTGGCTTGATGTCGAGGACGGGGGTGCCGTCGATGGCGTCGAGCTCGGCCACCCGCAGCACCCGCCCGGCCACCCCGAGGATACGCACCGTGGTCAGGCCCAGGCCGTTCGGTCGGTTCTTGCCGCGCTGGGCGAAGATGCCCACCTTCGGCCAGTCCGGGTTATTGCGCGGGTAGCGCGCCCCGGTGACGATCTTCGCCGGATCGACCTGGTGGAAGGCGAAGAGGATCTCGGCGTGCGAGAAGGCGTCGAGACCAACGAGGGCATCCTCCGGCAGTTCATCGGCCAGCGCGATCGCGGACTCCGTGCCGCCCCAGTTGTCGTCCTCGGGGGTCTGCCGTGTGGCACGAACGAAGCCAATAGGTGTGACGATCATCTCCACCAAATCTTCCCATCGTTGTGAATGGAGGCGACAGACAGCGGCGTACAGACAGGGACAGCCGAGTTTGGCTACATGATTGGCTACATGGACGCAAAAACCCGCCGAGCATCTCGGCGGGTTCCGCATTGGGCAGCCCTAAAACTGGAGCGGGCGACGCGATTCGAACGCGCGACCATCTGCTTGGAAGGCAGATGCTCTACCACTGAGCTACGCCCGCGTGTGACGAATGTACCACATCTGGTGTGCCTGCGCAAGTTAGCCCTCCAGGGCTGTTGCTACGTCCTGAGGCTTTGCCGCCCCCATAAACCCGCCGCTGGCTCATGCCTCCGGCTGCCAATTTGCCCTGATCGCTGGCCCATGTGATAATCAGCCAGATGATTTTTAGTGGGTCACCTAGCGGGGATGGTGCGGGATGAGTCCGACGGTGTGCATCTTTGGCTTGGGGCTGATGGGTCGGCCGATGGCGGCGACCTTGCTGCGGGCGGGGTTTTCGGTGCGAGGTTGGAACCGCTCGCCGATCGACCCGGCTCGTGTGCCGGGGGTGCTGCTCCACGCGAGCGTGGGTGCCGCCGCCCGCGCTGATGTCTGTCTGCTGGTGCTGGCTGACTCGTTGGCGGTCGATGCGGTGCTTGGACAGATTGAGCCGCACCTGCGCCCTGGCCAGCTGGTGGTGGATCTGGGCACCTCGGACCCGGCCCGCTCCCGTGAGCATGCCGCGCGTCTGGCGGGGGTTGGTGTGGGCTGGGTGGACGCGCCGGTCTCTGGCGGGCCGGGCGGCGCGGCGGCTGGCGATCTGGCGGTTATGTGTGGGGCCGCTCAGGCTGACTTTGATCGGGCGCTGCCGGTGCTTCAGGCGCTCGGTCGGCCGACTCTGGTGGGCGGGCCGGGGGCGGGCCATACGGTGAAGATTATTAATCAGCTGGTTGTTGGCCTGGCGATTGAGGCGGTGGCTGAGGCGGTGGCGCTGGCTGAGGCTTCTGGTGTGGACCCGGCGCTGATGCAGCGGGCGCTGGCTGGTGGCTTTGCGGACTCGAAGATCTTGCAGGTTCACGGGTCGCGGATGATCGCTCGCGATTATGCGCCGGGTGGGCGGGCGGCTACGCAGCTGAAGGATCTGCGGCTGGCGCAGGGGTTGGCTGCGGCTGCTGGTCTGCATCTGCCGCACCTGGAGGATACGGCTGCGCGCTTCGCTCGTCTGCTGGAACTTGGCCACGGCGACCTCGACCATTCGGCGTTGCATATGCTGGTGGGCACTTCCTCTCTATCGTAAGGACGCAGCGCGCTGCGTCCCTACAGGTATTTATGAAAAATATCTTTGTTGTTCAGGTCGGTGTCGGCGGTGTGGGGCGCGAGCTTGTT
The DNA here is from genome assembly GCA_004138175.2 of Chloroflexales bacterium ZM16-3. Classification (GTDB taxonomy): domain Bacteria; phylum Chloroflexota; class Chloroflexia; order Chloroflexales; family Chloroflexaceae; genus Oscillochloris; species Oscillochloris kuznetsovii. The sequence continues at coordinate 191,979 of RYFE02000002.1, read as the reverse complement.
GGGCAGCTGCTGGGGGTGCGCGGGGCGCTGGCGGCGCGCTATGGGTTGCGGCTGGAGTATCTGGCGCTGGCGGATAGCGCGGGGGCGCTGGCGTCCGGTTTCCCGCTGTCTGCTGAAACAATCCATGCCGCCATGCGTGCCAAGGCTGCCGGGGGTTCGCTTGCGGCGTCGCCCGAAGGGCGCGCGATCCAGAGCTGGGATGTGTTGCTGCCGGATGGCCCCTGTGTGGTGGTGGATGTGTCGGCGGCGGCTGGCCACGAGGCTCCGCTGGCGCGGGCGGTGGCGGCTGGGCATCGGGTGGTGCTGGCGAATAAGAAGCCGCTGAGTGCGGCGTGGGCTGATTTTGTGGCGCTGACGCGGACTGGGGCGACGCGCTATGAGACGACGGCGGGCGCTGGGTTGCCGGTGGTCTCGACGCTGCAGGGGTTGCTTGATAGCGGCGATGCGCTGGTGCGGGTTGAGGCGGCGATGAGTGGGACGCTGGGCTATCTGTGTGCGGAGCTTGAGGCGGGTGCGCCGCTGTCGGCGGCGGTGCGCGCGGCTCATCGCTTGGGTTATACGGAGCCTGACCCGCGCGATGATTTGAGCGGGGCTGATGTGGCGCGTAAGGCGCTGATTTTGGCCCGTACCTGTGGCTTGCCCTGGGAGTTGGGTGATGTTCCGGCTGAGCCGTGGTTTCCGCCGGAGCTGGCTGCGGTGAGCCGTGATGAGTTTATGGGTCGGCTGGAGGAGTTGGACGCGCCTTTTGCCGCGCGGGTGGCTGAGTCGCGGGCACAGGGTGCGGCCTTGCGTTATGTGGCGACGGTGACGCCTGAGGGGGCGCGTGTGGGTCTGCGGGCGGTGCCCGCCGAGCATCCGCTGGCGAGCCTGCGCGGGCCGGATAATCTGTTTAGCTTTACGACGACGCGCTACGCTGAGCAGCCTCTGGTGGTGCGCGGCCCCGGCGCGGGCCAGGCGGTGACGGCGGCGGGTGTGCTGGCTGATGTTGTGGCGACGGCGCGGGAGATGTAGGGGAGAGCGAGCATGAAGACGAGTCTTGAGATCGCCAGCGCGGCGCGGGTTGAGCCGATTGGGGTTATTGCTGAGCGGGCGGGTATTCCGGCGCAGTTTGTGGAGCCCCACGGACGCAATAGAGCTAAGATTGACCTGAACCTGCTCGATGAGCTGCGCGACCGGCCGCTCGGCACGTATATTCTTGTCACTGCGATCACGCCGACGCCGCTGGGTGAGGGCAAGACGACGACGACGATTGGTCTGGGGATGGCGCTAAACCGGATCGGTAAGCGGGCGGCGGTGGCTCTGCGCCAGAGCTCGCTTGGCCCGGCCTTCGGGATTAAGGGCGGCGGCTCTGGCGGCGGCTATTCTCAGGTGATCCCGCTGGAGGAGAGCATTGTCCATCTGAATGGCGATATTCACGCCATCCAGCAGGCCCATAATCAGCTGGCGGCGCTGGTGGATAACAGCTGGTACCACGGCAACCCGCTTGATATTGACCCGGACCGCATTCTGATCCGCCGGGCGATGGATGTGAATGACCGCTTCTTGCGGAATATTACGATTGGCCAGGGCGATAGGAAGGACGGCATCCCGCGCGAGGCGGGCTTTGATATGACGGTGGCCAGCGAGCTGATGGCTATCTTGGCTCTGGCGACGGGTAGCACCAACGCTGAGGCGGTTAAGGGTCTGCGGGCGCGGATCGCGAAGATGGTGGTGGCCTTCACCAGGGACGGGCGGCCGGTGACGGCTGAGGATGTGCGCGGGGCGGGGGCGGCTACGGTGCTGATGCGCGAGACGCTGAAGCCGAACTTGATGCAGACGATTGAGAATACGCCGGCCTTTGTTCACGCCGGGCCGTTTGCGAATATCGCCCACGGGAACTCGTCGATCCTGGCCGACCAGATTGGCCTGCGCACCGCTGACTATGTGGTGACGGAGGCGGGGTTCGGCATGGATATGGGCGGCGAGAAGTTTTTTGATATTAAGTGTCGGGCCTCGGGGCTGTGGCCTGCGGTGGCGGTGGTGGTGGCGACGGTGCGCGCCCTGAAGAGCCACACTGGCAAGTATAAGATCACCTCGGGTAAGCCGCTGCCGCCTGAGTTGCTGGCTGAGAACCCGGACGATGTGTATGCGGGCGGGGCGAACCTGCGCAAGCAGATCGCGAATGTGCGGGCCTTTGGTGTGCCGGTGGTGGTGGCGCTGAATGCCTACCCCGACGATAAGCCCTCGGAGATCGCGGCGGTGCGGCAGATCGCGCTGGAGGCGGGCGCGGTGGATATGGCGGTGAGCACGGTCTTCGCCGAGGGCGGGGCTGGCGGCGAGGAGCTTGCCCGCAAGGTGGTGGCCGCCGCTGAGGCGTCGCGGGCCAGGCCGCAGTTCCTCTATGAGCTCGACCGGCCGATCAAGGAGAAGATCCACACGCTGGCGACGACGATCTATGGCGCGGCTGAGGTGAGCTACACGGAGTCTGCCGATGAGCAGATCGCCTCGTTTGAGGCGAACGGGTTTGGCCAGATGCCGATCTGTATGGCGAAGACGCCGCTTAGTCTGAGCCACGACCCGGAGCTGAAGGGTGCGCCGACGGGCTACACCTTTCATATCCGCGAGGTGCGGGCCAGCGTCGGGGCGGGGTTTATCTTCCCGCTGGCGGGCGATATGATGACGATGCCTGGCCTGGGCGCGCACCCGGCCGCCCACATGATCGATATCGATGAGGACGGGAATACGGTGGGGCTGTTCTGACGCAATAGAGTAAAGCTCGCCCTGCGCGGGCGGCTGAAGCCGCGTCACGGGAGCCTGCGGCCAGCCGCCCGCCTGCGCGGGCGGTTCCGGCGTCGGCGCAGGCCGACGCCCGGCGCAACGCGCCCCGTCGGCGCGACCTCAGTCGCCAGCCAGCGGGGCGCTGGACATTGCAACAGCTCTGCGCAGTAAGTATTAAGGCAATACCGCAGAAGTAACGCTGTGAGGCGTCCTGTCATTCTGAGCGAAGCGAAGAATCCCGGCCGGGACCCTTCGCTTCGCTCAGGGTGACAGCGTTACTTATGCTCTATTGCGTATTAAGGCAATACCGCAAAACTAACGCTGTGTGGCGAATGGGGTATCATCGGTTCGGATCCTGAGTAGGAGGAACCGATGAAGACCCCGAAGCGATTATATCCGAGCGAGCGAATCATCTACCATCCCGAAGTGTCGACCTGCCTGGTGTGTTCAGCGATAATTAGAATTGAACGAAGCGCTGCGCGCAGGTGAGTCGCTCATGTTCGGCTGTGCTGTCCCTGCTTTCATGCATCCCTCGCCCGCGAGCCTTTCCGCCACTTGTCATCACCGCATTCCCTATGTCACCATCCTCCTATCGGTAGTCGTTTTGACGATAGGAGGATGCGATGCCCCCGTTACGCCAGCGGATGACCGAGGACATGCAGCTGCGCGGCTTCTCGCCTGATACCCAGCGGGCCTATCTCCAGGCCGTCACGCAGCTGGCACCGTATGTACGGAAATCGCCGGATCAGGTCACTGAGGAGGAGCTGCGTCAGTACTTTCTCTATCTCCACAACGAGAAGCGGGTCGCCCGCTTGACCGCCACCGTGGCTCTCTGCGCGATCAAATTCTTCTTCGAACACACCCTGCGCCAGTCTTGGCCGCGGCTTGAGCTGCTTCGCCCCCGCCCGGTCCACAAGCTGCCCGTCGTCTTGAGTGTCGATGAGGTCTGGCAGATCCTGGCCCAGGCGCACCCATCGCCACCCGGTCTGGCTGTTCCCTGCGCCGCTCCGCGCCGGCCGCCATACCGATGCCGTGACCCTCTCCGACCGGACGGTGCGCTACGCCTTTCACGCCGCCCTGGCCGCCTCGGGCAGTCCGAAGGCGGCCTGCGTCCACACCTTGCGCCACTCCTGGGCCACCCATCTGCTCGAAGCCGGCGTCAACCTGCGCCTGATCCAGGTCTGGCTCGGCCATCGCTCGCCGACCAGCACCGCGATCTACACCCACCTCACCCAGAAGGCCGAACAGCAGGCCACCATCGCCCGCGATACCTTGACGGCAGGCATGCCGTGGTAAACCTTGGCGAGGTTGCGCGCCGCTACGGGCCGCAGCTGCTCGCCCAATGAAGCACGAGATGTCTAAAGATACTTCCCGATGTCTAAAAATAAGCACTCTGAAATGTCTAAAAATACTATCCTAGGTCATCGTGCGCCACTGGCTGCGGCGGGCGAAGAAGCGAGCGACGGCCTCGGTGTGCAGGGGAAAGGCCAGTTCGGTGGGGACGGTGATCAGGGCGCGGGCGCCGGCCTCTTTATTCGGCACAAAGGGTGGCAGGTCAACCTCGCGCAGCTGCGGGCCGAGCCCGAAGACCAGCAGGTAGCCGTCGTGGGTGCTGCGCGCGCCGAAGTCATCGATCTGATCGGGCGAGACGCGCACGCCGGCCTCCTCATAGAGCTCGCGGGATGCGGCCTGCTGCCAGGTCTCGTTCATTTCGATAAAGCCGCCGGGGAGGGCCAGCTGGCCCTGGCGCGGGGCAGCGCCCCTCCGGATTAGCAGCAGCCCATCGTCGACGGGCAGTAGCACGATGACGACGGGGAGCGGGTTGCGGTACGTGGTGCTCCCGCAGGATGAGCAGACCCTCGGCCAGCGCTGGCTGTCGGTGAAGGTGCTGCCGCAGAATGAGCAGTGGCTATGCTGGCGATACATTCAGATCTCCGCTGAGGATGGGTAGACGGCAAATAATACCACAGGCGTCAGGAGTCGGGGGTCAGGGGTCGGGAGTCGGGGGTCGGGAGTCGGGGGCCGGACTCCGGCGTACGCGGGCGGCGTTTGCATCAACGTGTACCTGGCCTCGCCGATGTGCGTGCCTGATTGCCCCAACCCCCAACCTCCAACCCCGACTCCCGAACCCCGACTCCCGACTCCCGAACCCCGACCCCTGACTCCTGACACCCAACCCCTGACTCCCAACCCCTACCTACCCGGTATTCTTCAGGCCGGCGGCGATGCCATTGATCGACATGAGCACCGTCGTCTCGATCCGCTCCTGATCCTCGGCGCTGGCCTCGTCGCGCAGGCGGCGCAGCAGCTCTAGCTGGATGTAGCTCAGCGGGTCCACGTAGGGGTTGCGCTGCTGGATGGCCCGCTGGAGCACCGGCACCGCGCCGAGGATCTCATCCACCTCAGCCACGGCGCAGATCATGCGCCGGGTGCGCGCGAACTCGGCCTCGATCTGGGCGAAGACCCGCCCGGCTAGCTCCTGGTCGCCCACCAGGTCGGCGTACTGGCGGGCGATGCCCATGTCGGCCTTGGCCATGATCATCTGGGCGTTGTCGAGCAGGGTGGTGAAGAAAGGCCACTGGCGGTACATGGTGCGAAGTAATTGTAGATTGTAGATTGCAGATTGTTGATTGTGTTTGCTGGCTCTGGCCTCAATCTGCAATCTGCAATCTGCAATCTGCAATTCCTCGCCGACGAAGTCGGCCAGGGCGCTGCCGAGGCCGAACCAGCCGGGGATGGTGTGGCGGCTCTGCATCCAGCTGAAGACCCAGGGGATGGCCCGCAGGTCCTCGATGCGTGCGCTGTTGCGGCGGCTGGCCGGGCGCGAGCCGATGCGCAGGCGGCTGATCTCGGTGATCGGGGTGGCCTCGCGGAAGTAGGTTAGGAACTCGGGGTTGTCGTAGATCAGGCCACGGTAGGCGGCGCGCGCGGTGGCGGCGATCTGCTCCATGGCTGCCGTCCAGGCCGGGTCGGGGAGGTGGAGGGTCTCGGGGAAGCCGGCGCGCAGCACGGCGTTGACCACCTGCTCTAGGTGGCGGTGGGCGGTGCGCGGGTCAAGGTAGCGGTCGGAGATCATCTCGCCCTGGTCGGTCATCTTGATCTGGCCGTTGAGGGTGCCCGGCGGCTGTGAGAGGATGGCCTCGCCTGCTGGGCCGCCGCCTCGGCCAACCGCGCCGCCCCGCCCGTGGAAGAGGCGCAGCCGCACGCCGTGGCGCTCGGCCACCGCGTCCAGCTCCACCTGCGCCCGGTAGAGCGCCCAGTTCGCCGAGGCGAAGCCGCCCTCCTTGTTGCTGTCCGAGTAGCCGAGCATAATCTCCTGCACGTCGCCGCGCAGCCGCAGGTGCTCGCGGTAGACCGGCATGGCTAGGCATGCGTCCATCAGCAGCGGCGCGTGGATAAGGTCATCGCCGGTCTCGAAGAGCGGCACTACGTTTAGCAAGCTGAACAGGCCCGGCTCGTACATGCCCACCTCGCGGCAGAAGAGCAGCACGGCCAGCATATCGCTGACGCTCGTCGTCATGCTGATGATGTAGTTCTCGATCAGCTGCGGGTCGATCTGCTCAAGCAGGGCCGCCACCACCCGGAAGGTCTTGATCGTCTCTGCCGTCTCGGGGCTATAGTTCGAGAGCCGGGTCTCGCAGAGCGGGCGCGGGCTGGCGATCTCGGCGCAGAGCAGGGCGATCTTCTCGTCCTCACCCAGGTCGGCGTAGTCGGCGCAGGTGCCAGCCTCGGCGAGCAGTTCGCCGAGTGCGTTCAGGTGGCGGCCGCTGTGCTGGCGGATATCGAGGGTGGCCGTGTTCAGGCGGAAGATCGCCACCTTAGCCATCACATCGCGCAGCAGGCCGTCGGCCATGAGGGCGCCGCCGTTATCGACCAGGCTGTCGCGCATGATCTTCAGGTCGGCCAGCAGCTCCTCGCTGCGGAAGTAGACATTGGGCTGCGGGCGGGGCGGCGGGTCCTGGCCCCAGCGCAGCTCGTGATGCAGAGTGTGGTGCAGGGTGCGCTCTAGGCGGGTGCGGATCAGCTCGACGAGGCGGCGGTAGGGCTCGCGGGCGTGGTGCGCGCTGATGCCGGTGGCGGCCTCGGGGAACATCGCGCTGTAGGAGTCGATGCGCCCCAGCAGCTCCGCGCTCACCTCGACCTGCTGGAGCGACTGGCTGAGGTTGGTGTGTAGGCCGGCCATGCAGTCGATCAGGTGGCGCAGCATGGTGGCGCGCATCAGGCGCACGGTCGCCACCGTCACATCGGGGGTGACATAAGGGTTGCCGTCGCGGTCGCCGCCCATCCAGCTGCCGAAGCGGATCAGGGGCGACATGCGCCAGGTGTGCGCGGGGTAGTGCTCGGCGAGGGCCGCCTCAAGCTCGCGGTCGATCTGGGGCAGCAGATCCCAGAGCACGCGATTGAAGTAGTAGAGCCCGTTCTCCACCTCATCGAGCACCAAGGGCTTCTCGATGCGGACATCGTCGCTCTGCCAGAGGCCAACGATCTCACGCTCGATCCGGATGATCGCGGCCACGTGCTCGCCGGGCAGCATGGGCGTGGTGCGCATGGTCAGCTCGATCAGGGTGTCGAAGATCCGGCGCAGCTTGTTGAGGGTGGTGCGGCGCTTGGACTCGGTGGGGTGGGCGGTGAGCACCGGCATGATCAGGGCGTGGTCGAGCCATTCCTGGATGGCCTCGGCGGCCACGCCGTGGCCGCGCAGCGCGGCCACCGCCTCGGCGATGCCCTCGGTGCGCGGGGCGGGGTAGCGCTGGCGGTCGCGCACGCTGAGCACGCGCAGGCGCTCGACGCTCTCGGCCAGGTTGACGAGGCCAAAGTAGAGGGTGAATGCCTTCACCAGGCCGTGCAGTTCGTCCACAGGGCGCTCGGCGATCAGGGCGCTGAGGCGGGCGGCCAGCGCATCCGAGGGGCTGGCGCGCAGCTCCTTGGCGATGCGGCGCACCTCCTCCTCTAGCTCAAGGGCGCGCGCGCCGCTCTGGTCGGTCATCACCCGCCCGAGGGCGCTGCCCAGGGCGCGGATATTCGTCGAGAGCGGGTCTCGCTCTGTGGTCATATGGCCCTCACCCCCTGGCCCCCTCTCCCGCGTGCGGGCGAGGGGGAACGCGTTTGCAATGCCGTGTGCCCAACCCCCAACCCCTAACCCCCAACCCCCAACCCCCAACCCCCAGCTACTCCCCGCCCTCGGCGACCATGCCCTCCAGGTGGGCGGCGTCGTTGAGGCGAACCAGGCGCCAGCCGTGGCTGCCGTAGCGGATCTCGGTGAGCGAGCCGTTGTCGAGCCACATCTTGCCGAAGTTGGCCAGCTCCAGCCCGATCACGTGGCAGAGCAGGGCGCGGATGGTGCCGCCGTGCGAGACGGCCACGATCACATCGCCGGGCCGGTGCGCGTCGTAGATCTTGCCGAGGGCGACCAGGGCGCGGGCCTGGAGCTGGGCGTAGCTCTCGCCGCCGAGCCGCACCGTGCGGGCCGGGTCGCGCTCGTACTCGGCCATATGGTCGGGGAAGCGCCGGTAGAGCTCCTCGGGGGTGAGGCCCTCCCACTGGCCCACGTCGATCTCGCGCAGCTCGGGCATGGGCGTGGGGCGTATGCCAAGGGCGTCCCCAATGATTCCGGCCGTCTCGGCGGCGCGGGCGGTGTCGCTGGTATAGAAGGCGTCTACGCCGAGGCGAGCCAGCCGCTCGGCGGTGAGGCGGGCCTGGGCGCGCCCGCGCTCGTTCAGCGGCACGTTGACCTGCCCCTGGTATTGCAGGGTGACATTCCACGGCGTCTCGCCGTGGCGCACAAAGATGATTCGCATAGTTCTCTGGGGGTGATGATGCGGATTGCCGGGGCGGCGCTGCCTGCCTAGATTATACCAACTCTTGGAGGGAACACCGCAGGGCATGCTACGCTATAATGGCGCAAGAAATTGTTAGCGCGAATAAGTCCTGGGTTAACCTGGGAGCGCGGGCGGCTCGCCCGCCGAGATCCTTGCGGGCGAGCCGCCCGCGCTCCCAGCGCCATTAAGGACTTGACCCAGGGCTTATTCGCGCTAACAAGAAATTTGGACACGCGCTGAAAGGTATCGAACCGAAATGACCATCTACCAGGTGTCGGTGAGCAAAGATTACACCGTGTTTTGTGCCGGTCACTTTGTAACCTACGATGGCGACCATTGCGAGCTGCTGCACGGCCATAACTATCGTGCGGCGGCGCGGCTCACCGGCGGGCTGAATGATGACCAGATGGTCTTTGATTTTGTTACCCTGAAGCGGCGGCTGCGCGCGATCTGCGATCAGCTCGACCATCGCATGCTGCTGCCTCGGGATAACCCGCTGCTCCAGGTGGTTGCAGATGCCACCTCGGTGACGGTGCGCTACAAGCATAAGACCTACGTCTTCCCGCGTGAGGATGTGCTGATTCTGCCCATCAGCAACACAACCGCCGAGCTGCTGGCGCATTGGATCGCGCAGCAGCTGGTGGCCGATGTCCGCGCCCGGGGCGCTCTGGTCGAGCTGCTAGAGGTCGATGTCGAGGAGACCTTCGGGCAGTCTGCCACCTGCCGCTGTAATCTGGCCGCGCTGTGACCCCGGCGACGGTCTACCTCGCCCTTGGGGCTAACCTTGGCGACCGTGTCGGCCAACTGCGCCGCGCCCTGGGCATGCTCGGGCCAGCCTGCGGCGTCACGGCAGTCTCGCCATGCTACGAGACCGCGCCGGCCTATGTGCTCGACCAGCCGCACTTCTTGAACCTTGTGTGTCGCGCGACGACGGCGCTCGCCCCGCTGGATCTGCTGGATCTGCTCAAGCGGATCGAGGCGCAGATCGGCCGCACACCAGGCCCGCGCTTTGGCCCGCGCGTCGTCGACCTGGATGTGCTGTTCTACGCAAACCTGGCCCTCGACACGCCGGAGCTGACCATCCCGCACCCGCGTATGGCCGAGCGCGCGTTTGTCCTGGTGCCGCTCGCCGACATCGCCCCCGATCTGATCCACCCAGCGCTCGGGCGCAGCATCGCCGAGCTGCGCGATGATCTGGGCGCTCCGGCGCACGAGCTGCGCCGCGTAGCAGAGGAGATTATGCCGTGAACATCCCCCCGCTGAGCATCGGCGGCAGCGCCTTCGCCTGGGGCAGCCGCACCTACCTGATGGGCATTCTCAACGTCACGCCCGACTCGTTCTCGGGCGACGGGCTGCTCGCCCAGCCGGACTGGGTTGCGGCTGCGGTTGCCCAGGCGCTGGCCCAGATCGCGGCAGGTGCCGATATTATCGACATCGGCGGCGAGTCGACCCGCCCTGGTAGCCCGCCGATATCGCTTGATGAGGAGCTACACCGGGTCATCCCGGTGATCCGCGCCATGGCCGCCGTCACCAGGGTGCCGATCTCGGTTGACACCTCGAAGGCCGAGGTCGCCCGTCAGGCGCTCGCGGTCGGCGCGACGATGATCAACGATGTGTGGGGGTTTAAGCTGGACCCCGCAATGGCCCAGGTCGCGGCCAAGTCCGGCACGGCCGTCGTGCTCATGCACAACCGCAGCCGCTCGCAGGAGGCCATCCAGGATGCGCGGCTCGGCGGGCGCTATGTCGGCGTCCAGTACGATGATCTTATGCAGGATGTCGCCCGCGAGCTGGCCGAGTCGGTGGAGATCGCCCTGGCGGCCGGGGTCGCACCCGCGCAGATCATCATCGACCCCGGCCTTGGCTTCGGCAAGACGGTGGAGCAGAACCTTGAGCTGATCGACCGGCTGGGCGAGCTGCGCCAGCTCGGCTACCCGTTGCTCGTCGGCCCCTCGCGCAAGTCCTTCACCGGGGCCGCGCTCCAGCTCCCGCCAGACCAGCGACTGGAGGGGACGGCGGCCGCCGTCGCGCTGACGATTGATCGCGGCGCCGATATTGTGCGCGTCCACGATGTCGCCGCGATGCGCCGTGTCGCCGTGCTGGCCGACGCGATCACGCGCCGGCAGGCGCACGCGGCCTTATGAGCGCGCTCACAGATCAGGATGCGCTGCGCTGGCTTCGCAGCTTTGTCGACACCGAGAAGGCGCTGCCGCGCACGCCGACGGAGTTCAACCTGCCGCGCACCCAGGCGCTGCTCGACCTGCTCGGCAGCCCGCAGCGCCGCTACCCATCGGTTGTGATCGCGGGCACCAAAGGCAAGGGCTCGACGGCCGCAATCGTCGAGTCGATTCTGCGCGCGGGCGGGCTGCGCACCGGCCTGTACACCTCGCCGCACCTCCACACCTTTCGCGAGCGCATCCAGGTTGATCGCGAGCTGATCACCCCCGGTATGATTACCCAGCGCATCACCGAGATCCAGCCGCTCGTCGCGCAGATGGCGGCGGGGGTGGGCGGCCTCTCGATCTACGAGGTGGAGACCGCGCTGGCGCTGGCGCACTTCGCCGCTGCGCAGGTGGGCTGCGCCGTGCTGGAGGTTGGCCTCGGTGGGCGCGATGACGCGGTGAACGCGGTTACGCCGACCGTCTCGGCGATCAGCTCGCTCAGCCTCGACCACATGCAGATCCTGGGGGCAACCCTGGGCGAGATCGCGGCGCACAAGGCCGGTATCATCAAGCCGGGCGTGCCGATCGTGAGCGTGCCGCAAGCAGCGGAGGCCGCCGCCGTGCTGGCGCACGTCGCGGCCGCACAGGGCGCGCCGCTGTATATCGCCGGGCCGGATGGGCTGCGCCATGCGGCCGACGTAGTCCGCCCCTACCCGACGGTGCCGCGCCCCGACACGCTGCGGCTGGCGGGGCAGTTCCAGATCGAGAATGCCCAGCTCGCCAGCGGCATCGCGCTGCTGCTGCGCGACGCTGGCGTCCCGATCCCCGACAAGGCATTCGCCGAGGGGCTGGCATCCGTGCGCTGGCCGGGGCGGCTCGAAACCCTGCGCCTGCGCCCGCGCCTGATCGTCGACGGCGCACACAACGGCGACTCCGCGCGCAAGCTGATGGCGGCGCTACGCGAAATACATCCCTCTGGCAGGCTTTTCTTGATCCTTGGGGCCTCGGCGGACAAAGATCTCGCCGCGATCGCTGCGGCGCTCGTGCCCCACGCCGAGACGCTAATCGTCACCCAGTCCCCACATCTGCGCGCGGCCACCATCCCCGCGCTGCTCGCGGCGGTGCGCCCCTTTGCGCGCAACGAGCCGCTGGCCACACTCGATGCCTCTGCGGCAATCGCCGAGGCGCTACGCCGCGCCCGCCCCGACGATCTGATCTGCGCCACCGGCTCGCTCTTTGTTGTCGCCGCCGTCCGCGAGGCGTGCGGCTACCTAGAAGCTGACGGCGGGTGATGGGGGGGCTGCTCAGCCCTCAAGCTCGGCGATCACATCCCAGAGCGAGTCGGCGAGGGCGGGGCGCGCATAGAAGAAGCCCTGGAGCTCGTCGCAGCCGAGGCCGACAAGAAACTGGTGCTGGCCAAGGCTCTCGACGCCCTCGGCGACCACCTTCAGGCGCAGGCTGTGGGCCATGGCCGTGATCGCCCGCAGCAGGGCCGCCGCGCTATTCTCGGGCTCGGGCTCAGGGCCGAGCGCCCAGATGAACGAGCGATCAATCTTGAGGCGCTCGACGGGGAATCGCTGGAGGTAGGCCAGTGAGGAATAGCCGGTGCCGAAGTCATCAATGGCCACGCGCACACCGAGAGCGTGCAGCCGCATGATCCGCAGCGTGCCGCCCTCGGGGTCGCGCATCAGCATGCTCTCGGTGATCTCCAGCTCTAGCAAGTGCGGGTCGAGCCCACTTGATCGCAGGGCGTTGGCAACCTGGGCCACCAGGTCGGCGCTCTCAAACTGGCGCGCCGAGATATTCACCGCGATCCGCAGCGGGCGTCTGCCTGCGCGCTGCCACGCCACCGCCTGCCGACATGCCTCCATAATCCCCCAGCGGAACAGATGCTCGATCAGGTTCGTCTCCTCGGCCACCGTGATGAAGTCGCCGGGCAAGATCACGCCCTGGTCGGGGTGCCGCCAGCGGATCAGCGACTCGACGGCCACAACGGTGTGGCTGGCCGCGTCGATCATGGGCTGGTAGTGGAGCTCGAACTGCTCCATGCCGATCGCCCGGCGCATCTGCTGCTCGATGTCCAGGCGGCGCATGGCGGCCGCGCCGATGGACGGGTCGAAGATGATCACCCCGTTGCGCCCGGCGGCCTTCACCCGGTACATCGCGCTGTCGGCGTGCCTGAGCAGGGTCGTCGCATCCTGGCCATCGCGCGGGAAGAGGCTAATGCCGATGCTGGCGCTGATAAAGAGATCTTGCCCGTTGATCGGCAGCGGCTGCTCCAGAATGTCGAGAATGCGCCGTGCGCGGGTGATTGCCTCATCAGGCGTCTGGACATGGCGCAGGATCAGGGTAAACTCATCGCCGCCCATGCGGGCCAGCATCACGTGGCTGCCGATCACGCTGCGCAGGCGCATGGCCACGAAGGCCAGCACCTCATCGCCAGTCGCGTGGCCAAGGGCATCATTAATATGGTTGAAGCGGTCGAGGTCGATCACACACAGGGCGAAGCTGCTGTCGGCAGCGCGGGCCGCGATCACCTCTTGGTCGAGCCGGTCGCTAAAGAGGTAGCGGTTCGGCAGCCCAGTCACCAGATCATAGTGGGCCTGATAGTCTAGCATCTGCTCGGTGTGCTTCTGCACGCTGATGTCCCGGCCGATCCCGTAGCTCAAGCTGCTCTTCGTGTCGCGGGTGATCTGCCACGTGTACCAGTGAGACGCGCCATCGCGGGCGCACAGCCGACACTCGAAACACACCTGCGGCGCGCCCTGAGAGAGCTTTGTCAGGGCGGCGGCTACGGCGGGCCGGTCATCCGGCCAGCAGAGCTCGATCAGGGAGAACCCGCCCAGATCCTCCGCCACATAGCCGAGAGCGTCACGCCATACCCGGTTGGACGGGATGAACACGCCCGCCGCGTCGATTATGCAGAGCAGATCGAGCGAGAGGCTGGCGAAGCGTCCCGCTGGCCCAGGGGATTCCTGGGTCGGGTCTCGTGGGCCGGGCTGGCTTGATTCTTCTGGGGGCACGCGCAGTGGCATAGGTTGCTGCTCTAGCAGGTGTCGGGAGTCGGGGGTTGGGGTTGGGGGTTGGGGGTTGGGATGCGAGAATTGGTATTCCGCCCGCCCCAGACTCCACATGGAACCCTCCGCTACAAGACTCGCTGGTGCAATATAATCTCTGCTACTTATTATAGTCGATATCCAAGCCTAGCCGGGGGGCTGTGTCGCAATTCACAGATGCGGCGATTGGCGGTACAATAGGGCCACGGACGCGCGATCTGCTTGAATTGAGGAGCCAGCTATGCCAGAGATTACCGCCGAGGCCCGTCGCGTTATGTTGCTGATCACCCTCACCTTGGGGATCGCATTCATGCTGATGGTCTGGGTATTTGCCTACTATATGTAGCGTAGGCGTGGGCGCAGTCCCCCGGAGATGGATCACAGATAGGCCGAAGGGTGTCAGCGAAGCTGACACCCTTCGGCCTGTCTGTGATGATTGACCGATTGAACCCGCCGCAAGCCGCCACGCTTTAGCCGAGCGGTTAGGCGGGTTTCTCGCTGGCTTTAGCCAGAACATCGAAACATCCTTGCGTACAATGTCAATCTGCGGTATACTGTCAACAACGAAAACGACAAAACGCAAGGCAACCCGATGGAATATCAGCGCGATGAACACCGAGTCCACCTCATCGTTTATCACCTCGTTTGGACACCCAAGCGCCGCAAGGCTGTACTTACGGGCGCTATCGGCCTTGATTGTCGGGCGCTGATTGAGGCGAAGTGTACCGAAAAGGGATGGGACGTGATCGAACTGGCCGTCCAGCCGGATCACATTCACCTGTTCGTGCGCGTGTGGCCGAACGTTTCGGCTGCGGATGTCGTGAAGGAATGTAAGGGCGTCACGAGTCACGACCTGCGCGTGAAGTACCCGAGCCTGCGCCGCCTGCCCTCGCTGTGGACACGCTCGTATTTCGCTGCGACCGCAGGCAATGTATCGAGCGAAACCGTCAAACGCTACATCGAAGCCCAAAAAGGGATCTAAGTGATTCGCACGCACATCCTTGAGTGCCACCTGCCCCGGAGCGAGGCCGACGCCTTGAACCGCGAGAGCGGGCGGGTCTACACCGACACCCTGGTGTGGCACTACCGCATCTATCGACGCACCGGCCACTGGCTCTCGCAGGGTGCTGCCGAAAAGCTGAACGACTCGCTCAGTCCGACTACGCTGCACGCCCATAGCCGGGACGCCGCACAACAAGCCTTCTACAAGGCATGCAAGACCGCGAAAGCCACCCGCGCCGAGGGCGGGAAGTATCCACACAAACGGAAGTTCTACCGCACCACAAGCTGGAAAGCGACGGGCATCCGCGCCAAAGACGGCAGACTGTTGCTGGCCCGCGCCCGTGGCCTGGAGCCAGTTGCCGTCGCCCTGCCTTCCGACCTCACCACCCTGCCCAAGACGGCCTTTGTCGAGATGCGGCTGGTGTACGACCTGATCGCCAAGCGGCATCGCTGGCATCTGGTCGTAGACGACGGGGTGGAGACGCCCCTGCGTAGCGAGGGGCGGACCCTCGCCGCCGACCTGGGCGAGATCCACCCGGCGGCGATTGCCAACGAGGCGGGCGACGTGGTGATCTTCACGGCCCGCGACCTGCGGGCGCTCAACCAGTACCGCAACAAGCGGCTCGCCAGCCTGCAAACCCGCCAGAGCCGCCATACCAAGAAGTCGCGCCGCTGGAAGAAGATGCAGCGGCGCAAGACCTATCTGTTGGCCCGCAACAACCGCCAGCGGCGCGATATTGAACACAAGGTCACACGGGCGATCACCAACCACGCCAAGGCCGAAGGCACGAAACGGCTGGTGGTGGGCGACATCCGCGACATCGCCAATGGGAAGCGGCTGAACCGCAACGCCCAGCAGAAGGTGAGCGGCTGGTCGCACGGACGGCAGATCGCGTTCCTGGTCTACAAGCTCGCCGCCGAGGGGATCGCCCTGGAACGGCAGAGCGAGGCGTATAGCTCCAAGACATGCCCCGTCTGTGGCCGACACAACAAACCCAAGGGGCGGAACTACCGCTGCGCCCGCTGTGGGTTTGTCGGCCATCGGGACGCCGTAGGGGCCGTCAATCAGGAGAGTCAGGCGGTGCATGGCGCGTTCGGCCATGTACAGGTTGGCTCCGTCAAGTATCGGCGTGCATTTGTGCGCCGTAGTTCCCCAGACACGGGGCATGTAGCTCGGGAGGCACATCCAGCGGATGGCTCACGAGAAGCCGCGGGGCTTTAGCCCCTGCGGAGTGTCACAAGCCCAATAGGTACGTGTACCCTGCACAGACCTGCCGCAGCCAATCTGCAATCTGCAATTGCACCAGGGGGAGCGATGCCAGAGATCAGCAGCAGCGACTCACTCCAGATCGAGGTCTACCGGCTCTTCCTCAAGCTCCACCGGCGCTTCCAGGAGCTCAACCGCGAGGAGTTCCGGCCCTACGATCTCTCCACGCCTCAGTACGCCATCCTGTTCCACGCCAGCGAGGAGGGCGTGCCGCTCAGCACGATCTGCCACGCGATGCTGGCCGACAACAGCAACCTGACGCGGATGGTTGATCGCCTGGAGTCGCGAGGGCTGGTGCGCCGCGCCGCCGACAGCAGCGACCGGCGGGTGACGCTGGTGCAGCTGACCCCCGATGGCAAGGCGCTGATCGACACCCTCCGCCCGCGCCACCTCGCCTATGTCGAGGAGCGCATGGGCGTCCTCAGCCCAGAGCAACTGGCCGCCCTCGATGATGCGATGCAGACGCTGTACAAGAGCCTGGGCGAGTAGCGGCCATCCTCAGCGGCTGGTGAAGCGGCCAAAGCCGCCGCCAGACAGACCCTGCGCCGTGATCGGCGCGGGGATCTGATCCACGCGCGACTGCACCCAGAAGCCGGCCGTAGCAATCTCGCCGGTGGCGGCCAGCGTGTAGATCCAGCCGCTCTCGAAGCGCAGCTCTGGCGTTGTGAAGACCACACCCGCGTCGCCGGCCGGGCTGATGTCGAAGATGTAACTGCCGGCCGGAACCTCGACCGTGTCGCTCTGCTTGAAGGCAAGCCCACGAACCACGGCGCTGCCCGTGCCCCCCAGCTTGATGTCCACCGCAGGCGCGTCGGACGAGAGATGTAGCACCTTCACGCGGGCGCTGCCATCGGCCACCCTGCTCAGGTCGTCGTTGTAGAGCACGGCCTCGATCATATCGAACATATTGGTCGCCACCAGGGTGCCGGTGAAGCCATTCTTCACCTCTAGGTCGCCCACCACCACCGAGTAATCAGTGCCCTTGCCCGCTGGTGAGATCGCTATCTGGTAGGTGCCGTTGGCCAGAGGCAGGTAGGGGCTCGCAGTGAAGAAGGGCACACTTGTGAGTACGGCCTGTCCATTGACGAACACATCGACGGCGGGGGCGTCGGGCGAGGCGTGCATCACCCGGATCATGTTCATGGTCTGGGCGCGCGCGGCGGGGGCGGCCTGCCCGATCAGGGCAGCGGCGATCAGGGTGATCAGGGTCAGGCTGAGGCGTCGCATGATCGGGAACTCCTGGTTTTTTAAAGGCGCGTCCACTGTCCTAGCAGCGATGCACCCTGCCGGCAGCGGCGCGGGTGAGCCGATCTAGAATAGCGCGGGCGATCCCGGACTCGCCGAGGTCGCGGGCGAGGATGATGTCGGGATGGCGGGCGTCGAGGGCGCGCAGGGCGGCGTAGAGCCTCCCGGCGACGGCGGGCGGGTTGTCCCCCGGCCCAAGCGGCTCAATGTCGGCGTCGAGGTCTGCCAGCAGCGCGGCGTCCTCGTCGGGAACCAGCAGGCCCACGCGGCGCCCGGCGGCGATCTGGGCGGCGGCCCGCTCACGCAGCCATACCCGGCAGGCGTCGGGCGCGCCCAGGCACAGGTGCAAGGCGCTCTCCGGGGCGTAGTGGCGGTCGAGCAGGCCGGGGGAGATCTGCCCGCCCGGCCCGGCGGCCCGCCCGCCCAGGGCCACCTCGCCGAGCAGCTCGCGCAGCTGCTCCAGGCTCACCCCGCCGGGCCGCAGCAGCGTGGGCACCGGCCCGCTCAGGTCGAGCACCGTCGACTCGACGCCGATGGTGGCCGGGCCGCCGTCGAGCACAATGTCGATCCGCCCGCCCAGGTCGGCCAGCACATGGGCCGCGCTGGTGGGGCTGGTGTGGCCGAAGCGGTTGGCGCTGGGCGCGGCCACGGGCGTGCCTGCGGCGGCGATCAGGGCGCGGGCCACCGGGTGGGCCGGCAGGCGCACCGCCACCGTCTCGCGGCCCGCGCTGACGCTGCGCGGCACCGCAGGCCCGCGCGGCAGCACCAGGGTCAGCGGGCCGGGCCAGAGCCGCCGGGCCAGCAGGGCCGCCTGCGGCGAGAGCTCGCCCGTCACCCTGGGCAGGTCGGCCTGGTCGGCCAGGTGGATGATCAGGGGGTCGGCGGCGGGGCGGCCCTTGGCGGCAAAGATGCGTGCCACAGCGGCGGGGCTGAGGGCGTCGCCGCCCAGCCCGTAGACTGTCTCGGTGGGGAAGGCGACGAGGCCGCCAAGGGCGAGGGTGGCGGCGGATTCGGCGATGCCGGCGGGGTTCGCCGGGAGGATCTTTGTCATACGAGTTTCGCTGCCAGCGCCAACCGGTACACCGTCGTCTGGCGGTAGGTCTCGCCGGGGCGCAGCGTGGTGCTGGGGAAGGCCGGCTGGTTGGGCGAGTCGGGGAAGTGCTGCGCCTCTAGGCAGAGCCCGCTGTGGCGCGCGTAGGTCTGCCCGCCGTGGCCCAGCAGCTCGCCCGCGATCACATTCCCCGTGTACAGCTGCACCCCCGGCTCAGTCGTCAGCATCTCCAGCACGCGCCCGCTGGCCGGGTCGGTGACGCGCGCGGCGAGGCCAAGCTCGCCGGGCGTCTTGTCGAGCGCCCAGGTCTGATCGTAGCCGCCGGCGTTACGCAGCTGCTCGTCGTCGTCGCCGATCCGCGCCCCCACCGCCGTGGGCACCCGGAAGTCTAGCGGGGTGCCCGCCACCGGGCGCAGCTCGCCGGTCGGGATCAGCGTTGGGCCGACCGGCACGAAGCGCGCTGCCGGGATCTCCACCAGGTGGCCCAGGATATCCCCGCCGCCGGACAGGTTGAAGTAGGCGTGGCTCGTCAGGTTCACCACCGTCTCCTGGTCGGTGGTGGCCAGGTAGTCGATCCGCAGCTCGTCGCCGGCCACGGTGTAGGTCACCGTCACATCTAGGTTGCCGGGGTAGCCCTCCTCGCCGTCGCGGCTGAGGTAGCGCAGCCGCACCGCCGGGTGCGCCCCGTCAAGCGCCTCCGCGCCCCAGACCTGGCGGTGGAAGCCGCCCGGCCCGCCGTGGAGGTGGTTCGGCCCGTTGTTGCACGCCAGGCGGTACTCGCGGTCGCCCAGCCGAAAGCGCCCCCCCGCGATGCGGTTGCCGTAGCGGCCCACCAGCGAGCCCATATAGAGGTGGGTGCCCAGGTAGGGCTCCAGGCTGTCGAAGCCAAGCACAACATCGCCCACCACCCCCGCCGCATCGGGGGCGCGCAGGGCGGCCAGGGTGCCGCCGTAGGTCAGGACATCCACCTCGACCCCGCCGTCGCCGCGCAGGGTGAAGCGCTCAACCGTGATGCCGTCGCGGGTTGTGCCGATCGGGCGCTGAAGGACTGGCATAAGTATCTTGTGTGGTGACGAACGCAGATCCGCTGAGATGTCCAGCATTATAGCGCACAAAATTTGCCTCGCAGATGTTTCGGCACTACCATGGAACAAACCGATGTACTGGAGGAATACCCTATGCGCGCGGCGCTATACGAATCATTTGGCGGCCCGATCAGCATCCGGACAGTGCCCGACCCGACGCCTGCCCCCGGCGGGGTGGTGCTCCACGTGGCGGCCACCGGCCTCTGCCGAAGCGACTGGCACGGCTGGATGGGCCACGACTCAGACATCAGGCTACCCCACGTGCCGGGCCACGAGATCGCGGGCACGGTGGCCGCCCTCGGCGCGGGGGTGACGCGCTGGCAGGTGGGCGACCGCGTGACGATGCCATTCGTCTGCGGATGCGGCAGCTGCCCGCAGTGCGCCTCGGGCAACCAGCAGGTCTGCGACAGCCAGTTCCAGCCGGGCTTCACCCACTGGGGCTCCTTCGCCGAGTATGTGGCCATCCAGCGGGCCGACACCAACCTGGTGGCCCTTCCCGACGAGATCGATGATGTGACGGCGGCCAGCCTGGGGTGCCGCTTCGCCACCTCGTTCCGCGCCGTCGTCGACCAAGGGCGCGTCTCGGCCGGGCAGTGGGTGGCCGTCCACGGCTGCGGCGGGGTGGGTCTCTCGGCGATTATGATCGCCGCCGCCCTGGGCGCCCGCGTCGTGGCCGTGGACATCGCCGACGAGAAACTGGCCCTCGCCCGCGACCTCGGGGCCCTCGCCACGGTCAACGCAGGCGACTCGTCCGACGTGGCCGCTGAGGTGATCGAGATCACCGACGGCGGCGCGCATATCTCGCTCGACGCGCTGGGCAGCCCGTCTACCTGCTTCAGCTCAATCGCTGGCCTGCGCAAGCGCGGGCGGCATGTGCAGGTCGGCCTGCTGCTGGCCGAGCAGAGCCGTCCAGCTATTCCAATGGATAAAGTGATCGCCAACGAGCTAGAGATCCTGGGCAGCCACGGCATGCAGGCCCACCGCTACGAGGCGATGCTGGCGATGATCCGGGCTGGCACCCTGCGCCCGCAGCGACTCGTCGGCCGCACTATCGCCCTCGACCAGGTTCCGACCGAGCTCCCGGCTATGGGCAGCTTCCCCGGCGTGGGGGTGACGGTGATCGATATTCAACATTGAAACACAGGAGCACACATGGAGCACCAGACCGCCGAGGCGGTGATCTGTGGGGCGGGCATCGCCGGGGCGGCCGTGGCCCACGCGCTGGCCCGCCGCGGCATGCGCGACATCGTCCTGGTTGAGCGGGGCGACCCGCTGGCCCTGACCAGCGACAAGTCCACCGAGTGCTACCGCAACTGGTGGCCCGGCCCCGGCGACGCGATGGTGGCCCTGATGTCGCGCAGCATCGACATGATCGAGGCGCTCGCCGACGAGACCGACAACCGCATCCGGCTGAACCGGCGCGGCTACCTCTACGTCACCGTGCGCCCCGAGGGTGTGGCCGAGATGCGCCGCGCCGCCGAGGAGATAACCGACCTGGGCGCCGGCCAGCTGCGGGTACACGGGCCGGGGCATGCCGCCTATATGCCCGCCCCGACCCACGGCTGGAGGGGCCAGCCCACCGGCGCGGACCTGATCACCGACCAGAGCCTCATCCGGGCGCACTTCCCCTACCTGCGCGAGAACACCCTGGCGGTGCTGCACGCCCGCCGCTGCGGCTGGCTCAGCGCCCAGCAGCTCGGCAGCCTGCTGCTGGAGCGCGCCCGCGCGGCCGGCGCCCGCGTGCTGCGCGGCAGCGTCGAGCGGGTCGCCCTGGCTGGCGGGCGGGTCGCCGGGGTGACGGTGGCCACGCCGGGGGGCAGCGTCGATCTGGCGACGCCGATCTTCATAAACGCCGCAGGCCCGCTGGCCGGGCAGGTCGGCCAGCTGCTCGGCGTGGAGCTGCCGATCTTCAACCAGCTGCATCTCAAGGCGTCCATCGACGACCGCCTGGGGGCGCTGGCCCGCGACGCGCCCATGATCATCGCGGCCGACCCGGCCGGCCTCGGCTGGGACGAGGAGGAGCGTGCGGCGCTGCTGGAGGACGAGGCGACGGCATGGATGGCCGGCGTGCTCGGCACGAGCGCCCACTGTCGGCCCGAGGGCGAGGGCGGCAGCAGGCAGATGATCATGCTCTGGGAGTATAACGAGGCCGAGGCCGAGCCGCGCTTCCCGCCGCCGCTCGACCCCGAGTTCCCCGAGATTGTCATACGCGGCCTGAGCGCCATACTCCCCGGCCTGCGCGGCTACCTTGGTCGCATGCCACAGGCGTACCTGGATGGCGGCTACTACACACGCACCCGCGAGAACCGGCCCCTGATCGGCCCCATGCAGGTCGAGGGCGCCCACATGGTCTGCGCGCTCTCGGGCTTCGGCGTGATGGCCGCCTGCGCCGCCGGCGATCTGGTCGCCGCCCACATCTGCGGCGATCCCCTGCCCGCCTACGCCGACGCCTTCCGCCTGGAGCGCTACGCCGACCCGGCCTACCAGGCATTGCTGGAGCAGTGGGGCGACGTGGGGCAGCTGTAGAGAGGGTTTCAGGGAGGGCTCGCCCTCCCTGGAACCCTCCCGCCTGCCTTGCCATTTCCCCCATCCTGATCTACCATACTGTGCGCCCATTATCACGATCATATCGCATCAATATCGATCACATCGGTCGGAATCCCCGCAGTTCCCGTGAAGCAGCGAAGAACAGAGGAGAGACACCAGCGATGGAGAAGATCTCACGCCGGAAGTTCCTGAAGAGCAGCATGGCTATCGGCGCCGGCGCGCTCCTGATGGTCTACAGCGACGGCAGCTATCGCGTGGCGATGGCCCAGGAGTCGCCCGCCTTCCGCATGCGCCTCCTGCACACGAACGACCACCACGCCCGCATCGAGCCGGTGCTGAACGGTACCGCCCTGCTGCACGGCGGCGTCTCGCGGCGCAAGCCCCTGATCGACAATGTGCGTGCGACTGAGACCCTGCCTGTGATGCTGCTGGATGCTGGCGACATCTTCCAGGGCACGCTCTTCTTCAATGAGTACAGTGGCATGGCCGACCTTGAGTTCTACAACGCGATGGGCTACGAGGCCATGGCGATCGGCAACCACGAGTTTGACAAAGGCCCTGATGCGCTGGCCACCTTCATCAAGGGCGCCAACTTCCCCGTGCTGAGCGCCAACGTGAGCGTGAGGCCCGGCTCGGCCCTGGACGGTCTCTACAAGCCGAATATGATCATCGAGAAGGGCGGCAAGAAGATCGGCATCTTCAGCCTGTCCCCCGAAGACGCAGGCGAGCTCTCCAACTCTGGCCCCGATGTCAGCTTCACCTCGGCCATTGATGCCGCCAAGGCCCAGGTCGCGGCGCTCCAGGCCGCCGGCGCCTTCACGATCATCGGCCTAACCCACGTCGGCATCACGGTGGACCGCGAGATCGCCCGCCAGGTCTCCGGCATCAGCGTGATCATCGGCGGCCACTCGCACACGCCCATGGGGCCGATGAACAATGTGGGCACCCCGCCCTACCCCGAGCTGATCGCCGCCCCCGACGGCAAGCCCGTCGTGGTCGCCACCGACTGGGAGTGGGGCCGCTGGCTCGGCGATATGACCCTGTCGTTTGACAGTGCGGGCACCGTCACCGACATCATCGGCAACCCGACCGAGGTGCTGCCCTCGCTCACAGCCGATCAGGGCTTCGAGAACCGCATCGCTGTCCTCGCCGCCCCGCTCAACGCCCTGCGCAGCACGGTGATCGGCTCGGCCGCCGTGGAGCTCGACGGCGCCCGCACCAACGTGCGCGCCAAAGAGACCAACCTGGGCAACCTCGTGGCCGACGCGATGCTGGAGAAGACCCGCTCGCGCGGCGGCCAGATCGCGATCACCAACGGCGGCGGCATCCGCGCATCGATCCCCGCCGGCCAGGTCACCGTCGGCCAGGTGCTTGAGGTGCTGCCCTTTGGTAACACCCTGGCCACGCTCGACATCACCGGCGCCCAGGTGAAGGAGTCCGTCGATAACGGCGTCAGCCAGATCGAGAGCGGCGCCGGTCGCTTCCCCCAGATCGCAGGCTTCAGCTTCACCTACGACCCGTCCCTCCCCGTCGGCAGCCGCGTCACCAGCGTGAGCTACAACGGCGCACCGATGGATCCGGCCGCCACCTTCCGCGTGGTGACGAACAACTTTATGCTCACCGGCGGCGACGGCTACACCGCCTTCGCGCAGGGGGCCAACCCGCTCGACACCGGCCTCATCCTGGCCGATGTGGTGCAGGACTACATCGCCGCCAACTCGCCGGTGAGCCCGGCGGTCGATGGTCGCATCGCCGTCGGCGCGGGCTCGGGCGCAGGTGCCACGGCCCCCGCGCCCAGCACGCCCGCGACCGTGCCCGCCACCCTGCCGAACACCAGCGCCGGCCTGCTTGAGCCGCTCGGCATGCTGGCCAGCCTCGGCGCCAGCGCACTGGCCGGCGGCCTGGCCCTGCGCCGCCGCGCCGCCCGCATCGAGCAGCCCGAGTCCGTCGAGCCCGAGGCCGTCGAGGTCGAGTAGGCGCAACGGCGGGCGAAAGGGTAAGCCGAGCGGATCACACACAGCGCGTGGGAGCGACGAAGTCGCTCCCACGCGCTGTGTGTTGCAGAAGACAAGAGCCTCCCCATGTTCCCGCCCTGATCGGGACTGCTGCCTCATGCGAACGGGACGGGCGTGAGCGACAATTCTCCTGGGTTCAAGCTGCAAACAAGAGAATTGAGGAGGATTATGAAACGATGTCGCATTGTGGTATGCACGCTGCTGGCAGTGATCGTCATGGCAGGCTGCGGCACGCGCCAGGCTGGCGGTGTCGCCCCCACCCCTGTGCCCGCCCCCACCGCTGCCGCAACCATCCCCGCCGTCACGATCAGTGCCAGAGACTTCGCGTTCGATATGCCCGATAGCCTGCCATCGGGCTGGGTCGCACTGACCTTTCGCAACGACGGCAAGATCAATCATCACGGTGTGGTGATGCGCCTGAAGGATGGTGCAACCGTAGCACAGGTGCTAACGGCGATGGAACAGGAGGACGCGCAGCCGCCGACCGACCAGGCATTCTTCATCCCCGATACTGATCCAGGCAAGATGAACCAGGCCACTGTTCAGCTTGTGCCAGGGAACTGGGTGATCCTCTCAGTCTCGCGTGGCAACCTGGACGATCCGACGCCCGACTTTGCCAAAGGTAGCGTCAAGGCATTCACCGTGACTGCGGCAAGCAGCGAGGCCACCGTACCCGCCGCCGACGCCACGCTATAGCGGCGGGCAGAGGGATTGAGCCTGTCAATAGGAAGGTGCGAGCGCAGCGAGCCACCAAGTTCAGTGCCTCAGTGGCTCAAGCATGCTGCTCAGTGCTATAACGATCGGCAAGGACGACTACAGCATCCCGGAGCTGAGCGCCGGCACCCATACGCTCAAGGTCGTGAACGCCAGCGGCGACCCGGACGGCTGGGCCTTCATCGTCAAGCTTGGCGGCGACACGAAGGCTGAGGATATCCTACCAGCCTTCGCCTTTCTCTTCGGCGGCCAGCAGCCTGCAAAGATGCCCGACTTCAGCCCGGTGGGCGGGCTTATGGGCTACACCCTGGGCGACTCGTTCTACACCACGCTTGATCTCGCGCCCGGCAACTACGCGGTGATCGCCAGCGTTGGGGCGCAGGGCCTGCCCTATTCCGGCCTGACCAAGTCCTTCACGGTCAAATAAGCATCGAAGGAGCAGCCTCTGTGACACGCAGGTGGGTGGCAAGCGCTTGCCACCCACCTGCGCTACAATAGCAAGGATTCATATGGTATCCACCAGCGAGCAGGATCATGGCCGCTCCATTCGCCACCCCGCCGATACCCGCGACCCGCACGCCAGCGATGCTGGCCCTGCGCGCCGTGCTTGGGGCGATCGCCGCGCTGGCGATCAGCCTGACCTTTGCCGGGATCCCTGCCCGGTGTCGCGCGCTCCATTGCTTTCTGTCGAGCGGGGAGTGGTTCTACGAGTGGGCCTTCATCCTCGTCGTGGAAGTCGGGCTGGCGTGTTTCTTCTTCGCGGTTGCCCTCTTTGTCGCCATTAAGCTTCCGCGTGACCCGGTGGCCCTGTTCTTGGCGCTGACCCTGGTGCTGCTTGGCGCCGTCGAGACCAGCATGACCGATGCGCTGATCAACGCTGAGTGGAGTACGGTCGCAGTCGTCTGGCGCTGGCCGGTGCTGGCCCTGCGAGCGCTCGAAATGATCTGCGCGCTGACCATGCTCTACGTCTTCCCGGATGGGCGCTTCACGCCGCGCTGGACGCGCCCGCTGGCGGTTGTCTGGGCGCTCGCAAATATCGCCTGGCTGCTGTTCCCCGATCTGCCGTTCAATACGATCTACGGCCCGACCTGGCGGGCGACGCCGCTCGCCTCGTTGCTGGTTGGCACCGGCTGGTTCAGCACCGGGATCGTCGCGCTGGTGATCCGGTACCTGCGGAGCGTCGATGATGTCCAGCGGCAGCAGACTTGGTGGGTGGCGGTTGGTATGATCGCCGCCGTGGTTGGTGGCCTGCTTTATTACGGGCTGTCGGCGTTCACCGATAGCGGCCTGATTCCCCAATACAGCTGGTATCTCGCCAGCCGGACCTTGCTCCAGGCTATTGGCATGGGGTTGCTCCCGGTTTGCCTGGCGGTCGCGGTGCTGCGCTACCAGCTGTTCGATCTGGACATGGTGGTCAACCGGGCGCTGGTACACGGCGCGCTGACGATCACGGTCATCGCGACCTATATCAGCCTGGTGACGGCCTTTGGCGCATTGTTCCACTCGGCCAATGACCTGATCGGCTCGCTGATCGCCACCGGGCTGATCGCGGTCGGGTTTCAGTCGGTGCGCATCCGTTTGCAACGGCTGGTCGACCGGCTGATGTATGGCAAGCGTGACGACCCATACATGGTGATCGCCGAGCTTGGGCGGCGGCTCGATGCTCCGCTGTCGCCGCTGCAATTGCTCCCGCTGATCGCCGAGACTGTGGCGAGCGCGCTCAAACTACCGTACGTCGGCATCGAGCAAACCCAGGCGGCAACGCCGGAAGAGGCGCAGTCACCTGTGCTGCTGGCGGCATACGGGGCGCGCACGCACAGTCCGTCAGCGAGGCTCATCCGCTTCCCGATGATCTACCAGGGCGAGACGGTCGGCCACTTACTGGCCGCGCTGCGACAGGGCGAGCTAGGATTTCGCCGGGGCGAGCAGCAATTGCTCAATGACCTAGCGCGGCAAACCGGCTTCGTGCTTCATACGATCGCCCTCACTGCCGATGTGCAGCGTTCGCGCCAGCAGATTGTGATCGCCCGCGAGGAGGAGCGGCTACGGATGCGCCGCGACCTGCACGACGGCATGGGGCCGACCTTGGCAAGCATCACCCAGCGTATTGGGTTGGTGGCGATGCTTATTCCACACAACCCGGCCAGGAGTGTGGTGCTGCTGGGCGAACTTGAAGCACAGGTGCGCGCGGTGATCAGCGATATTCGTCAACTGGTGTATGCGCTGCGCCCACCGACACTCGATCAGTATGGGCTGGTGGAGGCGCTGCGGCTCGATGCCGAGCGGATAGCGCTCGGCACCTGCACCGTGACATGTGTTGCCGCAGATCTGCCAGCGCTGCCGGCCGCCGTCGAGATCGCAGCGTATCGAATCGTGCTTGAAGCCGTGACCAACGTGGTGCGCCACGCCGCAGCGCAGCACTGTACCATCGAGCTGTTGCTAGAGACGAGCCGCGTGCGTGGCGCAGCGAGCGATGAGACACGGCTGCTGCTGCGCATCCAGGACGATGGGTGCGGTATTGCGGCACGCGGCACCATCGGCGTGGGCATGCACTCGATGCGCGAGCGTGCCGAAGAGATCGGTGGCGCATTCGCTGTCGCGACGCAGCCTGGCCGGGGCACAACCATCAGCGCCGCGCTGCCGCTCGGGGAGGTGTGCGCGTAGGCGAAGGAGCGACGGGTGGAGCGAATCTCGATCTTGATCGCCGATGACCATGCCTTCTACCGCGAGGGCGTACGCACCATGCTCACGACGATGCCAGGCATGGATGTCATCGGGATGGCGGAGACGGGTGACGGTGTCGTACAGCAGGCGGCCGCGCTCCAGCCAGATGTCGTCTTGATGGATATCCAGATGCCAGGGATCAATGGTATTGACGCGACGCGTGCCATCCTCAGCACGAGCCCGCATATCGGGGTTCTTATGGTGACGATGTTCGACGACGACGAATCAGTGTTTGCAGCAATGCGGGCCGGCGCGCGCGGCTACCTGCTCAAAGATGCCCGCCACGACGACCTGATCCGTGCGGTGGTGGCGGTCAGCCGAGGTGAAGCGATCTTTAGCCCGGCGATCGCGCGCCGCATGATCGATTATTTCAGCGCTACTCGTGTCGCCGCACCGCTGCTCTTCCCGGAGCTCACCGAGCGCGAACGGGAGATTCTCGACTTGATCGCGCAGGGCCACGCCAACGAATCGATTGCAACCCGGCTCGTGCTCAGCATCAAAACGGTGCGCAACCACGTCAGCAACATTCTGAGCAAGCTCCAGGTGCGTGATCGCGCCCAGGCAATCATCAAGGCCCGCGACGCCGGGATCGGCAACAAGCCCGGCGTGTAAGCGGCATGCCGTCGAAGCTGGCCCCGACATCCCACCGTCGGCTGCTCTGGAAGCCCGATGAACGACCAAACGCGAGATCCTGAGATCTCGCGTCTGGATTCCTGAAGCCCTACATTGTGGCGCCCCCGGGCGGACTTGAACCACCGACACGCGGTTTAGGAAACCACTGCTCTATCCCCTGAGCTACGGGGGCGTTCGGCGCAGAGTCTACCATAGGGCTTGCGCCTGCGCAAGCCAGTTGATAGCGTTCAGGTGGCCCTGGGCTTGTAGAGCGCCATGAGCGCGGCGCCGATCGCCTGTGAGAGGTCGCCTAGCGTCGCAGGCACGACCCGCATGCTCTCCCGCTGCGCTGGCCAGAGGTGTGGGGATGCCGCCGCCCAGATCGCCCCAAGGTAGTGCTCGCGGAAGCTGTCTGTGGTCGACTCCGGGTCCATCAGCCCGCCGCCGATGATGACGTACTTTGGGTCGAGGGCCATGGCCAGAGATGCTACGTGGAGGCCGAGGGCGCGGGCCTGGAAGTCGAACAGCTCGGCGGCCAGATCGTCTCCCTGCTGGGCTAGGCCGCGCAGGGCCAGCGCCCGCTCCTTGGGGCTGAGCGGTGAGTTGGCGAGAGGGTGATCGGGCCGGGCGGCGAGCCGCTCGGCCAGCAGGTAGGGCAGCCCGGCGAGGCTGGTATAAATCTCGATGCAGCCCCAGTCGCGCCCACAGCCGCAGGGGTAGGCCCGCGCCCCCAGCAGGTGCAGGGGAGCCGGCATATGGCTGGCCTCCATCCCGGCCAGGGTGTCGCCGTCGAGCGGCATCCCGCCCTGGTCGATGTAGGCGCAGCCGAGCCCCGATCCTGGCGCGAGCAGTAGGACGCCCCCGCCGCTGGCTCCGCGCACCCGGTGGGCCTCGGCCAGCCCGCCCATATTGCCGTCGTTCCCCACCGCCAGCGGGATCGCTCGCCCGGCCCGCGCCGCCAGCGCCTGGCTGTATGCCGTGTAGACATCAAACCCGACGAAGCTCTCTGGCAGGTTTGGACCGCGCTCTAGCACGCCGTAGCTGCGCCGTGGGCCTGGGATGGCGACCCCCACCCCCTGCACTGCCTCCCACGCTAGGCCGTTTTGCTCTAGGTAGGTGCTGATCGATGTGATCCACCCGCTCACCACGGCGTCTGGCCCGAGCTGTGAGTCGCTCGGTCGCTGGTGCATCTCGGTTGAGATGGGCGTGCCGTCGGCCCAGACGCCAGCAATTTTCGAGGTGGTGGCGCCAAAATCCGTGCCGATATAGACGGGCGGTACGTTTCCCATGGGCGGCTCCCTATTGTGTGCATCTCTGGCGGGT
Source organism: Chloroflexales bacterium ZM16-3 (assembly GCA_004138175.2). Taxonomy (GTDB): domain Bacteria; phylum Chloroflexota; class Chloroflexia; order Chloroflexales; family Chloroflexaceae; genus Oscillochloris; species Oscillochloris kuznetsovii. Next base: position 162,603 of record RYFE02000002.1, on the reverse strand, counting down.
AGTCTCAGTATACGCCTATCGTGGGGATCCGCCAACTAGATGCAAAATGCGCAATACGTGACGCTGTCACGCTGAGCGAAGCGAAGCGTCCCGGTCGGGTTTCTTTGCTATAGGCTACTCATTTCGCAGAGCGCGGATGGGGTCGAGGCGGGCAGCGCGCATGGCCGGGAAGATGCCAAAGAAGATGCCGATGCCGGCTGAGATCGAGGTGGCAAGGATGACGGAGAAGAGCGAGACGCTGGCCTTCACCGTTGGGTCCTGCGAAAGGCTGTAGAGAATGAAGCTGCCGCCGAAGGAGAATAGGTAGCCCAGGCCGATGCCGATTCCCCCGCCGAACAGGCAGAGCACCACGGCCTCGATCAGGAACTGCCACATAATGTCGCGGCTGCGCGCGCCCACCGCCTTGCGCAGGCCGATCTCCCTTGTGCGCTGGGCCACGCTCACCAGCATAATGTTCATAATGCCGATGCCGCCCACCAGCAGTGAGATCCCACCGATCGTGCCCAGGAAGGCGCTGAATCCGGCGGTGATCTGCTTGAACTGCTCGGATGCCTGCTGCGGGTTGCTCACCCGGAAGTCGTTGCTCTGGTAGCTCAGCCGGTGCTCCTGGCGCAGCACAGCCGTCACCTGGCGGATGGCCTCGTCGATCTCGGGCACGCTGCGCGCCTTCACCGTCATGCTCGATACGTCTACCCGCGAGCCGACGTTGTTGCGGAAGAGCCGGTCGCGCGCGGTGCGGTAGGGCACGTAGACCTGCTCGCTGGGGCTGGAGAACTGGCCGAGGGCACCGGCCAGGCCGCTCTGCTTGGTGGTGCTCACGCCGATCACGTCGAACTGCACGCCGTTGAGGCTGATCCGCTCGCCCACCGCGCTGTAGATGTCGCCGAAGAGCGTCTTCGCCACGCCGTCGCCGATCACCGCGACGCGGGCGTTGGCAGCGTCCTCGGCGTCGCTGAAGTAGCGCCCGTCGCCCAGCGCGGCGTCGCCGATCAGGAAGAAGTTCGGCGTGACACCCTTCACCCCGAAGCGGTAGCGCTCGCCGCCCGCGCTCACCGCACCGCTGCGGTTCAGCTCCAGGGCCACAAACTCCACCGCTGGGGCCGCGCCCGGTCGCATGATCGCCTCGGCGTCGATGGCGCGCAGCTGCGGGCGCAGGGTCTCGTCGGTGTTGGTGCTATCTACTGTTGGGTTGACATAAAATACACCGACACCAATCTTATTGAACTCGCGCTGGATAAAGAGCTGGTAGCCGTCGCCGATGGCGAGCATGCCCACCACCGCGCCCACGCCGATGATGATACCGAGCATGGTCAGCAGCGAGCGCAGCTTATGGGTGAGCATCGCCTGCCAGGCGACGCGGAAAGCCTCGATGATGGACATGGTTCACCTCGCCGGTGGGGCTGAGGGCGGCGAAGCCGCCCCAGTATTTTTTCTTGTGCGAGGGCGGCTTCGCCGCCCTCGCACAAGAAAACCTGATTTGCGGCGAAGCCGCGCTTTCAGAGTAGGTATGATGCGGCGCTGGCAGAGCCAGCGCCGCATCATACCTATTCTGTTCTCAAGGCGTCGATCGGGTTCATGCGGGCCGCCGTGAGGGCGGGGAAGAAGCCGAAGGCCACGCCGATGGCGGCGGCGATCCCGCTGGCCAGCAGCACGTTGCCGAGCTGCACGCTGGCACTGGCCCCCTCGGCCTGGAACAGGTTTACCAGGATCCAGGTGCCGAGCAGCGATAGCCCATAGCCGAGCAGGATGCCCGCGCCGCTGCCGATCAGGCAGAGCACCAGCGCCTCGATCAGAAACTGCCACATGATGTCGCTGCGCCGGGCTCCCACCGCCTTGCGCAGGCCGATCTCTTTGGTGCGCTCGGTGACACTCACGAGCATGATGTTCATAATGCCGATGCCGCCCACCAGCAGCGAGATGCCGGCCACGATGCCCAGGAAGGCGTTGAAGGCCCCGATCACCGCGCTGGCCTGCGCCGCAAACTGCTCGGGGTTGATGATGGTGAAGTCGTTGTCCTGGTAGGTCAGCCGGTGCTCGCCACGTAGCACATCCGTCACCTGGCGGACGGCCGCGTCGACCTGGGAGCGATCCACGGCCTTGACGGTCATAAATGAGACATTGACCTGGTCGCTGGTCTGGTTGCGGAATAGGCGGCTGATGCCGGTCTCGTAGGGGATAAAGATCGCCTCGGCCGGGTCGGCACCGATGCTGATCTGGCCTGACTTGCTGGCCAGCACGCCGACGATATCGAACTGGACGCCGTTGAGGCTGATGCGCTGGCCGACGGCCACCTCGCGCCCGCCGTAGAGCTTCTCGGCCACGTCCTTGCCGATCACGGCCACGCGGGCGCGGGCATCGTCGTCGGCGCTGGTGAGCAGCCGCCCGCCGGCCAGGGGCTGCGGGCTGATCACGAAGAAGGAGGGGCTGACCGCGCGCGCCGAGTAGGTACTGCGCTGGCCATTGGCGATCACCTGCACGTCGCCGCTCCACTCGATGGCCAACGTCTGCACCGCCGGGGCGCGGCCGGGCTGCGTGATCGCCCGCGCGTCGGCGCTGGTCAGGCTGGCTGTCTGGGCGACGTCGATCTTGTTGGTGTCGATAAACGGCGCGACGTAGACTGTCCCGATGCCGAGCTGGTCGAACTGGCTGTTCAGAAAGCCCTGGAAGCCGTTGCCCAGGGACAGCATGCCGATCACCGCGCCCACGCCGATCACGATGCCGAGCATAGTCAGCGCGGCCCGCAGCTTGTTGCTCAGCAGGGCGCGGAAGGATATGTTGAAAGACTCGAGGATGTTCATAATTCAACATTCGCAGCGGCAGCCGCGCCCGCGATAGTCCGATCCGTCACCAGATCATCGGCGGCCACGCTGCCGTCGCGCACGCTGATGATCCGCTGGGCGTGCTGGGCCACGTCGTGCTCGTGGGTGACGAGGATGACGGTGATGCCCTGCTCGCTGTTGAGCTTCTGGAAGATGCCCATGATCTCCTCGCCGGTGTGGGTGTCCAGGGCGCCGGTGGGCTCGTCGGCCATGATGATCCGTGGCTCATTCACCAGGGCGCGGGCGATCGCCACGCGCTGCTGCTGGCCGCCCGAGAGCTCGTTGGGCTTGTGGTGCGTCCGCTCGCCCATGCCGACGGCCTCCAGCGCCGCCTTGGCCCGCTCGTGCCGGTCGCCCCGGTTCTTGCCGTAGAGCATGGGCAGCTCGACGTTGCGCAGGGCGCTGGTGCGCTGGAGCAGCATGTACTGCTGGAACACGAAGCCGATCTTCTGGTTGCGGATCGCCGCCAGCTCGTTGTCGTCCAGGTCGCCCACGTTCACGCCGTCGAGCTCGTACATGCCGCCGCTGGGCTGATCGAGGCAGCCAATGATGTTCATCAGCGTACTCTTGCCGCTGCCGGACGGCCCCATGATCGCCACCATCTCGCCCGCGCGGATCGTCAGGGAGACGCCGCGCAGGGCGTGTACCTCCACGTCGCCCATGCGGTAGACTTTGGCCAGGTCTTTGACGACTATCAGGTCGCTCATATCTTGCTCTTTGAGGGGCGGCCACAAGGGCCGCCCCTACGTACGGGCGCCCCTAGTGGCCGCCCCTAGTGGCCGCCCCTAGTGGCCGCCCCTAGTGGCCGCCCCTAGTGGCCGCCTCTTGTACCCTAATTCCCCGCCGGGTTGAAGGTGCTGACGACATCCTGGACGAGCACCTCGTCGCCGACCTTCAGGCCGCTGAGGATCTCGACGCTCTCGCTGTTGCTCAGGCCAATGGTGACTTCCTGGCGGATGCTGGCTGGCTGTAGGCTGGCGCTGCCGCCGCTCACTATGGCCTGCGGGCTGCCGCTCGGGTCGAAGATCAGCACGTAGCTCGTGCCGCCCTCGGTGCGCACGGCCCGCCGGGGCACCAGCAGCGCGTCATCCCGCTGGCTGGTGACGATCGCCACAACCGCCGTCATCCCCGGCCGCACCCCAGCGCTGTCCTTGTCGATGCTCACCGTCACCGCGTAGGTCGTGGTGCCCTGGTCGCTGCGGGTGGCCTGGGGCGCGATCAGGTCGACCGTGCCGCCGATCTCGGTACCGGGCAGGGCGTCTAGGCTGATCTGCACGCGCTGGCCGGGCTGCACCTGGGCGATGTCGAGCTCGTCGATCGGCACGTCGATATGGAAGCTGCTCAGGTCGACCACGGCGATGATCGCGGTCCCGTCGGCTGGCTCGCCGATGCGCATATCGACCGATGAGATGGTGGCGGCGAAGGGTGCCGTCAGCGTGGCCAGGTCGAGGTTGCGCTGGGCCTGCTTCACGCCCACCTCGGCGCGCACCACGGCGGCCTCGCGGCTGGCCAAGGTGGCATTGTTCGGGTCGGCGGTGAGCTTGTCGAGGCTGGCCTGGGCGATCTCGACGCCCGACTGGCTGGAGGCCAGCTCACTCGCGCGGTTGGCCCCGGTGAGCTGGGCCAGCTTCGCCTGGGCGCGCTGCACGGCGGCGCGGGCGTCGGCCAGATCCTCGGCCTTGGTCCCCGAGATCAGCTTGTCGCGGCTGGCGATGGCGCTCTTCAGCGAGGACTCGTCGCTCTGGAGGGTGTTGACCTCGTCCTGCCTCGCCTGCTCGTAGGCCGTCTGAGCCGCCTTGAGCGCTTGTTCGGCATCGTCCACCGCGCGCAGCGCCTGGGTCTCCTGGTCCTTACGATCCTGGGGCAGGTCGCCGGGCAGACTCTCCAGCCGGCGGTTATCCCAGTAGATCCGGCTGTACTCGTCCTGGGCGTTGCGCAGGGCGTTGGCCTTGGTCTCCATATCGACGCGGGCGCGCTCCTTGGCCGCCGCCAGATCAACCTTCGCCTGGTCAAGGCCGCTCTGGGCGCGCTGAACCTGGTCGTTGGCCGAGGCTAGCTCATCGCTGGCCGGGCCGGACTGGAGCCGGTCGAGGCGGGCCTGGGCGCTGGCCAGATCGGCGCGGGCGGCGTCGATATCGGCCTTGCTGACGCTGGTGGCCGTCTGCTGGTACTGGCTGCGGGCCTGCTCTAGGCGAGCGTTCGCCTCCGCAAGATCTTGCGCGCTGGCCCCGGCCAGCAGATCCTCATAGTCGGCCTGGGCCTGGCGCATGTCGGCCTGGGCCTGCTCAAGCGAGAGCTGGAGGCCGACGGCGTCGATGCGGGCCAGGGGCGCGCCCTGCTGCACCACGTCGCCCTCGCGCACCAGGATCTCGGTCACGGTGCCGCTCTGGCTGAAGCGCAGCTGCGCCTCGGCGACAGGCTCCACATTACCGGTAGCGCTCACCGTGGAGGCGATCGTACCGCTGCTGGCGGCCACCGTCTGCCAGCCATCGGGCAGGGTGCCCGCCGCGGGCGGCTTAGGGGCCAGGAAGAAGGCACCGCCCGCACAGGCGGCGACCACCAGAAGGACGCCGCCGATGATCAGGATCAGGCGGCGGCGGCCACTTTTCTTCTTGCGGGGGGTCTCGGCGGAGGCCATCGCTCACGCTCCTTATCCAATTGCAGATTGCAGATTGCAGATTGGTGCGCTGCTCTCAACGACAACACATATCACAGGATTCTACGACATGTTGTATCTGTCAGTTGCACGATACGTGCCCCTCGTCGGGGAGATCGGCCAAAAGTATGATATAGACCTGATACGAGCTGCGCGTCCTATGTCCGCCAACAGCCGTGCTATAATGCTTCTCGCGTCTAAGCAATCCCATGAAGTGCGACACAGCCATGCCGTCTGTCACAGTGCGGGACGTTCTCCGCCTGGCGTTGCCGCTCGGGACACAGATCGCCGCAGGAACATCAGGAGTAGGACGACAGGTGACGTGGGTCGCCACGCTGCGCGCTACCCTGCCCGCCTTCGCGGAGCTGCGCGGCGGCGAGTTGGCCCTGCTTTCGGTTGATGCTGCCCGCGAGCTGGACTCGCGGCTGACCCTCGCGGTGCTGGTGCGGCGTCTAGCCCAGGCGCCGGTGCCGGTGGCTGGCGTGGTGGCCCTCGGGTCGATCACCGCCGAGGACGCGGCTGCCGCCGAGGAGGGCCACCTCCCCCTGCTCCAGCTCCCTACCGGCGCAGATCTGCGCGAGGTCGAGCGCGAGATCACGCGTCTGATCGCCGACTACGAGGCGCAGTTCGAGCGCCGCAGCGCTCAGCTCTACGACCTGCTCACCCAGCGCTCGCTCGCCGGCCAGGGGCTGCCGGGCCTGCTCGATACCCTGGCTGAGCGCACTGGCCAGAGCGTGGCCTGCTACGCGCCCAATGGCGAGCTGCGTAGCCAGCGCAGCAAGGGCTCGGCCCGCATTGCGCTCCAGGCGCTCAGGCCCGTCAGCAAGGGTGAGTCGAATTTGCTCAACCAGCAGATCTGGATTGAGCCGATTGGCCCGAGCGACTACCCGACAGGCTATCTTGCCCTCGCCGGGAGCGGGCTCGATACGTGGGATCGCGAGGCCGCCCTGCGCGGTGCCGCTGCCCTGGCCCTGGAGTTTGCCAAGGAGCAGGCTGTCCAGGCTGCCGAGGAGCGCCTGCGCGGCGACTTCCTCTCCAACATCCTCGCTGGCCCGCCCTCAGACATGGCCGCCGCCATCCAGCGCGGCCAGGAGCTCGGCTACAGCCTCACGCTGCCGCATATGGCGGTGCTGGTCAACCTGGAGGATGGCAGTCCCGCCGCGCTCGCCCGTATCGCCAACAGCGTGCAGAATGAGCTCAGCCGCCGCGGTATCACTGCGCCGATCTCGCGGCGCGACAACAGCATTCTGACCATGATCCCGATCAGCGGCACCGCTCGTCCGCGTGACCTTGTCGAGCAGCTGCGCGAGCGCATGGCCGTCGATTACCCTACTATCGCTGTGGCAATCGGCGGGCAGGTCGCTGCGCTGGCCGAGTGGCGCCGCACTGTGGAGGAGGCTGAGCAGGCGCTCATCCTCGGACGCCAGCTCTTTGGCATCGAGCGAGTCTTGGCATTCAGCGACCTTGGTGTTTATCGGCTGCTGGTGCGCCTCCGCGAGACGCCGGAGCTCTGGACGTTCTACCGCGAGACGCTGTCGAAGCTGGCTGACTACGACACCCGCCAGCGCGCCGACCTGATTAAGACGCTGGATGCCTACTTCTCGCACCTCGGTAATCTGCGGGCTACCTCCGAGGCGCTCCACGTCCACCGCAACACGCTGCTCTACCGCCTGGAGCGGATCAAGGAGATCAGCGGAATGGATCTGGATAACTCTGAAGAGCACTTCGCCCTCTGGCTGGCCCTGCGCGCCCACCGTGTGCTCTCGACATTGGATGAGGTGTAGGGGTTGGGGGTTGGGGGTTGGGGGTTGGGGGTTGGGGGTTGGGGTGGCGCGATCAAGGAGAAGATGATGATGAAACCCTATCGGTACTCAGCAATGCTACTCGCCCTTGTCATGCTGATGTTGCTTACGGCCCCTGCTGCGGCGACCGCCCAGAGCACATCCTCGATCACGGGGATCATCTTCCTGGGTGACACGGCGGCGCTGCCGAGCACTGCTATCGTCACCATCCAGCTCGCCGATGTGACGACGGTTGGTGCGTCAGCCTCGGTAATCACCCAGCGCATTTTCAGCACTGGCGGGGCGCAGTCACCCTTCTCCTTCACCCTGCCCTACGACCCCGAGCAGATTAACCCGGCCCACCGCTACAGCATCCAGGGGAACATTCGCATGTCTGGGCAGACCCTCTATAGCACTGCCGTAGCCTACCCGGTGATCACCTTCGGCAGCCCCACCAGCAACCTTCAGGTGACAATGGCGAAGGTGGCGACCGGCGGGCTGCCACAGTCCAGCGGGGGGACGCTGCCACTGCTGCTTGCGGGCGGGATGCTGCTCGCTGGCCTCGGCACGAGGGCGATCCGTCGCAGGCTCGCCGCGTAGGGCAGCGGGCAGCGGCACACAAAGAGGGCGCGGAGGATATCCTCTGCGCCCTCTTTGTGTCTCAGATTAGCGGGCGACCGTCAGGCGCGCATCGCTGTGGGCTTCGGGGTGGGGGCGCGGTTCTTGCCCCAGGGCGTGCCGAGCATCGGCAGCAAGTAGTAATCGAGGCCGTAGTAGCCGGCGACCTTCCAGGCTAGCATTAGGACGACCGCCAAGAGGAATAGAACCGGGTTGGTGCTCGCCGAGCCGGCCAGCATGAAGCTGAAGTTCATCAGCGCGCCGAAGAAGGCGGCGATGCCAACCAGGGCACCCACGATCAGGCCGATGCCGACCAACAGCTCGCCGTAGGCGATCAGCTTGGCGAACCAGGTGTACGCGTTGGCGTCGAGCAGGAACTGCAGGAAGCTGCGGTACCAGTCGTAGGTGATCGCGGCCTTGCCGGTATCGGGGACCGCAACCGCGCCCATCCAGAAGCCCTTCAGCGCCGCGCCCGTCTGCACCCAGGCCGGATCCGTGACCTTGTGCCAGCTGGCCTGAACCCACTGCCAGCCGACGTAGATGCGGATAATCGTGAAGAGCCAGGCGAGCTTGGTGGTGCTGAATAGCAGGTGGGTAATCGGCGGATCAGGGAGGGTAATCTCACCGTGATCCGAAATCTTGTTGATCTTGAGCGCCATGGTCTTGCCTCCTTAGCAGTTGCGGTTCGTGCTCGCGAACCGCTTTGTATGTGAAGCAGGATACAAGAAATGGAGTTCTTTGTGAGAAAAGTATTAGTAACCCGGCGTTGTTACTTGATCGCATCAGGTTATGCTGGGTGAAGATCGTTCCTAAACGGTAACTATTCGAGCGGGTCGGCGCTAAACTGATCATGAACCTCCTGGAGCTGCACATCACGGTAGGTGGCGTAGTAGCTGCGCGTCACCTCCACGCTGCGGTGGCGCAGGATCTGCGAGACCTCGGCGAGTGCGACGCCCTCATTCAGTAGGTGGTAGCCAACGAAGTGGCGGAAGCTGTGGGGCGAGGTGGCCCGCAGAAGCTCGGCCTCGTCGGCTTTGCCCTCAAGCGCCACCTGACTGGCCAGCGACTCGGCGGCCGCATGCACGATCCGCCAGCCGCTGGTGCGGGTGAGGCGCATCCCCGCCGTGCGCCTGTCCAGCGACTCGAAGAGCGCCGCGCTCGCCACCGGCCAGCCCCGCGCCTCCAGGTAGCGGCGCAGCGCCCGCTCGGCCAGCCGCCGGATGAACAGCGTCCCCTCGCGCCGACCTTTCCCGTACACCTTCGCCTGCTGGAGAATGTGCCGATCTCGACAGACATCGCCCACATTCAGGCCGAGCGCCTCGGAGATTCGTGCGCCCGAGGAGAAGAGCAGGTGCAGCAGGGCCGCGTTGCGCAGCCGAATAAGCAGCAGCCGATCCGTGCGGTCGTCGCTTTCGTCTTTTGGCTTGTCATAATGTGTCGCCAGCCGACGCAGATCGGGCGGCGTAGGGGCCACCGGGTCTGGCAGGCGCGGCAGGACACGCCTGAGCTCAGCCTGAAGGGCGGTAATGCGGAAGGCCAGTGCGCCAAACGAGTCAGCAAGGGCCAGGAAGCCGAGCAGCGGGCGCACATACGTGTGGATGGTGCGCGACGAGAGCCGCTCGACCTCCTGCCCCGCCTCGTGGGCCTGCTGCGCCCGCTGCGAGAGATCATAGTCACGTCGGCGCAGCGAGCGGGCATAGCTCAGCAGGTCGTCGATCTGGAGGTCGCCCAGGCAGCTGCGGCCCTGGCGGTTCGCCCAGCGGACAAACAGACTCAGCGCGACCTGATAGGTCTCAATGGTGCGCCGGGCGAGGTGGCGCTGCTCGTCACGCAGGCGCAGCTCCTCGTCATCAAGGTCATCTTCCTGCTCATCCGGATCGAGCCCGGCGCTCTGGAGGCGGGCCAGCCAGACCTGCGCTGCCTGCTCTAGGGAGGATTCGGGGGTCAGGGGCTGGGGGCTGGGGCTTGGGGGCTGGGGTGCGCTGCTCATGCCTTGAGTTGACATAATCAATTTAGCCTATTCTATTAGCTCCGGCGAAGCATCTGCGTCTGGCCTTTAGCGCGGCCCGGCCCGGGAGCTGAGTGCGACGGGCTGTATGGCGGTAGGCCAGAGGGGCGATCACGCCCCAGGAGGATAGCATTTTTCATCTGTATGTGCAACATATCAGAAGCTATGTTACACATAGCTTTTTGGCAATACCGCAGAAGTAACCCTGTCACCCATGTCACGCTGAGCGCAGCGAAGCGTCCCGGCCGGGATTCTTCGCTGCGCTCAGAATGACAGAACACTTCACAGGGTTACTTCTGCGGTATTGCGCTTTTTGACTTAGAGAAATAGCACATTTGTTGCGGGCGACTGGAAGTCGCGCCTAAGGAGCCTGCGGCTGCCCGCCCGCCTGCGCGGGCGGCTCCAGCGTCGGCGCAGGCCGACGCCCGGCGCGCAGCGCCCCGTCGGCGCGACTTCCAGTCGCCCGCCGCGCTATTGCCCTTGATGGTATAATGATGACGCACTGCGGCACAGCTTGTGTACTAAGCCTCCCTAATGCTTCCCTATACCCTGCTATGACAGCAGCCATCGAAACTGAGGGTCTCACCAAGCGCTATGGCGCGCGGCTCGCCGTGGACGGGCTGAGCCTTACGGTTGCGCGCGGTGAGGTCTTTGGCCTGCTTGGCCCCAACGGTGCGGGGAAGACGACGACGATTGCTATGCTGCTCGGACTGGTGGCCCTGAGCGCGGGCCGGGCCGCCCTGCTGGGGCAGGAGCTTGGGCGCGCCCCCTTCCCCGCCCTGCGGCATGTCGGCGCGATGATCGAGTCCCCCGCGCTCTATCCTTACCTGAGTGGTTATGACAACCTGCGCGTCCTGGCGCGAGCCGGCGGCATCGCCGAGTCTCGCGTGCCCCAGGTGCTCCAGACAGCCGGGCTGGCCGAGCGCGCCCACGACAAGGCCCGCGCCTACTCGCAGGGTATGCGCCAGCGCCTGGCCATCGCCGCCGCGCTGCTGCCCGACCCTGAGCTGATCATCCTTGATGAGCCGACCAATGGCCTCGACCCGGCCGGCACGGTTGAGATCCGCGACCTGATCCGCCAGCTCGCCGCCGGTGGGCGGACGATCTTGCTGTGCAGCCATATGCTGCACGAGGTTGAGCAGCTCTGTGGGCGGGTGGCCATCCTCAAGGAGGGCCGCCTGATCACGCAGGGCGCAGTGGACGATCTGCTGCGCCGCGATACGGGCATTCGCCTGCGCGTCGAGGGCGATCAGGAACGGGCCATGGGCCTGATCCGTACACTGCCCTGGGTGCGCGGGGTGGTCGTCGAGGGAGATCTGCTGCTCGTCGATGCGCCCTCAGCGCGGGTGGCCGAGCTGAACGGCCACCTGGCTCGCCACGAGGTTGCTGTGGCCGAGATCGGCGCCCGCGAGCGCTCTCTAGAGTCCTTCTTCCTTGAGGTGACAGGTGATCGCTGACCTCTCGAACCTGATTGCCGCCGAGTGGCTTAAGCTCAGCCGTCGACCGATGGCCTGGGTGCTGCTGGCCGTCTTCCTGAGTCTGATGCTGCTCTACCTGGGAACCTGGGCGCTGATCGTCGCGCTCCACACGGGCGCGCTGAGCGGTGGCGCGACGCGCTTCCAGGTGCTTGGCGACGCGCAGATCGCTGAGCTGAAGCGGCAGCTTAGCTTCCCCGGCATCTTTGGCGCAGTGCTCGGCCAGGTCAATAGCACGGGCGGGATCTGCGCGATCATCCTGGCCGCCGGCTTCCTTGGCAGCGACTATAGCTGGGGCACGCTGCGCATCCTGCTCACCCGTGCGCCAAACCGGGGGGCGTATCTTTTAGCCAAGCTGCTCACCCTGCTGCTCGGTCTGCTGGCCGCGATCTTGCTCTCCCTGCTGATCGGCACCCTGCTGGGCGTAATCTTTTCGGCGACCCTTGGCCTGCCCGCTCAGCTCTCGGCCCGCGATGTGCTGGCCCTGCCGCTGGGTGTGCTGCGTGCGCTTTTTGTGATGTTACCTTATGTCATGTTGGCCATGACCAGCGCGATCTTTGGGCGATCTGTGCTGGCCGGGGTCGGCGGCGGCCTGATCTTCCTGGCCCTCGATGTGAGCGCCGGGTCGATCAACACCCTCGGCGCAGTACACCCGCTGGTGGGGATCTTGGTGAACCTGCTGCTCCAGCCCAACATCAATACCGTGGTAGTGCTGAACAGCCAGCTCTTCGGGCTAGACCAGTCGGTGCTGGCGAGTAGCCTCGACCTTAGCCAGCTGCCCTCGCCAGCGCAGGCAACGCTGGTGATCGCCACCTACTGCGGCCTCTTCTTCTGGAGCGCCTACCGCATGCTGCTCCGCCGTGATGTGGCGGGGGCGAATTAGCATTGTGGATTGTAGATTGTAGATTGTAGATTGTAGATCACCTGAATCTACAATCTGTAATTGCATAAAGGGGACGTTATGACAAGCAGTGTTGCTCTCGACACCGTCGCCCTGGACCACGACCTGAGAACCCTTCAGCAGCAGAAGCAGATCTGGGAGGTGCTGCCGATCAGCCAGAAGATCGACCTGCTGCTCCAGACGCGCCACCTAATGGGTGCCTACGCCGAGGAGTGGGTGCGTCGCTCGGCGGAGGCCAAGGGGATCGCCCCAGACTCACCCTGGGTCGGTGAGGAGTGGGTGACTGGGCCGTGGGCAATCGCCGAGGTGATCAACGGCTATATCGAGACCCTGCACGCCCTGGAGCAGGGCCGTCTGCCACACCTCTCGCACATCCACACCCGGCCAGACGGCCAGGTTGTCGCCAAGGTCTTCCCACGCACGATCTACGACCACCTGCTGCTCAACGGGATTAGCGCCGAGGTCTGGATGCAGCCGGAGGTGACGGAGGAGAGCCTCTATACCGAGATGGCCTCACTCTATCGCGAGACGGCGCCCGAGGGGGTGGTGGTGCTGGTGCTGGGGGCGGGCAATGTGAACAGTATCCCGCCGCTGGATGTGCTGTACCACATGATCGTGCGCGGCCATGTGGTGCTGCTGAAAATGAACCCGGTGAACGACTACCTCGACCCGCTGATCGAGGCGGTCTTCGCGCCCTTCATCCGCTTCGGCTTCCTGCGGGTGATCTCGGGCGGCGCTGAGGTGGGCGAGTACCTGACCCATCACCCAGATGTGGACGAGATTCACCTGACGGGGAGCGCGCGCACCCACGACGCGATCTTCTTTGGGACAGGGCCGGAGGGCGCGGCCCGAAGGGCGCGCAATGAGTCGCTGATCAACAAGCCGGTGACGAGCGAGCTGGGCGGGGTGGGGCCGCTGATCATCCTGCCGGGGCGCTGGAGCGCGGCCGACATCCGCTACCACGCCGAGCACGCAGTGACGATGAAGATGCACAACAGCGGCTTCAACTGTGTTGCCTGCCAGGTGATGGTGCTGCCCGAGGCGTGGGATCAGCGTGAGGAGTTTATGGCGGCGGTGCGCCAGGTGCTGCGCGAGCTGCCGCCGCGCCACGCCTTCTACCCCGGCGCGGGCCAGCGCCAGCGCGATGTGGTGGCCACGCACCCACACGCCGAGACCTTTGGCGACGCTGAGGTGCCGCTGACCTTGATACCTGACCTCGACCCCGATGGCAACGACTACTGCTTCACCACCGAGTTCTTCGGCACGATGCTGGCTCAGACGAGCCTGCCCGGCGATGACGCCGCGAGCTACCTGCGCAACGCGGTGGCCTTCTGCAACGAGCGGCTGACGGGCACCCTTGGCGCAACGATCATTGCCCACCCGCGCACCTTGCGCGAGCTAGGCCCGGCCTTCGAGCAGGCATTGGCCGACCTGCGCTATGGGACGATCGGGGTGAACCTCTGGGCTGCGGCGGCCTTCCTGATGCCCGAGGCGACCTGGGGCGCCTACCCAGGGCACACCGAGGACAATATCGAGAGCGGGATAGGGATCGTGCGCAACTCGCTGATGTTCGACCGCCCGCAGAAGACGGTGGCGCGCGGCTCGTTCTACCCCTTCCCGCGCAGCTGGCTCCACGGCGACTTCAACATCGCCCCCAAGCCACCCTGGTTTGTCACCAACCGCACCGCCAACCGCACCGCCCGCCTGGTGACGGGGGTGGCGATCAAGCCTCAGCTCACCCGCCTGCCGGAAATCTTCGCCCTGGCCCTACAGGGCTAATACAAAATGCAAAGTGCAAAGTGCAAAATTTTGCACTTTGCACTTTGCATTGATTCCTACCGACCGCGCCAGAGCCCCGCCGCCGCGCTTAGGGCCGCGACCGCTGTGGCCGCCTGGGCCGCCGGTGCGATGATCGCGCTGTCGGATTGCTTCTCGGCGATCCCCCGGAAGGCCCAGACCAGCACCAGCGGGAAGGTTGCGTCGCCGCGCAGCGCGCCCATACCTGCCCCCAGCGTCGCCCCCACCCCGAGCAGCCCCGCCGTCCAGACATCCTCATCGATGCCCATGCCGTCCCAGCCAGCATCATAGAGCGCCACAGTCACATTCACAATCGTAGCCACGCTGATCCAGCCCATGTAGACGCTGAAGGGCAGGCGGGCCAGCAGGCGCTCGCCGAGCGGCCCCTGGAGCGGCTTGCCCAGGCGGCTGTTGATCGCGATCAGCGAGAGCAGGACGCCGAACATGGCCCCCAGGGTCAGGCGGGGCCGGTTGTAGTGCCAGAGTAGTAGCCAGCCAATGTTAGCCACACAGCTCAGCACGAAGAGCCAGCCGACCTTGCGCAGGCGGGGGTTCTCGCGCTGGGCTGGCAGCGCCTGGTAGATCGCGTAGCCGATCAGGCCGCTGTAGATCACGCCCCAGATGCCGAACACGTAGCCGGGCGGGGTGATCTTCAGCGGGAAGCGGCCCGAGATCTGGCCGGTGGTCTGCCCGTTCAGCGGCAGGGCGTTGGCGAGGACGTTGACGCCAAGGGTGGCGGCTAGCGCCGCGACCACCGCCGCCTGACGGGCGATGTCGTCGCCCCGCTGGTCGTCGGCTTGTGTGATCGGAGCTGTCGGGTTGGCCATGGGGGAAACTCCTGTATAATGTTTGCACCGCTGAGTATTGGACGAGTCAAGTTAATTGTAGGTAGCAGATTGCCCGTTGCCACGCCAACCGATAATCTGTCATCTGCCATCTACAATCCGTATTGTATAGGAGATGCAAAAACTATGCCACCATGGGAAAGCTACCTTGAGGAACACCAGCCGCGCTTCCTAGACGAGCTGCTCGCCTTCCTGAGCATCCCGAGCATCTCGGCGATCTCGGCCCACGCGGCGGATGTCCAGGAGGCCGCCGCGTGGGTGTCCGCCCGTGTGACCGCCGCAGGCATGGAGCACGTACAGATCCTGCCCACCGGCGGGCACCCCGTCGTCTACGCCGACTGGCTGCACGCGCCGGGCAAGCCCACGGTGCTGATCTACGGCCACTTCGATGTGCAGCCGGTGGACCCGCTGAACCTCTGGACGAAGCCACCCTTCGAGCCAGATGTGCGCGAAGACAAGGTCTACGCGCGCGGGGCGAGCGACGACAAGGGGAATATGCTGGTGCCGATCCTGGCGGTCGAGGCGATGCTGAAGGCGACGGGCAGCCTGCCGGTGAACCTGAAGTTCTTCTTCGAGGGCCAGGAGGAGATCGGCAGCCCGCAGCTCGGTGAGTTCATCCCGCAGCACAAGGAGTTGCTGGCCTGCGACATGGTGCTTAGCTCGGACGGCGGCCAGTGGAGCGAGACACAGCCGCTCATCCTGGTGGGTCTGCGCGGCGGCTGCGGCGTGCAGATCGATGTGAAGGCGGCCCGCGCCGACCTGCACTCGGGCATGTACGGCGGCATGGTGCAGAACCCCATCCACGCCCTGGCCGCGATCATCGCCTCGATGCATGACCCTGAGGGTCGAGTCACCGTGGCCGGATTCTATGATGACGTGCTGCCGCTGAGTGATCTTGATCGCGAGCGGATCGCCAAGGTTCCCTATGATGAGTCGGCTGAGATCGAGAGCCTAGAGGTGCCAGCGCTCTTCGGCGAGGCGGGCTACACCGCGCGCGAGCGGGCCTGGGCCCGGCCGACCCTGGAGGTCAACGGGATCTGGGGCGGCTTCCAGAGCGAGGGTATCAAGACGGTGTTGCCCAGCGAGGCCCACGCCAAGGTCACATGTCGCCTCGTGGCCGACCAGGACCCGTCGCGGGTGGTGGAGTGCCTGGCGGCCCACGTGAAGGCCAACACGCCTCCTGGTGTAACAGCTGCGGTGACGCCGCTGGCGTTCCGGGCCTTCCCCTACCTGGTGCCCGAGGACGAGCCGGGCAACGCGGCGGTGCGCGAGGTGCTTGTGGAGATGTACGGCAAGGAGCCGCTCTACGTGCGCAGCGGCGGCTCCATCCCGGTGTGCAGCCTGTTCCAGCGCCACCTGGGGGCCTACACCGCCAACTTCGCCTTCGGCCTGGATGACGAGGGCGCCCACTCGCCCGACGAGTTCTTCCGGCTCTCCAGCTTTCGCAAGGGCCAGGGAGCGTACTGCACGCTGCTGGAGCGGCTGGGGAGGTAGGTGTGCAAACCATATCAGAGGGTCGCCTGGAGCAGCAGGTCGCAGAAGATGCCACAGCAGATGAGGCGGGTGAGAGGAGAAGTACGATGACCAACATGATCGCGGTGGCGCTGGGCGCGGCCGTAGGTGCAAACCTGCGCTACCTCCTGTCGGGATGGGTGGCCCAGCAGATGGGCAGCACCTTCCCCTACGGCACCATGCTGGTCAACATCGTCGGCTGCCTTGTGATCGGCGCCCTGCTGACCCTGGCCGCAACCCGCATCACCCTCAGCGAGCCACTGCGCCTGCTGCTCGTCACCGGGCTGCTGGGTGGATTCACCACCTTCTCTAGCTTCGGCTACGAGGCATTCGCGCTGATCGGCGAGGGCAACTGGGTGGGGGCGGCGATCTACATGGCGAGCAGCCTCGGCCTCGGGCTGCTCGCCGTCTTCCTGGGGGCAGGCGCGGTGCGCCTGCTGATCAGCGGGTAGACGCGCGAACGCTACCAGGTCAGGCTCATCATCGAGCAGTTGATGCCGGAGCCGATGCCGAGCAGGCCGACGTGGTCGCCGGCCTGTAGGCGCGTCTCGGCGGCCTGGGCCAGAGTGATCGGCACAGCGGCCGGGCCGATATTGCCGAGCAGCGGGAAATTGACATGCATCTTCGCCGGGGAGATGCCGAGGGTCTCGGCGATGGCGGCGGTGTGGCGGGCGCTCACCTGGTGCGGGGCGTAGCAGGCGATCTGGTCGTCGCTCCAGCCCGGCAGCACCTCCTGGGCCAGCGCCCAGGTCTGGCGGGCCAGCTTGGTCCCGGCGATCAGCAGGGCCGCGGCGTCGGTCTTCATCGAGTCGGGCATGCCGATGCAGAGCTCGTTATGCTCGGTGGCGGCCAGCGTCACCACGCCGTTGAGCCGGTGGCTGCTGCGGGCCACGCTGCTGTGAGCGAGCAGCATAGCAGCACCACCGGAGCCGAGGGTGAGGGTGGCAAAGTTGTCGCGAAACTGCTCCATAGTGGCGGTGGGCGACTGAAGCCGACGCACCGTTGCCATCACCGGATCCTGGGAGCCCTCGCCATCGACGATCAGGGCGTACGTAATATCGCCGCTCTCGATCATCATGCCAGCGATGGCCATGCCGTTGAGGAAGCCCAGGCAGGCGTTGCGCACGTCGAAGTTGATACAGCGCGGCGCGAGGCCCAGGTTGCGGTGGACAAACACGGATGTAGATGGCTCCAGGAAGTCCTGACAGACCGAGGTATTGATAATGATCCCGATCTCGCCTGGGTCGATCTCGGCGGCCGCGATCGCCTTACGACCGGCCAGCGTGGCAGCCTCGCTCGGTCGCGTCCCCTCGTCCCAGAACCGGCGCTCGCGGATGCCCGAGAGCGCCTCCAGGCGACCCTTCGGCACGCCGAGTCGGCTCATCGTCTCGCCGATCTGATCCTCCAGCCAGTCCGAGGTCACCCGGTGCGGGGCAAGCTCATAGGCGAGCGCCTCGATGGCCACATTCTTGAACAGCACGCCAACCTCCAGTCGTCACATTGTCTGATGCTTCAACTACTGTACCACAGGTGCCACGATGTGGCGGCAGGCTCCGGCGGCGCGCTCGGGGCTTCTGCAACGTCCTGGGGCTTCGCCCCAGACCCCCGCCTCGCAGAGCCCATGCGCTGCGCTAACCCTGGCGACGCACCAGCAGCGACCTCTGAGGGGTCGGCAGGTCGCAGACGATCAGCGACGTAAGCGGGAGCAGCCAGGTGCCATACTGGTGGAAGTAGACCATGTTGAAGCTAACGAACACGAACATCGTCAGCAGCCCAGAGGTGAAGAGGGGGATCTGGCGACGCCATGCCGCCAGGTAGACCCCGAGCAGCATGAGCAACATCGGCAGCCGGGAGGTGATGCCGGTGAATCCGGGCAAGATATCGCCGAGGAGCGAGCCGACGGAGGCGTCGTTCGCGTTGCGCGTCACAGAGAACATGATCGACAGGATGAAGCCCTGTGCATTCCAGACCAGGAAGGGCGCGGCCAGCAGCAGCGGCAGGCTGCCGATCACCGCCAGGGCAAGCGCGGAGCGCCAGATGGGCGAGGCGCGTCGACCGGCGGTCGGATCAGGCGACCCGCTCGCGTTCCAGACCCAGATCACAAACAGCGGCACCATAAAGATCGAGATCTGCTTGACCGCGAGCGAGACGCTGAGGCTGAGCAGCGCGCCCCACGGCATCCGTGCCGCCGCCCGAGGGTCGGGCGACTGCTGCTGGCGGTAGAGCAGGGCCAGGGCGAGCACCAGAAAGAAGATCGCCAGAAAGTCGATGTTCACCGACATGGCGCTGTGCAGTGTCCAGCGGCTGAGCGACCAGAAGGCGGCGGCCACCCAGGCCACCGTCGGCCGCCCGCTATCCAGCAGCAGGAAGATGATCAGCATCGTGCCGATATCGCAGATCAGAAAGACGACCTGCCACAGCCGCACCCAGGAGTCAAAGCTGTGCAGGCCGAGCAGGTGCGCCAGCCCCCCGAGCAGGTAGAAGAGCGGGAAGTAGGTCGCGTACTTATTGTTCTCCTGCATGTTGCCGGCGAGCACATGCTCATAGGGGTTCTGGCCGGAGGCGATATGCACGCTATCCTTCCAGATGGTATAGATGTCGGTCGAGTGGCGCACCGGCGTCTGCCAGATATAGACCTTGACGCCGACCGTTATGATAATTGCTGCGGCGAGGAGCACCCATGCCGCATCGACGGTCAGCCGCGCCAGAAGGGGCTGCTCGCTGCGCGGCACGATGCTGATCGCGAACAGGCTTAGGCTGAAGCCGATCAGCACTAGGGCGAAGCTGGGCGAGGCGAGGTCGAGCAGCGGCCGGACAGCCACCGCCGCGACGCCGATCAGGATGGCCCCGCCGTAGACGGGTGCCTCCGGCAGGCCGAGGCCGCGCAGCCAGACGTAGACAGACACCGCAAGCAGGGAGATCGCGGCGAGCGGCAGCGCCAGATCCGGCGGTGCGGCCAGCCAGGGCAGGGCCGCGGCAATGAGCGCCGCGCCGACGATCGCAAGCGGGCGGCGCTGCGGCAGCCGGCTGGTGATGATCTGCTCGAAGCCTAGGACGGCGGCGCTCACTGCCGCCGTGCTCAGGAACGCGCCGCCCAGCACGCCATAGCGCCATCCGGCGAGGGCGTGCCAGATCAGCAGCGCCCCGATAGATAGCAGCAGGAGACCGGCGCTCAGCCAGGGCGGACGACCGGCGCGTAGGGCGAGCAGGTATCCAGCGACGAGCAGGATCGCCGCGCGCAGCGGGATCTGCGCGGGGATGCTGTCGCTGCCAGAGACATGGATCGTGCGCACCGCCACCCCGATCTCACGCCCGGCGATCTCCTGGGTCGGCGACACGATCCGCAGCGCAAGGCGCTCGCTGTTCGAGGGCGGGAGGAGCAGGTAGTAACGGCGCAGCAGCGGAGCGATATCCAGGGTGGCCCGCACGCCATCGGCGTAGATGGTCGTATTTGGCGTGCCGTCAGGCTGGCCGACCATGTCTACCCGTACCCCGACCTCACCGCCGGGGTTGGGCAGGATGGCCGTCGCATCGCCGGATGTCCAGCGGAAATAGGGGCGTTGCTCCGCAAATAGCTCTGCCGGATACATCCCGCGTAGCATCAGCCAGTTGATCGGGTTCATTGAGTAGCTGGCGGAGCGCTG
Organism: Chloroflexales bacterium ZM16-3; assembly: GCA_004138175.2. Lineage (GTDB taxonomy): Bacteria > Chloroflexota > Chloroflexia > Chloroflexales > Chloroflexaceae > Oscillochloris > Oscillochloris kuznetsovii. The sequence continues at coordinate 142,547 of RYFE02000002.1, read as the reverse complement.
CGGGATCATTTGGTCGACATATGAGACGAATTGCAGCAGCAGCGCCAGCGCAACGAGGGGGGCCATCATACGGCTCACCCAGAAGGTCGCCGTCCGCGATCCCAGATTGAGCTGTGATACGATCATCACATTTCACCTCCGGCCGTCGCGCTCGGCGCGCAACATGAACCGCCACGAGAATAGTGCTGGCGCTAGGGTACGCGAAAACGCCCCAGTCTGCGGAGAGATTCGTACACAAATAGCTAAGAGTCTGATGAAAGATATAGGGGCGGGGCGGGGCGGGGCGGCGCGACGGCTCCGCCCCGCCCCCGACTCCTAGCCCCCCAGCGTCCGACGCAGCCCCTCCTCGGTGGAGATGCGCGGGCCGTAGCCGAAGTCGCGCTGGGCGGCGCTGTGATCGAACCAGTGGGAGTGGGTCATCTGGTGGACCATAAAGCGGGTGAGGGGCGGCTCCTGGCGCAGGCCGAGCCGGCCATAGGCCAGCTCCATCATTGTTGCCATACCCATGGCGGTGCGCGCCGAGATCTGTCGGCGGATGGGCGGGCAGCCCGAGCCCGCCACCACCCGGTCAATGAAATCCCACAGGTTTACCGGCTGCTCCTGGCCGATGAAGTAGGCCCGCCCGCGCACGGGCGAGCGCTCGCCGAGCGCGGCCGCCGCCTGGATGTGGGCCTCGGCCGCATTCTCCACATACGTTATGTCTACTCTATTTGTCCCGTCGCCGATCCGCATCAGGCGGCCCTTGCGGGCGCGGGCGATCAGTCGCGGGAAGGTATGCGGATCGCGCGGGCCCCAGATCAGATGCGGGCGGATCGACGTTGTCGCAATGTCCTGGCGGGCCAGGACGAAGCGCTCGGCGAGAGCCTTCGTCTGCGGGTAGGGGGCCATGAAGTGATCAGGGTAGGGCGTAGACTCATCGGCGCCCTCCAGGTCGTCCCTGCCGATGGCGACAGAGGGCGAGGAGGTATAGACAAACTTGGGCACGCCAGCACGCACGGCGGCGCGCAGCACGCGCTGGGTCGCCGTCACATTATTGCGGTAGTAGTCCTCGAAGGTGCCCCAGATGCCGGCCATCGCCGCAACGTGGAAGACCGTCTCGACCCCAGCCATGGCCCGGCCCAGGCCGACGGCAGACTCGGGGACGGACAGATCGATCTGGAAGCACTGGGCGCCGAGAGACTCTAGCTCGGGGTAAGGCTGACGCCCGACGACGCGCACTCGATCACCACGGGCCAGGAGCATCTCGACGATGTAGCGGCCGACGAAGCCGTTACCGCCGGTGACAAGAGTTATCATAGGATGCGGGAGGCAGACGGCAGGCTCACGGCTCAGGAATCACCGATCTCGATGAACGCCATAAGCCCGCTACGCATCCGCCAACCTCCTCATATCGCTGAGACAGCGTCTAATGCCGATCAGCAGTGAGGGAGCCACAATCCAACGCAAAGCCGTGTTCTCGGCCACCAGCGCCTCGATAGTGTACCAGACCTTAGCGGTACCGTCACCAGGCACCCCACGTGTGATATGACCTATCTACACGTCTGGCTCCTGAGCGAGATTCGCCGCCGCGTAGCGCCCCCAGTGCGGCCTTCGCCCGTCGATATCGCAGAATCCATACTCCTCGGAGATCTCCCACGAGCTATAGACCCCGCCGGCTTTGGTGGCGACCTGCGGGTCGGCGGCCAGCGCGGCTACCGCGCGCCCGACGAAGCAGGGGGTTTCTGAGGCAATGAAGTGCGGGTCGCGGAGGGCACCATCCTGCCAGTTCGCCTCACTGACCCCCAGGTACTCCAGTACCACCTCCGAGCGCAGAAAGCCTGGCGTGAGCGCCAGCGCCGTGACGCCGTGGGGGCGCAGCTCTGCCGCCATGCCGAAGGCTAGGCGGATCACGGCGGCCTTTGCCATGTCGTAGAAGAGCGTCCCGCGATAGGCAGCCGTGTCGCCGTCTGTGATTTCGATCAGCAGCCCGCGGTTCTGACGGATGAGCAGCGGCACCGCGTAGCGGCTCGTGATGATATGGGTGTGGACGGCCCGCTCTAGCATGCGCCAGCCACGGGCCAGGTCGAGCTCCCAGAAGGGGACATTCCACTCGGTCAGGGCGTCGCCGCCCCAGATATCATTCACCAGAATATCGAGCCGACCCTGCTCTGCTGCGACCCTAGCGAAGAGCGCTTGCACGGCGGCCTCGTCGCTGTGGTCAACCCGCACCGCAATGCCGCGCCCGCCGTGCCCAGTCACCAGATCAGCCGTCTCCTCGATAGTCTCCGGGCGACCCGTCAGCGCAAAGGGCGAGCTGGTGTCACGCGGCGGTATTGGCGCGCTGCGGCTGCTTCGCCCAGTACAGTAGACCGTCGCCCCAGCCTCGCCCAGCATGCGCGCGATGCCCCGCCCCGCCCCGCGGGTCGCCCCGGCGACAAGCGCGACCTGTCCGTCAAGTGGCAACATCTCTTCCTCCACTGAGTTATCAGAGCTCGGGATGATTACTCAAGCATGGTCGAATCACCAAATCTTGGGCTTCATTTCTGCGGTATACTACCAGGACATCCCGCTCGGCATAATGAAAGGCTCGCGTATGCGCGCAGTACGGTTCGCGTCTTTTGGCGACCCCGCCGAGGTTCTGACGGTGGAGGCTCAGCCTATTACCGCTCCTGGGCCGGGCCAGGTTCTGCTGCGCATGCGTGTCCGCCCGATTAACCCCTCCGACCTGTTCTCCATCCGGGGCAGCTATGGCACCCTTCCGCGGTTGCCCGCGACGCCTGGCATGGAGGGTTGTGGTGTGGTGGAAGCACTCGGCTTCGGGGTGACGGGCTTCTCGGTGGGCCAACTGGTAGCTCCGATGGGTGTGGGCGGGACGTGGCAGGATTATATGGTGGTCGATGCGTCGGCGCTGCTGCCGGTGCCACCTGGCCTGAGCGACCGGCAGGCGTCTATGTTGCTGGTGAACCCCACGAGCGCATGGCTGCTGCTCCACGAGGTGCTGCGTGTGGAGCCGGGGGCATGGGTGATCCAGAATGCCGCTAACTCGGCGGTTGGCCGTTTCGTGATCCGGCTCGCCCGTCGGGCTGGCTTCCGTACGATTAATCTGGTGCGTCGCCCGAGTCTGGCTGATGAGCTGCGGGCTGAGGGTGCAGATGCGGTGATCTGCGAGGCTGATGAGGATGTGCTGGAGCAAGTGTCTGCTACGGTCGGGCCGAAGGGGGTGCGTTACGCCCTTGACTCAGTCGCTGGCCCGAGTGGCTCACGCCTGGCCCAGATCCTCGGCACTGGGGGCACGATGGTTGTCTTTGGGGCGATCAGCGAGCAGCCGCTGATCATCGATCCAGGCGCGCTCCTCTTTCGTGGGGCCTCGGTGCGTGGCTGGTGGCTCTCTCGCTGGTTTCGCACCGCTGAGCCCGCGCAGGTATCTGCCCTCTTTGATGCAATTATCCCCTTGGTTGCCGATGGCACCCTGAGCGCCCCGGTGGCAGCGGAGTATCGACTGGAGGATGTCCGCCAGGCTGTGGCTGAGGCAGAGGGCAGCAGCCGCAACGGCAAGGTCCTGCTTGTCAGTGTGTAACCCCAGACATGTGGAAACGGCTGCCTCTCGGCAGCCGTTGGGGGTACTTTGGAGAGTGACAGTGGGGAAGGTTGTGGAACCTAGATTGGCGTGTCTGTCACACACATCGCCGCACTCTGTGAATAGCATAACAAACCCTCCCCGGCTGCGCTATCGGCCAAAAGGCGGATCTCTGCGCGCCGCACAGGGGTGTGGTACAATGCAGATAGCGTTGATTTTGACCCATATGTTCGTATGCTCACCCTATGCTGCTTGAGCTCCAGATCCGCGACTTTGCGATCATTGATCGGCTCCATCTACGTCTGGAGGATGGGTTTAACGTCCTCACCGGCGAGACGGGGGCAGGTAAATCGATCATCATCGACGCGCTGGGCACGCTGCGCGGCGATAAGACCGATGTGACGTTTGTGCGGGCCGGGTGCAGCCGGGCGCGCATCGAGGGTGTCTTTAGCCTCGATGATAGCGCCCATGTGATCGCGACGCTCCAGGAGTACGGCCTATTCGATGAGGATGATGGCCAGGTGATCCTTGTGCGCGAGATCAGCGCCGAGAGCGGGCGCAGCGTCGCCCGGATCAACGGGCGAGCTGTGTCCACGAGCGTCCTGCGCGATGTGGGCGGTCGCCTGATCGATATCCACGGCCAGCACGAGGGGCTCTCGCTCTTCAACCCGCGTACCCATATTGATATGCTCGACCGTTTCGGCGAGCTGATGCCCCTGCGCACGCAGGTAGCTGAGCTTGCGAGTCGGCTGCGCCGCACCCGCGAAGAGCTAGCCGATTTGCGCCGCAACGAGGCGCGCCGCCAGGAGCGGATGGAGGAGCTGCACTTCTTGATCGAGGATGTCGCGGCGGCAAAGCTGCGCCCCGGCGAGGAGGAAGAGCTGCTGCGCGAGCGGGCAGTGGTGCAGAACGCGGCCCGGATCACCTCGCTGGCCACAGATGCATACACGCGTCTGTACGAGGGCCGCGAGGGCGGGCGGGCCGCTTCGGGTCGCCCGGTGGTCGAGTCCACCGCCCAGATAGCCGCAGCCCTCGATGAGCTCTCGCGCCTCGACCCGAGCATTGGCACGATGGCTGCCCAGGCCAGCGACCTGCACTACCAGGCCGAGGACCTTGCCGCCACCCTGCGATCCTACCGGCTCACCCTCGACTTTGAGATCGACCGGATCGACCAGATCGAGGACCGGCTCACCGTCCTGCGCGATCTCCAGCGCAAGTACGGTGGTGATATCGCCCAACTGCTTGAGCGCGCCGGTCGCGCTGAGGCTGAGATTGAGCGGCTGGCCAACAGCTCCGAGCATATTGCCGGCCTTGAGCGTCAGGAGTCCGGGCAGCTCACGGAGCTGGCCCGTGCCGCCCTGGATCTCTCCGCCCGCCGCAGATCTGTTGGCGACACGCTCGCCCAGCTGATCGAGGGTGCGATGGGCGACCTGGCTATGCCCAACATCCGCTTCAGCGTGCGTATCGCCTACGAAGATGATGCCCACGGTATTCCCTGGGAGTCGGGGGTCGGGAGTCGGGAGTCGGGAGTCGAGCGACCAACTCCCGACTCCCGACTCCCGACTCCTGACTCCCGACCCCCGACTCCTGACTCCCGACCCCCGACTCCTGCCCCCCGACTCCTCGCCTTCGATAAGACCGGCATCGACCAGGTGGAGTTTATGATCTCGCCCAACCCGGGCGAGCCGCTCAAGCCCCTGGCCCGTGTCGCATCCGGCGGGGAGAGCGCGCGCCTGCTGCTGGCCCTCAAGTCGATTCTCTCGCGGGTCGATGAGGTGCCCACCCTGATCTTCGACGAGATCGATGTTGGTGTGGGCGGTCGGGCCGGGCAAGTGGTTGGACAGAAGCTCTGGGCGATCACCAGCAACCACCAGGTGGTCTGTATCACCCACCTGCCCCAGGTGGCCGCATTCGCTGACGCCCACTACCATATTAGCAAAGAGTTTAGCAGCGACCGCACCCGCACCGCTGTGCGCCTGCTTGGCGATGAGCAGCGCATTGACGAGCTGGCCGCTATGCTTGATGGAACGCCCAGCGAGCATAGCCGGGCCAATGCACGCGAGATCATCGGCCGCGCCGGCGGCTGGAAGCTTCAGCAGCGCGACCCGCAGCTTGCGCTTTAGCGGGATTGCAGAGTCGCCCCGAATCCGTATCATCACTGACGCGGCGCGGCGGGACCGCACCGCGTCAGTGATGATTATTTGTGGGAGCGGCGAAGCCGCTCCCACGCCCTCACCGTGTAAGCTATGCAACGAGAGACAACGGTTAGCCGCTGGTGCGAGCGGATCATCGAGGCTTGCTGGGTGCTCGCCCTCACCCTCATCCCGATCTACTTCAACCTCTTCACCGCCCGCCACTTCGAGCCCGACAAGGCCACCACCCTGCGCTCGCTCGTGGTGATCGCTGCGACGATGGCGCTTATCCGCGCGATTGAGTTATTCAGCGCCCGTGGCTCTCCCCCGCCGCCCGCCGAGCCCGCGCCTGGGACGGGCCTCTGGCGGCGGTTCACTGCCATCCCGCTCGCCCTGCCTACCCTGGTCTACGCCCTTGTCTTCCTGCTCACCACGGCAACCTCGGTGGTGCCGGGCACCAGCTTCTGGGGCTCGTACCAGCGGCTCCAGGGCACCTACACCAACCTCTCCTATGTCCTGCTCTTCGTGCTGATCCTGACCACCCTGCGCACCCGCGCCCAGGTTGAGCGGATCATAACGATCACGATCATCGCCGGGGTGACGGCGGCATGCTATGGGGTGCTCCAGCACTTCCAGCTTGACCCGCTGCCATGGCAGGGCGATGTGATCGCCCGCGTGGCATCGACCCTCGGCAACTCCATCTTCGTCGCCGCCTACTTGATCATGGTCACGCCACTGGCGCTCTACCGGCTCATCGTCGGACTGAGCGCGGCCCGCGTGGCCCCGGCCAGCAAGCGCCCCGGTGCCGACTGGCTCTGGATGCTGGCCCGCGCGCTGCTGCTGATCTGCGGGCTGCTGCTGCTGCTCGCTGTGATCAAGTTCGGGGCCGCCGTGCGCACGGTCGACTTCCGTTACTGGTGGGTCTTCCCCGGCGCGGTGGTTAGCGCCACCGCCATCTGGTGGATTCTGACGACAGACCTCGACCGCTCGGGCAGGCGTCCCCCGCTCTGGCCGGGCTTCGTTGCGCTCGGGTTCCTGGCGCTCTTCGGGATCCAGTTCACCCTCACCGCCGCTGGCGGCATTCAGGTATCGGCCTCTATGCAGGATGCGCCGCACGCGGCAGACTGGTGGATCTGGCTGCTGTCCAGCATTGGCTCTGGCGTAATCGGCTATGCTATGGCGATCTTCCTGCCAGTCCTCCCGCCCGAACCATCACGGCTGAGCCTGAGGATCGGCGCTGTCGCCAGCGGCGCAGCCGCCCTGCTGCTGGTGGTGGCGACGGTGTTCACCCAGAGCCGCGGCCCCCTCCTCGGCCTCGTCGCCGGGATGTTTGTCTTCTTCTCGCTGCTGCTCTGGGCATCCCTGCGCCGCGCCCGCGCCCAAGAGAATCATCGGCTCGCTGGTCGTCTGCGCGGGCTGCTGATCGGCTGGGTTGGTGTCATCGCCCTGGGGGCGGCACTCCTGGTGGCCTTCAACCTCTCGGACGCGCCTGCTGTTGTGCAGTTGCGCCAGGTGCCCTACCTTGGGCGCATGGGTCGGCTGCTTGAGGTTGATAGCGGCACCGGGCTGGTGCGGCGCCTGATCTGGGCCGGCGACGCGCATGGCGGCGGGGCGATCGGCCTGATCACCTCCAACCCGCTGCGCACCGTGATCGGCTGGGGGCCGGAGAGCATGTTTGTCGCCTTCAACCCCTTCTTCCCTCCCTCGCTCTCAAATGTCGAGGCCCGCGGCGCATCGCCTGACCGCTCGCATATGGCCTACCTCGACGAGCTCGTGACGAAGGGGTTGATCGGCCTGGCCAGCTACCTCTTCCTGCTGATCAGCTTCGCTGTGCTGGCGATCCGGCTGATGCTGCGCAGCCATGACTGGCGCTGGCAGGTGCTTTTCATCGCCACCCTGAGCCTGGTGGTCTGCCACCTTGTTGAGGTTGTCTTTGGTATTCCGATCGTGGCCACCCTGATGATGCTCTGGGTAGCCTTGGCGGTCACGGTGGTGGGCGGAGCGCTTGATGGGCACTACCGGCTGAGCCTGCGCCCCGCGCCGGTCGATGCGCCTGCGACCGAGGACGCCGCGCCCGCCGCTCCTGAGCGCAGGCGCCAGAGCGGAACCGGCGGGCGCAAGGGGACGTCCCGTGGCGGAGCCGGGCGGGGCAGAGGGAGCCCCAGGCCATCCGCCCGCGCCGAGGGCCATGCCCCGGCCCTGCTGGCCTACGCCGCCCTAATCCTGGTGGCGCTCTGGTTCACCTGGGCCGTCAACCTAGCGCCAGTCTACGCCGATATGCGCTTCCAAGAGGCCCAGGGCCTCAGCGACCGCGCTGGCCTTGATCTGAACCAGCTCGTTGTTGTGCTCGATGACTATATCAGCACGGTGCGCAGCAGCCCCGGCGAAGACTTCTACTACCTAAGCCTCGGGCGCGCCCTGATGACCACCGGCGACGCCCTGCGCGCCAAGGGCGTCGATCTCGGCCAGCCCGACCCGAAGGCCAATGTGCAGGATTTACTCCGTCTGACCGACCAGGGCCAGGTGGCGAGCTTCATCCAGCGCGGCACGCCCCTGAGCATGATGAGCTACGCTGAGGCGGTGCTGCTGAAGGCACACGAGATCAACCCGCTCAACAAGGATCATTTCGCCAACCTGGGCCGGCTCAACAACTACTGGTACGGTATCACCCGTGATCCCCAGCGCCTGCAGGAGGCGCTGCGCTGGTACGAGCAGGTTGCCCCAATCGCCCCGAACGATGTCACCCTGATCAACGAGCGGGCGGGTGTCGTGGTCGAGCTGGGCGACTACGCGCAGGCTGCAGGCGACAGCGTTCAGGCCAAGGCCGAGTATGACCAGGCCGCCGAGCTGCTGCGCCACTCTGAGGAACTCGACTCGCGCTATGGCGACACCTACCTGCGTATGGGCGACCTCGCGCGGGCGCAGGACGACCTTGCCACGGCGACAGATCACTATGTGCAGGCGATCAGCCTCTCGCCGACAGTGGTGGCCAGCGGAATTCAGCGCGTCGCCGACAGCATGGTTGGACACCCCGACCTGATCGGGCGGCTGCGCGACGCCTTCGTCACGGCGGCTCAGAAGAGCGAGGATCGCCTGACGGCGATGGAGGCCGACCCGGAGCGTGCGGCCGATGCGAAGACGGCGCGCGGACAGACATCCTTGCTGCACGCGGCGGCGGGCCTGCTCGCAGTGCGCGCCGGGGATGTCGTCGGTTCGCTTGATTCCTACCGGCGTGCCGTAGCCCTCCAGCCCGACAATGTCGAGTACAGCCGCAACTACACCATCGTGCTCAGCGACACAAAGCACTACGACGAGGCCGTTGCCGAGGCGAACCGGATGATCGCCACGCTGCAGGCATCTGGACAGAACGACCAGGCCGCCAAGGTGCAGCAGCTGCTCCAGGCGGTGCAGGCCGCACAATAATGTTGAATGCTGAATGTTGAATACCGCACACACTCACTCAGCATTCAACCTTCAACATCAAGCATTATGATCCAGATAGCCCTCATCCTATTCGTCGCCCTGACCTTCTCGATTGTGGCGACGCCGCTGGCCCGCCGGGCGGCGTTGCGCACGGGGGTGGTGGCGATCCCGCGCTCGCGGGATCTTCATATTGCCCCAGTGCCGCTGCTGGGCGGTGTGGCGATCTACGGCGGGTTTGTGGTGGCCCTGCTGGTGCTTGGCGACCAGCGCTATATCCGCGAGCTGGTCGCCATCCTGGTCGGGGCGACGCTGATCTCGCTCTTTGGCCTTGCCGATGACCGCTGGGGGCTGCGGGCCTCGGTGAAGATGGGCGGGCAAGTGCTCGCTGGCCTGGTGCTGCTGCTGGGCGGCACGCAGGTGCAGCTCTTCGATCAGGCCTGGATGAACTGGGTGATCACCCTGATCTGGGTGGTGGGGATCACCAACGCGCTGAACCTGCTCGACAACATGGACGGGCTCTCGGCGGGGGTGGCCACCGTGGCGGCGGCCTTCTTCCTGCTGCTTGCGGCCATGAACGAGCCGCGCCAGGTGCTGGTGGGCGCCATGGCCGCCGCCCTGATCGGCGGCTGCGTCGGCTTCCTGCGCTATAATCTCAACCCGGCGACGATCTTCATGGGCGACACGGGCAGCCTCTTCATCGGTTTCATCCTGGCCGCCCTCGGGGTGAAGCTGCGCTTCCTCGGCAACACGCCCGTCGTCACCTGGATGGTACCGATCTGCGTGCTGGCCCTGCCCATCCTCGACACATCCCTCGTCTTCATCTCGCGCATCCGTCGGCGGGTCAACCCCTTCACCACCGCTGGCAAAGACCACCTCTCGCACCGGCTGGCCGCCCTGGGCCTCAGCAAGCGCGAGGCGGTGCTGACATGCTACCTGATCGCCGGATTCTGCGGGCTGGTCGGGGTCTACCTCACACAAGCCCGGCTCCACGAGGCATACCTGGTGGCCGGTGCTTTCGCCGCCGCCGGTATGGGTGCGATCATCTGGCTTGAGCGGGTGTGCCCGGGGGGCGTACGTCGCACCGGCTGACGCAACGATTCACACCGGCAGCGCCCGCAGCGCGATGATCTCGTTCTCGGTGACAATGGCGTCGAGGCACATGTCGTGGGCTTCGTGAGGCAGGTTAGCCACTTCTTGAGCGGCGAAGGCGACCCCGATGGCGAAGGCGGGCGTAACGGCGAGCAGCCTGTCGTAGTAGCCCTTGCCATAGCCAATCCGGTGGCCCTCACGATCAAAGCCGAGCAGCGGCACAATGGTGAGATCCCAGTCGCCCGGCAGCGCCGGGCGGATGATGCGGGGGGAAAGCGTGCCCAACACGCCCTCGACGAAGTCTGCCGGGTCGATGTCGCGGATCCAGGAGTGGATCATGCGCCGGTCAGGGCCGATCACCGGCACGGCCACTGCCTTACCCTCGTCGAGGGCCGCGGCGATCAGCAGGCGCGTGTCTACCTCGGAGCGGATGGACAGGTAGCAGTGGATGGCGCGGGCGCGCTGGAAGGCCGACTGGGAGATTATCTGCTCGCGGATGGCCGCGCTGCGATCCTCCCTGCCCGCGATCTGGTCGCGCTGGCCCATCAGTCTGGGCCGCAGCAGGCGCTTTTGCTCTTTGCAGTTATCGTCCATGCGCATCCCCACTTGCGAGGGGGCGCATTTCATGAAGGGCACACCCTCCATGAAACACGCCCCCTCAGGACACCACGCGCCGGATTGTAACACAGGCATTCCCTACAGGTGCGGCGCGCCGATCCGCTTAATCAGATCGACGAGGGGCGGCGCAGGCTTCTGCCTGGGGTTCTGTCTAAACCAGCCGAGGTTGGCCCGCACGGCCTGCTCTTTCAGCTCGGTGGCCCCCCACACAAAGGAGGCTCCGGCGATGCCCAACAGCGCAGATACGCCGGCGTTGGGGGCAAACAGCGAGCCCGCGATCAGCGCGAGGCCGAGCAGCAGCGGGTAGGGCCACCAGAGGTAGCCCAAGTAGTACTCGCCACGGATCACCCAGAAGAAACCGAACCCGATAACGCCGAAGCTGAAGAGGCCCAGGGCGATGCCTGATAAATTCATAGCTGTTCCTGTGGAAGGGCGCGCTGATGTTGCGCTCTACTCTGTTCTGTCCTAATCGCTGCTGGCGCTGCGGCGCAGGCTCCCTGATGACGGCATACTGTCGAACTCTGTTGGGTCGGACGGCTCGCGATTGAGCAGATTCTCGGTGGTGGCGCGGCTATTCGGCGCGGCCAAGTAGGCGGCGTGGCGGGGGTTGGCCGGGTTGGCCGGGGCGTGGCCCTTGATCACCCGGCGCTGCTGGCGATAGAGCTCGAAGGCGTCCCATAGCAAGGTGATACCCACGATGCTGCACACACTGGCGGCTGTCAGGCTCGGGGCAAATAGGCTATAGAGGTTCATCCCCAGGCCGCCAACGATCAGTACCAGGGCCGGTGGGAGCACGTTGGCGCTGCGGGATTCGAGCCAGCGTACCCCGACATGCCCCCACCAGATCCCGAGAAAGGTCGCTATAGCCATCCAGAGGCCGGCAAGTTGTGGCATGATCGCAGTTTCCTTTGGCTGGTGCGGTGCGTGAATGTCCCTAAATCTGTACAAATCTGTACATTCACCTCATATTCTACAAGGAATGGGTAGCAGAGTCAACTTGAATCTGCCTTGGGCGCATTCTATAATTGCCTACCGTTTGCGTAAGCAATGCTTCTTGGCGGTGGACGTGTATAGCTACGCCCTGCTGCACGTGGCGCTCCAGAAGCAGCTCGACGGCATCTTCCACGCGAAGACCAAGCGGACGGCCCAGCGCAGCAGCGAATCCGGGGCAAGTGTCCACTGGAACTGGCGGGCTACGACGTGGTCAGCCTGCCCATGGCGCAGCTCTGCCGCGGCCAGATGCCCCACTGGCCCCCTGAGGCCCTCGGCCAAGTAGTCCCCAGGACGTAACGGTCTCCCTAATCTCATTGACAGGTGTTTCTCCGACGTGCTATAACATGAGCATAACGCAACGCGTTATAGCCACCGACAACACTGTCGTTGTCGGCAGATACGCGGAACGGAGGAATCGCCATGGCCCCCGCTACTATGCCCTTTGCCGGCATCACCCGGCTCTTCCAGCATGTTCACCTTCCCCAGATGCTGCGATCCCTCGGCGGGGTCAGCCCACAGGATCTCGGCCTCGCCCTCAAGCGGATCGCCCTTAAGCGCCGCCCGAAGGGCATCCCTCCGGTAAATAGCGACTTCTATGACATCCGCGATCTGCTCAGCGCCGACGAGCGGGCGACCCTGACGACCATCCGCAGCTACATGGAGGAGCGGGTGCGCCCGGTGATCGGCGGCTACTGGGAGCGAGGCGAGTTCCCTCACGAGCTTGTGCCCAGCTTCGCCCACATGATCAAGGAGACGTGGGGCCGCACGCCCTATACTATCGACAACCTCGGGCCGGTGCTCTCGGGCATGGCCTTCATGGAACTGGCTCGGGTTGACCCATCGATCTACACGTTCTTCGGGGTTCACTGGGGCCTAGCGATGGGGTCGATCTTCATGTTTGGCTCGGAGGCCCAGAAGGCCCAGTGGCTGCCGAAGATGGAGCGCTTTGAGCTGCTCGGCTCCTGGTCGCTGACCGAGCCAGATGTCGGTTCGGCCACCGCCGCTGGCCTGACCACCACCGCGCGTCGCGAGGGCGACAGCTGGGTGCTGAACGGGGCGAAGAAGTGGAGCGGCAACGCGCCTTTCGCCGACATCAACGTGGTCTGGGCGCGAGATCTGGGCGATAACCAGGTGAAGGGCTTTCTGATGGAGCGCGGCACGCCGGGCTACGCCGTCGAGAAGCTGGAGGGTAAGATCGCCCTGCGCGTGGTGCAGAACGCTAATATCACCCTGACGAACTGCCGGGTGCCCGAGGCCAACCGGCTCCAGAACGCCGGCAGCTTCCGCGACGTGGCCCGCCAGCTAGCCATGGCCCGTGGCGCGGTGGCCTGGGCGATGACCGGCACGGCCATGGGCGCATATGAGCACGCCCTAAACTACGCCAACCACCGCATCCAGTTTGGCCAGCCCATCGCCGGCTTCCAGCTTATCCAGAACAGCCTAGTGCAGATGCTCGGCAACGTCACCGCCATGCAGATGATCTGCCTGCGCATGAGCCAGCTCCACGCCCGCGACGGCAAGATCACCCAGGAGCGGGCCTCGCTGGCCAAGGCATTCTGCGGCGAGAAGATGCGCGAGACGGTGGCCCTGGCCCGCAACGTCCTGGGCGGCAACGGCATCTTGCTGGAGTATAACGTGGCCCGCTTCTTCGCCGACGCCGAGGCGCTCTACTCCTACGAGGGCACCCACGAGATGAACACGCTGATCGTCGGGCGGGCGATCACTGGGATCGGGGCATTCTTGTAGGGGTTGGGGGTTGGGAGTTGGGGGTTGGGGGTTGGGGGTTGGGGGCGCGGCGACGTATAATGTCGCTGCGCCCTGTTTTTTTATAGCTGAGGGGAAATGCGATGGCGGTGTTCGAGCGCGGGTACGGCCTGATCATCGGCGTGAGCGAGTACAGCAACCCGGAGTGGAATGTGCCGATCGCCGAGCGGGACGCTGAGGCGATCCACACGGCGCTGACGGATCCTCAGATTGGGGCGTACGACCGGGGGCGGGTCAGGCTGCTGCTGGGGAAGGAGGCCACGCGTGATCGGATCGCTGAGGAGCTACGTATCCTCTCCGAGCAGGCAGAGCCTGAGTCAACTGTCTTCATCTCCTTCACCGGACACGGGGCGATGGGCGACGACAAACTGTACTACCTTGGCTCAAGCGACGCCCAGATCAGCGGCGACCTGCGGCTCATCCGCAAGAATAGTGGCTACAATATTGCCCGGATGGCCTCGGCGCTCCAGACAATTAAGGCGCAGAAACTCTTGCTGATCATCAATGCCTGCGCCTCGGGGCACCTGAGCGACCTAGCAGTAAAGGGCGGATTGGGCAGCACGGTGATCTCCGAGAGCAGCGGCAAGCAGATCCTTGAGAGCGGTCGGGGCAGGGCGCTGATTACTGCCAGCCGACCTGATGAGCGGTCGTATTTCCAGAAGACGGACACCTACAGCTACTTCGGTCGCGCCCTTGTCAATGGTCTCAAGGGCCAGGATGTGAGCGCGGCAAGTGGTTATGTCGGCTTATTCGAACTCTACAACGCCACCTACGGCCAGGTTCAGAAGGCAACTGCTGCGCTCGGCTACGCGCAGCACCCCAGGATCACGCTCGTCGATGGCGAGGGCGCGTTCCCGGTGGCGCGCTACCCCGGCAGCCCGCAGGGCGACCCGCGCCTGATCCAGCAGACCCCGCCGACGGGCAGCGACGTACGGATGATCCAGATCCAGTACAGCGACAACCGCAAGGTGATCGACTTCGGCAGCGCTCAGATCGGCAGTGTGACATTCAAGGGTGATGTGGCCCAGGGAGATATTATCAAGACCTACCACGGCGGACAGCCGGCAGATCAGGAGGAGCGGATCGACCCGCTAGTTGAACTGCCAAAGATCCAGCAACGGGTCGAGGTTGCGCGCAATGTCGATGAAGATGCTCGTGATAGCGCCGCAGAGAAGGTCGGACTTGCCCTGCGCACACTCACCAGAGGCGACCGGGCCAAGGCGGTCGAGCATATCGATAAGGCCCTCGCCATCCTCGACGCGATGGGCAACGGCTATATCAACAGCGCCGCCCGCAAGCTCCGCAAGGTGCGCGAGGCCATTGCATCGTAGGGGCGCAGCGCGATGCGCCCCTACAGCGCAATATCCCGCGCCAGCAGGTCGTCCTCGGTCTCGCGGCGCTGGATGAGCCGGGCCGCGTCGCCGCCGACCAGAAGCAGGGCCGGGCGGGGTGCCATGTTGTAGTTGCTGGCCATGCTCAGGGTGTAGGCCCCGGCCACTGCGACGGCGATCAGGTCGCCGGGGGCTGCGGGGGGCAGGGCGACCTGGCGTAGCAGCACATCGCCCGACTCACAGTAGCGCCCGGCCACATCCACCGGCGGCCCGGCGGGTGCGTCGGCCCGGTTTGCCAGGAGCGCCGTGTACTGTGCGCCGTAGAGCGCCGGGCGGATATTATCGGCCATGCCGCCGTCCACATGCAGGTAGAGCGGCGCGCCGTCGGGGCCAAGCTTGCGGGCCACCACCCGGTAGAGGGCCACACCGGCGCGGGCGATGATCGAGCGGCCGGGCTCAACGGTGAGAAGAGGCGGGCGCAGGCCATATGTCGCGCAGGCGGCGCGGGTCGCCTCGCCCAGCGCCGCCGCGTAGGCGTCGATATCCGTGGGGGGCATGTCGGCGGTGTAGGGCACGCCCAGGCCGCCGCCGGGGCTCAGCTCCTCTAGCTCAACGTCGAGATCATCGCGCAGGCGGGCCATCTCGCGGGCCAGGACATCCACCGCCGCGCGGAACTCCTCGGCGTGGGTGAGCTGCGAGCCAATGTGGGCGTGTAGGCCAAGCAGGCGCAGGCCAGAGGCGTCGAGTGCGCGGGCCGCCGCTGCGCCGAGGGTCTCCAGCGGCAGGCCAAACTTCGAGGCCGCGCCGCCGGTGGCGATGTGGGCGTGGGTGTGGGTATCGATGTTGGGGGCCACTCGCAGCAGCACGCCCTGGGGGCGATCCCGTCCGTGGGCAAGGGCCGCCAGACGATCTAGCTCGTCCAGGCTGTCCACCACAATCGCGCCGACACCCCACTCCACCGCCCGGCGCAGCTCGGCCTCGCCCTTGGCGTTGCCGTGCATATGCACCTGGCCCATGGGCAGGCCGGCCCGGCGGGCGGCCAGCAGCTCGGCCCCCGAGACTACGTCGAGCCCCAGGCCCTCCTCGGCCACGATCTGGGCGACGGCGGTGTTCAGCAGCGCCTTGCTCGCGTAGTGAACCCGCGAGGGGCCGGGGTAGTGGCGGGCCAGGGCCGCCCGGTAGAGCCGCATCGCGCCGCGCACCGTCGCCTCGTCGAGCAGGTAGAGCGGCGTGCCGTACTGCTCGGCCAGGGCCGTCGTATCGCAGCCGCCAACGTGCAGCCGCCCGCCAATGACCTCGGCCGTGTCCGGCCAGATATGCGCTTCTAGGGGCATGCCATCCCTCCGAGGTTTGGGCTACGCCCCAGCTCCCGCGATGCCAAGCCGCTCGGCCGAGCCGCGCAGGGCGGCGATCACCTCGGCGATCAGGGACTCCATGGGCATGCCGATCACCTCGGCCCCGTGGGCGATGCCGGCGCGATCAACCTTGGCGGCGAATCCCTTATCCTTCAGCTTCTTGCGCACCGAGGAGACCTCAACTGTATGCACACTTTTGTCGGGGCGCACGAGGGCCACAGCGGTCACAAAACCGCTCAGCTCGTCCACCGCGTAGAGCGTGCGCTCCATGGGCGACTCGGGCAGGATGCCGCTGTAGTCGGCGTGGCTAAGGATGGCCCGCAACACCTCGGGCGACCAGCCCTGCGCGCGCAGGTGGGCCACGCCGACGAAGGGGTGGCCGGGCAGCGGGTCGGACAGGGGCGCGCCAGCGATCAGGGCGTGCGAGACGGCGACGATCTCCGGCCCCTCGCCGGGCATGTCGGGAAACCGCTCGTAGTCGAGGTCGTGCAGCAGGCCCACCGCCATCCACAGGTCAGCGTCGGCACCGGCCCGCTGGGCGAAGTGGCCCATGCAGGCGGCGACCGCCTCGCAGTGCTTGCGCAGACTCTCGGTTGTCACCCATTCATAAAGGGTCTCGCGGGCGCGATCAGTGTGCATCCTAGCCTCTCCTAATTTGCAGAGCGTGCCAGACCTTCTCCGAGCGCATGGGGATGTCGATATGGCGCACGCCAATGTGGCGCAGGGCGTCGATTACCGCGTTGGCGATCGCTGGCGTGGAGCCGACCGTGGCCGCCTCGCCGATGCCCTTGACACCCAGCGGGTTGAGCGGCGTGGGCGTGACCGTCTCGTCGAGGGTGAAGGTCGGGAAGAAGTCGGCCCTCGGCAGGGCGTAGTCCATCAGCGAGCCGCTGAGCAGCTGGCCGCCCTCGTCGTAGACAACCTCTTCAAGCAGCGCCTGGGCAATACCCTGGGCCAAGCCGCCGTGTACCTGCCCGGCCACGATCATCGGGCTGATCCGTGGGCCGCAGTCGTCCACCGAGTAGTAGGCCCGCACCCGCACATCGCCGGTGTCCGGGTCGATCTCGACCACGGCGACGTGAGCGCCGAAGGGGTAGATCAGGTCGCTCGGGCGGAAGAAGTCGGTCTCCTCCATGCCGCTCTCGATCTCGGCGGGCAGTTTACTGCTATGGGCGCGCTTGGCGATCTGGGCCAGGGTCAGGCGCGACTCAGGTGCGCCGCGCACCTGGTAGCTGCCCTCGATCAGCTCGACGTCGGCCTCGCTGGCCTCTAGCATATAGGCGGCGATCTTGCAGATCTTTGCGCGCAGGCGGGTGGCCGCGCGGGAGAGAGCGCCACCGCCCACGGCCAGCGAGCGTGAGCCCATGGTGCCGACGCCCATCGGGGTGGTGGCCGTGTCGCCGTGGCGCACGACAATGCGCTCGAAATCGGCCCCGATCTGGTCGGCCACGATCTGGGCGAAGGTGGTGCCGGTGCCCTGGCCGTGGGGCGAGATCCCGGTGTTGACAGTGACGCTGCCGCTGGGATCGACCTTGATCTGGGCGCTCTCATAGGGGCCGAAGCCGCACATCTCGACGTAGCAGGACATGCCGATGCCAAGCAAGGGGACAGGAGCTGCACCAGCACTGTCCCCCTGTACCCTCCTGGCCGCCTGCTCGGCGCGCAGCCCCTCGTAGTCGGCGATCTCCAGCGCCTTCGTCAGCGCCCGGTCATAGTCGCCGCTGTCGTACTTCAGGCCGGTGGCCGTCTTGTAGGGGAAGGCGTCGGGCGGGATAAAGTTCACGCGGCGCACCTGGGCCGGGTCCAGATCAAGCTCGGCGGCCACAAGGTCGATCATGCGCTCGATGTAGTAGGCGGCCTCGGGGCGACCGGCACCACGGTAGGCGGCCACCGGCGTCGTGTTCGTGTAGACGCAGATGGCTTCCAGATCGACGACCGGGATGTTGTAGACTCCAGTGGCCATGGCGGTGGTCAGGTCGGGCAGGCCGGGGGCCAGCGGGTAGGCACCGAGGTCGGCCACCAGCCGCATGCGCAGAGCGCTGATCGTGCCGTCGGCCAACACGGCGGCCTCCAGATCGGCCACCTGGGCGCGGCCGTGGGTGGTGGCGAAGACATGCTCAAGGCGGCTCTCGACCCAGCGCATGGGCGTGTTCAGGCGCACGGCCAGGATGCCGAGCAGGGGCTCCTCGGGGTAGACGCCGATCTTCACGCCGAAGCCGCCGCCCACATCGGGGGCGATCACCCGCACCTGGCTGTCGTGCATACGCAGGACGGCGGCCACCTCGCCGCGAATCTGGTGCGGGGTCTGAGTGCTCGACCAGAGGGTGATCCCGCCGGTGGCGGCGTCGGGGGCGGCGACCACAGCCCGGCCCTCCATGGGCATGCCAAAGAGGCGCTGGCTGACTATGCGCTGCTTCACAACGCGGTGGGCCGCAGCGAAGGTGGCATCGGCGTCGCCCTTAACCCGCTTGCGCGAGTGGTCGATATTATTCGGCATGCCCGCGAAGAGAATCGGCGCGTCGGGCTCAAGGGCGCGCAGCGGGTCGGCCACGCTGGGCAGGGGCTCCCAGTCCACCTGGACGGCCTCGGCGGCGTCGATGGCCTCGGGCAGGCTGGACGCGATCACAGCGGCGACGGCCTCACCAGCGTGGCGCACGACGCCTACGGAGAGCGGGTAGCGGGTGCGGGTCGTCTGCACAGCGCCGCCGCCGCCCTCGCCCGAGCTGGCGCTAGGCATCAGATCGTAGCTGTCCTGAAGATCTGCACCAGTGATCACGGCCACCACGCCGGGCATGGCCTCGGCGGCAGAGCGGTCGATCACACCAATGCGGGCGTGGGGGTAGGGGCTACGCACCAGGGCCACGTAGAGCATGCCGGGGAGCTTCAGGTCGCCGACATAGGTGCCGGTGCCACGGATGAGCCGCGGATCTTCCTTACGCTTCACCTCTGCGCCGATCAGGGCGGCGTATGCCATCGGAGCTGCCTTTCTTTCTGTCGCTGTGGTGTCTGTATAGTACCATTATCTTGGAGGGGTGCGTCCAATGTGGATCAAATCAGCTGGGTGCCCCGCCCCATCGACGACGTAACCTGTGCTATCCTTTGCTAGAGGAGCGTGGGGAGTGAACTTATTGTAATTGCGATTCATGCAGCGGTCGCGTATGCTGCAAGTGCATTTTCTACTACTATGCTGCAAAATATATGTATGCGCGTATACGTACTCATGCGCTGCGGCCACTGCGTGCGATCTTGTATGGTCTCGTGGAGTGCTGTAAAGTACGCCCGGATCTGGAGGTGTCACATTGTCGCTCGCTGATACTCGGCAAGCCCCCGAGTCGCTTGCCCCGAAGGCGGATGATGAGAGGCCGACAATTATTATTCAGCCCGTTCGCGGCTGGTTTCAGCTGAGTCTGAAGAACCTGTGGGCGTATCGAGAGCTGTTGTACTTCTTCATCTGGCGCGACGTGAAGGTGCGCTATAAGCAGACGATACTCGGCGCGGCATGGGCGATCATCCAGCCGGTGATGGCGATGGTCGTCTTTACGATCTTCTTTGGTGGCCTGGCAAAGATTAGCTCTGAGGGTCTGCCCTACCCGATATTCAACTACACCGGCCTACTGCCCTGGCAGTACTTCTCGCTCGCGCTGACCTCAACGTCAAATAGCCTGGTGGCGAGCGCTGGCCTGGTGCGTAAGGTCTACTTCCCGCGCATTATGGTGCCGCTCGCGACGACAATCGCCGGCCTGGTAGATTTTGCGGTCGCCTTTGTGGTGCTGATCGGGCTGATGGTGTTCTACCAGATCGTGCCGACCCTGAGCATACTGCTGCTGCCGCTCTTTCTGCTGCTGGCAGTGGTAACCGCCGGCGGCGTAGGACTCTGGCTCTCGGCGCTCAACGTGCAGTACCGCGACGTGCGCCATGCCGCGCCGTTCCTGGTGCAGTTCTGGCTCTTCGCAACGCCGGTTGTCTACCCGAGCAGCCTGCTCCCTGAGCCCTGGCGCACAATCTTTGGTCTGAACCCGATGGTTGGTGTGGTCGAGGGGTTCCGCTGGGCGCTGCTCGGCACCAACCCGCCCACGGCGATGATCGCGCTCTCGACGATAATCGCGCTGATCGTCTTCTTCAGCGGGGTTGTCTACTTCCAGCGCGTCGAGTCGAAGTTCGCCGATGTCATTTAGTAAGGGCATGGTCGGCGCGGGCATGCCCGCGCTGAACCCGTCCTATCTGATAAGTAGGTTATGAGCAATTACTCTATTCGCGCAGAGGGGCTCTCGAAAGATTACCTTATCCACCATGCCCAGACACAGCTGAATAACGCACAGTACCGTACGCTGCGCGACCAGATCGCCGGGGTGGCCTCGGGCATACTGCGCGGTTTCGGTACATTGGGTGGCTCTGGCATGACCCACAGCACGCTGCACGCGATCAATGATGTCTCGTTTGATATCACCCACGGCGAGGTGGTCGGCATCATTGGCCGCAATGGCGCTGGCAAAAGCACGCTGCTCAAAGTGCTCTCGCGGATCACTGCGCCGACTCGCGGACGGGCCACGATCTACGGGCGAATGGCCTCGCTGCTTGAGGTGGGCACCGGCTTTCACCCCGAGCTGAGCGGGCGCGAGAACGTGTACCTGAATGGCGCGATCCTCGGCATGCATAAGCACGAGATCGACCGTAAATTCGATGAGATTGTCGCCTTCGCCGAGGTAGAGAAGTTTCTTGACACGCCGGTCAAGTTCTACTCAAGCGGCATGTATGTGCGGCTGGCCTTTGCGGTTGCGGCGCACCTGGAGCCGGATATCCTGATCATTGATGAAGTGCTGGCAGTGGGCGATGCGCGCTTTCAGCGCAAGTGCCTAAATAAGATGCAGGATGTGGGCGCTCAGGGGCGCACAGTGCTCTTTGTCTCGCACAGCATGTCGGCGATCATGCGTATGTGCCAGCGCACGATCTTGCTCGATAGCGGGAAGGTGCTGGCCGATGGGCCGTCTGACCAGGTGGTGAGCGACTATCTGAGCGGCGGCTCCAGCAGCACCGCCGAGCGCATCTGGGACGATCCCGCGCAGTCCCCCGGCGCTGAGGTGGCCCGCCTGCGGGCGGCCCGGATCTGTGGCCCTGATGGGAATGTGAGCGAGAGCATCGACATCCGGCAGCCGGTGTCTCTTGAGATGGAGTACGATGTGCTGCGCGACGGCTTTGTGCTGATGCCGAATATGCACCTCTATAACGATCAGGGCACCCACCTCTTCACCACAATTGACGTAGACCCGGAGTGGCGCCATCGGCAGCGGCCAGCCGGGCGCTGGGTCAGCCGGGCTCAGATCCCCGGCAACCTGCTCGCCGAGGGCACCCATTTCGTCAACGTCTCGATGATCACCAACGACCCGGTGATCCCGCAGTTCCACGAGCGCGAGGCGGTCGCCTTCCAGGTCTATGACACAATGGACGGCGACTCGGCCCGCGGAGACTACGGCTCGCAGATGGGCGGCGTAGTGCGCCCGATGCTCAAGTGGGAGAACCGGCGGATCTCGACCAAGCTGTAGTCTGGCGCCGATGGTGTCGTGGCCAGCATGACAGATGGCCGCGCAGCCCACGGCGCGCTACGCCTCATCTACAATCTGTATATGCACCAGAGAGTGCCAGAGAGCTCGCTATGCAACTCAGCGTGATCGTGCCGACCTATAACGCTGGCCAGCTGCTGGCTGAACAGCTAGAGGCCCTCAGCCATGAGCGCTGGGAAAAGCCCTGGGAGCTGATCATCGCCGACAATGGCTCGACCGATGAGACACGGGCGCTGGTCGAGTCATACCAGGCGCGGATACCTGGCCTGCGCTTTGTCGAGGCGGCGGGGCGGCGGGGCGCGGCCCACGCCCGGAATGTGGGCGTGAGCGTGGCGCGTGGGCAGACCCTGGCCTTTGTTGACGCCGACGATGTGATCGCTCCGGGCTGGGTGGCCGTGATCGGCGCGGCGATTGAGGCGCACAGCTTTGTTGCCTCGCGCTTCGATATCGCTAGGCTTAACCCTGAGTGGGTTGTGCGCAGCCGACCAAACACGCAGGGCCAGAGCCTCCAGAA
This sequence comes from Chloroflexales bacterium ZM16-3, assembly GCA_004138175.2. Lineage (GTDB taxonomy): Bacteria > Chloroflexota > Chloroflexia > Chloroflexales > Chloroflexaceae > Oscillochloris > Oscillochloris kuznetsovii. The sequence continues at coordinate 120,214 of RYFE02000002.1, read as the reverse complement.
GCTGAACTACCCGCCCTATCTCCCCCACGCTGGCGGCAGCGGCATGGGGGTGCGGCGGGATATTTTCATGGCTGTTGGCGGCTTCGACGAGGAGATGCGCTACTTGCAGGATACCGACTTCTGCATTCGGGTGCAGCTCGCCGGCACGCCGCTTGTCTTTGCCGCCGATGCGCTAGTGCATATGCGCTACCGCGACACGCCGCAGAATATGTTTCGCCAGGCCCGACGCTTCGCCCGCTACAACGTGCGCCTGGCTCGCAAGTATCGCCCCGCCCCCGCCGGTCCGCGTGATATGCTGCGCGGCTGGCTCAACCTGGCCCGGCGCTGGCGACGGTTGCTGTTTGGGGCGCTGGCCCTGATGCGACCAGATGATCGCGCGCTCTGGATTCGCCGCTTTGGCTGGCTGCTCGGGCTCACCGAGGGCGGGATCGCCGAGCGAATCCCACCGCCGCAGATTTGAGATTTGATGGATGGCTCAAGATGACAGGCACTAGCCCGATCGTCCGACCGAGGAGCTTGCCCGGCCGGATACTCTGGCGCATTGAGCGCGAGCTGATGGGGACGGTTATCGGGGTACGCACCGCAGCACCGCTGGTCGCGCTCACCTTTGACGATGGGCCTCACCCGACCTTTACGCCGCGCCTGCTCGACCTGCTTGGTCGCTACGATGCGCGGGCGACCTTCTTTATGCTTGGACAGAGCGCTGCCGCCCGGCCCGATCTGGTGCGCCAGGTGGCCGAGGCTGGTCACACGGTGGCTAACCATACGTGGAGCCACGCGCGTATGCCTGAGGTGCGCGGGCGACAGCGTCGCGCCGAGATCCGCCGCTGCGCCCAGGCCCTAAAACCCTACGGTGTGCGCCTCTTCCGGCCGCCCTTTGGCGGGCAGTCGCTTGCCTCGCGGCTTGATGCGTTCTTGCTCGGCCACCAGGTGGTAACCTGGAGCGCCCACGCCGAGGACTGGCGGGTCGCTGACCCGGCCGTGGTCGCTGATCGGGTCGAGCGGGCGCTGCAGCCCGGCGCAATTATTCTTCTCCACGATGCGCTGGCCGGGGCGCGCCCAGGCAGCCTTGAGGATCGCGGGGCTATGATCGCTGGCCTGGAGTTGCTCTTTGATCGCCTGGACAGGCGCTACCAGTTTGTGACCCTGCCTGAGCTGATGCGCCAGGGCCGACCTGTGCGGGTGAGCTGGTATCGGGAGGCGCTATGAGGCAGCGATTCAAACAGGGGTGGGTGCGCTTCTGGATGCAGCGCATGGGGCCGGGCCGCGCTGGCCGGCTGGCTTCTCTGCTGGCCGGCGTGTTCACGCCGCCCTACAAAGGCCGGGTCGCCCTGGCGCATCGTTTTGAGCGCGGCTATATCGCGCCGAGCGCTAGCGTGAGCCACAGCCGCCTACAGCTTGGACGACACATCTTCATCGGCGATCGGGTGGTGATCTACCAGCGCCATAATGCCGGGCCGGTGGCTCTCGGCGACTATGTGGAACTACACCGCGATGTGATCATCGAGAATGGCTCGGGCGGCAGCCTGAGCATCGGCGCACGCACCGGCGTGCAGCCGCGCTGCCAGTTCGCGGCCTACGTGGCCCCGATCATGATCGGCGCGCGGGTGCAGATCGCGCCGGCCTGCGCCTTCTACCCTTACGACCACGGAATGGCCCCCGGCATCCCCATGATCGAGCAGCCGCTGACCAGCCGCGGGCCGATCGTGGTCGACGATGACGCATGGCTCGGGTATGGGGCGGTTGTTCTTGGCGGGGTGCGAATTGGTGCCGGCGCGGTGATTGGGGCCAGCGCAGTGGTGAGTCGCAACATCCCGGCCGGGGCGATCGCGGTCGGGACGCCGGCGCGGGTGGTGAAGATGCGCGATGAGCTGCCCACGCTGGCTGCCGCTATCGCCCACGCAGCTGATCAGGAGACATAAGCATGAACCCTGTCGTTACAATTGCGATCCCCGTCTATAAGCGGTTGCACTATCTGCCTGGGGCGCTGCGCAGCGTGCTCGCCCAGGACTACCCGGTGATCGATCTGCTGGTGTCGGATAATGGCGAGAACGGCCCCGAGCTACCGGCGCTAGTGGCCGAGCACTACCCGCGCCCGCACCGCTTTCGGCGCAACCCGCGCACGGTGCCGATCACCGAGCACTACAACCAGCTGATCGATGCCGCTGAGGGCGACTACTATGTGCTGCTGAGCGACGACGATGAGATTGGGCCGAGTTTCGTCTCGTCGCTGGTGGAGCGGCTGGAGCGCACCCCCGGTGCCCACGTGGGCATCGGTAGCGTCGAGGCATTCGCCGCCGAGGATGGGCGGATCGTCAGCGCGACCACCCACCAGCCGCTGCCGCCCGAGCGGATGAGCGGCAGCGAACTGCTCCACTCGTGGTGCGCCCAGCGCCACCGCTATGTCTCATTTACGACAAATGTGGCCCGTACCACGGCGCTACGCGCCGTGGGCAAGTACCCCGACTTCGAGCGCGGCAATGGCTTCGACAATGCGCTGCTAATGAAGCTGGCGCTTGGCCGCGAGGTGGTGTTCAGTCCGCAGGCGCTGTTTCGCCACCGCATTGATGACGTCAGCTTCGGCAAGGCTGTGGGCTGGCAGGGGCTGGCGCTGGCAAGCCGACAGTTTCTCAGCTTCCTCGACCGCGACCCGCAGCTGCGGGCTTTTGCACGGGCGCACCCCGACGAGTGGCCGTCCCTGCGCGAAGCTGTCCGCTCAATGATCTGGGGCACCTACCTGGCGCGCTGGAAGAACCTCTATCGTCAGCGCGGCGCCTACTGGCAGTGGGTTCGCGGCGGCTTCGCCCTGCCTTTCATCCCGGCCTACTATCGCCAGGTAGCTGCGCATCTGTTCTATGATCAACCCTCACTGGCCGGTCTGGCCCGCGCGCTGCGCGGCAGCCGGGCGCGGGCCTCCTGAGCCGATGCGTATCGTCCATATTAGTCATAACGATATTGCAGGCGGTGCCGCTCGCGCCGCCTACCGCCTGCACCGCAGCCTGATCGCCCTGGGCCATGACTCGCGCATGCTGGTGGCCAGAAAGACCTCTGACGACCCAAGCGTGATCGGGCTGCCCTGGCCGGGCAGCCTGGCGACGCGGCTGCGTCGTCGGCTGCGCCGCGATCTGATCAAGCGCGACTTTCGCCCCTACCAGGCCACCCGCCCGACCGGCCTGGAGAGCTTCAGCGATGATCGGACGGCCTATGGCCACGAGCTGATCCGCGCGCTCCCGCCCTGCGATGTGGTCAATTTGCACTATGCCGCCGGGCTGCTCGACTACGCGAGCTTCTTTGCGCGCTTGCCACGCGGGACGCCGGTGGCCTGGCGGCTGCCCGATATGCAGGCATTCACCGGCGGCTGTCACTACGATGAGTTCTGCGGGCGCTACATCGACGCCTGCGGGGCATGCCCGCAGCTTGGCTCGCTGGCCCCGCACGACCTCTCGCAGAAGATCTGGGGGCGTAAGCGGGCCGCCTTTGCGCGCCTGGCGCCCGGCCAGTTGCATATTGTGGCCCTGAACAGCTGGATCGCCGCCGAGGTGCGGCGCAGTTCGCTCTTGCGCGATGTGCCGATCAGCGTGATCGCGAATGGGCTCGATATCGCGACCTTCGCCCCGCAGGATAAGGCCGCCGCCCGCGCTGCCTTCGGGATACCGCACGACGCGCGGGTGGTGCTCTTTGTGGCCGCCTCGGTGACGAACCGCCGTAAAGGCTTCGACTTGCTGGTTCAGGCGCTGGCCGCGCTGCGCGACCTGCCCAGGCTTTTTCTCGTCACTATCGGCCGGGGCGGGGCGGGGATTGACTCGGCAATCCCGCTCCTGGAGCTTGGCGCTGTGAATGATGACGCGCGACTCGCGCTGGCCTATAGCGCGGCCGATGTGTATGTGATCCCCTCGCGCCAGGATAATCTGCCAAACACGGTGATCGAGGCAATGGCCTGCGGCACGCCGACGGTGGGATTCGCCGTTGGCGGGGTGCCCGACATGGTGCGCCCTGGGGTGACCGGCCTGCTCGCGCCGCCCGAGGATAGCGCCGCGCTGGCGGATCAGATCCGGGCCTTGCTCGCTGACGCGGGCCGCTGCGATACGATGGCGCAGCACTGCCGGCGGATCGCGCTTGCAGAACACGACCAGTTGCGGCAGTCAATGCGTTATGTCGAGTTGTATACACGACTCTTGACCGCACGTACTATGCACGCTGCTCAGGGTAGGTGATACGCGAACAGGACCATGGTCCTAAGTCGGCAGATGCGTGGCCCCCGCCCAAATGAATAGAAAATTATCATTATCAGGTAGCCCGCCTCCTGAGACGATGCATTGCTGATACCGTGGGTGATCGCTTCCATGGCTCTGCGATGGCCTGCACAGTGATCAGCGGCGGCTCATCGGGCCGGATATTTCGCCATAGCCCGGCGGTGCCCCGACCGGTGCAGGTGATGGCTGTGCGCCAGAATAACAGATTGTTCAAGATGACCACTTGATCCTGACATATGGATTTCATATAGTCATACTATAAACAGCTTACATCTCGATGACAATCCAGTATAATGCTTTAGCAAGTAAGAAACTCCTCCTCTGCATCCTCCCACTCTCCTCTTGCTTCGCATCCGCTCAATTGGCGTATTAGCCCGGCGCTAATGACGTCGACGGTGGTGACACCGTCGGGGGGAGCGCATTGCGTCATACTGAGGAAAGACGACAGGTTTGGAACTTCGGCAATACATCAACTTTGTGCTGCGCTGGTGGTGGCTTGTTGCCAGCATGGTACTACTCGCCGTGGTACTGGTGTTTGTCGCGGCGAGTCGCGAGCAGCCGATTTACGCGGCGACGACAAAGCTGCTGGTGAACCAGAAGCGTGGCTCGCTGGGCACGCCTACCCAGACCATGGACGACCTGCGGGTTGGCTCGCTCCTCGCCTATACAGTGATGGAGTTGATGCGCTCGCGGCCAGTGGTCAGCGAGGCGACGCAGCAACTTGGCCTCGGGCCGAACTACAGCGTACGGCTCACCGCTAGCCCGATCGCCGACACCCAGCTGTTTAACCTGACCGTCCAGGACGCTGACAAAGCGCGGGCGGTGGCCATTGCAGACCAGATCGTCCAGGTGTTCATGTCGAACGAGGGTTATCTGATCGATAACCCCTACGACCGCGAGTCGAGCGTTGTAATCATCGAGCCAGCCCGAGCCTCGGGTAAACCGGTCAGCCCCGATCCGCAGCGGAACGCCTTGCTGCTTGGGATGGTCGCGGCCTTTGCGGCGCTGGCGGTCGGCTTCTTGTACGACTTCTTCAACACGAAGATGAAGACCGAGGCCGATATGCAGCGCCTGACGGGCTTCATTCCGCTCGATAGCATCAGTGTGCTGAAGGGCGATCTTCCCTCTGAGAAGCTGGTCGTCGAGCGAGACAGCTTCTCGCCTGACGCCGAGACCTACCGCATGATGCGGTCGCATATCGACACCTTCCCGCTTGGGCGCACCATTCGCACGCTTGCGGTGACCAGCGGCAGCCCGCGCGACGGGAAGAGCACCACCGCCGCCAACCTGGCGGTGGCCCTGGCCCAGACTGGCCGACGGGTGGTGCTGGTCGATACCGACCTGCGCAGCGCGACGCTGCACGCCTACTTTGGGCTGTCGAACAGCGCCGGGGCCACCGAGGTGCTGAGCGGGAGCGAGCCGAGCGCGCTGCCTCTGCTCCAAAAGACGTCGCTGCCGAATCTCCAGCTGCTCAGCGGCGGCGCTTTCAGCCAGACGCCATCGCTGCTGATCGGCAGCGAGCAGCTTGAGCATATGACCGAGGAGCTAAAGGCGATCTCCGACCTGATCATCTTCGATACGCCCTCGCTTCTAGCAGTAGTTGACGCGACCCTGCTAATGCGTACCTGCGATGTGGCCCTGGTGGTAGCGCGAGCCAACGCGACCTCGGCCGAGACGCTCAAGCGGGCCTACGCCCAGCTTCAGCAGTCGGGCCAGAGCATCCTGGGCGTCCTGTTCAACGCAGTGGCGAAGCCGCGCCTGCGCGACAAGCGCTACTATCAGCAGCTGCGCCATAAGATCAGCCGTGGCTCCTCTACCCAGGGGCTGACGTTTGCAAATGGCGATAGTAGCGTGGTGCCGGGCGGCGACTGATAGCGATGAGATCCGCGTGGCGCGGGGCCGCTTGCCCCACGCCGACGCTGTCGTGGCAATAAGCCGGGTGCTCGGAGGCCGTCGGTGGGAGATCATCCATCGTCCGGTCGTGGTGAAACCTCTGCACCTTGTGTGCGCCCGGCACTAGGAGAGCTATGCCATGAAATCCTCCAGCATATATTCAGGCATGGGGCTACTGCTAGTCAGCGCCTCGCTGCTGGCGGCATGCGCCAGCCCACCTCCGCCTACAGAGCCAACGCTGGCACCAACGGCGGTCGCCTCGCCCGTGCCCGATAGCGCGCTCAGTATGCCCACCCCACTGCCGCGCACCCGCGAGGGTGGTATCCAGGTGAGCGGGCATGTGGTACCCGCCAGCAGCGTCAATATCTACCCGACCCTGGCCCAGATGGTCAGCGAGGTGTTCGTCCGCGAGGGTGACATGGTGCAGGCGGGCGACCCACTGCTGAGCTACGATCCAAGCGAGATCCAGATTGTCGTCCAGCAGGCCGAGGCGATGCTCCGCGAAGAGCGGGCGAACTACGAGTCCCTGCGCGCGAGCGCGACGCCCGCGCAGATCAATGCTGCGAAAGCGCAGGTCGCCCGGGCTCAGGCCCAGCTGCGCCAGACAGAGCTGAAGGTGACACCCGGAGAGGTGGCGGCCGCCGAGTCGCGGCTCGCCAGCGCGCGCGCCGAACTCGTCAGACTCCAGAAGAGCCCAAACGCCGATGATATTGCGGTGAAGCAGGCCAAGCTCGATAACGCGAAGGCGAATCTTCAGTCGGTGCGCGATAGCTGGTCGGCGACAAAGAATGAGTCCAAGGCAGATCTCGAGAAGGCGGCAAATCATGTGCGCGAGCTTCAGCTCGCCTATGAGAATATCTACTGGCGCAACCGCAATATTGAGAACGGCGGTGGCAATCTCACTGACCGTGAGCTCCAGGACGAGCAGCTCGCCAAGCTACAGCTTGATAACACCCAGCTCGATCTACAGATCGCTCAGCTGAACTACGACAAAGCGCAGAAAAATGAAGTCGAGGTGATCAAGGCCAGCGAGGCCGCGGTCTCAGAGGCCCAGGCGCAGCTGAATCTGTTGTATGAGCCAGCCGACCCGAATGAGATCGAGGCCGCCCAGAAGCAAGTCGATGAGGCCCAGATCCAGCTCAATCAGCTCAAGGGCGACCGCTATCAGAGCACGCTCGATGAGGCGCGCGCGAACCTGGCCTATAACGAGGCGGTGCTAGCGCAGCTCTCGTCTGACCCGAGCGCCTCGGAGTTGGCGCGCACCGAGGCCCGGATCGCGAATGCCGAGGCAGCGCTGGATAGGGCCAAGTATAACCTCGACCGCCTGGTGGTGCGCTCGCCGATCACCGGGCAGGTCGTCCAGGTCGGTGTCGACGTTGGTGTCTACGCGAATGCCGACCGGCTGGCTATCGTGATCGCTGACCTTTCGAACTGGACCATCCAGATCGATGAGGTGAACGAGCTGGATGTGGTCGAGATCCGCGAGGGCGACCGCGCGATGATCTCATTTATGGCCTTGCCCGGCTTCCAGATCAGCGGCAAGGTGAGCCAGATCGAGGCAATCGGCCAGCGGGCCGACCGCCAGATCGGCGCGCGCTACCAGGTGCTGATCGCGCCCGAAACATGGGATGATCGGCTACGCTGGGATATGACCGCGACGGTAGAGATCTTGACGCAGAGCCAGTAATTTAACAAAGGGAGGTTCAGGGAGAGCAAAGCCCTCCCTGACACCGACCCTTCCGGGTGTATTGGTTCTTGCTAAATTGCAGGAAGGTTGTCGTTATGGGCTGCCCGCGCCTCCACGAGATCCCAGCCCCGCCCGCAGGCCGCGATGGCTGGCCCTGGGCTGTTGAGACCTTGCCGAAGCTGAAGCCGACCGATCACCCATGGCCGAAGATAACGGTCGTCACGCCCTCGTATAACCAGGCATCATTTCTAGAAGAGACGCTGCGCTCGGTGCTGCTCCAGGGCTACCCCAACCTCGAATATATCGTGATGGACGGTGGCAGCACCGATGGGAGCGTCGAGATTATCGAGCGCTACCGGCCCTGGCTGGCTCATGTGCATATCGGCCCCGATGGCGGGCAGGCGGCGGCGATCGCCGCCGGATTCAACCAGGCGAGCGGCGATATCCTGGCATGGCTCAACTCCGACGACCGCTATCAGCCCGGGGCGCTGCTGCGGGCTGGCCGCTTTATGGCCCGCAACTCCGCGCTAGTCTTTATTAATAGCGATGTGAACCATATTCTGGCCGACGGCGCCCTGCGCCACCGCTACTATGTGGCCGCGCCGAGCCAGATGGTGGCCGCGAACCTTGGCCGACATATGCTGGTGCAGCAGGGCTGCTTCTGGCGTCGCGAGGCATACGAGCGCGTCGGCGGGGTAGACCCCAGCCTGCGCTTTTGTATGGATCGCGATCTGTTCATTCGGCTGATGGGCAGCGGATCAGTGGGCCGTATGCCCGGCCCACCCACAGCCGACTTTCGCGAGCACGAGGCGGCCAAGTCGTCGACGATCCTCGACGTTGCTGCCCGCGAGAGTGGGATGCTGATCGAGCGCTATGGCCACCCACTGCTGCGGCGTGCCCCAGGGCTCCTGCGCCGCTACTGGCGTGTCTACCGCTGGCCCTCGCGGACCCGGCGCTGGCTGCACCAGCGATTCGGCTTCGAGCTAGCCTGAAGGTCAATCTCAGGCGCGGAAGGAGGATCTGGTGCAGCCTCGAATTAGCTTCGGCGTCATTGTGCTTAACGGCGAGCCCTTTACGCGCTATACCCTGCGGGCGATCTACCCGTTCGCTCATGAGATTATTGTGGTCGAGGGCGCGAGCCCACATTCGGCCACCTCGGCTACGCCCGACGGTCACTCGCACGATGGCACGCTCAACGTGTTGCGCCGCTTTCAGGCCGAGGAGGATCCTGAGGGCAAAGTAGTGCTGATCACCGCTGAAGATCAGGGCTACCCCAACGGATTCTGGCCGGGCGAGAAGGACGAGCAGAGCCAGGCATATGCCCGCCGGGCCACCGGCGACTGGCTCTGGCAGGTCGATATCGATGAGTTCTACCAGCCCAATGATATGTGCTGGATCATCGAGAACTTGCTGCCGCGCCCCGAGGTGGCAGTGCTCTCGGTGCATCAGCTCCAGTTCTGGGGCGGGATCAATTACCTGGTCGATGGCTGGTATCAGCGCCACTACGGCGGCGACGAGATCCCGCGAATCTTTCGCTGGGGGCCGGGCTATCGCTATACCTCGCACCGCCCGGCCACCGTGGTAAACCGCGACGGGGTCGACCTGCGCCAGTTGGGCTGGGTGCGCAGCCGCGACCTGATCCGGCGCGGAATCTACATGTACCACTACTCGCTAGTCTTCCCGCAGCAGGTCTGGGCGAAGAGCGGCTACTACAGCTCGATCTTCGGTCGCCCGGCCGACTATGCCGAGAGCAACTTTGCCACACTGCGCCGAATCTACCGCGTGCATAACGTGACGCGCTACCCGAGCTGGCTCGAGGCATACCGCGGCGGTCACCCTCCACAGATCGCGGCGCTCTGGGACGATATTCGGGCCGGGCGGCTGCCGGTTGAGCTGCGCCCCAGCCAGGATATCGATCAACTGCTGGCCCGACCGGGCTACCAGGCGGGCCGCCTGGCCCTGCGCCTATACGGCAGCCTGCGCTACACCGCGCAGCTGGCGGCGCATCGGCTGCTGGCCAGAGCGACCGGTCGTCAGAAGCCCGCGATCCGCCTGGAGCCGTCGCGCCTGGGGCACTTAGTCAAATGAGGATCTTGCTCGTCAACAGCAATGACCGCGGCGGCGGCGCCTCGCGCATGGCCCTCGATCTGCTCGGGGCCTACCGCGCGGCCGGCCACGACGCACGCATGCTGGTGGGCGACCGTCGCGGTGATCAGGCCGATGTCGAGGAGTGCGACCACTATGGGCCGGGGGCCTGGGCCGATCTCTGCGCGCGGGCCGAGTCCGGCCTGCGTCGGCTGCCCAGGGTGCGCGGTCGGGCGCGGGCGATGGCCTGGCTGCGCCGCAGCGCTATCCCGGCCCGCTGGGCCGACCACCTGCTCGGTCGCGATCTGGGCCACGCGCCCTACACCCGGCGCATGCTCGCGGGTGCCTGGCGACCCGATGTGATCCACCTGCATAACCTGACCGGCGACTTCTTCGACCTGGCTGCTCTGGCGCCGCTTAGCCGTGCGATGACGGTGATCTGGACGCTGCACGACGCCTGGGCGATCACCGGCCACTGCGCCTACCCGATCAACTGCGAGCGCTGGCGCGCAGGCTGCGGGAGTTGCCCCGACCTGCACCGCCCACCGGCGATCATGCGCGATGGCACGGCGGCGAACTATGCGCGTAAGGGCCGGATCTATGCGGCCAGCCGGCTGGCCGTGGCCACGCCGAGCCAGTGGCTCATGGGTCTGGTTGAGCAGTCGCAGCTACGCCCCTGGCAGCGCCGCGTGATTGCCAACGGGGTCGATCTAGCGACCTTCCGGCCGGGCGACCGGGCGGCGGCGAGGGCGGCCCTCGGCCTGCCCCGCGATGCCTTCATCTGTATCTTTGTGGCCTACGGGGCATCGACCCGCAACCCCTACAAAGACCTGACCACCGTCGAGCGGGCGGTGGCGCTGGCTGCCGCCCAGGCCCCCCATGCTGACCTACGCTTTATCTGCGTCGGGCGCGGCCCGGCCCGCGACGATGACCCGCAGGTGATCGCCCCCGGCTACATCGCCGACCAGGCCCGGTTGGCCCTGTACTACCAGGCCGCCGATCTGCTGCTGCACGCCACCCGCGCCGATAATGCGCCCTGCGTGATCGCCGAGGCGCTGGCCTGCGGCACTGCGGTGCTGGCAACCGATGTGGGCGGCATCGGCGAGATGCTGGGCGACGGGCGCTGCGGCTGGCTGGTGCCCGGCGGCGACGCCGCGGCGATGGCCCTCCAGCTGCTGGCGCTGCTCGCCGACCGGGCTTCCGTTGAGCGAGCCGGGCAGTCCGGTGCGGCCTGGGCGGCGGCCCACTATAACCTGGGTCGGCAGGCCGGGGCCTACCTTGACTGGTTCGCCGAGCTGCGCGCCGCATATGGAGAAGGGGAGCAGATTGAGCTTCAACGCTAATAACCAGATCTTTCTGAACCCTGTCTGGCTGGCGCTCTACCTGGGCATGTGCGCCTACGCCATCCTCAAAGGCCGCCCCGAGATCAGCGTGGCGATGTTTCTCTCGATCGCCGGCTGGACGCGCAACGTCATGCTCGGCCCGATTGTGCAGAACTACCTGCTGCTGGCCACCACCTACGCCGCCGTGTTGGTGCGCTTCTACCACCGGCCCAAGGAGATCGGTGAGTGGCTGCCGCGCCATAACCGGGCGATCATCCTCTGGATGCTGCTCTGGTGGATCTGGATGGCGGTGCTGCTCCAAGAGTTCCATCCGCCCAAGCTGGCGAACCTGCGCCCGCAGCTGTATGTCTTCCTGATCGCGCCGCTATCGGCACTGCTGACATTTGCCAAGAGCCTGGATCGCCTGAAGATCTTTGCGGTGACCTACATTATTACGACGATTATCGGCGGCTACGCGGCCCTGGCCGCGCTGAAGATCCCGCTGTCGGCGCTGATCTTCGACCCGACCCTCGGCGGCTACCCGGCGAGCCACCTGCGGATCGCAAACTATCACCTCTTCGCTTATAACTTCGCGATCGCGCTGATCATGATCGTCGGCATGCTCGCGCAGACGCGCGGGCTGCTCTGGCTGATCGGCCTGCTCGGCGCGGCAGCCTACTGCGCCCAATTTCTGCTGCTCGCCGGCTCGCGCCAGTCGATCGGCGGCGCACTGTTTGTGGTTCTACTCTTTGCGATCTGGGGTCTCTTCCACCCCTCCAGCAGCAAGCCGCGCCTGCTCCTGCTGCTCTCGACGATCCTCGGCGTTGGCATACCGATCTATCTGCTCGCGCCCAACCTGGTGGTTCGCTCCGGCGAGTCGGGCCTGTTCGAGGCATTCGACCTGGTGGGCGACCGCAGCCACCTCTGGATCTCTGGCTGGGAGGCATTCATCGAGTCGCCGATGTGGGGCACTGGCTTTGTCTACCCCTACTCGCATAATATGTTCGTCAGTGTCCTTGCCGAGCAGGGCGTGGTCGGCGCGGTCTTTATGCTCGGCTATTTCTACTTCCTGCTCCTACAGAGCCAGGTGGTGTTTAACGGGCGCGGCGAAGATGAGCGCGCGATCTGGCGCATGACCTTCTTCGGCATTATTGTGTTTGGTATGGCCCACGGCCTGGCCTCGGGCTCGCCGGTGAGCGTGCGGCACCTCTACTGGGCCGGCGCATTGCTCTGGTGGCAGTGTGAGATGGTTCGCCCGTCGGCCATCCCAGCCCTGCCCTTCGCCTCGCGGGTTATTTCCGCCCGAACCTCGCAATCGCAGACCGCCTGAGGAGTTGCCTGCTATGACCTCTGCCTCCCCGCCGCTGTTCAGTGTTGTGACGATCGCGCTCAACTGCGCCGATGACGCCGAGCGCACCGCGCGCAGCGTGCTCGCCCAGGACTACCCCGATGTTGAGTATCTCGTGCAGGACGGCGGATCAACCGATGGCACCCCTGAGCGGCTGATGGCCCTTGGCGTGACCGAGATTGTCTCGGCGCCTGACGGCGGGATCTATGACGCGATGAACCAGGCGATCGCCCGCTGCCGGGGCAGCTACGTCTGCTTTATGAACGCGGGCGACGAGTTTGTCGGCCCAGGGGTGCTGCGGGCGGTCGCGCAGGCGATCACGGACGCTGGACACCCCGATCTGCTCTTCGGCGACATCCGCTCGCTAGTGCGCCACCCCTTTCTGTCGGCCGCCGAGCAACCCGCAGCCGGGCGGCTCATCCGCTACCCCGACCGGGTTGGCCGCTTCTGGCTTTATCGCAAGATGATCTGCCATCAGGCATGGTTTGTGCGGCGCGAGATCTATGCGGCCCAGCCCTTTGATACCAGCTTTTGTATTCTGGCTGACTACGACTATCTGCTCGACTTGCTGCTGCGTCGGCGGGCGCGCTACGCTCACCTCGCCGAGGTGGTGGTGATCTTCGATGGCGGCGGCTTAAGCACCCAGGCGAGCCAGCGCCGCGACGCCGAGCGCGCCCGCGCCCTCGCACATAGCTACTCGCCGATCGAACTAGGAATCTACCAGGCTGTCTTCGGGGGAATGAAATGGCTCAACCGCACGCTCGTCTACCCCTTGATCTACCCGCTGCTGCCAGAGCGGCTGCGCGGTCGGGCCAGCGGGATCTAGCCGGTGCCCCGGCTGTAGCCCATATCTCGACCGTCCACCAGAGCTTCGACCAGCGGATCTTTCACCGCGAGTGCGTGAGCCTGGCGCGGGCCGGCTACGATACCCACCTGCTGGTGCAACTCAGCGACGACTTTCGTGAGGTCGAGGGGGTGCGCATTCACACGGTGGGCGCTATGGCGCGGGCCAGCCTGGGCCTGCATTTGGGCCGCCGTCTGAGCCGTATGGTGCGCGCCGCCGCCCGCGCCCAGGCCCTGGGCGCCGCCGTCTACCATCTGCACGACCCGGAACTCATCCCGCTGGGCCTCTACCTAAAGGCGACCACCGGGGCACGGGTAATCTTCGACTGTCATGAGAACAACACGGCCTACCTGCGCCAGAAGCGCCATCTGCCGGGGCCGCTGCGCGCCGGGCTGACGCTGGCGATGGCCGGCATGGAGCGCCTGGCCGCGCGCTGCTTCGACGCGATTATCACCGCCGATGTGGGGGTGGCCGGCCTCTACCAGTCGCGATTCGGCGCACGGCGGGTGATAACGGTGCATAACTTCCCGCAGCTCGACCTGTTTCTGGCCCAGCCGCTCGACCCGGTCGCCCAGCCCTACGACCTGGTGTACCACGGGACGATCCCGCGCTACCACCTTGAGATCGCCTTCGCCGTGGCCGAGGAGCTGCGGAATCGCGGCGTGCGGGCGCGCTGGCTCTTCTTTGGCAAGTGCCCCGAGGCCGCATGGGCGCAGTCTGAGTTGGCCCGCCGCGGCCTGGAAGACGACTTCATAATCGATCCGAACCTGCTGCCGCACGAGCAGGTGGCGGCGCGGGTGCGACAGGCGAAGGTCGGCTTCATCCCGCTGCCCGACCTGCCCAAGTTTCAGCACAACATCCCGACCAAGCTGTTCGAGTTTATGGCCCTGGGCCTGCCCACCGTGCTGAGCGACCTGCCGCCCAGCCGGCCCTTCGTGGGCGATGGAGCCTGCGCGATTATGGTGCCGCCTGACGATGTGGCGGCCTACGCCGACGCGATCATTCACCTGCTGGACAACCCTGAGTTGCGCCGACGCATGGGCGCCGAGGGCCGACGACGGGTCGAGCAGCAGTTCAACTGGCAACGCGAGTCGCAGATTCTGCTTGACCTGTATGCGGAGCTGACCCACCGATGAGCCACAAGCTGATTATCACCGCCGACGACTACGGCCTGTGCCCTGAGGTGAATCGGGCGATCGAGGAGTGCATAGCCGCCGAGAGCATCCGCTCCACCTGTGTCATGACGAATATGGACGCCTATGAGGACACCGCCGAACTGCGGGCACGCTTCCCTCATGCATCGATCGGCATCCACTGGACGCTCACCTTCGGCCGACCAGTGTTGCCGGCCAAAAAGGTGTCCAGCTTGGTTGGCCCCGACGGCCACTTTGTACGCTTTGCCGAGCTGCGCCGACGCCTGCTAGCCCGGGCTGTCGATATGGGCCAGCTGCGGGCCGAACTGACCGCCCAGTACGTCCAATTCACACATGTGGCCGGTCAGCCCGACTTCTGGAATACCCATCAGAACGCCCATGTCTCTCCGCAGATCTTCGCCGTCTGCGTCGATCTAGCCCTCCAGTTGGGCATCAGAGCGATGCGATCGCACCGCCGGATCACCGCGCCGCGGGCCATGAGCCCGCTGGCCTACAACCTGCGCCACCCGCTCTACTGGCTGAAGGGGCTGCTGATCAGCCGCTGGATCACCCGGGCTGAGGCCCGCGGGGCGCTTACGCCGGCAGGGATTGTTCACTCCCCCGGCTACCTCGGCGGTAAGGCTGATGTCGAACAGATCGTGCGTCGTGTCCATTGGGATCGTGTAGATCGCACTGCTGAGCTGATCATCCACCCGGCCACCAGTGTGGTTCCCGAGCTGTTTGGCAGCCTCACGCAGTCGCGTCTGCGCGAGTATGCCACCTTCCGCGACCCCGCACTGCGCGGGCATCTGTCCGCCGCCGGGGTCGAGAGCGTGGGATTTGAAGTGCTGTAGTGTGCCTGGCGTGGCTTCCGCCACTATGGAAAATGCCGTATGACGATGCTCACCCGACGTATACCCAGCCAGCAGCAGCTCTATGATCGCTCGCCGCGCTGGCTCCAGCGGCTGCTGGTGAATGCCGAGGCCCTGCGCCGCGAGTGGTTCCGCCGTAGCGGCAACTACCAGAAACTCGTGCGGGCCTATGACCCGGCTTTTTACCGGCAATCCCGTGTCGAGCAAGAGGCTTTCCAGATCGACCGCCTGAATCAGCTGCTCACCGCTGCGCGGTGCCATGTGCCACACTATCGGGCCAACCTTCCCGATATCACGATCCGCACGATGGGCGACCTGCAACGTCTGCCGATTTTGGAGAAGGCCGACATCCGTCGCGCGCCGCTCGCGGTCGTCTCTGAGCAGGCGAGTCGGCGCAGCCTCTGGGCGCGCAAAACCAGTGGTTCCACCGGCACGCCGCTCACCTTCTACCTTGACCGCGAGGCCACTCGCCACCACCAGGCCGCCGCCGATGCCATGCTGGCCTACTACAGCTGCCGCTTTGGCGAGCGCCGGGCGCGCTTCTCGGGGGCCTACGTGACGCCCTACGAGCAGACTGAGCCGCCCTTCTGGATCTATGTCGACTACTACCGCCAGTTCCAGTGCTCGGCCTACCACCTGGCACCGCAGTTCTACTCGCACTATCTGCGGGCGCTGCGCGACGCCCGCGTATCGTACGGCACCGGCTACCCAACCTCGTGGCACCTGCTGGCCACCTACCTGATCGAGAGCGGTGCGCAAGCGCCCCGGCTGCGGGCGATCATCACCGATAGCGAGGGCATCAGCCTTGAGCAGCAGGCCGTGGTCGAGCGCGCATTCGGCTGCCCGGTCTACCAGACCTACGGCACCGGCGAGATCGGCCAGGTGGTCTGGCAGTGCCCACACAAACGCTACCATGTGCTCACCCGGGCGGTCATCCTGGAGATTGTCGACGACCAGGGCCGACAGGTGATGCCTGGCGAGACCGGCGAGATCATCGCCACAAGCCTGGGCGGATTCAACACACCGCTCATCCGCTACCGCACCGGCGATCTAGCCACCCTCGCCGCCGACGACTGCGCCTGTGGCTGGCACAGCCCCTCGTGGCTGGCGATCGAGGGTCGAGTCGATGACCGGGTACATACCCCCGATGGGCGCTGGATCCGGGTGGGCGGTCATGTGATCAAGGGCGCCGTGGGCGTTGCCGAGAGCCAGGTGGCGCAGGTGGCGCCCGATCAGGTGGTGATCCGGGTGGTGCCGGATGTCAACTTCGACCCGGCTGCGATGGAGGCAGTGGCTGCCGCCGCGCACCGCTACCTGGGCAGCGCGATGCAGGTGAGCTGGGAGCAGGTCGAGCGGCTGCCGCGCACGCGCTCGGGGAAGCTGCGCCACGTGGTGCGCGAGTATGTCTGATCTATGGCGCGAGAAGGCGCCGCGTGTGCTCGCACCACTCTGTCGCCGGATGTGTTTACTACTTAGCTTTGGCCGCCCGTATCTGCTGCTGTCGCTGGCCCTGCTTATCATCAGCATCCCGCTGCTCGGCCGCACAATCGGTGCCTGGCTGGCACTGCCAGTTGACGCCCGCCCAGGTGACGTGATCGTGGTGCTTGGCGGCGGCTACCCCGAGCGGATCTACGCCGGTCTCGACCTCTACGACCGCGGCCTGGCACCCGAGGTCTGGCACACCGGCGATATCCCGCCGCCCGGCGCAAAGCTCTCGCTTGCCGACCGGGCGAAGCTGATCGGCCAGAGGCGCGGCGTGCCCGCTGATGCCTTCACGGTGTTGGCGACCCATAGTACCTGGGAAGATGGCCAGGTGATCGCGGCCCTGGCCCGCGAGCGCGGGGTGCATCGGTTGTTGATCGTGACCGACTGGACGCACAGTCGGCGGGCGCTCTGCGTGATCCGGCTGCACCTAGCCGGAAGTGGGATCGTGGCCACGTTTGCTGCCGCGCCACCGCGCAGCTACGCGCCGCAGAGTTGGTGGTACTCGCCGAGCGGGATCTGGGCGCTGCGCCGCGAGATCCCGGCGATCTTCTACTATTGGTACGCCTACGGCGTGAACAGTTTCAGTTGTGAGCCCTGATGTACAAATGGGTGGATAGGGGCGCATCGTGACGCCCCCTCCGATTCGGTTCTCATCGCGGCAGTGTGCGCCCCGCGCATAAACGTCTAATTCTACAGGGTAGGTTCAGAGAGGGTTCCCTGGCCCTCCCCTGTCGTGGCCGTGTTAGATGGAGGGATACCTCTATGCGTCGAGTTGTGGTTCATCAGTTGCCCGTGCTGATCGCTGGCGCGGGGGCGATTCTAATCACCCTGCTGTTTTGGGCCGTCCTGCCGGCTTCGCAGCGCGGCACCATACATAGCGACTTCCAGCTCTATTACGAGCCGGTGGCCCGCAACCTGCTGGGCGGGTCCGGAATGATCGACACCCAAGGCAACCCCGCCGTGCGCTACCCGCCGGCCTTCCCGGCTCTGCTGGCAGCCATATTTGGTCTGGCTCAGCTAGTGCAACTTCCTGACCCGATCGCAATCAATCTGTTTATTCTACTCTGTACTGGCACCTCGGGCGCCCTGCTCTATACCATTGCACGGCTACTCTGGGCACCACTGCCGGCCGCGCTGACCACGCTGGCCTGGGCCTGCTACCCGCCGGTGCTCTGGGTGTCGAAGCAGGCCAATAGCGAGACGCCCTTTATGGTCTTCTTCTATGCTGCGGTGCTGGCCTTCTGGTATGCCGTGCTGCGTCGGCCCCGCGCCTGGCCACTCTTCCTCGTCGCCGGGTTACTCGCCGGCCTAGCGGCACTCACCCGCCCGATCGGGATCGTGATCGCCCCGGTGATGGCGCTGACCCTACTGCTCATGTGGCGCGTCGCAGCAGGGCGGCGCTGGGCGATGGTTGCCCTGCTGCTCGCTGGCTTTCTTACCCCGATCATGCCCTGGCAGATCTGGATCTACACCCAGACCGGCCGAACCGTGCTGCTGAGCACCGGCGGCCCGAGCAGTATGCGTGACGGGCTGACCTTCGCGGTCAATAAGCGTGAGAAGCGTCAGGGCGTTTCGCTGCCCGACGATGTCATCGCGACGATGAGCCGCATCCGCGATCACGGTGGCGAGATCCGCTCGTACGGCGATGTGGTGCGCATGCTCGGCGAAGAATTCCAGCGCGACCCGGCCGCCGTGCTGAAACTGCTCGGCATCAAGGCCGCCCGGAGTTGGTACGCCACCGATAGCGAGCGCTTTGAGGTGCCTGCGCTGCTGATGCAGATCTCGGTGTTTCTGGCGCTGCTGGCGTCCTGCGGACTCCTCTTGCACGCCGGGGGCGATAAGCGCTTCTACGCGGTGCTGATCGCGCTTATGCTCCTGGCAACCTGGGGTATGACCTTCCTCGTGCTCTCGATATTGCGCTATATGACGCCGGTGATCGGTCTGGCGCTCACGACCCTGCCCGCCCTGCTGCCCGCCAGGGCCTATGCGTGGGCGTCTGGCCTGCGGGTGAGGCTGAGGCAGCACCGATCTGAGCCACGCTAACGCTATGCACATCCTCTACCTACACCAGTACTTCATCACTCGCGCCGGGGCCGGGGGCACGCGATCATACGAGTTTGCTCGCCACTTCGTGCGGGCTGGACACCGGGTGACGGTGCTCACCGCCGCCGACCCAAGCATCCCCTGGAAGGCCCGTGACCGCACCCGTCGGCGCAGCGTCGAGGGGATCGAGGTGGTCGAGCTGTACGCCGGATCAAGCGACTATCAGAGCGCGACGACGGTGCGTTACGGCCGGCGCATCCTCAACTTTGCCCGCTTCGCGCTGGCGAGCAACCTGGCTGTGCTGGGCCTGCCGCGCCCCGACGTGGTCTTCGCCACCTCAACCCCGCTGACGATCGGCATCCCGGGGATGCTCGCCAGCCGCTGGCACCGCGCCCCGCTGGTCTTCGAGGTGCGCGACCTCTGGCCCGAGGCACCGATCCAGATGGGGGCACTGCGTCACCCGGCGGCGGTGCTGGCCGCCCGCTGGCTTGAGCGGGCGATCTACCGCCGCTCGGCCCGCGTGGTCGCCCTTTCGCCCGGCATGCGAGTCGGCGTGGTTGACGCCGGCTACCCGGCCGAGCGGGTTGCGGTGATCCCCAACGCGGCCGACCTCGACCTCTTCTCTCCCACGATCGATGGCAGCGCGATACGCGCCCGGCTTGGCCTGGAGCGGGCCTTCATCTGCGCCTACTTTGGCACGATGGGCGAGGCCAACGATCTCAGCCAGGTGCTGCGGGCGGCACGGATCGTGCAAGATCGCGGTGCCGACGATATCGCCTTTGTGCTGGCCGGGAAGGGGCGGCGGCGGCCGCAGTTTGAGGCGCTGGCCTCCGAGTTGGGCCTGCGCAATGTGTACTTCCTCGACCCTTTCGGCAACAAGGGCGAGGTGGCCGCGCTGGTCGCCGCCGCCGATCTCGGGCTGACGATCTTCAAGAATGTGCCGGTGCTCTACACCTGCTCGCCGAATAAGTTCTTCGACACCCTGGCCGCCGGCCGGCCGGCCCTGGTCAATACACCGGGCTGGCTACAGTCGCTGGTCGAGCAACACGAGTGCGGCGTCTTCGCCCGCCCCGATGACCCTGAGCATATGGCCGACCAGATCTTGCACCTGCGCGATCACCCTGAGCTATGCCTGAGCTATGGGCAGAATGCCCGCCGCCTGGCTGAACAGCAGTTTGATCGGCAGCAGCTGGCCGCGCAGCTGCTCGATGTGTTTGCCCAGGCTTTGCCCGGTGCGTAACTTCTCGTCGCGTGGCAGCGTTTGAGAATATAGCAGATTTTTATTCGTTCATCATCCCGTAATCATCCCGTCATCTAACGTGTACAAAATGAATGGATTGTCATCGCCGCCCTTGCCGGATTCTAACTACATTCGGTAAGAGATGTGGGCGTGGGTTGAGTGTGCGCGCAAAACACCTGTGGCAGTTTGTCATAACTCAGGGCATCTGAGATAAAAGGCCGCATCAGAAAGCCTCAGAAGCGGTCTTGGGCGAACCTCGAAAGCTCAAGCTAGGCGGGGGCGTGCCGATGCCAGGGATGAACCACGCGCAGACCCGGTTCATATATTGCTCATAAAGGTTCGCTACTATGAACCAGCAACAAGCTCAACTCACTCTACACCCCAGTCATACCTCTTGTGTTTAGACCGGAGCGCTAGCTCGCCTGGCGCGCTCGGCTACCAGCGTATTCGCACGATGGTTCTGTGACGACGCCCACGCATAGGCGGGTGATCGTTGCTGTCCCCTGCTTGCAAGGTTCTGAGGAGAACGGCTATGTATCGTCGTATCGGTAAGCGCATACTCGACCTGCTGTTGAGCTTGCCCGCCCTACTCCTGCTCATTCCGCTGATACTGCTCGTCGCTGTTCTGATCCGAATCTACCTCGGCCCCGGGGTGATCTTTCGTCAGCCCCGGCCAGGCCGTAAGGGTAAGGTCTTCACGCTGCTGAAGTTTCGTACGATGACCGATGCCTGTGGGCCCGATGGCGCGCCCTTGCCCGACTCAGTCCGCCTGACGGCGTTTGGTAAGTTTCTGCGCAGCACCAGCCTCGACGAGCTGCCGAGCCTGATCAACGTGGTGCGCGGCGATATGAGCCTGGTCGGCCCGCGGCCGCTGCTGGTCGATTACCTTGAGCTCTACACGCCCGAGCAGGCCCGTCGCCACGAAGTGCCCGGCGGCATCACCGGCTGGGCGCAGATTAACGGGCGCAACTCGCAAAGCTGGGAGGATCGCTTTCGCTTCGACGTATGGTATGTTGAGAACTGCTCGCTGTGGCTCGACCTCTCGATTATCTTTCGCACCCTGGCTAAGGTTGTGCGTCGCGAGGGCGTCAGCGCCGCGAACCATGCGACAATGCCTCGCTACACCCGCGCCCGCGATGAGGTCAAGGTCTCGTGAGGCCGATTGCAATAATCGGAACTGGTGGTCTCGGCCGAGTTGTCGCCGATGTTGTGGCCGATATCAATCTGTCTACGCCCACCTGGGATCTGCGCTGCTTTCTTGATGATAACCCGGCCCGCCACGGCGAGCGGGTTCATGGCGTGCCGATCACTGGCGGGGTCGGCTGGCTGCTCGAACACCGCGATGTGGCGACCGTGATCGCGATTGGCAACCCCGTGACCCGCCGCCGGATCGCCGACGACCTCCAGGCGGAAGGCTTCAGCAACTTTGCGACCCTGATCCATCCTCGGGCATGGGTCGGCCAGTACACTACGATCGGCCCCGGCAGCATGATCTGCCCCGGCGCGCTGATCGACCCCGATGTGCAGATCGGCGCGCACGCGGTGCTGAACACCGGCGTCACGATCGGCCACGACGGTGTGTTTGGCGACTGGGTGACAGTTGCGCCGGGGGCGCACCTGGCCGGCACGCTCCATGTCGGCGCTGGCTGCGACTTCGGGATCGGCAGCACGGTGATCCAGGGCCTGCGGATCGGCCACTGGAGCATTGTCGGCGCTGGGGCCACAGTTGTGCGCGATGTACCCGCCAACACCACCGTGGTCGGCGTACCGGCCCAGGTAATCCGCGAGCGCCCAGACGGCTGGCAAGACGCCATGCATACGCTCAAGGAGCGTGCGGTGAACGAGCGCAGGTAATCGCTCCGCGAATGTGATTCTGCGGTCGTGCTAATCAGGAAAGTGAACCCTATGGGGCAGCAGATCCCAATGGCCTCGCCCGATATTACCGACGCCGAGATCGCCGCCGTCAACGCAGTGCTGCGCACGCCTATCCTCAGCATTGGCCCGCAGATCGTCGCCTTCGAGCAGGCGATCGCCCGCTACACCGGCGTCGATTATGCCGCTGGGGTCAACTCGGGAACCAGCGGTCTGCACCTGTGTATGATCGCCGCCGAGGTCGGCCCGAACGACCTGGTGCTCACGACACCGTTCTCGTTCATCGCCTCGGCCAACAGCATCCTTTACGAGCGTGCCATCCCGGTGTTTGTTGATGTCGACCCGGTCACCGGCAATATTGACCCGGCGCTGGCGGCGCAGGCTGCCGATGATCTCAGCCGGGGCGGCTCGGCTGCACGGCGCTGGCTGCCGCGCATGGTCGACCCGTCCACGGTCGGGCGGCTGCGCGCGATCCTGCCCGTCCACGCCTTCGGCCAGCCCGCCGATATGGACCCCATCCTTGAGACGGCCCGCCGCCACGATCTGGCGGTGATCGAGGATGCCTGCGAGGCGATCGGCGCCGAGTACCTCGGTCGCCGGGCCGGCACTATCGGCGACGCGGCGGTGTTCGCCTTCTATCCGAATAAGCAGATGACCACTGGCGAGGGCGGGATGATCGTGACTGATCGTGAGGATTGGGCAAACCTCTTCCGCTCGCTGCGCAACCAGGGCAGGGATGTCTTCGACGCCTGGCTGAACCACACCCGGCTGGGCTATAACTATCGGCTCGACGAGCTGAGCGCAGCCCTCGGCCTGACCCAGATCCAGCGCATCGACGAACTGCTGGCCCGGCGCGCCCAGGTGGCCGCCTGGTATAACCAGCGCCTCGCTGATATCGCCCTAGTCGAATCCCCTGTGATTGTGCCAGACACCACCCGCATGAGCTGGTTCGTCTATGTGGTGAGGATTATGCCGCCGGCCGACCGCAACGTGCTGATGGCGCGACTGGCCGAGGTGGGGGTGCCGAGCCGACCCTACTTCACGCCCATCCACCTACAGCCCTTCTACCGCCAGACCTTTGGCTACCATCTGGGCGACTTCCCGATCACCGAGCGGCTGGGTGAGATCTCGCTGGCGCTGCCCTTCTCGGGGGTGATGACCGAGGCCCAGGTCGACTATGTCTGCGCGCAGCTGCGGGTGGCACTGGCCGATAACTGATCATATCTGCCGTAACGTCATGGGGTGTATCAGCGTTTGATCAGGTGCGTGCACTCTGGCGCGGCAGCTAGTACAGCGCTCCAGAAGTTCGTTACCCGTTGGATTCAACGAACGATGAACGACGAACAACGAAGGGCGTGATTGATCATTGGCCGTTGGTCGTTCGTCATCAGAACTTGAAAGGGATTTCTGAAACCTTGTACTAGTGATCATGCACCCAATGGAGGCTATGAACATCAAGTCGCAGACAATCAAGATGCTCGTATCGCTCAGCGTGATCCTTGCCCTGTTTAGCCTCGGCGTATCTCTCGATCAACCCGCTGCCTCTGCCCAGAGTACCAGCGTCAGCCGCGGGATCAGCCTCAGCCGGGTGCAGAGCCCGCGCGGCCCGGCCGTCCGGGTTGTCTCGCCCGAGCGCTTCGCGCTGACGATCACTGGCGACGGTATTATCGGCTGGCAAGATCTCGCCAGCGGTGCCGAGCTGACCAGGCCCGGCCAGCGCCTGATCGCCCACAGCGGCCCCGGCGCCGAGCCGTTCGTCGGCACGCTGGGGTCGGTCGAGTCTTCGACGGTGCGCGCCCGCATCGAGCTGAGCGGCTTCGTCGGGGCGCACCCGGTGCGCGCCACCTATACGATCTGGGCAGGCGGCCAGCTGATCGTCGAGCTGCGCTCGCCTGTGGCGCTCAGCTCGCAGCTTGACCTCGACCCGGCGGCGAGCACGGGGGCAACCCTCGACCAGCTCGGTGTCGTCGACCTCGGCGGCCAGCGCGTCGAGACCCTGATGCTCTACCTGAACGCATGGACGGTCGATGCGGCGCAGCCCGGCGATGTAGGGGCGCTCGCTAGTGGCGGCGCGACCCTGGCCGCGGTGCCTACCCTCAATGCACAGAACACCCTCGTCGCCGACGCCGCCGGCGGACAGATCGACCTGACCCCGCCCGATAGCGTGGTGCGCCAGCCGCGCTTCCAGATCACCGGCTGGCCCGGCCCCGATCTCAGCCTGAGCCTCGGTGGCGCACCGCTGGTGGCCGACGTCCACTATCTGGCCGCCTACGATGCCGCCAGCAGCACGCTCGACGTGCAGTACCTCGGCCTGCTGCCGCCCGGCGACCCGGTCGCGCGCACCTTCAGCTTCGCGGCGCTCCAGGCCGACCCGACGATCGGCCTGGAGATCCTCAACGCGGCCGGCACGTCCGCCCGTAGCCTAACCGCCGCCGGTCTGCTCACCGTCGATGCAAACCTACCCTCGTCTGAGACGGCGGTTAGCGGCGTCTATACCGGGGTCATCACGACCAAAGATGTCTTCGACATACCCTATATTCAGACCTGGCCGCAGCTCCAGCTGCGAGCGACATTGAGCAGCGCGCCGGCGGGCCTGAGCGGGGTGCGCTTCAGCGTCAGCGGCCCTGGCTTTAGCCAGAGCATCGATGACACCGACCTGAGCGACAGCACCTTCGGTGCGCTGGTCACGCTGCCCCGGCGGGCCGACTACAGCCTGAGCGTGAGCGCCCTGGTGGGCGGATCGCCCGCCGCGCCCAGCCTGAGCGTGGCCCAGGTGGCCTACGGGCGGGTGCTGCTGAGCATTGGCGACTCGATCACCGCCGGTAAGCAGGGCAATCTCTTGCAGCCCGGCGATACCGGCTACCCGATGACCTCGCCGCCGACCACCGGTGCCGATATCGGCCACACCACGCCCCTACAGCCAATCGTCAGCAACGATGGACGCAACTACTACCAGTCACAGAATAGCCTTGATGACCTGGTGGGCGGGATCGAGTCTTATGAGAACATCTATTACACCGGCTACGAGGTGTCACTAAACAACAAGCTCGCCCAGTGCCTGAACTCACCGGTCTTTCTGCTCAACGAGGGCATCAGCGGGCTCTACACCGCGCGCGATCGGTATACGTCTGGCGCGGATAATATAGTCAATCGCTATGGCATGTACGGGCGCGTCAATGCCCTGGGCAAAGCTGCGGTCTACCGCAGCCACATGGCCCAGCTCGGCGCCGACAATGTGTTGCTCCAGCTCGGCACCAACGATGCCTCGTCGAATTTTGCGCCGACGAACATCCTTGAGGAGCGCCCCGACACGCTCTACGTGAGCGATCTGAGTGATGTGGTCACCGCCCTGCGCCAGAATAACAGCGCGCTGAATATCTGGATGCCCTACCTGCCCTGGCGCAACGATGGGACGCTGGCCGATGCTACTCTGCGCCAGCAGCGCACCCAGAGCTACAACCTCAAGATTAGCTCGCTGGTGAGCAGTCTGGGCGCTCCGACCTATCTGGGGCCAGATCTTTACACGACATTCACCGATGGCGTCAACGCCGGGCTAATGGATGCCGACCAGCTTCACCCGACGCAGGCCGGCTATAACCTGATGGCTGATCGCTGGGCGCAGGTTCTGTGTAGCTCGTCGGCCCTGCCGGTTGAGCCGATCCCAACCGCGACGACCGCGACCACGACGACCGCGACCGCGACCACGACGACCGCGACACCGCAGAATCAGCCGCCCTACAATAAGGAGTACCTGCCACTTGTGGTTCGCTAAATAGAATCAGATAGTCCCCTCGGGAGGGAGGGCCAGGGAGTCCCTACCCCTCTTCCTATTGGAGCATATGTGTGGTGCTATTTAGGAGTCTGCCTGAGCAATTCTTATAATGACACGATTGTCATTGTGGTGGGGAGATAATGAGGTCGCGTTCATATGCTTTTCACACACCCGTAGTACCATCCTAGTGCATAAATTGATCACAATGCAACACTCATCCCACCCCTGAAACGACACCATGCTCAGTAATCGCAACTGATGGCGTTTTGGCGTCACCCCTCTGAGCACTGGCCAGCACGCTGACGCTCACACTACGCGGCATCCATCTGCGATCACTCGCCTACCAGCTCGCAATCGGCACTCGTATGACTGGCCGGGAGCTTTTCCCGGCGAGATAGTCGCCTGTGTCTCAGCAAAGCACCGAAAGGAACCAACCGTGCGAATACCCGTAGTCGATCCACCTGTTCGCAACCGCTACTTCTTCATGCTCGACATGGTGCTGCTACCGATTGCCGTCTACCTCGGTTTTGTGACCCGCCTGGACTCCTTCAATCTTGGCACATACTGGGTTGGGTTCGCGCTCTTCTGCCTGCTCAGCGTGCTGATCACACCACTCATCTTCAAGCAAGTGGGCATCTACTCGCGCTACTGGCGCTACGCATCGATCGACGAGCTCGCCCTGCTGGCAGGCGCGATGCTAACATCCACGGTGGTAATTAGTTCCTTCGCACTTGTTACCTCTACCCTGCTCCCCATGATCATTGTCCCTCGCTCGATCCCGCTGGTCTATATGTCCTTCGGGTCGCTGGTGATCGCCGGGCCGCGCCTGATCGCTCGGCTGCTCTGGAATCGTCACATGATCGCCCGCAGGAGCGCTAGCGAGACCAGCGCCAAGGCGAGTCGCGTGCTGATCGTCGGGGCGGGCAGCGCCGGCACAATGCTCGCTCGCGAGCTGCGCGACAACCCCCAACTCGGGCTTGATGCAGTGGGGTTTGTGGACGACGATCCGATCAAGCGCTCAATGATCATCTACAGCCTGCCGGTGCTGGGCTGCTGTGAGGACATCTCTAGCCTGGTTCATGAGCATGACATCAGCCAGGTGCTGATCGCGATGCCGACTGCCCCTGGGAAGACGATCCGCGCGGTTGTGACCCAGTGCGAGAAGGTTGACGTGCGCGCTCGTATCATCCCCGCGATCTTCGATCTGCTTGATGGCAAGGTGAGCATCACCCAGCTGCGCGATGTCCAGATCGAAGATCTGCTGCGCCGCAAGCCGGTGCGCACCAATACCACGGCGGTGGGCGATCTGCTGCGCGGGCGTCGCGTGATGATCACCGGCGGCGGCGGCTCGATCGGCAGCGAGATCTGCCGCCAGGTGCTGCGCTCGCAGCCCGCCGAGCTGATCATCCTCGGCCACGGCGAGAACTCGGTCTTTCTGATTGAGAACGAGCTGCGTAAGAAGCTGCCCGCCGACTCGCCCACCCGGATCAGCAGCGTCATCGCTGACATTCGCTTCGCCGAGCGCATCCAGTCTGTCTTCGCCCGCTACCGCCCCGAGATCATCTTCCACGCGGCCGCCCATAAGCACGTGCCACTGATGGAGAGCAACCCGGTGGAGGCGATCACGAACAATGTGATCGGCACGCGCAACCTGCTCAATGCCGCCCTCGATGTCGGCGTGCAGCAGTTTGTGATGATCTCGACCGATAAGGCGGTGAATCCCACCAGCGTGATGGGCGCATCGAAGCGGATCGCCGAACTGCTGGTGCATCAGGCATCGCGCCGCAGCGGCATGCCCTACGTCGCGGTGCGCTTCGGCAATGTTCTCGGCTCACGCGGCAGCGTTGTGCTTACATTCAAGCAGCAGATCGCTGCGGGCGGCCCGGTGACAGTGACCCACCCCGACATGGTGCGCTTCTTTATGACTATCCCCGAGGCGGTGCAGCTGACCCTCCAGGCGGCCACGCTTGGGCACGGCGGCGAGGTGTTCACCCTCGATATGGGTGAGCCAGTGAAAATCGTTGACCTCGCCCGCGACATGATCGAGCTCTCTGGGCTTGAGGTCGGCCACGATATCGACATTACCTTCAGCGGGATGCGCCCGGGCGAGAAGCTCTACGAGGAGCTGTTCATCCCCGGCGAGGACTACCAGCGCACTATCCACGAGAAGATTTTTATCGCCCGCAATGCCAGCAAGCTGGTGCCGCATAGCCTCGACGACCAGATCCGCGTGTTTGAGCTCGCCGCCCGACACGATAACCTGCCGATGATCATGCGTGGCCTGCAGTCGATGATCCCGACGTTCCGCACCGATCTGGTGCTGATGCCCCCACCCCTCGAAGAGCGCGCTGTCGGCGAACTGCCGCTCCGGGCGCGCACCGTCGGCCAATAGGTGCGAGGGGCGCAGGCCACCAGGATGTCGCATAATGATGCGGACATGTGCCAGCTTCACTGGCACATGTCCGCATTATTATGTGGGTGACTCTGCGACAGCCCTGCTCTGCGACAGCCCTGCAAACATGTTCCAGCCATTTTGATGTATAGTTGAGAGCAAGCTCCGCAAGCGGCGGATAACAGCGCATCAGGGAGATATCTCTATGAATACAGAGCAACATACCCCGACCCCCCACGTCCTGATCACCGGGGGGGCAGGCTATATCGGGTCATTGCTAACCGGCGTCATGCTGAACGCCGGCTGGGCGGTGACGGTGGTGGACGACCTGCTCTTTGGCGGATCATCTCTGCTTGGCTACTGGCACCACCCGCGCTTTCGTTTCGCCAAGGCCGATGTCTGCGACGCGACGATGCTTCAGTCTAGCGATGGCATGATCCGTGTCGCCAATTTGCCGCCGGCCCGCTTTGATGCTGTCATCCATCTGGCCGCGATCGTCGGCTTCCCCGCCTGCCAGACGGTAGGGACACAGGTGGCCTGGCGCTACAACTATGAGAGCACCCGGCGCGTCTTCAGCGCCGCCTCTGAGGCGGGCGTGCCCCGCTTTGTGTTCAGCTCCACCTATAGCAACTATGGCCTCTCGGCCGATGGCGCCCCAGTCACCGAGGAGTCCCCGCTGACCCCGCAGTCGCTCTATGCCGAGACGAAGATCGCCTCTGAGCAGTTTCTGGTCAATGAGACGGACGGGGCGCCCACAGTGCCGGTCGTCTTCCGCTTCGCCACGCTCTACGGGGTTTCGCCACGCACCCGCTTCGACCTGATTATCAACCAGTTTGTGCTCGAAGCCATCACCAAGGGCAAGCTGGTGATCTACCAGCGCGGCTATGCCCGCTCCTTCGTCCACGTCCGCGATATCTGCGATGCGATTATGCTCAGCCTTGATGCCCCCGCCGAGTCGGTGTCGCGCCAGATCTTTAACGCCGGTGCCGATAACGGTAACTACACCAAGGACGAGATCGTCGCCATGATCCAGCGCCACGTTGAGGGCACGCGCGTCGAGTATAAGGATCTGACCTTCGGCGGTGACATGCGCGACATCAGGGTCTCCTTCGCTAAGGTGCAGCGTGTCCTCGGCTTCGTGCCGCGCATCACGGTCGAAGAGGGTATCTGCGAGGTGCGCGATGTCCTCGACCAGGGGGTGATTAAGGACGCCCGCGATAGCCAGTACCGTAACGCGCAGTTTATCGTCCAGTGAGCGGCTGAGAATGGCTTTCATCTGCGCAATGCGCTCTCGATAGGCGCTTGATCGTTCAAATCACATGCCACTCCCTCGATGAATAGCAATCCATTTGTGCGCCCCCCCGAATTGCCAGCCCTTCAGGAGTGGCGTCGCACACTCCTGAACTTCTTTCTGCGGATCTCCCTGGCCTTCGCCCTGCCGATTGTCGTCGTCAGTACCATCCAAGATCTGCGCGGCGGGAGGATCTTCTTTGCCTTCTTCGCCTGTAGCGGCTACATCATCATCGTCGCCGTCGCCCTGCTGCCCCAGGTTTCAGTGCAGATCCGCGCGCAGGTGCTGATTGCGTTTGGCTATCTGGTCGGGACACTTCTGATCATCCAGAACGGGATCGCTGACATCGGCATCCTGCTCCTCTTCTTGACCACGATTATGGCGGCCTTGCTGTGCCACTGGCAGCAGGCGCTGGGCGTAGCGGCGCTGGTCACGGCCACCGTTATCGCGGTCTTCTTCGCCATCGGCGCGGGCTGGCTGGCCTTCACTCCCAACATGGCCGCGAGCCTGGCCGATCCGACTCTGCTGGCGGTGAACGTGATGTTCACCATCTATACCATCTGGCTCGTGCTGGCGATGGTCGCCTCGCTGATCAACCGGCTGAGCGAGAGCCTGTTGCTCACCGAGGCGGCCAACGCGGATCTGGAGCGCCGCGTGGTCGAGCGCACCGCCAGCCTCAATGAGGCCCATCGCCACCTCCAGCTGATCCTGCGCACCATCCCCGAGCAGTTCTGGCTCAAAGATCGCCAGGGCCGCTACATGATGGCCAGCGATGTTCTCGCCACCTACCACGGCTATCGCCCCGAAGATATGATCGGCCGCACCGCAGATCAGCTGTACGACGCGGATCTCGCTGCCTTTATTGCCAAGGGCGATCAGAAAGTCTTCGACGGGCAGCCCTACTATAACGAGCGCGCCGTCGGCGGGAAGGACGGCACGATGCGCTGGTTCGACAGCAGCCGCACCCCCATTTACGATGAGGCCGGTGCCTTGATCGGGCTGGTCGGCCTCTCCCGCGACATCACGGTGCGCAAAGAGGCCGAGCTGGCGCTGGCCCGCCAGCTGCGCTACGCCGAGGCGTTGGCCAGCTGCTCACGCATCTTGCTCACCCGCAGTGCGGATGACGATGCCTATCGTAAGACCCTGGCCAATGCCCTGGAGGTACTGCGGGTCGCAGTGGGGGCCGACCGCGTCGCCGTCTACTCCTATCCCGACTGGGAGCAGGGGCTGGCGCGGATATCGACGATGATGCGCCTGATCGGCGCGGTGAACGCACCGACTCTGCGGCCGCAGCGCATGGCCACCCTCGCAGAGGTACGCGACATCCCCGATGAGCTGAGCTGGTGCCTGGCACAGGGCAAAAGCTTCAGCGGCGTCATCGCCAAGCGATTCCCCAACAACCCAATCTTTGAGCAGTACCAGGCCGATAATGGCATTCGGACGGTGGTATTCCAGCCAATCGTCGTGGGCGATCTCTGGTGGGGCCATATCAGTGTGAACAACCACACCGATGACCGTATCTGGGACGATGATGCCGTCCAGATGCTGCATACCGCCGCCGAGATGATCGTCAGCTTCAACCAGGGATGGGAGGCCGAACAGGCGCTGGCTGCCAGCGAGGCCAGCCTGCGCGCCCTGCGCGATGCCTTGCCCGACCTGCTCTTTGTGATGGATAACGAAGCGGTGATTGTGAACTACCACGCGCCGAATATCGAGAATCTCTACCTCCCGCCGGAGTCCTTCCTGGGGCGCAAGGTCGATGCCGTGCTGCCCGACCCGATCGGGCCGCAACTGATACGTGCGATCCGTGAGACGCGCAGCGTCAGCAAGATGCAGATCATCGAGTACGCACTGCCCTTGGCAGGCGAGCTGCGCATCTACGAGGCCCGCCTGCTACCGATTAGCCCCGCGCAGATCCTCTGTGTCGTGCGCGATATCACCGAGGCCCGTCAGTCTGCCGATGCGGTGCTGCGGGCCAAGGAGGCCGCCGAGGCCGCCGACCGGGCCAAATCCTCGTTCCTGGCAACCATGAGCCATGAGATCCGCACGCCGCTCAACGCGGTGCTTGGCATGGCTAGCCTCCTGGCCGAGACCTCGCTCGGCCAGGAGCAGCGCGCCTATGTGGAGACGATCCGCACCGGGGGAGAGACACTGCTCGCGGTGATCTCGCACATCCTCGACTTCTCACAGATCGATTCGGGCCGAGTGGAGCTTGAGTCACAGCCCTTCGACCTTGTCGCCTGTGTCGACGATGCCTGCGCCCTGGTTTCCTATCAGGCCAAGCGCAAGGGGCTGGCCTTCGCAAAGGACATTAGAGCCAGCCTGCCCCACACCGTCATCGGCGATGTCGTCCGGCTACGTCAGGTGCTGATCAATCTGCTGGCAAACGCCGTGAAGTTCACCGCCCAAGGCACGGTGACGCTGCGCGTCCGACCGATTGCCAATTCGGATGCCACAGCAACGCAACTTGCCATCTCCAATCTCCAATCTGCCATTGTCTTTGAGGTGCGCGACACAGGCATTGGCATCGCACAGGAGCAGATCGCGCAGATCTTCGAGCCGTTTGTCCAGGCCGACAGCGCCACCACCCGCCGCTACGGAGGCACCGGCCTCGGCCTCGCGATCTGCCGACAGCTTGTCGAACTGATGGGCGGTATGATCAGCGCTATAAGCACACCCCATCGCGGCTCGACCTTCACGGTTGTGGTACCGCTCCAGCCAGTAGACGCGCCTGTCACGCCAACCTCCATTGACACGCCAAGAGAAGCGGTCGCCCCCCGCCCGCTGCGCGTGCTTGTGGCCGAAGACAACCCGATCAACCAACTGGTGATCATGCGCTTCCTTGATCGGCTTGGCTACCAGGCTGATATGGTCAAGGACGGCATCCTGGCCGTGGATGCGATTCGCCAGAGACCCTACGACGTGGTGCTGATGGACGTGGAGATGCCCGAAATCGATGGCATCCAGGCGACGCAGCAGATCCGCCAGCTCGGCGCGACCGTCCACCAGCCCTATATCATCGCCCTGACCGCCCACGACGTGATGGACGAACACGATAAGTACCTGCGGGCCGGGATGGACACCTACCTGAGCAAGCCGATGCAGATCGAGGATCTGCGCCAGGCGCTGCTTGGCATGCCTGCCGCACCAGGCTAAATAGGCACCCGCCCCTGCAACCTGATCGCCCTCCCCCGCGTACATAGAGGCAAAGCTATAGCACGCAACCCAGACTGAATAGCACGAAACCCTTCCACATGCTAAGATAGTGACGGTAGAAACCGCACCCCAATGCGCTGAGGCTCCCAATGCTGCGTCTCTCACGGATGCTGTCCGGCGGCTACCTTCTGTTAGCCCTGATCATCACCCTCCTGACCTTGTTCGTCGGCCCACTTGGCTGGGCACCCTTCCAGATCGCCACCATTGGCCCCGGCGGTGCGTCCGTCGTCATAACGATCGCCTACGGCAGCGAGAAGGAGCAGTGGCTGAAGGCCGCCGCCGAGCGCTTCGCCGCCAGCAACCCCCGCGTCGGCGGGCGGCCCGTCCAGATCGTGCTGCAGGGCCGTGGCTCCCGCGAGATCGTCACCGACATTGTGCAGAGTGGCTACCAGCCCACGGTCGTCAGTCCGGCCAGCATGGTGCAGATCGAGCAGCTGCGCAGCTCGTGGGCGGCCAGTAAGGGCGGCACAATCATCGGCGATGGTGCCGACGCCCCCAGACCCCTGGTGATCACCCCGCTGGTGCTGCTGGCCTGGGGTGAGCCCGCACAGCAGATCGAGGAAGCCAACCCTGCCACCTTCTGGAAGGACATCCAGACCACCCTGAGCGCGCCCGACAGCCGGCTGAAGTTCGGCCACACCAACCCCGAGACATCCAACAGCGGCACGCAGACCCTGCTACTCCTCGCCTACGGCTATAGCGGCTCCGCCCAGCTTAGCGCCGCCCAGGCTCAGGATCTTGGCTTCCGCGACTGGCTTAGCGGCATCGAGCAGGCCGTTCCCCAGCCCGACGACAGCACCGGCACCCTGATGACCGACATGCTGCGCTATGGCCCGAGCACCTACGACTTTGTCACCGTCTACGAGAACCTAGCCATCGAGGCTATGGCCAGCCCGGCCGCTAAGAACTACGGTGGCATGCGCGCCATCTACCCGCCAGCCACCATCCTGAGCGACCATCCCTACGCCGTGCTCAGCGCGCCCTGGGTCACATCTGCGCAGCGCCAGGCAGCCGATCAGTTCCGCGACTTCCTGCTCTCCCGCGAGATGCAGCAGCTCGCCCTCCAGCAGTACGGCTTCCGCCCGGCCAGCCCGCAGGTGCAGATCAGCCCGAATGACCCGGCCAGCCCCTTCGGGCGCTACGCCGCCAGCGGCATCCAGATCGATATCCCCCCGCAGGTGGCCGTGCCCTCCGGCGATGTGATCGACGCACTGGTGTCCACCTGGAGCGCAGCCCGGCCCTAAGAGCATCACTGTCCGCGCCCTTCGCCTTCCTGTCTTTCGCTCGGCTTCGCGTCTTTCGCGATCCAGACGCCCGTGAGGATTACGCTATGCGACGACTCTCTATGCTGCTGTTGCTTGCCATGATCGCCGGGGTTCTCTCCGCCTGCGGCGACTCCGGCGGCACCCCCTCAAACGCCCTGCGCATCAGCATCGCCTACAGCCCCGAGAAGGAGAGCTGGCTCACCGAGCGCATCGCCACCTTCAACAGCCAGAACGCCAAGGTCGGCGACCAGACCATCTTCGTCGAGGGCGTCAACAAGTCGTCCGGCGCCGCCCGCACCGAGATCAAGAACGGTAACCTGACGCCCACCGTCTGGAGCCCTTCGGCCAGCACCTGGCTTGAGGTGCTGCGCCAGGAGACCGGGAACCAGGGCGTGGCCGTCTCCAACGAGCCGCTCGTGCTGACCCCGGTGGTGATCGGCATGTGGCGGCCCATGGCCGAAGCGCTTGGCTGGCCCAACAAGCCGATCGGCTGGGGCGATATGCTCGACCTGATCCAGGACCCGCAGGGCTGGGGCAAGTTTGGCCACCCCGAGTGGGGCCGCTTCTCCTGGGGCCACACCGACCCTGAGATCAGCACGAGCGCACTGAGCACCCTGATCGCCGAGTTCTACGCCGCGACAGGGAAGCAGCGCGGCCTCACCGCCGCCGATGTGCAGAGCGCCCAATCTCAGCAGTTTGTCCGCGACCTCGGCCAGGGCATTAAGCACTACGGCTACAACACGCTCGTCTTCAGCCAGAACATGAAGAAGTTCGGGATGAGCTACATCTCGGCCTTCCCCATGGAGGAGATCACCCTGATCGACTTCAACAAGGTCGATCCGCCAGCCACTCCCCTCGTGGCGATCTACCCCAAGGAGGGCACCTTCTGGCACGACGACCCCTACATCGTGATGGCATCGGCCACCGCCGAGGAGCAGCAGGCCGCCAAGGTGTTCTACGACTTCCTGCTCACCGATGAGAGCCAGCGCCTCGCCATGGGATTCGGCTTCCGCCCGGCCAATGTGAACGTGCCCCTGGCCGACCCGATCAGCGCTGCCTATGGTGTGCAGCCCCAGGGCGTCCAGAGCATCCTCGAAGCACCCAAGGCCGATGTGATCGTGGCTGTGAAGAACTCGTGGGCGCTCAACCGCAAGCGCGCCGACATCATTCTCGTCGTCGATACGTCTGGCTCAATGGAGGGCGATAAACTAGAGCTGACCAAGGCCGGGCTAGAGAGCTTCTTGCTCAGAATCCTCCCCGACGACCGCATCGGCCTGATCACCTTCTCCAACACGGCCACCGAGGTCGTCCCCCCTGCGGCGCTGAGCGATAATCGCATCCCGCTCCAGACGGCGATTGGCAACATGCGCGCCTCTGGGAAGACCGCCGTCTTCGACGCCGTTGACCTAGCTCGCCAGTCCCTCGCCAGCCTGCCCGAGACCGGCGAGGAGCGCATCAAGGCGATCGTCCTGCTCTCCGATGGCGCGGACAACTCCAGCCAACTCACCCTCCAGCAGCTCCAGGCAAGCTTCGATGAGACCGGCGTGAGCATCTTCCCAGTGGCCTACGGAGCCGACGCCGACCGATCCATCCTGGATGCGATCGCCGAGTTCTCGCGCACAATCGTCGTCGCCGGCGACACCGGCGACATCGCCCAGATCTTCGAGAACCTGAGTCGCTATTTCTAGGAGTTGGGGGTTGGGGGTTGGGGGTTGGATCCAACCCCCAACCCCCAACCCCTAACCCCCAACCTCTATGAATAACCTCACCATTGCCGCAACCCGGCCGCTCAACATCATCGTCCTGGTGGCATCGGTCATCGCCGGGAGCACCGTCGCGATCTGGCTGCTGCCCCTGGGACTGCTGGCCTACGCCGCCGCCGTGGCCCTGGCCGCCCGCGACCCTGGCCTGGCCGCAGTAGCCGCGCCCCGCCCGGCGCCGCTGCCGAAGCTCACCAGCCCGACCTTCCGCGCTGTTGTCGGTGAGATCGACCGCTCGCAGCGCGAGGTTGAGAAGTCGGCGGTGGCCGCCCCGGCACCCCTGGCCAACGCCCTGCGCCCCGTCGTCGACCAGAGCCGCGAGCTGGTGACCGAGGCCCACGACCTGGCCAGCAAGGGCCAGATCATCGAGCAGTACCTCGCCACCGCTAACGCCCGCCAGATCCAGGATCAGATCAACGGCATCGACATCCAGATCGCCAATACCAGGGACAGTTACACCCTCCAGCAGCTCCAGGAGACCCGCGCCGCCCTAGCCGACCGCCAGCGCAACGCGACCGACCTGGAGACCTACATCGGCCGGATCAACGCCCAGCTCGCCAATATCGACGCGAGCCTCGACAATGTGCTGGCCGAGACCGTGCGCCTGCGCACTGCCGATGCGGTGGCTGCCAGCTCGATGAGCGGACAAGTGGCCGACCGGCTGCGCGATATCAAGGCCGATATGGACGCCTTCCAGCGGGTGCTCGACAGCGCGATGACTGGTATTTAGCAAATATTCACCGAACTGAAATGTAGACGTATTGACAGAGCCTGCGGCGGCACCTACGATCAATATTGTGATGGTAGACCCAAACTATAAGCTGCCGCAGGCCCTCGCACGAGTGGCCGCCACGACCGCGACCACACACCATGCAACGCACCAATACGCTTCCCGACGAGAACCTCGCCGCCGAAGTGCTGCCCCCGCTGCTTGCGGTGATCGGCACCATCGCCGCCATGTCCTTCGGCCTCCTCCTCCTCGCCCAATGGCGATCCAGTCTATCGCCCTACCTCCTCGTCTGCACCCTGGTTCTCAGCGTCTGGGCCAGCAGTTCGCTCTTCCAGCGCGGTCGGCTGCGCCAGGCCGGGGCCGTAATCTCCTACACCCTCGCCCTTCTGCCGATCTGTAGCATCATCCCGTTCGGCCTAGCCAACAACACCTTGATCTACCTCGCTACCACCGGCGTCATCGCCGCTGGCGTACTGATCTCGCCCCAGGCCCCGCTCCGCGTCGCGCGCGTCGCCCTGAGCGTACTGCTGATCTTGCTCGCCTTCCCCGGCCTGCTTGGCCACGAGCGTGCCGAGCCAGGGCTCAACATCGCCGTCGGCATGACCATGGTCGTCCTGCTGCTCAGCGCAGCGGCGCTGACCTGGGCGGCCGGCTATGCGATCCACGGCACCATCGGCTGGGCGCTGGAGACCTCTAGAAAGTCGGAGCGGCGTGAGAAGCTGTTCCGCGCCACCCAGGCCGATTTTGAGGGCACCCTGCGCGAGCGCGATCAGCTCAATGATCGCCTCTATAAGCTGACCCTAGATCTTGAGACAGCTCGCGCCGAGGCAGAGGCGGCCTATCGCTCGAAGTCGAGCTTTATGGCCACCATGTCGCACGAGCTGCGCACCCCGCTCAATATCATCATCGGCTTTAGCAGCGCGATGATTGATCATCCCGAGATGTACGATGGACAACCGATCTCCGAGGCGATCACCGCAGATATCGTCGAGATCAAGCGCAGCGGCCAGCACCTCCTTGGCCTGATCAATGATATCCTCGACCTCGCCCGCATCGAGGCCGGTCGCCTTGAGCTCAATAAGGCCGCAGTGCCCCTCGTGCCCCTGCTCGACGAGACCATACGCACGGCCAGTGGCCTGCTCAAAGATCGGCCGGTGCTGCTCCGACGCGAGTACGCAAACCCGCTGCCGAGCGTCCTCATCGATGCTGTCCGCGTGCGCCAGGTGCTCCTCAACCTTGTGTCGAATGCCTGCAAGTTCACCATGATCGGCGAGGTCGCCATCGGCGCTCGGGTTGAGGACTACGAGGTGATCATCTGGGTGCGCGATACCGGGATCGGTATCGCCGATGGAGACCAGACCCGCATCTTTAACCAGTTCGAGCAGGTGGAAAGCCACGATGCCAAGCAGCACACCGGAACAGGACTCGGCCTCTCGATCTGCCGCTGGCTCGTAGATTTGCATGGTGGCAAGATGTGGGTCGAGAGCGAGTTGGGTAAAGGGAGTATCTTCTCCTTCACGCTGCCACGTGTCCAGCCTGCCCTAAACGGGAATGCAGTACACACAACAGAGCCAGATTAATAGCGGGGCACCATACTGATCCTGCGAGGATGGAGCCAGCCCAGGAAGGGCGCAGCAGAGCGGTGCTACTGCACCCTTCCCGATAGCCCAATGCCGACAGAACAAGGATCGACTCATGGCAAAGATCTTGCTTGTTGATGATGTCTATACCGCTCGCTCAATGACTGAGCGCATCCTGCGTCACGTCGGGCGCTACGAAGTCTATTCGGTAGATAGCGGCCACGAGGCGATCACCGCCGCGAAGGCGAATCTGCCCGATGTGATCATTCTGGATATTAGTATGGCTGGCATGGATGGCCTGCATACGCTTCAGCAGCTGCGCACCCTGGGGGTCGTATGTCCCGTCATCGCATATACCGCCCGTACCGAGCAATCCTCAGGCGAATTTGTGTCACAAGGGTTTAGCGCCTACGTTTCTAAGAATGGCAACCTCAGTGGCCTGCTCACAACCGTGCGCGAGCTGATCGGGAGCTGAGGCTATAGCCTTGCGCCATACTACAGCACTGAGCGGACACCTGACGGCGTTCCTTATGCTCTACTGCGCTCAATGGTTCTGCCCGCCGCTATAGCGCATGCCTGAGCGCAGTGCCTTGGCTTTGCCATCC
The DNA here is from genome assembly GCA_004138175.2 of Chloroflexales bacterium ZM16-3. Classification (GTDB taxonomy): domain Bacteria; phylum Chloroflexota; class Chloroflexia; order Chloroflexales; family Chloroflexaceae; genus Oscillochloris; species Oscillochloris kuznetsovii. The sequence goes on along the minus strand of RYFE02000002.1, from coordinate 81,526 downwards.
TCGGAGGCAATGCATGCATCTGCACCGAATCTTAGATCGACCTAAAGCGCAAAAACAAAATGCGGATGGTATGTATTCTTGTCAATACTGGCTCTAGTCAAAATTGTAAAAAAATGGTAATATAGGAGTGTTCACAGGTGTGGCTGTGTAGAGAGTATGGGGTTGCTCTACCTACAGGAACCTGCACAAAAGCTGCCCCCTCTATGGTAGGTTTCAGACTAGCGAACACACCCTAACTGTGTTATAATCCACAAACTCTCGATTCTTTGTTATGATTGTCACAGAAATGGGACACATGTGAAAGTAGAGGGTATGCAGTGGTCACTGGCAGAATGGAACCTAAACGCGGTATTGCCTATACTGGCGTATTGTGCGCCTAGATTAATGGAGGCCAATCATGGTCGATCTGAAGAAGTACACGCTGGACGTCGATCTCAAGCAGGGCGTTGTGCCCATCTCCAAAGCCGCATCGTCGCTGGCAGCGCTGATCAAGCGCTCGCGAGCGCAACACCAGCCGATCATTGTCACCCAGAAGGGCTACCCGACGGGTGTGATCATCGATGTCGAACTCTTCAGCGCCCTGCGCGCACTTGCTGAGCAGGTCGAGGGTGGCGAGAGTGATGAACTGGATGTCGAGACGGACGCTGAGACTGAGGAGTAGCCTCGCCCAAGAGCGGGCCATGGCAACGTCATTCCTCGGAGGAGTGATGTTGCCATGGCCCGCTTGGTGGGATGCGGGGGCGGTTTGACCGCCCCCGTTTTTTTTGTTTGGTGCTGGAGAAAGAGCCGCTAACACCAAACAAAAAGCGGAGTCTGGGGCTTCTTACAGCTCAGCCAGCCGCCCGCGCAGCGCGGCCAGCGCGGCGCGGGCCTGCTCCAGGCTATCGCGCTCGCGCTGCACCACGTTGGCCGGGGCCTTGGCCACAAACCCCTCGTTTGCCAGCTTTGCCTCGCGGCGGGCCACGTCGGCCTCGGCCTGCTCCAGCTCCTTGGCCAGGCGCGCGCGCTCGGCGGCCAGGTCGATCAGGCCGGCCAGCGGCAGGTACGCCTCCAGCGTGCCGATCACAATCGCCGCCGACTGGCCGGGCTTGGACTCCAGCGACTCGACGATGGTCAGCTTCTCGGCGTCCACGCGGCCCAGGCGGGCGATCAGGGCCGCCTGCTCGCGCAGCATCCCCGCCCGCTCCCCAGCCACAATTGTGGCCGCCACCCAGCGCGCAGGCTCCACCTTGTACTCGCTGCGAATGTTGCGGATGGCCACGATCAGCTCCTGCACCAGCCCCCAGTTCGCCTCGGCCTGATCGCTCACAAGAGCCTCGTCGCCCGTCGGGTAGCTGGCCAGCATCAGGCTGTGGTCCGGCGCGGGCTCCCGGCCCTCCACGCGGGTCAGGTACTGCCAGACCTCCTCGGTGACGTATGGAATGTAAGGGTGCAGCAGGCGCAGCGCGCCCTCCAGCACAGTGTAGAGCACCGCGCGGGTGGTCTGCTGGCGGACACTCAGGTCCGCCCCTACGGCGTCGCCCTCAAGCTGCACCTTGGCGATCTCCACATACCAGTCGGCAAACTCGCCCCAGAGGAAATCCTGCAGCTGGCGGCCAGCCTCGCCGAAGTTGTAGCCCTCCAGCAGCCGGTTCACGTCCAGGCAGAGCCGGTTGTAGCGCGAGATGATCCAGCGGTCGGCGAGGGTAGTAGGGGCAGGCACAAGGCGCTGCCCGTACGTTGAGTTTGTTGGGGCAGCGCCTTGTGCCTGCCCAACGCCTTTGCTGATCACAAACCGCGTGATGTTCCAGATCTTGTTGGCGAAGTTGCGGGCAGACTCGATGCGCTGCGGGTTGAGGTTCATGTCCTGGCCAGGCGTGCCCGATGTGGCCAGGGTGAAGCGCAGCGCATCAGTGCCCTGCGCGTCCATAATCTCAAGCGGGTTGAGCACATTGCCGTATGACTTGGACATCTTGCGGCCATGCTCGTCGCGCACCAGGCCGTGCAGGTAGATCGTGTGGAAGGGCTCGGTGCCGGTCAGGTAGCAGCCCATCATCATCATACGGGCCACCCAGAAGAAGATAATGTCGTAGCCTGTCTCCATCACGCTGGTCGGGTAGAACGCCTTGAGGTCGGGCGTCTCGTCGGGCCAGCCGAGGGTGCTGAAGGGCCAGATGCCCGAGGAGAACCAGGTGTCGAGCACGTCCGGGTCCTGCGTTGCCCCCTCGGGCGGGGCCTCGTCGGGGCCGGGGACGACCATGGTGCCGTCGGGCATGTACCAGACGGGGATGCGGTGCCCCCACCAGAGCTGGCGCGAGATGCACCAGTCCTCGATGTTCTCCATCCAGTTGTAGTAGACCCGCTCGAAGCGCTCGGGGATGATCTTGGTGCGGCCCTCGCGCACGGCGGCCAGGGCCATGTCGGCCAGGGGGCGCACCTTCACAAACCACTGCTCGGAGAGCAGCGGCTCGATCACCTCGCCGCCGCGCTGGCTGATCCCGACGCTCATGGTGTGCGGCTCGGTCCTTACCAGCAGCCCCTCTTTCTCAAGGTCGGCCAGCATCGCCTTGCGGGCGGCGAAGCGGTCCATCCCGGCGTAGGGGCCGCCCTCGGCGTTAACCGTGGCGTCCCGGTTGAGAATATTGATCTGCGCCAGGCCGTGGCGCTTGCCGACCTCGTAGTCGTTCTTGTCGTGGGCGGGGGTAATCTTGACCGCGCCGGAGCCGAACTCCTTGTCCACATACTCGTCGGCGATGATCGGGATAGCCCGGCCGAGGGCGGGCAGGATGGCCTGGCGGCCCAGCAGGTGCGCGAAGCGCTCGTCGCCGTGGGCGGTCGCGATCGCCGTATCGCCCAGGATCGTCTCGGGGCGGGTCGTCGCCACCGTGATCCACTCCGTCACCCCCTCGGCCCACCTGCCGCTGCCCCATGCGTGGCCAAACGGCCCGGCTCCCGGCTCCTGACTCCCGTCCCCCGACTCCTGGGGCACCACCGGGTAGCGCACATACCAGATCGAGACATTCCGCGTCTCATACTCGACCTCAAGGTCGCTCACGGCGGTGCCGAGGGTGGGCGACCAGTTGACGAGGTAGGTGCCCTTATAGATCAGACCGTCGTCGTAGAGCCGCTTGAAGGCGGTGTGGACCGAGCGCGAGAGGCCGGCGTCGAGGGTGAAGCGCTCGCGCTCCCAGTCGCAGGATGCGCCGAGGCGGCGCAGCTGGTTCTGGATCTCGCCGCCGTACTTCTCCTTCCACTCCCAGGTGCGGCGCAGGAACTCCTCGCGGCCGACGGCCTCGCGGGTGGTGCCCTCGCTGCGCAGCAGCTTCTCGACCTGGGACTGGGTCGCGATCCCGGCGTGGTCGGTGCCGGGCACCCAGAGCGTCTGGAAGCCCTGCATACGCCGCCAGCGGATCATCAGATCCTCAATCGTCACAAACATGGCGTGGCCGAGGTGCAGCTCGCCGGTGACGTTGGGCGGCGGGATGGAGATCACGAAGGGCGGGCGCGGCGCATCGGCGCGGGGCGCGAAGAAGCCGCTGCGCTCCCACCACGTATAGAGATTCTGCTCGACCGGCTGGTGCTCGTATGCCTTGTCCATCTCCGCCGGGCGCGCGGGCGGGGTCTCGGGGTTGGTCATGCTATCCTCGGGTAGGCTACATTACAGCTGGGGGTATTATACCAGGGGGTTGGGGGCATGGCTGTTGCAACGTCCTGGGCGTCCCCTGCCTTGCCTCTGCCCCTGCGATTGGGTACAATGACAGAAACCCTACAGCTTTTGCCCTTTCGCACTTTCGCCCCCAGGAGCTGCGCCCATGCCCCGTCTCTCCTTCATCTACCCCGAGATGCTCTGGCTGCTCAGCGCGCTCGCCCTAATCTGGGCCGTGGCTCTGCTTGCGCCGCGCCGCCTGAGCCCCTGGCGCTTCTGGGGCGGGCTGGCGGTGCGCAGCCTGATTGGCCTGGCGCTGGTGCTCTCTGTGGCCGGTGCCCAGCTCGTCCTCCCCGTCGACCAGCTCACCACTGTCTTCCTGCTCGACGGCAGCGACTCGCTCGCCCCATCGCTGCGCGCCCAGGCAGAGTCCTTCATCCAGGAGTCTCTGACCGCCATGCCCGAGGGCGACCAGGCGGCGATTGTGGTCTTCGGGGGCGGTGCCCTGGTCGAGCGCGCCCCGAGCGATGTCCGTCGCCTGGGCCGGGTCAGCTCGGTGCCGGTGGCCACCCGCACCAACATCGCCGACGCCATCCAGCTTGGCCTTGCCCTCTTCCCTGGCGACTCCGAGAAGCGCCTGGTGCTGCTCTCGGATGGGGCTGAGAACAGCGGGCAGGCCGTTGATGCCGCCCGCCTCGCCGTCGCCAGGGGCATCCCGATCTCGGTGGTGAACCTGGCCCTGCCCAGCGGCGACGCCGAGGCGCTGGTTGGCCAGCTTGAGGCTCCCACCCGCGTGCGCGACGGCCAGCTGGCCACGCTCAAGGCCACTATCGAGAGCACTATCGCCCAGCGGGCCACGGTGCGCCTGGTGGGTGACGGCGGCGTGATCGCCGAGCGCCAGATCGACCTCCAGCCTGGGGCCACGATCATCCCCTTCGAGGTGGCGGTCAGCGGCTCCGGCTTCCAGCGCTACCGCGTCCAGGTGCAGCCTGATCGCGACGGCCGGGCGCAGAATAACGAGGCGTCCGCGCTCATCCAGGTGCAGGGGCCGCCCAGGGTGCTCGTCGTCTCACCCAACTCTCGTGACTCGTCCGCCCTGGTCGCTGCCCTGTCGGCCACGAATGTGCTGGCCGAGCCGCTCGCCCCTGGGGCCATCCCCACCGATCTGGCTGGCCTCAGCGTCTACGACGCAATTATTCTGGTGAACACACCCGCCCGCGACCTGCCCGTCGGCGCGATGGCGGCCATGCCATCCTATGTGCGCGACCTCGGCAAGGGCCTGCTCATGATCGGCGGCGATAAGAGCTTCGGCGTGGGCGGTTACGGGCGCACCCCCGTCGAGGAGGCCATGCCCGTGTACATGGACGTGCGCAACCGCGAGGAGCGCCCCGACCTGGCGATCGTCTTCGTGATCGACAAGTCTGGCAGCATGGATGCCTGCCACTGTAGCAGCTCTGATCGCAGCAGCACCCAGATGAACGCATCTGGCGACCGCAAGGTGGACATCGCCAAGGACGCGATCGCCCAGGCGTCAGCCCTGCTCAGCGAGCACGACCAGATGGGCATTGTCACCTTCGACGGCCAGGCATTCTCGACAATGGCGATCACCCAGGGGGCCACCGTCGATCAGGTAATCAGCGCGGTGTCGGGCGTGGAGCCGCGCGGCTCCACCAATGTGCGGGCCGGCCTGCTCAAGGCCGAGGAGCTGCTGAACGGGGCGGACGCCCGGATCAAGCATATGATCCTGCTCACCGACGGCTGGGGCGGCGGCGGCAGCCAGAACGACATCGCCGAGCGCCTGCGTAGCGAGGGGATCACCCTGAGCGTGGTGGCGGCTGGCGGCGGATCGGCCGACTACCTGGAGCAGCTGGCCCTGGACGGCGGCGGGCGCTACTACGCGGCCCAGGACATGGCCGACGTGCCACAGATCTTCGTCCAAGAGACGATCACCAGCGTCGGCAACTATATCATCGAGCGCCCCTTCACCCCGGTGGCCGTTGGCCAGAGCCCGCTGCTCGCCGGGATATCCGCCACGCCCCCGCTCTACGGATTTAACGGCAGCACTCTCAAGGACACTGCGCGCCTGATGATGTCCACCGACGACGACCAGCCGCTGCTGGCCACCTGGCAGTACGGCCTGGGCCACAGTGCGGCCTGGATGAGCGACGCCAGTGGGAAGTGGGCGAAGGACTGGCTGACATGGGAGAGCTTCCCGCGCTTTATGGGTCAGCTGCTCGACTCGGTGCTGCCTGTGCGCGGCGGCCAGGAGATCAGCACCGACGTGATTGTCTCTGGCGGCGAGACGACGGTGAGCCTGGATACGGGCGCCCTCAGCTCGCAGGGCATGGCCGTGACCGCGACCCTGATCGGCGGCGACGGCAGCAAGCATGATCTGCCGCTGACCCAGGTTGGGCCGAGCAGCTACCAGGGCCGAGTCGAGAATCCCGCGCCCGGCACCTACCTGGTGCAGATCAGCGGCGCAGAGGGCGACCGAACGATCATCCAGGAGACGGCCGGCCTAGTGGTGCCCTACTCCTCGGAGTACCGCTCGTCGCAGGGCAACCCGGCTCTGCTCGGCGAGCTGGCAAGCATCACCGGCGGGTCACAGATCAGCCAGCCCGCCGACGCCTTCGCCCACGTGGATATGCAGGTCACCTCGGCCCGCGAGATCGGCCTGACCCTGGCGCTGCTGGCCCTGCTGCTGCTGCCGCTCGACATCGCCCTGCGCCGCCTGATGCTGCGCCGGAGCGACTTCGGCGCGGCGGGCGCGTGGTGGGCCGCCCGGCAGGCCGCCCGCGCCGCGCCCGTCCCCGCCGCGCCCGATGACCCGCTGGAGCGCCTGGCAGCGGCCAAGCGCCGGGTCGGCGCGCGCATCGGCGGCGCGCCCGCGCCGCCCTCGTCCACGCCCCCGCAGCCCCAGCCCCAGCCCGCCGCGCCCGATGACCCGCTAGAGCGACTCAGGGCGGCGCGCGACCGGGCACGTCGCCGCGTCTCGGGCGATGAGTAGGGGCGCATCGCGATGCGCCCCTACGCCGCCGCCGGCTCGCTAACGGGATCTGGCCGCCCGTGCCAGAGCGCGGCGGTGGTGATCAGACCGGCGACCAGGAAGATCCCGGCGAGGGCGAGCGCCAGCGACCTGGGCGCGGCCCCGGCGTCGCTGGCGAGCCCGGTGAGGTAGCTGGAGAGGGCCGTGGTGAGCGTAAGCCCAGCGTACTCGATGGCGAAGACCCGGCCGCGCAGCCGCTCGGGCAGGCGCATCTGGAGCAGGGCCGTGCTAAAGACCCACTGGATGCTGCCGCCCACATGGGCCACCACCACGGCGAGCATGGCCACGGCCAGCGTGGGCGAGTAGCTAAAGCCGATGTAGCCCAGTGCCGAGAAGAAGAAGGACAGGCCAATGGCGCGGCGCATAAAGCTCTGCCCGTCGCCGAAGAGCCGCTGGGCCAGGATCGGCCCGATCCCCGCCCCCGCCCCGCGCGCCGCGTAGAGCAGCCCGATGCTCAGCGCGCCGCCCTGCCCCACGGGGAATAGCTCGCGGCCAAACAGGGCCAGCAGCAGCAGCACCCCGCCGCCCATGCTCCACAGCGCCTTAGAGAAGGTGATCCAGGCCACCTCGCGGTGCGTGAAGATATAGCGCAGCCCCTCGGCCAGCTCGCCTAGCGCCCGCGAGGACGGCGCGGCCCCTGCCTCCTGCTTTCTGCCTCCTGCCTCCCGGCCCTCGCCCACCCGCACGGTAAAGATCAGCGCCGCCGACATCACATACGAGGCGGAGTCGATCAGGAATGACGCCTGAATGCCGAGGGTTCCCACCACCAGGCCGCCGAGGGCCGCGCCGAGGGCCAGCATCGCCGACCATGTGGCCCCGCTGATCGCGTTGGCCGCCACCAGCTCCTCGCGGGAGCACACGTCGGGGATGATCGCCGAGCGGGCCGGCTCAAAGAACGAGGTCAGCACAACCTTCAGGGCCACAACCGTATAGACAAGCCAGATGTCGCCCGCGCTGCGCACGAGCAGCAGCAGCAGCACCAGCAGCGCCCGGCCAAGGTCGCTGAGGATGAGCACCAGGCGACGGGGCAGCCGGTCAACGACCACGCCTGCGAAGGGGCCGACCAGGGCGCCGGGCAAAAACTGCGCGACCAGCAGCAGTCCCACCGCCTCGCCCGAGCCGGTCAGGTTGAGCAGCAGGGTGAAGAGGGCGATGCTGTCGAGCCAGTCGCCGAGCTGGCTGACGAGCTGGCCGTACCAGAGCCGACGGAATGGCTTATTGCGCCGCAGCAGGGCGACATATCCCACAGACGGTGTGCTCATCTAGTCGTGGGATCGCGACTTCATCACCCGCTCGATGTCACGCTTCGCGTCACGCTTGGCGATATCCTCACGCTTATCGTAGTTCTTCTTGCCACGGGCCACACCGATCTCCAGCTTAGCCCGTCGGCCCTTGAAGTAGATCTTCAGCGGCACGATGGTCAGACCCTTCTGGCGGATGAGGCCATCGAGGCGGCTGATCTCGCGGCGGTGCATCAGCAGCTTGCGCGGGCGGGTCGGCTCGTGGTTAAAGTAGGTGCCCGACTGCTCGTAGGGCGAGATATGGCTATCGTAGAGGTAGATCTCGTCCTTGAAGATGCGGGCGTAGCTGCCGCGCAGGTTGACGCGGCCGGCCCGCACCGACTTGATCTCGCTGCCGGTCAGCACAATGCCGGCCTCGTAGGTCTCCTCGATATCATAGTCGTGGCGGGCCTTGCGGTTATCGGCCACGATGCCGGGGTTCTGGTCTTTTCCGCTCATAGCTGTGCTCACTGCATAAAAGAAGAAATGGAGGGCGGTGCCCTCCATAACGCTGCGCATATTATATCACGCCGCACCGGGGCGGCATCGGCCCGATGGGGAGACCGTTACGTCCTGGGGACTACTTCGCCAAGGGCCTCAGGGGGCCAGTGGAGCATCTGGCCGCGGCAGAGCTGCGCCATGGGGAGGCTGGCCACGTCGTAGCCCGCCAGTTCGAGCGGACACTTCCCACGGATCCGCTGCTGCGCGTCTGGGGTGAACGTGGTAAAGGAGAATTAAGTACGCAGCCCGAGCGCAAGTGGTGTACCATGGGCCTTGTCGCCACACGCCCTAGATCAGGAGAGCCCCTATTGGACACACCACAGGCGCAGATAACGGTTGCGCGCACCCTGGAGAGCGACATCGGCATTCGCGAGGTGCGGGTCTGGCTCGACGGCGAGCTAATCGCCACCCTGAAGAACAAGCAGTCGGTGACGCGGGCCGCCGGGCCGGGACATCATACCCTGCGCGCCCATAACACCCTCGTCGGCAAGAGCATCGACTTTGAGCTTGGCGAGGGCGAGCACGCCCGCTTCACCACATCCAACCGCTCCGGCTGCGCCAGCTCGCTGATCTTCCTGCTCGGCGCCGGGCCGATCTACCTCTCCCTCGACCGCGAGGAGAGCCTCTGATGGATTGCAGCGGGTAGATTTGACGCAATCTGCAATCTGCAATCAACTAAGGAACACGCTATGTATCTGGCTAGCGACACGCGCTACGGGACGATGCCCTACAACCGCTGCGGGCGCAGCGGCCTGCGGCTGCCCGCGATCTCGCTGGGGCTGTGGCATAACTTCGGCGGCGTGGACCGCCTGGAGGACGCCAGGGCCATGCTGCGCCGCGCCTTCGACCTCGGCGTGACCCACTTCGACCTGGCGAATAACTATGGGCCGCCGCCCGGCTCGGCTGAGGAGACCTTCGGCCAGATCATGCGCGAGGACCTGCGGCCCTACCGCGACGAGCTGATCATCTCTAGTAAGGCGGGCTACAATATGTGGCCTGGCCCCTATGGCGAGTGGGGCTCGCGTAAGTACCTCATCTCCAGCCTCGACCAGAGCCTGCGCCGCATGGGTCTGGACTATGTGGATATCTTCTACCACCACCGGCCCGACCCCGACACGCCGCTGGAGGAGACGATGGGTGCCCTCGATCAGATCGTGCGTAGCGGCAAGGCGCTCTACGCTGGTATCTCGAACTACCCCGCCGAGCAGACCCGCCAGGCCACCCAGATCCTGCGCCGCATGGGCACGCCATGCCTCATCCACCAGCCAAGCTACAGCATGTTTAACCGCTGGGTTGAGGACGGCCTGCTCGACACCCTGCGCGACGAGGGGGTGGGCTGCATCGTCTTCTCGCCGCTGGCCCAGGGTCTGCTGAGCGACAAGTACCTGGGCGGGGTGCCTGAGGGATCGCGGGCATCAAAGGCCCACGGATTCCTGCGGCCCGCCCACATCACCGACGAGAAGATCACCAAGGTGCGCCAGCTGAACGATCTGGCCAAGGGGCGCGGTCAGAGCCTGGCTCAGATGGCCCTGGCCTGGACCCTGCGCGACCCGGTGGTGACATCGGCGCTGATCGGGGCCAGCCGGGTCGGGCAGGTTGACGATAGCGTGGCCGCCGCCAGCAATATGCACTTCAGCGCCGATGAGATCGCCGCAATCGAGGCCATTCTGACGGGGTAGTGTCGCAGCAAGGTGATCTCCGCCCTGGTATAGTATAATCGCAATACCGCAGAAGTAACGCTGTGAGGTGTCCTGTCATTCTGAGCGAAGCGAAGAATCCCGGCCGGGACCCTTCGCTTCGCTCAGGGTGACAGCGTTACTTATGCTCTATTGCGTATAATCCGTCATCAAGTGCCCGCTACCTAGTACCATCTTTCGCAATACCGCAGAAGTCACGCTGTCACCCTGCGCGCCCGGCCCGTAAACGGGCGGGCTACGAATCGACAATGGCCGCCTGCGCGGCCTCGTCCAGCCCGCGCAGCCGGGCTTCGCAGACCATAGCCCGCGGCTTCAGCCGCCGGGTGAGCTTTCCTATGAACCATCCATTTTTTGTCTACGGCACGCTCAAGCCGGGAGAGCCGAACTACGTGCGCTTCCTGGCAGGCCGCACCATCGGCGAGGAGCCCGTCAGCCTTGTCGGCGCGGCGCTCTACACCGCCGGCCCCTACCCCTTCCTGGTGATGGGGCAGGATCTCGCCGCGCCCGACGAGCGGGTGATCGGCGCGCTGATCACCGTCGCTGACACCAACTACGCCACCGCTATGGACGAGCTCGACTCGCTGGAGGGCTACGCCGAGGACGGCGCGGCCAATATGTATGAGCGCCTGCTGGTGACGGTAGACGCCGCCGCCGGCCCGCGCCACGCCTGGATCTACGTGGCCGGTGCCGAGGCCCTGGAGCAGATCCGCGCCGGGGTGCTGCGTAAGGTGGAAGGCGGCAACTGGCAGAGCGACTCGGAAAGCCGCACCTACTGGAGCAACCAATGAGCACCTCCCGAATCGTCCATATCGGCCTCGTCCAGCTGACGATGAGCGACGATCCCGAGGCGAATATGGCCGCCGCCCTGGACGGCGTGCGCGCGGCGGCGGCCCAGGGAGCCCAGATCATCTGCCTGCCTGAGCTGTTCCGCTCGCGCTATTTCTGCCAGAGCGAAGATTATGTCAACTTCTCCCTGGCCGAGCCCGTGCCCGGCCCGAGCACCGCAGCCTTCAGCGCCCTGGCCCGCGAGCTCGGCGTGGTGATCATCGCCAGCCTCTTCGAGAAGCGCGCCGAGGGGCTCTACCACAACACCGCCGCCGTGATCGACGCAGACGGCAGCTACCTTGGCAAGTACCGCAAGATGCACATTCCCGACGACCCGCTCTTCTACGAGAAGTTCTACTTCACGCCGGGCGACCTCGGCTTCAAGGTGTTTCAGACGAAGTTTGCCAGGGTCGGCGTGCTGATCTGCTGGGACCAGTGGTACCCCGAGGCGGCCCGGCTCACCGCCCTGCGCGGGGCCGACCTGCTCTTCTACCCGACCGCCATCGGCTGGCACCCCGCCGAGAAGGCCGAGTACGGCGAGGCCCAGCACCAGAGCTGGGAGACCATCCAGCGCTCGCACGGCGTGGCCAACGGCTGCTACGTGGTCAGCGTGAACCGCACCGGCCACGAGGGCGATCCCGCTGGCGGCATCGCGTTCTGGGGCCAGAGCTTCCTCAGCGACCCCAGCGGCACCATCCTCGCCAAGGCACCTATCGACAAACCCGATGTCCTCGTGGCGCCGGTCGACCTGGCCCGCCTCGATGTCCAGCGCACCCACTGGCCCTTCCTGCGCGACCGTCGGATCGACGCGTATGGCGAGATCACGAAAAGGTATATCGATGACATGTAAGGGCGCAGCGCGCTGCGCCCCTACGAGGATACCATATGACGACTCCTGCATCCCTTGGCTACCACATGCCCGCCGAGTGGGAGCCGCACCAGGCCACCTGGATCTCCTGGCCCCACAAGCGAAACAGCTGGCCGGGCAAGTTTGACCGCATTGAGCCGGTCTATGCGCGTATGGTCGCCGCCCTGGCAACATCCGAGACCGTCCACATTAATGCATGCGACGATGATCTGGCCGCCCGCGCCCGCGCGTACCTGGACGAGGCCGGGGCGACCGGCGACATCCGCCTGCACGACTTCTTTACCAATGACGCTTGGTGCCGCGACCACGGGGCGATCTTTGTTGTCAGAAATTCGACAGCCGGGGCGCACCGCGATGCGCCCCGGCTTGCGGCGATCGACTGGGAGTATAATGCCTGGGGCGGCAAGTACCCGCCCTCCGACCTTGACAACCAGATCCCCGCCCGCATGGCCGAGCACCTCGGCGTGCCGCGCTTTAAGCCCGAGATGATCCTGGAGGGCGGCTCGATCGATGTGAATGGCACCGGGCTGCTGCTGACATCCGAGCAGTGCCTGCTCAACCAGAATCGGAACCCCGAGCTGAGCCGCGAGGATATCGAGGCGAGGTTGCGCGACTTCCTGGGCGTGGAGAAGATCCTCTGGCTGGGCGAGGGCATTGTCGGCGATGACACCGATGGCCATATCGACGACATCAGCCGCTTTGTTGACACCGACACCATCCTCACCGCTGTCGAGGACGACCCCCAGGACGAGAACTACCTCATCCTCCAGGAGAACCTGCGTCGGCTCCATCTGATGACTGGCCTCGACGGGCGGCCCCTGCGCATCCTGACGCTGCCCATGCCGCCGCCAGTCGTGTATGAGGATCAGCGATTGCCGGCCAGCTACGCCAACTTCTACATCGCCAACCGCATCGTCCTGGTGCCCTTCTACAACCACCCCAACGACCAGCGGGCCGCCGCGATCATCCAGGGCTGCTTCCCCGAGCGCCGGGTGGTCGGCATCGACTGCACCGATATCATCTGGGGGCTGGGCGCATGGCACTGTCTGACTCAGCAGGTGCCATCACTGAGCCACTGAGTGCGTGAGGGCACTGACCCGGCTTTCGTGCGGTAATTAATGTTTGCCTTTTGCCTTTTGCCTTTTGCATTGACACTATGGACACCCACCCCGCCCCGCCCATCCAGCGCTCGTGGCAGCGCTGCGCGGTGCGCGGCCAGCGCCCGGCAGACGGGCCGACGCCGACGGCTCCCCCCGACGGCCAGGCCCTGCGCCTGCTCGACCTGGCCCGATCCTCGATTGAGGATGTCTACCAGCTGATCGAGGGGCCGGGCTTCGCCGTCGTGCTCGCCGACGCCCAGGCGGTGGCCCTGCATATCGAGGGCGACCCGATCACCGTCGCCCTGGCCCGCAGCTGCGGCCTGGCCCCGCCGGTCGATCTGAGCGAGGAGCGGGCCGGCAGCAATGCGGTGGACCTGGCGCTGCGCGAGGCGCTGCCCATCCAGACCGTCGGCGTAGAGCACTTCAGCGCCCAGCTGCGCCCGCTGGCCATTGCGGCCGCGCCGATCTTCGATGTGGATGGGCAGCCCCTGGGTGCGCTGGCGATCATTACAGACGCGGAGAGCGCCCACCTGCACACCCTCGGCCTAGCCATTGCCACGGCCCAGGCGCTACACAACCAGCTGCGGGCCGACAAGCTGCTCGCCGATGCGAACGACCAGCTGGCCGAGCTCTACGCCACGCTGGAGGCGATGAGCGAGGGGCTGATCTTTATTGGCCCGAGCGGCGAGATCCGCCGCATCAACAGCCGGGCCGCCGAGATGCTCGGCGTCAGCGCGCGAACGGTGGCGGGCCGCCCGGTCGATCAGGCTCTAGCCCTGCCCGAGATGGTGCGCCAGGCGCTCCACGACCGTACCGAGCTGGCCGAGCAGGAGCTGCTCTGGCAGGGCCGCCGAACCGCCCTAGCCGCCCTCTGTAGCGTCCACCCTGTCTGGAACAGCGAGCAGCGCTACCTCGGAGCCCTGATCACCGCCCGGCCATCCCAGAGCATCAACCAGCTTGTGCAGCGCGTGGTCGGCGCCCAGGCCCAGTTCACCTTCCACGACATTATCGGCCAGAGCCCGGCGATGCTCCAGGCGCTGCACCATGCCCATATGGCTGCCGGGGCCAGCGGCGCGATCATGCTCAATGGCGAGCCGGGCGTGGGCAAGGAGATCTTCGCCCAGGCCATTCACAACGCCAGCAGCCGCGCCCGCGGCCCCTTCGTGCGTCTAAACTGCGCCGCTGTGCCGCGTACCCTGCTGTCCAGCGAGCTGTTCGGGGTCGAGGGCGGGCCGCGCGCCGACGATCAGACCAGCCGCCCAGGCAAGCTTGAGCTGGCCTACGGCGGCATGATCTACCTGGAGGAGGCCGACGTCCTCCCCTCTGAGCTTCAGACTGGCCTGCTCCGCGCCATCGAGATGAAGCGGATCATCCGCACCGGTGGAATGCAGCCCCTGCCGATCGATGTGCGGATTGTTGTCACCGCCGCCGACATGGGGCGGCTCGTCCAGGAGGGCCGTTTCCGCGCCGACCTCGCTGCCCGCCTGAGCGCCTTTAGCGTCGATATCCCGCCCCTGCGCGCCCGAGGCGACGACCTGCTGCTGCTGATCAACCACCTGCTGCTGCTGTTGAGCGACCGGCTCGGCCGCCAGGTGGCCTTCGCCCCCGACGCGCTCCAGGCGATGCGCGCCTACCCCTGGCCCGGCAATGTGCGCGAGCTGGAGCTGACCATTGAGCGGGTGCTGCACAGCAGCGAGAAGAGTGTGATCGGGCTGGAGGATCTGCCCCCGGCGATCATTCATGTCGCCGCGCCGCTGGACCCGCCCCACAGCCCGAGCCTGGACGACAACCATAAGCTCAGCGAGCGAGAGGCTATTTTGCGCGCTGGGCACCAGGCCGCCGGCCACCTCGGACGCACCGCCGAACTGCTCGGCATCAGCCGGGCCACGCTCTGGCGGAAGATGGTCAACCACCGGATCACCAAGGCTGACTTTTGGCCTACCACCCATGCGCCGTGAAACAATCATGAGACGTGTTGTTTCAATTCTGAAACATTTTTGATTATTCTTGCACACCCTGCACCCTTGACGCCCGCTTGAGCGGTCTGCTATCATACATATGTCACCCGCCTTAACCATTCCACAACACCCTCCACCCCACGCGCATTGTCGCTCGTGAACGCTTTGGCATGCCGGGTGCCACGGCCCTGATCATACGATCCTACAAACCAGCGTCACCAGTCTGCTCAATGACGAGGGGCACTCCACGGGACACTGGCGGCAAACCACAACCACAACCCACACCTTCGCATCACTGACTCTCGCCCAGGGCGGCTCGCCCCAGGCTCGGAGTTCCCTCATAGTATGACTTGGCGCTGCCGCCAGAGGCAGCCCGCCTTATTTATGTGCGCCCGAAAGGGGGTGAGCCGGCAACGCGCAGCGTCGCATGTTGCCTGAAGACGATAAGCAGGAGCAGAGGGTTGCCACAACGGAGCTGTAGGCCGCGCCACGCCGCACGGCAAACCCTCAGCAGCCCGAACGCTATCAAGGACGATACGCCGCAACCTGTCTACCGCGTCTTGTGGATCGTGAGGAGGACTCTCATGGGACCGTTTCTCGGTGAAATGCTCGGCACGATGATCCTGGTTCTGCTCGGCAACGGCGTCGTCGCCGGCGTGCTGCTCAACCAGTCGAAGTCAAATAATGCCGGCTGGGTCGTGATCACCGCCGGGTGGGGCCTGGCCGTGATGTGCGGCGTCTTCGTGTCGGCCGCTACCGGCAGCCCGCCCGCCGCACTGAACCCGGCCGTCTCGATCGCCGCCGCCCTGCGGCCCGGCGGCGACTTCGGCATCGCCATGATCCAGATCGCGGGCCAGTTCGTCGGCGCATTCATCGGCGCGATCTTGGTCTGGCTGACCTACTACCAGCACTGGGGCGTCACGAAGGACCCCGGCCTCAAGCTGGCCTGCTTCAGCACCGGCCCGGCCATCCGTAACCCGCTCTGGAACGTGGTCACCGAGGCGGTCGGCACCTTCGTCCTGCTGTTTGTGATCTTCGCGATCTTTAGCGCCAACGGCGCCACCGCCGGTAGCCCGGCCGCCGGCGTCGGCCCCTACATGGTGGCCATGCTGGTCTGGAGCATCGGCATGAGCCTCGGCGGCCCGACCGGCTACGCGATCAACCCCGCCCGCGACCTCGGCCCGCGCATTATGCACGCCATCCTGCCTATCCCCGGCAAGGGCGACTCGGACTGGGCCTACTCGTGGGTCCCGGTCGTCGGCCCGATCATCGGCGGCGTGGTCGCCGCAGTGCTGGCGAACGCCGTCGGCATGTAGCCCCCACACAATGACGTAAGGAGAGCCTCAGTGAAGAAGCTGATCAACTCGCCAGACAATGTGGTCAAGGAGGCCCTGGCCGGCATGGCCGCGGCCCACCCCGACCTGCTCACGGTCTCCTATGACCCCGATATTATCGTGCGCGCCGACGGCCCGGTTAAAGGCAAGGTCGGGATCATCTCGGGCGGCGGCAGCGGCCACGAGCCCATGCACGGCGGGTTTGTCGGCATGGGCATGCTCGACGCGGCCTGCCCCGGCGCCATGTTCACCTCGCCCGTCCCCGACCAGATGCTGGCCGCCACCAAGGCCGTGGATGGCGGCAAGGGCGTGCTGCACATCGTCAAGAACTACACCGGCGACGTGATGAACTTCGAGATGGCCGCTGAGATGGCCGCCGCCGAAGGGATCGAGGTGGCCGCCGTCGTCACCAACGACGACGTGGCGGTGAAGGATAGCCTCTACACCGCCGGGCGGCGCGGCGTGGGCGTGACGGTGCTGCTGGAGAAGATCGTCGGCGCGGCCGCCCAATCTGGCGCAGACCTGGCCGAGGTCAAGCGGATCGCCGAGAAGGTGAACGCCCAGGGCCGCAGCATGGGCATGGCGCTCACCAGCTGCACGGTGCCGCACGCCGGCAAGCCCAGCTTCGAGCTGCCCGACGACGAGATGGAGATCGGCGTCGGCATCCACGGCGAGCCCGGCCGCCGCCGGGTCAAGCTGGCCAGCGCCGCCGAGATCGCGGAGATGCTGGCCACGCCCATCGTGGAGGATCTGCCCTTCGCCAGCGGCGACCATGTGCTGGCCTTCGTCAACGGCATGGGCGGCACGCCGCTGATCGAGCTCTACCTGATGTACAACGAGCTCAACACGATCCTCAAGGCCAAAGGCATCACCATCAGCCGCAACCTCGTCGGCAGCTACATCACCTCGCTCGACATGGCCGGCTGCTCCTTCACCCTGCTCAAGCTGGACGATGAGCTGACCAAGCTCTGGGACGCGCCCGTCCACACACCGGCGCTGCGCTGGGGCGTGTAATATATAGGGAGGGCCAGGGAGGGCTGCGCCCTCCCTGAAACTCACCCTCTCTTCTATGTTGCATTGACAGCCGGAGGCAACCATGCACATCACCGCAGCGCACGTGATCACGTTCATCGAGCGGGTGGCCGCGACCGTGAAGGAGCAGCGCGACTACCTCACCCAGCTCGACTCGGCCATCGGCGACTCCGACCACGGGGTGAACCTCGACCGGGGCTTCAGCACGGTGATCACCAAGCTGCCCGGCGTGGCCGACAAGGACATCGGCGCGATCCTCAAGACGGTGGGCACCACGCTGGTGTCAACCGTCGGCGGAGCCAGTGGGCCGCTCTACGGCACCGCCTTCCTGCGCGCCGGCATGGCCACCGGGGACCGCTTCGAGCTCGGGCCGGCCGATCTGATCGCCGCCCTGGAGGCCGCCCTGGAGGGCATCCAGTCGCGCGGGAAGTCCACCCGTGGCGAGAAGACAATGATCGACTCAATCGGGCCGGGGATCGACGCGCTCAAGCAGGCCAACGCCGCCGACGAGGATTTCCTGAGCGCGATGCGCATAGGACTGGCCGCATGCGAGGCCGGCATGCAGGCCACTATACCGATGCTGGCCACCAAGGGCCGCGCCTCCTACCTCGGCGAGCGCTCGATCGGCCACCAGGACCCCGGCGCCACATCGGCCTTCCTGATGGCCAAGGCCATGCTTGAGGTGGCGGAGGGAATCTCGTGACGGCTCCCAAGCGTAAACGCTTGGGCTTCAAGGGTCTTGCACCCGTGCTGTGCCGCCCCACAGCCATTGGTTACGAGCTCGGCAGAACGTTTTACGCAGCGCGCCAGTGACGTTATGCGCTGCAACCGCCCGAACGTTCACTTATGCATGTGCCATTCGCTATCAGGTAGAATAGCGCGTATGTTCGTAACTGTCAAGAGGCTGAAGCCGCTGAAGCGGGGCGCTTCATCCCAGGCGTGAACGTCCTGGGCTTTCGCACCTAAAGGTGAGTATCCGTAAGGGAGAGTCCAGGGAGGGCATAGCCCTCCCTGGAACCCTCCCTCTCGTTTCACAGACAAAGGAGTCTTCCAATGACAAAGTATGTCGCCGCGATCGACCAGGGCACCACCAGCACCCGCTGTATGATCTTCACCCACGACGGCAAGGTCGTCTCAGTCGATCAGCGCGAGCACGAGCAGATCTTCCCCAAGCCGGGCTGGGTTGAGCATAACGCCGATGAGATCTGGCAGCGCACCCAGGGCGTCGTCCAGGGCGCGCTGACCAAGGCGAACGCGACGCCGAGCGACCTGGCCGCCGTCGGGATCACCAACCAGCGCGAGACGACCCTGGTCTGGAACCGCAAGACCGGCAAGCCGGTCTATAACGCGATTGTCTGGCAGGACACGCGCACCGACCAGCTGGTGAACATGTTCGCCAAGGACGGCGGGCAGAACCGCTTCCGCGAGAAGGTCGGCCTGCCGCTGGCCACCTACTTCTCCGGCCCGAAGATCCGCTGGATCCTCGACAATGTCGATGGCGCCCGCGCCGCCGCCGAGGCTGGCGACCTGGCCTTCGGCAACATGGATACCTGGCTGGCATGGAACCTCACCGGCGGCACCGTCGGCGGCATCCATATCACCGATGTCTCCAACGCCTCGCGCACCATGCTGATGAATATGGAGACGATGGACTGGGACGAGGAGATCATGGGCGTCATGGGCATCCCGCGCTCGATGCTGCCGACGATCCGCTCGTCTAGCGAGGTCTATGGCGAGTGTCGCGGCGTGCTCCAGGGCGTGCCCCTGGCCGGTATCCTGGGCGACCAGCAGGCGGCCACGGTGGGCCAGGCATGCTTCAAGGCCGGCGAGGCCAAGAACACCTACGGCACCGGCAACTTCATGCTGATGAACACCAGCACGAAGCTCGTCCACTCGAAGAACGGCCTGCTCACCACCCCGGCCTACCGCTTCGGCAAGGAGCCGACAGTCTGGGCGCTGGAGGGCTCAATCGCCGTCACCGGCTCGCTGGTGCAGTGGCTGCGCGACAACCTGAAGATGATCGCCAGCGCCCCCGAGATCGAGGATCTGGCCCTCACCGTCGAGGACAACGGCGGCATGTACATCGTGCCGGCCTTCTCCGGCCTCTTCGCGCCCTACTGGCGCTCCGATGCCCGTGGCGTCATGGTCGGCCTGACCCGCTACATCAACCGCGGCCACATCGCCCGCGCCGCCCTGGAGGCCACCGCCTACCAGACCCGCGAGGTTCTGGAGGCGATGGAGCAGGACTCCGGCGTGACCCTGACCGAGCTGAAAGTTGACGGCGGCATGGTCTACAACGACACCCTCATGCAGTTCCAGTCCGACATCCTCGGCGTGCCGGTGGTGCGCCCGAAGGTGGCCGAGACCACCGCCCTCGGCGCGGCCTACGCCGCCGGGCTGGCCGTGGGCTACTGGAAGAACACCGACGAGATGCTGGCCAACTGGGGCATGGACAAGCGCTGGGAGCCGCAGATGGGCGAGGACCAGCGGGCCGCGCTCTTCGCCGGCTGGAAGAAGGCCGTCACCCGCACCTTCGACTGGGCGGATTAAACCCTCACCCCCGCCGCTGGCGCGGCACCCCCTCTCCCGCCTGCGGGAGAGGGGGAAGGGGGGTGAGGGCGGGGAGTGTACGATGCAAACAATCTCAACCGATGTCCTAGTGATCGGCGGCGGGGCCACCGGCCTCGGCTGCGTGCGCGACCTGGCCATGCGCGGGATGCGCGCCGTGCTGGTGGAGAAGGGCGACCTGACCCACGGCACCACCGGGCGCTACCACGGCCTGCTCCACTCAGGCGGCCGCTATGTCACCAAGGACCCGCAGTCGGCCACCGAGTGCGCCATCGAGAACGCCATCCTGCGCCGGATCATGCCTAGCTCTATTGAGGACACCTCCGGCTTCTTTGTGGTCACCCCCTGGGACGACCCGGACTACGGCGATGTCTTCGAGGCTAACTGCCACAAGACTGGTGTTCCCGTCCAGGAGATCAGCGTGGACGAGATGCTGCGCCGCGAGCCAGCCCTTAACCCGCAGATCTCGCGGGTCTTCGAGGTTCACGACGGCTCGGCCGACTCCTTTCTCGCCGCCCACACCAACGCCCGCTCGGCCCGCGAGCACGGCGCCCAGGTTCTTACATACCACAGCGTGGTCGGCCTGATCCGCGAGGGCGATGCGGTGGTGGGCGCGACCGTGGAGGATCTGCGCAGCGGCGAGCAGAAGCGCATCGACTGCGCCTTCGTGCTCAACGCCGCCGGGGCCTGGGCCGGCAAGATCGCCGCCATGGCCGGTGTGAAGGTCACGGTCGTCCCCGGCAAGGGCACTATGGTGGCCATGAACCACCGCATGGTGAACACGGTGATCAACCGCTGCAAGCTGCCCGCCGACGGCGACATCATCGTACCCATCCATACCGTCGCGGTGATCGGCACCACCGACATCCACGTGCCCGACCCGGATGTCTACGGGATCGAGCCCGAGGAGGTGCAGCTCATGCTCGACGAGGGTGAGAAGCTGGTGCCCGGCTTCAAGCAACACCGCGCCCTGCGGGCCTGGGCCGGCGTTCGCCCGCTCTACAAAGACCAGGACGTGGTCAACGACCGCGATATCAGCCGCACCTACAAGCTGCTCGACCACGCGCAGCGCGACGGTGTGGACGGCATCATCTCGATGGTCGGCGGCAAGTGGACGACCTATCGGCTGATGGCGAAGGACGCGGTGGACGAGATCGCCCGCCGCATGGGCAACACCCAGCCCTGCCGCACCGCCGACGAGGTGATGCCCGCGCCAGACTTTGATCACCACAGCGGCAACCACGCCGGTGAGGGCGCGCCCTCGCTCTACTGGCTGGGCAAGCATCTGGCCGCCGTCGAGCAGGAGCACGCCTACGGCGACCTGATCTGCGAGTGCGAGCTGGTGACGCGGGCCAGGATGCAGGCCGCGATCGACAGCGGGGCCAAGAACCTCGACGATGTGCGCCGCGATGTGCGCATGGGCATGGGGCCGTGCCAGGGCGGCTGGTGCATCTACCGCACCACGGCCATGCTCTACGAGCAGCGCACGGCCCAGCCCGGGGCCGACGCCATTCAATCTTCAACATTCACCATTCAGCACGCTAACGCCGCCCTGCTACACTTCCTCCAGGAGCGCTGGAAGGGGCTGACCCCGGTGCTCTGGGGCGACCAGCTGCGCCAGGCCCGCCTCGACGAGCTGATCTATGTGAATGTGATGGGTGCCCACCGTCTGCGCTCACACGCCGAGCAGGGCGGCGGCCTCGTGACGGATCACCCTGAAGTGGCCACCGAGTATGTGAAGGCATAATAATGTGGGTAGGGGCGCATCGCAATGCGCCCCTACGAATGATATATGTACGACACAATCGTCATCGGCGCGGGGATCGCCGGGATGCTGGCCGCCATCGGTCGCGCCGAGGCTGGCGAGCGCGTGCTTGTCTTGGCCAAGGGCCATGGCGCAACCCACTGGGCCGCCGGTTGCCTGGACCTGCTCGACATCGGCGACGGCGACCCGCTGGCTGGCGTCGAGTCGCTGATCGCCGACCACCCCGATCACCCCTACGCCCTGGCCGGCGTAGATGCTGTTCAGGCCGGGGCCGCCCGCCTGCGCGCCGTCTGTGAAGCCGGAGGCTACCCGCTGGTCGGCAGCCTGCGGCGCAACCTGCTGCTGCCCACCGCCGTCGGTGCCCTGCGGACGACTTGCCTAGTGCCCGCCACCATGGCCGCCGGTGACGCCCGCCAGCTGCCCAAGGAGGGCGACGGCGGCGGCCCGCTGCTGATCGCCGGGTTCCGCAAGCTGCGCGACTTCTTCCCGCCTATGGTCGCCGCCAACCTGCGCGCCCAGGGCTTCGCCGCCGAGGGCGCCTACCTGGCTCTGCCGCCCAGCGACCGCACGCTCGACTTCAGCACCGTCAGCTTCGCCCGGCTCTTCGACCAGCCCGCCTTCCGCGCCGATGTGGGGCGCCAGCTGCGCCAGCTGGTGCAGCGCGGTGGGTACAGCCGGATCGGCCTGCCAGCGGTGCTCGGCCTCGCCAACGCCACCCAGGTGGTGGGCGATCTCCAGGCCGCCGCTGGGGCGCTAATCTTCGAGATCCCCACCCTGCCCGCCTCAGTGCCGGGGATGCGGCTCTACCGCATGCTGGAGGCCGCCCTGCTGCGGGCGGGCGGGCGCATGCAGATCGGTGCCTTCGTGCAGCGCGCTGAGGCCCAGGGCGACCGGCTCGACGCGATCTACACCGAGGCCGCCGCCCGCGAGCAGCGCCATCGCGCCGCCCGCTACATCCTGGCCACCGGCGGGATCGCAGGCGGCGGGGTGCGCGCCGTGGACGCCACCACCCTCGTAGAGACCGCCCTCGGCCTGCCGCTGCGCACGCCCAACGCCCGCGCCGACTGGTTCGCCGCCCGCTTCCTCAACGAGACCGGCCACCCCGTCTTCCGCAGCGGCGTCGCCACTGACTCACAGCTGCGCCCACTCGACGCCGCAGGCCAGGTCGTCTACCAGAACGTCGCCATCGCCGGCTCCGCCCTCGCTGGCTGTGACTCCATCCGCGAGGGAAGCCTGGAAGGCATCGCCGCCGCAACCGGCTGGATGGCCGGACGTGCGTAGGGACGCAGCGCGCTGCGTCCCTACGCCGGGGATGATGAAATGGATCACATCGAGCTCTCGCTCAACCAGTCGCTCGACCACTGCATCAAGTGCAATGTTTGCATGTCGGCCTGCCCGGTAGCCGCCGTGACTGATATGTTCCCTGGGCCGAAGTCGGTCGGCCCGCAGGCCCAGCGCTTCCGCCAGCCAGGCCAGCCCGTCCCCGATGACTCGGTGGACTACTGCTCGGGCTGCCGAGTGTGTAACGAGGTCTGCCCAACCGGCGTGAAGATCGCTGAGCTGAACGCGCGCGCCCGCGCCCAGATCGTGGCCGAGCGCGGCGCCCCACTGCGCAACAAGATCATCGGCCGCGCCGGGGTGGTCGGTCGGCTGAGCAGCGGCCCGCACGCGCCGCTGGTGAACCTCGGCCTATCGATCAAGCCCGTGCGCTGGGCAATCGAGCAGGTCATGCAGATCCACCGCGCCGCGCCGCTGCCAGCCGCAAGCAGCTACACCTTCCGCTCGTGGTTCAAGAAGCACCAGCCGACCGGCACCGCCCGCAAGCAGGTGGTCTACTTCCACGGCTGTAGCACCCAGTACTACGAGCCACACGTGGGCAAGGCCGCCATCGCCGTGCTGGAGCGCAACGGCTTCGAGGTGATCATCCCCAAACAGGGCTGCTGCGGCTTGCCCCTGCTCTCGAACGGCGACTTCCCGGCGGCCAAAGGACGGCACATGTACAACGTGGAGCACCTACTGCCCTACGTGCGCCGTGGCATCCCGGTGGTGGGCACCAGCACCAGCTGCACCCTGACGCTCAAAGAGGAGGCCCCCGAGCTGCTCGGCCTGCACAGCCAGGATGTGAAAGACGTGGCCGCCGGTACCTACGACATCTTCGAGTTCCTACGCAACCTGGCCGAGGACGGCGAGCTCGACACGAACTTCCGCCCGATCAAGCGCGATCTGCCCTACCACCCGCCATGCCAGCTGCGCGCCCACCGCATCGGCAGGCCCGTCCTCGACGTGCTCGGCCTCGTCCCCGGCCTGCACCTCGCCGAGAGCCACGCCGACTGCTGCGGGATCGCCGGCACCTACGGCCTCAAGAAAGAGAAGTACCAGATCGGCATGGATGTCGGGGCCAAGCTCTTCGCCTTTGTGAAGGGCGCCGACTCCGACCTAGCCCTCTGCGACAGCGAGACATGCCGCTGGCAGATCAGCCACGGCACCGGCATCGTCACCAAGCACCCCATCGAGATCCTGGCGGAAGCCTATGGAGAGGGCTGAGGGCTGAGGGCTAAGGGCTGAGCGTCATATTCAGCCCTCAGCCCTCAGCCCTCAGCCTTTAAGACAATGATAGCCCTACTCATCATCTCACACAGCGCCAGCATCGCCAGCGGGGTCAAAGAGCTGATCGACCAGATGGTTCATGGGCGTGTTCTGATCGCGACAGCCGGCGGGACATTGGAGGGCGACCTTGGCACAAGCGTGGATCTGATCAGCCAGGCCCTAGAAAACCTCGTCGGCGTCGACGAGGTGCTCGTGCTGGTCGATATGGGCAGCGCGATCATGAGCGCCGAGATCGCCCTGGAGCTGAGCGGCGTCCCCTTCCGCATTAGCCCGGCACCGCTGGTAGAGGGGGCCCTGGTGGCCGCCATCGAGGCGACTAGGCCCGGCGCAACCATCGCTGAGGTGGCCGCCGCCGCCGAGCGCGCCCTGGAGACGAAAGGCATCGCGCTTGCGGCTGAGCACATGCGCCATGAGCCGCCCGCCCCCGCGCCGCCTGCGGGCACCGGCATCGAGATCACCCTAACAATCACCAATAAGATCGGCCTGCACATGCGCCCGGCCAAAGACTTTGTGCAGACGGCGAGCCGCTTCAGCAGCACCATCCGCGCCCGCAACCTGTCCCGGCCCGAGCGACCCGACGGCAACGCCAAGAGTATGATCGACATTATGAAGCTCGGCGTGACGCTCGGACACCAGATCCACATCTACGCCGAGGGCGCAGATGCCCAGGCGGCGCTCGACGCCCTGGCGGAGCTGATAGTTAATAACTTCGGCGAGACATAAACCGGTACCAGGCAGCTGTTCCAGCCACAGCTACGCGACACCACCCCGGCTCGCATGAGATTCCAGGGAGCTTGGGTTGTCAATTTTTTACAGCGGCTTTACCATTTTCTGTAGTATCGCCGCCCACAGACGGTAATGGATTTGCTATAATGGAACTTATAATACCCCACAGGCTCTTATGTACAACAATGTGCGGCAGTGCGCCCGATCTCGCGCTACAGATGCCCACACGCCCGACGAAAGATTGGATCTATGTTAGCGCCGGGTACCTTGCTGCAACAACGCTACCGCATCGCCGAGCAGGTCGGGAAGGGCGGCATGGGCGCGGTCTATCTGGCGCGGGATCTGCGGCTCTCCCACGATGTGGCGATCAAAGAGACCTTCTTCCACGACGACGCCTACCGGCACGCCTTTGAGCACGAGGCCAAGCTGCTCGCCCGCCTGCGCCACCAGGCGCTCGCCAAGGTCAGCGACCATTTTGTAGAGGGCAACGGCCAGTTCCTGGTGATGGAGTTTATCCACGGCGAGGATCTTGGCAGCCAGATCCAGCGCATGAGCAAGCACTTCGCCTCGCCCCAGGCCCTGCCTATGGTGCTGCGGTGGGCCGACCAGCTCCTCGATGTGCTGAACTACCTCCACACCCGGCCCATCCCGATCATCCACCGTGACCTCAAGCCGAAGAACCTCAAGCTCAGCCAGAGCTTCGATATTATCTTGCTCGACTTCGGCCTGGCACGCGGCGGCATGACGATCTCGGTCGATAGCTCCGAGACAACCACGCCCGAGATGTCGAACCGTAAGATCTACGGGTTCACACCGCCCTACGCCCCGATCGAGCAGATGCGCGATGGCGAGCCTGACCAGCGAAGCGACCTCTACTCGCTCGGGGCCACGCTCTACCATATGCTCACCGGCACCCTGCCCACCGATGCGATGAGCCGCATGGCCCGCCTGATCAACGGCAACCCCGACTCGCTCCGGCCCATCCGTGATCTGGTGCCCCATGTGCCCGAGGCGGTGGCCGCCCTGATCCACAAGTCGATGAGCGTGACCCTGGAGGGCCGCCCGCGCAGCGCCCGTGAGATGCGCGAGGAGTTCTTCTACGCCCGCCACCCCGCCACGCCACATCATATCGGGGCGCGCACATCAGGCGGGGCAGGGCAGCAGCAAGGGGGAGATCAGGGCGCGGCCTCGCCCGCAGAAGAGCAGGTGCCCCTCGGCACACTCCTGCGCATGCTCACCACCGGCAGCCCGATCCGCTCGGTGGCCTTTAGCCCCAGCGGCGAACTTCTCGCCGCCGGCTATGACGATCACACCGTCGGCATCTGGAAGATCAGCGACTATAGCCATGTGCGGACGCTGAAGGGCCACACCAGCAGCGTGCGCAGCGTCTTCTTTGCCCCCGAGGGCGGCATGATGGCCACCGGCAGCGACGATGAGTCGGTGCGGATCTGGAATGTGAGCGACGGCGAATCGCGCCGCCTGCTGCGCATCCCCGGCTGCTCTGTCGAGAGCATCGCCTTCAGCCCAGACGGCAAGCTCCTGGCGGTGGGCGGATGGGGTAGCACAATCACCATCTGCACCGTTGATGGCGACTCGATCCGCATCCTCGACACCCTGCCTGTCCCCTTCGTTCATAGCCTGTGCTTCAGCGCCGATGGCGAGTTCCTGGCCGCCGGCTGCTACGACGGGGCAGTCTACCTCTGGAATACAGCCGACCACCAGCCGGTCGGGCAGCTCGGCGGGTTCGCCAGCTTCATCTATGGCGTCGCCTTCAGCCCAGACGGTTCGTATATCGCCGCCAGCAGCCAGAAGAGCATCCGCGTCTGGCGCCTCAGCGACCGAACGGTGATCGAGACCTTCCAGGGGCACAGCGGCCCGGTTCGCTCCATCGCCTTCAGCCCCGATAGCCAAATGCTCGCCAGCGCCAGCGAAGATCGCAGCGTGCGCATCTGGCGGCTCAGCGATGCGAGCCTCGCCGCCCCCGCCCTCGAACATCGCGCCGGCGTGGCCAGCCTCGCCTACAGCCCCGATGGCCGCCTCTTGGCGACCGGCACCCACGACGGTCGGATCTGCCTCTGGCAGCTGTAATCTACTCGGCCTGGGCGCAGCCCCCAGAGAGGCTACATTCGCTCTTCCCGCGCCAGTGGGGAGAGCGTGTTCTCGTGTACAATACCTCCACAACCTATTATCGCAATAGAGCATAAGTAACGCTGTCACCCTGAGCGAAGCGAAGGGTCCCGGCCGGGATTCTTCGCTTCGCTCAGAATGACAGGACGCCTCACAGCGTTACTTCTGCGGTATTGCCTATTATCAATGACCTTGAGGAATTAATACATATGGCTGTCGAAATTGTCCAGTGCCCCGTCTGTAAGCAGAAGCTCGGCCTACAGGACTATGTCACCATCAATACGCTGCTGGTCTGCGCCAATGTGATGTGCGGCACCAACCTGCGCGTCCTCAGTCGGCACCCCACCCACGTGGAGCAGGTACCCGAGAGCGCCACCTATAGCGCCGACTCCCGACCGGAGTCCTATGGCTAGGCGAACTATCCTGGCGCTGCTCGCCACCCTGCTCCTGACGCCGCTGCTGAGCGGCTGCCTGCTGCTGAGCGGCGAGCGGACAACTATCGACTTGCTCGCCGGGGTCGGCAATGTCAGCACGACCTTCGTCAGCGCCGAGGGCAGCGAGGAGCGCACGGTGCAGGTGGGCGATGGGCCGACAGAGCTCCAGGTGATCGCGATTATCGCCGTCGAGTCGGGAGACCTCCAGATCGACCTGCTCCAGCCCGATGGAGCGGTCGCCTTCGCCGTCGCAGGCCGGCCCGACTCCCAGGTGACGCGCAGCAGCCGGGTGCGCAGCGATGATTCCGGCACGGTGCGCTACCGCGTCTCGGCGCGCGGCGCCCGCCACGGCGAGTACCAGATCTTCTTCCAGCCGTGAGGAGAGGGTTGTAGGGAGAACTTCGTTCTCCCTACAACCCTCTCCTAGCGCAGCATCAGCATCCGCCCGGTGCCGATCTGCTCCAGGCCGCGAGCCAGGTCGCTCGTGCGGGCCAGCATCGCCCCGATCACCGTATGGGGGATGGCCAGCAGTACCAGCGGTGTGACACTGATCACGCTGGCCATCGGCGGCCCGCCACGCAGCAGCTCAAGCTCGCCAAAGAACTCCTCCGACCCGATCTGCGCAACCACCTTCGGCTTGCCCGACGGGTCCTCGGCGCTCAGCCGCACCACCGCCGCCCGCCCCGAGACGATCAGGTAGAAGCGACCGCTGGGCTGGCCCTGGCGCACGATCACCGAGCGCGCCGGACGCTCGACCTTCCCGGCGTGCCGCGCGAGTTCACGCAGGGCGGTGCGCGGCACGCCGTGGAAGAGCGGCACGCGCTCCAGCAGGCGCACGACATCGAGCAGGGCCACGCCCTCGCTGGCGTGTGGGGCGACCTCCTTCAGCATCCGCTCGATCTCGGCCCCAGGCAGGAAGAGCAGGTCGCTCTCGATGGTGGCCCGGTATGCCTGATCAGTCACCCGCTTCATATCATCGCCAACCTCGCCGAAGAAGTCGCCCCGGTGCAGCTCGCTCACCAGCGTACCGGCCTGCTTCACCGCAACCTCGCCGGCCTCGACGATCCAGAGGCCCGAGGGGGCCACGCCGGTGGGCAGCAGCAGCTGCCCTGCGGCGGCGCGGCGTGTCTCTAGGGCGGCGGCCAGCTCTTGTAGCTCGTGGTCATCGCAGACGGCGAAGATCTCCACCTGGCGCAGCAGGCGTAGCCGGGCCTCGCGCACATCACCAAAGGACTGCGAGAGCTCGCTGGCCCAGGGCGTGTTGGGGAAGATCTGGCGGCCGGCCGCCTCGCGCTCGGGCCAGGGCAGGGCGTCGTAGGCGGCGCGAATGGCCCGCCGGGCGAAGCTGGCCCCGGCCTGCTCCGCGATCGTCGCCACCGTGTAGCGCAGCACCTCGGCGTAGCGGGCGCCCTGTACATCGAGCGGCCCCGAGGTCAGCGTCGGGCTGATCCGCGCCCGCTCGCGGTCGAGGGTGATGTCCCAGTTGGCGGTCGCAGCCAGCACATCCATCCGGTCATCGAGGGACTGGGCGCGCCGGGCGCCGTACAGGTCGTGGAGCAGCCGGTAGCAGCCGGCGTAGCAGTGCTGGAAGGCCCGCTGGAGCCGCTCGGCCTCGCTCATGGTCGGCTGGAGCGGCCAGCTCAGGCCACGGGTGCTGATCTGGCGCAGGGTCAGGTAGTGCGTGAACCAGGCCGCCGCCCACAGACCCGAGGAGAGCGTGTGCGCGGCGATGGCTTGCGGCGTGCCGCGCCAGGCAGGCAGCAGCTGGAGCAGGTAGCTCACCGTCTGCGCGGCGATGCCAAGCCACAGCAGCAGCCAGCACCAGAGCAGCCGCGAGTCGCGCAAGCCGATCAGCTGGGGCAGCAGCAGGGCCAGGGCCACCACGCTCAGATAGATCGGTGCCGCCTCAAACACCACCCACACGAACCTTGCCCCCGGCTGGGCCGCCTGGATCACCCCGATCGTCAGGCCGCCAGCCAGAAAGGCCAGCCCCAGCATCAGGGCGCTGGCCGCCAGCTCGCCCTGCCGCGACTGGTGCAGATCCACGTCGAGCAGGGCCACAAACCCGGCGAACATCAGCAGCATAAACCCGGCGATCTCCAGCCCGGCCCAGAGTGCCGAGAGCATCGGCAGCAGCAGGTAGCCCACCAGAGCTACCAGCTCAAGCACGGTGACGGCCAGGAAGCTGCTGAGCGCACGGCCAACCCTGGCCCCCTGGTAGTCGGCCTGGAGCGCGATCTGGGCGGCCAGGGCGGCCATCCAGAGCAGCGGGGCGATCAGCGCTGTATGCACGCCATAGCGCAGGGGCAGCCCGGCCAGGGCGAGCGCCAGTGTGGTCAGGGCCGCGCCTGCGATCAGCGGGCTGCGCCCGTAGCCGCGCCGGGCCACCCATGTCGCAGCAGCCCGCACCAGCCCCCACGCGGCGAAGATCAGGCCCAGGCAGAGCGGCACAACAATTGCAATCATGATGATTGCCGCCAGCAGCCGCCCGGCCACACCGCCCTCCCACAGCTGGCGCACCACACCCACAAGCTGGCGCTGCCAGAAGAGAACGGCCAGGACAATCGCCAGGATCGTGTAGAGCCCCGCGAGCAGGCCGTAGATCGCGAAGAAGCGCTCCTCACCGCTAAAGTGGGCTCTGCCACGCAGCTTCTGCCAGAGCGGCCCGCTGATGAAGCGCAGCGCCCGCTGGCGCAGGTTCGGCAGGCGCAGCATGTCCACCAGGATGAAGTAGCCGTCCAGCTCAAGCAGCGGGTTGAAGTTGAACAGGGCGGCGAGGTAGCAGGCGATGGCCAGCTTATAGGCGGCCCCAGCCAGCAGGCCATCGGGCAGCAGGAAGGCCGCGATCGCGGCAAGCGAGCCGACCAGCAGGTCGCAGAGCGGCCCGGCCAGCGAGACGAGGACGCGAGCGCCCCGCCCGGCCAGCCAGATGTCGCTCGTATCGACGAAGGCGGCCGGCATACCATAGTAGATCATCACGCCGCCGCGCAGCACCCGCCGCCCGCAGCGCTTCACCGCCAGAGCGTGCGCCAGCTCGTGCAGCACAAAGGAGACAATCAGGGCCGCCCAGATGGCCAGCAGGCTCAGCAGCACATTGTCGGCGCTGAGCACCTGGTAGGAGCCGCCCCCGCCAGACGTCAGGGCGAAGCAGGTCAGGCCGATGATCGTCAGGATGGCGTGGACGACGGCGAAGGGCCATGTGAAGAGGAACCGCCCGCCCGCCCGGTAGAGCGCGCCAACCATCCCGTCGATGCCCTCGATGGCGAAGGTGCGCTCGCGCAGGATATCGAGCAGCTTCTCGCCCTTGCCCTCGACGCTGCGGGCCTCCTCGCGGCGGCGCAGGCTGCGGTAGATACCCACCGGCGCGTCGGCCAGGAAACCCTGGCAGCGCAGGCTCTCCACCAGGTCGGCCACCGGCAGCAGCTGCTTGAAGCGTATGAACCCGGTGGTGGCCAGCTGCGCCACGCTCTGCGAGCCGTCCATAGCCTGCCAGAGCTCGCGCTCGGCATCGGTGAGCCGCAGGTAGCTGCCGGAGGGGCTGCGCAGCACGGTGAAGCTCTGGTCGCCCTCGTGAACCGTCTCCTCGGCCACGTCGCCAATGCGCACCGGACAGTACTGCGCAAAGTCCACCCGGCGAGCCAGCTGCTCCCACAGATCGAGCGAGCTCGCGCCATCTCGCGGGCGGGTGGCGATACGCCTGGACAGCCCCCGGTAGATCCCGCGCGCAGACGAGCCAGAGGTCGGCGTCTTCACACGATCCCCCAGGGCAGACCATGGCACTTCGGTAGATGTCGTCACGAGCAGTTCCTTGTCGGGTGAGCACTCATCATACTCTTATCAACGACATAGAACAAATAAACCGGCCCGTACGTCATACACAGCAGAGCAAGAAGGGCGCAAAACCCTGCGCCCAGCGTAGCGTATCACAGGAGCAGCGATGAATGAGCACGCGGTGCAACTCAAGCTTGATCTTCGGGTCTGGCAGGATGAGCGGATGGGCAGGCTCTGGCGTCTCGCCTACCGCGACGGCGACGAAGAGACGGTGATCACCTTCCCGGACTCGGCCGCCCTCGGCGACTTCATCGCCGAACGGCTCGGCTTGAACCTGATCGATGTGCCGCTGCCACCAATGACCGTCGGGGCAGCGTGATGGTCATTCCTTGACGCGCCCTAATGCCTCGGCTACAATCCCGATTGGCGTTAGTAATGTCGCCAATGATGCCGACGCGTCAAGGAGAACCAATGACAGCCCCATCTGAACCCACTAGCTACACGATTGAGTATATGCCCGGCGACCTGCCCGGGCCGAAGGCGAAGGCGCTGGTTGCCCGCGATGGCCGGGTCATGGCGCCGATGGGGCGGGTCTACCCCCTGGTAATCGACCACGCCCAGGGCTGCGAGGTCTGGGATGTGGACGGGAACCGCTTCTTGGATGTGACGTCGGGCATCGCGGTGCTCTCGGCAGGCCACTGCCACCCCCGGCTGATCCAGGTCGCCCAGGAGCAGCTCACCCGCTTCACGCATATGGCGGGAACGGATTTCTACAACGAGCCGATGATCAGGGCGGCCGAGAAGCTGGTCTCGCTGATGCCGGGCGGCGAGGGCTGGCAGGTCTTCTTCACCAACAGCGGCACCGAGGCGGTCGAGGCGAGCATCAAGCTGGCCCGCTACGCCACCGGGCGGCAGAATATTATTGGCTTCTACAGCTCCTTCCACGGGCGCAGCTACGGCAGCCTCTCGCTCACCGCCTCGAAGGCCCGCCAGCGCCGTGGCTTCTTCCCACTGCTGCCCGGCACCTTCCACGCATTCTACGCCAACCCCTATCGCCCGCCGCTGAACAGCGACCCGGAGCGCGTCACCGAGACCTGCCTGGGCTTTATCGAGAACACGCTGTTCCAGACCACCTGCCCGCCCGACGAGGTCGCGGCAATTATTGTCGAGCCGATCCAGGGCGAGGGTGGCTATGTGGTGCCGGCGCCGGGCTTCCTCAAGGGTCTGCGCGAGATCTGCGACCGCCACGGGATCATGCTGATCGCCGATGAGGTGCAGAGCGGCGTGGGCCGCACTGGCAAGATGTGGGCCTTCGAGCACGAGGGGATCGTGCCCGACATTGTGGCCTCGGCCAAGGGCCTGGGCGGCGGCCTGCCCTTCGGCGCGATGATCGCCCGCGAGGAGGTGTCACGCCAGTGGCAGCCCGGCTCGCACGGCAACACCTACGGCGGCAACGGGCTCACCTGCGCGGTGGCCCACGAACTGCTGACCATGGTCGAGGAGGAGCTGATGGCGAACGCGGCCCAGGTGGGCGCCCACCTGATGGCCCGGCTAGAGGAGCTGAAGGGGCGCTTCCCGCAGATCGGCGCGGTGCGCGGGCGCGGCCTGATGCTCGGCGTCGAGTTTATCGACCCGGCCACCGGCCAGCCCGCCGGCAAGCTGGCCGATGCGATCATGGAAGACTCCTTCCTCAAGGGGCTGCTCGTGCTCTCCTGCGGGGCCTCGACGATCCGCTTCTGCCCGCCGCTCACCCTCAGCGAGGCCCAGGCCGACGAGGCGGCGGAGCGCTTCGCCCTGGCGATCGCCGCCTGCCTGGAGTAGTTCACCTGCCGGTGGGGGTGCGGGGGCGGCTTCGCCGCCCCCGCAGTATTTTTTTGTTGGGTGTTGGCGGCGAAGCCGCCAACACCCAACAAAAAAATTGGGTATGGGGCACAGCCCAAGGGCTTTAACGTGGCCCTACCCCACGCATCTCTACGTATGACCGTGATATAATTCATCGTATGGGTCTGATCTGGCTTCTTACCGCCGTCGCAGTTCTCTACTGGCTCATCGTCATCGGCGAGGGTGCCTACCTGGGGCCGTGGGCCGTCCGTCTGATCTACAAGCTCGGCGCATCCCACTACGACACGGTGCGCGCCACGACCCACGCCGAAGACCCGTCGCTGCTCCTGCCTATTCTGCGCGAGGCTCTCGCTGGCATTGAGCAGCCTCAGGTGCTTGATGTAGCCACCGGCACCGGCCGCGTGCCGCTGCTGCTCGCTGACGAGGTGGGCGCGGGCGGAGCGATTATCGGGATGGATCTCACTGGGCAGATGCTTGATCGGGCCAGGGAGAAGCAGGCGGGCACATGCCCGCAAGCCCCGATTACATGGCTGATCGGCGAGGCCGGGCACCTCGCCTGGCCCGACGCAAGCTTCGACCTGGTATGCTGCCTGGAGGCATTCGAGTATTTCCCGCACCCGCGCCGCGCCCTCGCCGAGATGGCGCGCGTCCTGCGGCCCGGCGGTGCCCTGGTGATCAGCAAGTGGCCCGACCTATGGGCCTACGCCCTGCCCGGTCGCGCCCTGACCCGCATCGCCCTCGCCCGCCGCCTTACGAGCCTGGGGCTTGGCGACCTGATGGTTCGCCCCTGGCAGCCTGGGAACTATGAGTTGGTGACCGCAAAGAAATGCTGAATGTTGAATAGCTATTCAACATTCAACATTATTCAACATTCAGCATGGCAGACGCGTCAGCAACCCCCACCTCTGCGCCACTGATCTTCGGGCGCTACCGCGTACACGAGCTGCTCGGCGAGACACGCCTGTCCAGCGTCTACGCGGCCACCGACGAGCGCCTGCACCGCCAGGTACTCCTGCATCTGCTGCGCAAGGAGCTGGCCGGACAAGAGCGTCCGCGCGCGCGCTTCATCAGCGAGATCGGCCAGAGCGCCCGCCGCTCGCACCAGGCGCTGCTTGAGGTATTCGACAGCGGCGAGGCCGCCGGTCGCCCGTTTATGATCACCGAGTATGTGAGCGGTCGCCCCCTGCGCGGCCTCGGCGTGCTGACGGTCGAGCAGGCGCTGCTCTATATGCGCCAGGTTGCAGGTGCCGTCGCCGCCTGCCAGTCCCAGGCCAGCGCCGAGACGCCCAGCGGGCTGTACCACCCGCCGATCAGCAGCAGCAACCTGCTGCTGGTGGATGAGGGCCGGGTGAAGCTGGTCGATAGCTGGCTGCTGCCTCCCGGCGAGGCGCTGGCCGACCAGGCCCACTACCGCGCCCCCGAGCTGAGCGAGGGCAAGCCAGCCACGCCAGCCAGCGCCGCCTACAGCCTGGGCCTGCTCTTGTACGAGCTGATCACTGGGGAGCGCCCAGTCAGCGGCGAGGATGCACGGGCCACCGCACTGGCCCACCTGACCGCCCGCATCCCGCCGCTTGCGAAGGCCCGGCCGACGCTCTACCTGCCAGTGGCGGAGGATCTGGTGGCGCGGGCCACGGCCCGCTACCCCGAGCACCGCTACGCCAGTGCCGCCGATTTCGCCACCGCCCTCGACAGCCTCTGGCGCGACCTCGGGGCCAGCACGCAGCGCCTGGTCGCGCCATCCGCCCGCCCGGCTGCCCCAGAGGCACCCGCCGCCCTGCGGATCGACCCGCAGCCCCCAGCGCCTGCGCCGCGCCCCATACCGCGCCCGAGCGCGCCAGCGAGCTTCAGCATCACCGGCAGGCTCGGGCGTCAGCCCGCTACCAAGCCGAGTGTGGTGCGCCAGCGCAGCCTCACCCGCAGCATCGTGGGTTGGTCAGTGATGATCGGCCTGCTCCTGCTCGTGGCGGCGAGCAGCTACGTGGGAGTGAACGCCCTGATCAGCCAGATCACTCGGGGCGGGACGCCGAACCTGCCGAGCCTGCCCGGCCTGCCCAGCGCGGAGACGGGCGGCAGCCCCCTCGCGTGGATTAGCGGGTTCTTTGGGCGCGATGAGATCTATATTGTGAATCTGGCCGAGGGGCTAAACCTACGCAGTCAGCCCGACGTATACGACTCGGCTAATATCATTGCGGTGGTGGCGAACGGGACTCCGGTGACGAAGCTCGAAGGCCCCGTCGTGAAGGACAACATCCCCTGGCTGCGCGTTTCGCTCGACTCAGGCGGGAAGCGCTACGAGGGCTGGATGTCGCTGAACTATCTGCGCCAAGAACAGTAGCGACGATGAGAGCTATGGAGGGTGGCGTGGCAAAAGAGGAGCTATCCGGCCAGATCATCTACGGCGAGCGCGTGCGTCTGCGGCCCTGGCAGCGGCGAGATACCCTTGCCCAAGAGCTATGGCCGCGCTACACCGAGCCCTTCAGCACGCTGTGGAATATTCCGCGGTCGACCTTCTTTAGCGACGATGCCCGCACGGGGTGGAACTCCCAGCGCTCCGCGTGGGCGATCGACGATTCCTACCAGCGGATGATCGGGCGGATCTCGCTGCGCGAGATCGATGTTCAGGACTCGAGCGCCCGCCTCGGAATCTCACTCTCACAGCACCATGTGAGCCAGCGGCTCGGTAGCGAGTCCCTGGCGATCTTCCTCGATACGTACTTCGGATCGCTTGGCTATACGTCGATGCACCTCGATGTGGCCGCATTCAACACGCGGGCGGTACGCTGCTACGAGCGGCTGGGCTTTGATTATATCCAGAGCGAGTGGCGTAGCGCCGGGCGCGACCCGAGCCTGCGCCTGCTCGATGACCCACACTACAAAGACTACCTCGCCTTCTTCCGACGTGGCCGTTACGAGACAATGGTAGAGTTCTACGAGATGATCCTATCGCGGGAAACCTGGCTGACCCGCCCATAACCAGTGCCAAGGAGCTTACAATGTCGCTAATCGCTGGGAATCTGGGTGTAGTGCAGCGCCTGCTTGACAGCAAGCAGATGGCATGGGGCGTCTTCGCGGGCGCGGCCGCACACCTCTACGGAAACCGCCGCCCGATCCAGGATGTGGACCTGGTTGTGATGTCGGGCCAGCTCTCCGCCGTGGTGCAGCTGCTCCAGAGCAGCGGCAAGGCCGTGCAGTTCGACGGACAGCGGATCATCTGGCGCGGGATCAAGATCTTCGACGATCTGATGATCCGCCGCGATGGGGCAACCTTCCCGCTGTCGCTCGATGCGCCGATGCATGCCCATCTGCGCAAGATGCCGCTCCTTGGCGCACCGGTGTCTGTGGTGGCACCCGAGGATGTCGTGGCCCACAAGCTGCTGCTCGACCGCGGCTCGTCCCACGGGAAGTATGATCAGGTCGATGTGGAGGGGGTGCTCCGGCGACAGACGCTGGACCTAGACTATCTGCGCGAGCGGATCAGGCTAATGCGGGCGGAGAGCCAGCTGATGGGCCGACTGCGCGAGATAGGCGTGGAGGTCTAGGAATGTTGAATGTTGAATGCTGATCATTCAACATTGTTTCTTACAGTTGGCGCATCGCCCGTAGAGCTGGAGGTTGAATGCTGATCATTCAACATTGTTTCTTACAGTTGGCGCATCGCCCGTAGAGCTGGAGCAGGTGATCCTCGATAGCAAAATCGGTCTGCGTGGAGAGACGGGCGAGCAGGTCGTCGAGGGCGCAGCCGGCGAAGGCGATGACGACGCCGCAGTTGGTACAGATGAGGTGGTGCAGGTGGCCGGGGAGGCTTGGCACATAGCCAGCCTCCCCCAACTGTGTGTGGATGCGGGCCAGCCAGCCCGATGTGCTTAGCTGCTCGATCGTGCGGTAGACTGTCGCGCGACCGGGCGGATCCGCCAACTGTGCGAGGTCAGCATAGAGCTGCTCGGCGCTGAAGGGCGTCGTGTAGCGAATGATCGCATCGAGCACACGCACGCGCGGCTCAGTCAGGCGATTGCCAGCCGCGTGCCAGGCGGCGCACACCGCTTGCTTCCACGAGTCGGGGCTTACAGGCACCGGGTTCGTGCTGAGAGGAGGGTTGACCATGGTGGTGATGCCAGGCGGATATCACGAAGGCAGGAGCGGCAACCATAGAGGTTCAGCTCCTGCCTCGTGCGCATGCCAGTGAAGCTACGAGCGGGTGTGGGAGGGGGCGGCGGGCAGCAGCGCGAGGTGGCGCGCCCGCTTGATGGCGATGGAGAGCCGCCGCTGCATCTTGGCCGTCACGCCGGTGCGGCGGCGCGGCAGGATCTTGCCCTGGGCCGTCACATACTTCTGCAGCCGCTTGATGTCTTTGTAGTCGGGCAGAATGCCAAGCTTGGTGAACTCACATTCACGGCGGCGACCGCGAGGACGCCCGCCGGGGCCGCCGGAACCACCGGCAAACCGGGATCGATTATTCCGCTCCACATGAACTCCTTTAGCGGCGGGCGCATTGGCCCGCCAAAATACGCGCACATTGGCGGGTAGTATACCATACCTTGGACAACGGGGATCGCGGAAGACACGACATAGTGGCGGAAGATACAAAGATGGCAAACATAAACGACGCACCCCCGCTTGAGGTGGACGGACTGGTGAAACGCTACGGGCGCTCCTTAGCGGTGGACGGGCTCTCGTTCCGGGTAAGCGCTGGCGAGATTGTGGGCCTGGTTGGCCCCAACGGCGCAGGGAAGACCACGGTGCTGCGCTGCTGTGTGGGCATCCTGCGGCCGAGCGCCGGGGCGGTGCGCGTGTGCGGACACGATAGCGTGGCCGCGCCAAACGAAGCCCGTCAACAGATGGCCTTCGTGCCCGAGCTGCCGAGCCTCTACCCGCTGCTCACCGTCGCTGAGCAGATCGAGTTCATCGCCCGCAGCTACGGACCGCTGGCCGATGACTTTGCCGAGCGGCGCGAGGCCATGCTGCGCCGATTCGATCTCTGGCCGCAGCGCGCCAAGCTCACCGACAGCCTCTCGAAGGGCATGCGCCAGAAGACCGCCCTCGTGGCGGCCTTCCTCCACGGCGCACAGGTGATCCTGCTCGATGAGCCGCTGATTGGGGTGGACCCGGCGGGCATCCGCCAGCTCAAGGATCTGCTGCTGGAGGCGCGGGCGGGCGGGGCGGCAATCGTGGTCAGCACACACCTACTCGACACGGCCGAGCGGCTCTGCGACCGCATCCTGGTGCTCCAGGCCGGTCGCAAGCGCGCCGAGGGCTCACTGGCCGACCTGCGCGCCGCTGCCGCAGGCTTCGGCGAGGCGACGCTGGAAGAGCTGTTTATGGAGCTAACCAGGGACGAATAGGGGCGCGTCGTGACGCGCCCCTATTCGTCCGGGCGCGTCGCGACGCGCCCCTACAGCTGGGGCCGACGGGTGTGCCAGTCGGTGACGCGCTGGTAGGCGTCACCTGCGCGCAGCAGAGTGGCCTCGTCGAAGGGCCGACCGATGAGCTGGAGGCCCACGGGCAGCCCCTCGCTGAACCCGCATGGCACCACCAGGCCCGGCACGCCGGCCAGGTTGATCGGCAGGGTGCAGATATCGCTCAGGTACATCGCCAGCGGGTCGTCGGTCTTCTGGCCAATCGGGAAGGCCACCGTGGGCGAGGTGGGCGCGGCGAGCAGATCGACCTGTGTGAAGGCATCCTCGAAGTCGCGTTTGATCAGGGTGCGCACCTGCTGAGCCCGCTTATAGTACGCGTCGTAGTAGCCCGCCGACAGGGCGTAGGTGCCGAGCATGATCCGGCGGCGCACCTCAACCCCGAAGCGGTGGCCGCGAGTCAGCTCGATCTGATCCCACATAGAGTCGCCCGGCTCGCGCGGGCCATAGCGCACCCCGTCGAAGCGAGCCAGGTTCGCGCTGGCCTCGGCCGGGGCGATGATATAGTAGGTGGGCAGGGCGTATTTCGTGTAGGGCAGGGAGACCTCGACGATCTCAGCGCCCTGGTCGCGCAGGGCGTTGATCGCCTCGCGGGTGGCCCGCTCGACGCCTGGCTCCATCCCCTCGACAAAGTACTCGCCAGGCACGCCCACCCGCAGGCCGCGCAGATCGCCGCTGAGGGCGGCGCTATAATTGGGCACGGGCGTATCGGCGCTGGTGCCGTCGCGCGGGTCGTGGCCAGCGATCGCCTGAAGCATGATCGCAAGGTCTGCAGCCGTCCAGGCCATAGGGCCAATCTGGTCAAGCGAGGAGCCATAGGCGATCAGGCCGTAGCGGCTGACCCGCCCGTAGGTGGGCTTAAGACCGCTGACGCCACAGAGGGCGGCGGGCTGGCGGATGGAGCCGCCGGTGTCGGTGCCGAGGGTGCCAAGAGCCTGTCCAGATGCCACAGCCGCCGCGCTGCCACCGCTGCTGCCACCGGGCACGCGGCTCAGATCCCAGGGGTTGCCAGTGGTATGGTAGGCGCTGGCCTCGGTGCTGGAGCCCATGGCAAACTCGTCACAGTTGAGCTTGCCGAGCAGCACGGCCCCGCTGGCCTGCAGCCGTTCGATCACCGTGGCGCTGTAGGGCGGCACAAAGTTCTCTAAGATGCGCGAGCCGCAGGTTGTACGAACGCCCTCGGTGCAGATAACATCTTTGATCGCCAGGGGGATGCCGTGAAGCGAGCCGTTCGCGGGGGCGCCCCTGGTGGCGTCGGCGACGCGGGCCTGCTCACGCGCGGCCTCGGCGGTGATGGTTAGGAATGCCTTGACGCTCGGGTCGGTGCGCTCGATACGCGCCAGGAGCGCCTCAGTCAGCTCCATGGAAGTCAGATCGCCGGCATCGAGGGCGGCCCGCGCGCTGGCAATCGTCAGGTTGTTCAGGTCGGTCATGCAGATATCTCCCGGCGACACGTCCGCAGGCGCGGGCGCGGCTGCCCCTATTCTACCAAAAAGATCGCGAGGTACGGTGAGACACACGATGAACACATCAATCAGGGTCTGCCTGCTGCTGCTGCTGCTAGCCATGCTGCCGCCCAGCATCCAGGCCCAGGTCGGCCCGTCGCTATTTGTGCCCGGTGCCCAGCCCCCAGCCCCGCCGCCCTTCGCCCTGGCCGGGCCGCAGGCTTCCGACCCGCGCCTCGCCGCAGCGGCCCAGAGCTGCATTCCGGTGCTGGACGATTCGCCCGTTGATAACCCGCAGGCCACCACACCGTGGGCCGTCCTGCGGCCCAGCTTCAGCATCGTCAGCGACCAATATAACTCGCTGTCACAGTCGCTCTTCTCCCAGGAGAACAGCTCCGGCGTGGCCTCCGTCGGCCAGGCGAACGTGCCGATCAATGCCGGGGCCAGTGCGATCAACGGCAGCCTCGCGTACCGCTACGCGGCCGGCACAGCCCAGGCCGGCGACCGACTCCAGGTAGAGATCTATCAGAACGGGACGGTGAGCGGGAATGCGCCGATCATTGCGCTCGACGCCTTCAACCCGGCAGGGGCGGCCAGTCAGGCCGATGACCAGTGGCACGATTTCATATGGAGCCTGACCGACCCAGCAAAGCTGGCGAGCCTGCGCAG
This sequence comes from Chloroflexales bacterium ZM16-3, assembly GCA_004138175.2. Lineage (GTDB taxonomy): Bacteria > Chloroflexota > Chloroflexia > Chloroflexales > Chloroflexaceae > Oscillochloris > Oscillochloris kuznetsovii. The sequence goes on along the minus strand of RYFE02000002.1, from coordinate 40,895 downwards.
CCTGAGCAGCGTCACCTTCCTCGTGACGGCGCGCAGCGTGACGGGGGCACCAGTGCAGCGCCTTTGGGTCGACGATATCGTGATGGAGGTCTGCCTTCCAGGGATTGATGGCACTGTGCGGGCCAGCCAGGGTGGCGCGGCGGTGGCGGATGCCCAGATTCTGCTGGCTCGCAACACAAGCGCGGGCAGCACGATCATCGCCAGTGCCACCAGCGATGCGGCAGGCGACTACAGCTTCACCGGCGTGGCGGCCCTCGGCACAGGCGAGACCTATCAGCCCTGGTTTCTCAACGCGCCCACCGGCGTCTCTCGGCCCGACAGCCAGCTGGGCTTCTGGGCCGGCCCGACGATCAGCGCGAGCGATCTGCTGGCCCAGCCAACCTACACCGCGCCGGATCTTATCGTCGGCGATGTGCCCCTGAGTAGCCCCGCGTCCTATAGCGCGGTCGTAGCCACCGACGCCAACCCTGTCACGCTCAGCTGGGCGGGGCGCGGCGTGGCGGGCGAGATCTACCAGCTCTGTGTGTACGACCCGCAGCGAATTGACTCAAGCACCGGCCTGCCAGCCCAGATATGTTGGGAGAAGAGCAACGCCCTCAGCTTCAAGCTCTCGCCAGAGAGCTTCAGCGGCGTGCCGAGCTTCGGCTTCAGCTATGGGCGCAGCTACCGCTGGTATGTGGTGGCCTACGGCTCGGGCGAGCAGTACGGCTACTCGTTCTACGAGCGCGCGATCACGCTGCTGAGCAAGTCGGCCGCGCCGCCCTCGGCGACAGTCACGCCCTCGGCCACACTCCCTGCGGCGGCGAGCACCACCGCCGACTGGACGCTGATGGTCTACGCGGCGGGCGACAACCCGTTCGGCGACCCTGCGAGCACCTCGCGCGGTTCTCCGCTCGACAGGCAGATCGCGCAGCTGCGCAGCCTGGCAGCCTCCTACCCAACCCTGCATCTGGTGACGCTTAGCGACAGCTATGGGAGCACCGGCGCTCAGCTCTGCTACCTGCCACCCACAGGCCAGCCCGACTGCCAGGAGCGCGGTGAGATCAACACGGGCGACCCGGCGATCTTGGGGGACTTTGTGAAGACAGCGCTGGCGCGCTACCCGGCCAGGCACTCGATGCTGATCATCGCCGGGCCGGGCCACCCGATCGGCGGGCTAGGCTACGACCTGACCGCAGCAGGGGTGCCTGCGATTGATATAACCGGCCTGGGGTCGGCCTTCGCAGCGGCTGGTCTGGGCGCAGGCAAGCGGCTCGACCTCATCTTCTACCAGGTGCCGCTGATGGGGTCGATTGAGGTAGCGACAGCAAGCGCGCCATATGCCCGCTATATGGTGGCGGCGGCCGACGAGTACTGGCATCAACCGATCTACGGCTCCATCCTGCCGCTGCTCACAGGTGCGCAGAAGGATCAGCCAGCGCAGGTGGCGAAGAATCTGGTAGGAATCTACAGCGCCGCAACGAGTGGGGCGGGCGGTGCCTTGGCAAGCAGCATAGCCGCCTACGACCTGGATCAGGCCGCGACCGTGAGCGGCAAGCTAGAGAGCCTGGCGACAGCGCTCCAGGATGCCTTGGGCAGCGAAAGCAGCACGACGCGCAGCGCGCTGCGGCGGGTGCGCCAGGGTGTTGCTGTGTACGACTCGTCGGGCAACGGCATGCTCAACGCGATGGAGCAGCACGCGGGCGATCCGCTGGCCGTGCAGGAGGATGCCCTGGTTGACCTAATGAGCCTAGCAACGGCGATCCAGGCCGAGCAGACCCTGGCGGATACAGTGACGCAGACAGCGAGCACGTTAGCGGGCACCATCTCCGGCGGCAATACCCCCCTGGTACTGGCGTCGTCTCAGGTATCAGGTGTCGGGGTTGCGGGCGTTCCCATTGTGATCAACGGCACCGGCGGCATATCAGTCTTCTTCCCAACTGGCGTGCGGCTCGGCGGCCAGCCGACGATGGTGCAGCGCTACCTCTATGGGGCGAGCGGCGAGCCGCGCGATAGCACGTGGGCCGGGTTCCTGCGGGACTACGTATCCAGCGAGCTAGGCCGCGGCCCAGGCGGGGTGACGGCAGGGCCGCAGGGCGGCGCGCAGCTGCGCGGGCCGGTCGGCGGGCTGATCAACCTCGATATATTTCTGCCATCCGTGATGCGCTAGGGATCGGGGAGACGCGCCGAGGGGCCACCGCAATGCGGTGGCCCCTCGGCGGGGTAGACAATCTGGAGGGACGTTGGTTACTGGACGGTGAGCACCGCGTGCATGCCCGACTCGTAGTGGCTGACCAGGTTGCAGAACAGGATATAGGTGCCGGGCGCAAGATCCAGCGTCACATCGCCCGTCGCGCCGCCCTCGATCTCCGGAACCTCGCCGAGGCTGGTGATCTTGTCCTCAGGAATGCGGGAGATGGTCTTGTCGTAGGGCATGGTCAGGGCCGCAGCTGCATTGACGATGGGCACGACCAACATCTCGTGGGTGACAACATCGACATTCTTTGCGTGAAACGTGACCTTGCCAGCGGGGACCGTTGTGACATCTGGGGTGACACTAAATGAAACCAGCGTCACATTTACATTCGTCTCCTTCGGAGCCTGCGTGCCCGCAGATGCGTTCCCACCACAACCGGCGACTGCCATCACCATCAGGCTGAGCATCGACACCATCAGCACCGTCTTGAGCACCTGCTTCATTGAGGACTCCCCTTCATTGGGCCAGCGACGATCCGACGCTGGCTCGCTTACACCCCCGACAAGATCACTGGGATATCGTAATGATACACCATGTAATATAATTTTGCACATACATTTTTCAATGGTTGTCAAATCTTTACCCAGCTTTGTCGAGATCCATGTAACCACCACCACCAAACGACCAACGACAGGTGCCTGTCGTTGGTCGTTTGGTGGTGGTCAACGGGATTGAGCGTGCCCTCACACTGCCAGACTCGCCAGAAAGCCGAGGAGCACGCCACGGAAGGGCCGGGCAGCCTCGATCTGCGGAAAGTGACCACAGTGCGGGAAGGTAACAAGGCGGGCGTCGGGGATCTCAGCAACCGCGACAGCGCTCTGGCTCACCGGAAAGATCTGGTCGTTCTCCCCCCATGTCAGCAGGGCAGGGATGCGCAACTCACGTAGGCGCGCCCGCATGCCGCTGATCTCCAGGTCGGTGGCGTCGTAGCGCTGGCTCAGTGCGGTGAGGGCATGGATGTTCTCCCAGCCCTGAAATGCCCCGCTAGAGTGTGCGATGATCTCCTCAGTGACGAATGCCTCGGGCTGGTGGAAGGCCGCGCCCATCATGGCGCGCACCAGGGGCCGCTGCCCCGAGAGCCAGAGGATAGACCAACAAAGCAGGGGCCATTTGCCGACCTTGCTCATCGCCGCAGCGGGGGCGAAGCCGTCGCTGGCCACCAGGGACAGCCCCGTCACCCTATCGGGGTGGAGCAGAGCGGTGGCCAGGGCATACTTGCCGCCCATCGAGTGGGCAATGATCGCCGCCCGATCAATACCCAGATCATTCATCGCCTCAATGTAGAGCCCAGAGATCAACTCCAGTGAGTAGGGCGCGTCTGTGGGCTTATCGGATCGCCCGAAGCCCAGGCAGTCGAAGGCAAGGGCGCGGTACCCCGCCCCAGCGAGAAAGTCCCCCGTCGCCCTCCAGCCCTCAGCAGAGCCGCCAAAACCGTGCAGCAGCAGCACCACCGGCCCGCTCCCGGCCTCCAGGTAGTGCAGGCGGTACCCCTGTACATGTATGTATCTGCTTTGCATAGAGAGATTATAACATGGGATGCTGCGCGGGCCACTTGTTCGGCTATGACAGGGTACTGGCACACCGAGGGGCGGGCCGCAGCGCGCTGCGGCCCGCCCCTCGGTGTGCTTAGTGATCTGGCCGCTATTCGGCCAGGCCCATGGCCTCCTCAAGCGCCGAGCGGATGCGCTGGGTGCGGTAGAGCATTTGCGCGTCGTCTGAGGAAAAGTGCGCGAGAGAGTCCGCACGCCGCAGCAGCAGCGCACACTCGTGGTCGGCCAGGTCGGCGATCAGCAGGGCTAGGCGGGCCGGGATGTCGGCGAGCGGGTCGACGGGCACCTCGGGGCTGGCCCCGAAGACCTCGATCTGGCCCATGGCCGCCTCGGCCAGCTCGCATGTGGCCCGGTAGGTCTTGTCGCCCTCAGGGTAGATATGGGTGATAGTTGACGGATGTTCTCTATCACTGCTCCTCCACCAGTATATAATGGGGAATGAATTTGAGATCGCTCCTTTATAATAGCTCCAGCGCTGTTGCAAAGTCCTGGGGCTTCGCCGCCCCCGCACCTCCTCCGGGAGGTGACTTTGCAACAGCCATGATAGCAGCTCCCCCTAGCGAAAGTGAGCCGAGCGATGATGAAACTAAGTGCCACAAGTCGTTCCTACCTCAAGGGGTGTCACATCATCTGCACATGCGCCTGGGTGGGCGCGGGCGTCTGCATGTTCCTGCTGAACTTTGTAGCCCGCCCCAATAACAGCCACGATCTCTACGTCGTTATGGCCGCGCTCAAGCTGATTGACGACTGGGTGATTATCCCCGCCGCTGCGGGCAGCCTGCTCACCGGGCTGCTGCTCAGCTGGCTGACTCCCTGGGGCTTCTTCAAGTGGCACTGGGTCACCGTGAAGTGGGTGCTGACCATTATCATGACCCTCTTCGGCATGTTCTACCTCAGCCCATGGCTCCACGAGATGGCGGATATTACGGTTGCCAACCCCCATGGTGTGCTCCAGGACGAGACCTTTCTCACCAACCGCTGGCTGCTCTCGCTCAGCGGCGGCCCGATGTTCCTGTCGATGTTCTTTCTCGTCTTTCTCTCGGTGATCAAGCCCTGGAGTGGGCGCAACCGACGGCGAACACTAAGCCGCCCCGCGCCGCTAGGCGAGGCACCGGAGCAGCGCCCAAATGCGCTCGGCGAGCGCCGCCGGAGCCTCGGCCAGGCCGTTGATCTGAGCGAGGCCCTGCCGCCATGTCGGCAGCAGGGCTGTGAGCAGATTCAGCTCGGCGGTGATCACCGGCGTATCCCATAAGGCAAGCGCGATGCGACGGCTCACCCCCGCTCGTACGCCGCCACAGCCATGCCCGAGGCCACGCCGGTGAAGACGTCCATCTCCTGGAGCTTGTCGGGGCCGAACTTCTCGGCGAGCATCCTGACGAATCGCGGGATGCGCGAGGAGCCGCCGGTGCGCAGCACCACGTCGATGTCCTTTGGCTTCAGGCCGCCCGCCGCCAGGGCGCGGTCGATGCAGGCATCCACCGCGCGCACGTCTGGGCCGATCAGGCGCTCGAAATCCCAGCGCGGCACGGTCTCATCAAAGTCGATCTCGCCCATATGCATGCCCAGCACGGCATGATCGGCCTCGGAGAGCAGCACCTTGACCCGCTCGACCTCCTCGTACATCGGCAGGCCGTAATTCTGGCGCACCAGCGAGCGCAGCGCCTTCAGCTCGCGCTTGCGGTCGCCGATGGCGACCGCCTCGTCGATGATCTCCAGGTACTTGGGCTGGGTCATGTCGCTGATCGTCTGCCACTCGCTCAGGTGCTCAAGCACATGGGTCGGGAAGGGCAGGCGGCGCGCGCCAAGGGTGGCCCCCTCGCCGAAGTGCGGCAGCAGGCGGCCCATCACCAGCCGCTGGTCGAGCAGGTCGCCGCCCACCGGCACGCCGTCGGTGGCGATAAACTGCCGACCGCCCTTGCCATCTAGCCGCATGATCGTTACGTCAAGTGTGCCGCCGCCAAAGTCAAAGACCAGGACGTGCTGCTCACGGCGCACCTCGCGGGCGTACGAGAGCGCCGCGCCGGTCGGCTCCTCAAGGAAGGTCACATGAGGCAGCTCGGCCAGCTTGCAGGCAGCCTGCATGCGCTGGAAGGCCAGGGCGTCGGCCTCGGGGCTGGCCGCGTAGTGAACCGGGCGACCGATCACCATGCCCGTCACCTTCTGGCCGAGGCTGGCCTCGATCCGCTCGTAGACCAGGCGCAGCACGATCGCGATCAGCTCCTCTAGGGCGTAGGAGGTGCCGAAGACACTTGTGTGGCTGAAGGACCGGTCGCGCAGGCCAGTCTTGAGCGACTGGAAGAGCCGCCCAGGCGCGTTAGACTCAACCTTCACATAGAGCGCCTGCTGCTGCGTGCCCAGCTCAGCGAATGTCACCTCGGCGTCGCCGAGATACTTCCACTCGTACTCAACCTCGCGGCCGACATTGCCCTGGGTGAAGCGGTTGATCGCCTCGCGGCCGATGTACGCCGCGCCCTCGCGGGTTATGAACAGGGTCGAGCGCAGGATGCTCGCGCTGCTGTTGACCGGGTCCAGCGGCAGCAGGGTCAGCCGCTCGCCGTCGTAGGCAGCCGCGCTAGAGTTGGTGGTGCCGAAGTCGAGCCCTACCCGCATCATCTCCTCCTTAGAACACTGAGGCACTGAGGCACTGAGGCACTGAGGCACTGATAATACATAACGCAAAAATGCCGGTGGGCTGTGTACCCCGGCGCTAACTGATTGCAGATTGCAGATTGCCAGCTGGCGCGATCTGCTTCACGGTAGGATACCCTGAGCGCATGGGCGGTGTCAATACAACCTGATACCGAAAAAGCTCCCAGCGCAATAGAGCATAAGTAACGCTGTCACCCTGAGCGAAGCGAAGGGTCCCGGCCGGGATTCTTCGCTTCGCTCAGAATGACAGAACGCCTCACAGCGTGACTTCTGCGGTATTGCCTCCCAGCAATTCAAAAACCGCAGTAGAGCAGAAGTAACGCTGTCACCCTGAGCAAAGCGAAGGGTCCCGGTCGGGATTCTTCGCTTCGCTCAGAATGACAGGACGCTTCACAGCGTGACTTCTGCGGTATTGCCAAAAACCCTACATTTGAGAGAGGTTGGGGAGGGGGGGCAGCGACGTTGCAACAGCCCTGGGGTATCTATTGCTCCATTGCCTATTATGCATGGCTGAAGGGCGAGTTTATGCGAATAGCCCGCATCTGGTATAGTAGTTACAAGGCACAAACCGGATCTGAATCGCCGGAACACCCATGCATATTATCAGCCGCGTCGTTATCCTCGGGATGATCAGTGTGCTGCTCACCGCCTGCGGGGGCGTCGTACAAAGCGGCCCGCCGGAACCGACCGCCACAGAAGCGCCCACAGCGACAATGCCCCCTCCTACCCCCACCGCCACACCCGATCCCGCCACGATCCTGTCGAGGGCGATCGCCGCAACAGAGGCGCTCGACAGTTACCGGATGCGCTTTTCACTCCAGCCCTTCGTACGCAAGCTACCCGGCGCCAACGGCCACCTCCTCGACGCGCAGCCCTTTGAGTATATCTTGGTACACGACGGCGCGAAGATCCACCTGATCGGAGATGGCGACCTGCTGCACATCCCCGGCGTCACATGGAAATGGATGACGCCGATCGAGCTGATCCACGCCGATGGGGTTATCTACGCCCACGGGCCGCTCCCGCTCCCCGGCGCAGCCGACCAGGTCTGGTATAGCCTGGGCGACGACCCGCCCGAGGGCTTCACGATTGTGCCGCCCGACGGCGCGGAGCTACTACGCCGGATGACTGACGCAATCGATCTGGAGGCGTTTATCGCCAACGGGCAAGAGGGCGGCGACGGCGAACCCTGCGATGTCTACCGCGCCGAGACGGCGGCTGCGCTCGCAGCCCTACATGCCCTCGGCATACCCCTGGCCGACCCCACGCCCGGCAGCGCCGCCATCCAGTTCTCGCTCTGCGACGGTTATGTCTACCAGATGGTGATCGCGAGCTCCCGGCAGCCCAGCGACATCTCGGGCGTCAGGCCCGATATTCAGATCAACCTGGTCTTTGCCAACTATGGGCAGGCCCGGATCACCCCGCCCGCGCAGAGCTTCACGCCGCCCTACCTGCACGAGGCCAGCACGATAGCGGTGTGGCACGGCGGGAATGTGCGGGCGACGCCGGTGAGCGGCGAGCCGCGCGACCAGGCCCATGCCGGCGAGCAGCTGCTGCTCTACGCACGCACCGCCGACAACGGCTGGTATCTGGTGGTGACGCCGCGCGGCCGGGCGGGCTGGATCAGCGCGACGTTGGTCACGCTCGATCAAGATCAGGCCGCAATCCCAGTAGATAACGGGCTCAGCACGCTCGCCCAGGGCCTGCCGCCAGTGCCGTACCCCACAGCCGAGCGTGCCGGGGCGATCGTCCCGCCAACTCCGCCGGCGGCACCGCTAGTGACACCATCAGCGCAAGAGTTTCGCAGCGGTCGCTTCCAGATTACTGTACCGCTGAGCTACGGCGGCGGCATAATCGCCACCGAAAAGGCCCAGATGGTGGCCGAGATGCGTGCCCTGGGCGGGCCATTCGCCGACTCGGCCGAGCAGCTAAAGGCGATAGGCGACGGCTTGGCCATGTTTCTGTACGACCGCACCCTCGGAGCAAACAACTTTGTGACCAACATTGTGGTCATCCGCGACCCACAACCACTCAGCGGGACGCTCGACCAGTATATCGACCAGAACCTGTCCGCCCTTCCAGCCACAGTGAAGATTCGTAGCCGCGGCACGATCACGCCCTACGACACCCAGGTCGGCTCCATAGAAACCGAACTCGCGATCGGCGACCGGAGCGTGTACCAGTGGATGCTGATCTACCCCTCGCACGAGGATGTGTGGATCGTCACCCTGAGCACCGATCTAACCGAGTTCAACACGCGCATCGATGAGCTTAGAGAGATCGTTGACTCGGTGTTTGTCGCGTACTAACACAATCATCGCCCCAAAACATCCCTTGCGCCGCCTCTTGACGCAGGGTAGGATGGCAGTAGAGCAAAAGGAACGCTGTCACCCTGAGCGAAGCGAAGGGTCCCGGCCGGGATTCTTCGCTTCGCTCAGAATGACAAGTAAATACCACAGCGTTCCTTTTGCGGTACTGCGTAGGATGACACTGCCCGATCGGCCATTCTCAACTCTCAACTCTCAATTCCCCATGCCCAGAATCCTTGTCCTCGCCCTGCTCATCGCCGCTGTTCTCGCCATCCCCGCGCCGGCCTCGGCCGCGCCGCGCTGCTTCCCCGAGGCCGCGCCCGCCATCTCTAGCTGTATCGACGGCGGCATCCGTAGCTTCTGGGAGGCCCAGGGCGGCTTGCCGGTCTTCGGCTACCCGCTCGGCCCGGCCAGCCAGGGGCCGGTCGTGTCACAGGTGTTTGAGCGCGCCCGCCTGGAGCTGCACCCCGAGAATGCCCCGCCCTACGACGTGCTGCTCGGCCGCCTCGGCGCCGACGCCCTGGCGGCGCGGGGCGAGCCGCCGACCACCGCTGAGGCCCCACAGCCCGGCTGCCGCTTCTTCGAGCAGACAAAGCTCAACGTCTGCGGGGCCTTCCTGGCCGCCTACGGGCGCTACGGGCTGAACCTCGGCCAGCCGGGGGTCAGCCCCGCCGAGAGCCTGGCCCTCTTCGGCCTGCCGCTGACCGCCCCGCGCCAGGAGCGGCTCTCCGATGGCAATAGCTATACCGTCCAGTGGTTCGAGCGGGCCAGGTTCGAGGACCACGGCGCCCAGGGCGTGCTCTTCGGCCTGCTGGGGACAGAGTCGGGGGTCGGGGGTCAGGAGTCGGGAGTCGGGGGTCAGGAGTCGGGAGTCGGGGGGGCACCGGCCGGGCCGGCGCTCCAGCCCGGCGGGTTCATCCTGGCCCAGGGCGACCAGCTCACCCGCCTCGGACAGCCCGTAACCATCAAGGGCGTCAACTACTACCCGCAGGGCCGTCCCTGGGAGGAGATGTGGCGCTCCTGGGACGCCCCGCAGATGGCCCGCGAGCTGCGGCTCGGCCGCGACCAGCTCGGCCTCAACGCCGTGCGTATCCTGCTGCCCTACGGGCTCTCGTCTAACGCCGACGGCGACGGGGTGGCCAGCGGGGCGGTGATCACCCACCTGCGCGAGCTGGCCCAGATCGCTGGCGACCTCGATATGCGCCTGATCGTCAGCCTCTTCGACTTCTACGAGACCTTCCCCGTGCCGGGCACCCGCGCCGAGCAGGCGAACATCGCCTACATCAACACCCTGCTCGGCAACTTCATCGGCGATGACCGGATCATCGCCTGGGACATCCACAACGAGCCGGACCACTACACGCTCTGGGACAAAGAGGGCAATCGCGACCAGGTGCTCAGCTGGCTCGGCCGTATGGCCGACGCCATCCACGCCGTCGCCCCAAACCAGCTCGTCACCGTGGGCATGGGCCAGTACAACAACCTGTGGGTGGTCGGGCCAGATGGGCGCAGGCCGGTGGACTACAGCGATGTAATAAGCGTCCACATCTACAATGCCGCCGACGCCGCCCGCCAGCTCGACGAGCTGCGCAGCCACACCGGCAAGCCTATCCTGCTCGGCGAGTTTGGCTGGCCGACCGGCCCGGCATGCGCCGTGCGCGCCTACAGCGAGCAGGAGCAGGACACGATGTACCAGACCACCCTGGCCGCCGCCCAGGGCCGGGTGGCCGGGGTGATCGCCTGGACCCTGCGTGACTTCGACGCCGGGCCGACGATGCGCTGGGAGACCCGCGAGGAGCACTATGGCCTGTTCCGCCCCGACGGCAGCCTGAAGCCGGCGGCCCAGCGGCTGCGCGCCTACGCCGCCCCGCCCCTGCCTAGCCAGTGGAAGACCGACCTGCCCCTAAGCGGCGGCCCGCCCGGCCCGCCCGGTGGCCCCCGCGCCCCCCTGCTGATCGCCGAGAGCGGCCACTACGTGAAGCTTGAGTCCCGCATGCTCTGGGACGCGCTCGGCGGGCGCTTCAACCTGGGCCTGCCGATCAGCGAGGTCTTCGAGCGCGCCGACGACCAGCGCCTGGTCCAGTACTTCGAGGGCGCGCTGGTAGAGCTCTACCCCGAGGCCCGCAAATCCCCAGACTTCGCCGCGCTGCCGCCCGACCAGCAGATGCAACGGCTGGTACGCTTTGTCGATATCGGCAGCAGCTTCACGGCCGGGCGCAGCTTCCCCGCCCAGCAAGGCGTCAGCCACGACCGTGGCTACTTCTTCCCCGAGACGGGCTACGCCGTGGACCCGCTGTTCCGCCACTACTACGATGTGCTCGGCGGGCGCTGGCGGCTGGGCGCGGCAATCTCGGGCAAGATCGAGGAGAATGTTAACGGGACGGTGATGCCGGCGCAGTACTTCCAGAACGGTCGCCTGGAGCGCAGCCCGCTGACGCAGGGCATCGAGGTGGGCCGCCTGGGCAGCTGGGCCTGGGGCATCCAGTGTAGCTATGTGAGATGACACCTCACCCCCGCGCCAGGTTCAGCGCAAGCAGCCGCGCCAGGATCTCCCCCTCGGACAGGTCGGCCTCCCAGCCGTAGGCCGCCAGCACCGCCGCGTCGAGCTTGGCGTGCGCGTTGGCCAGCCAGGTCGGCCGCTGGTTGTACAGGTTGGTCAGCGTGCGCTTTTTTAATTCTAGCTCGCCTGCGCCCTCGGGGCACAGCCACGCTGTGCGTAGCTCTGCCAGCCGCCGCGCCGTCGCTGCGATTGCCTCGACCTGGGGGTTTTCCGCTGGCTCCCGCCCCGGCGCCCACGGGAAGGGGAAGGTCTCGAAACAGGTTGTGTTGTTGTACGTTGGGTCGTTCCCGACCCCGTGCCGCGATGATGTCGCCAGAGACCAGACCTCATGCGCCCGCGAGTGCAGCACGCCGAAGAAGTAGTCGTCGTCGCGTGCGATCAGATAGAGCCGACTATCAGGTAAGGTGTCTTTCGATGCCCACGCAAAGAGCCGATGCTTTGCTACTCTCGGGGTGACAATATAGCGATGCTGAGAGGCGATTGCATCCCGAAGGGCTGGTCGTGGCTCAACGTGAATCCACCAGCGCTCGCGGTAGGCTGCGCGGTTGTTTTTCATGCGCTCGGGCTTCACCTCACGCTCGACATGGCCAAAGGGTAGTTCATAGAGCGCCGCCTCATCCTCGGACATATCGACACCGAAGTCGATGATAAACATGCCCCGTGGCCGACTCGTTACATCTGAGCCATTAATCCAAGGCTTGACGACATCGGTGTTTAGCCGTCCGTTCGGGTTCAGCGGTGCGCTTAGCATGGGCACAGCCTGATCAGGCGTCAGGTCGAAGGCCCCGCCTTTGGTATCGCCCATAAAGCACAGTCCGGCATTCTCTGAAAGCCGCTGGGCCTTGGTCAGGTCAAGGTCGCTGGTCAGGTTGGCGTTGATGTGCTGCACCGCCGCGCCATCAAGCTCTCGCACTGTCTCGCTGCCCGCATCGAAGCCGATCATGGAGACGCGCACCGCCGCGCCATTCTGCACCCACTCGCGGTCAGCCCATGCCATAAAGATGTCGCCGCTGGTCTTGATCCGCTCAAGCAGCTTGCGGTTGGCCCCACCCCGGATGGCCTGAGTCGCCAGCAGCCCGGCCCGCCTCACCTCGCCGCGCTCGATCAGCGCCCGCGCCCGCTCAAACCAGTAGGCCACCAGGTCGGCCTCGTGGGGCACCTGGCCTTCGTAGAGCGCGAAGATGGAGTCCACATAGGCGTCGCCAAGCTCGGCGCGCAGCCGCTTGCCGCCAAGGAAGGGCGGGTTGCCGACGATCACATCAGCCTGAGGCCAGGGCGGCTCGGCGGGCGCGCCGGAGGCGTCGCGGGCCAGGATGGCGTCCATGTGCGTAATCGTATCGAGCGGCTTAAGGATGGGCTGGCTGGGCGCGCCAAAGCCGTTATCGCGCAGCCACTGGATGTAGCCCACCCAGACCGTCATCTGAGCCAGCTCGTGGGCATAGTCGTTCACCTCCACGCCGCGCAGCTGCTCCGGCGACACGCTGGGGAAGAAGCCGCCCACCGCCAGGTTCTGGGCCAGCGTGATCACCTGCTTCTCCAGGTCAAGCAGCTGTTTGAGCGCCACATAGAGGAAGTTGCCCGAGCCGCAGGCCGGGTCGAGCACCCGCGTGGCGGCGATCTCGGCGGCGAAGCCAGTCAGCAGCGCCTTGAGGTCGGCCTGGAGCCGCTGGGCCTGGCGCGGCTCGGCATCGTCGCGGCGGGCGGCCAGCTCGCGGGCCTGGGCCTGCACAGCATCCCAGCGCCGCCGCAGCGGGGCCATCAGCACCGGCTCAATAATCAGCAGGATGTCGGCCCGGCTGGTGTAGTGCGCGCCCAACTGCGCCCGCTTCGTCGGGTCAAGCGAGCGCTCAAACAGCGTACCCAGGATAGCCGGCTCAATGCTCGACCAGTCCAACCCACTGGCCCGCTGGAGGATATCCAGCCCCTCGCTATCGAGCGGCAGCACCTCAGCGTCATCAAAGAGCCGCCCGTTCACATGCGGAATATCCTCCATGGCGAAGAAGCCGCCGGTACGCATCGCCGCAAAGAGCTGGCCGAGCTGCTCAACAAACAGCGGGGCGCGGGCGCGGGTGGCCGCGATCAGCCGGGTAAACAGACCATTGGGCAGCAGCCCGACATCCTCGGCGAACAGACAGAACAGCAGGCGGGTCAGGAAGTGCGCAATCCGCTGAGGCTCCTCGCCATAGCGGCGCAGCAGAGCCGCCAGCTTAGCGAACTCCCCGGCCGCCTGCTCCGTCACCTGCTCAGCCGTCTGCGCGGCGCGAAACGCCTCCGGGTTCGTGAACAGGTCGCGCAGCGCCTGCACACCCACCGGGGCCAGCAGGTCGTCCAGGCCCAGCGTCACCACCCGCTTCACGGTATTGGTGAAGTTGGTATGGATCTGGATGGTCGCCATATCGGAGACGACCAGCAGGGGCGGGTTCTGGAGGCTCTCGCGGTACTGGAGCAGCTGCTGGTAGGCCCGGTCGAGGTTGGCGTGCTTGCCCTTATACTCCCAGGCAAAGGCGCCGCGCTTCCAGACATCGGCCCAGCCCTGGCCGCCGCTCTGCTTATCGGCCCCGGCCTCAAAGGCATAGCGCGTGCCGGTCGGGTCATCATCGGTGGGGGAGGGGTGGCCAATCAGGGCGCAGATATCGCGGAAGTGCTCCTGGTAGCCGGAGCGCTCCTTGACCGACACCTGGCGCCACTTGGCGACGAAGTCCTGCGGGGAGAGGGGCATGGGGGCTCCGCTGAGACAGGCGATTTCCGATCACAGTATAGCACGCGAGGGGGCGCGGGGCGCGTCTTCAGGTTCGCCGTATCCTCGAATGCGGGCGCTGCGCCCCGCGCCCCGGCTTCTCACATCACGCTCGCTTCGGATGCGGGCGCTGCGCCCCGCGCCCCGCCCCGGGGGCCAGCCCCCGGGACCCCCGCCGGGGGCGCGTCGCCCCCCGGACCCCCCGAATCTGATGCCGCCGCATGCGTGATGCCCGTTGTTTGGCCTGGGCGCGATAAAGCCCCGCATGCGGGCTATCCGCCAACCAGTGCCTACGCCGCGAAGCGGCCCGCCTGTCATGACAACGTGCATCGCATCTGCTACAGGCCTAAGATTCCAGGGTTCGAAGGGGCGAAGCCCCTCGCGGGGGTCCAGGGGGCAAGCGCCCCCGGCGCGGGGTCTGGGGGCGCTTGCCCCCAGCGGGGAGCCAGGGTCTGGGAGCGCGTCGCCCCCAGCGGGGGTGGACATGCCATGTCTAGGGGGTGGACATGCCATGTCTAGGGGGTGGACATGCCATGTCTAGGGGGTGGACATGCCATGTCCAGGGGGTGGACATGCCATGTCTAGGGGGTGGACATGCCATGTCTAGGGGTGGACATAGCACTGCCGGTACAATTCGGCTACTCATGTCACCACCAAAGTACTACCCATCAAAGTACTATCGGGTAGTACAAGATCGCAAGCTATTTACGTATATTAGTCGCGTGCCTGTATAGGTGTCGAACATTGTAGAAAGCATCTCAGAAAGGACATCACAAATGCCGCGACGACCGGACTCATCCACCATTGCCGCTGACCGCGCCGCGCTCAGAGCGATCGAGGAGCTGATCGACTATCAGCCCGTCAACCAGGCATACAGCACCCCCATGCTCCAGCAGATGGAGGCGACCCTAAACGCCGCTGAGGAAGCGACGGAGCAGGCGCGGATAGCCTATGAGCGCGCGCAGCGGGCCTACGCACAGGCCCGCCTCGTTGAGAACGAGACCGGGAAGGGCTTCCACGGCCTCATACTCAGCGCGAAGACCCATGTGCTGGCGCAGTACGGCGACGACTCCTACGCGGTGCAGGCGATCGGCTGGACGCGTCGCTCAGACCGCAAGCGTCCCGTGCGCAAGGTGGCGGCGGCGTAAGGTGGCGACGGCGTAATAACCCTACACGAAGGCCGCCCCAGTCGTTCACGACTGGGGCGGCCTTCGTGTAGGGGGGGCACAGCGTGGCTTCTACGCTTGAAACCTCGGCGCTCACGCTGCGTATTATGTTACAGGAAAAGCCGCCGCGCTGCCGGGCCGTGCCCCGGCAGGCTACCGAGGTACGCCTGTGGGAACAACACTCATCATCCTCACTGTTGTTGTGGTTATAGCTCTGGTAGGACTGATCGGGATCTACAACGGCCTGATCGGGAGGCGCAACCGCGCCGACCAGGCATTCGCCTCGATCGACGTGATGCTCAAGAAGCGCTACGACCTGATCCCCAACCTTGTGGCCACCGTCGAGAAGTATATGGTCCACGAGCGCGAGCTGCTGAGCGAGCTGACCGAGCTGCGCACCCGTGCCGTAACCGGCGATATGACCCCGGCCCAGCGTGCGGAGTCCGAGCGCCAGATCGACAGCGCCCTCGGCCGGGTGATGGTGTCGGTCGAGAGCTACCCCGACCTGAAGGCGAGCCAGAACTTCCTGCACCTCCAGGCCAGCCTGAACGAGGTCGAGGAGCAGATCTCGGCGTCCCGGCGAGCCTACAACGCCGCCGTCACCGACTACAACAACGCCATCCAGATGCTGCCAGGCAGTCTCATGGCCGGCCCAATGGGCCTGAGCCAGCGCGTGCTGTTCGAGGCGAGCGCCGCCGAGCGCCAGAGCGTCGATGTGCGTAGCATGTTCCAGCGCTGATGCCTACCACATCACACAACCAGCCATCGCTGGCCGCGCTGTACCAGGGCGAGCTGCGGCCCATCCTCGACGAGCTTGAACAGCGCCGGCTGCGGGCGCGCAAGCGGGCCTTGCTGAGCGCCGCCATCATCGTGCCGATCGCCATCGTCTTGGCCCTAGTGCTCGTGCGCGTGATCGGGCCATTTGGCCTCATCATCCCGCTCGCCATCGGCTTCATTGGCTGGGGGTTCTTGGTCCATGGAGCGATGCAGGAGTACCGCAGCTACTTCAAGTCTCAGGTGATCGCCCGCCTGGCCAAGGTGATCGACCCTGACCTGTCCTACATGCCGGGCGGCGGGATCAGCGAGCGTGAGTTCTCCGACAGCGAGATCTACCGCCACCGGATCGACCGCTACCGGGCCGAGGATCGCTTCAGCGGGCGGGTGGGGGCGACGGCCTTTCACTTCTCCGAGGTACACGCTGAGTATAAGACCACCACGACGGACTCGAAGGGCAACCGGCGCACCACGTGGCACACGATCTTTCGCGGGATCTTCTTCATCGCCGACTTCAACAAGGACTTTCAGGGGCAGACCTTTGTGCTGCCCGACACGGCCGAGCGCGCGCTGGGCGGTCTGGGCCGCATGATGCAGGGCTGGGGGAGCAAGATCGACGGGCGGCCCGGCGAGATGGTGCGCCTGGAGGACCCCGAGTTCGAGCGCCTGTTTGCGGTGCAGTCGACCGACCAGGTCGAGGCGCGCTACATCCTCTCGCCCAGCCTGATGGAGCGGCTCACCCGCTTTCGCAACGAGATCGATGCGCCGGTGGCGATCGCATTTGTGAACGCGCAGATCTACATCGCCATCAGCACCAACAAGAACTACTTTGAGCCGCCCGCCCTCTGGCGCAGCGGGGCGGCCCTTGGCCAGGGCGATATCGAAGCCTACTTTAAGGATGTGCGCTTAGCCGAGGAGATCGTCGAGGATCTGAACCTGAACCTGCGGATCTGGAGCAAGCAGTAAACATCAGTGAGGCGGTTGCAGGTTCCAGGCGGCAGGGCTTGCGCCGCCGGGGCGCCCCTGCTATAATTTGCCCAGCGACGGTGATGGAGTGCGCGCCGCGTCTAGGTCTTCAGAGAGCCGCCGGGAGCTGCGAGGCGGTGGCCAGGCACAGCGCATCCCCTCCTGAGTCATCAGCCGAACCGGCGCAGGCCGCAGTAAGCCCGATCGGGCGCGCCCGTTACAGCGCTCCTCTGAGGCCCGCGCCACGCGCCGGGCGAATGAAGGTGGCACCACGAGGTCTTCTCCCTCGTCCTTCTCTAGGGCGAGGTTTTTTTATGGGGTGCGGATGAATCATATAGCCCACGGCATGCGCGAGGGCGGGCTCACCCTCGCCTACCACACGATCGTCACCGTGCGCGACGGGCTGCGCCGCCTGGCCCGGCCCACCGAGCTGGGCGTGCGCGCCGTGGTGACGCGCGGCGACCGCCTGCTTATGGTGCGCCACCGCAGCGGCCCCACGCCCTGGAGCCTGCCCGGCGGCGGCGTCAACCGTGGCGAGGATATGGCCACGGCAGCCCTGCGCGAGGTGCGCGAGGAGGGCGGCTGCGACGCCCAGATCCAGCGCCTGTTCGGCGTCTACTACAATCACAACTATGGCTTCAACAACCACGTCGGCGTCTTCCTCTGCGATGCGCTCGGCGAGGCCCGCCCGCCCGTCGGCGACCTTGAGATCGTGGACGCCCGCTTCTTTCTGCCGCAGGACGTGCCCGCCAACACCGAGGCTGGATCCCTGCGCCGCATCGCCGAGTTTCGCCAGGGCCTCTTCGGCCTGGCCCTGCCCTGGTAGGAGGAGCCCATGCCCTACACGCCGATCATCGCCACCCTCGGCTACGTGCTCTCGCCCGACGGTCGCTCGGTGCTGATGATCCACCGCAACGCCCGCCCCGGCGACATGCACCTCGGCAAGTACAACGGCCTGGGCGGCAAGGTCGAGCCCGACGAGGACGTGGTGGCCGGCATGCGCCGCGAGCTGCGCGAGGAGGCCGCCATCGAGGCCACTGAGTTGACCCTGCGCGGCACGGTCAGCTGGCCCGGCTTCGGCAAGAACGGCGAGGACTGGCTCGGCTTTCTCTTTGTGATCAGCGCCTTCACGGGCGAGCCGCCCGCCCGCAACAGCGAGGGCGAGCTAGAGTGGGTGCCCGCCGAGCGCATGCTCGACCTGCCGCTCTGGCCGGGCGACCGCCACTTCCTGCCGCTGATCTTCAGCGCCGACCCGCGCCAGTTCCACGGGGTTATGCCCTACCATGACGGGCAGCCGCTGAGCTGGAGCTATAGCTTGATCTAGGGGTTGGGGGTTGGGGGTTGGGGGTTGGGCTTTTGCATTCTCGGAGGCCACCGATGGATCTCTACCTCTTCATTAGTATCGTAGCCGGCGGGGTTGTCGTCATCCTGATCGTGTTGGTGATGCTCAACCGGGCCTGGGGCAACTTCCCGGGGAAGGTGAGCGGGCTGCCGCCGACCATGTCCTCCTCGCAGCCGATGACCTCGCAGCAGAGCCCGCTCTCCGCCGCGCCGCTGACCGAGATGGCACCGGAGGAGATGGATCTCCCGGCGGGCGCGCCTGTCGGCAGCCTGGTGCCGGTGACCCACCCGATGGTGCGGCAGGCGGTGCTGGCGGCCCTGGATCGCGGCGGCAGCCCCTATGCGCTCTACTTCATCAAGGACGGCGAGATGGTCTATCTGGTGCCCAGACGCATCGCCGACCAGCAGCAGCGCGAGATGCTGACGCGCATGTTCACCTCGCTCAACGGCGACAGCGACGGCAGCATCGGCATGGGCGATATTGTGCGGGTCCTACAGGACATGGCAAAGAAGTAGGGGCGCGTCGCGACGCGCCCCTACGGCCTGGATAATTGAGAATAGGAGTGAACGATGCTCGACATTAAGCTGATCCGTGAGCAGCCCGAGGTGGTACGGGCGGGGCTGCGCCGCAAGGGGGACGACCCGGCCCAGGTGGACGCGCTGCTGGCGGTGGACGAGCGCCGCCGGGCGCTGATCAAAGAGGTGGAGGCGCTCAAGGCCGAGCGTAACGCGGTCTCCAAAGAGATCAGCAAGATGAAGGACAAGGACGAGCGCGAGGCGAAGATCGCCGCTATGCGCGAGGTGGGCGACCGGATCGCCGAGCTGGACCGTGAGGCAGGCGAGGCCGAGGCCGAGTTCAGCCGCCTGATGCTCTGGCTGCCGAACCTGCCCCACCCCGATGTGCCCGACGGGACGACCGAGCACGACAATGTCGTCGTCCGCGTCGAGGGCGCACAGCGGCAGTTCGACTTCACGCCGAAGCCGCACTGGGAGCTGGGCGAGGCCCTCGGCATCATCGACTTCGAGCGCGGCGTGAAGCTCAGCGGCACCCGCTTCTTCGTACTCAAGGGCGCGGGCTCGCGGCTCCAGCGCGCCCTGATCAGCTGGATGCTCGACGTACACACCCAGCAGCACGGCTACAGCGAGATCACTCCGCCCTACGTGGTCAAGGAGGAGGTGCTGGTCGGCACCGGCAACCTGCCGCGCTTCGGCGAGAACCTCTTCAAGATCGAGGGCGCTGACCTCACGCTCATCCCCACCGCCGAGGTGCCGGTGACGAACCTCTACCGCGAGGAGATCCTAGAGGCCAGCCAGCTGCCGATCTACCACGTGGCCTACACGCCCTGCTGGCGCAACGAGCAGATGAGCGCAGGCCGCGATGTGCGCGGGATCAAGCGCGTCTACCAGTTCGACAAGGTCGAGATGGTCAAGTTCGTCACCCCAGAGACGAGCTACGCCGAGCTGACCACGCTGATCGACAACGCCGAGGACATCTGCAAAGGGCTGGGCGTGCCCTACCGGCTGCTGCGGCTCTGCACCGCCGACCTGGGCACGGCGACGATGAAGTACGACCTGGAGCTGTGGGCGCCCGGCGTCGAGGAGTGGCTAGAGGTCAGCTCCTGCTCCAACTTCGAGTCGTACCAGTCGCGGCGGGCCAACCTGCGCTACCGGCCCGAGCCCGGCGCGAAGCCCGAGTTCCTGCACACGCTGAACGGCTCGGGGCTGGCCCTGCCCCGTGTGATGATCGCGATCATCGAGAACTACCAGCAGGCCGACGGCAGCATCATCGTGCCCGAGGTGCTGCGGCCCTACATGGGCGGCCTTGAGGTAATCCGCTGACGCGGCGGTGCCCACCCGCCAAAGATGATCATATTTCTGGTTGAAATTGCCAGATTCGCTGGCAATTTCAACCAGAAATATGAAGGGGCTGTAGGGCGTAGCCCTAAAGAGTGTGATACCATAGAGGGTATGCCAACGCTTATTAATCTCACCAGCGCCGAGCACGGCGGCACCAAGCTCTCGTCGTGCGGCACCGGCGACGGCGACCACTCCAGCTGCGGGCCGGGCTGCGACTGCGGCTGCCCCTACACCGGCATGGTCGAGCGCGGCCGGGTCGAGCTGATCGCCGATGTCGAGTCGCGCCACCCCGACGTGTGGCTCGCCTTCGTCATCCCGCCCGGCGAGGACGAGTACGCCCCCGAGCGGGGCATGCTCGTGGCCTACAGCCAGGACGACAACGAGGTCTGGGACGCGGTCGGCAAGATCACCTTCAACCAGGTCGTCCACGTCTACTACAACGGCCCGCTGGAGACATACCTCCAGTGGGCGGAGGGCGCGTAGCGCCCATCACATGCATATATTCGCAATACCGCAGAAGTAACCCTGTGAAGTGTTCTGTCATTCTGAGCGCAGCGAAGAATCCCGGCCGGGACGCTTCGCTGCGCTCAGCGTGACATGGGTGACAGGGTTACTTCTGCGGTATTGCATATATTCAGTCACTGAGCCACGGAGGCGCGCGCCTCCGTGGCTCAGTGACTCAGTGGCCCAGTGCTCTACGCGCCGACGAAGAAGCCCTTGTTCTTCTCCAGGTAGCTGGCGTACTCCGTCGGCACCTCGTCCTCGGCGTAGATCGCCGAGACCGGGCACTCCGCCTCGCAGGCCCCGCAGCCGATGCACTCGTCGGGGTTGATGTAGTACTGATCCGGCCCCTCGTAGATGCAGTCCACCGGACAGACGGCGACGCAGCTGGCGTTCTTCATGCCGATGCAGGGCTCGGTGATGATGTAGATCATTGGGTGTGTCTCCTTGTGCGCTAATGAGGTTCGTCAGGCGGACGCCCGCGCGCGGCCGAGCCCCTCGGCCGCGCCGGTGGTGAGATGGGGCGCGCTCCCGTCGAAGAGGTAGCCCTGCTCGACGGTGCGGATGTAGGTTGGCGTGTCATGGCTGGGCTCGATGCGGGCGCGCAGGCGGCGGATGTAGCCGTCTACCAGCTTGCTCTCGCCTCGGTAGCCCTGGCCCCAGACGCCGGCCAGGATCTGATCGGCCTTCTGGGGCCTACCGGCGTTCTGCATCAGGTAGTACAGCAGGTTGGCCTCGGTGATGCGCAGCTCAACCTTGCGCCCCTCGTGCAGGGTGACCATGCGGGAGATCGGGTCGAAGCGCACCGCGCCGACCTGGAGCCCGGCGGCGGCGGGCGCGCGCTGCTTGCGGGCCTTCTGCACCCGGTAGATCGTTAGGCCCACCAGGCTCAGGACGCTGAAGGCGTACAGCCACGCGGCCCAGAAGGTGCCCGTATCGCTGCCGGCGAACACCCCGTGCAGCAGCGCCAGGACAAAGACGGCGAAGCTGGCGTAGTGAACCTTGCGCCACACCCGTGGGCCGATAGAGGAGCGAACATAGTGACTTAGGGCGACGATCACCATCAGGTAGAGGGCCGCCTTGCCCAGGTTGCCCATCCACGTTGGGCGGTAGCCGTTCGGTACGTTGGGCACCAGCGCCTTCACCAGCGTGAAGTTCAGCACCGGGTCGCCCAGCAGGATGAAGACGTGGAAGACCGAGAAGACCAGGCCCAGGATGCTCAGGTGCTGGTGCAGGTCCACGGCGACCGGGCCTCCCGGCCAGATCCGCGTGGCCTTGCTGGTGATCGCCAGGCCGAAGGCCATCGACATCCATAGCAGGACATAGCCAACCATCGCGCTTGAGCGCGACATCGAGATGTAGCTGCTGGTCTCCACGGCGGGCAGGGCGGCGCGGAGGATCGGCTGCCAGATCTCCATGGCGGTGAGGATGAGGAGGCCGCTCACGACGATGAACATCAGGCCGAGCACGATCCGCAGCTGTAGGCTCAGCAGTGAGTTCTCGGGCAGGGCGGCTACCTGCTTCGGCGCGGGCGCGGCCTTGGGGGCTGGGGCGAGCGCTACAGGCGCCGCCGCGCTATTTGCTGCCCTGATGGCCGCCAGGCGGGCTGCTTTGTCTTCGCTCATTCAGTAGATCCTCCAGATGTGTTGGGGCGCAGCGCGCTGCGCGCCTACTGGTTGGCGTTCACCTGCTGCGAGCAAGATGCCGGGCTCTCCTCCGGCTCGGCGAGCCAGCCCACCAGCGGCGCGAGGGCGTCGCGCACGCCGTCGATCAGCTGCTCGGGGACGCTCATGGAGGCCAGGTCGCTGGTGCCCGCGAGGGCGCGCTCATCGTTGAGCGCCAGCGATCCCAGGCTGGTAAAAATCACCGCACCGATGGTGATCACATACTTCACGATCTTCATCGTGTGCGCGGGCCGTCCGATGCTCTTGGGAGCTGCCATTACAGGTGCCTCCTTGTTCTTCTGCTGCGTGGTTCGGTGCGGCGCACGCTCCGGCAAACGGCATCTTTGACGCTTCCGTAGTTCCTTGCGCCGCTGTTCACACGCTATTTAAACGAAGTTTTAACTATTGGGTTACGGGCTGTTCAGCTGAAGTTGCGTAGCCAATAGTCCTACATTCAAACTACTTCCAGGCATACGACAAGGGCTCGCGCCGTTGCGCTTTGGTGCTAGATCTTGTCGTGTCCTAGCGAATTGATCACTGACAACCGAAAAAAATGCGGTACGATTATGGCGAATGTTCTGTCGGGCGCGTTGGAACGCCTGCAATGATGCGGAGGCCCAGATGAACGACTCAGGAAGAACGCAGCAGCTCTGGATCTACATAGGTGAGGGCGATAGCCTCGGAGGGCGGTCGCTGGCCCAGCAGATCGTCGATGTGTTACGCGACGCGGGCTGCCCCGGCGCAACGGTGCTTCGCGGCGTTGGTGGCTACGGCACCCACCAGGTGATCCACAGCGAGATGGCGATCGACATCGCCAGCCACCTGCCCCTGGTGATCACGGTGATCGACCGGGCCGACCGGATGGCCCTGGTGATCCCGAAGCTGCGCGATCTGGTGTCCGAGGGCATGATCGCGATCACCCCGGTGGAGGTGGTGTTCCACAGCCAGCGCGAGGGCGGCCCCTTCCCGCGCCACCTCACGGTGGCCGATGTGATGAGCCGCGATGTGGCCCGCGTCGCCCCCGAGGAGCCGGTTGTCCATATCGTCAACCTGCTGATCGAGCGCGGGCTGCGGGCGGTGGCGGTGGTGGACGGCGGTGGACAGGTGGTCGGCATCATCACCGATAGCGACCTGCTGAGCCGTGGCGCGCAGAATCTCTCGGTGCGGCTCCAGCGCAGCCTGCCGCTAAGCGAGCGCGCCGCCCAGGCCGAGGCGCTCGCCGCCCAGCCTCAGTCCGCCGCCGATCTGATGACCCCGAATCCGCAGACGATCCCCGAGCATATGTCGCTGGCCCAGGCCGCTGCGGTGATGGCTGGCCACGACCGCAAGCGTATGCCGGTGGTGGGTGCCGGGGGGCATCTGGTGGGCATGGTGAGCCGCTCCGACCTACTGAAGACGGTGGCCGAGGGGCTGCGCCAGCGCCCCGATGAGCCGCTGCGCCTGCCGGAGGGCGCGCCGGCCACGGTGGCCGACGTGATGATCGCTGGCCCGAAGACGGTGCGCGCCGAAGCGCCAGTGGCCGACGCCCTCGACGCGCTGCTGGAGAGCCCGATGCGCCGGGTGGCGGTGCTCGATGAGAACCAGGGCGTGCTGGGCATCATCACCGACGGGGACGTGCTGCGCCGGGCGTCACGTCGCCTGCCGCCGAGCGCCCTGAGCCAGCTGGCGGCATGGCTGAGCGCCGGCAAGGGGCCGGCCGCGCTCCAGATCGAGGGCTACGGTCGCCTCGCCTCAGAGACGATGAGCAGCCCGGCGATCACGGTGCGCGCCGACGCGCCGGTGGCCGAGGCCATCCGCCTGATGATGGCCCACAAGGTTAAGGCGCTGCCGGTGGTGGACGCCGATGGGACGTTCGTAGGGATCGTCGGCCGGGCGGGGGTGCTCACGGCGCTGGGGGGGAAGGCGTAGTTTATGGATCATGCGCACGGGGGGCGTCAGCAAAGCTGACGCCCCCCGTGCGCATGACATGTAGGGGCACGGCGCGCCGCGCCCCTACCCCAATTTCGCCCCGCGCAGCCGCAGGCTGTTGCTGACCACGAAGACCGATGAGAAGGCCATGGCCCCGGCGGCCAGGATGGGGCTGAGCTGCCAGCCGGTGAGCGGGTAGAGCGTCCCGGCGGCCAGCGGGATGAGGATCACGTTGTAGATAAAGGCCCAGAACAGGTTCCAGCGGATGGTGCGCATGGTGGCCTGGCTCAGGATGATCGCCTGCGCGATGCTGCTCAGGTCGCCGCGCATCAGGGTGATATCGGCGGCCTCCATAGCCACGTCTGCGCCGGTGCCGATGGCGATGCCCACATCGGCCTGGGCCAGAGCTGGCGCGTCGTTCACGCCGTCGCCCACCATCGCCACCACCTTGCCCTCGGCCTGGAGTCGCTTCACCTCGGCGGACTTCTCCTGGGGCAGCACCTCGGCCAGCACCCGGTCAACGCCAACCTGAGCGGCGATCGCCTCGGCGGTGCGCCGGTTGTCCCCGGTGAGCATAGCAACCGTTACGCCACGGGCGCGCAGGGCGGCCACGGCGGCGGCAGAGCTGGGCTTGACCGTGTCGGCCACGGCGATCACGCCGAGGGCCACGCCGTCGGCGGCCACGAGCATGGCCGTCTTGCCCTCGGCCTGGAGCCGCTCAACCTCGGCGGGCAGATCTCCCAGATCCACGCCGCGCTCGCGCATGAGGCGCATAGTTCCCACGAGCACCTGGCGTCCCTCCACCGTCGCCTCCACGCCGGCCCCGGCGGTGGCCTTAAAGCCCTCGGGCGCGGCCAGGCTCATCCCACGGGCCTTGGCCTCGGCCACAATCGCCTCGCCCAGAGGATGCTCGCTGCGGCTCTCCGCTGACGCTGCGAGCCGCAGCAATGTTGAATGTTGAATGTTGAATGTTGAATGTTCCGAACTGAGTAGCCCACGCTGCTCGTGAAAAGCGGATTGACCGGCATTCACCATTCCTAATTCAACATCCAACATTGTCACGTCAGTGACGGCCGGCTTGCCCTGCGTGATCGTGCCGGTCTTGTCGAGGATGACGGCGCTGATGTTGGCGGCGCGCTCCAGGCTCTCGGCGTTCTTGATCAGGATGCCGTGCTCGGCGCCGGTGCCGGTGCCGACCATGATCGCCGTTGGCGTAGCCAGGCCGAGGGCGCAGGGGCAGGCGATCACCAGTACGGCCACGGCGAAGAGCATGGCCTGGGTTGGCCCGACCCCGGCCAGCAGCCAGGCCAGGAAGGTGAGCAGGGCCAGGCCGATCACCACCGGCACGAACACGCTGGCCACCTGATCCACCAGGCGCTGCACCGGGGCGCGCGAGCCCTGGGCCTCCTGCACCAGCCGAATAATCTGGGCCAGGGCCGTCTCCTTGCCGACACGCACGGCGCGCATCTGGAAGCTGCCGCTGCGGTTGATCGTCGCGCCGATCAGGCTATCGCCGGGGCCTTTCTCGACCGGCAGGCTCTCGCCAGTGACCATGCTCTCGTCCACAGCCGACTCGCCGCTGATGATCGTGCCGTCCACCGGGATCTTCTCGCCGGGGCGGACGATCACGATCTCGCCCTTGCGCACATCGGCCACGGGGACATCGACCTCTTGGCCGCCGCGCAGGACACGGGCGGTCTTCGGCTGGAGCCCGATCAGGGCGCGGATGGCCGCGCCAGTCTGGCTCTTGGCGCGGGCCTCCAGGTACTTGCCCACCAGGATGAGCGTGATGATCAGGGCGGCGGTCTCGAAGTAGACGTGGCCGGACGCGCCGCTGAGCAGCAGGATCAGGCTGTAGATGTAGGCCACCGAGGAGCCCATGGCGATCAGGGTGTCCATGTTCGCCGTGCGCGCCCTGAGGGCCTTCCACGCGTGGATGTAGTAGTCGCGCCCGCTGTAGAACTGCACCGGGGTGGCCAGGGCCAGGAACAGCCAGTTGAGCAGGTCGTCGCGGGCGGCGACGGTGCGCATCATCTCGGCCATCGACATGTCCGGCATCTGCTGCTGTAGGGCGGCGGCGGCGCCGATCCACCAGGGCGAGATCAGGCCGAAGTCGCGGGACATGGAGATCAGGAAGAGCGGCAGGCCGAAGGCCACGCCGACGATCAGCTTGCGCCGCTTGTCCTGTAGCTCGCGGGCGCGGGCGGCGGCCTCGACATCCTCGGCCTCCCCGGCGTCGGCACCGGCTGTCTCGATCACGCCGTAGCCGGCGTTCTCGATCGCCAGCTTCAGCTCGGCGAAGCTGGAGCTAGCCGGCGAGTAGGTGATGCTCGCGCCCTCGGTGCTCAGGTTGACGCTGGCGTCGATCACGCCGGGCACCTTCTTGAGCGCCTTCTCGACCCGCATCACGCAGGAGGCGCATGTCATGCCCGTCACCGGGATCTCCAGGCGGTCGGTGACGATGCCGTAGCCGGCGGCCTCGACGGCGGCCTGGATCTGCTGCGGCTTCACCTGGGCCGGGTCGAAGCGCACGGCGGCCTGCTCGGTGGCCAGATTGACGCTGGCCTCGGCCACGCCGGGCACCTTCTTGAGCGCCTTCTCGACCCGCATCACGCAGGAGGCGCATGTCATCCCGGTGACGGGGAGATTGATCTGTTGCTCGGCCATAGAATCACCTACCGGTGGAATAATAAAATTGGCAATACCGCAGAAGTAACCCTGTGAAGTGTTCTGTCATTCTGAGCGCAGCGAAGAATCCCGGCCGGGACGCTTCGCTGCGCTCAGCGTGACATGGGTGACAGGGTTACTTCTGCGGTATTGCTAAAATTGTGTTGGGTATGCGCGGCGTAGCCGCGCATACCCAACACAAAAGCGGGTTTGAGGGCGCCACGTGCGGCGTCCCTACGCGACGGACGAGACCTCCTCGTAGCCGGCCTCCTGGATGGCCGCGATAATCGCCGCCGGGGCGACCTGCTCGCCGTGCTCGACGGTGACGACCTTGGTGGCGAGATCAACCTCGACCTTCTGCACACCGCTGATGGCGCTGACTTCCTTGTTCACCGCGTTGACGCAGTGCTGGCACGAGACGCCGGGGACGAGGAACTTCTCGGTGGTCATTGGGGGGTGCCTTTCTGGTGGCGCAGCACGCTGCGCGTCTACTGGTGGATGTTCTCGAATACCTGGAGCAGTTCGTTGACGACGCGCTCGCGCTCGTTCACCTCGTCGCTGCGGATGGCGGTGGTGACGCACCCGCGCAGGTGCTCTGCTAGGATGAGGCTGTCGAGCTTGGCCAGAGCCTGCTGGATCGCCCGCGTCTGCTTGAGCAGGTCGATACAGTAGGTGTCGGCGTCGACCATGCGCTGCACACCGCGCACGTGGCCCTCGATTGTCTTCAGCCGGTTGATTAGCTGCTGCTTGTGCTCGCTCGCACGCTCCATCGCTGCCTCCTGGTCTGACCCCCTCCCCCCTGGGGTGGGGTAGCCACAGTATACCATTGGCGTCAAGTGGCGGGCAAATCCGGGTCGAGTACACCCTTGATAAGGAGGTATACTTTCCTAAATGGCCGCAGATCGACGACGGGCGACCGCTATCGTGGTTGGTTCTCATAGGTAAGGAGTATCTCATGGCCGAGAAGGCACACATCCAGACGCTGTTCGCCTACCACTGGCACACGACCGACCAGATGATCGCGGGGGCGGGGAAGTTGAGCCCGGATGAGGTCGGGGCAATCCACGAGATTCTTTTCCACCTGCTGCGGGCGGACTCCGCATGGCGGCACACGCTGGAGTCTGCGCAGCAGCCCGCGGCTCTGGCCGCCGAAGATTTCGCCACCCTAGAGGCGATTGGCGCGGGGTTCGCCAAGGAGCGCGATGCCTGGGGCTCGCTGCTAGAGAGCCTGAGCGAGGAGGATATATCTGGCGAGATGATTGTGACGCGCTATAACGGCGTCCAGGCACCTCTGGAGCGCTGGCGCATGCTGCACCAGGTGCTGATGCACGGCATGCAGCATCACGCTGAGCTGGCCCAGCTGCTCACGGCAGGAGGGCAGTCACCTGGAAATATCGACTTTATCTTCTACCGCTAGAGCGCTGAGGCGCTGAATAGCGCACTGTCATTTCAGGCCAGCGCTGCGTCGGCGACGATGAGGCCATCGTCGTCGGCGTAGAGCTGCTGGCCTGGGCGGAAGCTGACCCCCAGGAAGCGCACGGGCAGATCGCGCTGGCCCTCGCCGCGCTTGACGCTGCGCCGGGGGTGCGTGCCGAGGGCCATGATCCCGATCGGCAGACGGCCAAGCTCGGCGCTGTCGCGCACGCAGCCGAACACAACTAGCCCCGACCACCCGTTGCGCGCGGCCAGCTCGCCGATCTGGTCGCCCACCAGGGCGCAGCGCAGCGACCCGCCGCCGTCCACCACCAGCACCCTGCCAGCGCCCGGCTCCTCTAGGGCGCTGCGCACCAGGGTGTTGTCCTCGAACAGCTTCAGGGTCGTCACCTGACCAGCAAAGCGGGCCGCGCCGCCAAAGTGGCGCAGCTGTGGCTCGGCCACCTGGACATCCTCGTGCGCGTCGCACAGATCGGTCGTCTTGAATTCCATGGTGTACTGCTCATCCTGTTCATTACACGTATGATCGCCGGTTGCGCTGCATCCATTCCACGGCGTAGTCTACCATCTGCCGCTGCGGCATCAGCAGGGCGGTGGCCGCGCCCACTGCGCCGCTGCGCTCCAGCCCCGTCTCGCGGGCGAAGTCCGCCCCGATGGCCGGGAAGTCATCATCGTTCCAGTCGAGGTCGTCGAAGGTGACCCAGCGCCGCTCGCCGCCCACCAGCATCGGCGCGCCAGCCCTGATGCTGCGCTTGCCGGGGTAGGTGGCGCGGTGCTCGGCTAGGTGCAGCGAGGTATTGTTGGCGTGGCCCACCCCCAGCAGCAGCACATAGCCGCCGAGCGCGTAGATCTGGGCTAGCGGCGAACCCTCGCCCAGCCCGGCCTCTAGGGTGTGACCTGACGTGACCCGCGCGGCCTCGGCACCCCATGCCGCGAACGACACCTGCGGGTGCGCGCTGCGCAGCACCCCTCGCCCCTTGCGGAAGGTCTCGGCGATTGCGCCCATCTGGCGGGTCGGCGTAAGGTCGGGGTCGTAGGCGGGGGTATGCTCGCGGATGATCGGCCACCAGGGCTGCGGCACCGGCGGGTTGCGCCACGCGGCCGGGTCCGATAGGCCGCCGCTGTGGGTCGGCATCACCAGGGTGCCGGAGGGGCCGAGCAGCTCCTGGAGGGCTATGATCACGGCATGGGGGCCGCCTGCGACCCAGCCCAGCCGGCTGAGCGAGGCGTGAACCAGCAGGGTCATCCCCGCCGCCACCCCGATCATTGCCAGGTTCGCCCGCAGGCTCTCGACCGTTACCGGTAGCTCCCCCGCATGCTCGATACTCTCGCGCTCTCCCATACGCCTCCTGTATACGTAACGCTGTCACGCTTCGCTGCTACTGCCAACACGCAGCAGCCCCATGCTACAATAAATCAGATACATCCTTGCGGAGGCAGTGCATGCCGATCGAGATCGTCGACCTTGATGAGCGCTGGCAGTCCGAGACCCTCTTATACCTGCGGCGCTCGCCCTACCGAAACGCCATCCCGCTCTCGAATGTGACGCAGCTACGCAGCCGCTGCGATGTGGTGGTCGCCCACAGCAATGGGTTCGTGCAGGGGGTGGCCTCGCACTACCGCGACCTGGCCTTCCTTGGGCTGACCTTCGTGGCCGAGCCAGGGGATTCCCTTCCCGCGCTCCTGGAGGCGCTGAGCGAGCGGGTGCCTGCTCTGGGCGATTCGCGGCTGACGACGGTGATCCCCGAGCAGCGCGTGCTGCAGATGGCCGGACATGTGGCGCTCGAGTCGGTTGCGATTGAGCTCCAGATGGTGGTGGAGCCGGAGACGCTGCGCCCGCGCGAGTCGGCGACGGTGCGCCGCCTGCGCGGCGAGGATCTGCCGGCAATGGGTGAACTGGCGGCGATCGGCAGCCTGCTGGCCTGGGGGCCAGAGTCGCTGGAGAACGGCCCGGCCTTCGGGGCATTTGTCGATGGACGGCTGGCCGCGATGGCGTCCACCCGCTTCGCCACGCCCGATGTGATCGAGATCGGCAATATTGTCACCCACCCCGACTACCGGCGGCGCGGGCTGGCCGCCGCCTGCACGTCGGCGCTCGCTCAGGCATGCTTTGTCCTGTCCCCGCGCGTCTACCTGATGGTGATGGCCGACAACCAGCCAGCCTTCGATGTCTACCGCTCCCTCGGCTTCTGGCCTGCCGAGCGATTCGGCTTTGTGCAGTTCCGCCTACGGTAGCTGACGCCAACAACATTTTTGTTTTTGGTGAGGCTGGGCGGCTTCGCTGCCCAGCCTCACCAAAAAATAGGGTATGCGGCGGCGCAGCCGCCCCATACCCCACCAGGATATGTCACCCCTCCGCTATAAGCAGCAGCGCCAGCTGATCAACGCCCTGCGGCGCAGCCTGGCCGGGCCGCGCCAGGCGCTGGCGCTGCTGGTGGCCCTGGCCTATGGCGCGCTCACGCTGGGTATGGTGGCCGCCTTGCTTGTGGTGCCCCTGCCCGACATTGTGCGCGCTATGCTCGATGGCCTGCTCGGCGCGGGGGCGCTGGAGGCCCGGCTGCGCAGCCTGCGCGGTGGGCTGACCCTGAGCATGCTCCTGCTCGCCACCACGGCGGCCTTCCAGAACCCGCTGCTGCACTTCGCCCGCGCCGATGTGGACCTGCTCTTCGCCACACCAATCCCGGCCTGGCGCCCGCTCCTGAGCAAGATGCTGCTCAACCACATGCGCACATTCTTCGCGGGCTACTTCTTCTGGGGGATCGGCGCGGCCCCCGCCCTGCGCCTGCTCGGCTACGCGCCATGGCCCGCCGGGCTCTGGGCCATCCTCGGCCTGGCCTGCCTGTTCGCCACCATCGACCAGAGCTTCGCCCTTGGCCTGATCCTCTCTGGCGAGGAGGCCGACGGCCGACGGCTCATGTTCACCCGTGTCGGCCTGCTGATCGTTGCTGCTGGCGTGGGCCTGCTGCTCGCTGGCGGGCTCTCCTGGCTGCTCGGCGGCGGGCGCTCCTTGCTCGATGCGCTGCTCGGCCTGGCCGGCGGCGCGCTGCTCGGCGGTCTGCTCCTGCCCCTCGGCCTGGCCGGTGACCTGCTGCTACTGCCGATGCGCCCCGGCCTGGCCCACGCATCCCTGGCGCTTGGCACCCTGGCCCTGCTCGATGCGCTCAGCGGCGGCCTGCTGATCGTGGCGGTGGCTCGTGGCGGTGCCGGTGCCCTGATGGAGACCGTGCTCGCGCCAAAGGGGCCGGGCCTGGGCGATCTGCTGCGCGAGATCGGGCCGCGCCCCCTGCGCATCCTGGCCGCCATCTGGAGCGGCGAGGTTGCCGCTGGCCTGCCCGCAGATGTGGAGACTTCTGCCCGCACGCGCCCGGCCCGGCTGCTCGGCCCGGCGGCCCAGATCTGGCGGCGCGGCATCGAGATCCGCCGCGCGCCACTGCGCAGCGGCATGGCCGTCCTGGCACTCGGCCTCATCCCGCTCTGGATCTATGGCCCCGAGCGCGGCCACAGCCTCTCCCGCCTGCTCACCGCCCTGGTCTTCTCCACCTCGCTCAGCACGCAGATCTTCAACGACGCGGCCGACCATCTGCGCTACGCCAGCCTGGAGCTGAGCATGCCCGCCGCCCGCTGGCGCACGCTGCTCGCCGCCATGCTGCCGCGCATGCTGCTCTACTGGCTCGGCGGCGTGGTGCTGCTGCTCGGCGCCGGCCTGCGCGCCCCCGGCGCCGCCTGGCCCGATATCCTCGCCCTCGCGCTGTACGACCCGCTCATCCTCACATCGCTGATCAGCCTGCGCGCCGCTCTGGTCTTTATCTGGCCGGCCGCCGGCATCCCTGGCCAGCGCGACCCGCTCCAGGGGCTGATCGTGCTGCTGGCGAACGGCCTGCTGGTGCTGCTGGTGATCGCCCTGGCCCTGCTGCCCTTCGGCGTCGTCATCACCCTGATGCAGCTGCTCGGCGCGAGCTGGGCCTGGCTCTGGCCCACGGTCTTCGCCACCGGCGGCCTGCTCGCCCTTTCCAGCACTGCCCTCATGTGCTGGGCCTACGGACGCTACGAGCCAGCGGAGTGATTCTGATGTACACTAGAGCACTAAGCGGATCTCTATTGAGCCACTGAAAAGTGCAATCGATTTGCCGCAATAGACAAGGTTTCATGCAGGCGAATTCTACTTTACAGCCTCGCACGACCCTCACCCCCAGCCCCTCTCCCGTTCAGGGAGAGGAGGGCATTCCGCACCAGGAAGGGATGTGCCCCCTATGGATATCCATCGCCCTCCCTCATCACCGACCCCACCGCCGTCCATAAGGCAAGGCATAGCCTTCGGCCTTCGCTCGACCTGGCAGGCATATGTGCTGGCCGCCATTGTCACCGCTGCCACGCTGGCGCTTTATGGAGCCCTCGGATTCGGGGCTGACCAAAATATCTTCGGCCTCTTTCTGCTGCCGATCATCCTGAGCGCGTATGTTGGCGGCCTGGGGCCTGGCCTCTTTGCGGTGGTGCTGGTGGCCCTGCTCACAAACTACCTGTTGCTCCCGCCATATGACACATTCGCCATAAGCTCTACCATTGATAGCTCTCGCTGGCTGATCATGATCATCGTCGGCGTGCTTTGCAGCGCCCTGAGCGAGGGTCTCCATCAGGCGCGGCGCAGCACCGAGGTCAGCAGACAGCTCTATGCCGTCACCCTCGCCAGCATTGGCGATGCGGTGATCTCCACCGACACACAGGGCCGGGTGAACTTTCTGAACGATGAGGCCAGAGTTCTGACCGGCTGGGGGAACGACGCGTTGGGCCAGCACCTGGATGTCGTCTTCCCGATTGTGAACGAGGACACCCGCGCATCGGTCGAGAGCCCGGTCTCCAAGGTGCTGCGCACCGGCGCGGTGATTGGCCTGGCCAACCACACGCTGCTGATCGCCCGCGATGGGCGCGAGATCCCGATCGATGACAGCGGCGCGCCAATCAAAGATTCCCAGGGGCACACCCTCGGGGTGGTGCTAGTATTCCGCGATGTGACCGAGCAGCGCCGGGCTGAGGTCGCCCTCCAGCGCAGCGAGCGCACGCTCAAGCTCTTTGTCGAGATGGCCCCGGCGGCGATCGCCATGTTCGATACGGAGATGCGCTACCTCGCCGTCAGCCGCCGCTTTATCAGCGACTATCGCCTGGAAGAGCACGAGCTGATCGGGCGCTCGCACTACGAGATCTTCCCCGAGATCCCGGATCGCTGGCGCGAGATCCACCGGCGCTGCCAGACCGGGTCGGTCGAGATGTGTGAGGAAGACCCCTTCCCGCGCGAAGATGGGACGATGGACTGGGTGCGCTGGGAGCTGCACCCCTGGTATGCGAGCGAGGCAACGATCGGCGGCATCGTGCTTCTCTCCGAGGTGATCACCGCGCGCAAGCAGTCCCAGGCCGCACTGCGCGAGAGCGAGGCCCGCTTCCACAAGACGCTCGACACCATGCTGGAGGGCTGCCAGATCATCGGCTTCGACTGGCGCTACCTCTACCTTAACGACAGCGCGCTGCGCCACGCCCGGATGTCTCAGGAAGGTCTGATCGGCCATACGATGATGGAGGTGTTCCCCGGCATCGAGCAGACCGAGATGTTCGGCCTCCTCCATCGCTGCCTGGAGGATCGCAGCAACCATCGCATGGAGAATCTGTTTGCGTACCCCGACGGCAGTTCGGCATGGTACGACCTGAGCATCCAGCCAAGCCCGGAGGGCCTCTTCATCCTCTCGATCGACATCACTGATCGTAAGCAGACCGAGGCTGCTATCCAGGCCGAGCGTGCCCTGCTCGCCGAGCGGGTTGCCGAGCGCACCGCCGAGCTGCGCCAGGTGAACACCGATCTCGCAAGGGCCACCCAGCTCAAGGATGAGTTCCTGGCCAACATGAGCCACGAGCTACGCACCCCGCTCACCGCCATCCTCGGCCGCACCGAGCTGATGCAGGAGATGGTCTACGGGTCGATCACCCCGAAGCAGGCCGATTCGCTGCGCGGCATTGAGGCGAGCGGTCGGCATCTGCTCTCGCTGATCAACGACATCCTCGACCTCTCGAAGATCGAGGCTGGCAAGATCGAGATCGAGCCGTTGATGATCCAGGTTGAGCCGCTCTGTCACTCCAGCCTCCAGATGGTGATGGAGTCGGCGCGAGCAAAGGAGATTAGCGTACGCACTACCTACGATAGCATGGTGTCGCTGATCCACGCCGACGAGCGCCGCATCAAACAGATCTTGGTTAACCTGCTCACCAACGCGGTAAAATTCACCCCCGCAGGCGGCAGCGTGGGCCTAGAGGTGCGCGGCAATGCCCAGACCGACACGGTTAGCTTTACGGTCTGGGATACCGGGATCGGCATCGCCGCCGACGATATCGCGCAGCTGTTTCAACCCTTTGTGCAGATCGACAAGGGGCTGAACCGGCAGTATGAGGGCACTGGGCTCGGGCTCTCGCTGGTGCAGCGGCTGACAATCGCCCACGGCGGGTGGGTTGATGTCGAGAGCAGCCTCGGAGAAGGCAGCCGATTCCGGGTCACGCTGCCTTGGAACCCCGAAGATGTCGCGCCGCAAGACGAGGCATCAGGCATCATAGAACCGGCGCGTGTCCCAGCAGCAAGTGTCGTCGGGCTGCATATCCTGCTCGCCGAGGACAACCAGGCGAACAGCCAGGTGGTAGAGGAGTACCTGCGCGCCCACGGCTATGTGGTCACGCTGGCCTATAACGGCGCTGAGGCGCTGGCCTGCGCAGAGGCGTCGCCGCCCGCGATCATCCTGATGGACATCCAGATGCCGGGGATGGATGGCCTGGAGGCGATCCGCCGGGTGCGGGCGAACGAGCGCCTCGCCACCGTGCCGATTATCGCCCTGACCGCCCTGGCCATGCCGGGCGACCGCGAGCGCTGCCTGGCTGCCGGAGCCGATGACTACCTGGCCAAACCGTTCAGCCTGATCAAACTCCGAGAGCTGATTGCGCAGCACCTGCGCCAGCGCTGAGGCGGGCCACGATTAATCAGCAAGGCGGGCGACGGCAATGCCGTCGCCCGCCTTGCTGGTGTAGACCTACTGGACGTTGATGCTGATCTGGCGGGGCTTGACCTCCTCCGCCTTCGGCAGGGTCAGGTTCAGCACGCCGTGCTCCAGCTTCGCTGCGATCGCGTCGCCCTTCACGGTTGTTGGGAAGGTGATGGTGCGGCTGAATCGGCCATAGCGGCGCTCGACGCGGTGGTAGCTGCGCTCCTGCTGCTCGCTCTCCTGCTTCACCTCGCCAGCGAGCGTCAGCACGCCGTTCTCGAAGGTCAGCTTGAGATCCTCGGCCTTCATCCCAGGCACCGCCACCTCAACCAGGTAGGCGTCCGGGGTCTCGCTCAGGTCGAGGGCCGGGGAGAAGCTCTGCCCGCTCTTCGTCGCGGGCATGCTCGGCACCAAGCTCTCCTCGAACAGCCGGTTCATGGCCTCGTGTAGGGTCATCGCATCCTGGAACGGTTCCCAACGAGTGATCGTCGCCATCGTTATTCCTCCTCAGTGTCCTATGTCGTCTGCTTTGTCTACGCCATTCCCTTGCGGGCACGTCTATAGGATAGCCGGTGAGTGTTAGATGGGCGTCTGCTGCTCGTTAGAGGAGTGTATGCGTTATGGCCCCTTCGGGAACTGGGCCGCCCCATTGCGCGAGACGTTATCGCCACCCACGATCCCGCTGTCTACCAGCATATTGCCGTAGCTGTCGGTGACGCGGAAGGTATACGGCCCCGGCCCCATCCCGCTCGGTGCCACGAAGTAGTTGTAGTCGAGCCGCTCCACGTTCACCCACTGGCCCTTGCTATTCTTGTACTCCAGCTTCGTGATCGGGTTGCGGTGGTTGCGGATCTGCACGGCCGTCCACCACTGGTTGCTGCCATCTTTGAAGTGGTAGACGATCGGCCCGCTCAGGTCGGGGCTAATGATACGCCAGCTGATTGGCACCCGGCCGGCCGAGATATCGGCGACCTTGGCGAACGCCTCGGGGCTGAGGTCGAGGTGCCAGTAGCCGCAGCCGGTACTGGGGTTGCTGGGGTTATCGGGCACATCGGGGCAATTGTCCACAATGCGCACCATGGCCGTGCCCTTTGGCCCAGTCACCTCGGCGTAGGCTCCGCAGTAGGCGGCGGGCTGGGGGTCGCTATACTCCAGGTAGCTGATCGCGGCCACCATCAGATCGCCGGGGATGGGATCGAAGGCGCAGTTGCCGCTGCCGTCGGCCCCGAAATAGTAGGTGGCCTGGCCGGTGTGCAGCGGGTTCTGGTTCGATGGCGGGGTATTCACGAGCGGCAGGTAGACGGTGTTGCCCGGCGTGGCGTAGACCCAGCTTAGGCCGATCAGCGTGGCCATGACGGTGGCGAGGGCGATTCTCGGATGCAAGGTACGCATAGCTAGCCTTTCCGTTAACTTTATTTTAACTTAACGGAGAGACTGGAAGAATTGGCAGAAGCGCACCGGGTCAAAAGGCGTTTATGCACGGGACGCACACCGCCGCGATGATAACCGGATCGTAGGGGCGCGTCGCGACGCACCCTATGATCCGGTTCTCACGTAAGTTAACTTCTCAGTCTGATGATGGGCGGTGGGGAGACGGGACTTTACATCGCTCACGGAGCATGAGTCGTTTGATGTGTCTCCATGGGGTGGCGAGACGAATGAAGGCGTTGCGGATGGTTTCGTCGCAGACGCGGGATGTGGTGAGTCCGCTGGCGAAGGCGGCGTCTGCGATGAGTTCGAGGGTCCATTCGTCGGTGTAGAAGCCGTATTCTTTGGGATGGCGGTGGAGGATTTCGAGGAGGCGCTCGCGCCCACCGGGTACGAAGAGGTTCCTGGTACGGTATGGTCTGTGGGATCCCTCAGTGAGTGCGATGGTGCCCCGCTGGTTGAAGTCGCGGATGGCGCGGCGGACGGTCTCATCGTCGATGTTAAGATCGGTGGCGATCTGGATCGGGGGCTTGCCTGCGCTGCTGGCGAGGAGGATGCGGCTGCGCCGCTCGGTGAAGGGTTTGTGTTCGTTGCCCTGTGCGTGGTATTCGATGATGCCTTGCTCTTCTGCGGTTAGCGCGCGTACCATAAGGATCTGCCGTTTGGCCATTGCTGCACTCCCTGTGGCTGGGTTGTGGTGGTAGTGGGTGCCGCCGGTCGTAGATGAACGATGGTATGTAGTATATGTAGCGTTGTTACCACGGTTTTTTGTAGAGCTTTACAGGTGGGAGGTTACGTGCTACAATCCCTGTTATATAGAACATTATTTCTATAACTTGCCGGAACACCCTATGGAACAACCACAGAAGCCGCTTCTTGAGCAGCTGCGCGAGCTGCTGCGTAGCCGTCACTACTCGCTGCGCACAGAGGAGAGCTACCTGGATTGGGTGCGTCGCTATGTGATCTTTCACGGGAAGCGGCACCCGCGCGATATGGGCGCTGATGAGATGCTGGCGTTTCTGAACCATCTGGCGGTGGAGCTGAATGTGTCGGCGTCCACGCAGAACCAGGCGCGCTGCGCGCTGCTCTTTCTGTATCGGGAGCTGCTGCGAGCTGACCCTGGCGAGCTGAAGGGGATCGTCGCCGCTAAAGAGCCGCAGCGCCTGCCAACGGTGCTGACGCGGGCGGAGGCGCGGGCGGTGATCGCGGAGCTGTCGGGGGTGTATCAGCTAATGGCTCAACTGCTTTATGGGAGCGGCCTGCGCCTGATGGAGTGTATGCGCCTGCGGGTGAAGGATCTGGACTTTGACCTGCACCAGCTGACGGTGCGCGATGGGAAGGGGATGCATGACCGGGTGACGATGCTGCCGGATAGTCTGACGGGGCCGCTGCGCGAGCATCTGAAGGGGGTGCGGCTTCTGCACGCGCAGGATCTGGCGGAGGGCTATGGGGAGGTCTATCTGCCGTTCGCGCTGGCCCGTAAGTCGCCAGGATCGGCGCGGGCATGGGGTTGGCAGTATGTCTTCCCGGCTGACCAGCGCTCGGAGGACCCGCGCGGTGGCGCGGTGCGTCGCCACCACATCCACGAGAGCGCGCTACAGCGGGCGGTGCGGGATGCGGTGCGGGCGAGTGGGGTGGCGAAGCATGCGAGCTGCCATACGTTTCGGCATAGCTTTGCGACGCACCTGATCGAGAGCGGCTATGATATTCGGACGGTTCAGGAGCTGCTCGGGCACGCCGATGTGAAGACGACGATGATCTATACGCATGTGCTCAACCGTGGCGGTCGTGGGGTGCGCAGCCCGCTGGATGAGTAGGTGCTGGGGTTGGTTGGGAGCTACCTTGCCCGTGGGCGCTTACTGGCATGCCAGTCGATGCGGTCTTCGAGGCCGAGGCTGAGGGCTGTGGCGTAGAGCATCCACCAGAGATGTTTTTTGGCGTCCCATACGCCACCTGCTTTGCGGATCGCATTGATGGTGGTGCTGTCCTCTTTCGCTACCTGGACAAGTACGGGTGTATTGGGTGGGATCTTCGGCGGCGGCGGGCTCCAGTCGACGGTCTCGGTGATCAGCTCGACGGTCTTGTGGCGCTTTTTAGATGCCTCGTCGTAGCGGTAGCGGACGCAGATCAGCTTGTCGCCGTAGGTGGCGAGCTCGCTGAGCGTGCCGGGCTGGCCGGGCTTGCGGGTCATCCTGATGCGCATGGGTGCTCCTGGCGCTCGGTAAACTCATCCTGTTGAACCGAGTCTACTGCCGCCGAGGTTACGCTTGTGCCAGGAGGTGATCTGCGGATTTTTTCCAAATGGTTCGGCGTGGGGTGTTGGGCTGGCTCAGCGTACGGCCCAGACGGAGATGCTGCCGAGGTGGGAGCTGAGGGCGATCAGGCCGGGGCCTGCTGCGAGGTTGCTGAAACCGGGGGCGGCGGCGCTGGCGTAGGGCTGGCGGGCTCCGGCGGTGCCGCGCCAGATCTGGAGGGCGTCGCCGCTGAGGGTGGCCAGGTCTCCGTTGGGGAGGGTGGCGAGGTCGATGATGTCGGGGCTGAGGATGGGCGCCGCTGCGCCTGGGCTGTCCCATGTGAAGAGCTGGCCGCCGTAGGCGCGGGCGAGGATGCCGCCACTGGCGGTGAAGGCAACCTGGTAGATTGCGACGGCACCGTCGATGGGGCGGCGCTCTACGAGGGTGATGTCGGAGCTGCGCCAGAGGCTGATGCCGCCCCCGTTTTCGGCCACGGCGATGATCTGGCCATCTGGCGAGAAGGCGATGTCGTAGAGCGCAGGGTCAATGTCCTGGTCTGCGATGGCGCGCTCCTCGACGCCTTCTGGCACGCGCCAGAGGCGAATACTGCCGTCGCCGCCGGTCGAGGCGAGGCGGGTGCCGCTGGGGCTGAAGGCGAGGGCGATGCCTCCCGCGCTGTGTCCGTGGAGCTCGCTGGTGGGCTGACCACCTGGGATGCCCCAGAGGCGGATGGTGCCGTCGCGGCTGGCGGAGGCGAGGGTGGCGCTATCGGGGCTTATGGCGAGATCGGTGATCGGGCTGCCCTGGCTGGGGATATGGGCGACTGGCGCGCCGTCTGGCTGGCGGATGTCGATGGCCCCGCCCTCGTCGCTGCTGATGACGAGGGTGCCGTCGGGGCTGATGGTGAGGGCGGCGATGGCACCCTGGCCGACAAGCGACTCGGCGGGCGCGCCGTCTGCGCGCCATGTGCGCAGGCTGCCGTCGCGGGATGCGCTGAGGATGCCTGTGCCGTCGGGGCTAATGGCGAGGGCGGTGATAGCGGCGCTGTGGCCGGGCAGATCCTGGATGAGGGAGGCGTTGGCGAGGCTCCAGCGCAGCATAGCGCCGTCGGCGAGGCCCATAAGCACCTGAGAGCCGTCGCGGGTGAAGGCGAGCCGCTCGGCGGGGGCGAGGAAGCGCGCGCCGTCGTCGATGCTAAGCCAGTGGAGATCCGCACCGCTGGCGACATCCCAGATCCAGATCGAGCCGGGCTCGGAGCGCCATCCCTCGGAGGCAGCCGCGACCGCCGTGCTGTCGGGGGAGAAGGCGACATCGGCGACGATGCGCAGGCCGACGCTGAGGGTCTGGAGGGCGACGCCGTCGGCGATGGCCCAGACCGCGACATTGCCGCCGTCGTCTCCTGCGGCGATGAACTGGCCGTCGGGGCTAAATGCGACGCTGGTGAAGATACCGGGGACGATCATGTCCTCGTCGGACTGGGGCAAACGCAGCTCGCTGAGGACCGAGCGCTCGGCGATGTCCCACAGGGAGATGACCTGGTCCTGCTGTGCGATAGCGAGGAGCCGCCCGTCGGGTGAGATGGCGATATCGGCGATGGCTGCGCCAAGGCCGGGGATGACACCAATCAGCGCGCCGTCGTTGGAGGCGTGGAGGGCGACAGTATCGGCGGCGGTGACGGCGATGATCTGGCCGTCGGGCGTACAGGCGATGGCGGTGGGCAGGGTCGCGAGCGCGATCTGCCAACGTATATCAGCGAGGCGAGAGGTAGCGCGCAGCTCCAGCGCGGCGGGGCGGAGCACGGCGACACTCTGGCCATCGGGGAGGTAGGCGGAGTCGAGTGGGATACCCTGTCCCCAGGTTGCCACAGGGACGAGCGGGCCACTGGGCGTGGGGGTTGGGGGTTG
>RYFE02000019.1 GCA_004138175.2 Chloroflexales bacterium ZM16-3 | reverse complement strand
CAGGAGTCGGGGGTCGGGGGTCAGGAGTCGGGAGTCAGCCGGGCAGGGCCAGCCTTTTACCGGGCGAGGTTTAGCCGCTCCCGACTCCCGACTCCCGACTCCCGACCCCCGACTCCTGACCCGCCTCCCAACTCCCGACTCCGCCTGCGCCTG
Organism: Chloroflexales bacterium ZM16-3; assembly: GCA_004138175.2. Lineage (GTDB taxonomy): Bacteria > Chloroflexota > Chloroflexia > Chloroflexales > Chloroflexaceae > Oscillochloris > Oscillochloris kuznetsovii. The sequence goes on along the minus strand of RYFE02000019.1, from coordinate 95,998 downwards.
GGCGGGCTGGTGAAGGGACAGATCTGGCTGAACGGGTATAATGTCGGGCGGTACTGGCAGGTCGGCCCGCAGGAGGACTACAAGCTGCCGCTGTCATGGCTGGCCGACGAGAATGAGCTGCTGATCTTCGCCGAGGAGGGCGAGACAGCGGAGATTACGCTTCTAGCGTGATCTCCGCCGGGGGGGACGAGGATGCGGAGGGCTGCGCCCTCCACACCTCCCCCTGTCAAGGAACCTATGCCCACACTGGCGATCATCATCGTCTCCTGGAACGTGCGCGAGCTGCTGCGGCGCTGCCTGCGCTCCGTCGAGGAGTCCCTTACAGGCAGCGACATCGCCCACGAGGTCATCGTGGTGGATAACGCCAGCGCCGACGGGACGCCGGAGATGCTACGAACCGAATTCCCCGAGGCGCGGCTGATCGAGCCGGGGGCGAACCTGGGCTTCGCGGCGGGGAACAACCTGGCCCTCGCTGGGCTCGGGCTGGGGGTTGGGGATTGGGGGTTGGGGGTTGGGCACACGTACCAACTCCCAACCCCCAACCCCCAGCCCCCAACCCCCGACTACGTCCTCCTGCTCAACCCGGACACCGAGGTGGTTGGCGACGCTATCGCGCAGCTGGTGGCCGAGCTGGAGTCTCGGCCTGAGTTGGTGGCCGTTGGGCCAAGGCTGCGCTACGGCGACGGCAGCGTGCAGTCGTCGCGGCGGCGCTTCCCTACCCGCCTGAGCATGCTCTGGGAGAGCACGCCGCTGGAGCGGGCCTGGCCGGGGAACCCCTGGGCGCGCCGCTACCGCTGCGAGGATGTGCCCGACGACGTGGCCCAGCCGGTGGGCTGGCTGGTGGGCGCGGCCCTGCTGGTGCGCTCGTCGGCAATTGCGCGGGCCGGGCTGCTCGATGAGCGCTTCTTTATGTACAGCGAGGAGCTGGAGTGGCAGTGTCGATTGCAGATTGCAGATTGCAGATTGCAGATTGGCTCGGCCCAATCTGCAATCTACAATCTACAATCTACAATTGTGTATCTACCGGAGGCGGAGATCATCCACTACGAGGGCAAGAGCAGCGAGCAGGCGATCACCCGGCGGCACGTGAGCTTCCAGCGCAGCAAGCTGCTGCTGGCGCGGATGTGGTTCGGCTGGGGCTTCGCCAATATGCTGCGGGCCGCCCTGCGTATGGGCTACGCCTACGAGATCGCCGCCGAGGCAGGTAAGCTGGCCATTGGCCACCGCCCCGACCTGCGCCGCCAGCGGATCGGCGTCTACCGCCAGGTACTGCGGGAATTATGAATGTTGAGTGTTGAATGTTGAATGTCCGGACATTCAACATTCAACACTCAACATTATGAGTTATGCACGACAAGACACTCAGCGAGGGCTGGCAGATCCGCCCGCTCGACATGTTCACCCAGGGGATCTACCCGCGCGGCGAGGAGGGCTGGCTCCCGGCGGAGGTGCCTGGCCACTGGCAGCAGATCCCTGACCTGGCCGAGCACACCGGCAAGGTGGTCTACCGCTGCCGGTTCCCTTTTGACGACCGACCGCCGACAACCGACGCCTTGCCGTGGCCGCCCGCGCAGACCCGCCGCTGGCTGCGGCTCAACGGGGCATTCTACTACAGCCGAACTTACCTGAACGGCGTGGATCTGGGGCAGCACGAGGGCTACTTTATGCCCTACGAGCGTGAGGTGGGCGGGCTGCTCCAGGCCGAGAACACCCTGCTGATCGAGCTGGACTGCCCCGAAGAGCGCGACAAGCTGGGTAAGCGCATGATCACTGGGGTCTTCTCGCACTGGGACTGTATGGACCCGCAGGCGAACCCCGGTGGGCTCTGGCTTCCGGTGGAGCTGCACGCCAGCGGGCCGGCCCGCCTGAGCGGCGCGCGCTGCCTGACCCTGGCATGCGACGAGCGCTTCGCCCAGATCCGCTTCGACTTGGACATCGACGCGGCCGAGGAGACGGCGGCGACCCTGCGCTTCACCTTTACGCCGCGCACCTTCGCGGGCGAGACCCAGGTGATCTCCCAGCGCCGCACGCTGCGGGCCGGCAGGCAAGATGTCGGCGGCCTGATTAAGCTGCGCGAGCCGCAGCTGTGGTGGACCCACGACCTCGGCCAGCCCGATATGTATGACGTGACGGTCGAGCTGCTGCTGGGCGACCTCGTGAGCGACGCGCGCAGCTTCGGCTTCGGCGTGCGCCGCTTCGAGCTGCGCGGCTGGGAGGCCCACCTGAACGGGGTGCGCTTCCTGGTGAAGGGCAACAACTACCCGCCCGGCGATATGCGCATCGCCACGATGACCCGCGCGCGCTACGACGAGGACCTGCGCCTGGCCCGCGAGTGCTTCATGAATATGCTCAGGGTCCACGCCCACATCGATCACCCCGAGCTATACGAGGCCGCCGACGCGGCGGGAGTGCTGATCTGGCAAGACTTCCCGCTCCAGTGGCTCTACGACTCGAGCATTCTGCCGGAGGCCCGCCGCCAGGTGCGCGAGATGGTGCGCCTGCTGGGCAGCCACCCGAGCGTGGCCGTCTGGTGCATGCATAACGAGGCGGTGCTGATCAAGGACACTGCCGACGAGAGCCTGGTCGCCCGCCTGCTCACCTACGCCACCGGCTTCGGCTTCAACTGGAACCGCGATGTGATGGATACGCAGCTCAAGGAGATCGTGCAGGCCGATGACCCGACCCGCCCTGCCATCCGCAGCTCGGGCGAGGCCGATGTGCCCTACCTGCGCAAGGGCACCGACGGCCACGCCTACTTCGGCTGGTACCGCACCTACGGCACGATCGACGACGCCGAGCTGATGCAGCGGCGCTTCCCGGCCAACATGAGCTTCGTCACCGAGTTCGGCACCCAGAGCTTCCCGAATATTGAGAGCAGCCTGCGCTTCATCCGCGAGCCGCTGGACGAGGGCGCGATCACCCGGCTGAGTAATCACCACGGCTTCCAGCCCGAGATCATGGATCACTGGATCCCCTGGCGCCAGGCCGGCTCGCTGGCCGATATGGTCGATCTCAGCCAGGACTACCAGATCTTTATTAACCGCTACTACATTGACCGGCTGCGCTTCTACAAGTACCGGCCCACCGGCGGGATCGTGCCCTTCATCTTTGTGGACCCCTTCCCCGCCGTGCTCTGGAGTGTGGTGGACTACTGGCGGGTGCCGAAGCGCTCGTACTACGCGATGCGTATGGCCTTTAGCCCGCAGTACGCCTTCTGCCTATTCCACCCGCGCACCTACGCGGTGGGCGAGGCGGTGGATCTGCCGCTCTACGCGGTGAACGACGCGCAGCACACGGCTGGCGGGGTGCGCCTGACGGCCCGCCTGTGCGACCCCGGCGGGGCAACCCTGGCCGAGACGACGCGCACCCTCGACCTGCCAGCCGACTGTCGACCGATTGAGGTAGACCGGCTGCGCCTCATCCCCACCGCGCCCGGACGCTACGCCCTGGAGCTTGAGCTTACCAATGTGCCGCACCCAGTGCGCCAGGTCTATGATGTTGAGGTCGGGTAGGTTGGGGGTTGTGCGTTGTTGAGGTCGCTGGGCGGCGGCCATGGGTGAACATGACAGAGCCCTATCCTGTTCCAAGCATGCCCCCGCCCGCAGATGCTATAATGTCATCAGCACGCCTTTGCTACAGGGAGCATAGCTATGTCCGAACGCAAGCGCCTCGCGCTGATCGACGGCCACGCCCTGGCCTTTCGCGCCTTCTTCGCCCTGAAGGACTCCGGCCTGCGCTCCTCGCGCGGCGAGCCGACCTACGCGGTCTACGGATTCGCCCAGATCCTGCTCTCCATGATCCAGGAGCAGCACCCGGAGTATGTGGCGATCTCCTTCGACGTGGGGCGCACCTTCCGCGACGATATGTACGCGGAGTATAAGGCTGGCCGGGCTGAGACGCCCGAGGAGTTCCACCCGCAGATGGCGCGCATCCAGGAGCTGTGTAAGGCGCTGAACCTGCCGATCTACACCGCCGATGGCTTTGAGGCCGACGATGTGATCGGTACGCTGGCCCGCCAGGCCACCGCCCTCGATGTGGAGACGCTCATCCTCACCGGCGACACCGACTCGCTCCAGCTGGTGGACAGCCACGTGCGGGTGATCCTGGCCAACCCCTACGGTCAGAAGACGACGACTACGATCTATGACGAGGCCAAGGTGCGCGAGCGCTATAAGGGGCTCGCCCCGAACCAGCTGGCCGACCTGCGCGGCCTCAAGGGCGACACATCGGACAATATCCCCGGCGTGCGCGGCATCGGCGAGGCCGGGGCAATCGCTCTGCTCAACCAGTTCGGCACGGTGGAGAACCTCTACGAGCATCTGTCCGAGGCGCCCAAGCGCTACCAGAAGCCGCTGGACGGCCAGCGCGAGGCGGCGGTTTTTAGCAAAAAGCTGGCCACCATCGTCTGCGAGGTGCCGACGGTGCAGCTGAGCCTTGAGGACTCCGCCGTTCACGACTACGACCGGGCGGCGGTGATCCGGCTCTTCCAGGAGCTTGAGTTTGGCGCAAGCTCGGGCCTGCTCAAGAAGCTGCCTGGCACCGACGTAGAGACGCCCCAACGAGGCGTCTCCACCCCCACCGGCCAGCAGGATATGTTCGGCGAGGCGCTGCCCGCCACTCTCGACCGGGCCGCCGCTGCCGCCACGCCCGTCGGCCCGGCCCAGCTCTCGCTCTTCGGCGATGTGGCCCCACCCCCCGCCACGCCCCAGAAGCCTGCCCTCGGCGACTACCGCGCTATCACCACAGAGGCCGAGCTAGAGTCGCTGGTGCGCGCCCTAGCGGCCGCGCCCAGCTTCGCCTTCGACACCGAGGCGACCGGGCTGCGGCCCTTCCAGAGCGCGCTCTGCGGGATCTCCCTGTCTATCTCGACCGGCAGCGCGGTGTATGTGCCCTGCGGCCACGCCGAGGGGCCGCAGCTTCCCGCCGAGCAGGTCGTGTCGGCGCTGCGGCCTTTCTTCGAGGACGCGGCCAAGCCGAAGTATGCCCACAACGCCAAGTTCGACATCGAGATGCTGCTGGGCGTGGGCATAACGGTGCGCGGGCTGGCCTTCGACACCATGATCGTGGCTGCCCTGCTGGGCAAGCGGGCCGGCCTGAAGGACCTGGCCTTCTACGAGCTGGGCCTGCCCGACACCATGACCCCGATCGAGGAGCTGATCGGCCGGGGCAGCAAGCAGATCAGCTTCGATAAGGTGCCCGTCGCCGTGGCCACGCCCTACGCCGCCGCCGACGCCGACATGACCCTGCGCCTCGTGCACGCCCTGGAGCCGCAGCTGGCGGCCAACGAGCGGGTCGCCGAGCTGTTCCGCCGCCTGGAGCTGCCCTTGGTGGACGTGCTGGTGAAGATGGAGCAGGCCGGGATCGGCCTCGATAAGCCCTACATCGAGCAGCTCGGCGTGCGGCTCGGCGCGCGGATCGGCGAGATCGAGCAGGAGATCTACGGCATCGCCGAGCGACCATTCAACATCAACTCAAGCGACCAGCTCGCCGACGTGCTCTTCGGCAAGATCGGCCTGTCCACCGAGGGCGTAGATCGCACAGCGAAGACCAAGAAGTACTCAATCACCGCCGACACCCTGGAGCGGCTGCGCGAGCGGGACACATCCGGGATCTGCGAGCGCATCCTGGAGTACCGCCAGCTCTCCAAGCTCAAGTCCACCTATGTGGATGCGCTGCCCGAGCTGGTCAACCCGCAGACCGGGCGGGTGCATACCTCGTACAACCAGGTGGGCGCGGCGACGGGGCGTTTGAGCTCAACCGAGCCAAACCTACAGAACATACCCGTGCGAACGCAGGAGGGCCGCGAGATCCGGCGCGGCTTCGTGGCGGCACCGGGGCACCAGTTCATCGCCGCCGACTACTCGCAGATCGAGCTGCGCGTGCTGGCCTATATCACCAAAGACGCGAGCCTGGTCAAAGCCTTCCAGGAGGGACAGGACATCCACGCCGCGACGGCGGCGCAGCTGTTCGGCGTGCCGATTGATGCAGTGAATAAGGACCAGCGGCGGATCGCAAAGACTGTGGTGTTCGGCGTCATCTACGGTATCAGCGCCTTCGGCCTGGCCCAGCGCACCGAGCTGAGCCGCACCGATGCCCAGGCGATGATCGACGGCCTGTTCGCCCGCTTCCCCGGCATCCGCGACTACATCACAACGACACTGGAGCAGGGCCAGCAGAGCGGCTATGTGAGCACACTGTTTGGCCGACGGCGCAGCATGCCCGACCTCCAGACGAAGGGGCCACGGCGGGCGGCGGCCGAGCGCGAGGCGATCAACGCGCCCATCCAGGGCAGCGCCGCCGACATCATGAAGATCGCCATGGTAGAAATGTCACACGCCCTTGAGGATCGCGGGCTACGCACCCGCCTGCTGCTCCAGGTTCACGACGAACTCATCCTGGAGGCACCCGACGATGAGGTAGAGGACGTGAAGCGGCTGGTGCGCGAGGTGATGGAGCACGCCTACGAGCTGCGCTGGAGCGACAAGGACGGCCAGGAGCAGCAGGTGCCCCTCGGCGTGGATGTCGAGACCGGCCCCAACTGGGAGGAGATGGCGTGAAGTCTGGTATCCTATAGGGCGATGCCTATAGCACTGAGCAGCATGCTTGAGCCACTGAGGCACTGAACCTGGTGGCTCGCTGCGCTCGCGCCTTCCCATGACAGGCTCAATCCCTATAGAATGCCATGAGGATCTATGACCCACGAACAACCCACCATCTCGGTGGTCGCGCCGGTCTATAACGAAGAGCAGCTGATCGAGGAGTTCTGCCAGCGGGTGGCGGCGGCGCTAGAGCCGCTGGGCGAGCCCTTCGAGATCGTGCTAGTGAACGACGGCAGCCGCGACCGCTCGCCCGAGCTGATGCGCGCCATCCACGCGCGCGACCCACGGGTGAAGGCGGTCTACTTCTCTAAAAACTTCGGCCACCAGCTGGCGATCACCGCCGGCACCGACTACGCCCAGGGCCACGCCGTAGTGGTGATCGACTCAGATCTCCAGGATCCGCCCGAGGTCATCCCCGATCTGGTCGCCAAGTGGCGCGAGGGCTACGAGGTGGTCTACGCGGTGCGTGCGGAGCGCGAGGGCGAGACCTGGTTCAAAACAGTTACGGCGGCCCTGTTCTACCGCCTGATCGTCCAGATCACCAGCGTGAACATCCCGGTGGACACGGGCGACTTCCGGCTGATGGATCGCAAGGTGGTGGACACCCTATCGCGCATGCGCGAGCACCACCGCTTTATGCGCGGGCTCTCGGTGTGGGTGGGCTTCAAGCAGGCCGGCGTGCCCTACCGCCGCCACGCCCGCAAGGCCGGCGACACCAAGTACCCGCTGCGCAAGATGCTCAAGTTCGCGCTCGACGGGATCACCAGCTTCAGCTATCTACCGCTCCAGCTGGCCACCTACCTGGGATTCATCACCGCCGCGCTCAGCCTGCTCTTCCTGATCGCCGTGGTGATGATGCGCCTCTTCTACGCGGGCGACCCGATCGACTCGGCCTTCTACGGGCAGGCCAGCACCCTGGCGATGGTGCTCTTCCTCGGGGCGGTGCAGCTGGTCTCAATCGGGATCATCGGCGAGTACGTAGGCCGGATCTACGACGAGGTGAAGGGCAGGCCGCTCTATATCGTCGCCGACGCCCTCGGCTTCGAGGATGAGAGCCAGCCCTACAGCCTGCGCGACCGGCGCTAAGAGGGCGGGGCGTGGAGAGAGCTGCGCTCTCTCCACGCCCCGCCCTCTTTATAGTGGAGAGAGTTGCGCTCTCTCCACGCCCCGCTCTCTTTTCGGTGAAACCTTTAGCGTGTAGCCTACGTACTAGCTTGTGAGGAGCGCAGATTCTCGCATAGAACGAAAGAAGAGGTAAGCATGTCACAGCGCAACACCGCGCCCCGATCAGGAGGAAACATGGGCTCCAGAGCTGGTCTTATCGCCGGGCTTGTCGTCATCTTAGCGCTGGTCGGTGTCGGCCTGAGCACCATGAAGTTCGAGCAGGTCGATGAGGGCGAGCGCGGGATCATCATCACCCAGGGCCGCGTCGAGGGCGTGCAGGAGCCGGGGCTCTTCTTCCGGCCCTTCGCCCCGTTCACCAGCATCTCGGTGGTGAACGTGCGCCGGCAGACGCGCACCGCCGCCCAAAATGTGGCCAGCAGCGACAAGCAGCTCTACGACATTGACATCCAGGTGGACTACAGCCGACTCACCTCGCCCGAGGCGCTACAGGCGGCCTACGGCGAGATCGGTGTCAGCGACGACCAGCTGAACGCCTTCCTGGACGGCTTCATCAACGACGCGCTCAAGAGCGCCAGCACCCAGTTCACGCTCGACCAGGCCCTCTCGGACCGCGGCAGCTTCGCCGACCGCATCCGCCAGTTCCTGACCACCCCCGCCGGCGATGGCCAGCGCCCGCCGGTGGCCCAGCTCTACGTGCAGCTGGAGGCGGTCAAGGTGCTGGACATTAAGGTGGGCGACGCCTACGCTCAGCTGCTGGCCGAGAAGGCCAACCTGGAGGTACAGATCGAGACCGAGGAGAAGCGCCGCCAGCAGATCGAGGCCCAGCAGAACAACAACCTGTTCCAGGCCGAGCAGGAGGCCACCGTATCCCTGACCCGCGAGAAGGGCAAGACCGCCGCATCCCTTGAGGCGGCAAACCGCGACGCGCAGGTGCGAGCAATCGAGGGCAAGTACTGGCGCGAGAACCCCGAGCTGTACGAGCTGCGCAAGCGCGAGCTGATGGTCGAGATGCTCCAGAACGGCAACATGTGGTTCCTCGACCCGAACACCAACGTGACCCTGCTGCTCAACCAGATGAGCAACGACAGCTCGGCCTCGTCGGTCATCCCAGTGCCCGCGCCGACCCAGCCGGCCACCGAGCCAGCCACAACCCCGTAAGCTACAGGGGACAGGGGACAGGGGACAGGGGACAGGGGATAGACTCGGGTCTATCCCCTGTCCCCTTTTGGCTATTGCCTGCTCAGGTCGGGCCGGACGACAACGCTCTCCTGCTCGTTGGGGTCAGTGCGAGCGATTAAGGCAACAGCCTCGGTGTCGTAGGGATTGAAGGGCTGATGGGGCACACCCGCCGGGATGTAGAGATATTCGCCAGCCCGGACGACGAGGTGCTGCTCAAGCCGCTCGCCATAGTACATCTCAGATATCCCGCTGAGCATATAGATCGCTGTCTCATGGCTCTCGTGCAAGTGGGCCACGGCCCGCGCACCCGGCGGTAGCCGAAGCATGTGCATACAGATCGCCTGCGACCCCACGCTCTCTGCGGAGATGCCCGCGGAGTAGGTAAGCCCCTGCTTCCCAGCGTATGTGCTCTGCGAGCTGACAACTCGACATACCGGTGGCTGAGGCACATGCTCGGTAGCCATCGCGTTCCTCCTGCTGTGCGGGCGCAACGCTGCGCCCGACGCTGATCATGTGCTGGGTAGGATAGCCTACTGGGGCTGGGCATGCAATAGCGCCCCACTTGCGCAGATGCAGTGAGCATCGTATAATACGCCCCGTTGTCTGGGGAGATGACGGAGCGGTTGAACGTGCTCGTCTCGAAAACGAGTAGGGTCTAAAAAGCCCTCGGGAGTTCGAATCTCCCTCTCCCCGCCACCGAGAAACAAAGCGGGGCGGCAAGCCAATATGTGCTTGCCGCCTCATTTTGGCTTCTGTAGACAAGATAGTGCGCTCGCAACGAAAAGACCCTGGCAATGATCGGCTTGAGCTGATCACCGCCAGGGTCTTCTCAATGTGCAAACGAGTACACCATGCGGCGCTCTCGTTCTGGGATGGCGTCTCGGGCCGCAGCACAAACCACCGCTCTGGCGAGCACGCCCGGCAGATGAGTACGGCTGTCCATGAGCTGCGGGACGATCTGCTGATCGACCTGCGCATCCACGCGCGCTACGAAGTGCCAACGCCCGTCGTCGCGCCGTCGCTGGCCGATCTGCTTTGATCGCGGGATGGTACATCTCGTCTCGCTGATGAATCAAACGCCGGGCCAGGGCCAGTACCGCGACATGGAGCAGTACGTCTCCTTCATCGCCAAGTGGCGCAACGCCAGCCCGGTCGAGGTCGAGTCCGAGACCCACGAGGTGAGCGTCGGTACCGGCGCGGTGATCGGCTCCGGGGCCGAGGTGACGCACGATGTGCCACCCTACACCATCGCCGTAGGCGTGCCTGCCCGACCCACACGCCTGCGCTTTGATGAGGATGTGGTCGCGGCCCTGCTGCGGATCGCCTGGTGGGACTGGGATCGGGCCACGCTGGAGGCGCGCTTCGACGACCTGCTGGATGTCGAGGGGTTCGTGCGGATGTACGGATAGGGATGCTGCGCGCTGCGCCCCTACAGCCCCCATCTGGCATGGCAGACCCAGCCGCCATCGAGCCGCCGCTCGTAGAATCGTAGCTCCCATGCCACGGGTGCGGCGACATCGACCATTGAGGCGACCATATCGGCCAGGGCCGACCCATCCTTCGAGCGGAAGCCGTAGGCCAGGCTGAGGTGCAGCAAACCCTTCAGGCGCAGCTCGTCGCGGCGCGAGGGCGAGTTGGCCCCGGCGGCGAAGTCGGCGGCGAGCGCCTCCAGCCAGAGCGATTCGATCAGCAGGCCATGGAATCTGTCGCGGAGCGCCAGCTCGCGGATCGTGATTGGCAGCTCGGGGCGGGCGGCTATGGCCTCCGCGTGGGCGGCGCCCAGGGCGGCGATATAGCCCGGGATGGCCGCCGCATCGTCGTGGAAGAAGCCGGTGAGCGTGATGTGGGGCGGGTAGGCGTGCGCGCTATTGGAGCCAAACCGCGCCCGGCTGGCCGCGTAGAAGGCGGCGACCTGCTCGGCCAGGGGGCCGACCGGGCACACATAGACGATAAGCTCACATAGCGATTCAGCGGATGAGTCTCGCATTGTTGCTCTTTCCAGTGGGCTGTGACCTACTCGGCTCGTGGGTGCCCGCACGACATGCGCAGCCAGTATACACGCAATCACCCTGTCACCCTGAGCGCCCTGCCCGTTTACGTGCCGGGCTGTTGCATTGTCGCTGGCGGCTGAAGCCGCGTCGCGGGGGCCTGCGGCCAGCCGCCCGCCTGCGCGGGCGGTTCCGGCGTCGGCCTGCGCCGACGCCCGGCGCAACGCGCCCCGTCGGCGCGACTTCAGTCGCCAGCCGTGGGGCGCTCAGGACGTTGCCCATGCCCTGCGTGTACAGTCCGGGCGATTTTTTGCAAACGCCCAATTACTATGCGGACATTAGGTGCCCTGTGTGCTATGCTTCGGTGAAACCATATATAGAAAGGTAACCACTGATGCCTATGCACCTGCGCATCCCCCGCCTGCTCCTCGCGCTCGCCCTCCTGCTCATGATCGCCGCCTGCGGCGACGAGCCCGCCGCCGAAGCCCCTGTCCCAGAGAACACCGCCGTCGCCGTCGCGCCTGCCGATGAGCCCGCCCCGACAGATGAACCCGCCCCGACAGACGAGCCCGCCCCGGCAGACGAACCCACCGCCGCCCCGGAGCGAGGCGATAGCTCAGGCCCATCGAGCGGGGCCGACGGTAGCGTCGACACCAGCGGCACCTACGCCTCCGACCTCGGCTTCCGCCCCGATGCCAACGGCTTCTCGTTCGAGAACTACGGCGGCCAGGGCGAGACAAACCTCACCCCCAGCGACCTCCAGCGCATGTTCGGCGACCAGGCCTGCGCCACGATCCAGGACGGGCAGTGCATCCTCACCCCGCCCGGCGAGCAGTGGCTCCAGCAGATCAACCAGGCCATGAACGGCGGCCACTGCGAGGGCATGGCCGTCCTCAGCAACCTGCTCTACACCGGCCAGGTTGACCCCAACGCCTTCGGGTCGTCCAGCACGCCCGATCTCCAGATCGCTGGCAACGAGCCGCTCCAGCGCGAGATCGCCTACTGGTGGGCCACCCAGTCCACCCAGCCCGCCCGCTCCGGCATCGTCCAGCAGACCCCCAGCGGTGTGGTGAACACGCTGCTCACCTCCTTCGCCGCCGGCCCCTCAGGCAGCGACCAGTACGCCCTGGGCATCTACAAGCGCGACTTCACCGGCGGGCACGCGATCACGCCCTACGCCGTCGAGGATCGCGGCAACGGCATCTACTGGATCATGGTGTACGACAATAACTACCCCGGCCAGGCCAGGGCGGTTGAGGTGGACACCAACAATGACACCTGGAGCTACTCGGGCTCCACCAACCCCGCCGAGGCCGAGGGCAACTACGAGGGCGACGCATCGACCATCACCCTTGAGCTGGCCCCGATCGGGCCGCGCCTCGGCCAGCAGGAGTGTCCGTTCTGCCAGGGCCAGAGCACGGCGCGCGCTGGCGGTATGATGCTCCAGGCCGGGCAGACCCAGTACAACGAGGTCTGGCTAGAAGGTGACGCCGACCTGCTGATCACTGACGCCGAGGGGCGCAGCGTCGGCTTCAAGGATGGCGTATTCGTCAACGAGATCGCCGGCTCGCTCTCGAACTCGAACAAGTTCGGGGTGAACGTCTGGGACGAGAACGCCGAGCCGGTCTACTACATCCCGACCAACATCGACTTTACGATCAGCATCGACGGCAGCCAGCTGACCGAGCCGACGAACTCGACGGTGACGATGATTGGCCCCGGCTATGCCCTGGAGGTGAGCGACATCATCCTTGATCCGGGCCAGGTCGACACGCTCGACGTGTCGCCCGACGGCAGCCTGATCTCCTACCGCACCGAGAGCGGCGAGACGCCCTTCTTGCTGGTGGCCGTGGAGACCGACGCCGCCGACTATCAGTTCGGGGTCTACGGCGAGGCGATGGCCGCCGGCGAGGCGCTGAACCTCTCGCTCGACACCAAGGAGGGCTGGCTGAGCATCGACACGATCGACAACGCAGAGGCCGGTAGCTACAGCCTGGTGGTGGCCCGCTACGATGACCAGGGCGAGCAGGTCTTCGGCGCTGAGGGCATCGAGCTACTGCCCGACGACGTGGTCTATGTCGACTATCTGCTCTGGCCGGGCAATGGCGAGCCCATGGCGCTCGATGTGGACTACGGCGGCGACGGCACGGTTGATGAGACCCTGCAGGTTGATGATGTGACCGACGAGTTTGCGCAATAAAGCGCGAGCTTCAGTCAGGGTTGTTGGAACGTCCTGGGGCTTCGCCCCAGGACGTGTTTTTTATCGGGTTTGGACGGCTTCGCCGTCCAAACCCGATAAAAAACTGCAATAGAGCAAAACTCGCCATGTCACGCTTCGCTTCGCTCAGCGTGACATGTGTGACGAGCTGCCATGCGATCAGCCATGGGTGCGCCGCATCCCTGCTTGACAGGCATGGCGCTGGCCGGTATAATCCAGGCGTGAATAGTCAGTTCTGACTATATTCCGTGACAGGTATCACGACATATATGCTACCGCTCTACCTCGCCATCAAAGAGATGGCGCGCAACAAGCGCCGCTTCACCGCAGTCTTCCTGATCGTCGCGCTGATCACGCTGCTGGTGCTCTTTACCTCAGCCCTGGGCGACGGGCTGGCCATGGGAGCCAGCGAGTACTTCGACCGCATGGGCTCGGAGCTGATCGTCTTCCAGCAGGATGTGGACTACCAACTGCCGGCGAGCCGGCTCGGGCGCTCGCGGCTCAGCCAGATCCGCCGCGTCCCCGGCGTGGCTGCGGTCGGCCCGGTCGGGGTCAGCACGGCCGCGATCATCGCCATCAACGGCGACCCCGCCGAGGGGCTGGATGTCGCGCTGATCGGCGTTGAGCCGGGGGAGCCCGGCGCGCCCACCGTCTTCGCCGGTGAGCCGCTCAACGACAGCCGCGCGGCCCACGTTGTGCTCGACCGTCACGTCGTAGAGCGGCTGGGCATCCCGCTGGGGGCGACGATCACGCTGAAGGTGGTGCAGGGCATGGAGGAGCAGCACTACGACCTGCGTGTGCTTGGCTTCGCCGAGGGCCGCAAGGTGAACTACACCCCCAGCATCTTCGTGCCGCTGCGGCGCTGGGAGCGCATCCGGCCACAGGAGACTCCTGGCGGCAACGAGGGGGCCGACCTCCTCTTCAATGTGGCCGCCGTCAAGCTTGAGCAGTCGGCATCGCCTCTGGTTGTGGCCAACGAGATCGAGCGCACAGTTAGCCAGGTTGATGTCACCGACCCGGTGACGGCCTACCGCACCACCCAGGGCTACAACGATATGCAGTCGACGATCAGCATGCAGCAGAGTTTTATGCTGCTGATCGTCGTGCTAATCGTCGGTAGCTTCTTCCAGATCCAGACGCTCCAGAAGGTGGCCCAGATCGGTATGCTTGAGGCGATTGGTGCATCCAGCATAATGGTTATCACCACGCTGCTGATCCAGATCATGATCACCCTGATAGTGGGGCTCAGCATCGGCGGCGCGGTGATGTGGTTGATGGCCCAGGTGCTCCCGGCATCGATCCCTATCGTCTTCAGCGGCACCAAGATCACGATCACGATCCTGTCGCTCTTCGCCGCCGGGCCAGCCGCCGCGCTCGTCTCGGCGCGCACCATCCTGAAGATCGAGCCGCTGCGCGCCCTCGGGCTGAGCGGGTAGATGAGGACACCGTTCTATGAGTACGCTTGAGGCGCGCTCGGTGAGCAAGATCTACCACCTGTACGGCGTCGAGATCCGCGCCGTCGATGCGATCTCGCTCCAGATCAACCCCGGCGAGTTCGTCGCCCTGGTCGGGCCTAGCGGCTCGGGTAAAACGACGATGCTGGCGCTGCTGGCTGGCCTGCTCCACCCCGACGATGGCGAGGTGCTGATCAACGGGCGCAGCCTCCATACGATGCGTAAGTCCGAGCTCGCCGCCTTCCGGCTTACCAATATCGGCTTCACCTTCCAGTCTAACAACCTGGTGCCCTACCTCACCGTCCGCGAGAATGTTGAGCTGATGCTACGGCTCAACGGGGCGCTCGACCGGCAGGGCCGCGCACGCACGGTGGATCTGCTGGAGCAACTCGACCTGGGCAAGCGGCTAGACAACCTGCCCTCACAGCTCTCGGGCGGCCAGCAGCAGCGCGTGGCGATCGCGCGGGCGCTCGTCCACGAGCCGAGCATTGTCCTGGCCGATGAGCCGACGGCGAGCCTCGACACCAGCCGCGCCCACCAGGTGGTGAGCACCCTGGCCCGCCTCATCCACGAGCAAGGCCGCGCCGGGGTGATGGTCTCACACGACCTGCGCATGTGTGCCTACGCCGACCGGGTGCTCCATATGGAGGACGGGCAGCTGGTTGAGGTCGCTGTGCCAGCGTAGGGCCACGTCATTGTTGTTCAGCTCCCTGCGCCCGGCGGCTGAAGCCGCAGGCTACCGTCTGCAAAGGCCGCCTGCGCAGCCTCAGTCAGGCCGCGTAGGCGGCCTTCGTAAAAAGAGAGCCGAGGGCTTCAGCCCCACGGCGGCGGCGCTGGATGACAATGACGGAGCCCTACCGGCATAGGGCCAGATAGATCAGGCCGGCTCGGCCAGCGCGTCGGCCTCGCCCATTAGGGGTTGGGGGAGAGTTGAGTGTTGGGCGGGATCAGTGTAGTATGCATGTATGCCATGCCGCATCTATGTTGTATTTTGTACCACTTTTCACATATGAACCCAATCACCACCATCCTCCAGAGCCACCCGGCACTCATTCTTGACGGTGCCCTGGCCACCGAGCTTGAGCGGCGCGGCTGCGACCTGAACGACCCGCTATGGTCGGCCCGTATCCTTCTGGAGAGCCCATCCCTGATCCGTCAGGTTCACGCCGACTACTTCGCCGCCGGGGCCGATTGCGCGATCACCGCCAGCTACCAGGCCACCTTCCCCGGCTTCGCCCGGCGCGGGCTGGGAGGCCAGGCCGCCGCCGACCTGATGCGCCGCTCGGTGCGTATAGCTGCCGAGGCCCGCGATGAATTCTGGGCCGATCCGGCCAACCGCGTCGGTCGCCCGCGCCCGATTGTGGCCGCATCGATCGGCCCCTATGGAGCCTTCCTACACGACGGCTCGGAGTACCGTGGCGACTATGGCCTGTCTGAGGATGAGCTGATCGCCTTCCACCGCCCGCGCATGGCCGTCCTCGCCAGCGCCGGGGCCGACATCCTGGCTATCGAGACCATCCCCTGCCTGACTGAGGCGGTGGCGATCACGCGCCTGCTTGAGGAGTTCCCCGATCTGATGGCCTGGGTCAGCTTTAGCGCAAAAGACGGCACCCACATCTGCAATGGCGAGCCCTTCGCCGCGTGCGCTGCCTTGATCGGCGCGCACCCGCAGGTGGCCGCCTTGGGCGTCAACTGCACGCCGCCGCAGTTCGTGCCCGAGCTGATCGCCGCCGCCCGCGCCGTCACCGAGACGCCGCTGCTAGCATACCCCAACTCGGGCGAGGTCTACCGCGTCGAGAACAACAGCTGGAGCGGCGTGTCGGAGTGTGCGGCCTACGGCGCGCAGGCCCGCCAGTGGTACGAGGCCGGCGCCCGCATAATCGGCGGCTGCTGCCGCACCACCCCCGACCACATCCGTGAGGTGGCCGCGCTGCTGCGCAATGTTGAATAATATTGAATGATGGGCATGTCGAAGAAAGCCATGGGCGTGTCTCTTTGTCGCGGGCGGTTGGTGCCAGGGTATAATAGCGCACAAGGAGAGGGGAGGGCCAGGGAGGGCTTCGCCCTCCCTGAGACCCTCCCTCCCGAGTGTAAGGAGTGCAGCCAATGGAGATCGCGGGCAAGGTGTTTCTCGTAAGCGGAGGCGGGTCGGGGCTCGGGGCGGGCACCGCCAGAATGCTGGCGGGCCAGGGCGCGAAGGTGGTGATCGTAGAGATCAACCCGGCTGCCGGCGAGGCGGTCGCCGCCGAGATCGGGGAGTCTGCCCGCTTCGCACAGACAGACGTGGGCGACGAGGCCAGCGTACAGGCGGCGGTCGATCTGGCGGTGAGCAGCTTCGGCGGGCTGCACGGCGTCGTCAACTGCGCCGGCCTCGTTAGCGCCGAGCGAGTGCTCGGGCGAGGCGGGCCACACAGCCTGGATCTCTTCGCAAAGATCATCCGGGTGAACCTGACCGGAACCTTCAACATGATCCGGCTGGCTGCGGCGGTGATGCAGCACAACGAGCCAGGCGCTGGCGGCGAGCGCGGGGTGATCATTAACACCGCATCGGTGGCCGCCTACGACGGGCAGATCGGCCAGGCGGCCTACTCGGCATCTAAGGGCGGCGTGGTGGGAATGACCCTCCCGATCGCCCGCGAGCTGGCCCGCTTTGGCATCCGGGTGATGAGCATCGCGCCGGGGATCTTCGATACGGCGATGCTGGCCAGCCTGCCCGAGCCCGCCCGCGAGTCGCTGGGGCAGCAGGTGCCCTTCCCGCCGCGCCTCGGCCAGCCGCCCGAGTACGCCGCGCTGGTGCGCCACATCATCGAGAACCAGATGCTTAATGGCGAGGTGATCCGCCTCGATGGGGCGATCCGGATGGCGCCGAAGTAGGATCCGCCGCCCCCAGAATCCCCTCGTGGCTTGCCGAAATGTGTCAGCTAAGCTGACACATTTCGGCAAGCCACGAGGAGATTTGGTAGCGCGAATAACCACTGGGCTAACCTGCGCCTATCGGCAGCATCATGGGCGCTTGCGGCTAAAGCCGCGTCACAGGGCGGGGGACATCGGCCAGCCGCCCGCGTAGGCGGGCGGCTCCAACGTCGGCGCGGGCCGACGCCCGGTGAGGAACGACCCTCCGGCGCGACTTCAATCGCCAGCCGGAGGAGCCCCCCAGGACGTTGCAACAGCCCTGCCTATATGACGCACCCAGTGGCATCGCCGGGTATACTGTGCTGGCGCGATCACGCCCGCGCCGGAGCACCTTCATGCGCACACGGATTCGATCCCGCCTCCAATATAAGCTGATGCTGGGATTCAGCATGGTGCTGCTTCCCGCACTCGCCCTGGTCTCGCTCTACACCCAGCTCAGCACCCGCGATCTCCTGATCACGCACGCCCGTGACGAGCAGATGCAGCTTATCTCCGCCCGCACCCATGCGGCGGAAGACCTGCTTGCCTCTATGAGCACCGACCTGCTGCTCCTCACCCGCGACTCGGCGATGATCCGCTACACCCAGGGCGACGGGGGTGCGGGCGACGCTATCGGCGAGCAGTTCCTGAGCTTTCTGGCGCGTTCGGGGCGTCGCTATATCAGGATCTGCCTGGCCGACAAGCGGGGGGACGATCAGATCTGCGCCCGAGTCGTGGCGAGCAAGCCGACCCTCGTGCCCACCGGCCCGCCCGCCGCCCAGGCTCAGCCAGAGGTCGTCGCGCCAGCGGGACAGATCGTTCCCCAGCCGACGGTGCAGATCGCCCCGCTCTCGGAGATCCGGCCCCAGAACCAGGCTGGCATCCCGACCCCGGTGCTGCGCTACAGCATCGTCCTGCGCGCTGAATCGGGCGTCAGCGTTGGGCAAATCACCCTCGACGTGGCCGCCCAGCCGATCTTCGACCTGCTGATCGACCCTGCGCACGCCTCGGACACCGTCATTGTAGATGAGAGCGGCGCGTATGTCGTCGGCCCAAGCAGCGGCAGCCTGCTGAGCGACCGCCCCGGCAGCGCCGCGCAGATCCTCAGCCGCACCGGCGGGACGATCCTGGGCGCGGAAGACACACCCGGCGCGTTCACCATCTACCACGAGCTGAACTTCCCTAATCAGGAAGCGATGGCCTGGATCGTGATCTGCGACCTGCCGATTACCGATATCCTGGCACCGATCAACCACGTCCTGATGGTGAATATCGCGCTCACGGCGGGGCTGCTGATCATCGGCCTGCTCACCGCATACATCCTAACGCGGAGCATTGTGCGCCCGGTGCGCGCCCTGGCCGCCGCCGCTGAACAGGTAGCGACCGGCGACCTCACCACCCCGATCCACATCGACAGCCACGACGAGATCGGTGCCCTGGCCCACACCCTTGATCGCACCGTCACCCAGCTCAGCAGCACGCTCGCGAGCGCCGAGGGACGCCGCCGCGAGGCCGAGACCCTCTACAGCACCGCGATCGCCCTCAGCTCTACCCTCGATCTGCACCGCCTGCTCGACCGCATCCTCGACAAGCTGCGGGCAGTGGTGCCCTACGATAGCTCGACGGTGCAGCTGGTGCGCGGGGATCAGGTTGAGATCATCAGCGCCTACGGGCTGGCCCGTCCCGAGAAGCTGATTGGCACCACCTTCCCACTGCACGGCGCGGGGCCGAACGCAGAGGTTGCCCGCCTGCGCACCACGGTAATCCTCGACGATGCGCCGAAGGTTTACACGCGCTTTAACGAGGAGCCCTACCGGGCCGACCCCATCCGCAGCTGGCTCGGTGTGCCGCTGATCTTTGGCGAGCGGCTGATCGGTATGATCGCTATCGACAAGTACGAGCCGGGCTTCTATAGCCCCGAGCACGCCCGGATCGCCAGCGCATTTGCCGCTCAGGCGGCGATCGCCCTGGAGAATGCCCGGCTCTATGAGACTGTCCGCGACGAACTGGCCGAGCGGCAGCGCAGCGAGCAGGCGCAGATGCGCCTGACCGCTATTCTGGAGGCCACCACCGATGTTGTCGGCAGCGCCGACACCAAGGGGCGCATGCTGTTCCTGAACCGTGCCGGCCGACATCTGCTAGGCATCGGCGATCACGAAGATATTATCGGCTGGCCAATACAGAACTATGTGCTCAATGACTCGCTAAGTCAGATCTTCAGCGTAAGTATGCCCGCCGCGATGCGTGACGGCATCTGGTCGGGCGAGCTCATCTTGCGGCGCAGTGACGGGGCGGAGATCCCGGTATCTCAGGTGATCATCGCCCACCGCAACGCGGAGGGCCAGACCGAGTACTTCTCGACGATCATGCGCGATATTAGCGAGCGGCTGCGGGCCGATGAGCAGCTGCGCCAGGCCCAGAAGATGGAGGCGGTCGGCCGCCTGGCTGGCGGGGTCTCCCACGACTTTAATAATATTCTGACCGTGATCATGGGCGAGTGCGACCTGATGTTGCACGGGCCAGGGCTCAACGACGACATTCGCCAGGGAATTGACCAGATCCGCCTGGCCGGCACCCGCGCGGCCGCGCTCACCCGTCAGCTGCTCGCCTTCAGCCGCCGCCAGGTGCTCCAGCCCGCGACGATCAACCTCAATGAGATCATCGCGCCGATCGAGCAGATGCTCCACCGCCTGATCGGCGAGGACGTGGCCCTGCGCACCCACCTGAACAGCAGTCTGGCTACAGTGCGAGCCGACCCCAGCCAGATCGAGCAGGTGATCCTGAACCTCTGCATTAATGGGCGCGACGCCATGCCCCAAGGCGGCGAGCTCTCGATCAACACAGAGAATGTCGTGATCGGGGAGGGCGAGGATCATGATCTACAGCCAGGCAGCTACGTGCTGCTGACAGTGCGCGATACCGGCGAGGGGATCGATCTGGCCGCCCGCGAGCATATCTTCGAGCCCTTCTTCACCACCAAGCCCCGAGGCAAGGGCACCGGCCTCGGCCTAGCCACCGTCCACGGGATCGTCCAGCAGAGCGGCGGGAAGATCCGTTTCAGCAGCACCCTCGGCCAGGGCACCAGCTTCCACGTCTACCTGCCAGCGGTGGCTGAGCCGAGCGCAGCCCCCCCCACGGCATCGACCGCCCAGCCGGTCATCTCTCGCGCCACGGTGCTGCTTGTCGAGGACGATGATCGGGTGCGCCATCTGGCCCGACAGATCCTTTCCAGCCAGGGGCTCACGGTGATCGAGGCCGCCAACGGCGTCATCGCCATGCGTATCTGTAGCCAGTATAAGGGCCAGATCGACCTGCTGCTCAGCGATATCGTGATGCCCGGCGGCATTAACGGTGTCCAGCTCGCCGCCCAGCTCAGCGCTATGCAGCCCCAGATCAAGGTGCTGCTGATGTCGGGCTACACCGATGACGACCTCTCCAACTCACGGGAGATCACCCCCGACATGCACTTCCTCCAGAAGCCCTTCAGCGCTACCCTCCTCCTGGAGAAGGTCTACGAGGCGCTCGCTATCAGCGCATAGGGGTTAGGGGTTGGGGGTTGGGATCTGCTCCTTGCACCGACTCCTGACTCCTGACTCCTGACTCCTGACTCCTGACTCCTGACTCCTGACTCCTGACTCCTGTCCGCCTTGCCCCAGGCCATTGGCGTCGGGTATAATGCGGAACAGTATGCGATGCGTAATCCGTGCGGCGTGACGCGTTACTCACACCTCACGATGGAGATACAGATGCTCAACTGGCTGAAAAAAGTTGTCGGCGACGGGAATGATCGGGCGGTACGCCAGATCCAGCCGATCGTCGAGGAGATCAATGGCCTTGAGGGGGCGTACCAGGCGCTCTCGGATGAGGCGCTGCGCGAGAAGACCGCCGAGTTCAAGGGGCGGCTGGAGCAGGGCGAAGATCTCGACGACCTGCTGCCCGAGGCATTCGCCACCGTGCGCGAGGCCGCCCGCCGCACCCTCGGCATGCGCCACTTCGATGTGCAGCTGATCGGCGGCACTGTGCTGCACGAGGGCAAGATCGCCGAGATGAAGACTGGCGAGGGCAAGACGCTGGTGGCGACCTTGCCGCTCTACCTGAACGCCCTAGAGGGCAAGGGCGCGCACCTCGTCACCGTCAACGACTACCTGGCCAAGGTTGGCGCGGGCTGGATGGCCCCGCTCTACCACTTCCTCGGCCTGAGTGTGGGCTTCATCGCCCACGACATCAGCGCCCGCTACGACCCCGAGTTCACCGACCCGAACGCGAACCCCGAGGACCAGCGGCTCGTCCACTGGCGGCCCTGTCTGCGCCGCGAAGCCTACTACGCCGATATCACCTACGGCACCAATAATGAGTTCGGCTTCGACTACCTGCGCGACAATATGGCCTACGAGCTAGAGCAGATGGTCCAGCGCGAGCTGAACTATGCGATCGTGGACGAGGTCGACAACATCCTGATCGACGAGGCCCGCACCCCGCTGATCATCTCTGGCCCGGCCCAGAAGAGCAGCGACCTCTACCGCCAGATGGCGGTGCTGGTGCGCAACCTCAAGCGCAGCTCGGTGACTCAGAAGCAGATCAAGGAGGAGGGCCTGGAGCCCGACGGCGACTTCCTGATCGAGGAGCGCAGCAAGAGCATCACCCTGACCGACCAGGGCATCGAGAAGCTTGAGCGACTGATGCGCATCCCCGAGGGCGAGAGTCTTTACGACCCGACCCACTATGAGAAGACGCATTATGTCGAGAACGCCCTCAAGGCCAACTTCATCTTCCACCGCGACAAGGACTACATGATCACGCCGGATGGCGAGGTGATGATCATCGACGAGTTCACCGGCCGCTCGATGCCCGGCCGGCGCTGGAGCGACGGTCTGCACCAGGCGGTCGAGGCCAAAGAGGGCGTGCAGATCAAGAACGAGAACGTCACCCTGGCCACGATCACCTTCCAGAACTACTTCCGCATGTACAACAAGCTGGCCGGGATGACCGGCACGGCTTTCACCGAGCGCGAGGAGTTCAGCAAGATCTATAACCTGGATGTGGTGATCATCCCGACTAACAAGCCGATGGTGCGCAAGGATCTGGTGGACCAGATCTACCGCACCGAGCAGGCCAAGTTTGAGGCGGTGGTGCGCGAGGTTCAGGAGATGATCGAGGCCGGGCGACCGGTGCTGATCGGCACCACCTCGGTAGAGACATCCGAGCGGGTGAGCAATCTGCTCAATCGCTCGGGGGTGCAGCACAGCGTGCTGAACGCCAAGCAGCACGAGCGCGAGGCCGGGATCGTGGCCCAGGCCGGGCGCAAGAGCATGGTGACGGTGGCGACCAACATGGCCGGCCGCGGCACGGACATCCTGCTCGGCGGCAACCCCGACGGTCTGGTCGACGACCTGCTGGAGGATAAGTCTATCAAGTTCGACGAGGCCGACCCCGAGCAGCTCAAGGTGGCCCGCGCGGAGGCGGCCCGGCTCACCGCCGCCGAGGGTGCCGAGGTGCGCGAGATCGGTGGGCTGCACATCATCGGCACCGAGCGCCACGAGGCCCGCCGGATCGACAACCAGCTGCGCGGACGCGCCGGACGCCAGGGCGACCCCGGCTCCTCGCGATTCTTCCTCTCGCTTGAGGACGAGCTGATGCGCCGCTTCGGCCCAGTGGACACCATCCGCAAGATCATGAGCCGCTTTGTTGAGGACGACCTGCCGCTAGAGGCCGGCATGCTCGACCGCACGATCGAGGGCGCGCAGACCCGCGTGGAAGGCTTCAACTTCGACATCCGCAAGCACACCGTCGACTTCGACGATGTGATGAATAAGCAGCGCCAGATTATCTACGCCGACCGGCGGGCCATCCTCGACGGCGCCGATATGCGCGATCGTGTGCTGGAGCTGGTCGGCGAGGAGATCGCCGCCCTGGTCGACGAGTGTCTGCCCGCCGATAACCACGACACCGACAACTGGGATCTGGATGAGCTGCTGCGCCAGTATCACAAGATCAACCCGCTGCTGCCAGCCACCACCACGGCGGAGAGCCTGAAGGGCAAGGGCCGCGAGGAGATCGAGGGCTGGCTGGTCGATCAGATGGACGAGGCATACGTCGAGCGCGAGCAGGCGATCGAGATCGATAAGATGCGTGTGGTGGAGCGCCGCCTGATGCTCGGGGCGATCGACCGCCAGTGGATCGACTACCTGACCGCGATGGACGAGCTGCGCCAGTCGATCAACTTGCAGGCATACGCCCAGCGCGACCCGCTGACCGAGTTTAGGCGGGCCTCGTTCTCAATGTTCGATGAGCTGAAGGCCAACATCACCCGCGACATTGTCTACAACCTGATGAACGCCTCGTTCCAGTACGAGGCATACCTGCGTCAGATCGAGGCCGAGCAGCAGCAGCGCCTGGCCACGGCCCAGCGCGCCGGCGGCAGCAGCGAGGAGGAGATCCAGCAGGCCAAGCCGACGCGCAAGCAGGTGGCGATGCCCGGTCGCAACGACCCATGCCCATGCGGGAGCGGCAAGAAGTTCAAGAACTGCCACCTCGGACGCGAGGATGAGATCATGCCGCTCATCCAGGCCCAGGCGAACGGCAAGGCCGCCCAGCCCGCCCACGCCGACGCCCCGCCGCCCCCGGCCCGCCGCGAGAACCCGGCGGTCGCCGCCGAGGCCGCCAAGATCCTCCAGGCCCAGCAGCAGGGCCAGATCAAGGCTCCGGCCGCCCCGCCGACGCCGCGCGGGCGCAGCACCCCCCGAGGCAAAAAGAAGTAGCGGCGAAGCAATCGCCCCGCTCGCATTGCGAGCGGGGCGATTACGTTGCCCTATGGCCAGATCACGCCAGCAGCAAGTTCAGCGTCAGAGCCAGCACCACAAAGAAGCTCGCCGCGTTTGCCGCCAGCGACACAAGGTAGCAGCGCAGCAACGAGCGGTCGCGCAGCAGCCGCAGCACCGCGCCCTCGATCAGCGCCGCAGCGAGGCAGAACCCAAGCACCAGGGTAAACAGCGGCACCGTGTTAGCAATCTCGCTGAAGCGGGGTGCCAGCATGGCCAGCAGCAGCCCCGAGGCCATATTGGCCAGGAGCGCGTCGTAGAAGGTCTTCCCAGGAGTCGCCCAGCGCAACTGCACCAGCACCAGCGTCTTCACGCCGGTGGTGATCGCCAGGAAGATCAGCCCGACCACAATGAATACTGCTCCTGTCATACTGCCCCCCTCAATGGAGGGGCGGCTCGCGAGCCGCCCCTACGGCTCGATGATACCCCGCGCGAAGCTGGCGGCGGAATGAAGCGCCGCGCTAAAGGTGCGGTCGCGGCTGAGCAGGCGCAGCTCGGCGGCCAGCAGTTCGGTCGTGTCCGCGCGCTCGGCGTGGGCCAGACGACTCACCGTCGGCTGGCCGGCCACCTGGGCCAGCGTGCGCACGCAGGTCGGATTATCAGTGTGCTCGACGCTGAAGTCGGCCAGCACGTTGTCTACCGCCCGCAGGTGCAGGGCGGACAAGCCGACCAGGGCGTTATCGTCAAACTGGGCCGGGCGCAGGGTGACAGTAACCGTGCGCGTGCCGCCGCTGGCCGCGCCGACGGCGGGCCTGATCAGGTGCAGGCCAATATCCTCGCCATCGCGGGAGACCCCGCCCTCGCACAGATCCCAGCCGAGGTTTGAGGCCAGCCAGCCGGCCAGCATCAGGGCGCGCAGCAGCCCGCCCTCGCCGACGGCCACATAGTCGATCTCCACATGGTCGAGGCGACGCAGGTGCGGCAGGAAGGGCCGGGTGTCGAAGAACTGGGCGATCAGCTCGCGCCAGGGTGTCAGCCTGGCCCAGTTCAGGTCGCTGAGGGCCGGCGACTCGGGGCCGGACGTGTTACTCGCATCGAATTCGGCCATCACCGCCAGATCGCGAATCGGGTCGGCGAAGCTGGCCGAGTCGACGATCAGCCGGTCGAGCACGCCGCGCAGCTTGCCGAGCAGGCGGTGGCCAAAGGGCTGGTCGCCGTCCATCCAGAGCACCACCGGCAGGTCGGGAACCAGCAGGGGCAGCATCAGGCTGGCCACCTGGCCGGCCCGCGCGCCGCGCGAGCTGATCGTGATCTGCTCGCCGCAGACCTGGGGCGCGCCGGGGGCGGGGAGCAGACAGTTCGCCTGCACCCATGCTTCGAGCTGCGGGTCGCCCTGGTCGGGCTGGTCGATCAGCACCACGGCGCGGCAGGGGTGGCTGGCGGTGAGCGCCTGGATGACCGCGCCCATCGCATCGGCCTGCTCGATGCTCGTGGCGCGGGCCAGCAGGTTCAAGGTCAGTGCGCGGGTGGTCGAGTGGCCTGCGGCGGCGGCCTCGGCGGTGTTGCTCTTCCAGAGCTCCTGAAGGTCGCGCTCAATGGTGACGATATCGGTGGTCATATACCCTCCAGGTGGGTTCTGGGGCGGCTTCGCCGCCCGCAACACATACAAAGTAGGGATCGGACGCGTGTAGGGACGCAGCGCGCTGCGTCCCTACACGCGCCGCCAGGCCCGACCGTCGCGGGCCATGAACTCGTCGGCGGAGGCCGGGCCCCAGTCGCCGGCCTCGTAGTTGGGGAACTCCTGGCGCGGGCCGTCGGCCCAGCCCTGGTGGATCGGCGTGATCAGCGACCAGCTGGCCTCGACCTCGTCGCGGCGGGTGAAGAGCGTCCCGTCGCCAAGCATACAGTCGAGCAGCAGGCGCTCGTATGCCTCGGGCGATGCCACGCCGAAGGTCGTTCCGTAGCGGAAGTCCATCGTCACCGGGCGGATCTGGCCCTGGCCGGGCACCTTCGAGCTGACCTTGAGGGTGATGCCCTCGTCGGGCTGGATCTTGATCGAGAGCACATTTGGCTCAATGTCGTTGGTAGGGGAGTCGGCGAAGAGCAGATGCGGGGCCGTCTTGAACTGCACGGCAATCTCGCTGACCCGGCGGGGCAGGCGCTTGCCGGTGCGCAGGTAGAAGGGCACGCCGGCCCAGCGCCAGTTGTCGACGAAGAGCTTGAGGGCCACGAAGGTCTCCGTCTGCGATTCGGGGTCGATGCCCTTGCCCGAGCGGTAGCCAACCACGGGCGAGCCGCCCATATTGCCGGGGCCGTACTGGCCGCGCACCGTGTATGTGGCCACATCGGCGGGCCGGATGGGCCGCACCGCCCGCAGCGCCTTCACCTTCTCATCGCGCACCGCGTTGGCGTCGTAGGCCACCGGCGGCTCCATCGTGGTGAGGGTGAGTAGCTGCATCAAGTGGTTCTGGATCATGTCGCGCATGGCGCCGCTCTTGTCGTAGTAGCCGCCGCGATCCTCGGCACCCACCGTCTCCGACACGGTGATCTGCACATGGTCGATCTGGCTGCGGTTCCAGATCGGCTCGAAGATCCCGTTGGCGAAGCGGAACACCATCAGGTTCTGCACCGTCTCCTTGCCCAGGTAGTGGTCGATGCGGTAGACCTGATCCTCGTGGAACACCGAGAGCAGCTCGGCGTTAAGGTCGCGGGCGCTTTCGAGGTCGCGGCCGAAGGGCTTCTCGACAATGATCCGCGTCCAGCCGCCATTGGGCGACGTGGCCAGGCCGTGGGCACCGAGCTGGCGGATGATCACCGGGTATGCCTCGGGGGGCGTGGCCAGGTAGAAGACCCGGTTGCCGCCGGTGCCGCGCTCGTGGTCGATGGCGTTGAGACGATCCCGCAGGCTGGCGTAGCCCGCGGCCTCGTCGAAGCTGGACTGGTGGTAGAAGATCCCGTTGGCGAAGCTATCCCACAGCGGGTGCTCGGCCTTGCCGCTGCGCGAGTTATCGTTCACACCCTCCAGCAGCGTCTGGTGGAAGAAGGCATCGTCCCAGTCGCGGCGGGCAAAGCCGACGACACTGAAGCCGCCAGGGATGCGTCGCTCGCGGGCCAGGTTATACAGGGCCGGCACCAGCTTACGGCTGGTCAGGTCGCCGGTTGCCCCGAAGATCACCATCGTGCATGGCTCCGGGGTGCGACCGAGTCGCAGGCCCGAGCGCAGGGGGTTCTCAAGGATAGGGGTGTCAGTCATAATATTGAAAGTTGAATATTGAATGTTGAATGCGCGCATTCAACATTCAATATTCAACATTGATTATTCCGCCTTCTTCACCGCGTGGCCGCCGAACTGGTTGCGCAAGGCGGCGAGCACCTTGGCGCCGAAGCTGTCGTCCTGCCGCGAGCGGAAGCGGGTCAGCAGCGAGAGGGTGATCACGGGGGCGGGCACATCGAGGTCGATCGCCTCCTGCACCGTCCAGCGGCCCTCGCCGCTGTCCTGCACATAGCCGCGCAGCTGGTCGAGGTGCGCATCCTCGGCGAAGGCCAGCTCTGCCA
The DNA here is from genome assembly GCA_004138175.2 of Chloroflexales bacterium ZM16-3. Classification (GTDB taxonomy): domain Bacteria; phylum Chloroflexota; class Chloroflexia; order Chloroflexales; family Chloroflexaceae; genus Oscillochloris; species Oscillochloris kuznetsovii. Next base: position 68,230 of record RYFE02000019.1, on the reverse strand, counting down.
GCTCTAGCAGCCAGGAGCGCACCACGCTGCCCTGGTTCCAGAGGTGGCTGACCTTCTCCAGGTCAAGGTCGTAGCGGCTCTTCTCCAGGATCTCGAATCCCTCGGCGTATGCCTGCATCATGCCGTACTCGATGCCGTTGTGGACCATCTTCACAAAGTGGCCGGCCCCATAGGGGCCGCAGTGCAGGTAGCCATCGGGCGGGGCCAGGGTCTTGAGGATGGGCTCAACGTGGGCGACGGTCTCGGGCTCGCCGCCGACCATGGTGCAGTAGCCGACCTTCAGCCCCCAGATGCCGCCGGAGACGCCGGCGTCCATAAAGCGCAGGCCCATAGCAGCGAGCTGCTCGCCGTGGGCGATACTGACCTTATAATTGTTGTTGGCGCCGTCGATCAGGATGTCGCCTTTCTCAAGCAGGGGGGCGACGGCGGCGATATACTCATCGGTGGCGGCACCGGCGGGGAGCATGAGCCAGACGATGCGGGGTGCCTGGAGCGACTGCACAAGCTCTACGACCGAAGATGTGGCGACAGCGCCGTGCTCGTTGGCCAGCTCCACAGCCTTCTCGACGGTGCGGTTGTAGACGACCACGCGGTGCCCGCCCTGGAGCAGGCGGACGGCCATATTCGCGCCCATGCGGCCGAGTCCGATCAAGCCGAGTTCCATAGTTGTCCTCTCTTAACTATCAGTGTCCGTGTGCATTATACCCCTCGCCCCGGCGGGGGCAATGCCAGATTCACGCTCTGCGCTCAGCAGCGTGTGCGTCTGCTCTCAGGTATGCGACAGGCGGGCCTGCTACAATACCGGCGTGTGCGGTGCCGCCGTTCGATGACCTCGGTGGTTTAAACGAAGTTTTTACTATTTAGTTATCGCCCAACAACAAATTCGATGCTACGGACTATAGTGCGCCCAGCACAGCGGATGTTACAGGCGTGATGCCTGATAGGACTCACGCATCACATATGAGGATAACCCTGTGGCGATGAACCAACCCCCCGGCCCGCGCCGGGGTGCCTACACCGGCGAGACGGTGGCGATGCGTCGGCGGGCGGCGGCCCGACAGGTCGGGACGATCTGGCGGCGGGTCAGGCTCGGGCTGGCGCTGGCGCTGGCGGCCGCCCTGTTGGGCGCGGCCATGCTCTACTGGCAGGTCCACCGGCTGGCGGCAGCCATTACGCTGGCCGAGGTGCGGCCCAACCCGCCCCTGTCCACGCCGCTGGTGGGGGCGAACCTGCTGCTAATCGGCGTGGATGCCCGGCCGGGCCACCCCGAGGAGGGCGTGCGCAGCGACACGCTCATCCTGGCACGTCTCGATGCGGCTGGGCGCTGGGTGAGCCTGCTCTCCATCCCGCGTGACAGCCAGGTGGATCTGCTGGACATCGGCACGACGAAGATCAATGTGGCCTACGGCCAGGGCTACGCCCGCGCCGAGGAACTCTACGGGCCGGAGGCAAGCCCCGAGCAGGGTGGCATGGCTCTGACCGCCCAGACGGTCGAGCAACTCCTCGACCTACGCCGCCACGGCATGCGGGTGGACTACACGGCCCAGGTGAACTTCGACGGCTTCGCCGGGGTGATCGACGCGCTCGGCGGGGTCACGGTGGATGTGCCGACGCTGATCGTGGACGATGCGTACCCGACGCCGGACTTCGGCACGATGCGAGTGGAGTTCCAGCCCGGCCCGCAGCGCATGGACGGCGCGCGCGCCCTGATCTACGCGCGCACCCGCCACGCCGACAGCGACTTCGGGCGGGCCGAGCGGCAGCAGCAGGTGCTGCGGGCCATCCTGCACGAGTTCCAGGCCAAGGGCTGGCCGTCCCAGGTGGCGGCCGTGCCGTCGCTGCTCGGCTCGGTGGCCGGCGCGGGCGGGGCCACGCCGCCGGTGCTGACGACGATGCCAATCGACCGGATCGACGTGCTGCTGGGCCTGATGAGCCTGGCCGGCGGGCTAGACCCGGACGCGATCGGGCAGCTGCGGATCAGCCCGGATGTGGTGGGCATGACCGAGAACGGCTCGAATCTGATCTGGAACGCCGAGGATATCCAGGCGCTGCTGGACACCTTCGCGGCACCGCCGAGCGAGGGCCGCGAAAGGGCGACGGTGCAGGTGCTCAACGGCACGGCGACGCCGGGGCTGGCCCGCACGGTGAGCCTGGAGCTAGAGGGGAGCGGCTTCCGCATCCTGGTGCCCGACAACGCGCCTGAGGGCGACCACCCGCGCACGACGGTCTACGACGTAACCGGGAAGCCAGCCACCAGCCGACGTCTGGCGAAGGCGCTGAACGCCGACACGGTGCGCGGCGCGGCGCCGGGGGTGCTGAGCCAGGCAGATATTGTGGTGATCCTGGGGGAAGACGCGGCGGGGCAGTAGGGGCGCGTCGCGACGCGCCCCTACCTCAAAGGGCTGGCTGGCCCTACTTAATGCGGAAGTAGCCGATCGCCTTATGGTGGCTCTTCACGCCCTCAAAACTGATCGCATAGATACCTGGGGCGGAGTTCACGCTCGAATAGAAGGCCGCGACCCCCGAGATCCCATCCTTATCGGCCTTCACCTGGTCGGGCGTGCCGATCACAGACTGGTCAGGCGCAGTCACATAGAACCCGATACTCTCGCCTGACGCGAAGCCGCCGCCGATCGCGCCGAAAACGGTGCCGCCTGGGCCGCAGTTCGGCTCGACGTAGGCGTTGACGCTCGCGGGGATCTGCGTGCAGATATCGGCTGGAGGGGCAAAGTCGTGAACCTCGCGGCCGAGCAGGCCCAGCAGCACCTGGCCGCCGTGCAGCTCGAAGCGGCGGCGCTCGAAGTACTGAACCGTGTAGATCTGGCCCTCGATCGTCTCCTGGATCTCGGCAGTGACCGGGTAGCCCAGGCGGGTCAGGCCACCATTATTCTGCCAGAACTTCGCAAAGGTGCCGCAGACCTGGTAGCCGGTGGGGAAGTTCCCGAGGCAGCCGGCGTCAGGAGAGAGCTGGCTACCTACCTGCCAGGGCCGACCCTGCTTGTCTAGTAGCTCGACGCCGAGGCGCCCCGCCGTCACCGTGCCGTCGGCCTGGATCTCTAGCCGATCACGCTCGAACCACTGCACCTGGAGGGTGCGGCCCTCGACCGTCTCCTGGTGCTGGTCGGTGATCGGGAAGCCGAAGATCGGCAGGCCGCCGTTCTTCTCCCAGTAGGTGCGGATGGGGCCGGAGATGCACTGATTGGTCTCGGGGAAGCAGCGCTGGCCCTGGGCCGATGCAGTGTCCGTAGAAAAGACACCAAGGATCATCGCGAGCGCAAGCAGGGCAGCGGTGATAAACGAGGTACGGCGAATCATAGGTGGCACTCTCTTTCTCTACGTGAAGGCGAAGATAGCGCATATCATAGCACATTCCTGCCACTGCGTACACTAGCATATTCGTAAAAAATACATTGAAGTACTTACTGTATTATTAAATTATCATCGCACTGTTTCCATCTATGAATTATGGACAATCGCATGCAAGGAACCGCCGGGCCACCCACAGCGTCATAGTGACAGAGCGACCGAACAGACACCCATCCTGGAGGAAGCCGATGCACACTCTGAAGATCCTCTCCACAGCCATACTCGCCGCCCTGCTTCTGGCCGCATGCGGCGGCGCACAGTCCGCCAGCGCGCCCATGCTGCCCCAGTCTGAGATGTCGGCCATGGCCACCGCCGCACCTATGGACCCCGGCGCCCCCGCCGCCCTGGAGTCCTACGACAACGCCGTCGGCGACGTGGCCCAGAGCGCGCCCGCCAGCCAGCAGGCCGCCCAGCGCATGGTGATCAAGACCGCCATGATCTCGCTCCAGGTCGAGAACGTGCCCGACGCCGAGGCCAGCATCCGCGCCCGCGCCGAGCAGCTCGGCGGCTACGTGGTCAGCGTGCAGACAAACGGCAGCGGCGACTACCAGACCTCTACGATCACCTTCCGCGTGCCCTCGGACACATTTGGCGCGGCCCTGGCCGATCTCGAGGGGCTGGCCAGCAAGGTGCTCTCGCGCAGCGTCGGCGGCGATGACGTGACCGAGGAGTTTGTGGACCTCGACTCGCGCATGCGCAACCTGGATGCCACCCGCGACCGGCTGCTCGACCTGCTCGCTAAGGCCACCAAGGTCGAGGACGCCCTTCAGGTAAACAATGCCCTGACCGATGTGCAGGGCCAGATCGAGCAGATCCAGGGGCGCATGAAGTACCTCAAGGACAGCGCCGCCATGGCCACGATCACCGCCGACCTACAGCCGGTGCCGCCGCAGCCCGCAATTGTGCCCGAGAATGGCTGGCAGCCGCTGCGGGTGGCCCGCCAGGCCCTCGGCGACCTGGTGGAGTTTGGCCAGGGTCTGGTAGAGCTGGGCATCGTCCTGCTGGTCTGGTCGCCGGTGTGGCTGCCGCTGCTGCTGCTGGGCCGCTGGGGCTGGCGCCGGGCCAGGCGGGGCTCGCGCAAGGCAGCAAAGGAGGCTCCTGCCGCGCCGCCGACGATGCCCTAAAATATCTGGCAGCATGGAAGAGACGGCCAGCTTCGCTGGCCGTCTCTTCCATGCTGCCAGATTCAGTGGCTCAGCGGGCTACTCATTCCGCTCAGTGATCTACAGTCGGGTGGTCTGGGTGATGTAGCGGAAGAAGATGATCACATTGCCCAGCCGGATGCGCGTCCGGTCGCGCAGGGCCACGGTGCTATTGGGCGTCATGGGGGCGTCGTTGAGGAAGGTGCCATTGGTGCTGCCGAGGTCGGTGACCGTCCACTGGCCCTCGGCGAGGCGGATGATCGCGTGCTGGCGGCTCACGCCCTGGGCGCTGCCGCCCACCGGGTGCAGGTCGATGTCGGGGCTGGCCCCGGCCGCCGCGTCGTACCAGCCGACCATATAGGTGCCCTTACCGGGGTCGAGCGGGATGCGCAGGTTGTTTGGCAGCACCACCTCGCAGGGGGCCAGGGCGGCCGGGGGCGCGGCCGGACGGGTCATCTCCTCATACTCCTGCTCAAACTGGCGCAGCTCCGTCCGATTGCGCTCCAGCAGCACGATCAGACGCTCCTGCTCCTCCTCCAGGGTGGCGATATCCTTGCGCCTGCGCTCGATGTCGCCGATCCGGGAGAGAATCTTGTCGTTCTTGGCGATGACCCCGCGCAGCCGCTGGAGGTCGCCCTCACGCACAGACAGGCCCGCGCGGGCTTTGGTAATCCCATCCTCGGTGATCCGGCGCAGGCTCTCATTCATCCCGTTCAGGGCGCGCTCGTTGCTGCTCACCCAGTCGCGCAGCTGCTTGACATCCTTCTCCAGGGCGGCAAGCTGTTTGCGCGTGTCCTGGTTCTCCTTCTCAAATGCGGCGCGGTCGAGCATAGGTCGCTCCTTTGTAATGTTGAATGCTGAATGCTGAATGGTGAATTCCGCACCTCCTGATCGAAGCGGCACAGGTTATGACGACTAGTAAGCGCTCTGGAGTTGCAGATGACGCTGACATTCAGCATTCAGCATTATCTTCGCAGCGCGGTTGAGGAGATATCGGCACGAAAAAGTTTTTCAGGGATAGCTGTCGCAAGGTCGGCGTAGCCGGGCGGGATCGCCAGGTCGGCGAGGGTCTGGAAGCGGTCGGCGACCAGGCGACCGGCGACCAGGAAGCGGCAGCCGGCGGCGCGGATCTGGTCGAGGGCGGCGCGCAGGCCCGGCTCGCCGCCGTAGTACCGTGGGTCGAGCAGGCGCACGGCGGTGTCATAGCCGAGCACGAAGGTGCGGTCGGGGTAGAGTGCGGCCTTCTGCGCGAAGAGCGGCGCGGCCGAAAGGATCAGCGTGGCCCGGCCGACAAACTGCGCGGCCCGGCGAGCGATCTCCTCGGCGGGGATTGCGCCCTTATCGGCATTGCGCACGGCCAACTCGAAGGCCGCCGGCTGGCCGCAGATCTGCGCGGCGGCGGCGGCCATGCCCAGGTGCCCCGCGTGCAGCGGGTTGAAGGCCCCGGAGAGGATCGGCCCAGGCGGCGGGTCATCGGCCCGCTGTGTGCCTGTCGCCTCGATGGTGATCGAGCCGACCTGGCCAGCGAGCAGGTCGGCGAAGCGTGGGATGTCCATAGCAGAATTATACCAGCGGGAGGGGCAGTATGTTGCGTTGAACGAAGCGCTTCGCGCAGAGAGTCCCTACCCCTCGGTTGCTTGTTTCTCTGATGCCTTGCTACCTCCTGCTGCCTATGTGACGATGCTTCCTGGTGGCGTATCCCCTCACATCAGGAGGTTTCATCGTGACTCCCTTACGGCAGCGCATGCTCGAGGACATGCAGCTCAAAGGCCTGGCTCCCGGAACCCAGCGCGCCTACTTGCGCTACGTTCAGCAGTTAGCCGAGTTCGTCGGCAAATCGCCAGACCAGGCCACTGACGAGGACTTTCGCCAGTTCTTTCTCGCGCTCCACAAGGTTCGTGGCCTCTCCCGTTCGTCGGCCACGGTCGCTATCGCAGCCTTCAAGTTTCTCTTCGAGGTCACCCTCCGGCGTCCCTGGCCCCGCCTCGACCTGTACCGCCCCCGCCAGATCCAAACCGTGCCCGTCGTGCTCAGTGTCGACGAGGTCTGGCACATGCTCTCCTTCGTCCACCAGCCCTCCTACTATGCCTGTCTCGCCACCATCTATACCTGTGGCCTCCGCATTAGTGAGGGTGCCAACCTCCAGGTCAGCTGGATCGACAGCGCCCGCATGCAGCTCCAGATCCGCGGTGGCAAGGGCCTGAAGGACCGCTACATCCCCCTGCCCCCGCGCACCCTCACCCTGCTCCGCCAGCAGTGGGTCACCCATCGTAATCCGGTCTGGCTCTTTCCGGCCGGTGCGCGTGCCAAGCAAGATGGAGCCCCGCACCGCAACCGCGCCCATGGGGGCACCGTGAGCAAGCGCCACAGCCAGCTCCCCTGGCAACTTCCCGAGCGCTTAGGCCGAACTCGCTCCGTATTTGTCGAATACTCAGCAGAAGACCGCTTGATTCTTCACTATCTGCCATTGGTGCGGAAACGATAAATTCCCATAGTCGGAGAGGATAGGTGTATGGCTCAGCCAACAGACAAACCCGAAGGCGATTCTTTCCGCCGCCGCAAGCCCAAAAGACGCCGTCCCCTGGATATTGACGCCCTAAACAAACGGGATAAGAAACGCCTTGAGAAGCGCGGCAAAACACCTAAGCGTCTCAAAGAGATTGAGCGTGTTATCAAGCCGCTCGTCGAAATTGTGAAGACTCAGGGATCGCTACGAGGCACTGGTGAACGGAACAAGGCTGCAACAGCCCTTGGTGTTTCTGTATGGACGATTGATAACTGGGTTGATGCGTACCTGGCAGATCCCCGCGTTGAGTCGCTGGCGGATAAGCAGCCTGGGCGCGAAAAGGGGCGAATGCTCTCCTCGGAGCAGGAGGATATTGCTTGCTTCTTCTTTATCAATCCTAAGCTCAACACCGTTTACCCGGACGGCAGACCGGACAATATACCTGAAATAGCCAATGTCAAGTATATCTACGCCGTAATTCAGAAGTTCTGCCCTGAGCCCAAGTGGACTATTGACACTCTCCGGCGCTACCTCAACGATCTCAAGGCGGAGCATCCGCTCGTTATCGATAGAGCGCACAAAGGTGAGAACTACCTGCGCAATAAGCTACTGCCGGCAAGAAAGAACAACGTTGATCGCCCAAACCAACGCTGGCAGATGGATGCACGACCGCTACCGATCTACGTCAACTATGACGGCATGATCTGTACGGTCACACTGCTGCAAATGATTGATGACTACTCCTGGTATCCGGTCAGACATCGACTTATCCCGCGCAAGATCAGAGACGAAGAAGGTCTTCCTAAAGGGGCAGACTTCACCTCAGGAGATGTAGGCATTCTGCTTGCCAGCGCCATGTACTATGAGCAGATTCGACCGGAAGACCTCTACACGGACAACGGCTCTCAGATCATCGCGATTGAGGAGTTTCTGGAGGACTTGACCGATGAGAATGAGACCCTGATCAGGATGCGCAATAGTATTCCGGGGCGACCGCGCGGACGTGGCAAGATTGAAAAATTCCTTGGCCTGATGGACGAATTACTCAAAGATCTCCCCGCGAACTTCGTCGGTAAGGAGAAGGATCTCGCTGCTGTCGGTGCAGCACGGCGCGTTAAGAATATGCTCTCCTTTGAGGAATTCTGCACAATCTTCGACAAGTAAATCGAGGAGGTTCGGAAGCGACCACGGAACAAAAGGGAGAAGCAGGGGCGTGATCTCATTTGGCGCAGCAAGCCGGCTCTCCCTGCCCCGCCTATCCGGCGTCTGAAGGTGCTGACACCTCAGCGGGTTGATACCTATGTCGCAGTTAGCCAATGGAAGATCGAGTTTGATAAACAGGAGTACGAGCCGCGAATTACCTCTGCCGATGACATGTACCGCTGGATGCTGGCTGCTACTCGCCCGGAGTTTGTCGTGCTTCATGGTGCGAAGCTCGATGCCGGATGGGTACTCGAAGTCTGTCTTGATGGAGAGAACTGGAACGAGTGCGTGCTGAAGTCGGTGAAGCAGCTCAGCGATGACAAGTACAATGAGTTCCACAACGCTGCCCTCAAGCGCATCCGTGAAGAGCACCGGGAGATATTTGCTCGCGTGGAGAAGGCCGCGCAGCGCGTAGGCGCAGATCGGGCTCTGAAGAACGTCGTCACCCAGCAGCCGGTACTGCTGGAGGAACTTCCACGGCAGCCTGCCGATGCGCCGGAGACTCCGCAGGCCACACCGTCGACTCCACACCCTGAGCACGGTCGTTCGCCTTCCCTCAAGCCCGCGCGGCGTCAGCAGCCTTTGCCGGCTCCCGCCAAAGGAAACCAGAACATAAATCTGAGCGATATGCCAGACGTGGCCGATCTGATGCGGCAGCTTGAGCAGGAGATGGAGAGGGAGAAATCTGAACGTGGGTAGCATTGACATTCAGGCGTTCGTTGAAACGTCGTTCACCGCATCACGCGCGCTCAAGCTCAATGAGATAGTCGGTGATTGCGGTATTACGATCATGCTCGGCGGCAAAGGTGCAGGGAAAGATCGCTTCCTTGACTGGTGGTGGCAAGTTGGCGCATCGAGCAAGAGCATACCCGAGCACTTACGGGTCTCGCCCGCTGATATGGTGTTAATCAACCTCGTACCAGCACCAAGCGGGTCGGTTCCGGTCTCGTGTGTTGCCTTCTCACTGATCCTGGATCGACTTAAACGATTGGAACTCGTGGCCGACGGTGGTAGGCTTGCGAAGTCCACCGAACGGACGAAGCGCTGGTATACCGAGGCGGATTTCCTCTCACGGTTTTTTAACGATGTGCTGCCACGCATACAGGATCTCCAGCCGCGTGTGGTGGTGATCGGGAATGCGCAGCATCTTGAAAAGCGCGCGCTCCATTGGCTCCTGCTCCTTCGTACCTACGCGGAACAGGGCCATTCCGCTCGGCACGCACTTGTATTCTCGGCACAGGTGGAGCCGGGCGGCGAGGAGTCAAGTAAGTTTGCTAAACTGATGAACGGGCAGAGCGAGACGCAGATGGTCTGGTCTCGTAAGATGCTGCTCTCGCCAATGGCATTGCCCGAGTTCGCAGCTATCGTCGTTGCCTTTGTTCGCCGCAACCTAGATGCCGTCTTCGGCAGTGACGTGAATGCCAACGGGGTGACGAAGGAGTTCTACGAGTGGACGCGGGGCAACTGGTGGTATATCCACGAGTTGATAAAGGCCCTCGATAGAGCGCTTGGCCCCACCAAGAAATCTGGTGAACCCCGTGTCATCACAGAGGCGGTCATGAAGCGACTGCGTGAGACATGGGTGCAGCGGACTGGCCCCGTAAAGGCACCTGAGGATTCCGGTGAGGGCGATGCAGATTCCGGTGAGGGCGATGCAGATTCCGGTGAGGGCGATGCAGATTCCGATGAGGGCAAGGCAGATTCCGGTGAGGGCAAGGCAGATTCCGGTGAGGGCGATGTAGATGTAGATGAGGGATAGTCGTAGCAGAACAGACAGAAACCCCTCTACCGTGCCATGTAGAGGGGTTTCTGCTGCGAGCAACGCAGATGAGGGATAGTCGTAGCAGAACAAACAGAAACCCCTCTACAGTGCCGTATACTGGCCATGTAGAGGGGTTTCTGCGGCGCGATGTAGAGGGGTTTCTGCAACGATGTAGAGCGAATTCTGCAACCCATCAGCACGTATGCTGATGTGCGCTTATTCTGCCAGATCGACACACGGTAATTCTTCCAGATGACATTTACGCCTTTCCAATCACTTCTGCAACGAAGTGTAAAGAGTAAAATGTAAAGACTTTTCGGTCACATCGTAGGAGGAAAATGCAGTCAATTTTGACGGCCTGCACGATTTTCAAAAAGCGCTCCAACTAGCCTTAAACCGCCTATCGCGTACCTTGCGACTATACTATCTGCCTCGCACTGCTTGCAAGATTGGGGTGCCAGCGTGCGATCACGTAGTTTGGGTGTCAAGAAACTCTTGACACCCTTCGCTATGTGCCCGCTGGGTAGTTACGTCGGCGGCTGACTAGCGGAGGGCGAGGAACTGCTCCACCGTTAACCCTGCCTGCCGAATAATGGCGCGCAGCGTGCCACGGTCGAGTTCGGCATGGTCGGGAACGCTGATGGTCGTCGGAGGATCGGCCCGTTGGAGGATCATATGGCTGCCGCGCTGGCGCGTGAGGATAAAGCCAGCGTTGGCAAGTGCAGCCACACATTGCCGGCCAGAGATCACGGGAAGCGGCGGCATGGCTAGACCACCACCAGCTGGCGCTCCAAGGTGTCCTCAGGAACCGGGGTTCCCTGCGCTTCGAGGGCCTCGATAAAGAGTGTGATTGCCTCGCGGATATTCGCGATCGCCTCGGCGCGCGTGCGGCCCTGACTGATGCAGCCGGGCAGGCTCGGCACTTCAGCGACGAAGTAGCCATCTTCGCCGGGCGCGATCACGACCTGGCGAAGGTGCGATTCGGTACTACTCATAGATGTGTCCCTGCTCAGATAAGGGGCGTTCGCTCCTCAATTATATACTGGGACACCATTGACTCGCTACGGCCACAATGCGACCGCCGCGATGGAATTGAAGAGGATGCGCATCGGACGCCTACTTGGGAGCCGCTCTGGTGGTAAGCGATGCGATCAGACAAAATCGCCCGGCCACTCAGGTGGTCGGGCGATCTTGTTGCACTTTTACCGATACCGATGCGGAACTTCTCGACCTGGAAGAATTACCGCACCTCAGCACGATTTCGACCACTGCAACTTAGCGGACCACCGGCACGAGCGCCCAGTGGGTGACCTCCATTGGCCGCTACACGATTTCGACCACTGCAACTGATAAGCCCGGTGAGCGCCGGGCCGACGGGTTTGGTCCTCCATTGGCCGCTACACGATTTCGACCACTGCAACGCGGCGAGCGCGGCGCTCACGCGCGCGCTGCACAGCGCCCTCCATTGGCCGCTACACGATTTCGACCACTGCAACCCTTTCAAGAGGCAGGGACGGCTTCGGGGTCCAACACCTCCATTGGCCGCTACACGATTTCGACCACTGCAACTCATCATATTGCCAACCCTGAATAACTGGCATCCAACCTCCATTGGCCGCTACACGATTTCGACCACTGCAACCCATCATGCAGCCCTGGGCCACACTCGTAGCTCTCGCCTCCATTGGCCGCTACACGATTTCGACCACTGCAACGTGATCATAAAAAACTCCCCTAATACGAGTATCTATCCTCCATTGGCCGCTACACGATTTCGACCACTGCAACCTAGCGTACTAGCCTGCGGCCCTGGCACCTGGTGCCACCTCCATTGGCCGCTACACGATTTCGACCACTGCAACGTGTTTGAGGAGAAGCAGTACGCCAACCTCGGAAACCTCCATTGGCCGCTACACGATTTCGACCACTGCAACTCGGCGTACCAAAACCGCGGCAGCCCTTCCACAAAACCCCTCCATTGGCCGCTACACGATTTCGACCACTGCAACTCACCAGCCCAGCCTGGGCCGTGTTCCAGATCGTCGCCCTCCATTGGCCGCTACACGATTTCGACCACTGCAACCCTGAAAAATTCCGCATCGCAAAGCCATGCGTGAGACTAAAACAGGGCTTTTTTCTCGCAACTCGATTTCTGCTCAAAAAAGCCGCCGAGTTGCGAAAAATGGTCAGTCAGTGCTACCCGGCCACAGGCCCTGGGTATGCGCAGCTGCTTAGCTGTGCCAACACTCGCTGATGGCAGAGCTCCCCGCAAGAGGTATATCGGGTACTGATCAGTATAGTGCCGCTTTGCTCATCAGACAAGCTAGCGCATACCCGATACATTGCCTCTCGTTGGGATTCGAACCCCCGACACCCCTCTATCTACTGCTACGGAACCCGGCGGCCCTATCTAGAGCCGGCCAGTATCACGCTGCCCAGCCGCAGGCCGTGGACATGCACAGCTTTTTTGCGCCAGCCAACAGTCGCTGATGGCCGGGCATCCCGCCTGGAGGTATCGGCGGGTCGTGAGCAGTTCTTTGCTGGTACGACGGCAAGCGAATCTGTCGAATGCCTGGGGCCTTCGCTCATCCCAGAACTCGAACCCCCAATCATCCTCCATTTGCCGCTACGTGACCCAGCGGCGTCCTACATTTCCGTCGGGTATCACGCTGCCCAGCCGCAGGCCGTGGGCATACACAGCTTGTTTGCGCCAGCCAACAGTCGCTGATGGCCGGGCTCCCGCCTGGAGGTATTGGCAGGGAAGATGTGAGCTCAAGGCTCATCGATTGCTTCAGCATCCTCTGCATCGACGCTACTAGCTTCGATGTGCTCCACATCTGTGCTGTCTGTGCTGTCGTTCAGCTGGGCGAGCATAGCTCGTGCTACGGCGATTGCGGCATTGTAGGGGGCGTACTGCTGGCGCCCGCACTTGGTACACTTGAACTGCGATATCTTTGGCTCCCATATACGCTGGCAGCTCGGGCATTGGTAGCTCATACTTTCCTGGGTTTCCACAGGCTCCAGAATGGCAGGCTTGCCGAGGAGCGCACAGTGTGGGCAGCGCCGGTTGTTGCGCAGGCGCACCCCGCTGCGCTCTAATTGATGCCCACAGCGCCCGCAGTCTCGGGTAGGGGCGACTCCCTTGATTGGGACTGGGGGCAGCATACCGCTCTGGGCTGCCTTGAGCGCGGTCAGGGACATGATCTGCTCGCGGGGAAATGCAAATCGCTGGCGGTTCTGCTCAGCCGAAGTGTTGTTCGCCTTGCGCTTCCAACCTGTGTCCTCGATCGCGATGCCTGCAAGGTATCGCTGGGTCTGGCTCTGGCGAATGATTTGCCAGGCGATCTCAAAAGCAAAGTTTTTACTTGTCTTGCCTTTGCGAGTCTGCGGGCCAACGTGCTTAGGGACGGCTATTTCGCCGATGTCGAGCAGCTGACCGGCGTAGTTTACGACTGCGAAGAAGAACTGCCCCTCGTGCTCGTGAAGGCCGATGACCCCTGTGGGGACGATATCGCAGGGCGGTGTCGGTATTGGCATGGTCAGCTGTGCGAACCACTCGTCATGTCCGTGGCCGTTGACCTTACTCGTAATCGTCGCTGTCCCGATGGCGGCTGCAGGGTCGCACTCTGGCAGATGCTCGCCCGTCTGAGTCTCCTTATACGGGCAGCCTGGCTTGCAGACCTTCGGGGCATGCTTCTGCCGCTTGTATAGCTCGCGCAGAATATGGCCCTGGTATTTGTCGCCGATCTCGACGGCGAAGAAAAGGAGCGTGGAACCCTCGTGCCCCTCGATGTATCGCTCAGGGTAGTTGATGAACTCTCGCGGCTCTTTCAGCTCTGCCCGGGCCCGTTGGAGAAGTTCGGCGCGCTCGGGGGCGTCATCACCTGCCAGCTCGCAGGCAAAGATGTAGCGCTCGTCTACCTCGGCCTGGTCTGGCCTCTTGTGCCAAAATACCAGGAGCGTGAACGACTTCGGATCTAGCTCCGCGCTCATCGTTCGATGGAAGGCGATAGGTTGCAACTTCGTGGGCAGGAGTGATGCGGCGCTTTGCTCCAGGCTCTGTGCGCGCAGGGCTTCTACATCGTAGAGCCGCTCCTCGGTGTAGCTGTCGAATGGCCCGCCCCGGCTTGGCCGGAAGTCGCGGAGGAGTTCGAGATCTTGCTCGTAGGCGCGCCGGCGATCCTCCTGAAGCTCCGGCAGAGGTAACTGCGCCTCGAAGGGCAGGCGCCGCACCTCGTGCTCACTAAAGACCACCGGAGCTACACTTGGGAATCTGGGTGGGGCGGCTTCCAGAAACTCATCGATCTCGCGCTCGATCGCTGCAAACTGCGTGGCATACGCCTTGAGTTCGCGGAGCTGGATCCGTAGGAAGAAACGCTGACGCTTAGTCAGCTGCCCGAGTCGAACTGGCTTTTTACTCGCCTGGTCGCGAAACTGTGCCGGGCGCACCGCCTTGACGCTGCGCCGCTGCTGGCGCTTCGCCGTCCAATAGGGATGTGGAGCAATTTTGGCCTCGTCTTGGCGCTCTTGCGAGAAGAGATCGGGGTACTCCAACACCTCCAGGTGTCCTAGCGTCTTCGCGACAACTTCCTCCTTGAGCAGCCACCGCTTGATGCGCCGGGCGCCGCGCTTGCCGACAACGCGCTCGCCGCGCACTCTGCTCTGCCGCCATCCCTTTGACCGCTGCACGCCGCGCGGAGCAGGCTCCGAGTTGCCTAGGGTCTTCCCGGCATCGGGACCGATCGGCACCTCGGTGGCCAAGTGCTGCTGGTAGACAGCCTCCTGTAGTCGCCAGATGCGGTAGATATATGGCAGGGCGGTGACGCGCTTACGGCGAACGAGACTCAGAAAGAAGTTCTTACGGCAGAAAGTTTGCTCTTCGCGTGGCTTTTGCGCCGGTAGCTGATTGCCCGGAATCCGCCGATCCCAGACCAGCTTGTAGTCGATGACGAGCTGGCTCCAGCCGAGGATGCCCTCCGCGCACTTGGAGAAAGTGGCTTGTCGTAGCACCGATGCTAGCGGGTATTTGAACCGTGAGCAGGTCTCGCCGTAGCAGCGCGAGAGAACTCCAAACAGCAACTGGAGGCCATCACCCATCTCACGGATCGTCGCCTCGGTCAGCTCGGCGAGAATCAGGATGTCTGTGGAGAGCACGCAGGTACCCTCCATGTAGGCGTTGAGCAGCACGCCATAGCGGATACGGCGTGCTGTCTCGGGCGCATGCTCGCCTTGCCACTTTTGCTGCAACAGCTCCCGTTGCGCTTTCTCCCTTCCGGCATACCAGTGCTCCAGCTGCTGCCGAAGCCACCTGATGCCACCCTGATCTGACTCGATCTCAGGCGCAAGCGCCAGCATGCCGATGAGCTCGCGGATGAATGGCCTTGGCAGAGTCGCCGCTTGGGCCTTTTTCTGCCTCGCGCTACGCTGCCTGCTGGCGAGCTTCTTGGCGAGCGCAGTGAGTGTATCGCGCAGGGCTTGTGCCTCGTCGCTGCTGTTGGCGCTGGCCAGCCGCTCCGCAGACGCGCAGATGATGGTGATCAGGCTTTCCGTGGACTGCCCTGCGCTGCGCTTAGCAATCGCCGCGTCAATCTTCTGCGCCTGCACTGTATCCTGGTGGCTCAGCTCGGCGAGCTCGGCGAGGGTCACAATACGCCGGGCCTGGAGCTGTGCTGTGTGCTCGTCCTGCAGCACCTTCCGCAGCAGTATTGCGTACCGGATCCATGTCAACTGCTCGGGTGTGTAGCGCGGCTCGTACTTATGTTCTTCGATCCGACGCTTGGCGTTCTTTGCTCGCTCCAGCGTATTCTCCAGATGCTTGTCTGGGTGCGCCTTGAGCCAGCGATCCAGATAATCTCGCAGCTGGCGAGCGTATCCCGACTCAGAGGCTTCTGCCGTAGCCACTGCTTTGATCAGGGCAATTGGAAGCGCCAGTGGATCGAGCTGCACAACCATCGCCTCCAGAGCCTGGCGCAGGGGCGGCGAGAGGCTATTGTCAGCATTGCAGAGTGCGAGAACTGCGCCGATGAATCGCTCGCTAGTCGCGCCGTTGTTGATCTGCTCAAGATCGAGTTGCAGTGATGCCAGCACCTCGGACTTCATGTTCGTGACGCGCTGCTGGGCCACTTTGAGCATATTCTCCTTAAAGCGGCTTGTGCGCAGCTTGAGTGAGATCGTCAGGGTAATTGTCGTGGGGTGTTCTTCCCGCAGCCCCTCGATACTGCGCAAGATGTTTCTGGTGGATAGCTCTTGCTGGAGATGAAATGTGCTCATCGTGATCCTATTGGCGAAGGAGGGTGGAGGTTCGATCAAGACTCCTAATCGTCCTGGGCTCAGCTGGCGTGATCATCGCGGGTGGGCAATGGCAGAAAGATGATCGGGTCGGTGCTCAGGATGCGCAGGTGTCGGCGCGGGCTGATCACCACCCGGCGCCAGTTGACCCCCGTCGACCCTGCGTTTTCAGGGACAAGCAACGTCAGCCGGCCTGCGGTGTGAAGGGCGGCCACGATGCCTACTACGCGCTGCTCGCGGCGCAGCCCTTCGCACAGAGCGCCCAGCATGATGACCTGAGTTGCACTGGCGGGTATCGGCTCATTCGCCCCGATGATGCGGACGGCTCGCCGGGTTTTAGCGATCTCGATAACGATTGCGCGGTTGACTTGTACGCGGCGACGGATGGCGCTCCCCAGGCGCACCATCCCGGGCCGCAGCTTGGTGTCCAACGGGTAGTTGCGGCCAGTAAAAACCTGCTTGCTTGGCCGCGAGATCGGCTTGGCAACAGCTTTCGCCACCGAGTCGCTTGTTTCCCAGATCTTCAGCAGCTCCGGGTATAACGCTACGGGCCAGTGGGTACGAGGATCGTCTGCCTGGTGAAGCAGTCGGGTGGGGAGCCCCAGCACCCTGAGCGACTCGATGAGCGCGCGTCCGGTGGCGCGAGCGTAGCTGCCGGCGCGGTTCGGGCTCGCCGGCTCGCTGTGCAGGGGGATGCGCAGCGGCATGTCAGCCTCCTCGGGCAGACGATTGCCCTTGCGTGCATTGCAGGCCGCGCAGGCCAGCACGCGGTTCTGCCAGCCGTCGGTGCCGCCCCGGCTCCGCGGAATAATATGCTCGGCCTCGATTCGGCCTTCGGTCGTCAGGCAGTAGGCGCACATCGGGTGCCGGTTGCCAGCGGTATCAATCTGGCCGTAGGTGTCGATGAGTAGCTGGCGCAGGGCGGTACCGCTCATCTCCTGCGGCCCGCGCAGCTCGGCGGGCGAGAGGATTATGGCGTGGCTAATTGGGAGGAGCTTCTGTAGCGCACAAATAACTCGCATGATCGCCTGGGAACGCCAGCGGATTGTATGCGAGAGGTGCCGCACTCTCATTGGCGTTGGCTGCCGGCCGCGATGTACTTGTTGGCTCCAGGCAGATCGGAGCATGCTTGGGCGGCGTAGCTTGAACGGCCGCCCGTGCTTTCGTGGCGCTCGGTAGCGGGCGCGGTTGCGGCGACGCTTGCGGTGGGCTGCCCGCCGGCGCAGCCGTGTGGGTAGGTCGGTGCGCAAATCGACAATGGTATGCAGCAGCGGCAGCGCGGCTTGCTCGCCCTCCGCGATCAGGTATAGATTTGCTGCGTTCAGGTGGATCGCGACGCCGATCAGAATCGGTCGCAAAGTGGGCTGTTGGATAGCGTGGGTTAGCTGGATAACGGGGAAGGCGTGGTGCGGCACCCACTGCGCCTTTCCTTGCTGGAGCAGGCGGCGCGCATACGCGGCGGAGGTTGGCATAAGCGGCGTACCCTGGCTATCCTGCACAAACACCGGGCTGGACATCTGCACCCCCAATCGTCGCAGGTGTGGTCCAGCCTCGGAAAGAGGCCTACTCTCCTTACGGAGGTATGAGTCGGTTGGTGTGCCTGGGGCAAACCTGCCCGAGCCAGCGTACGTGGTACAATGTGACGCTGTTCGGGCAACAGGGCGAACCCTACCATCGTCTGCGCTGGGGAGCCAAGTCGATGGGAGGGTTCGATATTGCCCGCCGGAATATAACCGACATTCATATTATAACGTACGCCTGTTCGCCATGTCAAGCGGCTCCCCTTTGTGAGGGATATGCCGCGTCTGTTCGGCGAAAAGCTACGCGCCCTGCGCACTGAGCGCCAGCTGACTCAGGCTCAACTCGCCGAGCAGCTCGGCCTGGCGACGCAGTCGCATCTCAGCTATCTGGAGCGGGGCAAAAGCGCTCCCTCCGTCGCCCTTGCCGTGCGCGCCGCCGGCGTCCTTGGGGTGACGGTGGATTTCCTCCTGCGCGATACGATACCACCTGACATCCCCATCGCCAGCTCATTCTCGCCTTCCCAGGGCGATGATGTGGCACGCCAGTTCGGCAAGCGGCTACGCGGCCGACGTACTCGTAGTGGGATGTCCCAGGTGCAGCTCGCCGAGCACCTGCAACCACTCTCCCAGGCGTATATCAGCTTGCTAGAAAGCGGTCAGAAGGCACCGTCAGTTGAGACCATCCTGCGCTGCGCCGATCTGTTTGGCGTCACCGCTGACGATCTGCTGCTCGCCACGTTGGCAGGTGAGGAGGAGGATGCCCAGGCCAGGACCGTCCACGAGTAGTGGTGTGGAAGAAGGTTGGCCTCGGAACGAGGCCGGCTCTCCAGGGGAGGTAGGAGTCGCGTCTAGGACATGATTGTGGGCCGCGTGTGCTCAGCGCTGTCAGCCGCCGTTGCCGGCGGGTTGTCCTTCCCCTGGCGGGGCGAGTTGTCCTGGCTGCCGAGCTTGGCCGGTTCGCGGCTGACGCCGACACCGCGCCTGGCTTTCTTGAGCGTCTCCACAATCGAAGCGCGACGACGGGGGCGCGCTGGTCCGGGTGCCGTGGCGGCGGGTGCCGTCGCGACATAGGGACAGGTAGCTGATGTGGCTGATGGTAGCACGGCTTACAGCCGAACGTCAAGATTTTCGGCATTCCAATGCCATTTCATGGCGATCTGGGTCTGCAAAATGTCTACCTGTCCCTCTGGTCACAGAATGCTCAGTTCATATCCACTAGCTCATCACCTGAATTGGCGGTGTAGCAGTGGATGTCCTCCTTTTGCCAGGCCCATGCAGCCGCCTTCTTCATCCTCTGCCAAGTGCTCATGGCCAAAGAAGAGAGGTGTGCAAACAGCTCCTGGCGGAGGTATGAGTCGCGTCTAGGACATGATTACGCGCCGCGTGTGCGAAGCGCTGTCAGCCACCGTTGCCGGTGGGTTTGCCTTGCCCCAGTGCTGAGGCCGAGTGTTCTTGCAGCTCCGCTTGGCCGGTTCACGGCTGACGCCGACACCGCGCCTGGCTTTCTTGAGCGTCTGCGCAATCGGAGCGCACGGGCGCGGTGCGCTGGTCTAGGTGGCCTGGCGGCGGTCTGCCGTCGCGCCACAGAGACGGGCTGTGGCTGAAGCGTAGCAGGCATATGCCGCAATGTCAGCTTTCAACCATTATTCCTGGTTAGCCTGAGCTAACCTGTCTCTATGGCTACAGCCGCAATACACCCTGCGTAGGCGCAACCTTTTCGCAATCTCTTCTGATCGTACAGAGTACGAGACTCTGGGATAGAACTACCCAGGTCATCAAGGGAAGGATGTTCGTGGTTTTGTGAGGACCATAGAAGAACTGGCGCACAGTGTTAATGCAGGTTAGCAATATTGAGCTATTCATAAAGTGTCCATCCTCTGGCCACACAATCCCGATATGCTCCACGCTGCTGCGCTCGCATCTGAAAATAAAGAGGCGCATGCTGTATCTGGTTCTCTATTGATGATAGCACATGCTATACTGGGTGCTGTCGGTGCGGCCACATAGTGGCGACCCGATGATCACACCCATGGAACACCACGCACCGCCACAACTACGTCACCTCAGGCCCCGCTCATCTGAGCGGGGCCTTTGTTGTTCTTAGATAGAGAACTTACTATGCCGCTCTCTGACGATGAGCGAGACATCCTGACGAACGATCTGCTCACCTGGATCGAGCAGCGTGAGGCCGAGCAGATCGCCTACGGCGTCTACGACGTCACGATGACTGGCACTGATGTACTCGATAAATATCAGCCAGTAGATGTGACACGCCCGCCCCCCGCAGAGCGCGGGAGCGACCTGCGCGCGGCGCTGCGCTGGCTGGCGCAGGAGGTGCTGATCATCCGCTTCAGCGCCGAAGACGACCCTGCGAAGTGGGTCTTCCGCAGCCGGATCGCCGAGACGGTGCGGCTGCTCAGCAAGCTGCGCCAGCGGCTGCCGCCACGATATGAGGGCGAGAAGCGAATCAGTAAGGCGAAGCGCCTGACTGGGGATGTGACCTTCCATGTTGCCCCGCGCCGCGTCCCCCGGCGTCGCCGCACCCCCGCCGACTATCTTGTGGTGCTGGATGGCGATCGAGCGCGTGAGCGCTGCGCTGCACTACTCCATGAGGTGATCGCAACGCGCCTGCCAAAGCTCCGCGAGATCAGCCAGTTCCAGGAGGACGCGCTGCGCGAGATCTTGCAGGCGATCGAGTTGAGCCCGGCGCGCGGCACCGAGCGCGGCGTGGTCGTCACCGCAAGCACCGGGGCCGGCAAGACCTACGCCTTCTTCCTTCCGGTGCTGGCCAAGATTATCCTGGAGCGCTGCCTGCGCGGCCGGGTGGGCGTGAAGGCGATCTGTATCTACCCGCGCGTCGCCCTCTCGGAAAACCAGCTCAGTGACTTTGTCGATGCCACCTTCCACGTCAATCAGGTGCTGAAAGTCCACGACCTACCGCAGATCACGATCGGCATCGAGAGCGGCGCGGCGGTCTACCAACGCAGTGACTTCCAGCGCAGCGACACGGAGAGTCGAGATCGGCTTGCCGGACGCGGCTGGCGCTACGATGAGGACTTCGGCGGCTACCTGGCGCCCTTCGCCTACTGCGTCGGCACGCCTGACCACGCCTGCGACCAGGCCCGGCAGCAGCTCGGTGTGCGGCCGGACGACCCGCGCACCCTTGTCTGCCCCGCCTGCGATACGCCCTATCCCTTCATCCAGTTCGCCCGCGATGTCATGGCTGAGGCGCCGCCCGACCTGCTGGTGGCGACGACCGAGTCGCTCAACAACCGGCTGATCTCCTCCGAGTACCAGCACCTCTTCGGCACCAGCGACTTCTGCGCGCCGTCGGTGGTCATGCTCGACGAGATTCACCTGCAGACATCGACCGCTGGGACCCAGGTGGCGCTGCTGCTGCGGCGGCTGCTGGCGCGGGTCAGGCTGGGCAAGCAGGAGCGCGGCGACAGCGCGAACCTGGCCTTTGTCGGGCTGAGCGCGACGATCGCCGGCCCGCGGGCGTTTCTCTCCGAGCTGAGCGGCATCCCAGCTCAGAATATCCGCGAGGTGCAGCCCCACGAGGATGATCTGGAGGTGATCGGCGCCGAGCGCTATATCTTCGTGCGCGCCGAGGATAGCGAGGATACGGCGGTAATCTCGACGCTCATCCAAACCGCGATGTGTGTCCTGCACACCATGCCGCAGCCGCCCGCCGGCAGCCAACTCGGGCGCTACCGCACCTTCGGCTTCGTCCAGTCGCTCGATGTGGTCGGCCGCTGGCTCTACCAGATGCAGGACGCGGAGAAGGCCCAAAGCTACTTTATAACTGAGCGGAGAGATCGACGTACCCGAGGCCAGTCGGCTGCACAATGGCCCGTACGTATTATTCCGCTCTACTGGTACCGCTTCCCGCCATTCAACCGCCAGCTCTTCCCCAACCTCTTTGGGGCGGGCCACGCCAGCAGCTGTGATTGTGATCGCGGCATGCCCAACCGCGACTGCCCCTACTTCGCGGCCGGCGAGTGCTGGTGGGCGCTCAGCCAGCCCGGTAAGGCCCGCCGTGAACCGCTGAACATCCGCCGCAAGTCCGGCGCTGACCGGGACAAGCCGATCGAGCCCGACGACGACCTGATCATCACGACCAGCGCCCTGGAGGTTGGCTACGACGATGAGGCGCTGATGTGTGTGATCCAGTACACCGCGCCGAGCAACGTGGCCAGCTTTGTGCAGCGCAAGGGCCGCGGCGGGCGCAAGGTCGGTACCCGGCCGATTGTCGTCACGGTGCTCAGCCCCTACAAGTCGACCGACCTCTTCCTCTTCCGCAACCAGCATCTGCTCACCGACCCGACCTTCCGCAAGCTGCCGCTCAACGCGCAGAACCGCTACCTCCAGCGCATCCACGGCTTCTACGCGCTCTGCGACTGGCTGGCCTACCGCGCCAACGGCGCGGGGCGCTCGCTGAATATCGACTATCTCAGCGCGCCCGATCTGGCCTACCTGATGGGCCAGACCGCCGACGCCGAGGTGCTATTGGCCTTCAAAGATTATTTGCGGCGAGCCTTCGCGATGGACAACGACGCGCTGTCCCGCGTGCTGACCGAGGAGTCACAGGGTCTGCTGACGGATATCCTGGCGAGCGGGCTGGTACAGCAGGCCTATCCCAAACTAGCAACCAGCCGCCAGCCGATTAGAACACGCAGGGAGTTATTGCGCCGTCACCTGCCGCAGAACCTCTTCTCGGACATCAACCTGCCCGAGGTGCAGGTCGACTACCGGCCCCAGGATCGCCGCGAGAACAAGCGGCTCAACAGCGAGAGTATCAGCCTGGCGATGAGCGAGACTATCCCCGGCAACGTGACCTTCCGTGGCGGCCTGGGCGCGGCCTGGGTTCCGCCGCAGCCGGTCCCTGGAACCGATCTGGTCGCGCTCGACGCACACTACACCTACGAGGAGTTGCACGACCGGGCGAAGACAAGCAGCCTGCCGGGCCGAACGCTGCGCTTGCTCGGGATTCGCCCCCAGCAGCTGCGCGAGCTCACGGTGCTGCGGCCGCAGACGATCACGCCCGCCCAGTTCAGCGAAGATCACGAGCGGATCTACTGGTACGCCGATCCCGAGAGCGGCGCGCTGCGCGAGCATCGCGGGCTCCCAGGCGAGGTTCAGGAGGTGAAGCGCCTGGCCCACTCCAGCTCGGCCTTCGCGCTGAGCGGCGTGACATTCCGGGCCGAGCGCGCGCGGCCGCCGCGCGACTACAGCCTGGCCGGCGGCCACCCGGCCATCGTGGCCGACCCTATCGGCCAGGCCCTGGTCGAGCGGATGGTGCTGCACAGCGACGAGCCGGCAAACATGAATCTGCTCCAGGTGCAGCGGGTTATCCTGGGCAGCCAGTACACACTGAAGTCACGTGAGAAGGGCTTTGAGGAGATCGGCGGGGTGCTCGGCTTCTGCCGAAACGAGGCGACCCAGGCGCCGGTCGCCCTCGGCTTCGAGATGCAGACCGAGGGGCTGGTTCTCGACGTGCGCCCGGGCGCGCTGGAGGGATTCACGCCCTCTGTGGGGCTGAGCCGGCGTCTGCGCGCCAGCGCGATCACCCACCGCTTCATCACTGAGCTAACCGTCGAGCACGGCGAGAGCTACTTCCCGGCGGTGAACCTGGCCCACGTGCTGCTCACCGTAGCCGATCGAAGGATCCAGGGCGACATCGAGCGGATCGGCGAACTGCGCGGCTGGCTGAGCGCAGATAACCCCGCCGTGATAAGCGAGGTAGCGGCCGTCGCCGAGCACGTACACGGACTCTCGACGAAGAATGGTGAGGCAGTTAAGCAGCTCCTCAAGGATGAGTACCTACAACGATTCCTTGACAGCGGTATCGGCGTGATGCGAGCAACTGTGGCGCCAGCAGATACCAAGGCGCTGCTGCGGGTCTTCGTGTATAGATAAGACACTTGTGCTAACTTCCAGGCTATACTATAATATAGCGTATGAAATGTAAAAGAACTCGTAGATCCACTGGATCTTCCCTGAAAGCCCCGCTCAATTGAGCGGGGCTTTCAATTTGTTCTCTAACTCAGAACTACGAAGCAGGAGGTACTCTATGGCTATCGTGTATCAGGATGGCGAGCCAGGGAAAATTTGCACGTACTGTAACACCTGGAAACCGCTTGATCTCTTCTACAAGAGCAAAGCAAGCAAAGATAGCTATCGACCAGATTGCAAACCATGCATCCTATACAGACAAAGACAGCGGTATAGTGAGAAACGTGATGAGATTTTGCAAAAGGCACAAGGATACTATCAGCGTAATCGTGAGAAGATTATTGCGCGGGTAGGTGAATATCAGCGAAGTCTTGTTGACCGATATCGCAAGTACCAGCTTAGTTATTATTACAAGAATAACGAAAAGATTGGCAAGGCCCAAAAAAGGCGTCGAGATTCTAAGCTGGAAATCTTTCAGAGAAAGGCACGCGAGCGATATCATAATAACGCAGATTATCGTGAGCAGCTACGAGTTTATCAACGTAGGTGGCGAAAGGAAAATTCCGATAAAGTCAAGGCAATGTGGCATCGCCGGAGAGCAAAGAAGCGCTCCGCAGGAGATTCGTTTACTCCTGAGCAGTGGGCTCTATTAAAGGAGCACTATAACTATACCTGCCTTCGCTGTGGCCGGCAGGAACCAGAGATCAAGCTTACTCCTGATCACGTGATACCACTTGGAGCACCAGGGACAGGTGCTATCGCGAACATTCAGCCTCTGTGTCTCTCATGCAACAGCTCAAAAGGAGCTAAGACGATTGATTATCGCCCGCAATGGGATGGAGAGGCTGACTAAAGCGGTTATACTATCGATAGGTTCTGTCGCTCCATATACAGGTAAAGGTCGAGATATGGGTAAGCTCGCAACATACTTGCAAGGCGAATTCAAGCGGCTATGCCCAATAGGCTGGACGTGTGAAACTGAGCAGCGACTCTTAGCTGCTACCTTCGACGACCAGATGGGGTACTCTTCGCGGGTTGATGTGCTTCTCCAGCGTGCTGATAAGCAACGGCGACTCTGGATTGAGTTCGAGGTGAGCCGTGCCGATCCTGTTGCCAACCATGCCAAGTTCTCAGTTGCACATCTCTTTCAGCCGCAGCTGGCCAGCGATACCTTTGTGTCGATGATCAGCCCTCGCGTTGAATATGGCCGCGCAAACCTCGCTGCCAACATGATCACGCTGATGCGCAGTATCGGTATGGATGCGTTCCAGATACCGTTGACGCCATACCTGACGGCTACCCAGATCAATCAACTCAATACCCTGGCTGTTGATGATCTGGCTGCACATCCAGAAATTGAATCGCAACGCGAGATTGACCGCATTCTGGCAGTTGTCGAGCCAGCCTTTACATCTGATTCTCGCCGCATCCATTTCGCAAGCAACCTGTTGGAAGTCATACTGAATGTGCGAACCTGGAATGCGGAAATTTCACAGGCTGAGTATTACCAGCTTTGGGGGAAGCGGACAATATCTTACTTTGTCTTTGACCCAGTATCTGGCCTCTTTGCACCCTCAAAATTCTGTGCCTATGTCCTGATCGGAACACGATCAGATAGCACCAGCGCCGGGATGAGTATTCCGCTCTATACAAGCCTGGATGAGACCGAGAAGTCGTTTGATGGCCACCGCGCTCATACACACCTGACGCGGCACCTGACCATGCAGATGATTTCTGGCGATGAGGCAGGAGATATTATGCCTCGCTTCGAGCGTTGGCTTGCCGCGAACAAGGACAACATTTCAGTGCATAGCCGTGGCCCAACATTTATCCTTCCGCCCACATGGTTTCGCAAAGGAGGGAAGCAAAAATGATCGCGAACCTTGGTAAGAAAATTCGCTCGCTACGCGAAGACGCAGCCATTTCGCAGACTGAACTTGCTATAATCCTTGGCCTTAGTCCAACATCTAAAGGGGTCATCAGTGAAGTTGAAAGCGGCAAGAAACTCCCAGGTATTGAGTTCGTCCTGCAAATAGCTGAGCGTTTTGGTGTATCAACTGATTATCTGCTGCGTGATGATATTCCCATCCGAAAAACGGATGACCGAACCGACAACCAGCAGAGCATTACACAATAAGCTCCCACATATCCTTCTCCGGATTGTAGTGCTTTGATGATGTACCTGCAAGGCCATGATCTTTGATCAGACCGGCATGGGTAAGAATCCGCTTGTACTGCATGTAGATGGTCGTTCGGTAGTGGTGCGCTTGCACATTGCGCCACACAATGAAGCCCTGATCATTCGTCAGTCCATCAATGGCTTTCGGAAAAAAGAATACCACGGGCGTCAGAGTTTTATCGATCCTGCTGGCATGCTCTACCAATGCAGGCATGGGTATCGGCTGATGACGGCCCACTCTCGCAAGCATCTCTATAATGAACTTCGCAATAGGTTCACGATCAAGCAAAATCCGTAAGACGGCACCAGTCTGTGGGCTGATCTCAGCGAGTGGCTGCTTCATAGCCTGCGTATGCAGTGCGTCAAGTTCTTGTGGGGGTGGGAGCAATTCCACGCATGTTCGTCCAAGGTGAGTCAGCTCGACAGCATTGCCTCTGACATGCACTAAGCCAAGCTTTTCAGCTCCACGGAGCGCAGGCCGGAAGTCCCGAGGTATGGCGGGATAGAGGATTTGAACAAACGGCTCAAGCTCCTGAATCAGCGCGATTGATGTCCCAAGGCGCTGCTCCCATATCCTAAGGCATGCAGCACACCCCAGGTAATGGGTGGGAAAGTTGTAGTAAAATTGACGAAGAAGTGTATTGCTTGCAGAGAACTGCCTGCGGACGCTTTCGGCCAGATAGAGTTGGGGCAAGTGTACTGGAGGCCGTTCAAGTACCTCCGCACCCTGTGAACCTACCGCAATAATCCCAATGCCGCGCTGCCGCGCGAATGACATCATATCTCCCGAAGGTGTTCCGGCAACGGCAATCAAAGAGGCATGAAAGCCTTGTCGATAGGTATCTGCTTGAGCAATTCCTTTGAGCCAATCATCTGCACCCTTCGCCTCGACAGCAAAGGTTGTCCCTCCATCATCGAGTCTCCCGACTAGATCGGGATGTATGGCGAAGGAGTCAAACTGTAATGTGAAGCGTTGGAAGGGTTCCAGCTTCGCGTCTATCAAGAGGCTTGGATGTGCATCGGTATAAAGATCCGTGATCTGCTTGCCAAGAAGTCCATGACGCTGTAGAAAGATTTTGGTTTGACGGACAACGTCAATCTCTTGCATAATTCGATACACCTACCGGTTTGAAGCTTTGTAACGCGCTTAAAATTATAGCACGCTGACTCATAATGCAATGCATGCACGCCTGCGTACGAAGGAAGCATGCCCGCATGCATTGCATGCACGCCTGCGTACGAAGGAAGCATGCCCGCATGCATTGCATGCACGCCTGCGTACGAAGGAAGCATGCCCGCATGCATTGCATGCACGCCTGCGCGCGAAGGAAGCATGCCCGCATGCATTGCATGCACGCCTGCGCACGAAGGAAGCATGCCCGCATGCATTGCATGCACGCCCGTATGGCAGGTACTAATCAACTACGTACCAATGGGGGAGTTCACAACACAAAACCAAGCGCATATTATAGACCCGTGCGGAACCGGGTGTCACACATCGCAGCTTCCATAGTAGAAAGGCACAGACCGAATGGCTGCACCACTGAAGCGCCTTCCACCATCCGTCATCGCTGCTGACCGTGAGTTGTTGCGGGCCGTCCAGAGCCTCGGCGACTACCAGCCGATCAACGGCGCGTACAGCATCGTAATCATGCAGCAGCAAGAGGCATGTCTCACCCAAGCCGAACTCGCCATCGTTCGGTTGGAGGAGGAGCTGAAGCATGCCCGCGTCGTGGCAATTGAGACGGCCAATGCGATGCATACTACTGGTCTTGGCATGAAAGATCAGGTCATTGCGCAGTACGGCCACGACTCGACGGCGATTGAGATCATTGGGCTAACCCGCAAGTCAGCGCATAAGCGCCCGGTAAGGCGCAAGGCGACGGCATAACGTTTGTGGTGGGAGAACAAAACCGGGAGAAACTACAGCTTCTCCCGGTTTTGTTCTCGCTCGTCTGCGTATAGTATCTCGCCGCCACATCCCCCTGCGCGGCCCGGAGCTCGCTCAGCTCTACGCGGCCATCGCCTCACGGCCCGAGGCCACCCTCGACGACCTGCGGGCCGCGCTGTGCACCGCCGGCGCCGGCGACTCGCCCGATGACCTGGCCGACGCGCCGCTGCGCGAGGCCCTCAGCTTCCTCTCTATCGCCGGCATCATCGAGGCCAGGGGCCGCCCGCGCCGCCACACGGCGTCGCCGCGCCTGCCCGGCGCGCCCTTCCGGCTGCTCCTGAGCCACCACCTCTCCGCCCACCCCGAGCAGCGCCAGCGCGCGATCACCCTTGTCTACCGCCAGATCGTCGCTGACGACACCCTGGCGATCACGCCCCAGGCCCTGCGCGACCAGATGGAGCGCGGCATACTGCGCGACCTCTTCGCCTGGACCGGCGAGAAGCTCTTGCTCTGGGCGCACCTCTCCGCCTTCATCGGCCTTGTCCGTCGCAGCGAGCGCTCGCCCGAGCTGCTGATCGTCCCCCAGCCACCCCTGATTTTGGACGCCCTGCGCTGGGCATCCACGCAATCGACTCCCCTCTCCCGCCGCAGCGGGAGAGGGGCTGGGGGTGAGGGCCTCTCCGCAGGGGGTGAGGACTTCTCCCTCGCGGCCGCCCTTACCCAGATCGACGCCGAGCTCTTCGCCTGCTTCACCGCGCGCGGGCGTGTCCACCGGGGCCTCGCCCAGACCCTGCTGGCCCTGGAGCGGCTCGGCCACATCCGCATGGCCCACCACGCCGACGCCGCCCGCTCGCTGCTCCTCGGCGAGCGCCGGGTCAGCCAGGTCGCCCTCGCCACTCCCACTGAGGTCTAGCCTATGCCCTACCCCGCCCCCTGGAGCCCGGCGCGCGTCCGCCAGGTGCTCACCACCGAGAGCCGCCAGAAGGCCCGCGACCTGTTCCTGCGCACGCACCGGCCCTTCCGCCAGATCCGCGTGGACCTCTGCAAGGAGGCGGATCTGGCCGGGCGATTCATCGGCGAGGAGCAGGTCTACAACCTGATCACGGCCGGGGCGCTGGACGCCGACAACCGTCTGTTCTTCGTCGTCGGCGAGGCCGGCGCCGGCAAGAGCGAGCTCTGCCAGTGGCTGGAGTATCGCGCCGAGCCCGCCCGCCGCCTGGCCATCCACATCCCGCGCAGCATGACCAGCGCCGCCCACGTGGCCGCCCTGCTGCGCCGCGCCCTCGGCCTGGCCGGCGCGCCGCTGCTGCGCCGCACCCCCGTCGCCACCCAGGCCCGCCACGTGGCCCTCTCCGCCGTCGTGCTGCTCTACGAGCAGGGCGACCCCGCGCTCGCACCGGCCTCGGTATGGGAGGCGCTGCTCGACAGCACCGCCACCCGCGCCGCGATCGCCGAGCACCTGACAGCCGCCGCGCGCGGCGAGAGCGGCCACCAGCTCCTGCCCGCGCCCGAGGCTATCGGCCCGCAGCCCGGTCTTAGCGCCGAGGTCATAGCTGCGAACTGGCCCGCCCTACGCCGCCTCGTCGCCCTCGCAATGGAGCAGACTCTCTGGCTTGGCGACCTGCGCGACACCCTAACTCAGATCGCCCGCGCCGCCGTGGCCTCCGGCGTGCGCCCGCTCCTGCTGCTTGAGGATGTGACTGCCTTCCGCGTGCTCGGCGACCGCTTGCTCGATTATCTGCTCGACCTGACCAGCGGCCACTTTGACGCGGTGATCGGCGTGACCACCGGCTTTGAGCGCACCCAGCTGGCCGGGGCCACCCTCGCCGGAGACCTGACCCACGTCCACCACCGTCTGCGCGCCCGCCTGGTGCTCACCGATGACTTGGGCCGGGCCTATGGCCTCGATGATGAGGTCGTTGAGCTGGCCCGTGGCTACCTGGGCGCGATCCGAGGCGACCTGGCCGACCCCGCCCTCGCCGCCTGCGACGACGCCTTCGGCCCCGGGCTCTACCCCTTCACCGAGACGGCCCTGCGACGGGCCTTCGCGGCCCTCCACGAGGAGGGCAGCCCGCGCCAGACGCCGCGCCTCTTCCTGGAGCACGTCCTCGGCGCGGCCCTGCTCTCGCCCGAGCCGCCGCCCGCCGCCCTGGATCGCTCGGCCCATCTGGTCTCGCCGCCGGCGCTCTTCCTCGCCGACGACGCGCCTGACCCCGCGCTGCGCGGCCTGCTCCGCTGGTATGGCCATGTCGGCGATGACGCGATCACCCTCGACCGGCGCATCGCCGAGCTGTGGGGCGTGCCGGTGCCGCCCGAACTGATCCACGATGGGCAGATCCGCGTCGCCCGCGCCTACGTCGCCCCCGCCGCTGGCGCGCCCGCCCCCGCCGCCGCTGACTGGCAGCGCGAGCTGCACGAGCTCCAGCAGTGGCTCGACCAGGGCGGACTTTATCCAAGCCGCGAGACGCTGAAGGCTGGCGTCGAGCGAATCATCCTCGCCATCGGCGACCCGCGCGCGCTTGGCAGCCCGGACTCGCTCTCGCTGAGCAGGGCCGAGATCTTCTACGCCCGTGGCGACGAGCGTATCCCGATCGCCCTTGGCCGCGAGAGCGGTGACCAGCCGGTGACTCAGGTTTCGCCGAAGCTCTGCGTGCGCGGCCTCCCTGAGGAGCGGGCTGTTCTGGAGGAGCTGGCCTACCTGGCGCTCAGCGGCGCCGAGCTCTCGCAGGTCTGCCGAAACCTGGCCCTGACCCTGGCGTGGGCGCGCGGCCACTTCGACACCTATCAGGCGGATATTCGTCGGCTGCTGCGCGATCAGCTCGGCCTGTCCGCCGAGCACCTGATCCTGATCTCCTGGCGCATGATCGCGGGGCTGCGCGGCGAGCCGCTCGACGGCCCACCGAACCTGCGCCCCGACGCGGGCAGCGTCGTGTCGCCCTGGTCGGACGGCGCGCAGCGGGCCTGCGCCACGGCGGGGGCGGATCTGCTCGCCCGCCGCGAGATCTTTCGCCGCCTCTACATCGGCGCCTTCACCCTGCGCGACACCCTGCTCGACCGGGAGCGCCTCGGCGCGGCCCTGATTGACTTCGATCCCGCCGCAGCCCTGGAGCGTCTGGCCGACCTGCCCCTGACCTCGCTCAAGACCACGCCCTTCCGCGTGCGCCCCGGCGGCGAGCGGCTCTACGACCTGCTCGCCGCCCTCCAGCGCTACGCCTCCGCCCTGCGCCGGCTCGATCTGGCCGGAGAGCTGCGGCGCGACGCTGAGGATCTCGACGCCCGCGCCCGCCACCTCGACGCACAGCAGGGGGGACACCGCGTGGAGCTGCGGCGGCAGCTGGGGATGCTGCGCTGGCGCTGTGGCGAGGTGGGCGTCGTCTGGCGCGAGGGCTGGGATGCGGCGCTGGAGTTGCTGGCTGGGGTAGATGCAGAAGCGATCGCGGCGCTGCGCGGCCAGGTTGCTGCGGCAAACGCGGCAGCAGCGGGGGCGATGACCGGGGATGTGTGGGACTACCAGGCATTCCGCTATGCTGCGCGACCGGCTCTGACGCACCCCTATTGGGGCGCAGCCGAGACCGTGGGCACGATCCAGTCCGAGCTGCTGCGGGCCGCCCGCGCGCGCTACCGTGGGGCGGGCAAGTCCCTCACCTCCACGCCCGGCTACCGGGCGCTGCTGAAGACGGTGCGGCAGATCAGAAAGGGAGGAGTAGACGATGGAGATGCGACCGCTCGATGAGGCCATCGCCGCCGCGCTGCGCGAGGTGGGCGAGCTGGAGGAGCGCGACCGGGCGGGGCGGGCACATGCTGATGTGCAGGCGAGGATGGGCTACCTCCACGACCTGCTGCGGCGCTTAGAGCGCGAGTTAGCTGGGCTGCGGCAGGAGGCTGCTGGCATCCCTCAGGGGGAGGATCTCTGGCGACAGACAGTGGACGACCTGCGAGCCAGTGAGCCAGACTTCCTGCTCGCCCCGGCGCCAGCCCTGATCTCTGGCGACCTTGACCTGCTCCGGCTGGTGGAGTATACTGCCGGGTCTGTTGCCCTCGTCCAAGAGCGCCGATCCGTGCTGCGCCAGACGCGCCCGCCGGAGCCGGCGGAGTAGCGCGCTGGCCGCTCTTGCGGGCCTATCCGGCCTGCGACCCCTCGATATCGCGGCGCAGATGGTAGTAGTTGTGGAGCGCTCGCAAGTTTATCGCCGCCTTGCCGTTTGGGTTCATGATCTGTGCCGGGTCATCTTGGCAGACAGGACACGCGCAGGGGAGCGGCGACTCGATCACCTCGGCGAAGCTGTAGCTGCGCTGCCACTCGCGGAAGTGGGCGCTAGGCAGCTTGTAGCGGCGGAACGGCTCGCTGTAGAAGATGCCGCCCCGCGCCGCCTCCTTGATCGGCGCACCCGAGTCGGCCGACTCCACGCCAAGGCGGGCGAGAGCCTCCAGCACGGGCACCGAGCTGACCCCCAGCATATGCAGGCGCGGCCCGACCGCCTCAAGGGCGGCCTCAGTTCGGCGCAGCACCTCGTCGCGAGAGCTTGCGACCTTCCCGGCGAGGGAGCCAAGGGCAAAGCGCCGGTAGCCCATCTCGGCCAGGGCCTGGGCGACGTAGAAGATCTGCTCGGCGTCCCTGCCCTGGATAACGCCGATCGGCTCGGCGTTCTCTGGCAGATCGGCGGCCCCCCGCTCGATCAGCCAGCGGGCCTGGGCCAGGTTCTGCGCCGAACGTCGGGCAGCCTCGGCGGGGTCGCGCACACCGGCGACGAGGATATCAAGGTGGCAGATTCCTACCGGAGTGTCGAGGCCCGCAGCAAGGTGTAGCTGTCTATTGAACACCACCTCGGGCGAGGGGCTGCGACCGGCGCGGTGATACTGGAACGCCCCGCTATGGACGGGCGGCGCAACTACTTCCTGGGCAACGCGGCCTTCTCGGCCATCCGCGTTCCCGAGGCGCGCGCCCTGGCCAAGAAGCAGGACCTCGACGAGGCTGAGGCGCTGCGGCTGGAGCAGGCAGTCCTCGATACGCTGCGGGCCTACGACCGCGACGAGGTGAGCCTGGAGACGACCTACGCGGCGGCGCTGGCCTACGCCGCGCTCGCCGGCGAGGTCACGGAGCGCACGCGCCGCGACTACCACGAGACCCTGGACCGGCGGCCGTGGATGTACTGCCCCTGCGCGATCTGCAACCGCATCGGGGTGGAGGTGATGATCTTCCGCGGCAACAACCGCAACCGCCGGCGCGGCTTCCACAACACGTGGCAGCTCTATAAGCAGCTCCACGGCTATGTGCAGGAGCTCCCGCCACCGCTCGACACGAGCCCCAGCGACACCGGGCAGATGACCTTCCTATGACCGAGCGCGCCACAGCGATCTGCCGCCTGCTCGATGCGGCCTACGGCCGGCCAGATCTGGGCAACCACGCCGACCCGGTGGATGAACTGGTCTATATCCTGCTCTCCACCATGACCACCGAGGCGAACTACCAGCGCAGCTACGCCGCCCTGCGCGCGGCCCTGCCGCGCTGGGAGGATGTGGTGACGGCACCTGTGGAGCAGGTGGAGGCGGCCATCGCCGTCGGCGGGCTGGCGCCCACGAAGGCCCGGCTCATCCAAGCCCTGATCGGGCGGCTGCAGCGCGACTGGGGCGGGCTCGACCTGGGCTTCATGCGGGTCTGGGCGGTCAGCGATCTGCGGCGCTACCTGGCGACCCTGCCAGGGATCGGCTACAAGGCGGCGACCTGCGTGGTCGGCTACGCGTTCGGCCGCGACGTCTGCCCGGTGGACACCCACACCTACCGGGTCGCCGTGCGACTCGGCCTGGTGCCGCCGGGGACGCCCGAGCTGGGGCGCCCGGCCCACGTGGCGGTCGAGCTATCCCTGCCCGCCGGCGCGCGGCTGGGCTTCCACATCAACGCCGTGGCCCACGGCCGCGCCCGCTGCCACGTCGCGCGCCCCGACTGCGAGGGCTGCCCAGTGGCCGCGCACTGCGTCGCGCCGGAGCACGGGCGCTACAGCCGGCGGGGGCAAGGCGAAGCGGAGTGAGTCGCAGGCAGGTGAAGCGGCTCAGCTGCTCCTGTTCACATCGTGGTACGCTCAGCATGCCTATGTGGCACACAGACACTCGCTATCGATCACTGCGTCAGGGTATCGCTATGCTGCAGCTCATCGAGTTCCTTGGGATCATCACCTTCGCGCTCTCCGGGATCGTCGAGGCGCGCCGCAAGCGCATGGATCTGGTGGGCGTCTACACGGTGGCCCTGATCACCGCCTTCGGCGGGGGCACCGTGCGCGACCTGTTCCTCGACCGCACCCCGCTGTTCTGGGTGGCCAACGCGTGGTATGCCATCCTCATCCTCGTGATGGCCGTCGCCGCCTTTCTCTTCCCCGGCCTGACCCGCGTGCCCGAGCGGGCGATCCTGCTCCCCGACGCCCTTGGCCTCGGCCTCTTCAGTATCGCTGGTGCCGGCTTCGCCCTGGACGCTGGCACGTCCATGTTTATCGCGGCGCTGCTCGGCACGACCACCGGGGTCTTCGGCGGCGTCATACGCGATGTAGTCATCAACGAGATCCCGTTCATCTTCCGCAGCCGGTATCTCTACGCCACCGCCGCGTTTATCGGCTGCTGGATCTATATGCTGCTCATCAGGGCCGGTATCGAGAAGGGCCTGGCGGTGCTCATCGGTATTGCGGCGGTGGTGCTGCTGCGCCTGGCAGCCCTGCGCTTCGGCCTGCGGCTGCCGGGCGGCCATTGAGGCCCCTCAGGCAGCACAGCCTCTCCTCTGAGCGTGCGCAGCGGGGGCGACAGCCACCTCCTATTGCGCCGGCTGTGGGAAGCGTGCGATCAGGTCCTGCACGCTGGCCGGTAGCGCATCGCCGAGGACGCGCAGGTAGGCGGCGCGGGGCATCCCGTGGTTGCTATTCTCGCAGCGCAGCCCGATAGCGTAGATTGGCGCGGCGCTTGCCGCCGAGGGGAAGTGCGGCGGGGCGGCGCACCACTGCTGGCGCAGCTCGTCGAGCGCCTGCCACTGGCTAGGAGCCAGCTGCACCGCGCGGCTGAGATCGATGTCGCATGCGTCAGCGGCGGCGAGCACCGCGAGCCGTGGAGTCGCCAGCGTGGCCGAGTCAAAGACAACAATCTGGAGTTGCGGCCCGGTCGGCGGCTTCGGGTAGCGGACGATGACCATCTGCCCGCCCCGCGTCGTCACTGCCGCGATCCCGCCTGATCCGCCGGGCGGCAGCTGGAGCAGCACAAAGAAGCCCCCGACCGCGAATGTGGCAAGGACGACCAGCAGATTGGTCGTGAGCGATACGTTAGAGAGCGGGCGGATCATCTGTGTGGATGCCTTTTGCTTGGGTCGCCCGCCGGCTACACCGCTCGCTCCACATCGATCCCGAGGGCGAGCAGCGCCCGCCGGGCGTTGGCCGCGTCAAACTTCGAGGTCGGCATGCCGCTGATCACGCTGGCCAGCCACTTGGCGGAGACTGGGTTGCCATCGATCAGAACGTACCAGTCGCGGTAGCGGCCCGCGCCCGCGCTGTCTGTGACAAACGCCGCCCGCCCCCGCTCCAGCACCTCCTCGCGCGACAGGCGCAGATGGACGCCCGCGAGCACCACCTCGCCGCGCGGCGCTGCGGGCGCGGCGAGGTGGGCCGGGCGCTCCGCAGGCGACCACTCCCGGCCCTCCAGCCAGGCCCGCAGCTGGCCGAGCTTCGCCCCCATCGGCCCGTCAGTCACCCTGACGGTGACATCCGCAGGGACGAGCGCCTGCCACCCCTCCATCGCCCGCAGGTAGCGGTCGCTCACGCCCAGGCAGAGCTGGTCGTAGCCCTGCCCCATCAGCGCGACGAACGCCTCCAGCACCTGGGGGCGTAGCGCGTCGGCCTGCTCAGGGTCCATCGTGCGGTCGTAGTGCGGGATGTGCTGATCGCCAGGGATGAGGCCGAACTCGGCGGAGAGGCCGTAGACAACCAGGTCGGCCGCGAACATTGGCTGCTCGCGCAGGTAGCTGCGCAGCACCTGCCAGAGCGGGCCATCGTAGCGATCGACAACGGGAGTGGGCTCAGGCCCGCCGCGCTTGCGGGCGGAGCATTTGAGGATGAGCAGGCGTGTCATAGGGCGTATTGTAGCGCATCCCGTGCTATACTCGCCCGCGGAGCCACCACCGCAGGAGATCGTAATGTCCCGCATCTACATCGCCGGCCCGCTGTTCAATACGCACGAGCGCTGGTACCTGGAGCGCATCGCCGAGGCTCTGGAGGGCGCGGGCCACACGACCTTCCTGCCGCACCGCGACGCAGGCCTGGTCGACTTCACCGCGCCCGGCGCCCAGGCGCGGATCTTCCGCGACGACATCGCCGCCCTGGACGCCTGCGACCGCTGCGTGGCCCTGCTCACCGGCGCGGACCAGGACTCGGGCACCAGCGCGGAGCTGGGCTACATGTTCGCCCGCGGCGTGCCCTGCTTCGGCCTCAGCGACGACTTCCGCTACCTCAACAACATGATCTGGGGCATCTGCGGCGAGGGCGGACGGATCGCGAAGGATATCCCGGGGCTGCTGGAGCTGCTGCGTATGGACGCGGGCGATGCGGGATAGCCCGCATCGCGCACGCTGGCGCATCATCGCCGCCATCCTGCTGGTCATCCCGCTTGGTCTGCTCACCCGATCCGGCCTGCCGATGCCCGGATTCGTCGCGGCCTACGGTGGCGATACGCTCTACGCGACGCTGGTGTACCTGCTGGTCGCCCTGATCTGGCTGCGCGCCGCAATCGGGCGGGTTGGCCTGGCGGCCCTTGGACTGTGTGTGGCCATCGAGCTCGGCCAGCTGTATCACGCGCCCTGGCTCGACGCCATCCGCGCGACCACCCCCGGCCGCCTGGTGCTCGGCTCCGGCTTCCTGTGGAGCGACCTGGCCTGCTACGCGGTGGGCGTCGTGCTCGGTGTGGCGGTCGATCTGGCGCTGCGGTGCCGGAGGTGACACCCCGCGGGCACCTGGGGCGTAGATCGGCCCCAGATCCCTGGATGGCCCAGCCCGCGGCGGCTACGCGGTGGTCGTCTCCCAGGGGCGATCCGCTGGCGGGCGTGCTCCCTCCCCGCAAGTGCGGACAGGAGCGCGTGGGCGAGATAGAGGGCGCGGAGGCCTTGTCGAGCCTCGCTGGCGCCGTGGCTGGTGTTGTCCATCGGGTAGTCGTCGGCGACCCGATCACCTTCCTGGGCGATCAGGAGCTCCAGCCCTTCGAGCGCCGCATCCAGGGAGATCGGGCCGAGCATGAGTGGGCCGTCGGTGATAGTCTCGCTGCACCGGGCGGCCAGCAGTTCGGGGGTGATTGAAAGGCTCATTAGCGAGCTCCTCTTCTGGTTGTACGGTAACGATGCTGCCGGCTCTGCGCGCACGGCATTCCGCAGTGGGCCGGCGGGCGACCAGCGCCAGCCTGGTGCCGATCCTCGTCGGGGCCAGATAATGGTTGATGTCCGAGCAGACGGCGACGGGGTGGAAAGCCTGGGATTCAGGGACGGCGTGGGATCCGCAGGTAGCCACGTGTCGAAGATCGCGTCGCGCCGGCACTGGATTGGATTAGCGATGAGGTCAGAGAAGGTCACGTCGGCGCTGCAGCAGGCCCGGTTCCAACCGAGCGCATTGCGGCCCAAGGTCGCGCGTTCAGAACGTGCCGGTGCGAGGTCTTACTGGCTCCGCCCGCGCGCGGCGATCGGCCAGATGGCCACCACCTCGCCGCCCCGCTGGGCGTGGTAGACGTCGAAGAGGTTCACCGTGGTGTCGATGTGGCCGGGGATGAGCGCGACCCGGTCGCCGATGGCCAGCCCCGGGTCGGCGTCGTTGGCCCAGGTCAGGATGCCGTGCTCGTCGCCGCCCGGGCAGTAGCTCACGCCCGGCAGGCCGACCGGCTCGGCGTTCCCCATATCGGTGGGCAGCGCCTTCAGCCCGGCGTCGAGCACCGCCCGCCCGGCGACGGGCCGGCTGATCACGGTGGAGATCACCGTCAGCGCGTTGGCGTAGCCGCCCTGCGGCCCCAGCGCGTCGCGGTAGGCTCGGTCGAGGAAGACGAACGAGCCCGGCTGGACCTCGCTGACACCGGGGTGGGACGCGCAGCGCTCACAGGTCCCGGTGCCGCCGGTCGTCACCTGGTCGATGGCGTGCCCGTCAGCGCGCAGCAGGTCGGCCGTCGCGGTCAGCTGGGCCATCGCCGCGTCCACCCGCGCATCGCGCTCACGGTGGTCGGCGCTATGCTGGAGGTGGCCCTCGTAGCCCTGGAGGCCGACCAGGCGCAGGTGCGGCAGGCCGGCGATCGCCCTGGCGAGGGCGCGGGCCGGCTCGCCGGGGGCGGCCCCGCAGCGGCCCTGGCCCACATCCAGCTCGATCAATACCTTCAGGGGCGTGGGGCTGCCGGCCACGGCGTCGTCGAGCAGCCGTGCGCCAACCACGCTATCGACCACCACGCGCACCTGCGGGTGCGCCGCGTGGAGCGCGGCGAGCCGGCGCAGCTTGGGGGCACCGGCGATCTCGCTGGTGATCAGCAGGTCGTCGATGCCGGCCGCCGCCATCACCTCGGCCTCGCCCAGCTTGGCCACGCAGAAGCCGCGCGCCCCGGCCGCCGCGAGGATGCGCGCCACCTCGGGGCACTTGGCCGTCTTCAGGTGCGGGCGCACGCGCACGCCGCTCGGACGCAGCTGCGCGAAGAGCGCGGCGATGTTCGCCTCCATCAGATCGAGGTTGACCAGCAGCGCCGGGGTGTCCAGATCGTCGATCCGCATCCCCTCCTCCTCAGCTCACCGCCCGCACCTTACAGCGGGCCAGCCAGATGTCGTCCACTTCATCCGCATAGCGGCGCAGCAGCTCGGCCCCGAAGGTCGCCGGGTCCACGCCGAGCTCGGCCAGGCCCACGGTCGGCACCGGCGTCCCCTCGGTCACGATGTTCAGCCCGGTGTGGATGAGCGTCGAGGTGGCGCTGGCCGTGGCGATCGAGACCGAGAGCTTGCCGGGGCTGCCGTCGGCGCGCGGCAGGTAGAGGTCATCGCCCGTGCGAGTCACGGGGCGATCTGTCAGCCGCTCCAGGATCTCCTTCGCCGTCACGATCAGCAGCCGCTGGCGGTACACCGTCGTGTGCAGGTCGCTGGAGAAGAACTCCGCGATGATGTGGAGCATCTGCGGGCTGAAGATCGGCGCCTGGGCCTTCACATCCTCAATGTCCACCATCTCGCTCAGGTCGACCTGGCACGGCCCGATGAAGGCCACCGCCGCGTCGCCCATCAGGTCGAACTGACGGTAGATCCAGTGCGGCGCCAGCTGGCGCCCGTCGTAGGTGATGTCGCGGTCGGCGACGAGCAGGGTGTGCATCACGCCTCCCGCGCGGCGCGGCCGGAGAAACGCCGCCAGGCCAGGATGATCACGACGGTGAGGGCAGTCATCCAGAGCTTGCCGACGATCTGGCCGGAGAGGAACGCCAGCGAGCCGAAGGCCAGCCAGAGGAAGAGCGCGCTATCGACCACCGCGCCGACCGTGTTGGAGGCGACCACCGCGCCGAGCCAGCTGCGCTGGCGCAGCGGCGTGTAGACCACGAAGTCGGCCAGCTCGCTGACGAGGAAGGCCAGGCCGCTGGCCAGGGCCAGCTGGGCGCTCAGCGCCGCCGATACCGCCGCGCCGAGCAGGATGGCCACGACCACCCAGCGCCGGCCGAGGGTCTCCTGGAGCGCGTCGCGCAGCGAGAAGGCCAGGCCGGCGAAGTAGACGCCGGCGGGGACCATCAGGCCCAGGCCGACCGGGACGATGCCGAGGTACGTGATCGCCAGGTTGGCGGCGAGGATGGTCAGCACATAGCTGGTGAGCGTGATAAAGCCGAGGGTGCGAGTGGATATCGGGGCTCCTTGATACAGCTGGTGAATGAGGCCGCTGCGCCTGGCTGCAATCTGCAATCTGCAATCGACGCTAGGGGCGAAGGTAGGGCGCACAGCCCGGCCAGTCGATGGGTACATCAAATAAGTAACGCTGTGATGCCCTGAGCGCAGCAGGTGCCTGATGCATTGGCGCGGTGGCTGCGTCCAAGAGGGACCGCTGCTGGCGGGTATACCCGGCCAGCAAGGGGAGATAGGCATAAGGTTTGCACCGTTTTGTCCCAGAGTACATAGTTGGCGAGCATCAGGGAGCCTCCACAGACCGGGCATGCCGATAGTTCTGGATGGTAGATGATCCGGGCACTCGGGTATAATCGCTGCGGGGTCTTCATCGGTTCCTCCTTGTCAAGATACGAACCGATGATACCCCCATTCACCTCACAGCGTTACTTCTGCGGTATTGCCCTTTTACCTTTTACGCAATACCGCAGAAGTAACCCTGTCACCCATGTCACGCTGAGCGCAGCGAAGAATCCCGGCCGGGATTCTTCGCTGCGCTCAGAATGACAGAACACTTCACAGGCAATAGAGCATAAGTAACGCTGTCACCCTGAGCGAAGCGAAGGGTCCCGGCCGGGATTCTTCGCTGCGCTCAGAATGACAGGACGCCTCACAGCGTTCCTTCTGCGGTATTGCCTTCACAGGGTTACTTCTGCGGTATTGCCCTTTTACCTTTACCTACAGTGCCTTCTGTCCCGCGCGGGTGCTGGCCAGGGTGCCGAGGTGACATGCCTCACTCAGCGAGACGAGGTAGGGCAAGTCGTCGCCGTACTCAATCACACTGATGCTGGCGTTTGTGACCCAGATCCGGTTGATGCGATCCATATTCATGCCCAGCGAGTCGGCGACGAGGATCTTCACGATCACGTCGTGGGTGCTCACCAGGATAGTCTGGCCCTTATGCTTCGCGATGGTCCGCTCCTGAAAGTCCATCGTGCGCTTGAGGACGTTGGAGAAGCTCTCGCCGCCGGGCATCTGTGAGCGGGTGGGGTGCTCGCGCCACTCGCGCAGGCCCTCGCTGTAGCGCTCGGTGATCTCATCGATAAACTTGCCCTCCCACTCACCGTGAGAGATCTCCAGCAGCTCGTCGGCGTACTCGAAGGGAGTGCTGCTATGATGAGCGGCAATCGCCTGAGCGGTGCGGGCTGCCCGCTGGAGTCGGCTGCTATAGATATGGTCGATCTGCTCGTTCTTCAGACGCTCGGCGAGCGCCTCGGCCTGACGTAGCCCCAACTCAGAGAGCGACGAGTCGGCCTGGCCCTGGTAGCGGTGGATGCGGTTCCACTCGCTCTCGCCGTGACGGACAATAATCATGCGCATGCTGCGTTCCCTCGTGTGTACTGCTCAGCGGGTATCTGCTGCCCTTGCAGGCAGGCGCTATTATAGCTGAACCTGCCTGCGCTCTGCGCTGATTGCGCCAATCGTACTCTGCCGCTGCGGTGTGATCTGTCAAGACTGGTGGCGTTTATGTTAGGATAGGGTCATTCTACCCCGTAGGTACACGCTGTGCGGTATTACCGCTGCTTTTGAGCCAGGGAGTATGTGATGGACTGGCTGTGGTGGATTGCATTAGGCGCACTGATCGGTGGGCTTGTCGCGTGGGTGATCAATTGGTGGTACTGGCGGCGACGGATGGCCACGCTACAGGCGGATCTGGAGACGGCCCGCACGGATCAGCCGCCCTCGAACGAGTTTCGGATCGAGCGTGATCGGCTGTCTGCCGATGTGCGCACCGCCCAGGCTGAGCGGAGCCGCCTGGATGCCGATCTGCGTGCCTGCGGCGAGCGATCGGATCAGCTCAATCAGCATGTCAAGGCGCTCCAGCAGCGCGTCGACGAGCTCGAACCTCTTCAGGCACAGGTCGGCGGGCTGCGTTCCGAGAACGCCCGCCTGCAGGCCGAGAGTACGCGTATGCAGGAGGAGAACGCCCGCAATGTCGAGGCGCTCCAGCAGCGCGTCGGCGAGCTCGAACCCCTCCAGGCACAGGTCGGCGGGCTGCGTTCCGAGAACGCCCGCCTACAGGCCGAGAGTACGCGTATGCAGGACGAGACCACACGCAATGTCGAGGCGCTCCAGCAGCGCGTTGGCGAGCTCGAACCCCTCCAGGGGCAGATCTTCGGGCTGCGTTCCGAGAACGCCCGCCTGCGGGCTGAGAGCACCCGTATGCAGGATGAGACCACAGGCCTGCGGGACGAGCTTGATGCCGCCCGCGCAGCGGCACGCGGGGTGTCGCTCAGTGGTGCCGGTATGGATAGCCTGACCCTGCGCAATGTGGAGACCGTCGCTCCCGCCCCGGATGAGGGCATAGGCCGTCGCGACCCACTGATCGATATCAACGAGATCGGCCTAGTCTACGAGCAGCGGCTCTTCGATGCTGGCGTCTTCACCTTTGAACAGCTCGCTGGCATGGCACCCGAGGATGTCCGCTCGATCATCAGCCCCGAGAGCTGGCAGAATATCAGCCCGGAGGACTGGGTCGCCGAGGCGAAGCTCTTCGCCGAGCAGGTGCGCGCTGGAACCTACCGCCGCAGGGGGCAATCATAACCAGCGATTCGCGACCCACCTCTACGGCTGAGCCTGGCGCTCCGTCCAGTCGCCAGCGAGGTCGCACCGGCGGCATCGTGTATAATCCTCGCATATCGACAGAACACTGGCCCTGGAGCACCATGAGTCATCATCACACGCTGGAGCCGCCGCCCCGACACGCGGCGGATCGACCGACGCGCCGCAGGATCGACCGACGCACAAGCTCGTTGATCGCTGCCTTCGGCTACGCCTTCACTGGGCTCCAGCACATGGTTTCAACCCAGCGCAACGCTCAGATCCACCTGCTTGTGGGCACCTGCGCCGTGGCCCTTGGCTTCACCCTTGGCCTTGAGCGCTGGGAGTGGCTCGCCCTGGTGCTGGTGATCACGTTGGTGCTGGCCGCCGAGGGCGTGAATACGGCCATCGAGGCCGCCGTGGATGTGGCCACCAGCGTCCGCCACCCGCTTGCTAAGATCGCCAAGGATGTGGCCGCCGGCACCGTGCTGATCTGCGCCATCGCCGCCGTGATCATCGGCTGTATTGTGTTTCTCCCGCACCTCCTGCCAATGTTGAATGTTGAATTATAAATGTTGAATGCTCGGCATTCAATATTCATAATTCAACATTCATAATTCATCATGTGGCCACTTGTCCGACAGGCCCGCTACCTGGGCCGCTACCGTGAGATCGCACAGGTGCTGGTCGGGCACGGCTTCGGCTATGTTGTGGAGCAGCTCGGCCTGCTCTCGCTGCTCTCGCTGCCGCGCCGGGTGGTGCTGCGCGTGCCCCCGACCCCGCCTCTCAGCAGCGCCGAGCGTCTCCGCGAGGCGCTGATCGCGCTCGGGCCAGCCTTTGTGAAGCTTGGGCAGACCCTCAGCACCCGCCCCGATCTGCTGCCCGCCGAGTTTGTCCACGAGCTGAGCAAGCTCCAGGATACGGTGCCCCCCTTCCCGAGCCACATCGCCATCGCCACCATCGAGGAGTCGCTCGGGCGACCGATCAGCGAGCTATTCGCCAGC
Organism: Chloroflexales bacterium ZM16-3; assembly: GCA_004138175.2. Taxonomy (GTDB): domain Bacteria; phylum Chloroflexota; class Chloroflexia; order Chloroflexales; family Chloroflexaceae; genus Oscillochloris; species Oscillochloris kuznetsovii. The sequence goes on along the minus strand of RYFE02000019.1, from coordinate 24,983 downwards.
TTTGAGCACGCCCCGCTCGCGGCGGCCTCGCTCGGCCAGGTTCACGCGGCCACCCTCCATAGCGGTGAGCGGGTGGTGATCAAGGTACAGCGCCCTGATATCGCCGGGCGAATCCATACCGACCTGGCTATTCTCGCCGACCTCGCCGCTCTGGCCGAGGATCGCATGCCCCTCGCAGCCCAATACCGCGTCAGCGAGCTGGTTCGCGAGTTCAGCATGACCCTGCACGCCGAGCTGGACTACCGGCGCGAGGGGCGCAACGCCGACCGTTTCCGCCAGCTCTTCACCGAGACGCCCCAGGTCTCTATCCCAACAATCTACTGGGACTACACCGACGCCCGCGTGCTCACCATCGAGCGGCTCTTCGGGGTGAAGATCAACGACCTGCCCGCGCTCGCTGCGGTCGGCATCGACCGGGTGCTCCTGGCCCGCAGCAGCATGGAGGTGATCCTCAAGGAGATCTTCAGCTTCGGCTTCTTCCACAGCGACCCGCACCCCGGCAACTTCTTCGCCCTGGACGGCAACCGCCTGGGGATGGTGGACTTCGGGCAGGTGGGCAGCTTGGATCGACCGACAACGCAGGGGCTGCTGCTGCTGCTGTCCGCCCTGATCGACCACGACACGGGGTCGCTGCTGCACACGCTTGAGCAGCTGGGGGTGATCTCGCGGCGGGCGATCACGCCTGGGCTGCGCCGCGACATGGAGCATTTTACCGAGGGCTTTGTGGATCGCCCCCTGAGCGATCTCTCGGCCCGCGAGACGATCGGCGAGCTGCTTGCGCTGCTGCGCCGCCACCAGATTAGCATGCCGGGGCCGCTGGCCATCTTGCTCAAGGCTCTGGTGATGATGGAGGGCCTGGGCGTGCAGCTCGACCCGAGCCTGGATGTCTTCGGGATTGCCCGACCCTATGTCAGGAACGCTATCGCCGAGCAGTTCTCGCCCGCCGCCCTTGGCAAGCGGGCGATGAGTAGCAGCCGCCTGCTCGGCGAGACGGCCCTGGAGCTGCCGCACCAGATCAGCGACCTGCTGCATCGCCTGAGCGACGGCGAGCTGAAGGTGCAGACCCGCGAGCTGGAGCTGCGTCGGCTGGGGGGGGCGATCATCGGGGCGGCAAACCGGCTGGCGGTGGCCATGGTGCTCGCCGCACTGCTGCTCGGCGTGGGTATGGTGGCGATCGCTGTGGGCATCGGTGGCTGGCAGGGCACCGCGCCGACGATCCTGCTCACGGTTGGATCAGTCGGCGCAGTGCTGTCCGCCGTGGCGCTGGGGTTTGCGCTGCTGCGCGGGAGAGAGTAGGTGGTCAGTCCACCGACCGCCTGCCAGCCTGGTCAGCGCGTGATTAGCCGCTAGCTGCGATGCCCGCCCGCCCCGCAGGGGATAACAGGCTACGGACCTGTTCGGCAAACAACCCGATTAGCCCCCAACCGGGCTGAGGTAGAAGAAGCCCATGGCCACGATCCCATAGACCGCCAGGAGCTGCGCGCCCTCCAGCCAGTTGCTCTCGCCGTCCACCGAGATAATCGTGGCGATCAGCACCGCGAGGGTCAGCGCGGCCACCTCCATAATGCTGAAGAAGAGCGTCATCTCGGGGCCGAAGAGCAGGCTGACGAAGACCAGCAGCGGGGCCACGAAGAGCGCCACCTGCGTGCTGGAGCCGAGCGAGATCGCCAGCGAGAGATCCATCTTGTTCTTGAAGGCCATCTGCACGCCGACGATATGCTCGGCGACGTTGCCCACCAGCGGGATGATGATGATGCCGACGAAGAACTCGCTCAGGCCGAGCGCCTCGACCGTCGGCTCGACCGCGCCCACCAGGAACTCGCTCAGGAAGACAATCGCCAGGGTGCTGGCGGCCAGCACGCCCGAGGCCATCGGCACGCTCCACTTGGCCTTGTGCGGCGCATCACTCTCGCGGTGGTCATCGACGCCGGTCGGCCCGCCCACTCCGCGCTCGGGCTGCTGGAATGAGAAGACCAGGCTCATCACATAGAGCAGCATCAGAATGGCGGCCACGCCCAGGCTCAGCCCGTTAAGCGCCTGGTCGTTGGCCTGGGTGCTGAAGACGTTCAGCTCACCAATACTGATCTGTCGCAACACTTCAAAGACCGTCGGGATGGCCAGCCCGATCACCGCCAGGGTCATCATCGAGGCGCTCACCCCGGTGGCCTGACGGTCGAAGCGCTGGATGCCGTGGCGTAGCCCGCCGAAGAGCAGACTGGCCCCCAGGATGAGCAGCAGGTTGCCCAGGATCGATCCGGTGATCGATGCCTTGACCAGCTCAAACTTGCCAGCCTGGAGGGCCACGATGGTGATGATCAGCTCTGCCGCGTTGCCCAGGGTTGCGTTCAGAAGGCCGCCGATCTTCGGGCCGGTGTGGACGGACAGCTCCTCGGTGGCCTCGCCCAGGTAGCCAGCCAGAGGGATGAGCCCCAGACAGCAGACGGCGAAGAGTAGGGTGTCATTCTTCAGGGCCGGGATGAACTCCAGCAGGAAGGCCACCGGCACGAACACCATCATGTAGCGCAGCCACTTCATGCCTTGTCCTTCGACTCTTTCTTCTTCAGGCTGAGGAAGTACGCCAGGGCGGCGATCACCAGGGCCACAGCGGCACCGGGGCTGAGCAGGTCGATCTTCCCGTCCCAGGAGATCACCTGGCCGAGGAAGAGCACCCCCAGCACCACGATCACCACGCCGATCAGCTTCTCCTTGAGGTCGTCCAGGTCGTGGATCTCAAGCCAGCGAGGCAGAGGCAGACTGTCGTCTACAAACAGCTCGTAGAGGCCGACGGCGATCACGTAGAGCACCGTGCCGAGCAGGAAGAGATCGACCAGCTCGATCGCCGAGAGCAGCAGCCCCTTGGCGCCCTTCGAGCTCACCTCATCGGCAAAGGCGTGGATGATCACCTGATAGGTCTCGACCGCGCCGTAGATGAGCAGGGCCGTCGCCGCAAAAAAGATACAGACCACCGGAACGATCGCGATGTAGCGTGTGGCCGCGAGGAAGCGCCGCATTCAGCCCCCCATAGACATATGTGAGTGTTCCGCGAAAGTGTAAAGGAGGCCGCGCCGCCTGTCAACCAAGAGTTAGGAGTCGGGGGTCGGGAGCCGGGAGTCAGGGCGCACCGACTGAGAGCATCGCCATCACGTCAACGACCAACGCGGGGATGGTGGGAGTCAGGATTCGGGAGCCGGGAGTCAGGGCGCACCGACTCCCGACTCCCGACCCCCGACCCCCGACCCCCGACCCCCGACCCCCGTCATCCCCGCGCTCACCTCCCAGAGTCGGCGCTGCACCTCAGCGTTGGTCGACTCGGACGAGCTATGTGCGGGGCGGCTTTTGGCAAAGTATGTCCCGGTCACGCCCTCAACCTCGGGCGACGAGGCTAGGTAGATCGAGGTCTGCGCGCCCTGCTCGGGGCTGAGGAAGAGCGGGCGGGCGAGGCGGAAGAAGAAGGCGCCCAGGCCGCCGGAGTCGCCACCGAAGTTGGTGGCCACCGCGCCGGGGTGCAGGCTGTTGGATGTGACCCCGTCGTCGGCGAGGCGGCGGGCCAGCTCGTTGCTGAAGAGCACGTTGGCCAGCTTCGAGTCGCTGTAGGCCCGGAAGCCCTGGAAGCCCCGCGTGGCGTCTAGGTCGTCGAAGCGCATATGCCCCATCATATGCGCCCCCGACGAGACCGTCACCACCCGCGCGGGCGCGGCGGCACGCAGGGCACCCAGCAGCAGGTTTGTCAGCAGGAAGGGGGCCAGATGGTTGACCGCGAAGGTCATCTCGTGGCCCTCCTGGCTGAGCAGACGCTCGCCCATGTAGAGCCCGGCGTTATTCACCAGGACGTGCAGCTGGTCGTGGCGGGCAAGGAATTCGGTGGCGGCTCGACGGACCGAGTCGAGCGAGGCGAAGTCGGCCAAGATCAGCTCGACCTGCCCGCTGCCGCTCTGGGCGATGATCTCGTCGCGAGCGGCCTCGCCCTTGCTGCGCGACCGGCAGAGCATCACCAGCGTGGCCCCCTTGCGCGCCAGCTCTAGGGCCGTCACCTTCCCGATCCCCGAGTTCGCCCCCGTCACCATCACTGTCTTACCGATCACAGCACGATCCTTTCTCGCTCTGCGTAGCCCATGCCTGTGTATACAATACAATAGCGCCAGCCTTTACGACATCTTTACTTTTTTCGTCTTCAGCTTCGGGATCATCTTCGTTTATATACATATCATAGCCTTATCACCTAATACCTGCCGACCAAACCCAAAAAAGCAACCACCCCCCTGCGTTGATATCTACACCATCGCCCGCCTCCCTCCGGCAACCCCGCCCGGCGACGCCTTCTGCTTTAGATCTTACCTAAACCTGGCATCTGCCGCGATGATCGGCGGCTAAGAGATATGATCGAGCGACCGCAATGGTTCCCGCCTTTTGGGTCGCCGTGAGTCGCGCCCGCTGATCGCCAGGCCCGCGAAGGAGGTTGCCCCCATGATCTAGCCGATTGCTGCTTGGGGAGAATGAACTTCTCCCGCCATTCCCCGCACGATCCGAGCCCCATGCCTCGCTACTTGTTATGAGGAGCTTTTATATATTACTTCGGTGCCACTCCCAACACCACATGCAGACAAGGTGCCGACATACCTCAGGGAGCTAGGAGGAATAGAGGATGCGTACGAGAAAGTCCCCGCTTTTTACAGGCTGGCTCGTCAGCATTGCTATCCTGATGGCGGTCACCAGTCTCATCGGCACCCAGCCCGCCGCCGCCGCCGCCCGCAAGCTGAATGGGAACCTCGCCCTCGGCGCCAATATCACCCACTTCACCATCTCGCCCGATAGCAGCACGCTCGTGTACATGGCCGATCAGGCCACCTCGGGTGTGATCGAGCTCTACAGTATACCGCTGACCGGCGGTACCCCGACGAAGTTGAACGGCGCCCTGCCCGATGAGGGCAACGTCGAGGATTTTGCGATCAGCCCCGACAGCTCCACCGTCGTCTACCTGGCAAACCAGAATGACAAAGAGGTCGACGAGCTTTTCAGCGTGCCGATCGGCGGCGGCACCCCGATCCGGCTCAATGGGCTGATGAACCATCAGGTCGACCTAATCGACTCGGGCGGCAATGTGGTGGGCTTCGCGATCAGCCCCGACAGCTCCACCGTGATCTACCGCGCCGACCAGAGCATCAATAATATCTTTGATCTCTACACGGTCTCGATCACGCGGGCTACCCCGGAACTGCGGCTGAATGACCCGCTGTTGGCCGGACAGAGCGTTCAGCCCGACTTCGCGATCTCACCTGACGGCCAGCGCGTAGTCTACCGCGCCGACCAGCACTTCACCGGCGTCTTCGAGCTCTTCAGCGTGCCGCTGACCGGCGGTGCCACACCGGCGCAGCTCAACCCCTTCACGTCGTCGTTGCGCGAGGTGCTCGACTTTACGATCAGCCCCAACAGCAGCCGGGTGATCTTCCGCGGCGACTATACCAACAATGATGTATTTGACCTGTTCAACGCCCAGATCGCTGGTAGTGGCACCTTCGCCATCACCAATATTGGGGCCACCAACCCTAATGGGAATGTTGCGCGCGCGCCGATCTTCGAGGCCCGCTCCGTGCTCGACACTCTGCCCTACGCTGTGTCTCCTGATAATACCAGGGTGATCTTCATCGCCGACGCCGAGGTCGCCGATAATGAGTTCAACTGCTACAGCGTCCCGATTGGCGGCGGCGTCGCGCCGACCCGGCTAAGCTCGCAGATCAACGGCAACGAGGATGTCACCGACTTCGCGATCGCCCCGAACAGCCAGCGGGTGATCTACCGCGGCGACGCCTTTACCGATGATCGTTTTGAGCTATTCACCGTACCAATCGACGCCCCGCCCGCCCCGCCAACGAGCGACGAGTGGCTCCTGCCGTCCGCCCCGCCCTCCTTCGGCAATATCGAGGAGTTCGCGATCAGCCCCGACAGCAGCCGGGTGGTCTATCGTGGTGACTTTATCACCGACGACGTATTCGAGCTGCGCAGCACGCCGATCGACACCAGCGCGAACACCCAGGATCTGAATGGCAGCCTAGTGGCCGGCGGCGATGTTGGCGGCAACAACGTCCACTTTGTCGGCAACCCCTTCGCCTTCGCGATCAGCCCGAACAGCAGCCGGGTGGTCTACCGGGCCGACCAGGATTCGGACGGGGTCTTTGAGCTCTACAGTGTGCTGATCACCGGCGGCCTGACCACAAAGCTGAACGGCGCTATGGTCAACAACGGCAATACGAGCAGCTTCGAGATCGCGCCCAATAGCAGCCGGGTCGTCTACATCGCCGACGAGATGACTGACCAGGTGCAGAATCTGTACGGGGTGCCGCTGACTGGCGGCACACGCACACAGCTCACCAGCAGCACCAGCGCGATTAGCGGCGACGTGATCAACTTCAACCTCAGCCCGAACGGTGCCGTTGCGGTGTACCGCGCCGACCAGGAGACCGACCAGGTCTTTGAGATTTATAGCGTCGCCCTGCCAAACGGTGCCCCGGTCAAGCTGAATGGGCTGCTCGGCCCGGATGGCGATGTCTTCAACTTCGCGATCAGCCCCGACAGCAGCCGGGTGATCTACATCGCCGACCAGGAGACGGACGAGGTCAACGAGATCTTCAGCGTCCCGATCGGCGGCGGCACAGCGATCCGGCTCAACCCGCCGCTGGTGGCGGGAGGCAATGTGACGAACTTTAAGATCAGCCCCGACGGGCAGCGGGTGGTCTACCAGGCCGATCAGGAGGTGAATGGGATCCAGGAGATCTACAGCGTGCCGATCAGCGGCGGCGCATCCCAGCGCCTGAGCGGCGTGGCCACAGGTGGCGGGAGCAACATCTCCGACTTTGCGATCAGCCCGAACAGCCAGCGCGTGGTCTTCCTCGCCGACCAGGCCACCCCGGGCACGATCGAGCTATACACGGTGGCGATCACCGGCGGCTCAGCGCCGACGTTGAACGGCCCGCTGCCCGTCGGCGGAAATGTACACGCCTTCGTGATCAGCCCCGACAGCAGCCGGGTGGTCTATGTGGCCGACCAGAACACTCTCGGCACGTTCGAGATCTACAGCGTGCCGCTGAACGATGGCGCGACGACCCGGCTGAACAGCCTGCTCCAGCTCAATGGCGATATCGCGATCCTTAACCAATGTAACGCCCAGATCGACCCCAACAGCGCAGCCGGATCGCTCCCGGGCACATGGGGATTCGCCATCAGCCCCGACAGCAGCCGGGTGGTCTACTGCGCCGATCAGGAGATCGATGAAGTCTATGAGATCTACAGCGTGCCGATCAGTGGCGGGGCCGCGCCAGCCAAGCTCAACCTGCCGCCCGGGATCAATGGCGATGTGACCACCTTCGCGATCAGCCCCGACAGCCAGCACGTGGTCTACCGGGCCGACCAGAACGCCGACAACCTCTTCGAGCTGTTCAGCACGACGCTGGCTGGCGGCAGCACCCCGACCAGACTCAACGCCAACCTGGCTACCGGCAGCAATGTAGGCCAGTTTGCGATCAGCCCCGACAGCAGCCAGGTGGTCTATGTGGCCGATCAGCGCATCAACGCGGTCTTCGACCTCTTCAGTGTGCCAGTCGGCGGTGGCATCCCCGTGCAGCTAAGCCGCCAGCTCCCCGGCGACCTAACCGATGTCGCTACCTTCACGATTAGCACGGATAGCCAGCGGGTCGTCTACCTGGCCGACCAGAACACCGACGATGTCTTCGAGGCATACACCGTGCCGATCCAGGGCACGCGTGGCTCGCAGCTGCTCAGCGACCCGATGGTGATCGGCGGCGACGTGTTTGCCATCGCCATTCAGTCCACCACAGCCGGGATCGTCTATCACGCCGACCAGATCACGAATGGGGTGGCCGAGATCTTCTACAGCGCCTTCCCGCCCCCCCCTGGTATTATCCTCCCGGTCGACGAGCAGGTCGAGGAGAGCGTCGGCACGATCAGCCTGCAGGTGAAGCTCAGCAACCCGCTGGCCAGCGACGCGATGATCGGCTACACCGTCAGCGGCACGGCGACGCTCGGCGACGATTACAACATCTCCTCATCGCCTCTGACCTTCCCGGCCAACACGACGACGCGGACGATCACGCTCACGATCAATCAGGACGCGATCACCGAGGGCGATGAGACTATCGTCATCACTTTCAACACCCCCACGGCTAACCTCGTTCTGCCCGACCCGCCGCGCACTACGGTGACGATCAAGGGTAGTATAACGGCACCACCGCCGACGGACACCTACTTCGTGTACCTACCGATCGTGCACAACTGATCGCCACGCCGTCCATCCACCCTATATGGGCTGCGAACGCATTGCGTTCGCAGCCCATATAGAACAAAAGATCGGCCCGGCGAACCATGCAAAACATGTGCCGGTAGGCTATAATATCGATAGTTCCCAGAAGTCAGGGGTCGGCGGCCGAGACGCAGCGCAGCGCCTGGCTCTGGCCTCTGACTTCTGCTATGTGCTTAGACAAGGGTACAGGGTACAGGTCGAGCGCATCAGCAAACGATCCGTGACGCCAAACGGCAAAGCAGCCCGAAGCCTTGTCTTACGGAGCGAGCGACCCTATGAGCTTTCGTGTTGAGGCACCCTATCAGCCAACCGGCGACCAGCCCGAGGCGATCAGACAGCTGCTGGAAGGTCTGAAGGATGGCAACCGCCACCAGACCCTGCTGGGCGCGACGGGCACGGGTAAGACGGCTGTCATGGCCTGGATCTTTGAGCAGGCCAAGCGCCCCACCCTGGTGCTGGCCCATAACAAGACCCTAGTCTCGCAGCTGTGGGCTGAGTTCCGCGACTTCCTGCCCGACGCCGCCGTCGAGATGTTTATCTCCTACTACGATGAGTACACCCCTGAGGCATATGTGCCCAGCAAGGATCTGTACATCGAGAAGGAGGCCAGCATCAATGAGGAGATCGACCGGCTGCGCCACGCCGCCACCCAGGCGCTCTTCACCCGCCGCGATGTGCTGATCGTCGCCTCGGTCTCGGCGATCTTTGGCCTCGGCTCGCCCCAGGACTATGGCCAGGTGGTGATCCCCGTCCGCGCCGGTGAGGTGCGCAACCGCGATAAGCTGCTGCGCCAGCTGATCGACCTGCAGTTCGAGCGCAACGATATCGACTTCCACCGTGGCACCTTCCGCGTGCGCGGCGACACCCTCGATATTATGCCGGCCAACAGCGAGACGGCTGTGCGCGTCGAGTTCTGGGGCGATGAGGTCGAGCGGATCGTCGAGCTTGACCCGCTCACCGGCGAGATTCTGCTCAACCGCACCGCCGTGGACATCTACCCGGCCAAGCACTTCGTCACCACCAAGGACAAGCTCTCCATCGCGGTGGGCAGCATCCAGGACGAGCTGGGCGAGCGGCTGCGCGAGCTGGAGGCCAACGGCAAGGTGCTGGAGGCCGCCCGGCTCAAGCAGCGCACGATGTACGACCTGGAGATGCTCGGCGAGGTCGGCTACTGCTCCGGCATCGAGAACTACTCGCGCCATATGGACGGTCGCAGCCCTGGTCAGACGCCCTGGACGCTCTTTGACTACTTCCCCGACGACTTCATGCTCTTTGTCGATGAGAGCCACATCAGCCTGCCCCAGGTGCGCGGCATGTACAAGGGCGACCGCTCGCGCAAGGAGACGCTGGTCGACTTTGGCTTCCGCCTGCCCTCGGCCATGGACAACCGGCCCATGCAGTTCGCCGAGTTTGAGCAGCATATCTACCAGGTGATCTACGTCTCGGCCACCCCCGGCCCCTACGAGCGCGAGCACAGCCAACAGATCGTCGAGCAGATCATCCGACCCACCGGCCTGGTCGACCCGATGATCGAGGTGCGCCCCAGCAAGGGCCAGGTGGACGACCTGGTGGCCGAGGTGCGCAAGCGGGTGGCCAAGGGCCAGCGCGCCCTCGTCACCACGCTCACCAAGCGCATGGCCGAGGACCTGGCCGACTACCTCAAGGAGACGGGGGTGCGGACGATGTACCTGCACTCCGATATCGACACCATGGAGCGGGTTGAGATCCTGCGCGACCTGCGCCTGGGCGTGTACGATGTGGTGGTCGGCATCAACCTGCTGCGCGAGGGGCTTGACTTGCCCGAGGTCAGCCTGGTCGCTATCCTCGACGCGGACAAAGAGGGCTTCCTGCGCTCAGAGACCTCGCTGATCCAGATCATCGGCCGGGCGGCCCGCCACCTAGAGGGCCGGGTGATCATGTACGCCGACAACCTCACCGGCTCGATGGACGCCGCGATCAAGGAGACCCGCCGCCGCCGCGACATCCAGATCGCCCACAACGCGCGTAACAACATCACCCCGGTGGGCATCTCCAAGGGCGTGCGCGACCTCTCCGACCGCCTGCGCAAGATGGCCGACGAGCGCGGCGAGTACCAGGTCAATGGCAAAGACGTGAACGCCAAGCCAATCATCGCTGAGATCCCGCGCGACGAGCTGAACAAGCTGATCAAGGATCTGGAGAAGCAGATGAAGCAGGCCGCCAAGAACCTTGAGTTCGAGAAGGCCGCCTCACTGCGCGACCAGGTGGTGGAGCTGAGAAAGACGCTGGCCCTCGACGCATAAATGCAGATTGTAGATTGCAGATTGCAGATTGATCTCTGCAATCTGTAATCTGCAATCTGCAATCTACAATAATCCGTATGGCAGTCCAAGTCTGGATAGGCGAGAAGCCAGAACATCCCAACGAGCGACGTGCGATCATGGCCCTGGCGAACGGCCTTGACCGGCTGGACGGCCTGCACCTGATCCTGGCTAACTTCAGCGTCGGCGGGCGCACCGTCGATATGGTGATCATCAAGCACGACGCGATCTTTATCGTCGAGCTGAAGCACTGCGACGGGCGAGTGATCGGCAGCGTCAACGGCCCTTGGTTCGTCGAGGGTCGCAACGGCGAGAGCAAGCGGCTCAACCCCGGTCGCAAAAACCCCTACAACCAGGTCATCTCCTACTTCCACGCCCTGACCAACTTCCTCAACGAGCACCGCCGCGAGTTCCTCTCTGAGCAGAAGGCGAACAACGTCGACTTCCGCACCTGCAAGCGGGTGGTCGTCATCTCGCCCACCATGCAGGATGGCTCGGAGATCGAGCTGGACTGGAAGGTTGAGCTAAAGGGTCTGGACGAGCTGCCGTCCTACCTGATCACCGAGCGATCATCGGAGATCGAGCTCACCGACGAGGAGATGCTGTCCATCCCGCAGATGCTCCACTGCACCCCGTGGGACGAGATCAACACGGTGATCCGTGGGGTGATCGCCGAGCCGGAGGCATTGCCCACCGCAGCTGAGCCCGCATCGGCAGAGACGCCCGGCCCCGTAGAGACGCCCCGGCGGGGCGTCTCTACCACAGGCTCGTGGGCGCGGATCAGCGGAATCCTGCGCACCACCACAGGCCGGATCGCCGCTGGCCTGGCGCTGATGGTCGCCGTGCTCTTCATCGCCCTGATCATGCGCCCGCAGCAGGTCATCATCCCCGGCACCGACCAGCCCCTCGTGCAGATCGCCGAAGTGACCGGCGTGCCCACCGGCGGCGCATCCCTCGCCGCCGACGCCCCCGACAGCAGCTGTAGCTGGGACAGCTATCAGCTTGTCGGGAAGCGCTGGGACGGGGCCAGTGTCGGGTGGATCAGCGTGGCCACGGGTGCGAGCAGCGCGGGCCTGCTGCCCGAAGTGGTCGTCGCCCTAGAGCAGGTCTCCACATGCAGCGGCAAGATCACCCTCACCTGGAGCGCCCAGAACAATAGCGACCAGGAGATCAGCTTCCCGCTGCGCAGCGACAACATCCAGATTAGTGATAGCCTGGGCAACGAGTACCAGATCACCGACGACGCATCCAGCCCGAGCGACCTGCGGGTGGCCCCCGGCGCGAAGGATCGCGGGGTGGTTGTGGTTGACCGTCCGGTGAGCCGCAGCGCATCATCCCTGCTCGTCCGCCTCAAGGATCTGCCTTTCGGCGAGGCCAGCTTTGTTGTCTCGTTGCAGCAGTAGGGGTTGGGGGTTGGGGCTGGAGAAGCCCCAACCCCCAACCCCCATCTACAGCTCTGCCACTCTCTGCCTGAGATCATCAGGCACCGGCACCGTCTTTCCCTGGGCGTAGTCGTACATCACCAGCACGCTGCGGGCGCTGGCGATCAGCGCCCCGTCGGCGGCGCGGGCGATGGCGTACTGCATCGAGAAGCTCTTGGTGCCGAACGAGGCGATCCGAATCCCGACGCCCAGCCGGTCGTTGAAGAAGGCCGGTGCCTTATAGCTGATCGTCAGCTCGGCCAGGATGATGTTGAGCTGCTCTAGCGGCAGGCCGGTGAGGTGGCTGTAGAAGTCGATCCGCGCCGACTCCAGGTAGGTCGCGTAGACAGAGTTGTTCACATGGCCCAGCGTGTCGAGGTCGCGGAAACGCACGTTGAGCCAGTGGATGAAAGGAAATTCCGCCAGCGGGGCGGGGATGTCGCCAGACATTGGGCGCTCCTTATACAGTTGCAGCTTGTTTGATGGTGGATCGTACCATCAGCCCCGCGTACTGTCCAGCGGAGGTACTTGCTATAATGGTGGCATTCCGCGCCCAGAAGAAGGAGCACCGCCATGGATCGACCCGCCGGGATCGTGTTTGACGCCTACGGGACGCTGCTCGATGTCGCCTCAGTGGCTGCGGACTGCGAGGAGCGCTGGCCCGGTCGCGGCGCGGCCCTCACGATGCTCTGGCGCGAGCGCCAGCTCCAGTACTCCTGGCTGCGCAGCCTTATGGGCCGCCACACCGATTTCTGGCAGGTGACGAGCGATGCCCTCGACTTCGCCTGCGCCGCCCTCGGCCTCGGACTCACCCCCGCCGACCGCGAGGCGCTCCTTGCCGTCTACCTGCGCCTGACGCCCTTCCCCGAGGTTGTATCCGCCCTCGGTCGGCTCACCGACTTCCGCAGACTGGTGCTCTCGAACGGTACGCCGGATATGCTTCGGGCCGGGCTTGAACACGCCGGGCTGGCCGACCAGCTTGAGGCCATCCTCAGCGTTGAGTCCGTCGGCGTCTTCAAGCCGGCCCCGCAGGTCTACGCTCTGGCGACGGCGCACCTGGGCTGCGCGCCCGCCGATATCCTCTTTGTCTCCTCGAATGGCTGGGACATCGCCGGGGCCGCGTCCTTCGGCCTGCGCACGGCGTGGCTCAACCGGGCGGGCGCCCCCGCCGAGCGGCTTGGCCTCGCGCCCGAGATCATCGTGCCTGACCTGGCAGCGCTCGCGGATGTGATTATGGCGTAGGGACGCAGCGCGCTGCGTCCCTATAGGTTCGCCGCGATCATTCGCTCGACGATCACCACATCGCGCCACACCCCGTCTAGCTTCGCGTGCTTCTCGTACACGCCCACCTCGCGGAAGCCTACCGAGCGCAGCATCGTGCGGCTTGCGGCGTTCTCAACAAAGACCCGCGAGACCAGCTTCCAGATCCCGACCGGGGCCACCGCGTCGATCAGGGCCAGGATGGCGGCCCGGCCCGCGCCCCTCCCACGGTAGCCGCGCTCGGCGTAGACTGAGAACTCGGCGACGCCGTCGTAGCAGGCCCGCGACCGGTAGGTTGAGCTGCTGGCGAAGGCTCTTACCGCCCCATCGTCCTCGGCGACCACCACCGGGTGGCGGCCCTGGAACCAGCTTAGGATATCGGCCTCGCTGCGCGGCTGCGTCTCGAATGTGGCGATGCGATCAGCGATCCCCTGGTTGTAGATCGCCGCGATCACGGCGGCGTCTGCGGGGGTGGCGGGGCGGGTGATGATCATAGTGATTTATTAGCGCGAATAAGTCCTGGGTCAAGCTGTGCGGCGTGCGGTGCAGACACGGTTGCGCCCACCCACCTTCGCCTCGTAGAGCGCCCGATCTGCAGCTTGTAACACCATATGAATAGCGAGGTAATAGCACTCACAAGCCATGGCGGGACAGACATATCAGACATTGACATAGCAGATTCCCAAGACGAAGCGCCGCACCGCTGCGGACTTGGTGTGGAAGCCGGACATGGGTTGCTGATCGCTATGTTGGCACTCAAACTACACGGCGAATACCAAAGTATACCGGCGATCTATTACAGCGGGAGGGGCGCGTAGCGCGCCCCTCCCGCTGTAGCCCCAAACATCTGGCCCGTAAACGACTTTTGCAGAACCATGCACCGGTGCCACCCTACCGCGCATGGTCAATGTGGCTCATGAACTCGGCGCGGGTCTTCGAGTCGTCGCGGAAGACGCCGCGCATAGCCGAAGTGACCATCTGGGCGTTGGCCTTCTTGACGCCGCGCATCACCGCGCACATGTGGACACCTTCGGCCACCACGGCCACCCCGGCGGGGGCCAGCACCTTATCGATAAGATCAGCGATCTGGACGGTCAGGCGCTCCTGCACCTGGAGGCGGCGTGCATACATCTCCACGATACGCGGGATCTTGCTCAGGCCAACGACCTTGCCGCTAGGGATGTAGGCCACGTGGATCTGGCCCATAAAAGGCAGCATGTGGTGCTCACAGAGGCTGTAGAAGTCAATGTTCTTCACCAGCACCATCTCGTCATAATCCACGCTGAAGACGGCGTCATTGATCAGCGCCTCGGGGTCGATATGGTATCCGGCGGTCAGCTCGGCGTACATCTTCGCCACCCGCGATGGCGTCTTCAGCAAACCCTCGCGCTCGGGCTGCTCGCCGATCGCCTCCAGGATATCGTGGACGGCGTGCTCGATTTGGGGATCGGAGCTGAAAGCCATGCTCTCGATCTTGCCTTGCCCTGGGATGATCAGATCCTCGCCATCGGCAGAGCGCAGATCGACGAGGGAGGGAGGGACGCTGTGGTCATTGCCATTAAGCTTGTGGACAGCCATAGGATTCCTCACTGGGGCACTGCGCGCAGTGCCCTTACTATACTATAAATTAGCGGGCGATCATTATCCCATCATACTCGAATAGATTCTTGCGCGTCTCCCAGAGTCTCAGGTGGCGCAGTCCGCCCCCGAGGCGTGGCGACAGCTCGCCCCAGAGGTAGACGACAATGTTCTCTCCGGTGGATGGCATATCGGCGAAGGCCGAAACCTCACGGTCGATATGGTGAAAGTCCAGGCGGTCGAGCACAGCACGAACCGTCGAGTCCATCTGGACAAGGTCGATCACCATGCCCGTATCCGGGGCAACTGGGCCAGCGACGCTCACCTCCAGGGTGTAGTTGTGGCCGTGGCCGTTAGGGTTGTTGCACTTCCCATAGACATGGAGGTTCTCCGCGTCGGAGAGGGCGGGCGCGTGAAGCCTGTGTGCTGCGGCGAAGGTGTAGGCCCGCGCAAAGGTCGTCTCATCGCCGCCGTCATAGTCCGCCCAGAGATCGCTCATCTCGTACAGGCGCAAGTGCGAGAGGCGAGCATGGGACGGCAAGCGGGCCGCGATCAGCCGCCAGAGGACGCGCACGATATTCTCGGTGGTCGGGATCTGATCGCGGAAGTAGGGCGTATCCTCGTTCAGATGCCGGTGGTCGAACTCCTCAAGCACCTCGCCGACGATCGCCTTCAGCTCAGTCATATTCATCACCATGCCAGTGCGCGTGTCAAGCAGGCCGGTGATCGTAACATCCAGCGTATAGTTGTGGCCATGGCCGTAGAGGCTGGCACACTTCCCGAAAGTACGCTCATTCTCCTCGGCGCTCCAGTCGCTCCGCCAGTAGCGATGCGCGGCAGAGAACTCAAAGCGACGTGTCGCCTGAACCATTGAGTTCATCCTTGCATATATATGCAACTAGTTGCATTAGCCAGTATGTGTGAATACACCCGTCCCTCATGAACCATAACACGGTCACAATCTTTGTCAAGGTTTTGCCCAGTTATAGGTCACGCCAAGTCTGCGAATGTTACATGTTGCGCGTTCCGTGCCAACTGCGCGTGCCAGACCAAGGGCACACGGAAGGGCACCAGCAAAGCTGGTGCCCTTCCGCATGCCAATGCTATTAAGGTCAGCTAACGGACAACCAGGGGCAGAAAGACCGCATAGTCGGAGGTGACGGTGTAGGGGAGGGAGGTATTGCCAGCGGCATCGCGGAAGAGCACGCGCATAGATGGGGTGTCAGCGGTGAGACCAGCGAGGCCACTCAGGCTAATGTCGGCCTGATAGGTCATCCAGAGCGGATCGCTACCGCCAAGCTCGATACCAACCTCAGCCACACCAGTGCCATCATCATGGGCCTTGAGGATCAGCCGGGTAGAGTTCTGGGGGTCACGGGCCGCTGAACCGTCCGGCGGGGTCGTATCGAGCACGACATCCAGGGCGATGGGCAGCGACACGAGGCCAGCGGCGTCGCGGTAGCGCACATAGACCGTCTGCACACCATCGCGGCCATCCAGGCTAAAGGACAACTCGGGGCTATAGCGCTGCCAAGCGGCTGCGCCGAAGCCCAGATCAGCGCTGATCTGCACCGACTGCGTCCCATCGGGGGCATCGAGACGCACCAGGATCTCGGCATGCGCTGTGAAGGGCGGCAGGCTCGGGTAGTAGGAGGGCTGGGGGCCAACCTGACTCACCGTGACGTGACCCGAGGAAAGCGGAGACTCGACGCCAGCGCTATTGCGGGCGCGCACCTCGACAAGATACTCGCCATCGTAGAGAGGGAGAGTCGTGGAGAAATCCTCATCGCCGCTATCGAAGCTGCCGTCTGCAGCCTTGGTCGGCAGCCAGATCCCGCCATCAACACGGTACTCAACCGCACTGATCTGATTGATACTGACATCCTGATTGGAGGGTGAGGGAAATGCGACATCACGGCTCTGCCCGCTGAGCAGCGGGCGTGCGCCGGGCTCAGGCGTGAGCATCGGGGCGAGATTCAGCTCAGTCGTGGTATCGAGCGGGTCGATGAGCCCATCGCTATCGCTATCGCGATAGCCAACCTGGGCCATGGCCGAGGGGTCGATCTGGCCATTGCTGAAGGAACCCAGAATCTCAAGCATAATACTCGGCAGGTTGGTGCCGCAGCTATTGTACTGGCTGTTGGTAGTGGGCACGCTCAGGTAGCCGCTCTCCTGGGCGCAACTGACACGGGCGGCGGCATACTGGTCGAGGGCACCAAAGATATGGCCAAGCTCGTGAGCGACAACGGGGGCCATCCGGGCGGCACCGTAGCCACCCACATCGGAGGTGAGCACCATAAACGGCCCGTTGATATAGGCGTAGGCGAAGCGGCCATCGGGGAAGGTACCGCCAGAGGCACCGCTGCTGTTCGCGACAAAGATCGTCGTGACCCAATCGGCCCCAAGCTCATCGCGTAGGGCGCGGTCGGCGGCGTATGCCTGGCTGAAGTAGCTGCTACCCGTATAGCCCAGGCGACTGAGCACATCGCCGATCCAGCGGCCCTCGTCCACCAGTCCATAGCTCATCGGCTCGTAGGTAATCGGCACCACCTGAAGGCGAACGGTGAAGCTGAGACGGGCGAGGGGCAGGCGCGCGACCCACCAGTCGAGAGCGGCCTGGATCTGGTCGTGGATCTGGGTGATCTGGGGCTGGCTCCAGGCGTGCGCGGGGTTATCGCTCTGGGGGAGCAGCACCTGCACTGCGACTCTACCGGCCATATACTGGCTCGGCCCCCGGTTGTCGGCATCGGAGAGCGATGGCGGGGGCGGGGGCGGGGTGAGGGCATCCTCCTGCGGGGCGATGACGGGGGGGGGCGTCTGAGCGCCCGCGCCGTTGGGGGCGAGGACGAGCATCACGCAGATCCCGAGGGCGGCCACAAGCAGATGAGTACGCATAGGTGTTCCCTAGGTATGGTGTAGTGTGGAGTGTTGGAACAATCCGCAGAGCATGAAAGGCTATGCCCTGAGTATAGGCGCTGCCGGGGGATCGAGACAGAGAGATGTTAGTCCTGCCGAAGGTGCCGCGAAACAGCTCAAGGGCATAGGGGAGGATAGGGCGAGAGTACTAGCGCAGCGGAAGCGAATTGCCACAGCGGCAACATGGACGCAGATGAATTGATGCCCAAAACGCAATTGAGAGGCGTAATACGTGATCGAGTCACGCCTCACGCCTCTCAACAGATGATTAATGAAGACCCACTAAGTTACGACGTCAGATAGCCGATCAGAATGTCAGACATAAGGTGCCCCTTACTGCTCGCGGGCTAGCGCTACCGCGCAATGATTGGCAGGTAGACCGAGCTTGACTCTGAAACCTCATTCGCCAGCGCCACGCCGGCGCTGATACGGTAGAACCCCTGCGTTGCCGCAGGGTCGCTGTGGGTAACTTCAATGTACACACGCTCGCCTGCCTGCATTGTGTACGTCAAGAGCAGGTAGTCTGTTGATTCCGACGTGCTGAGATCAACGCGTGCCAGCTCAGTCGTCCCATCAGCCGCAAGCACGCGCATTTGCGGCTGCATTCCCAGTGCCAGATCGGTCACGCGCACCGCCAGCTTGCCGTTGCTCGTCGCAGTTATACGGAAGAGATCACGATCACCAGCGCGATCAATCTGGCCAGCCACATTCGTACCGTTCGTCGCCAGCACATCTGCTGTGGCGGATGTGTCCCCGTGATCGT
This sequence comes from Chloroflexales bacterium ZM16-3, assembly GCA_004138175.2. Lineage (GTDB taxonomy): Bacteria > Chloroflexota > Chloroflexia > Chloroflexales > Chloroflexaceae > Oscillochloris > Oscillochloris kuznetsovii. The sequence goes on along the minus strand of RYFE02000019.1, from coordinate 6,434 downwards.
CGGCCTGTGCGCCCGTGACCTGCACAGTCAGCTCGGTGAACACATCGAATACATCGGTGATTGGCTGCGACACGGGCAACTGCGGTGTCGTCCCAGGGGGCGGTGGTGCCAACTCGCCGCTGTCCGCAACCTCGTAGGCCGCCCCTGCATTGTTCGTGAAGGATACGCGGATGGTATGGGTGCCATCCTGCGAATAGGTCAGGAGCGCGGCATACAGGCCGTCGTTGGCGCGCGTATCCGGTGCGACTCCATCATCGCGCAGCGTCATGGTCTGACTGCTGCCATCGGGCGCAATGATCTCACCCTGCGCCACCGCACCAGCAATGGGATGATCGCGCTGCAGGACTGCCAGCACACGGATTGGCTCTGGGTAGTTAATCTGGCCACCGTTGAGGGCCGATACATTCGCAATGATCGCGTCCTGGCTCGCGGCCAACGGCGCACTGTTATTCGCCCAGACGATCTGGAGCGCGCTGCGCGCGGTGTTATTTGCCACCAGATCGATGCGGGGAGCCTGTCCCGCCAGCGGGGCAGCTGCGGCAAGCTCGGGGTAGTAGATGCGGGTGGGGTAGTTCCGAAGCACACCATCGCGCGGATCGAGCGCGGGCTGGCGGACGAGCGTCTCCCAGCCGCTGGCCCGGTAGACACGGTACTCGGCCGTGTTGCGGGTGTTATTGAGCGGCGTGGAGAAGTTGAGCCAGCTGTAGTTGCCGCCACGCGCATTCCACTGGCTGTTCATAATCGAGTTCAATACGGGCGTATCGCTCACACAGGGCATAGAAGGCCGATCCGCGCTACATGCGCTACTGCTACGATACTCGTCATAGAGCGAGTAGTAGTAGTGGCCCCACTCGTGGGCCAGCACATAGCCGCCAGCCTCATGATCGCTCAGGAAGTTGACGTTACTAAAGCTATCACACATCTCGACCCGCAGGCCAGTAACCCCGTAGCCGGAGATATGGGCGTTCGGCCAGCAGCTCGCGATCCATTGGATATTGGCCCGCCCGGTTAGCCCCTGGTTGGGGTAGATCGTCACTGTGTGCAGCTTATGCGCGCCGTTGGACTCCTCGAACACACCATCGGCGAAGTAGCGAACAATCTCCTCGTAGTCTAGGCGCTGTGTGCTGTTCGGGTTACTGTAGAGCGAGATGCTCACATCCACCAGCCCCTGCTCCGCGCTCGCGCCGACAAAATCCTGCCCGCTGAGGTTGCGGCTTACGGTGACGCTGCGGCTGGCCGGGCTGAAGGTGTAGCCGCTCTTGGAAGGGGTGAGGGTGTAGCTCCCCGCGGCGAGGTCGCTTATGGTATAGCTGCCATTCCTCTCGGTCGTGACTGCCTTGCTGCCCGCCGAGATGATCACGCCAGCGATGCCGACGCCGCTGCCATTGGTGACGCGCCCACTGACGGTGTAGGTGATCGGCGTTGCGGTAAAGTCCTGCCCGCTGAGGTTGCTGCTGACAGTGACAGGCAGGTTCTGCGGGCTGAAGGTGTAGCCGCTCTTGGAAGGGGTGAGGGTGTAGCTGCCAAACTGAACATTGATCAGCGTATAACGGCCATCAGTACCAGTGGTAACGCTGTAGGTGCCATTTGAGACGGAGACATCAGCAATCCCATCCCCCTTACTGTCCGTCACTCGCCCGCTGATGGTGTAGGTGAGCATAGTCCCTGAGAAATCCTGCCCACTCACATCTCCGCTTACTGTAACGCTACGACTGGCCGGGCTAAAGGCATACCCCTCACGCGATACGCTCAGCGTGTAGGTGCCCGCCGGGACGCCGCTCAGCGTGTAGACACCGCTACTATTCGTCACCACACTGCGCGTCCCATCGGTGATTGTGACGCCAGAGAGCGGCGCATTATGATCGCCCGCGATGAATCCGCTGATGCTGTAGGTGACAATGCTGGCCGTGAAGTCTTGCCCACTGAGGTTGCCACTGACCGTAACACTCCTGCTGAGCGGGCTAAAGGTATAATCACCCTTCGCAGGGGTCAGGGTATAGTAGCCTACCGGGACGTTGCTGATCGTGTAGGTGCCATTACTCCCCGTTGTGGCCGTTAGGGTGTCCGGCTGCCCCCAGGGATAGGCATAGGCAGACATCTTCGTCGCTGTCACCACAACGCCGGGGATTCCCGTACCATCGCTCGTGGCGATCCACCCACTGATGGTGTAGGTGACGGTGGTGGCTGTGAAATCCTTGCCACTGAGGTTGCCGTTCACCGTGACATCGCGCGTTACCGGGCTGAAGCTGTAGCCGCTACGTGTGGGGGTGAGGGTGTAGCTGCCCACTGGGACGCTATTGAGCGTGTAGTTGCCGTTACTATCGGTGGTCGCTGTGCGCATGCCGTCCGAGACCGTCACGCCGTAGAGGCCGCTGCCATTGGTGGTAATTCGCCCGCTGACGGTGTAGACCGGCGTCGCCGAGGTGAAATCTTGTCCAGTGACATCACTACTGACCGTGATGCTCCGGCTGATCGGGCTGAAGCCATAGCTCGCCTTCGCGGGCGTCAGCGTATAGGTGCCTACCGAAATGTCACTGATTGTGTAGGTGCCATCAATGCCTGTCGTAGCGGTAATGACATCTGATTCTCCCCAGGGGTACGCATACATTCTCGTCGCCGTCACCACGATATCGGGGGTGCCGCTGCCGTCGCTGGCGGTGATCCGCCCGCTGATGGTGTAGGTGACGATGGTCGCTATGAAATCCTTGCCACTGAGGTTGCCGTTCACCGTGACATCGCGCGTTACCGGGCTGAAACTGTAGCCGCTACGTGTGGGGGTGAGGGTGTAGCTGCCCACTGGGACGCTATTGAGCGTGTAGTTGCCGCTGCTATCGGTGGTCGCTGTGCGCGTGCCATCCGACACCGTCACGCCATAGAGGCCGCTGCCATCACTGGTGGTAATCCGCCCGCTGACGGTGTAGACCGGCGTCGTCGACGTAAAATCCTGCCCGGTGACATTACTACTGACCGTGATGCTCCGGCTGGTTGGACTGAAGCTATAGCTCTCCTTCGCGGGCGTCAGCATGTAGGTGCCTGCTGGAACCCCACTGATGGTGTAGGTGCCATCACTCGCTGTCGTAGCCGTGATGGTGTCTGATCCTCCGATGAGGTAGGGGTAGGAATACATCCTAGCCGCCGTCACCACAATATTGGGGGTGTCACTGCCGTCGCTGGCGGTGATCCGCCCGCTGATGGTGAAGGCGTTCGCCGTTGCGATAAAATCCTGCCCGCTGAGGTTGGCGTTCACGGTGATGCTGCGGCTCGTTGGGCTGAAGCTGTAGCCGCTGCGTGTGGGGGTGAGGTTGTAGCTGCCCATCGGAACGCTATTGAGCGTGTAATTGCCACTGCTATCGGTGTTTGCTGTGCGTGTGCCGTCTGACACCGTAACACCAGCAATGCCTGTGTCGCTGCTGTCGGTGATCCGCCCACTAACGGTGTAGGTTGCCGCTATCGCCGCAAAATCTTGTCCACTGAGGTTCCCGCTCACCGTGACGCTGCGGCTGGCCGGGCTAAAGATAGAGCCACTATGCACAGGGGTGAGCGTGTAACTGCCCGCCGGGACGCTATTCAGCGTGTAGCTGCCAGTACTGTCGCTGAGCGCCGTGCGCGTGCCGTCGGAGACCGTAACGTCAGAGAGGCCACTGCCATCACTGGCAGTAATCCGCCCGCTGACCGTATAGACCGGCGTTGTCGCCGTGGTCGCAAACACCTGCGTCCAATAATGCGTATACTGCGTGCCAACACGCTCAGCATAGCCAATTCCAATCTCCTTTAATGCGCAATTGAGCATGTTCGCCTGGTGGCCCGGGCTGTTATACCATCCCTCCACGACTGCCGCAGGCGTGGAGTATCCGCCAGCGGCATTCTCTGCCGCAAGCGAATATTGGTATCCGGTGTCGTGAATGCGATCCCAAGGTACAGAGCTATCCGATCCGGTGTGACCTACGAAGTCTTTCAGCGCCATATCATCGCTATGACGCTGGGCTGCCTGTACTAATTGGCTCTGGAGGTTGAGCGCCGGGCAACCGGCTTGATCACGGTAGGCGTTGGTATGAGCCAGAACCTGGAGCACATAGTCGGTGCTCTCCAGCGTGGCATAACTCTGCTCGCTCACGTTACCGATCTGAGTAGCGTACGCCTGCACCAACGTGGGCATGCGGAAGGAGAGCAGCCCAACAGCCAGTAGCACCAAGGTCGTCGTGATCGACAGCAGCGTGATTCGGATGTGCCTCGTCATGGAATAGATCTCCCTAGATAACGTTGTATTGCGCGTGGTGGGAATCCACTTTAATGTGGCGCTGAATCACGCCCCATCATGACCACGCTATCACTCACCCCTCTCCCGCGCCACCTGTCTTTTTCATATAAGACAAAGCTCCTGCCTGCCGATAGTACTCGACGGCAGCAGCCGTGCGGTTGGGCGCGCCCAGCTTCTGTCGAAGGCTCAGCAGATGCTTCTTTACAGTTGAGGTCGATACTCCGATCTGTTTGGCAATCTGCACCTCGCCAATACCCTCGGCGGCCAGCTCAATCACCTGGCGCTCCTGAGGGCTCAGGGGTGGGCGATCTGGTTGTAGCCGACCAGCCACCTGCTGCCCATAGCGCCGATCATAGCGCACGGCTGCGGCCGTACGGTTGGGCGCGTCCAGCTTTATGCATGCGCTGCGCACATACTGAGTCACGGTCTGCTGCCCGATTCCGAGCAGGGCAGCGATCTGTGCGTCGTTGTCGCCACACGCAACACGCTCCATCACGTCGTGCTCACGCGGCGTTAGGAGATTGTCGGGATTGAATGTCATTGAGCGTTGTTGCCTCTACCGTTATGTTGTTGCCTCTACCGTTATATGGACAATCTGTTTGCCCCTCCATTAAGCGTATCCACCAGAGGTTTTCCCACCCCAACTCGTGCTACAATCAGGCGGCGGGATGCCCCCGCCGGATCATCCCCGAAACGTCACCCCTACCCCCCGGTGAGGCTGCTTGATGTCACACGAACCGATGCCCCTAGACGCCCTCTGCGCGGACTGCGAGCAGCAGCTGCAAAGCTTTCGACTGCGCAGCACGCGCGACACCGCCAGCTGCGATGCGATCTTACGGCAGGCCGCCTCCCACGATGAGCCGGCAATCAGCACGCTCATCCAGATCAGCGAGCCGCTGGTTCGCCGGAACTGTCCGCTGCGCCAGCGCGATGGGATCGACGACTGGGCGCAGGATGTGCTGCTCCAGATCGTGGTGAAGATGCGCAACCGCGAGAGCCCCTATGTGGTCAAGCCACCGCCACCGCAACCATTTGTCGCCTACCGGGCATATCTCAAGATCACCGGCAGAAATCTGGCTTATGACCAGCTGCGCGCTGAGCCGGATCGATCTGAGGTGTCGATTGACCCGGACCAGGCTGCGTCCGGTAATGAGATCGCCGACCCACACTCGGATCTGGCCGAACTGGAGCGGCTGATGCGCTTCGAGTGGCTGCTGGAGCGCATCCGCAAGCCGCTCGACCGCGAGATCTTCCGCATGCGCTTTGGGCTGCATCTCGCGCCGGATGCGACGGTCGAACTGCTCGGCCAGCAGGGCCAGGATGTCACCAAGCAGCAGGTCTTTCGCTCGGTTGAGCGCACGATCCGCTACCTCAGCACGCTGCCCGAGATGCGCGATCTGTTTACGGAGTGATGGTTGGGAGTCGGGGATCAGGAGTCAGGATTCAGGGGATTCGGAGTCGGGAAAATCGGGGGTGGGAAAAAGGGTGTCATTCTAGCTCAATAGACTAGAGAAATGGTACCCAGGCTTTGCGCAAACAACAAATCTGCAATCTGCAATTCTAAGGGGGTGCTGCCGTGGATAGCACCGATGATGTGATAATAGAAGATGGCACGCTCCAGGCGTATCTGGAGGGCGAGCAGCTGCCGCATGTGGTCGCGGCACTTGCCGCCTCTCCCCAGCTTCAGCGCGAGCTGGCGCTGCTGATGCGGGCCAATGAGCGGCTGCACGCGCTGGCTCCGCAGACGACCATCCCCAATACGCAGGATCTGGCCGATGTCGCCGCTGTCCAGGCCACCCCGCGCCAGCAGCTGCGGGTCGCCGCCTACCTGCGGGTCAGCGCGGCCGGGCGCGCGCGTATGGCCTACCTGCTGGAGGGTGCCCGTGCGCCGCGCGGCGGCACCGCCGCGCTCTTCCTGGCCACGCCGCCGGTCGGCGTCTTTGGGACGAAGGGCGAGGGGGAGGATGATCGCGGCGGCACGCTGCTGGTCTCGACCGAGCTGGCCGCGCATGTGGTTGTGCGCGTTCAGCCGATGACCGCTGATTCTTGGCGGCTACGTGGCTACCTGGAACAGCGCGGTGTGCCGCTGGAGGCGACGGCAGTGGTGCTACGGACACCCGATGGACGGCGGCGCACCCGCACCACCGACGATGGCGGATTCTTCACCTTTGATCGC
>RYFE02000018.1 GCA_004138175.2 Chloroflexales bacterium ZM16-3 | reverse complement strand
CCGGGGAGCTTGGCCCTGCAAATGCGCGAATGATAAGTTGAAACTGGGAGATCTCCTGTTCCCGGTGCTGGCACCAGGGGTGTCACCACGGAGGCTGTTCCCAGAAGTGGTGTGGGATCGGGTATACCCTGCGCTCGGCCGACTGGCACAGCCAGCAGGAGCGTCAGGCCAAGCGTCATCGCGATTCGTCGGCTCATGGGGTGGCCTCCTTCGACTGCGTGGCTGCGACCGCTTCCAGCTGAGCGCGCTCCGCGCGGAGGGCCGCCAGATCGCCGATCAACCCGCCAGCCTCGACCAGCGCGATCCGCCGGTTCAGGGCCGCGATCTGCGGATTGGCCGCGTCCGGCGGCGTAGCGGGTTTGGAGGGACGGCGAGCGTTGGCAGGAGCGGGCGCAGGCGTCGGCTGCCAGGCGCTGACCGTGCCGTCGTCGTTGGCCTGGACGTGGTAGCCCAGGGCGAGCAGGCGTGGCACGCGCACGCGCGGCTGCGGCTCGCGCAGCGCGTCGGCGGGCAGGTCGGCCGGGGCGACACGCGGCGACCAGACCACCTGGCGAGTCTCAGGGTTGAGGCGCATCGCCTGGCCGCGCCGACTCAGCCGGCGGTCGAGCGTGGTCACGCCAGCGGCAGCCTGCACGATCGGGTTGGCCGAGCCACCGTGGGCATCAGCCACGTCATCGCGGAAGCGCTGCCAGCCGTCGCTGACCCGCCCGGCCCGATCCTGGAAGGCGCCGCCCAGCTGGCGGCCGCGATCCCGCACGGCCGTCGTGAGCGCGCCGGTGCCGACGGCACGTGCGGCGGAACTAAGGGCACCGACCTCGTCAATGACGGTCGGACGGCGGGTGATGGTGCGCTCGACCCGGCGCTCGGTGGCGCGATCAGCAAAGGTACGCCCCTGTGTGTCGGTGCGGCGGCTATCGGTCGCGGCGATCGCCGCCAGGGCGCGCACCCCGCTGCGCTGGCTGCGCCCGCCGGCCACCATTCCGCTGACCAGCTCGCCGGTCTCCCCCATCGCGGCGGCGATCTCGCCGACCTTCGCAATCGGGCGGAACTGGCCCAGGGCCGCGCCCAGGGCGTAGCGCCCGCTGCCGGTCTGCGTGCCAGCGACCGCACTGGCCAGCGCGATCCCCGCGCCGCCGGTGGCGGCCGCCAGCCCCAGGCCCGCCGCGCCGGCCGCCAGCTCGCCGGCAGTTGCTACCGCGGCACCCGGATTGAGCCCAGTGGCGACCGCGACCGTGGTGCTCAGCGTGGTCAGGCAGGTTTTGAGTGTGCCGACCGCAACCAGCAGGATGTACTTACCGTTCGCTTAAATTTTTGGGCGCTAAATGAAATTCTATCCCCACTTGCACCCGAAAATTCGACTCAGATCGAGTCTCATTCCCCACTTCGCCATACACGATGTCGGAATGTGTAAAGCATTTCGGCTAAATCCATCACCAAGTGGGGCAGATTGCCTTCCAGGTAGCCGGTTTTCACCTGCCGGTGGGGGAATTTCACGAACCGATTCCGAATATAAGCGAACGCTAAGAGACAATTGGAGCCTTTGCCATTGTGTGCCTCGTATTCTTTCATTGAAACGAACTGCGTATCGAACACGAGAGCATCATAGCGGCGCGTCATGATCAAGTTGAAACTGTTTTATGTGCTTTTTGGTGCAAAGAATGATGTGACGCCGAATGGTAAACTCGTAATAACGTGGTAGAAGGCGGCGCTATACTCGGTGGTAATCGTATGGCGTCACTCGTTGGAGGTAGCATCAGGGCTACTACCCAATAAGAACGTACGTGTTTTCATGCCCCTTGGCAGTAATCACGTTAAGGAAGTCACTATGCTTATATCCCACCGCCGTACTGCACTTCTATCAATAATTGTACTTCTCGCTGCTGCCTTGGCCGCTCCTACACTTGCACAAAGTGACGTGCGAACATTCACCGAAACAAACCACACGCTGCGTGGGGCCTTCCGTGTTTTCTGGGAAGCCAATGGAGGGGTTCCTATTTTCGGCTACCCGATTACCGAAGAGTATCGCGTCGATGATCAGATAACTCAATACTTTGAACGTGCCCGCTTTACGCTGGTATCGCTCCCCGACGGCTGGACAGTTGAGCTAGGTCGGCTCGGTGCCGAGGTGACGACGAATCGAATCTTCCCGAAAGTGCCGCCGATCTCTAACACTCCGAATCGGCGCTTTATCGCGGAAACCCAACACATCATTCAGTACGGCTTTAAAGAAGTCTGGGAGCAACATGGTGAGGCACGGATTTTCGGATTCCCATTGAGCGAGGAGATCGACGAGGTGCTCGACGATGGTGCTTGGCACACCGTGCAGTACTTTGAGAATGCCCGCTTCGAGTACTGGCCTGATCGCGAGCCGGGTCAGCGCGTGCTGATTAGTAATCTTGGTCGTCGGCTGGCACCTACCATCCTTCCAGCGTCACCGGTTCCAAATCAGCCCACGACACCCGCCATGTCACCTACAGCAGTTGTCTATCCCACTGCTGCGCCGACAACAATGCCGACAACAGTGCCAACTGCCACCCCGCTGCCGCGTGCATCAACCTGTGACCCAAGCTACCCGACCGTGTGTATTCCACCGCCGCCGCCAGATTTGGACTGTACCGATGTGTCCTTCCGCAACTTCAAGGTGCTCCCTCCAGATCCGCATCACTTTGATGGCGATCATGACGGGGTCGGCTGCGAAAGCTAAGCATCCCTCATCAAACCGCTAGACACATCTTGCGGGCCGCTGATAGGTGTCGTGCTTAGGATGTGATCAAGACATTGAGCTATTCGTTAGGGCCAGCTGTCATAGCTGGCCCTGTTTTATCGACCTACATTCTGCTTGCTTGGTAAGACTTTACGCCGCCTTCAACGGCTGCGCCTCGGGCATCACGTTATTATCCTGGTAAGGCCCATCTTCAACCTCTACAAGCCGGGGTTGTGAGCTATTTACAACCGAGCTTACGGCGGCGCTTATACCGGCGTTTACCATTGGCCTTACCGCTTTGCCAGCGGCTAGCATCTTCGCCCCTGGCACTGGGTAGTTGCTAAAGACGATCACCTTGCAATCATTCCGCACCAGCCGGGCGCGGCCTACGGCTTGCACCAGCTCACTCTTAGTGTACGCAAGACTGAGTGGCGATGGTTGAGAATACAGCCGGGGTTTATGGCTCTCTGAAGGGCTAAAGCACAGGAAGGGGGTATCAAAACTCATGACACCCCGGCATCTTTACGGCTGCGCACCTCTCATCGCGCAGGAGCCGTCCTAGAGCCCTTCACGGGCATTGTGGGAGGGGTATTGCTGTTTTAGATAAGATGTTCTGACGCTGTTGGTTGGGGTAACTGGTTGACGCAACTAGCTGGGGCTGCGCTTGGGAATACTACGATACGAGAGGGGCGCGGGTTTACCTGGGGGTCTTATCTCGGGGTCTTACCTGGGGGGCTGTCTGAGGAATACGGGGCGGCGCTATACGTGGCATTCTATGCTGGGGGCGATGTAACTACTATGCTCACCCTCGGGCTGACATTGGGGCCGGCTGTCAGGGCCGGCCCCATTCATCTTGCCCACTACATTACATGTTGCCTGTGCCTGCTGGCTGGCTGCGACCCGCTACCGCCACTAGCGGGCGCATGTGGGCGTATGTGGGCGTATGTGGAAAAACAGTGACAAAAGTTCCAAGGGCCATGTGGCGAATCAGGCATTAGGAAGCCATATTCATCAAAACATATGCGCAATTGAAGAAAGAGAGCAGGGCAGCACATGTCAGCACATGTCAGCACATGTCAGCACATGTCAGACTATGGTTAGCACATGATTAGCGCATGAACACTATTAAATACAGATCATGACATGTGATCATGCATGAGAGAAGACACATGCTTCTTTCACAGCTACAGGGCGCCCGCCTCATCCTTCACTTCTAGCGTGGTGATGATGCCATACTTGGCTGCTGCGCGGTCAACTGATTTACGCAATCGTTTGATGAGCGCCCGCGCTCGTGCTGGGGCTTGGTCTCGGAGTGAGAGCGAGAACCCGTCATGCTGCCACAAGGTGATGCTCCATTCCTTGGTATGCCGCGCCTGCTCGATCACCGGCGCGAGAAGCGCCATCTCCATTGCCTGAGCTTCTTGCACCAGGGCACTGCGCGCAGAGGCGTCATCCATTACCTCGATCCATTGACCAAAGATCGTCTCCAGCCCACCGGCTGCGATTACCGCTTGCATTTTGGCAGCACGCGCCACGAGGATGGCACCAATCAGGGGATGCGCGAGAAAGTGCGCCCCACCCTTGATCACTCCATAGCGCCCCAGGAGTACGTCCAGCCCTACATAATCAGTAAACCACTGACCTTGTACCCGCTTGCGTGATCCGCTCTGAAGTGATTCCTCCGACATCCCGAAGAGCGTGCCATAGAGTGCGTCCTTGAAGATATCTTTCACCTCGGGCGTCTCCCCCAGGCCGAAGTGCTCAAACAGACTTGACCAGATGCGCCGGCCCTGGGCCAAGAATGTCTGCACCTGGGGGATAGGCCAGCTCGCGGCGCAGATCGCTAACTGGCTCTGCTTGAGATCGACCTCGTACCACCCCTGCGTAAGAGCGTGGCGCACCTCACGCTTGAGCCCAGTAATATTGTAGTACGCCCCGAAGATGCGTACAGACCTCTCCACCGGGCGGTAGAACGGCTGGGGCTGGGACTCGATATTCCGTAGAATACAGCGCTGCTGGTGCTGCAACCGCGCCTGCTGATCGGGGTCATGCGTCGTGATCCGATCCACCGCAGCATAGGCCATATCCATTTGCTGAAGCAGGCCGGTGAAGCGATTGGAGGGCAGATCATTCATATACGCCAGGAGGTGCTGCGCAGGTTCTACGCCTGCGTAAGGGCCGTTGTGTGCATACGCCGCGACCTGACGTTGGATCGCCGTTTGCTGTCGGCGCGTCTCAGCACGGCGTGCTTTGGCATCAAACGGCTGCCCCGTATCAAAGTACACCGCTCCCTGACGAGCCAGCGGGTGGCTGAGTTCGTCCACTATCGCACGCTGGACATCCAGCGGTAGAGGATATGGTTTCAGCACACGGCTGCGCCCAGCAGCAACGTTATGTCGCCACCAGTCAAACTTCATCCCCTCGGCCTTCAGGTGCGTGAGAAACGCCTCACCGTTATAGTGCCGGGCACGCGCCTTTTGCTCCTTGCCCTCAATCGCTGCGAGGATATCCGTCCCAGCGATCACGCCGCCGGTCACAGGATCGACGCGCGTGCCAAAGAGCATGCACTCCATCAAGCGCCACTTGGCGATGTCGTCACCGAGCATGAACCCATAGGTGTTTTGGATGAGCGCCCGGAACTGGCGACTCACGATGATGCGCGGCAGCACGTTCTTTCTGCTTTCAAGATGAGTGCGTGCGGGGCCAGATGTGACTCTGACCCCGCGCTTCTACCTAACCTACCTACCCCAACCTAACCGAACCTAACCCGGCCCGGCCTATTGCGTTCAATCAACCGCGCAGAGGGCGATCTTACGCCGCCTTCTGGAAGTCCTCCCCCTGGTCGTCGTCAACCTGCTCGGGCGCTGCCTGAAACGCTGCCGCCGGCGCAGGTGCAATAGGCGCGGCAACCACCGCCCGAGCCACAGCGCCATCCTCTACCAGCGCCCCCTGCTTCGCCTCCTTCGCCTCCAGCGCCTCTACAGACTTCTCGATCTTTTCCAGCATCTCCCAGACATCGCCATACTCGTGCTTAACCGCGATGACCTTGTACTCATTGAAGCTCATCCGCTTCCCCGAGCGCTTCGCCTCAGCGGCCTTGTACACCTCCTCGGCCCACGCCCTGGGGTTCGAGTGGATCGTCCCATCCTCATCCTTCACGCGCCCGTCGATGAGCGCTTGCGCCAGCACATACTTCTTGGGATACGGCTGCACGCGCACAGTCGAGGTGTAGAGCAGCTCGGGCAGCCGCTTGAAGATCCGCACGAAGTCATCGCGCTTCTGGTCTGTACGCATAGCGATCAGCGCGTCCTTCTGCTTGTCCTCGTGGTCGAGGTATAGCTCAGCCTCGTTGGTGGCGTTGTAAACCTTGATGTCCTCCTTGATACGCTCCAACGCCGTCATCAAGGCGTCGAGGTCATCGCCGAACTCACGGTAGAACTCGGCCCGGTGGTCGATCACAATCATGGTCTTCCTCCTTATGAGGTTGCGCTCAGATATGAGCAGGTGAGAAAAAGCCGACGGAGAACCGGACGTTGGATAAACCTCACGCACCTATTGGCGGGGCGCGTGAGGCTGGAAGCATGACATGCGGTAAAGAGACAAGCCGTTCCATACCTACCTCTATCTCCGAAAAAGGGTATGCTTCGCCCACCCTTGCCCCGAATCCAGGGCACGGTTAATAAGCCTCTGTATAAACGGCAGAATCCAGGGTAACAAAAACTCCAGGGTCTGCCTGGAGTACCTAACTTCTGACTCGTCGAGGAGTCAGAAAGCTAAGAGTCAGGAGTCAACTGCGTACTGATCACACCGGTAAGAGTCCTTAGTAATCTTCGTCAGTAAGAGTCACCAGAAACGATTCTACAGTAAGAGTCATCAGTGAAAATCTGCGGTGAAGAGTCAGATACTGAGTCGTACAGTTCACTGATCGAGCAGTATAGACTCAGTGAATCGTTCTGAGAAAGAAGACAGTGAGTCTTTTTGACTCTTTCTGGACGCTGCACTATCTATAGATCTAGCAAAATACCCCTTAGAGCCTCTACCGAACGAGCGGAAGCATATCATAACCATATGGCTTTGTCAAGAGGGCTACGATTGACGGTACAAACCTAACGATGCCTTATGTCGGATGATCAGAGAAACCGCTGACACGTCCTATGGATTGTGACATTTAAGCAAAATACTTGGCGTGCTCGTTAAGAAATAATAGCCACAGCATCGCCTAGAAACTGTGCATACCGTTTTACATACAGAGTGAGCGCCCGCCTCTTAGCAATAACATCAACACGCCTTACTATACCTCGCTTTGGAATGTTTTTATTTTTTATTTCTTATCGTTTCTAGGCCATAAGACCTCTACAGGCGGCGCTGATGCACTTGACGAGTGGCTTTTTGAGAGCGATAATAGCTATGTAAGAAGATCTTCTTACACCATAACCCGCCTATAGGGGGCGGGTTAAAGCACAAGGGAGGCTCGATCATCATGGGTAAGTTTGAAGACCTTGCAAAGCGCGCTGAGGCGCTGAGCATCGATGTCAAGGCGTTCGCTGAACTCAAGGCATTTGGGGAGCCAGTAGCGATTAAGGCAATCGAAACCGCCATCAAAATGCGGGAGCAGGCGCTGGAGCAGGTCGATCATGTGCAGGCGTTTTACGGCGAGCATAGCGATGATGCCTCAGTCCTCTTTGACAGCCTAGCGACCATCCGTGTATTGATCGATGGCTACAACGCAAAGCACAGCGCCCGGCTGAGCTTAAACCTGGAGGCCGAGAGCGCCGAGGAGATGATTAAGGAGAATAAGCGCGGGCCTCGCTCCGTCATCTCGCGGGATATTCCCAAGTTCGTGAAGCAGCTGAAAGCAGCGGGGTTTTCAATGCAGCTGCGCCTTAAGGCGAGCCGTGATTCTGAGTACAGTCTCGCCATCCTGCTTGAAAATGGGCGCGTTAAGAACGGCGGTGGTAAGGAGCATGAGTCTCTTAACGACTGGTCATCGCTCGTTTACCAGTTGGCCGTCGATGCCGGTCAGCGCAGCACTGCCACCTGTAACGTGTATGTGGCCGTCGAGGTTCTCGCTCCGGATAAGACCTGGCTCAGGCTCGGTGAGGCGTATGATCGTGTGATGTAAGGGCTAAAGCTCAGACAAGCTCAGCTTAAGCATAGTCAACGCTGAGAATCTAAGGAGAAACAGCGCGAAAACATCATCATAAGCGCGGAGTGCTTACCCTCGGTAAGGCCAGGAATGGTCTCCGGGGTATTGCTCCTGGTGAAAACAGATGATATCAGCAACGCATTTTGCGAATTGCTCGAAAATTGCTAAAAACTCGTCACAAATGGCCCCTAGCGTGCTGTTTGTTGCTGTTACGAATTTGACAAATCAGCTAATGTGTGCTATAATAGGGTGTGTCGTAAATCATTTGTATTCTTACGACACAGCATGACGAGGAGACTGTATGAATGAATCATCGTTAGACCAGAGTGAAAGACCGATTATGCGCGCCGCTGTGTACGTGCGCGCGGTTAGAGACAACACTTCTGACGTTGACACGAGCGTAGAGATTGAGCGCCAAAGGAAAGCCGCAAAAGAACTGGCTCAACAGCGCGGGTTTGAGATTGAGGGCGAGTACATCGATGTTACCTCCATTGCCCCAGCGCATACGGCGCGCTCACCGCTCAGCAGCGCCATCGCAACGCACAAAGACATCGCCCGCCTTGCCGCTGGGCGACCACAGTTAGCGCGGCTACTCAAAGATGCGCGCTGCGAAGGCGTTGATGTCCTCATCGCTTTTAGCCCTGATCGCCTGAGCCGCTCGGCAGTCCACTTAGAATCGCTTGTCGCATTCCTCGACCGCTGCTCAACCCACATAGCATTCTGCCAGGGCGAGCTTCACCGCCCAACCTTATCTGCCTTGGCTCAGCTCGGGGTTGAAGAGCAGCAACACGCACTTGTGAAAGCGCTCCACGGTCGTCTGGTTCGCGCCTTGGAGGATGGCGACGAGGGCGGTGCGCTCCCTTACGGTTATGAGCGTATCTCAGAGACGCAGCCCGCTCATCGTGTTGTGGTCGTGCCAGAGCAGGCTAAGGTAGTACTGGACATCTTTACCCTGAACAAGCGCGGCTTCTCTTACGGCCAGATAGCGGCGCTCCTGAACGAAGAGGACATCCCTAGCCCCGCTGGCGGTATCTGGTACCGGGGAACCGTGAGAAGAATAATCTTAGGAGTGGACAAATATGCTGGGGGGCGGCGGGGTGAGAGCAAGCAGAGCTGGCCGGTAATCGTTGACGTTACTGCGCTGGTAGACGGCGCGCTGGCAGACAGCGCAGAAGTGGAGGCGATCAATGAATGATACATTGCATGATCGCTGTATGCACACTGAGGCCGACATCGCAAAGATCGAAGCTGCCACCGGCAAGCAGTTCGCTGGGTACCTGCGGGATGAGGATAACATCCTGTTGCCCGTCTTCCTGGCCTCGGAGCATATAGCGCAGCGCCGAGCTATCCTCTACCAGTTCAACGGGATTGCCGACAGCTCATTGGTTGATGCTGAAGAGGGAGCGGGTAAGAGGGTAGACAGCCCGCCGAAGAGAAACGCCGCTCGTCGCGGGCGTCCAAGCTCTACCGTGTCAGCCGAAGAGGTCACAGCTCTGGCACGGAAAGGCTTCAGCCACAGGCGGATTACTGATGAGCTTGCACGCAAGGGTATCAGCGTCTCAACGTCAACCATCAGGAAGCTTCTGAATGCGGCCTAATGCTCACATTTTGATGGTAACTGCGCGAAAAATCAGACAGGGGTATACGTGATTACGCCCTCGCAGGGCCAACGCCTGTACGGCCTTCTGAGAGGCATTACAAGGGCTTGTGAACGAATAAAAACGCAGATGCCTGATGTTAAAGACAACAGCCAACGCCAAGAGTTTTAATGACAGCCAGCGCCCAGGTTTAGCGGGTAAGCCGCCAGAGTTTCGGTCAAGAGCACAACACAGACACAAGGGTAGCGAGAAACTAATGAACACGTTAAAGAGAGAGCATACCATGCTAATTGTCACCTCTACTTTCAGCCGCCGCCTCTTATGGCTTTACGCCGTCAGGGATAACCGCCAAAGAGACAGGCTGAAGTAGAAATGAAGAGCCCCCCGCGCTGCTGAGAACAGCCGAGGGGCGTGGCGCTGACGGGGTGGAATCCGCCAGCGCAGAGACAATCATAGCATAACACTGCCCCTGCTTCGGCAGCAGCGCGTACAACGCTCAGCGAAGTAACGCTCAGTGGCATAGCGTTCTGTGATGCTCAGTGAATGGCACTGAGGAGCACAGAGATGCTGTGCATCGCTGAACTGTCAACGCTGAACTGTCAACGCTGCGCGCTGCGCGCTGGGCGGTAAACCCTGCTATCTCTGCGTTCGCTGTTCTCGCTGCCCGCCAGTGCCCTCTTCAAGGGGTCACTGAGCGGGCGCTTTGTTTTTCGCCGCTGTTCGCCCGCAGCGGCTATAGCTGACACGCAGGAGATTACAGCCGTGTTCATTGGTACCTACCGAATGCCCAGGAACCTTTACGAGTACATCCTAGAGGCGGTTGAACAGACAGATGTAGACGAGTT
This sequence comes from Chloroflexales bacterium ZM16-3, assembly GCA_004138175.2. Lineage (GTDB taxonomy): Bacteria > Chloroflexota > Chloroflexia > Chloroflexales > Chloroflexaceae > Oscillochloris > Oscillochloris kuznetsovii. The sequence continues at coordinate 87,975 of RYFE02000018.1, read as the reverse complement.
CAATCGCGAGTTTGGACATAGCCTTTCTCGTGAAGAGTTCGCCTGGGCAGCACCCACCCTAAGCGTTCTCGATGACGTGCTGGAAAACATGTACGGGCAAAAGGTTGCTTTTCGAGCGAAAGGCTTCAAGGCCCGGTGGAGCGGCGTAGGGGAGAAGGAAATCATCACCATCGAGGTAACAGTCAGCTATAACCCGCTGCTGTACCTCTCCCTAAACTGAATGTAAAGAGAAGAGGATTGATATATGACAACACTGAGCGGATTTGTTCTGTCGGATAGTTTACACCCGTTCGCGCTGGCCTCTGGGATCGCCGTTAGGTTTGCCTACCAGTGCGAGGAGCTTGATCTGTTAGCAGATCTCGTTGGCTTTCTGCGCGAGCATCGGCGGCGACGGCTTATCAGGGAGCAAACGCAGGACATTGGACAGGATACGGAGCAAGCGCGGCGATTCTTCGTCGTCGCTGAGCACCAGCTTATGGATAAGGGAGACATCGTATGAAGCGGGCAGCTATCTATCGTCGTATCTCGACGGCGCATCAAGAGGACAACACCAGCCTAGAAAGCCAATTGCGCGAGTGCAAGCGGTATGCCGCTGAACGACAGATGGTGATCATCGCCGATTTCGCAGACATTGAGAGTGGTGAAGACCTCTTCCGGCCCGGCTTTCAGCAGTTAGAAGCCCTCGTCAAGCAGAAGAGCGTTGATGTGGTGATTGTCTCACCGCAAGACCGTTTGAGCCGCAACCTGATCGATACGCTCACCATTATCCAGACCTTTACCCGCCTCGGCGTGGAGATTCATGATACGACGGTGGAAGGCCCGGTCAGCGATGACTTGCGGAGCGTGATTATGGCCGTGCTGGCGGCAGAGGAGAAAAAGACTATCCGCCAGCGCATGCTACGCGGGATGAACGAGAAGGCGCGCCAGGGGAAGATTATCGGCCAGGGCGATAAAGCGCCCTATGGCTATCGGTTTGAAGGCAAGCAGCGCGAGAAGGTGCTGCTCATCCACGAGGACGAAGCCCAGACCGTCCAGCGCATCTACCAGTGGTATGTGCATGAGCACCTGAGCATCCGGGCGATTACGGGTCGGCTCACCGCGCAGCGCATCCCCACGCCGCGCGATAATGGGCGGGTCATCGCCATCAGCGCCAGCGCCCATACCCGCAGCTATGGCCAGTGGAACCCGTCGAGCGTCAGCAACATCTTAACCGGCACCGTGTATAAAGGCATCATTTACCACAACCGTTATCTGTACGAGCGGCAGTCGCGTGCCGCAAATCGCAAACCCACCTGGCAGATCGTTGGTGAGCGCCCGGAGGAGGAATGGATACCCATCAGTGTGCCAGCGATTGTCAGCGAGGCGTTGTGGGCGCAGACGCAGGCCCGGCTGAAGACGGGCAAGCAGCTCGCCGCGCGCAACACCAAGCGTGAGTACCTGCTGCGCTGTCGGATACGCTGTGCCTGCGGGTATGCGATGTGCGGGCATGCCAATCGCACGCATCGCTACTATCGCTGTGGGGGGAGTAGTCGCTACGCTGCCAAGCCCTGCACGGAATCTGAGGTGCGTGTTGATCGACTCGATCAGCTGGTGTGGGATTGGCTTAGTGAGCAGGTGACACCAGAGAAACTGATCGCGGGGCTCTACCACGAACGCACCCAACGCACCCAGGCCCGCGAAGTCCTCCAGGGGCAGCGGGATCTCGTGGAGCGCCAGCTCGCCGAAGCTGCCAGCCATCTGGCGCGGATCAACGAGGGCTTTGTGGGTGGGCTGTTCAGTCTGGAGGAAGCGGCCCAACAGAAAGGCCGGGTACTGCTGGCCGCACGCTCGTTGGAAGGGGACATCACAGAGCTGGACGCCAAGCTGGCCGACACTGGCCCCAGCGATGACGAAGCCGAAGCGTTGCTGGCCTATATCATCGACCTGTACACAGAAATGGCACAGGTCAAGAGCTACGCCGAGCGTCGCTGGTTCATCGACACGCTCGATGTGCGCGCCCAGATTGAGGTAGACGATGAGGGCAATCGCTGGGTACGCTTCAGCGGACGCCTAGCCCTCGAAGGGCGGAAGAGCATCGATGCCATTGTGTCCAGGGGGCATTTGCCCCCTGGACCCCCACGCGGGGCGTTTCACCCCCGCGACCCCCGAATCTGATGCGGCCTTGTGTGGGCTGCCCGTTGTTTGGCCCGTGCGCGGTGCGGGAGATGCGGTGCCAACCGCTTTCCCTGTGCCGGGCAGCGGCATTGCCGCTGAGGCGAGACATCCCGCACCTGCGTACGGGCATGACAACGGGCGCTCGCTGTGCCGCCGACATCAGATTCCATGGTCCGAAGGGGCGGAGCCCCGCACGAGAGTCCAGCGGGCTGGCTCTCTGGCACGGGGTTTGGGGGCGCGTAGCACCCAGCGAGCGATGGTACAATGTCGCCCTATGGACGCATCTCCGCTCTCCATCGGCATTGACGCCAGCCGGATCGCTGTGGCCCAGCGCACCGGCACTGAGCGCTATACCTACGAGCTGGTCGCCGCCCTGGCCCGCGTAGACCGGCGCTCGGCGTACACCCTCTACACCAACGGGCTGCCGTCGGCGCTGCCGCCGCTTGGGCCGAATATGGCGCTGCGCAGCATCCCGCTGCCGCGCCTGTGGACGCACGCTCGCCTCGGGCCGGAGCTGGCCCGCCGCCCGCCCGATGTGCTCTTTGTGCCCGCCCACGTCGTGCCGACCATCCACCCGCCCGCCTCTGTCGTCACCATCCACGACCTGGGCTACCTGGCGTTTCCGCAGGCTCACACGGCCCGCCGCCGCCTGGAGCTGGAGCTGACGACCCGCTGGAGCTTGCGCGCCGCGCGCCTGACGATCGCTATATCGCAGGCCACCAAGGACGACCTGGTGCGGCGCTACGGGGCCGACCCGGCGCGGGTGCGGGTAATCCACCACGGGCTTGGCGGTTCATTCCGGCCGGTCGAGAGCCCGCTGGAGATCGCCGACGCCCAGGATCGCCACGGGGTCGCCCCGCGCTACCTGCTCTATGTGGGCACGGTGCAGCCGCGCAAGAACCTGGAGCGCCTGATCGATGCCTTCGCTATGGTGGCCGACCGCCCCGAGCTGGCCGGGGTGCAGCTGGTGATCGCTGGCGGGCGCGGCTGGCTGAGCGACGGCATCGAGCGGCGCGCCGCCGGCCACGGGCTGGCCGGGCGCGTCCACCTCAGCGGCTACCTGCCCGACGAAGATCTGCCCGCCCTGCTCAGCGGCGCGCTGGCCTTCGTCTTCCCCTCGCTCTACGAGGGCTTCGGCATGCCGGTGCTTGAAGCGATGGCCTGCGGCGCGCCGGTGCTGACGAGCAGCAGCTCCTCGCTGCCCGAGGTGGCCGGCGACGCGGCCCTGCTGGTGGACCCCGCAGACACGAGCGCCATCGCGGCCGGGATCGCCCGCATTGTGGGCGACCCCGCCCTGCGCGCCCAGCTGCGCGAGCGCGGCCTGGCCCGCGCCGCCACGTTCACATGGGAGCGCTGCGCGCGCGAGACGCTGGCGGTGCTGAGGGAGAGTGTTGAGCCACCCGTGTAGGGGCGCGTCGCGACGCGCCCCTACACCTGAGGAGCGATGACCTTTATGTCTATCACCCCAGCCGACGCCGAGGCGCTGGCCCTGTCCGTCTACGGCGTCGCCGCTGCGGCCACGGCCCTGCCCGGCGAGTACGACCGCAACTTCCGTATGGACGCCGCCAATGGGGCGCAGTATGTGCTGAAGGTGGTTCACCCCGACCGCTCAGAGAGCGAGATCGACCTGCAGGTGCAGGGGCTGCTGCATTTACAGGGGACAGGGGGTTGGGGACAGGGGACAGGCATGAGGATTCCTCGGGTTATCCCCGCGCTCGATGGGCAGCTCGTGGCCCGGCGGCAGGTTGGCGGCGAGGGGCGGATCGTCTGGATGCTGAGCTACCTGCCGGGACGGGTGCTGGCTGAGGTGCGCCCGCACAGCCCGGCGCTGCTGCGCAACCTCGGGCGCTGGCTGGGCGCAGCCGCATTGGCCCTGGCGGACTTTGATCACCCGCTGGCCAAGCGGCCCTATACGTGGGATCTGGCCCAGGCTGGCTGGATTGGCTCGCATATTGCGATCATTGCCGATGATCATGATCGCGCGCTGGTCGCCCGCGTCTACGCTGAGTTGCTGGCCGAGACCCTGCCGGCCCTGGCGCGCACTCGCCGCCAGGCCATCCACGGCGACGCCAACGACTATAACGTAATCGTGGACAGCTCGGGCGGCTACCCCTACCGGGTAGCTGGGGTGATCGACTTCGGCGACCTGATCCGCTCGCATCTGGTCTGCGATGTGGCGGTGGCCTGCGCCTACGCCATCCTCGGCAAGGACGACCCGCTGCCCGCCGCCGCCGAGGTGGTGGCTGGATACCACGAGTCCTACCCACTGAGCGAGGATGAGGTGGCGCTGATCTTCCCACTGGTGCGGGCGCGGCTGGCGGTGAGCGTGGTCAACTCGGCCATGCGCAAGGCCGATGAGCCGGGCGACCCCTACATCACGATCAGCGAGGCGCCAGCGTGGGAGGCGCTGCACCGCCTGGAGCATGTTCACCCGCGCCTGGCCCACTACCTGCTGCGCGCGGCATGCGCTATGTCGCCGGTGCCGCACACGGCGCGGGTGATGGAGTGGCTGCGCGCCGCAGCCCGCTTCGCCCCGGTGCTCGGCTTCCCGCTGAGCGGCAACACCTGCCTACCCCTCGACCTGAGCGTGGGCAGTCCTATGCTCGGCGCGAACCCGGCCAGCTGCGCGCGGCCCCGGCTCACCCGGATCATCGACGCCGCCCTGGCCGATGCCGACGCGCGAGTGGGCGTCGGCGGCTATAACGAGCCGAGGATGCTCTACAGCAACGAGCTATTCACCAGGGAGGCGGGGAACCCCCAACCCCCAACCCCCAACCCCCTCGCAGAGCGACGCACCATCCACCTCGGCGTGGACCTCTGGATCGCGGAGGGGACGCCGGTGTGCGCGCCGCTGGATGGCGTAGTGCATAGTGTGACCGAGAACGCCGCGCCGCTGGACTACGGCCCGCTGATCATCCTGCGCCACCAGACGTCGGGGGGCGACACGTTCTTCACGCTCTACGGTCACCTCGGCGGCGACGCCCTGAACATGCGGGTGGGGCAAGCGGTGCGGGCCGGCCAGCGGATCGCCAGCGTGGGCGCGCCGCCGTGCAACGGCGACTGGCCGCCGCACCTGCACATCCAGATTATTACCGACCTGCTGGGGCGCGACGCCCACTTCCCTGGGGTGGCCCTCGCCAGCCAGCGATCAACCTGGCTCAGCCTCTCGCCCGACCCGACCGTGCTGCTGGGGCTGCCCGCAAAACTGGTTCCGCCGCCGCCGCCGAGCTATGGCGAGACCTTGGCGACCCGCCGGGCGCGGCTGGGCGGCAACCTGAGCTTGTCCTACCGCGAGCCGCTGAAGATCGTGCGCGGCTGGCGTCAGTACCTCTACGACGAGACCGGGCGGGCCTACCTGGATATGTACAACAACGTGCCGCACGTCGGCCACAGCCACCCGCGTGTGGTGCGCGCGGTGCAGGGGCAGGTCGGCATGCTGACCACCAACACGCGCTACCTGCACGACACGATCAACCGCTACGCCGAGCGCCTGTGCGCCCTGCTGCCCGCGCCGCTGGAGATCTGCTACTTCCTGAACTCGGCCAGCGAGGCCAACGAGCTGGCCCTGCGCCTGGCCCGCGCCCACACCGGCCAGTACGACATGATCGTGATGGACACGGCCTACCACGGCCACACCACATCGCTGATCGACATCAGCCCCTACAAGTTCAACGGCCCCGGCGGCGCGGGGCTGCGGCCTTGGGTGCATGTGGCCCCGGTGCCCGACGACTATCGCGGGCCGTTTCGGCGCGACGACCCTGAGCGCGGGGCGAAGTACGCCGCGCCGGTGGAAGAGATCATCGCGCGGATGCGCGCTGAGGGCAAGGGGCCAGCCGGGTTCATCGCTGAGTCGCTGCCCAGCGTGGGCGGCCAGATCGTGCCGCCGCCCGGCTACCTGACGGCGGTGTACGACTACGTGCGGGCGGCGGGCGGGATCTGCATCGCCGACGAGGTGCAGGTCGGATTCGGTCGGCTGGGCGCGCACTTCTGGGGCTTTGCGATGCAGGGCGTGGTACCCGACATTGTGGTGCTGGGCAAGCCGATCGGCAACGGCCAGCCGCTGGGCGCGGTCGTGACGACGCGGGCCATCGCCGACTCATTCGACAACGGCATGGAGTTCTTTAGCACCTTTGGCGGCAACCCGGTCTCCTGCGCGGCGGGTCTGGCCGTGCTGGATGTGCTGCGCGACGAGGATCTGCCAGCCAACGCCGCCGCCGTGGGCGCGCACATCCTGGATGGCCTGGCGGCGCTGATGGAGCGGCACCCGGCAATCGGCGACGTGCGCGGGGTGGGCCTGTTCCTCGGCCTGGAGCTTGTGCGCGACCGGGAGAGCCGCGAGCCGGCCCCGGAGATCGCTTCCTACCTGGTGAACCGGCTGCGCGAGCGCGGCATCCTTGCGGGGACGGACGGGCCGTATCATAATGTGATCAAGCTGCGCCCCTCGATGATCTTCAGCCCGGAGGATGCGGATCTGTTTCTGAGGGTATTTGCGGAGATATTGGATGAGCTGTAGGGGCGCATCGCGATGCACCCCTACGAGGATACATCATATGTCCTACCGAGTCACCCACACCATCGAGAACGGGATCGAGCGGATCGTCTACACGCCGGAGGTGCGCCGCTTCGCCACGCCGATCATCATGCAGCACGGCATGTGGCACGGGGCATGGTGCTGGCAGGCGTGGCAGGCGTTGCTGGCCGAGTGGGGTTGGGAGACGCACGCCCACAGCCTGCCCGGCCATGGTCGCTCGCCAACCCAGCGGCCCATCCGCTGGTGTACGCTCCAGTACTACTACGAGTTCCTCAACGATGAGATCCGACGCATGGAGCGCCCGCCGGTGCTGATGGGCCACAGCATGGGCGGCGCGCTGACCCAGTGGTTCCTCAAGTACGGGCCGACCCTGCCCGCCGCCGTGCTCGTGGCCCCCTGGTCATCCCACAGCATGCAGACCAACACGACATTTGAGACGATCTGGCGGCTCGACCCGCTCGGGCTGACGCTCATGTTCCTCACGCTCTCGGCCAACCCGATGACCCGCAGCCCAAGGCACGCGGCGGCATGCTTCACCAGCGCGGGCGCGATCATGTCGCCCCACGAGCTGCACGCCCGGCTCGGCCCCGAGTCGGCCCTGGTGCTGCTCCAGTACCAGCCACCCTGGTGGCGGCCAGCGAAGGCAGAGGATGTGAAAACGCCGCTGCTCTGGCTGGCCGGCGCAGCCGACGCCGTCATCCCCGAGCCGATGGAGCGGCGCTCGGCCACCTACTACGGTGCCGACTATGTGGTCATCCCCGAGGCAGGCCACGACCTGATGCTGGAGAAGAACTACGCCTCGACGGCGCGCGGCATCCACGATTGGCTGGCGGGCCGGGTGGAGTGACGAGAGGTGGATCACATGCCACGACCTGACGTGAGCGAGGAGCGCCGCGCCCAGATCCTCGACGCCGCCCTGCGCGTCTTCGCCCGCCAGGGGCTCTACGAGACGCGCATGGACGATATCGTGGCCGAGTCGGGCCTCAGCAAGGGCGCGCTCTACTGGTACTTCAAGAGCAAGGACGCGATCATCACCGCGATCCTGGAGCAGCTCTTCGCTGGCTCGATGGGTGGCCTAGACGCGCTAGTCGAATCCACCGAGCCGGCCGATGTCTGTCTGACCGCGCTGGCCTCCGGCATCGCTGAGGATATCGCCACCACCACGCAGCTGCGCCCGGTGCTGTTCGAGTTCTATGCGATCGCCGGGCGCGACGAGGGTGTGCGCCAGTTTCTCAAGGGCTACTACGACCAGTTTATGACCGCCGTCGAGTCCATTGTGCGCCGGGGCGTGGCCGAAGGCACCTTCCGCCCCGTCGACAGCGCCACCGCCGCAGCCGTGATCGTCGCCACCTTTGAGGGGCTGCTGCTGCTCCAGATCATCGACCCGACGCCGGGCGAGATCGGCCAGCGCTTCGCCGCCGCCGCCGCGTTGCTCTTCGCCGGGATGCGGGCATAAGGGTTGTCAGCCCTGCCACCTGCGCAGGCCGAACACCCCGCCCCCAAGCAGCGCCGCGCCCGACAGGGCCAGTATTAACCCGAGGAACGGCGTGCCGGATGGGCTGCCGGGCACGTCCCAGGTGAGCGTCGTCACGGTTGCGGGGGCCACGCCTCGGTCGGTGCGCAGCTCGGCCGTCCACAGACCAGGGCGGTCGATCAGGTCGCCGGAGGCCAGAAACTTCCCGTCGGGCGAAGGGGTGACAACAACATCGCGCGGCTCACCGCCGGGCGGGGTGAGGCGAATGGTCATCTGGCCGATCGGCGCGCGGATGGGCCGACGCACCGCCGCAGCCTGGACACTGACGAAGTTGGCCCCTGGGCGGTTCGGCCGGATCGCCATCGTCACCATCAGGTCATCGGCCAGCGAGGTCATGCTGTGGGAGAGCCCGTCGTCGCCCGCTGCGCTCGCCGGCGCGGTCGGGTCCACGGCAAAGACCAGGCTGCCGCTCGTGTCCTGACGATCTTTGATCGCGATCGCGTGCCAGCTGAGGCGGTAGGTGCCAGGGCCGAGCGCGGGCATGTGTACCATCAGCGTCGTCGGGTAGCTGTTGAGCCCAAGCGAGCAGAGGAAGAGGAAGGTCGGGTCGAAGAGCGTGGACAGACCAGCGTCATTCGGCCTATAGATATCGCTATGGAAGCCCGCGATAGCCACCTCGCGGCCCTCGGCGTCGGTCAGGCTCACAGCGCCCGGCTCAATGATCGCCGCGCTATCGTACCAGAGCTGGAGCATCTGCGGGGCATCCCGCAGCACCGCGCCATCGGACGGGGTGCTATGGACGACCACCGACCGAGCGCGGGCCGACTCAGGCAGCGCCAGCATGCTCGCCAGCAGCAAGATGCTCAGCAGCGGCCAGATGGTGTAGCGTCGATCCATCACAGTCCTCCAGATTGCAGATAGCAGATTGCACCACTCAACATTCAACATTCAACATGCTCGTCACCGCACCGGCACACCATTGATCGTCAGCTCGCCCACGCGCACGATCACCGTATCGCCGGGAACGAGTGCGTTCTTGGTGTTGGAGTAGAGCAGGAAGTAGGTCGTGCCGGCCTCCAGGTTCTGGCCGTGGCGGTGAGCCGCGCCGCGCTGGTCGAGCACCGTCCCGTTGCCGGCGACAATCTTCGGGAGGCTCTCGATGCTATCGGTCATCAGGGCGGCCTTGTCGGGGTCGATCACCGTGTAGCGCAGATCGACCAGGCCACGGTCGGCGATCAGGGCCACCTGCGAGATCCGCACGCCATATTTCGCCTCGATCTCAGCGCTCACCGGCATCGGGGCCATGCGCTGGGCCAGCGAGGCCGGCTCGCGCACCTGCTGCTGCTGCCAGAGCAACGCGCCGACGATCAGCAGCGCGCCGAGGATCGCCGCCACCACGGGCATCGAGAGCTGGCGGGCCGGGTTGGGCATCTTCAGAGTTGCCATAATTAAGGGTTCTCCAGTTGGTTCGTAGGGGCGCGTCGCGACGCGCCCCTACGAGTCTGTGCTAGTTCGCGCCAGCCCCGATCATCGTGCCACGCGTGGTCTTGAACTCATCCAGGTAGATGTTGGTGTTGGATGTGCCGCTGGTCTGCGGGCCGAGCCGCAGCGTGTTTACCGAGTAGGCGCTGGTGAGCAGGTTGTTCAGCGACACCGAGGTGCCGTTGACGTAGAGCGTGAACTGCGTGCTCGCGCCCTGCTGCCAGGCCAGCTCAATGTAGTTCGAGCCGTTCGTGATCGACTGCCAGCGCGTGGTCGATGTGCCGTTGGCCCGCGCCACCGCCGCGCGCACCTGGTAGGTGTTCGTGCCCGTCCGCCGCAGATCGAGGCGGAAGGCATTGGTCTGCACGCCGTTCACGTCGCCCATCGCCTTGAAGATGGTCTTCGAGCCGGTGCCGAAGTTCTGGCTGTTCGGGTCGAGGTAGAAGCGCACGTGCAGCTGGCTCTCTGTCGCGACCAGGTTCTGCTGTACGTAGTTGTTGGCGCTGTTGCCGGTGCCGAAGGCGGCCTGCAGGCCGCGGCTCGTCCCGGCCATCGCCGCCGTCGAGTTCACCTGTAGCCGCGAAGAGGTCGTGGTGCTCTTCGAGGACCAGCCCCAGGTGCTGTTCGTGGCGCCCGTCTCGAAGCCGTTGGCGAAGAGGCTGTCGGCGATGGTGAACGGGATGTCCGTCGTGCTGGTGTTACCCGCCGCATCGGTGGCGCTCACCGCGATGGTGTAGGTGCCCTCGCCCAGCCCGGTTGTGCTGAGCGCCGCCACGGCACTCTCAGACGAGCTGTTGAACGCGCCGTCCTGGGCGTTGAGCGCCGCAGTGACGACGGTGGGTACGTTATTCACGATGATCGTGTAGGTGTAGCTGGCCGAGACAATCGCGCTGCGCGTGTCGCTGAAGCTAACGCTCAGGGAGACCGCCGCGCCCGGGGCCACGGCGGCCGGGGTCGTGCTGCCCGTCACCGTGGGAGCGGTGCTGTCGATGGTGAAGGTCGTGCTGGTGCCGCTGAAGTTGCCCGCAGCGTCGCTGGCCTGCACGTCCACCGTGTAGATGCCGTCGGCCAGGCCCGACACGTCGATGTCGGCGTTCAGCGCCACCGAAGTGCCCGAGGGCACCATGAAGGCCGTCGTCGTGCTGCCGATCGTGTAGGACCAGCCCGTGACGCCCACGTTATCTGTGGCCATCGCGCTCAGGGCCAGCAGGCCGCTGCCATTGCTCAGGGCCGGGCTGACAGCCGCATTGCTCACCGCCGGTGCCGTCTCATCGGTCAGCGGGGCAGACGAGGTCACAGTGAAGGTAGCGCTGACGGTCGTGGTGTTAGTGGCCGCGTCAGTGGCCGTCGCCGTCACCGTATGCGTGCCAACACCCAGGGCGGCCAAGTCGCCACCCAGGAGAGTCACGACCGGGTGCTCGCTGACGTTCGTGCCCGCCGGGAGCAGGTCCACCGCAGCACCGCCGTCGATGCTGTAGGAGAGTGCGGTGATGGCGCTGCCGCCGGTGTTCGTGTCGTCGGCGGTCACATCAAGCACAATGTCCGTGGTGCCATCGGTGGTCGGCGGGGTCAGCGATACCGTCATCGCCGGGCCGACGACGTCGCCGCTAGCAACGCCCGTGGTGATGAAGGTGAGCAGGCCGCCCATGCCATTCCCGGCGGCCGGGCCATAGCCGGGCATGCCGGTCTCGTAGAGGGCGTAGGTGGTGCCTGAGGGCACATTACCCGGCACCGTCACCAGGCTATCCATCGTCTGGCCAGCGCCCAAGGTCTTGGCGAAGAGCGACGAGGAGATCGGCAGGGGGCCGGCATCGTCGGCGATCACCGTCTGGCGCAGGCCCAGCACACCCAGCGTATGGAAGCGGATGCCCGCGTTCACCTGGCGCAGCAGCAGCGTGCTCCCATTACTATTCTGGGGCTGCACGCTGATCCCGTCCGTGCTCGGGTAGACCTTGCCGTTGATCAGCAGGTAGGCCGGGTTGAAGTGCTGGAGCACGAAGCTGGCCGAGTCGCCGTCGTTCTGGCCGTTGAAGGCTGGGTCGATCTCGCTGTAGACCAGCACCGCCTCATCGGTGTAGCTGTGGCCGTAGGCGGTGTTGCCCGCCTCGTGAACCACCAGAGCGCCGACCATGCCCATGGCGATCTGGCGCGGGCCGCTGTCGGTGGTGATGCCGGCCTGGTAGAGGTAAGTGCCGGCCGGTAGGTTGCTGAAGGTGTAGGTCTGCTGGCCGCCGCTGGGCACGCCCATCATGTCGGTCTTGCCTGCCAAGCCGACGATCTGGAGCGAGGTGGTGACGCCCAGCGTATTGGACAAGTTGATCGCAAGATCCTCGCCGACGTTCGCCTCCAGGGTCGGGCCGATCGCGCCGGGGGCTGCGTTAGCGTCATCGGTGTAGCTCCAGACCCGGATGGGGTGGCTGGTGCCGGGCAGGCTGATCGTGCCGCTCTTCGCCCACAGGTTGCAGGTGCGGGTGTTGCCGTTCAGCGGGCAGCCGACGGTCAGGGCCGCGACGACATCGAAAGCTGCGGTGGCTGTGGTGGCCGCGCTATAGTTGGCGTCGCCAGCCTGATCGGCGGTGAGCGAGCAGGTGCCGACATCAACCAGGGCCAGCGTGTCGCCGCTGATCGTGCAGACGGTGGGAGGGTCGGCGGTAAAGGTCACCGCCAGGCCCGAGGTGGCCGTCGCCGAGACGGCGAAGGGCGCGCTGCCGAGAGGCTTGTTCGCCAGCGTGGCGAAGCTGATCGTCTGGCTCGCCTGGGCAATGCTGACGACCTGCTGGGCCGTGGCGGCGGTGTAGGCCGTCGTGGCGGCGGTGTCAGCCTGCACCGTGCAGTCGCCGGCACCGCTGGTGCTGAAGGTCGCCCCGCTCACCAGGGCACAGGGGCCGCTCACAGCGCTGTAGGTCAGCGCGCCGTTCGAGTTGGACGTCGTCGAGACGGTGAAGTTGCCGCCCAGGTAGGTCGCTGCCGGTGCCGCGCCGAAGCTGACCGCCCCGGGCTGCTGGACGATCACCGGCGATTCTACCACCAGGGTGCCGGTGGCCGTAACACTATCGGTGTTGCTTCGCCGGGCCTGAACCGTGAAGGTATACGATCCGGCAGGCGTCGTCGTGGATGTGTTGATCGTCAGCGTAGAGGTGCGATCCCCGCTGCCGTTGCCCCAGGTTAGCGGGCTCGTTGAGAACGAGGTGCCGACACCGGCAGGAGTGCCGCCAGCCCAGCTGACACTGAGCGTCGCGGACGAGCCATTGTTCCGGTTGTTCTTCGTCACCGTCACCAGGGTGGAGCCCGATGCTCCAGAGGTAAGCGTGACGGTCGTTGGGCTCAAGGTCATGCCCGTGAGCCTAGCCGCCGGGGCGGCCTCGGCCTGCCGCACACCTGAGCCGAGGCTCAGAGCCAGCATCGCCACGGCCAGCATCGCGGCGGTGAGATATCGTGCGATGAGACGCATATACTTCTCCAATGAGGTAATTTCCTGACAGAAAGGGGGTGGATCTCAGGGAGGGTTTCACTCTCCCTGGCCCTCCCACGTTCAGGGACAGTTGTTCGGCAGCGGCGGGTCGATCCGGGTGTAGGTGGCCTGGCCGCTAAGCGTGATGCCGCCCCAGCTGGTCATCTGCTGCAGCGCGTGGTTGTGGGCGATGTGGTAGTACTCGCCACACTGGCTGTAGCCCTCGCCGCCGGGGGGTAGCGCGCCCGAGCTGCCCAGGTAGGCGCTGCCGCTCCAGTAGGGGCCAACTGTCAGGTTCGCCGTCTGCGGAACCGTCACCGGGATGGGGTTGGACGAGCTGTAGTTGTTGTCGTCCTTCCAATCGAAGGTGATGTCCCAGGTCTGGCCGGGGCCGACGGGGATCGAAAACTTATACATGCTCAAGTCCGCGCCGCTCGCGTTCACCAGCGCCCGGCCGTCGCGGCCGATCACCAGCGAGTCGTTGCCGTGCGGGTGGAAGGGGTAGTCCTGGGTGCCCGCGCCCACATAGCGCACCAGCGCAGGGTTGGGGTTGGTGGCCGCATCGTAGGGGTAGATATGCACCAGCGCGCTGTAGGGCTGGTTGGGCAGCCAGGCCGCGTTGTTGTCGGCCATCGTGTCGGGGAAGGTGCGCCCGTTGATCAGGAAGTAGCGCGCCACGTAGTTCTGCATATCGAACTGCGCGGTGAAGTCGCCCGTGCCCATCCAGCTGATAAAATCGCTCTCGTATGCCTGGTGCATGAACGGGTCGATCTCCGAGAGGATCTCCACATGCTCGTGGGCCGGGTTGTAGGCGCTGTCGGGGCGAGCATAGGCATAGGCCACCTGGCCCTCGTTCGCCGCGCGGTTGCCATCGTGGTAGTTATAGTGGTAGGAGAAGTCGTTCCCATTGGCGTCGACCGTCGGGCGCACGATGATCGTGCCGAACATACCCATCTGCACCTGCACGCCGGCGTTGGTGCCGCTCTCGTACATGTAGGTGCCGGGCTGGCTGGCCACAAAGCTGTAGGTCATCGTGCTGCCCGACACCACGTTGCCGCTGACGATAGCGGCCGCCTGCGCCACCGGGGCCAGCGAGGTCAGCGTGCCGGCGCTAAACTGCGGCTGCGAGAGGGCATTCCCGGCCTGCACATTGTCCTGGCCGGGGAAGATCAGCGAAGTATCCTCGGGCAGCAGGTTGTGCAGGGTGATGCTCAGCGTGTCGCCCTGGTTCACACAGAGGATCGGGCCTGGGTACTGATAGTGCTCAGCCGCAACGCTCACGTCGCTGTGCTCGCCGAGGGCGTAGCCCCACATGTGGATGGCGTTGCCGTCGGACATCAGGGCGTAGCCAATCGTCGCCGTCAGGTCGAAGTGGCCGTCCGTGCTGGTCTCGCAGATCACGCCGTTGCGCGGATCGGTGGGCAGAGCCTGGGCCAGCGCGGTGCCGCGCTGCGTGCCCGAGACCAGCAGTATCGCTAGGGCCGCCAGGATGGCGGGGAGCAGTCGTCGCTTCATATCAGTACTCCCTTTACGCGAGGTAGGCGAGGTCGTTCGGGCCGACCTGCGTAGCCGAGATGGCGTTCGAGTTCGCCGGGTAGACGCGCACCTCTGTCATCTGGCCACCGAGCCCGGCATTGCCGTTGTTGCTGATGCCGGGGATGTTGCGGTTGTAGAGCATGTAGGAGTCGTAGCCGCTGCCGCCGCTGTGGGCCGGCGCGGTGAAGATCGCGTCCACGCTCTCGCCAGGGCCAATCTGGATGGTGTTCGTCTCGTACGAGCCGTCCACGTTGCTCTTGCCCTTCAGCTGTACGGCGTCCATGCCCACCACGCGCATCCTGATGCCGGCCAAGGTCATCGACGCCTTGGTGAAGCCCAGGTTGACAAAGCGCAGCAGCACCCGCTCGCCCGGTTTGCACTTCGCCAGCGCGCTGTAGGGCTGGTCGCCCAAGTCGCCGGGGACGCCATTGGTCGGCGCGCCCACAGCCTCGCCGTTCTCCTTGATCGTGTCCGGGTAGACCCGGCCATTGATCAGGTAGAAGTCGGCCTTGTAGTCGGTCCAGTCCGGCAGCTGGATGTGGGCGTCGTCCCAGTGCGACTCGTTCCACACCTCGCTCAGGAACATCACATACTCACGGTCGTAGCCGGTGCTGCCGTCGCCATCGTTGTAGGCGAACTTGGTAAACGTCCTCCCGCCATAGGTCTTCGATGTGCCATTCTGCTTGGGCCGCACCACCACCGGCCCGACCATGCCCATGTGGACATGCTCGGTATCCTCGAAGTGGCAGTGGTACATATAGGTGCCACACTCGTAGGGGTAGTAGGCATAGTCGAAGACGCGCCCGATCGGCACAGCCATCGAGGAGCCGGGCTCGCCGTCGAACATCGGGATGACGTTGCGGAAGCCGTGCCAGTGAACCGTGTGCGAGTCCACCAGGTCGGGGCGCATCGCCAGGCCGAGGTTGGTCAGGCGCACCACGTAGGGCTGCTTGTTGGGGTCGTTCGGGTCAACCTCATCGAAGTACATCATGGGCGCGCAGGACTGCGCCTTCTGCTTGAAGCCCAGCACATCGGCCGAGACGGGCGGGTTCACGGTCTTGTAGGCCGACACGTCGGCGAAGCCGAACATATAGCTCGTCTTGCCCGTAGGTGCCCATGTGTCGGGGTAGAAATGCGTGTTGCCGACGCCGGGCAGGCTGGCCCAGCCATCGGTGCCGGCCAGGTAGTACTTGGGAATAATCGTCCCCTGGGCCGCCTGGGCCACCGGGCTGAGGCTGCCCGCCCGGCTGCTGAGGAACAGCTGCGCCCCGGCAGCTCCGGCTGCTGCGCCCAGACCGAGCTTGAGGAAGCCCCGGCGCGAGAGTCGCTTGCTCATAAGATCTCCTATCAGAGCGTGGGAGCGCGGCGCGAACCGCGCCCCCACGGGTAAAGGTCTAGTAGTTCCCGCCGCCGAAGTTGTCAATCACTGGGCGAGTGCCGTTGCTCTGAGCGAACCAGACACCGATCAGGCCACCGTTGCCAGCGGCAGCAGCCGAGGTAACGCTGTTGCCCACCTGCGTGCCGTTCTTGAAGACGGTCACGACGCCGGCGCTAGAGACCTGCGCGCCGAAGGTGTCGTTGGTGGCAAAGCTGACGCCGGTGATCGTGCCCCTCGTCGTGTAGGAGTTGCTGTTCGCCGACTTAGTCAGGACGGTCACGGTGCTGGCGGCTGGGTTGTAGCGCACCTCGACCAGCGAGGTGGAGGTCTGGATGGAGCCGCCGTTGCTCAGCCCGGTCGCCTTCAGCACCAGGCTACGGTTGGTGACGTTGTTGGTACTGCCGACCGTGGTGAAGGTGAAGTATGCCTCCTGGCTCGCCCCGAATGAGCTGTTCCAGAAGATCACATCGTTGCTTCGGTTCTGTAGCTCACTGCTCCGGATGCGGAAGCTGTTGCTGTTGCCGATCCAGCTGTTGCCCAGGTTATTGCTGTTGTTGCGGTTGAAGTCGTCGAGCGGAGTAGCGTTAGCCGGGAAGGCTGGGGTGCCGCCACCGCCGCCGCCGCCGCCGCCCGTCCCGCCGACCAACTCGTCGGCACCGATGTCGACGTTGCTCCGTGTATCGCCATCAATATCGGTCGTCGGCGCGGTGGAACGATTGTTGATATTGGTGTTACAGGTCGTCGTGCCGTTCACACACTTGTAATCAGCGCCCTCGTCCACCGCCGGCGAGCCGTCGGCCAGGTGGTAGTTGCCCAGCAGGTTCGGCGGCAGATCCACCGCTACCAGGGTCTGGCCTGTGCCCGCGCCGGGCATTACCCGCCAGGGCAGCACGAGCAGGCTCACGTCGTAGGTCGGGTCAACCACCAGGGCCTTCAGGGCCAGCGTCCGCGAGACATTGAAGCTGCTGACCAGCTTGTTCGTGCTGCTATCGACGTAGCGGCTGGCGCTGGCGCTGTCAAGCACCGAGTTGGTCGGGCTCAGCAGCTCGCCGCCGTTGCCGCCCATCACGCCGATGTCCCACAGGTTGATCGCGCTCGGGTCGTTGGCCGCGCCGATGCCGGTCAGGTCGCTACCGTTGAAGGCGCCGGCCCGGTTGTCGGCGAAGATGTTGTTGAACAGCAGCGGGTCGCCGAAGGCCGAGGCGTTGCTAGGCAGAATCGCCTGGAGCTGGTCACTGTTCATACCGGTCGACAGGCCGGCCGCTGCCGGGGTTCCGTCGCTCGTCACCGCCGTGGCCGTGGTGATGTTCTTCATCACCGTGTTGTTGTAGAAGCGGACGTTCGGCGCGTCGTCGATGGCCACACCGGCACCCTCGTGGGTGGCGATGTTGTTGACGATCATGTTGTTGTAGACGTTGTAGGTGTAGGTGCCGGCCATCAGGAAGCGGATGCCGCCGCCGTCGTCGTTCGACAGGTTGCCCTGGATGAGGTTGTTGTAGATGTCGACGCTGCCCGCGCCCTTGGCACCATTCGTCGTGCCGTAGTTCGCCGCCGGGTCGGTGGGCAGCTCGCCAGCGATCATCACTGCGCCGCCCTCGTCATACGAGCGGTTGAAGTAGATCCGGTTGTCGTGGATCTTGCCGCCGTTGCTCAGGCCGTAGTGGCCAATCGCGCCGCCGTACTCGGCCGAGAAGTTGCCACAGATGTCGTTGTAGCCGACATCGTAGTTGTTCGAGCCCGAGAAGAGGCCGACCGCGCCGGCCAGGTTGGTGCCACCATTGGCGATGATCCGGTTGTGCAGGATCGACGCGTTGTTGGTGCGACCATTATTCGCCAGGCCAGGCAGGTTCGGCGAGCTGATGCGGATCGCGCCGCCGTAGGCTCCGCCATTCGCCTGGAAGATGTTGTTCGTCACACCCAGGTAGTCCACGTAGGAGTTGGCGTAGATGCCGCCGCCCTGGGTCTCCACATTGGCCGCAGCCCCGTTGGGCAGGCCGTAGATCTCGGCGATGTTGCCGGGGAAGCCCTGCTGGTTGCCGCCCTGGATGGTGAATCCATCGACGGTGAGCGGGTGTCCCGAGGTGTAGGTGTTCGTCCGCGGGGCCACCGCCGTGATCACCGCACCCTCGTAGATGGTCTGGTTGCCCAGCCAGCCGGTGGCGAAGAGCTGCGCCGCCCGCGTGCGCCAGGTGTTCGACATCGCGGTGTCGCCGACGAAGGCTCCGCCGTCGATGATCGAGCCGTCCACCGTGGTGGTGCCGCCCACGCTGATCGCGTTGCCATCAGCATCGGTGTAGACGCCGCCGGGGCCGACGCCCTGCAGGCTCAGCGGCTGGCTGATCAGCAGGTTCTCGAAGTAGGCCAGCTGCGGGTTGTAGGTCGGGTTGGTGCTGTCAGGCACGCCGCCGGGGTAGACCACGATCAGCGGGTTGCTGGTCACCTGGTTGTTGCCAGGCTCGCCGGGCAGCCGCAGGTTGCGGTCGGTGCGGTTGATCGCGGCCTGGATGGTGGCGTAAGACTTGCCAGGGCCAACCTCCAGCACCGTCGGGTTGTAGACGCCGTTCTGCAGCACGTGGATGGTCAGGCCGTTCACCTGGCTCATCCCGCTGGTGCCGTTCTTGATGCTCATCTGCCACTGGCCGGGCAGCAACTGGCTGTTCGACGAGATACCGTTAGATGCTGGCAGCGTCACCACAATCTGGTTGTTCGTCCAGCTCGTGACCGTCGGCGTGCGCTCCTGGAGGGCGTTGTTGTAGGTGCGGCTGAAGGTCAGGGTGCCAGCGTCGCCGAAGCCCTGGCCCTTGATCGTCAGCACGCGGTCGCCGATGGTGTTGGCGCTGTTCTCAAAGTGGACATAGGGCTTGTCCACCGCAAAGAGCTGCGGCTGGGCCGTGGCGGTGTTGTTGTCCAGACGGCAGCTCACCGGGTAGCTGATCTGCGAGCCAGGGGCCTGGATGCTCACGCCGATCTGGGTCGGGGCCAGGTCTGCCGGCTCAATATCGCCGGGGAAGATCTCGAAGGTCGCCGAGATCGTCCGCAGCTGCGGGTTATAGTTCGGGTTCAGTCGGCCCGGAATACCTGGGTCGTTGCCCACGATCCGGTAGAGGTTCGCGCAGACGCCGGTGGGCGTCGGGCAGCTGATCGTAGTGGTCGAAGGCAGCAGCACCTCAAACACGCCGTTCGGGTCAGAGGTAATCGTCCGCACCAGCCGGTTGGCGTAGTCGTAGATACCGATCGGGGAATTGGCCACGCCGGCCTTCTCGCCGAACAGCAGATCCTGCGGGTTCGACGACAGGTTCAGGTCGTCCACGATGTAGCCGAACCAGCGGCCCGGCAGGGGCACCGGGGTGAAGAAGGTGAAGCTCGGGGCCACCGAGCGACCATTACCCAGCGTCACCAGCTTGGTGTCGCAGAGCGGCTTCTGCTGGCCCTCAAAGGGGCTGCCGCCCATCGCCACAAAGTCCGGGTTATCCACGGCGTAGTCGCCGTCATCGCCGATACCGGCCACGTCCACCGTGTGCATATCGCCGGCGCAGGCCGGCAGGGCCACCTGCGGTGCGTAGGAGTCGCCGCTGAAGACGTTGATGTCCTCCTCACGGGTCACCTGATACTGCTTGCGACCATAGGCGTCATCCGGGTTCACCACCTCAACCAGGTAGTCGCCGGGGAGCAGCGGGTTGCCGTTGGAGTCCTCGGTGAAGCCCCAGTTGCCATCCACCGCCGCATACTCGCTGCCGAACTGCGTGCCGATCATCGGGCCTTCTAGGCAATCGCGGCCGGTGCCGTCAGTTACGGGCAGCGCCTTGAAGAAGGTCGGGTCGAGCGGCGTGCCGTCCGGCCCACGGGCCACACAATCCTGCGGCCGCACCCAGCTCTCGGTCTCGGTCGTGGCGAGCAAGGTGCTCTTCTTAATCGCCCCGTTCGCATCGGCCACATAGCGGCCCGCCCCATTGGGGTTGGGCACGCAGGTCTCGCCATTGGGCAGGTTGTCGGCAAGAGTGCAGGTCTGCGGCTTGTAGAGGTTGACCGTCAGGCCAGGGATGCCGACCTGCCAGTTCTCCACCGCCACCTCGCGCGGGTTCAGTTCGTTGCGGGTGGTGTCGTAGCTGACCGTGCCGACGATGCCGCCGTTGTGCGGGATCTCATTGCCGTTCGGGTCATTCTTGGCGAAGGGCAGGGCGTTGTAGCGCTGCACAGCCCAGTCAAGGTAGCCATTCTGGCCGATGATCGACAGGAAGTTCACATCGACGCCGGCACCTTCAATATGGCTCTTCACCGGCGGGCTTGTCGGATCATTGGGGTCGGTGAGCGGGCTATTGTCGGCCCAGAAGGTCACGCCAGTGGTGTAGTAGGTATCGCTATATGCCTCGATCACAATCCACGCCGTCAGCGGGTAGACCGAGTCCATCGTGTAGTTGCCGAGCGAATCGGTGACGGCACCCATGCTGCCACGGTCGATCAGCGAGTTGGTGCGCCGCTTCACCGCCAGCGGGAAGGCGTCGATGCCGGGCTCGTTATCCTGACAGACACCATCGTAGTTCAGGTCGGTGCAGACCCGACCGCTCAGGTGGGCATACCAGGCCGTCAGGTGCAACTGGCCCACGTCGGTGATCTGGCCGTTCTTCACATCAACCTGCTGCCAGTCGAGCAGATACAGCTGATCGAAGTCCCACCAGCTGATCTGGTAGGTGCCGTCGGGCACGTGGGGCACGTAGAAGTTGCCATTCGCGTCGCCCTGGCCCACCCAGAGGGTCTGGTCGCCATTGTTCAGGTCGGAGATGGCGATCCAGGGGTTCTCGATCGGCTTGTCGTACTTGGCGCCGCTCAGGCCGGCCCAGATCGAGCCGGAGTAAGGGATGCCGCCCACACCGGGGGTGTAGACTGTCACGGCCGCCACGCTACCCCTGATGCCGCCGGCGGCGGCGGGGTTGAGGCCAAGCTCAGGGTTCGCGGTGGGCTTGACAAAGCCGAAGGGCACCCAGGGGAAGGGCTCGCCAGCGATAGCGAACTCGGTATCGTAGCCGGTGGAGCCCTCCTGCACCCAGACATCCCAGTCGTGGTTGCCCTCAAGGGTGGCAGTCTGGATCCAGGTCTCGCCGTCGGGCGGGGTGGACAGCATGGTGTAGCGGTTCGGCCCCATGTTGGGGATGGCCACCTGGCCGGAGAGCAGCGGCGAGTTGGCCGGGTCGCCCAGGTCGGGGGCGGTGCCGTCGCTAGAGTAGAGACAGCCGTTCAGTTGCTGATGAGCGATGTCAACGGGCTGATTAATAGCATTAGCGAAGCTCGGGCTGCCATCAGCATGGTCGGCAACAATGGCACCATTCTCGTCGCGGTAGACAACATCACCATTGTCATCACGCTCGTAGATCGTGCAGATCGGGTTGCCGAACACATCGTTCGTCACCTCGCCGAGGGTGTCGTTCACCGTGACCCGGAAGCCAGCCAGGCCAGGCTGCTCGCCGGGCTCACCGGCCGCGCCGGGGGTGCCGGTGATGCCCATCTCGGCGGGTAGGTCGGGCTGGCCATTGGTCGAGCGGTTATCGTTGAACACCACCGCGCGCAGGGTTGCGGTTGGCAGGTCGTAGGTGTTCATCTGCACCTTGACCACCTCGCCCTCCTGGAGCGGAATGGTGAACCAGGTGCCGTCGATCTTATAGCCGTTGGCCGTGACCGAGATCATGTAGTTGCCATCGGGCAGATTGATGCCACCGGCAAAAAGCCCGTTCACACTGCCATCAAAATCAGCCGTGACGCCCTGGGTCACAATCGGGGCGTAGCCGGTCTGCGTCTTGATCGAGGTCCAGTCGCAGCCGTCCGGGTACGCCAGATTACTGCGGTCGCAGCCATCCTCGCGCAGCTGCGTATTGTTGCCGACATTGTCCTCAACGATCAGAAACGAAAATGGTTCGATCGGCGTCTCAACGCCGGGGTGCTTCGGGTCGATCCCGACGACGACGAAGTTTGACCCATTCGACGGATCATTTCCATTCCAGTGCAACACATTCGGAGCGGCGGCCTGGGCCACGGGCGGGCTGCCGAGCGTGGGCAGCGCGGCCACGGCCATGGCCAGCATGAGCAGTAGGCTGAGGAGCCTGAGTTGCTTTGTGCGCGGTGCGGTCATTGATTCCCCCTAAACCTTCAGAGACAATACGATCCCTGCCGAGCGCCATAGGGCGTCGGCTGCTGCGAGCAATTGTGAGATACTGGCCGTTGCGAGGCGACCGGGAGCGCGCCTGACGGGCGCTCCCCGGCGGCAGAAGTTAGGGCGATGCTGCGAGTGTCATAATCCCCCCCCCCAGGGTAGATAAGCTTAAAAACCTTGTAGTAATACAGCATGTGGTAGCTTGTGCGAAGGATACCTGCAATTCCATACCTGGTGAGGCAGTGAAGATGATGCTGTATCTATACGCGATGTAGAAGATGATTGAGAAATATATCACAAATAATTCAGGCGAACGAGAGGCTGCAGAGGCGCACTAGCCCACCAGTGCGAGAGCAGCCTCCGCAGAAACGAACCTTATGATCCGAGCAGGGAAGGAAGCACAGCCAAGATAGGCAGCGCAGCAGCGATCATATACGCGCCGACCAGCGTGCGCCAGCTTGTGCGGCGAGAGTCATCGACGAGCGCGATCATCTGCTCAACCCGCGAAGTAATATCGGTGCGGGCTGCGGCAAAGGCAGTGGCACTGATCAGCGGCGGCAGCTCCGCCTTCGTCCAGGCACCGGCAACCTTCACCAGCGCGCGGGCGAGGGCCAGCGGCTCCTTGGTGAGCCGCACCGCCATCGCGTCACAGTCCTCATCCTGGCTCGTCACCATCCACTTCCAACCGATATGGCTGAAGGGCACAAACCAGACCACATCGCGCAGGATACGAATAACCCAGTTCCAGAGGTTATCGTGGCGGTGGACGTGGGCCAGCTCGTGGCAGAACACGGCCATCGTCTCATCGGCGGTGAGCAGCGCGAGCAAGGACTCGGTGATATAGATCCGTGGCCTGATCAGCCCGGTGGTGAAGGCGAGCGGCGCCTGTAGCGGGATGACCTCAACCGAGGGGATGCTGATCCCGTGCTCAACAGCGATCTGCTCAAAGCGCGACTGAAGCGGGGCGTACTCAGTATCAGGCAGGGGAATGGCGATCTGAAGACCCTGGTGCAGCCGATAGCTCCCGTAGATAAAACGCAACAGGGAGACAAACATCAGCGCGCACAGAGCGGAGGAGATCAGCAGGAGGGTTTGCGAAGAGAGGAAGATATCGATCTGGAGCGGCTGTAGGTATGACTGGTGGAGGTGCGACATCACATTGCCGACGGTTGTCTCGGCACCGGGCCGTAGCCAGAAGATAGCATAGTTCCCAAGCTCAGCGAACAGCGGCAGGCCAATCGCAATGCTCACAAGCAGCACACGCATGCGGGGACGATCCGACAGGACGTAGCGGTTGTACAGATAGACAACCAACCATGCCACACACGTCACGGCTAAGGTATAGCCAAGATGTGGATGATACGGCTCGTAAGGAATAACTCCCTCGCCCATACCCCCCCCTATCACAAGTCAAGACCTTGCCGATACCCGACGCATAACGCTGTAGGATGTGGGTTCGCCCCCCCAGGCAAACTACACATCCGCAAGCGCGATCATGGCGTCTTTCGCTTCTTCTGCTCAGCAGCGTTGATCATCTCAGTCAGGCGGACAATCTGATCCGGGTCGCTCTCCTGCATCTGATCGAAGAACTGCGCGTAGACAGGAGCGCCGAAGCTATCGACCAGGCTTGAGATGATCTCGCGTACCGCAGAGGTGGTGAACTCTTCACGGCTGAGCGGGGCGCGATAGAGATACTGGTTGTTCTCCATGTGCCGCTGCAGCACATCCTTCTGAACCAGCCGATCTAGAACCGTCTTCACCGCGCCATACGAAAGCCGCTGACCCTGATCACGCAATGATTCAAAAACATCACGAGCGGTCGCTTCCTCGTGCTGCCACACCAGATCCATAATATCCGACTCGAGGGAGCCGAAGAGCTTAGACAACCCCTCACTGTGCGGGCGAAATGCCGTAACAATACGGCCTTTGCGATTCATCATCACCTGACTCCTCTACTATGGCGGCCACCGCCAGTCTGTAGATATAATATACCGTGTAGTAGGTATTCGGCAAGATGCATCGCACCCTGCGCCGACAAGCGACGGAAGACGGAAGCAGGAGACACTACACGGCGTCATGAGAGGAGATGTTCTTTAACTGTGTGGCGTATTTTAGCACGCCGAGAGTTGATATTGCATAACAATCCATTCATTAGCAGTGCAAAATAGCGCAAAGATTAGCGCCCCCCAGATGAACAATACGTCATATAGCAGTACCGCAAGTAAGGAACGCCGTGGCGTTTACCTGTCATTCTGAGCGAAGCGAAGAATCCCGGTCGGGACCCTTCGCTTCGCTCAGGGTGACAGCGTTCCTTTTGCTCTATTGCGTCATAGACGAGGTTCAATCTTGCGGATCAGTGTCTACGTGTCCTAGAGATTTCTCATCTCTTTCCAATCTTCCTGATCTATGATAGTGCCGCATCATTCACAAAAAGGTCAGGCCCACACATTCACACCGCACCGCATCTGGAGGAACCTTCTCTTGAGCACCTCGGCCAACCAGCCCAGCGGCAAACGCACCGCCGAACCCCGTCCCTCGCTCCTTCGCACGCTGCTCCGCCCCCGCAACATCGCCATCGCTGTCATCGGCCTCTTCGTCCTCATCCAACTGGTGCCCGTCTGGGCCTTCCAGAACAACCCGCCCGTCCTAGATGAGCCAGCATGGGACAGCCCGCAGACCCGCGCCCTGGCCGTGCGGGCCTGCTTCGACTGCCATAGCAACGAGACGGTCTGGCCCTGGTACAGCAAGGTCGCCCCTGTCTCCTGGCTGGTGACGCGCCACGTCACCGAGGGCCGCGAGAAAATGAACTTCTCGGAGTGGAGCAAGGTGCGCGAGCGCGACGAGGCCGGCGATGAGTCCGCCGAGCAGATCCAGCGCGGCAAGATGCCAACGAAAGACTTCCTGCTCATCCACCCCGAGGCGAAGCTGACCCCGGAGGAGACGCAGCAGTTGATCAACGGGCTCAGAGCGTCGCTGCGGTAGTACAAGGGGGGGACAGGCAACAGGCAATAGCTGAACTGTCCCCCATCCCCATCCCCATCCCCATCCCCATCCCCATCGGCTATAATGCCCGACAACACACTGCACAGCCCAAGGGCACCTATGAGCGACGAACTGCGCTTTCCTCCTGGCTTCCTCTGGGGCGCAGCGACAGCGGCCTACCAGATCGAGGGTGCCTGGGACGCGGACGGCAAGGGCGAGAGCATCTGGGATCGCTTCGTGCGCCGGCCGGGGGTAATCGCCGGGGGCGACACCGGCGAGGTGGCCTGCGACCACTACCACCGCTACGCGGAGGATGTGGGGCATATGGCAGCGCTGGGGCTAGGATCCTACCGCTTCAGCATCGCCTGGCCGCGCATCTTCCCGAACGGCGGCGGGCGACCGAACCAGGCCGGGCTCGACTTCTACCGACGCCTGGTGGCGGCCCTGCGCGACAGAGGCATCGTGCCAATGGCGACGCTCTACCACTGGGATCTCCCGCAGGCACTGGAGGATCGCGGCGGCTGGGCCGAACGAGATACGGCCCTGCGCTTCGCTGAGTATGCCAGCTTTATGTTCCAGGCCCTCGGCGACGAGGTGCCGCTCTGG
The DNA here is from genome assembly GCA_004138175.2 of Chloroflexales bacterium ZM16-3. Lineage (GTDB taxonomy): Bacteria > Chloroflexota > Chloroflexia > Chloroflexales > Chloroflexaceae > Oscillochloris > Oscillochloris kuznetsovii. The sequence goes on along the minus strand of RYFE02000018.1, from coordinate 62,239 downwards.
GCAACCCACAACGAGCCATTCATCCAGGCGTTCTACGGCTACGGCAACGGCGAGAACGCGCCGGGTCGGCGCAACCCATGGGCCATTCTGCCTGCGGGCCACCACCTGCTGCTCTCGCACGGCCTTGCGGTAGACGCCTTCTGCGCCGCGAGCCTGCCCGGCGCACAGGTCGGCATCGTGCTGATAATCTGGCCGCACCGCCCGGCCTCGGATCGACCGGCCGACGTGGCCGCCGCCCGGCGGGTCGACGGGGCGATGAACCGCATGTTCCTGGAGCCGCTCTTTCGCGGGCGCTACCCCGAGGACATGCTGCGCCACTTCGCGCGGCGCCTGATGCGCCCGCCCGTGCGCCCCGGCGATATGGAGGTGATCAGCCGCCCCATCGACTTTCTGGGGGTGAACACCTACACGCGGCTGACCCACGCGGCCAACTGGCGCGACCCGCTGGCCGGGGCGCGGCAGGTACACCCGCGCGGCCCGACCACGGCGATGGGCTGGGAGATCTACCCGGACTGCATCGTGGATTCCCTAGCCAAGGCCCACGAGTACACTGACCTGCCGCTCTACATCACCGAGAACGGCGCGGCATTCAATGATGTGGTTGGCCCAGACGGGCAGATCGATGACGCGGCGCGGGTAGACTACCTGCGGACGCATATCGCGGCGGCGCGGCGGGCGATCGACGACGGGGCCGACCTGCGGGGCTACTTCGTCTGGACGCTGATGGACAACTTTGAGTGGGCACAGGGCTGCGCAAAGCGCTTCGGGCTGATCTACACGGACTACGCGACGCAGCGGCGAACCTGGAAGGCCAGCGCACACTTCTTCCGCGAGGTGATCGCTCGCAACGGGCTCTAATGTTGATTATGTCAAGTTTTAGCCAGCCAGCCAGGCTCTACCTCATCCACGTCGCCCTGCTCACCTTCGGCCTCTCGATCAGCGGGATCTTCTTCAACCTAGCCCTGGTATCGCTCGGCTACGGCGAGCGCACGCTGCGGCTGCCGCTGCTGGGCGAGCGCTCGATGCTGGGCCTGCTGAACAGCGCACCAGTGCTGGCCGGCGTCCTGTGCGGCCTGCCGATCTGGTGGATAGTGACCCGCGCTGGGCTACGGGTCTCGCTGATCCTCGCGGCAGCCATGGCCGCCATCTCGCTGCTCAGCGTGGCCCTCTGGCCGGAGCCGATGCCGATCCTGCTTGGAACCGCCCTTGGCGGGCCGGCGGCGGCGCTCTTCCAGGTGAGCGCCGCCCCGCTGATGATGCGGGCCAGCGATGAGCGCGGGCGCGACCTGCTCTTCAGCGCAAGCTTCGGGCTGAGCATCGGCGTGGCGGGGCTGGGCAGCCTGGTGGGCGGGCTGATGCCTGGCCTGGCCGCACGCCTGCTGGAGATCGCCCCGCAGAGCGCGGGGGCCTACCGGGCCACCTTCGCGATCTCATCCGTGGTGGTGCTCGCCTCGGCGGTGCCGCTGCTGGCCCTGCGCGTGCCGCCGAGGGCGGGCGAGGCTGCGGGCGGCGGCGCGGCATCCAGGGATGTGCTGCGGGCGCTGCTGGCCCGACCGTGGGGCACCCTGCGCCTCCTGATCTCGCCGCTGCTGATCTCGTGCGGCGCGGCCCTGCTCATCCCCTACCTGAGCCTCTACTTCCGCCAGCGCTACGGCGCACCCGACGCGACCCTCGGGCTGATCTTCGCCGTGGTAGGCGTGGCCACCGGGGCCGCCAGCCTGATCGCCCCGCGCATCTCAGCGCGCCTGGGCAAGCCCCGCAGCTTCGTGATCACCCAGGCCCTGGCCATCCCCTGCCTGCTGCTGCTCGGCCTAGCCCCCGCGCTCTGGGTGGCCTCGGCCGTGGCCGTGATGCGCGGCGCCCTGATGAATATGGCCACGCCACTCTACGAGGCCCACGCGATGGAGCTGACCCCCGAGGCCGCGCGGCCGCTGGTGATCGGCCTGATCGGCGGAGCCTACTCAGCCGCCTATATCATCGCCCCCACCATCAGCGCCGAGGTTCAGCGCACCTACGGGTTCGCGCCCCTCTTCGCCGCCACCGCCGCCTGCTACTGCCTGGCCGCCCTCGCAAACTACCTGATCTTCGTCAGATGGGGTGAGTGAGTGCAAAATGCAGAATGCAAAATGCAGAGTCTCCTCATTCACGTTCGCGTCTTCCGCACAGCTTCGTGTCTTTGGTGCTCCAAACCCTCCGACGATCTATAATACGCAGGCGCTCTATGTATCACCGCCGTCAAAGGGGTCGCGATGGCCGGGATCGTACTCTACATCGTCACGCTGCTACTTGAGGCGATCAGCGTGGCCATACGCTTCGGGATCGTAAGCGGGCTGGTGAGCCTGTTCGCCGGGGGCACGGCGGGCATCGTCGCAGGGGTGATCGCCGGGTTCGGGCCGATCATCTACTCGCTGCTTGTCGTGGCCGGCATCCCCAGCGGGCACATCCTGGTGCGCCGCAACCTGGGCGGTCGCCCGCTGAGCAAGACCGAACAGGGGCAGCTTGATGTGGCCGTAGCCCAGATCCGGGCCAGGGGCGTACACTTCCCCAAACACGTCTTCGCCATAGACGACGAGGGACTCAACGCGGCCATCTCTGGGCGGACGATGTACATCTACCGCCAGCTGTTCGCCAGCCGCTACCTGACCGGCGTGGTGGCCCACGAGCTCGGCCACTTCAACAGCATGGACGGCAGGCTGCTGCTGGGCATCCGCGCCCTGACCATCCCCGGCGGATTCTTCATCGCCTACCTGCTGATCGGTCTGCTGCGCTGGGTGGCCTACGGGGTCTCGACCGTGATGATCGCGTTCCTTGTCGTCGTCTTCGCCTTCTTGCGGATCAACCTGAGCGGGCTGGCCAGCCCGCTTTTTGGGATCAGCCTCCAGATCACGCGCATGCTGATCATCTTCGCGGTCGGCGGGGTCGGCCCGGCGCTGCTCGGCTCGATCTGGCGCTCCTACTTCATCGAGCGCGAGTTCGCCGCCGACGCCTTCGCCGGCCAGCTCGGCTACGCCTACGATCTGCTCGACTTCTTCGAGACCGAGGTGCTGAACGATATGGTGATCCCCTGGTACGAGCAGCCGACCCACCCGACCACCACGCGGCGGGTGGCTAGCCTAGAGGAGGTGGCCGCGAGATTCCCGCAGGCCCACGCCCGCCCGCAGGCCCAGCGGCCGCGCTACAGCCCCGCGCCCGAGCGACCGGCGACCATGAGCACACAGCCGTCCGCCGCCGTCCGCCCCCAGGCACAGACGAGCCGCCAAGCCCTACGGCCATGGCCGATCATTGTAGGCGTCGGGCTGCTGGCCGCCACAATCCTCGTCGGCGCGCTGCTCACCAGCATGCCAACCACCCGCCCCGCCGACACCTTCCGGCCAACGCCGGGGCCTACGCCGACGCTCGGAGTGCCGTGATGACCGATAGCCGAAGACACGAGATCTACACGAATCGCTGAATTGTCTCGGCGATCTTCGTCGCGATCGGCAGCACCGCAGGCAGCGCGGCGGCGAGGTTCTGCGCCGCCGCCTTGAGCCCCTCAGCGCTGATCTGCACCAGCGCCTTGTTCGGCTTGGCCTTCGTCGCCTGCTCCACCGCATGCTTGGCCGTCTCAGCCACAGCCTCAGCATCGCCCTCGGAGTCCTTGGGCGTCTTCTCTAGCTCCGCGCCGAGCTGCGCGATCAGCTCCTGGAGCTGCGCCTTCGCCGCCGTATCGCCGTTCGATGATGCGCCGATGCTCTGGGTGACATTGCTCAGCGTGGACTTAATGTTCAGGATCGCGCCGCTGAAGTTGCCGGACATGGTGAACTGGTCGCCGCTCACAAAGGTGCCCTTTCGCTTGTCGATGCTGCCCTCGGCGTAGTCGCCGCCGCCGGTATGGACAGTGCGCACGCTGCTCTGCGCACCGCGCCCGATAGCGACCCCGCTGCTCCCGGTGATATCGCCAGTGGTAATCCGGTCGCCCTTGATGATATCTCTACCGGCCACATCGCCGATGCTCACATCGCCAAACTGGCCGCCGCTGCCAAAGTGGATGCCGCTGCCAGCAGCGCTGCCGCGTGACATGGCAGCCTCCAGCGCGGCAATCGCCGCATCGAGAGCGGCACACAGCGCCGAGTCGGTCGTCGCGGCGCGCCGGGCGCGCAGGAGGGCGAGCTGGGCGGCGGGGTTATCGTTCATAGGGAGATCTCCGCAGATGCAGGTAGAATGGCGGTGCGTTACGGGGTGCGCCATCACAGTATAGCACTGAGGCACTGAGGCACTGAGGCACTGAGGCACTGAGGCACTGAGGCACTGAGGATATTCACTCCCTCACCCCCTCAGTGCCTCAGTGCCTCAGTGCCTCAGTGATGCTCAATTCGCCAGGCGCTTGATCTCAAGCCGCGCGGCGCCGAAGTTGATCAGCAGCCCAACCTTATACCCGGACGCCTTGAGGTAGGAGAGCGCCTGAACGTGGTGAACCGGCTCAAGCTGTCCGCGCGCCTTGATCTCCAACATAACATCCTCGATCACAAAGTCCACCCGCTTACGCCCGAGGATGTGCCCCTTGTAGCACACATCAATCCAGACCTCGCGGGCGAACTCCAGGCCGAACCCCGGCAACTCCATGGCGAGCGCACGCTGGTAAAACACCTCCTCGAAGCCCGGACCCAGCGTGCGATGCACGGCGAGCGCCGCCGCGATGATCTGCCCGGTCGTCTCGGAGGACGGGTAGGCCGGGTCAACAAAGGGGAGATCTGTGGCTCCAGTCATAATGGCACTCCTGCGCTATCGATGCTTCCCTAAGTACACCGATCAGGCAGGGGCGGAGGGTGCGAAGCACTGAATCACTGAATCACTGAATCACTGAATCACTGAATCACTGAGGCGGTTCATACCCTCAGTGTCTCATCATCTCAGTGCCTCAGTGATTCCGAGCTTGCCGCAGCGACATGGCTCTACTGACGCCGGGACACAGGACGCAGGACACGTAATTAATTCTTTGCACTAGGAGGGCGCCGGAGAAGCCGAAAACCAACATTCTGATTGTGGTTGTCGGGCGAATTTCGACCGCGGGAGGAACCGCGCAGGACGATCGTCCGATCAAACCACGAGCCGCCGCGAAGTGTAAAGCGTTTTCCCGCCGGGTCGCTGCCGCGCTCGCGCCCGTCGGCCGGGTCGTAGGGGTAGGGCTGATACGCGCTGCGCGTCCACTCCCAGACATTCCCCGCCAGATCAAGCACCCCCTCCGGCGTGGCCCCGCGCGGGAAGCAGCCCACCGCCAGCGTGGTAACACCGTAGGTCTGACCGTAGCTGCCCCGCTCGCTGTCTAGCTCGTCATTTCCCCAGGGATACATGCGCCGTTGCAGACCACGCGCCGCGCACTCCCACTCGGCCTCGCTGGGCAGCGCGTAGGTGAATCCCTCCGGGTTATACTCGGGTGTCTCGCTCAGCCAGCGGCAGAAGGCCATCGCCTCGTACCAGTTGACCCCCACCACTGGGTGGTTTGGGTGCGCAATCCCGAAGGTCGGGTCATCCCAGAACTCGGGCCTATCTTTGAAGTCCCGGCGCTGCCAAGCCTCCAGCCCCTTAGTGGCCGCATCGTCGCGGGCCAGCCATGCGCGGGACGCGTCGTCCCACCAGGGCTTGCTTGGATCGTAGCCAGCGGCCTTCATAAACAGCGCATACTGGGCATTCGTGACCGGGTAGCGGGCCAGATCGAAGGCGGGGATGGTCAGCGCACGTTCGTTCTTGGTGTTTGAGAAGTACTGTTGCTCGTACTTCGGAAGTTTTGCTATCTCCGCTGCGCTGAACCCAACAACAAAGCTGCCGCCGCGGGTCGCTGTAGCAGGCCAGGATCGCGCCACAGGCCACGCGCTCGCGGGCGGGGATGGCGAGGGTGGTATCCTCGATCATGTGCGCCGTCGCACGCAGCGCGGCCTGGTCGGCATGGTTCGCCGCCAGGTGCGCGGTAAGCACACGCAGCGCCTCGGCGTAGTGCCCGCCGGCAACCTGGGCGTAGGCCGGGCCAAAGCGCGGCTCCCAGAGCGCTCGCAAGCGCTCGGCCTCGACCCAGGCCCGCAGCCCGTCGGGGTCGGGGTAGGCTGGCTGCGCGGCGGCGAGCTCGTCGAGCGTACTAAGCGTGGCTTGCCACTCGTCGGCCTGGCGCAGCCGCCGCGCGACCGCATAGCGGTCGTGCAGGCGCAGGTTGCGGCGGGCTTCGTCGAGCCAGCCGACCGCAGCGGTATCGGCGGGGTCGCGCTCAAGCAGCCGCGCCAGCAGATCCGCCGCCGTCACCCAGTCCCGCGAGTGGTAGGCAAACAGCGCCTGCTGGCGAAGCTGGCTCACCTCGGCGGCGACAAACGCCGGGGGCGGAGCGGGCGTACCGGCGGGTGCCGCGCCGGGGGAGTAGAAGTGCTGATGCAGCGGCCCAGCCACCGGCCCGAGGAACGCGCCATTGCGCTTATCAACCGTGCCCTCGGCGTAGTCGCCGCCGCCGGTGGCGATGTCACGCGCCGATACGATGGTGGCCTCCAGCGCAGCAATCGCCAGATCAAGGGCGGCACACAGCGCCGGGTCGGTTGTCGTATCGCGCCGGGCGCGCAGGACAACGAGATGGGCGGCGGGGTCGTCGTTCACCGAGAGATCTCCGCAGGTGCAGACAGGATGGCGGTGCGCAGCGGTGTGCCGATCCGCTGGTCTGATTATAGCATTGATAGGCAGAACAGATCCTCAGCCTGCGGTAAGGTGTTTGTAGGTCTTCACCCATCTCCCATCACTGAGGCGCGGAATCACTGAGTCACTGAATCACTCACATCCTCAGCGCCTCAGTGCCTCATCACCTCAGTGCCTCAGTGATCCACCCCGCCAGCTCGCCATCCTCGCCGGGGAGCAGGGGCAGGGCGGCCGCGCCGCTCGCGTAGACCTCAGCCGCGCCTCGTCCGGGGTAGAGCAGCGCCACGGCCAGGGCGGCCCGCGAGCCGTCGGCCGCGCCGATGCTGCCCAGGTAGCTGTAGGCGTCGGCAAGCGCGTCCTCGGGCACGCCGCCGGATGCGTCCAGGCGATACTTGGCGTCGAGCACAATCACCCTCGGCGGCGCAGCGGGCCGGGCGATCTCCAGGGCTAGGTCAGGCACGCGGGTGTGCCGGTCGAGCGAGCGCAGCGGCGCGCCGCCGGGCCTGTAGCGGGCCTGGTAGCGCAGGGTCAGCCGTGCGCCCGCCGTGTCCCCCAGCTCTAGCAGCGCGCCGCCCTCGGCCAAACGCAGCCCCCAGGCCATCTCGTCGTCCTCCTCCTGATGCGCCACACCCTGCGCGACAAGGCGCAGGCCGGGCATGTGCAGCAGGGCCAGGGCCACCCTGGCGGCGCACCAGCGCTCATAGAGTCTGGGCAGATCCTGCACCGGGATCGCCAGGGTCGCCGCGTCCCACTGGATGAGCGGGCGGCGGCGCAGCAGCTGCCACATGCGGAAAACCGCGCGGTAGTCGGGGTCGCGCTGGAGGCGTGGGGTGGGGCCGGCGAACTGGCTGAGCGCGGACACGTCGGTGAGGAAGGGCCGCGCCCGCAGGCCGCGCAGCTGATCGGCGACATCCGCGACGCGCCGCCGGGCCGAGTCGGGCAGGCCGAGCGTCGCCTGAAGCTGAGCCACCCGCCGGGCGAGGGAGGCCAGCGTGCGCTTGAGCAGCCGGTTCTCGTAGGAGTCGTGACTGGCGGCGGGGCGATGCTCGGGGATAGCTATCAGCCGCCGGGCGAGGGCGGCGGCATCACCCGCCTCGCCGGGGGCTGCCGAGGCGTCGATGCGCGCCCGGTCGAGCGCCGAGAGGTCGCGGGACTGGCCAGGATCTACGAGATCCACGCCAGGCCGCAGGCGGTCGGGCGGGCGGAGGGCGATCCGCTCGGCGGCGGCCAGGAATCGGTCGAGGTCGGGGCCAAGCAGGCCGGCCAGATCCTCGGCGGGCGCGGGCTGGCCAGCGTCAGCCTCGGGCGTCCAGCCGCCGGGCGCGGCCCCGCCGCCGAGGGCGAAGACCAGTTCGCGCCCAAGGCGCTGGAGGTCGTCGAGCAGGGCGCGGTAGCGCTCCTCGTCGAGCTTGCGCGGGCGCACCCGCAGGATCTCGCGCAGCTCCTCGGCGCGACCGTCGGGCCACGCGGCGAGCAGCAGGATCGCGAAGCTGCCGACGCCGCCCTGGGCCGGGACACGCCAGCGCCATGCCGGGTCGCCGGGGCGCAGGAAGGGCTCTAGCTCCAGATCGCCCAGCCACAGGCGCAGGCTGGCCCCCGCAGGCGACAGGCAGGAGATCTCGGCCGAGCGCCACTCATCGATGGCGGCGGCCTCGCCGAGCGGGAGCCCGTCGAGCAGAAGCTGCACATCGCCTCCCGGTGGGGGTGCGGGGGCGGCTCCGCCGCCCCCGCAGTATTTTAATGTTGAGCCTGGGCGGCTACGCCGCCCAGGCTCAACATTAAGCAGGTCTGGGGCGCAGCCCCAGGCAGATTAGCCCAGCTTGGCGCGGTAATCGGCGCTGATCTGCGCGAGCAGATCGTCGCGCCTATCGTAGAGCCGCTTGAGCGGGCGGGGCGCGGCGCTGGCCAGGGCGTAGCTCGCCAGGATCGGCAGGGCCACCGTGCTGTCCAGGTAGCAGACCACCGTGCCGGGGAGCTGTTCGGGGTCGATCTTCCCCCAGGTCATCGCCTCGGAAGGCGTGGCCCCAGAGAGGCCGCCAGTGTCGGGGCGGGCGTCGGTGAACTGGATGAAGTAGTCGTGGCCAGCCTCGTCGAGGCCGAGGATCTCCTGGATCTGAGGCTCAGTCTGGAGGATAAAGTTCTTCGGCGAGCCGCCGCCGACGATCACCACCGCGCTCTGGCCGCCACTCTTCTTGGCATCGTAGACGATTGCGGTGCTCTCATTCACATCGCGCTCGACATCGAAGCGGCACTTGTTGCCCTCAAGGGCCAGGGCGGCCACATTCATGCCCAGGGTGCTGTCGCCGGGGCTAGAGGTATACATAGGCACGCCACACTCGTGGGCCGCCGTGAGAATGCTCACATAGCCGCTGCCCAGAGCCTCCTCGCGGGCCTTCGTATACTTGCCGAGCTTATAGTGCAGCTCAGCGCTGCCCATCGTCGTCTGAAACTCCTCGCCGCGCAGGCACTCGCGCACAAACGCATCGCTCTCCAGCAGCACATCCTGGTGAAAGAGAATATCGTAGATGCGGATGATCTTATTCTCGCGCAGCTCAATATCGTTGGTGAAGGGCGTGCTGCCAAACATCTCGAAGCCCAGCGAGCGGTGCATATCGTGGTAGAGGTTGGCCCCAGTGCTAACCACCCAGTCGATCATGCCGGCGCGGATCAGCGGCACGATCGCCGCCGTGCCAATGCCAGTCGGCGTCAGCGCGCCGCTCAGGGTCACGCCGATCGTCACATCAGGCTGAACGATCTTGCGGGCAAAGAGCTGGCACGCCTCGCGCAGGCGGGCCGCGTTATAGGCAAACAGATAGTTATCGACTAGATCGCGCACCCCGATCTCGCCAGTCAGCGGACGGGGGTCGAGCTTCACTCCATAGGTCATAGCGATCTCCTCACGCAGCGAAGGGCCAGGGTAGCCGCACCATTATAGCGCGCTTCACGCCCTTCGCACGGGAGAGAACTATAGCGGCGAGCAGAACGATTGAGCCGGTCGGGATCAAGGCCCGAGCGCAGCGAGCCGCCTGTCTCAGTGCCTCAGTGCCTCAGTGCTGCCTATGCCGCCTGAACCCCAAACTGCTCTACGGCCGCCCTGATGGTCTCCTCGCCATCATCACCCCGTACGATCTTCCCCAAAGCCTCGGCGGCCAAGCTCAGCAGGGCCGTCATATCGCTGACCGTTACGTTGTTGATGAAATCCTCAGGGATAGCGCCTGATTGTATTAATTCAAACACAATAATTAACACAATGCCCACTGACATATGCACAGCGAACGAGGTAGCCGCGCTCGTGCTCGGCCCCGCCACAGGCACAAACGTGATCACCTCGCTTGCCAATTTCACACCGCCTGCCGCGCCTACTATCTTCCCTGTGAAAATAGTTAGGCCCTTGAGCGAGCTGAGTTTATAGATAGACGCTAGCTGATTCGCCATTACCGTTACGATGATGGTCTGAGGGACAGCATCTATTACTGGAATCGGAACGAATGTCTTTATGCTAAAAGACGCTCCTGCCCCTGCGGTTGCGAAAGCGAGCGCGTATTCGACGGCCTTCTTGGTCTCCAGAGAAGACATATATCCTCCTTATAGCGTTAGCATTAATGGCAGCGGAGCTTTTTACGTATCCCAGCCTCATATCACGCTGAGCGAAGCGAAGCGTCCCGGCAGCTATACCACGGTCGGGACGCTTCGCTTCGCTCAGCGTGACAGGTCACGCGATGAGATGCTTGAAAATCTCCATATCCCTCATGTGATAGTAAGGCCACACAACCTCTTCAGCATATTGTAGGCATGAAACCTACAGTGAAGATAAAATAACGCAATACCGCAGAAGTCACGCAGAAACTGCCAGTAATGTTGAATGTTCGGAATTCAGCCTTCAGCATTCAACATTCTCAGGCTTCCCAGACAAGCAGCGAGGCGTGGCCAGTCATCTCACCGGCGCGGATGTGGTCGTAGAGCACACCGCGCACCGAGAAGCCGATCCGCAGCTGCGAGGTGAGGGTCGGGTCCACGATCCGGCCAGCCACCACCTCGGCCACATAGGTATCCACGTCCATCTGGCCGCCGTAGGCGTGATAGCCGGGGAGCATTCCGCCCGCGACGATCCCGCGCATGCCGAGACGGCGGATCAGCTCCCAGCGCGCCCCGTAGAGCCTGCGCGAAACCCCGCGGCCCCGGTAGTCGGGGTGAACGCTCATGTCGCCGCCGTAGAGCCACTCGCCCGCCTCGTCGTGCTCGGTGAAATATCCGTGGCCGACGATCTCGTGGAAGGTGTGCTGCGTAAACACATACGCGCCGCTCACGCGGAAGGTGCTGCTCTGGCCGATTACCCGCCCCCCATCTAGCGCCACGTGCTGGCCCTCGGGGAAGACCCGCAGGTGCGCGCTAAACTCCTCGACCCCGAAGAGATCCTCGACCTCTAGGGTCGGGAAGCAGATCTTCTGGTGCTCCACCAGCTGCGGGATGTGCTCGGGCTGGATCTGTGTGATGATGATGCTCATAGATGTCACACGCAGGCAGGGACGCAGGTAGGGACGCAGCGCGCTGCGTCCCCACCTGCGTGCCCTTATCTTCCTAGCTCCTCCACCAGGATCTCCATGCCCTCGTCGAGCTGCTCGTCGCTGATAATCAGGGGCACCAGCAGGCGGATGCAGTTGGCGTAGAGGCCGGCGCGCATAATGATCAGGCCGCGCTGGATGCAGCGGTCGATGATGTCGAGGACAGCCTGGGCCGACGCTGGCTCGCGGGTCTCGCGGTCCTTCACCAGCTCGATCGCGATCATCGCGCCCATGCCGCGCACGTCGCCGACCAGCGAGGCGGCCCCCTCCTCGGCGAGCAGCGGCCCCAGGTGGTTGCGGATGCGCGCGCCGAGCGTATTCGCCCGCCCGAGTAGGGACAGCCCCGTGTGGCTGTCCACGCGCTCGATCATGTTCATCACCTCAAGCGCGGCCACGCAGGCCAGCGGGTTCCCGCCATAGGTGCCGCCCACGCCGCCGTAGTGAGCGGAGTCCATCACCGCCGCCCGGCCGATGGTGGCGGCCAGGGGCATGCCGGCGGCCAGGCTCTTGGCGCTCACAATAATGTCCGGCTCCACGCCCAGCTGCTCGATGGCGAAGAGCGTGCCGGTGCGGCCGAAGCCACACTGCACCTCGTCGACAATCAGGACAGATCCGTTGCGGTCGCAGAAGTCCCGCAGGCGACGCATAAACGCGGCGGGCACCGGGATGAAGCCGCCCTCGCCCTGCACCGGCTCGATCAGCACCGCCGCGATCGCCTCGGCGTCCACCCCGGCGATCAGCATGTGCTCGAACGAAGCCCAGCACTGCTCGGTGGCCTGCTCCTCGCTGATGCCCATGCGGTAGGCGTAGGGGAAGGGTGCCCGGTAGATCTCGGGGGCGAAGGGGCCAAACTTCTTCTTGAAGAAGGTGCGCGAGGTGAGCGAGAGGGTGAGCAGCGTGCGGCCGTGGTAGGCCCCGTCAAAGACGATGATCGCCTGGCGGCCGGTGGCGGCCCTGGCGATCTTGATCGCGTTCTCCACGCCCTCGGCCCCACTGTTAGAGAGCAGAGTCTTGCACGCCCCGCCGATTGGCACAGCCGCGTTCAGCCGCTCGCTCAGCTCCACATAGGGCTCGTAGGTGCCCACCAGGGCCGAGAAGTGGATGAGCCGCCCGGCCTGCGCCTGAACGGCGGACACCACCTCGGGCGGACAGTGCCCCACCGCCAGTGTGCCAATGCCGCTCACAAAGTCGAGCAGGGTATTGCCATCTGCGTCCGTCACCAGCGCCCCACTGGCATGCGCCACCGCCAGAGGCGTGGCCTTGCCCAGGCCCGCCACCACAGCGACCTCGCGCCGGGCGACCATCTCGCGCGAGCGCGGGCCGGGAATCTCCGTCACCAGGTTGATGCTGCGGGTTGAGGTTGCGGTCATTGTGTCCTTCTCTCTATCACGTCTAGCGCTGCCGCCCTAAAGCCAATACGTTACGAATGCGGCCCTACCATCCCCCCGCAACAATCGCCTCAAGCTCGCGGCGATCCTCATCCTCGTAGGGGCCGATCACCGCTAGGTGCAGCGCCTCGGTGCGCAGCAGGCGGCGGGCAACCTGCTGCACCTGTTCTGCCGTCACCGCCTCAACCTCGGCCACCACCTGCCCCACCGGGATCACACGGCCGTAGCGCAGCAGGTGCGCGCCATTCCGCGAGGCCACCGACCATGTATCCTCAAGCGAGAGCAAGATCCCGCCCTTCACCTGTTCCTTAATCATCACCAGCTCATCACGCGTCACCCCATCGCGCAGCAGGTCGCCCAGCATATCGCGGCAGATCACAAGGGCGTCGCGCATGGTCTCAGGCTCGACACTGCCGTAGACCACCCACATGCCCGTGTCGGAGAGCTCGGTGTGGTAGGAGCCGATGCTGTAGGCCATGCCGTTCTCCTCGCGGAGCACCTGGAACAGCCGCGACGCCATCCCGCCGCCGAGGATCGAGTCGAGCACCTGGAGCGCGCGCCGGTCCGGGTCGCTATAAGAGAGCCCGGGCACACCGAGGCAGAAGTTGCCCTGCTCAGAGTCGCGGGACATCAGGCTCACCCGTGGGCCACGGCAGGGCGTGGGGGATGGCGGCGGAGTCGCGAGAGCGCCTGGGGGCAGATCGGCGAAGGCCCGGCCAACGCTCTCGACCACCTGGGCGGTCGTGATATTGCCGGCCACCGAGATCACCACCGTGCTCTGGTTATAGTGGCGGCGGAAGAAGCCCATCAGGTCGGAGCGCTCAATGGCAGACACCGTCTCTGCGCTGCCGGCGATATCGCGCCCGAGGGGCTGCGCGCCCCACATCGCCTGCTGAAGCTGCTCGTGAACCCAGTCGCTCGGCGAGTCTTGCAGGCCACGGATCTCCTCGATGATCACGCGGCGCTCCCTCTCCAGCTCGCGCAGGTCGAAGGTCGGACAGGTCAGCATCTCGGCAAGTACCTCCACCGCCCGCTCGAAGTGGATCGTGGCGACCTTGGCCCAGTAGACCGTCGACTCGTATGAGGTCGATGCGTTGAGGATACCGCCGACCCCCTCGATAGCCGCAGAGACCTGGCGGGCCGTCGGGAAGCGGGAGGTACCCTTAAAGCACATATGCTCAATAAAGTGGGCCGCCCCGCCCAGAGACTCGTGCTCGTGGCGCGCACCGGCACCGATGAAGCAGCCGATCGACACCGAGTAGGTGTGCGGCAGCTCCTCGACCAGGATGCGCAGCCCGGCGGGGGTCGTGATCAGATCTGGCATAGGCTATAGGATACCACACCAACTTGCAGGATTCCTGACGCGTGATCCATTGATCCGTGATCCGTTTCCTGCTCACGCATCAGGCATCGCGCGTCAGAGTCCAGAACTCCAGGTACTGCTCAGCCCGATGGCCCTCGGAGCCCACCGGCGAGCGCCGCACGATGAAGGTGCGCCCCTCCGGCGCGACGCCGATGCGCACCAGCAGCTGCTGGCCGCCCGAGTCGCGGTTCGGCGTCAGATCAACATGTACATCCGGCTGGTGTTCAAGCAGCTGCCAGACGTGGGCATAGCTCTGACCGACAAGCTCGCGCGGGTGATGGCCAATAATCGTGGTGCAAAAGAACTGGTTGGCGGCCAGCAACCGCTCCTCCGCGTCAAGCAGGATCACGCCATCGGGCAAGCTGTCGAAGATCACCCGCAGCGCGTCGCGCGAGTGCTGCATCTGGCGGGTTCGCTCCTCGACCAGGCGCTCCAGTGCAGATGCCTGCCCGGTGAGTCGGCCTACCAACTGCACGTTGGCACAGGCCGCCGCCACCATATGGGTGAATACCGTAAGCAGCGACCAGAGCGTGGCCGAGAAACCGCCCTTGCCCGTATGGACGAGCACGAAGCTGCCGATCGTGGAGCCGTGGTGAGTCAGCGGGAGTGCCACACAGGTCAGGTCAGGCGCAGGGGCGGTGGTGACGATGCGGTGGCCGGCCCAGGCCAGCTGGGCGGCCCCGCTGGCCAGCCCCGCCGGAGCCGCCCACTCGCTGGCGGGGCCAGGCAACACGGGGTGAAGGGCCGCAGCGGGGCGGTCGTCGCTGCTCAGGAACAGCAGTCCCCAGCGGGAGCCGAAGACGGCCGCGCCCTTCTCATTCAGCATCGCCGCCAGATCATCGAGGCTGCGCTCTGCCGAGAGGAACTGTGTCATCGATAACAGGGTCATCGCCTGATCCCGGCGCTGGCGCTCGCTGGCCTGGTGGCGGGCTGCGCTCAAGGCGACGCCAAGCTGAGCGGCAACGCCCTCAAGCAAGATCAGGTCGTGGCTGCTAAAGGCGTTAGCGGTGGGGCGGTGGACCGTGAGGGCACCAAGGGTGGTGTTGACCTGGCGGATCGGGATCACGATCACGCTGCCGCTGCGGTGCTGCTCGCTAAACTGAAGCCAGCGCCGGTCGCGGGCGACATCGGAGAGCGCCACACTGCTGCCGTGGCGCACCACCCAGCCGGCCAGACCATTATCGATCACGCTGTGCGCGAGGTCGGGCGCGATCCGCTGCACCCCGCCCTCGACCGCCGACATAGCCAACTCGATCTGGTTGCCCGGGCCAACGAGGATGATGCTCGATCCCGTCACCATGTTCACCGCGAGCGCGCGAAGCGTCTGCTCCACAATCGGCTCGGGGCCAATGGCCTCGCGGAACTCGATCGCCAGCTGGGTGAGCAGCGACGTTCGTCGCTGCTGCTCATCGATCAGGCTCTGGGCAGCCGAGGGCAGCTTCCCAACCTCGGCCCGCAGCTGAGCGTTCTCCGCCCGCAGCTCGCTCACCAGCCGAGCCAGATCAGCGGAGGCCAGCTTGGCGAGGTCGTCCGGGAATGATGGAAGCATTGTCGGCATCGCCACACCTCATCTCAATTGCAGATTGCAGATTGCAGATTGTAGATTGAATGTACTGGCCCAATCTACAATCTACAATCCACCTATAGCGGCGGGCAGAGGAATTGAGTCTGTCATTAGGAAGGCGCAAGCGTAGCGAGCCACCAGGTTCAGTGCCTCAATGACTCACGCGTGCTGCTCAGTGCTATAGCGTAGGGCGCTCTGAAGATCCGCGTAGGTACGCATCCCCGAGAGATCAAGCCCCAGGCCAACGATCGACTGGGCCACCTCGGGGCGCACGCCCACCAAGGCCACCTCAGTGCCGAGTAGGCGAGCGGCCTGGAGCGTGCGGATGAGCCCCTGGGCAACATAGCTATCCACCAGAGGCACCCCAGTGATATCGAGCAACAGACGTCGGGCCGAGGCGCGCTCGATCGCCTCAAGGGCACGATCCTGCACGACCAGCAGGCGCTCGCCGTCGAGCGAGCCGACAAGCGGCATCACCAGGGTCGTCGCGCTGATCGGCAGCACCGGCACGCTCAGCTCGCGGATGGCCTGCTGCTGAAGGCTGTTCTCGGCAAGCAGACGATCCTGCTCGGCGGCGCGCATCTCCAGGGAGCCGAGGGCCATCTCCAGGTCGGCGGTGCGCTCACGCACCGTCGCCTCCAGGCGGCGCGAGAGCGACTCCAGCTCGCGCTCGCGGACGCGCTGGGTCGCCAGCGCGTCGCGCATCATCAGGCCGATCCGGTCGACGAACAGAGCGATCAGCGAGGCGATCACCGCGAAGCTGATGATCGCC
Source organism: Chloroflexales bacterium ZM16-3 (assembly GCA_004138175.2). GTDB lineage: Bacteria > Chloroflexota > Chloroflexia > Chloroflexales > Chloroflexaceae > Oscillochloris > Oscillochloris kuznetsovii. Next base: position 45,942 of record RYFE02000018.1, on the reverse strand, counting down.
GAAGAGATGTTGATCTCCTGGGAAGAAGCGAACCCGGCTCCAGGCGCGCCGGAACGCTCCAGCAGCACCGCAGCGGACACACCTGCCATACTCACAAGCAGCACCAGCACAAGGCCGCGACGACCAGCAACCAGGCCAGCCATCGTGATCGGCAGGCCGAAGGCAAACATCGGCAGCGCGCCCTGCTCAAGGGTGCTCCCGTAGAGCATGATGCTTTGCAGCAGCACCAAAGCCACCGACAGAAGGACGACCGACTCCTGGGCGCGGCCAGAGCGGAGCAGCGCCAAGGATACAGCGGCGACAACAGCGACTGATAGGATCAGGAGCACGATGGCGATCTGGCCGACAGGGGCTATCGGGGCAAAGAAGGGGAGCGGCGCGAGCACAAGCGACGCGAGCAGGATGGCGCTCTCGATCATCTGGATCAGCGCCGCCTGACGACGTTCCAGTCCATCATGGTAGGGCATTTGGTAGAGCCAGCTGAGAAATCGTTGCCACATTGCCCTGGTCTCCAGTCAGGTTCGTGGGAGCCTACTCGCACAGGGCATAGTATAGCATGTGGTAATGCAGGACATATGGCGACACAAAAGCGAGGGCTTCGCCCCCGCTTTTGTGTCGCCATAGGCGCGGTAGCACACGCGAATCAGTGCGTCAGTGGCTCAATCGTTCGGCTCAGTGCGCTACCCCCGCGCCTCTAGCCAGACAAACTGGTACGGGGCCAGCGGCAGCACATCGCCGGCGCTCACGCTCACCCCGGTGTTCAGGTCGGTGAAGTTGTAGCCCATCCCGTAGAGGCGCAGGCGGTTCGCGCTAAGGCCCTGGGGGTACTCGCTAAAATTCGCCACCAGCAGCAGGCGCTGCCCGCCGTGCTGGCGGATGTAGCCGAGCAGATGCGGGCTGCCCGTCTCAACCACCGCAAGGTCACCGCCTGCCAGCGCCGGCTGATTCTTGCGCAGGGCGATCAGGCGCAGCAGCTCGTTGTAGATGTAGCCCTCGGGGCGGGCCATATCATTCCAGCGATCCAGCCCCTGACCTTCCCACTGGAAAGGCACCCGGTGTACCCAGCGGCTATCGTCAGACTTGGCGGGCGTGTTCACATAGCTATAGTCGTTGAGTGTCGCCACCTCATCGCCGCCATAGATGAGCGGGATGCCACCGACGCTGAGGATCACGCTGTGCAGCAGCAGAATGCGCCGGATCGCCATATCGATCAGGATCGAGTTATTCTCCTGAAGGCCCTGCTCAAGCCCAGCGAGCGAGGCCAGAGTCCCCGACACGCGGGCATCGCCCGTCTCTGGGTTGGCCTGGAAAGGCACCCCACGGGCGAAGGAGCCGTGGAACTCGCCGGTGTAGAAGGCGTTGAGGAAGCGCCGGTGGCCAGAGGGTTCGATCCCCACATGGATGGCGTCCTCGTCATCAAAGGTCCAGCCGATATCATCGTGACAGCGCAGATAGTTCACCCAGGTGCAGCCATCGGCGATCTTCCAGCGGGTGCGCAGCGAGTGCGAAAGCAGCTTCACCTCGCGGGTGGCCAGCGACTCCCAGCAGAGCGACATCAGCAGCGGATTATACGAGAGCTGGCTCTCGCCCATGCCGATATACTTCACCACCTCGTCCGGGTGGACGATCGCCTCGGACTTGAAGAGCAGCGCCGGGGCGGCGATACGGGCCAGCGCATTGTATGCCTGGATGATCAGGTGCGCCTCGGGCTGGTTCTCGCAGGTGGTGCCCATGCGCTTCCAGATGAAGGCCACCGCGTCGAGGCGCAGCACCTCGATGCCGTTGTTCGCGAGGAAGAGCATCTCCGCCGCCATCGCCCGGAAGACCTCAGGGTTGCGGTAGTTCAGATCCCACTGGAAGCTGTTGAAGGTCGTCCAGATCCAGCGGCGCATCTCCTCGTCCCAGGTGAAGCTGCCGCGCCGCACGGTGGGGAAGATCTCGCGCAGGGTGGCGTCGTACTGGTCGGGGATGGTGCGATCCGGGTAGATGAAGTAGAACTCTTGGTAGTCGCGCTCGCCGGCGCGGGCGCGCTTGGCCCAATCGTGCTCATCAGAGGTGTGGTTAAAGACGAAGTCCACCACGAGACTGATCCCCTCAGCGCGCAAGGTCGTCGCCAAGGCAGACAGCTCCTTCATCGTGCCGAGGGCCGGGTTGACCTTGCGGTAGCTGCTCACCGCATAGCCGCCGTCGTTATTGCCGGAGGGCGAGTCGAAGAGCGGCATCAGATGCAGGTAGGTGACGCCAAGCCGCTTGAGGTAGGGCAGGTGCTCGCGCAGCCCGTCCAGGTTCCCGGCGAACAGATCGATGTAGAGCACCACACCGATCATGCGCTGCGAGTGGAACCACTCGGGGTCAGCCTCGCGGCGATCATCGAGATCGCGCAGCGACTGCGGTCGGGCGAACCAGGAGCGGGCCGCCAGCACCAAGATCTGCTCAAGGTGGTAGAAGAAGTCGTACTCGGTGCCATAGAGTTGGATCAGCAGGCCGAAGAGCCGATCCCACTCTCGCGTAAGCCGAGCCTCAAAAGCCCGCCATGCCGCCGGGTCAGAGTCGGCATCATCATTGAAGTTGCTGCGGACGCGCGGCAGCAAGCGGGCGATGCCACGTCTAGCCCGCTCGCGAATCCAGTCGGTGTCGCTCATAGTATCCCATCACAAAAAGCGGAACTGGTTCCACCATTATAGCCGCAAACATAGAGAAGGGGAGCAGCAATGCTGCTCCCCTTCTACGATGATCACCCGCTCAGCCCATCAGCCGGGCGGCCACCTGGCGGTAGGCGGCAGTGACCGGGTGATCGGGGTTGCGCAGGGCAAAGATCCCGGCGCTAGCCAGAGCCATCAGCTCATCGGAGTGCGGGATGACCGCCGCGACAGGGCAGTTGTATGTCTGCTCAACACGCAGGCCAACCTCGGCCATATCATAGGTCAGCGGCACCTTGTTCACCATCAGCAGCAGGCGGGGCACCTCCAGCTTGCGGGCGATCTCCACGGTCACACTCGTGCCCTGGTAGTCCTGCTGATCGGGGCGCAGAATGATCAGGAGTGCGTCAGAGATTGCGATCGAGAGCAAGGTCTCATCATTTAGGCCGGGGTGCGTGTCAATCATCAGCACATCAAGGTCGCGGGCCTCGATCAGGCGCTGGAAGCCATCGTTGAGCAGGCCAGGGTCGTAGCCTTCGCGCAGGACGCGGGCGATCTCGCCTGCCTTGATGCTTGAGGGGACAAGGAAAATCTTACCGCTGATCGGCAGCTCAAGGCTCGACGTAACATCGTGGGCCGCATCCTCGATCTCGCAATTGCCCCAGAGGTAGTCGTTAAGCGAGTAGCCAATATGGTTATCATCGAGGCCGAAGAGCACGTGGATGCCGGGGGACTGGATATCGGTATCGATCACACCCACGCGGTAGCCCTGTGAGGCGAGCAGCGCGGTGATATTGGCGGTGGTATTAGACTTGCCAGTACCGCCGCGAAACGAGTGAATCGAGATAATCCTCGCCATAGAGGAACTCCTAGCCGCGCTGATCGGACCACAGTGGCCATAACCAGGCCGGCAAAAACCGGGAAAGCTATGATCCCGAACGAGGGGGACAACGGCTTTTGTCCATATGATAATACGACCCAGGGAAGAGAAGGGGGCACATAATAGCCATAGTCACGACAACGGACGACCGACCACGGGCCGATGGCTGGTCGTCCGTTGTTGGGAGGGGCACCCTATGCGGCGGCCTTAAGCTGATCGACAAAAGCGATGTAGTCGGCCATTGCCTGCTCGGCAGGCGTGCCCTTCAGCTTCGTCCAGGCATCATACTTCAGGCGGCCAGCCATGTCGAGGACGCCGGGGCGCGCTCCGCTGACATCGCCCACCGTGGCCTGCTTATAGAGCGCGTAGAGCTTGAGAAGCGCATCATTCGCAGGGCGTTTGGGGAGCTGCTGCACATCCTGGGCTGCCTGTGTGAACCGGGCGCTAAGATCGCTCATCCTAATCCTCCTTAAGCCTATTCAGCCCACCGGCAGACGCCGGGCGGCGGCGGATCTGACAGGGAGATGGTAGCACTGATCGTGCGCCTCCGCGCAGGGAGGAATGGGCCGAGGGCCAGCGTTTATCTCTATGCAGGCAATACCGCAAAACTCGCCCTGTCACGCTGAGCGCAGCGAAGCGTCCCGGCGGGCGATAAGGACACCGGGACGCTTCGCTGCGCTCAGCGTGACATGAACAGGGTGACGTTTGCACTACTGCCTGTGCAGTTCACCCGACGAAGGGAGCCCAGATATGTTCCATAAACTCAGCGCGGCAATCCTAACCGCCTGCATCTGTATTATTGTGACCGGCACGCCACCTACGGGGGCAACAAGCTCACCCTCGACGCAATCTCAGGCGCTTGACCCAGACATGATGGGGATGGTCATCCGCGACCCGTGGTACGAGTTTGGCACCTACCCCGGCCTGCCCGACGAGCCGAACAGGGTCTCCCAGGAGCGCATGGGGCAGATCCTAGAGGAGGCGGGGGTGCGCTGGGTGCGGCTAGAGTTCTTTGTGGAGGGTGATGACGCGGCGGCGCTCGACCGCACCTTTGCCCGCTACGACTACTTCATCAACGAGGTGGCCCCGCGCCACGGGCTACAGGTGCTCGGCCTCCTGGGGTTCGGCGTCGTCAAAGAGGTCGCAGAGCCGCTCAACACCACCGACGGGATCGGGGCAGGGCCCTTCACCACCGACTCGATCTATGGCGGCGGAGTCAACCCGTATATGCAGCGCTGGCTTGGGCGAGCGCTGGGAATCGCCACGCACTACCAGGGCACGGTGGCGGCCTACGAAGTACTGAACGAGCAGAATCGGCTGACCGCTAAGGGGCAGGGAGTACCGGCCTCCCTGGCGGCACGGCTACACACCAAGTTCTACCGGCTGCTCAAGCACCCACAGCCCGCCGACGGCGCACCATGGCGCGACAATGTGCAGGTGATCGTCGGAGGGCTGCACCCCAAGGGCACCCTAGATCAAGGCCAGACGGGATACCTGAGCGACACCGACTACCTACGGCAGATCTACGGCTACAGCCTAGAGACGAGCACGAGCCCTTCAGCACCAGTCACGGGCGAGCCCTTCCAGGAGTACCTCAAGACCTACGGAGCCTACCCGCTCGACGGACTGGGCTACCATCCCTACCCCGAGGAGATCCGGCTGAGCCTTCAGGCCGACTCAGACCTGATCAATGATCGGCTGACCAGCATCCGCAGCGTGCTCGCCGAGGTGCAGGACCCGGCACGGCGCTACTGGATCACCGAGATCGGCTATAACACCGCCTTCAAACAGCAGAACGATGCCGACCAGGCCGCCTTCTTACGGGCCGTCTACACCGCGATGGCCGCCAGGGGCGACGTGGTGCGGATCTTCTGGTTTAAGTATGAGGACTTCCCACCGGCCGATAACCCCGGCGCACAGCGCTGGGGGATGGTGCGGATCCCATTCACTATCAGCACTGAATGTCCAGGCGGTGCATGCTACGACATAAACGGCGAGCCATCTACACGTCGCCTCGCTTTCCTGGTTTACCGCGAGCTAGCCGGGCTACCGGTGTATCACATCCATCTGCCAATCGTGATGCGGTAGCCGCGCCCCCACCGGGCGGCGCGGGGGCGGCTTCGCCGCCCCCGCAGAATTTTTTTGTTGGGTTTGGGCGGCTTCGCCGCCCAAACCCAACAAAAAACCGGGTATGGGCGAAGCCCCAGGACGTTGCAACAGCCCTGGAAAAGGGGAATCCCCCTATCACAAAAAGTTGAGATAGTGCTATAATGTTGTTGTCGGACAACATTGCACCAGAGGGGAAGGGCAGGATATGGAAAGCGTTGCAGCTACCAGGCTTGCCGACCAACTCAGGAGCCAGCAGCAGCAACTGTGCGACCGGGTATCATCCCGGCTTCTGGCAGCATATCCTGAGCTGACACGAACCTTACGGCTCGAAGAAAACTACCCGCCCATCGCCCGGCTCTCAGAGGTCGCAGTGGAGCGACTGAATGATCTTGTGCGATCAGTGCTCATCTTCGATCTTCCGTCGCTGGCAGACCAAGAGCTTCGCTGGGCACATGGCGTGCTCCCTCGAAGCGGCGTAACCGCCGAGCACCAGGCAAGCATGGTGCGCTGGTTCTTTGAGGAAGTTCGCAAGCTTCCGCTCAGCACGATGGAGGTAGCTATCTCTCGCGAGATTGAGCAGCACTTCCTTGTGCAAATCCGGCAGGTTCACCAGACGAGCTAACGCGTAAGCGAGACAATGGCCGCTATCTCAGCGACACAGACGAAACATAGATGGCAACGAAGCCCCACTCGCAACGAGTGGGGCTTCGTTATAGCTACGGCAGAACCGGAGCTAGTTAACGGTCAGTGTGCCCTTCATCAGCGGGTAGTGGCCGGGAACGGTGCAGAAGTAAGTGTAGGTGCCGGGGGCAGGGGCGGTAAAGCTGGTCTCAACGGTCTGGCCAGCGTTGGACAAGGGCGTGTTGGCGATGATGTTGGCCGGGTCGGTCGGCAGGTAGTTCTTGTCGGCACCAGCGACCAGACCTTCGGTGGCAACCTGCTGGGCCAAGTCATCGCCACCCTTCACCAGCACCCAGTTGTGCTGCAGGGCCGTCGAGTTGTCGGTGAATTTGATCGTGACCTGCTGGCCCGAGAAGACGGTCAGCGCCGTCTTATTGAAGGCCAAGTTATCACCTGCCGAGCCAAGCTCCAGGGTGACAGGGCCGGTGCTGGGGATCGCGGTTGCAGCGGACGAGGAGGTGCTGCCTCCACATGCCGTCAGCAAAAGCGATAGACCAAGGACAGTAGAGATCATAAGCGTGCGCAACTGAATGTTCATTGAACTCTTCCTTTGCTGTCAGACACCAAAGATGTGTATTTTATCACGAATAACCGGGACACGCTCATTTATATCACCAAGCCTCGCATTGTCAAGGCATAGTGTCATAGGCACTATTCGTGGGCCTACCAACCAATTCGACAGGCTGGACATAGCCTGACAGCTCGTCATCAAATATTCATATCCATGAGGAATGATGCCCATATACGTCACAAGGCATCACAAGAATGAAGGAGAACTGAGCCATGATGTCCGAGAACGAGGTTCGTAATCTGCTGAAGGATGCGCGGACGATCGCCATCGTTGGGATGAGCGATGACCCCAAGCGGGACTCGAACGGGGTCGCCCGGTTCCTTAAGCGCAACGGCTACGGTATTATCCCAGTGAACCCCAACCTAGAGGGCCACGTCATCAACGAGCGGCCATATGCCTCGCTGCGCGATATTGCGCAGCCGGTTGATGTGGTGGTGATCTTCCGCCGCTCCGAGTTCGTGCCGGAGATCGTGGAGGATGCGATCGCTATCGGGGCGCGCGCCGTCTGGATGCAGCTCGGCGTGGTCCATAATGAGGCGGCCGAGCGAGCCAAAGCGGCTGGCATACCGGTGACGATGGATCGCTGTATGGCAATCGAGCACCGGCGGCTTATGCGGGGCATCGAGCCGATCCATGCCTAAGCTGCAAAGGCAAGCAAAAGGGGGTGTGCGGCAAGCTTATAGCCTGCCACACACCCCTTTTTTGGGCGTCCTACTTGTTACTCCTTATCCTCGCTCTTTGCGCGGGGGCGGATCTGGAAGTTCGGGCGACCACCTGGGCGGGGGCGGAACACGCCCGCACCAGTTCGACCACGCGTCACGCTAGAGGCACGCTCCGGAGCGGGCGTATCACGCGGACGGGGATCGGGGCGCTCGCGCTGCTCAGGGGCAGGGCGCTCCTCGGCCCGACGACGATCCGGCGCATCCATACGCTCGTCGCGCGCAGGGCGATCCTGGGCGCGCGGACGATCAGTACGCGGGGGCGCGCCCGCGTCGCGGGCCGGGCGGTTATCGTAGTCGGGGCGACGCGGGCGCGAGTCACGATTCTCGCTATTGTCACGTCCACGACCGAATGAGCTGTCCGAGTCACTCCGGCCACGGTCGCTGCGGAAGGGGCTATAGCCCTCACGAATGGGACGGCTCTGGCTGTCGTCGCGGCGCGGGCCGCCGTAGCCACCCCGCCCGCCCTGGCCCTCGTCCCGGCGCGGGCCGTAGTTGCTGCCACCGCCGCCCTGACCCTGGCCCTCGTCCCGCCGCTGACCATAGACGCCGCCGGTGCGGGATCGCCCGCCCTGGCCCTCGTCGCGGCGCGGGCCGTAGCCGCCGCTGCCACCGCTGCGCGAGCCCTGGCCCTCATCCCGGCGCGGGCCGTAGCCACCGCTGCGCGAGCCCTGACCCTCGTCCCGACGCGGGCCGTACCCGCCGCTGCCACCGCTGCGCGAGCCCTGGCCCTCGTCCCGGCGCGGGCCGCCGTAGCCGCCTCGTCCGCCCTGACCCTCGTCCCGACGCGGGCCGTACCCACCGCTGCCACCGCTGCGTGAGCCCTGGCCCTCATCCCGGCGCGGGCCGTACCCGCCGCCGCCCTGACCCTCGTCCCGGCGCGGCGCATACCCACCGCTGCGCGAGCCCTGACCCTCATCCCGGCGCGGGCCGTACCCGCCGCCGCCCTGGCCCTCGTCCCGGCGCGGGCCGTACCCGCCGCCGCCCTGGCCCTCGTCCCGGCGCGGCGCATACCCGCCGCTACGCGAGCCCTGGCCCTCGTCCCGACGCGGGCCGTACCCGCCGCCGCCCTGACCCTGGCCCTCGTCCCGACGCTGACCATAGACCCCGCCGGTGCGGGATCGCTGTCCCTGGCCCTCGTCGCGGCGCGGGGCGCCGTAGCCGCCCCGTCCGCCCTGGCCCTCGTCCCGGCGCGGCGCATACCCGCCGCTACGCGGACCCTGGCCCTCGTCCCGACGCGGCGCATACCCGCCGCCACCCTGGCCCTCGTCCCGACGTGGGCCGCCGTAGCCGCCCCGTCCGCCCTGGCCCTCGTCCCGGCGCGGGCCGTACCCGCCGCCGCCCTGACCCTGTCCCTCGTCCCGACGCTGACCATAGACCCCGCCGGTGCGAGATCGCTGGCCCTGGCCCTCGTCCCGACGCGGGCCGTAGCCACCGCCACCCTGGCCCTCGTCCCGACGCGGCGCATACCCACCGCTGCGCGGGCGATCCGGCCCCGCATCCTCGCGGCGTCCCTCGGAGCGCGGGCGCTCAGGTCGCGCATCCTCGCGGCGTCCCTCGGAGCGCGGGCGCGCCGAACGCTCAACCTGCGCAGCAGAAGTCGCCTCACGGGGCCGCGACGCCACATGGGCGTGGAGCGAGGCGATCTCCTCTGGGGTAAGCAGCCGCCACTGGCGGAGCGGCAGGTCGCCAAGATGGAGGTCACCCTCGCGAATGCGGATCAGCCGCTGCACCTCGTAGCCGAGGAGGCGGGCGACCTCGCGGATCTGGCGCTTGCGCCCCTCGCGCAGCACAACGCGGAACCACGGCCCCTCCTCGGTCGTCTCGCTCAGATCGACCCAGGCCGGTGCCGTCGGCTCACCGTTGAGCAGCACGCCCTCACGCCACTGGCGCAGGGCATCAGAGTCGAGCGGGCGGTCGAGGAGCGCGCGATACTCCTTCTCGATCTCGAAGCGCGGGTGGGTGAGCTGGTGGGTCAGCTCGCCATCATCGGTGAGCAGGAGAAGGCCCTCGCTATCAACATCGAGGCGGCCCACGGGATAGACGCGGGCGGGGACATCAACCAGATCGAGCACCGTCGGGCGACCCTGGGGGTCATCAACCGTCGAGACAAAGCCGACCGGCTTATGCAGCACCAGGTAGGTGCGCTCCGTCGGCTTACGGACGGGCTTGCCGTCAACCTCAACCACATCCGCATCGAGATCAACCCGGGTGCCGGGCTCCTGGATCACGCGGCCATTCACTGAAACGCGACCAGCTGCGATCAGGCCCTCGCAGTCGCGACGGGACGCGATGCCCGCACTAGCGAGCACCTTCTGCAAACGTTCTGCACTCACAACAATACCTTCCTTAAGCCCATAGGGGGGCGGGGCACATAGGCCTGACAGCGTGCGACCGCGCCGGCTCTCGCCAGTGCGCAGCAGTCAGGCAAACAGGAGATCTCTCGTGCGGATGCTTAAGATTGAGGGTGGGCACGGCACCACGGGCCGGCACGAGCGGGCGAGTTCAGTATAGCATAAAGTTTGCGATAGCGGGCACAGCCCTGAATATCCCCACAGCCCCACCCAAATCGACAGCGGATACACGTTTAGATCATTCCCCTCTAAAACGGGGGCGCACGGCACAAGTATGTGACGTAGTGTAGAATACGAGTGCGCACGCCGAAATCGTTCCGGCGTGCGCGTGCCAACCGGCCACACAGCGACCCGATGGCGCGATGAACCACGATCTGGCGAGCCCATTTCTACGCCCCTTCCTCCCGCACTGGCTGATCGAGCGTATCGGCACGCCAGCGCTTCAGCCGGGGCTCGTCCACCGCTGCAACGCGACAATCCTCTACGCCGACCTGAGCGGATTCACCCGGCTCACGGCCACCTTCGCGGGGCTACCCGACGGTGCCGAGCGCCTGCACAACTCGCTCACCAGGTTCTTCGACGCGCTGATCGACACGATCATCGCCCATGGCGGTGATGTGGTCGCGATCGCTGGCGATGCCCTGACCGCCTGGTGGCCTGACCGCACCGACATTGATGTGGCACGCCGCTGCGGCGAGGCCATGGTGGCGGCGCTGATCACGCTGCCCGCAATCAGCACGCCGCAGGGGCCGTTCCGCCTCGACCTGCGGATCGGGGTAAGCGCCGGGATGGCCTATGTAGTGCTGGCGGGGCTGCCCAGCCACGGGCTGCACCTCGTGATCTGCGGGCCAGCGATGGACGCGGCGACTGGGGCCGAGCGGCTGGCCGCACCTGGCACCATCCATGTCGATGAGGCGCCGCACCTCAGCGATGACGCTGAGACGCAGACTATCACGGCGATTGAGCCGGTGAGCACCCTGAGCTGGGAGCATTTTCTGCCGCCCACCTTCGCCGAGCGGCTGCGCTACCACGACCTGGTGGCCGAGTATCGACGCTGTGTACCGGCCTTCGCCGCCTTCGCTATGCCCGGCCGCCCCGAGGAGCTGCACCGGCTGGTTGCCCAGGCCCAGGCCGTGGTGCTGCGCTGGGGCGGCTGGCTGAATGAGGTCGAGGTCGGCGATAAGGGCGCTGTCTTCGTGATGCTCTTCGGGGCACCCGTGGCCCGCGGCGACGACCCCAGCCGGGCGGTGGGCTGCTGCCTGGAGCTGCGCGACCGTGGCCTGATCGACCGGGCGGCGGTGACGGTGGGTATCCTCTTCGTAGGTGCCGTGGGAAGCCAGCAGCGCCGGGTCTATACCGCGCAGGGCGACGATATGAACCTAGCGGCGCACCTGATGTATGGCGCGGCGCCCGGCGAGGTGCTGGTGTCGGGTCGGGTGTGCTCGGATATCCTCGGCCGCTACCAGACGACCGAGCCGGGCCTGATGATCACCAAGGGCCACAGCGAGGGCGTGCCGGTAGCGCGGGTGATCTCGGGTGGGGCGCGGGTGGGGCGCGGGGTGGCCCTCCAGCGCTACATGCCCGATGCGGTGGCGCTGATCGGGCGCGCCGAGGAGCGCAAGGCGCTGGCCGCAGCCGCTGAGCGGGCGGTCGGCGGGCGGCCGAGCGTGATCTTGCTGGAGGGTGAGTCGGGGATTGGCAAGAGCTTTGTGCTGCAAGATCTGGCCGCCCAGTGGATAGAGCGCGGCTACCGAGGCTACAGCAGCGAGTGCAGCAGCGGCGGCCAGAGCGTGCCGCTGCTCGCATGGCGACCGATCCTGACCGACATCTGCGGGATCGACGAGGGCGCCAGCCTGAAGGTGCAGCGCGCCCAGCTCGCCCAGGCGCTCCAGGCGGTGCCGCAGATCGGCACCCAGGCCAGGCAGGCCCTCGCCCGCGCCCTCGGGATGGTCGAGGAGGCAGGCGGCGACGGCTCCGCAGGCACGGGCGACCCCGATGAGCCGGCGCAACTGATCGACCTGGCGGTATCCCTGATCAGCGTGCAGCTCACCATCGCCCCACTGCTGATCGTCCTTGAGGATGTCCACTGGGCCGACGATCTCTCGCTCCAGCTGGCATCTCACCTCCTCCGGGCGGCCCCGCCCGACCGTCCCTTCCCGCTCTGCCTGACCCTTTCGCACAGACCGCTCGACGGGGAGGCACCAGAGTCGCTGCTACGACTGCGGGCAAACCCCAGCACGACGCGGGTCACCCTGGGGCGACTCACCAGCGAGCAGAGCGTCGAGCTGATCCGCGCGCTGCTCGGCGTGAGCGACGTGCAGCCCGAGCTGCGCCAGCACGTCGAGCGGCAGACCGAGGGCCAGCCGCTGTTTATCAAAGAGTACCTGCGGGTGCTGGGGCAGAACAACCTGATCGCTATCGAGGATGGCGTGGCCCACCTTGTGGAGAGCCCGGTGACGGTGCAGGTCTCCAACTCGGCGCAGGGTGTCATCCAGGCTCGCGTGGATCGCCTCGATGAGCCGACCCGGCTGACCCTGAAGGCTGCGGCGGTGATCGGGCGCAGCTTCCCCTTCCGGCTGCTGGCGATGATCCACCCGGCGCGACCGGGCGACCGGGATCTGCTGGCCCAGCTCGACACGCTGATCAACCTGAAGATCATCGAGCTGGAGCTTGAGGACCCCGAGCCGGTCTACCGCTTTAAGTACGGGATCACCCACGAGGTCGCCTACACTAGCCTGCTGTTCGGACAGCGTCGCCAGCTACACACGGCGGTGGCGAGCTGGTACGAAGGTATCTACGCGACGGATCTGGCGACTGGGCGAGCGGCAATGGCGGTGTACGATGTGCTGATCTCGCACCTGCGCCGGGCCGAGGAGTGGCAGCGCCAGGCCCGCTACTGCAGGGCCGCCGCCGAGCAGGCGGCCCTGCGCTTCTCGAACCCGGCGGCCCTGCGCTATATCGAGCAGGCCCTGGTGGCCACCAGCGAACCGGCCGAGCGCTACGACCTGCTGCTGCTGCGAGTGATGATCAACGAGCGGGTGGGCAATCAGGTGAGCCAGGCAGAGGATATCAGCATCATCGAGGAGATCGCCGATCAGCTCGATGACCCGCTGCGGCGGGCCTATGCAAGCTACTACCAGCTCTGCTACCTCGTGGCGATCGGTATGCACCAGATGGTGCTTAGCCAGAGCGAGTCGGTTGACCTACGTATGCGCCAGGCGGCGCGGCAGGCCACGGGCGACGCCCGCCGCCAGGCCCGGCTGCTGCGGGCCGGCAGCCTCGACGCACGCGGCGGGGCCTACGCGGCGGCGGGCGACCTCGATCAGGCCCGCCTACTGCACCGGCGGGCGCTAACGATCTGTCTCGACTCGCACACGGTGGGTGAGACCGACACACATAACACGCACCGCTGGATCAATAGCCGGACTCTGGCCGGAACCTGCCTGTACCACCTGGGGCAGGTGGCGATCCAGCAGGGGCGGCTGAATGATGCGATGTCCTCCTTCCGACAGGCGCTCGACCTGGCCCGCGAGACCAACAGCTGGAGCGGTGAGACGCGAGCGCGGGCGGGGATCAGCCGGGTGTACCTGGCCCAGCACAATAGCAAGGCGGCTATGGTCGAGGCCAACAGCGCCTTGGCCACCAGCCAGGCCGTCGGCGACCGCACCGGTCAGGCGATCGCGCTCCAGCAGCTCGCGGCGATCAGCGCGGCCCAGGATGACTATGACGAGGCCCAGCGGCGGGCGTGGCACGCCCTGACGATCAGCGCGAGCATGCGCGCCCGCATGCTTGAGGCACAGATCCTCCAGGATATCGCCGGCTTTGCGACGGCCCAGGGCATGGATGAGGAGGCTGAGGCGGCCAGCCAGGAGGCCGCCCGCGTGCGCGAGCAGTGGCGCGAGAATGTGGTGTCGGGGTAGGGACGCAGCGCGCTGCGTCCCTACGCGCCCCTACACCCGCGCGGAGGCCGCCACCAGGGCGCTGAACCCCACGGCGGCGGCGTCCCAGTCGCCCGAATCCTGGGGCAGGTAGGTCGTCTGCGGGAAGGACTCGGCCACTGCCCGCCGACCGGCGGCGATGTCGGCAAGGTGCCCAGTGGCCACGGCCTGCACCAGGATGTTGCCCATGGCGGTGGCCTCGGCCGGCCCGGCCACCACTGGCCGCCCACATGCATCGGCGGTGAGCTGGCAGAGCAGCGCATTCTGGCTGCCGCCGCCCACCACGCGGATCGTTGTGATCGTCCGACCGGTCAGCTGCTCCAGTGCCTCGACCACCCAGCGATACTTCAAGGCCAGGCTCTCTAGACAGCAGCGCACCAGTCCGCCGATATCATCCGGCGCGGGCTGCCGCGTCTCGCGGCAGTAGGTGTGGATTGCGGCGGGCATGTCGGCGGGGGCCAGAAACTCGGGCGCGTCGGGATCAACCAGGGCGCGCAGCGGGGTGGCCTGCTCGGCCAGGGCCAGCAGCGCGGGCCAGCTGTAGACCTGGCCCGCGCGCTCCCACTGGCGCTGGCACTCCTGGAGCAGCCATAGCCCGCCAACATTCTTCAGGAAGCGGATCGTCCCGCCCACCCCGCCCTCGTTGGTCACGCTGAGCGCGCGCGCCTCGGCGCTGAGGATAGGTGCGGGCAGCTCCACGCCCACCAGGCTCCAGGTGCCGCTGCTGATGTAGGCGCTGCCCTCGTCGAGCCCAGGAACGGCGACCACCGCACTGGCCGTGTCGTGGGTGGCCGTAGCGATCACGGGCACGTCGTGGCGCAGGCCCGCCGCATCGCGCAGCTCGGGCAAGAGGTTGCCCAACACGGTGCCCGGCTCGACCAGCGGCGGCAGGATCTGCGCCGGCAGGCCGAGGGCGTCGGTCAGCTCGAAGGACCAACCCCGCGTGCGCGCATCCAGCAGCTGCGTCGTGCTGGCGTTGGTGTACTCGGCCACGCGCCGGCCAGTGAGCCAGTAGCCCAGCAGGTCAGGCATGAGCAGCAGCGTCTCGGCGGCGGCCAGCTGCGAGTCACCCTTCGCGCTGAAGAGCTGGTAGATCGTGTTGAAGGGCAGGCGCTGGATGCCGGTGATCGCGTACAGCCGCTCGGGCGAGATGATTACGTCAACCTGGGCAGGCACGCCCTGGGTGCGCCGGTCACGGTAGTGGTAAGGATTGCAAAGCAGCCTGCCACCGGCGTCGAGCAGGCCGTAGTCAACCGCCCAGGTATCGATGCCGATACCAGCCAGAGGCGACCCGTCGCGGGCGGCGTAGTCGGCCAGGCCAGCCTTGATCTCGGCCAGCAGGCGCGCCGCATCCCAGTGGATGTGCTCGCCCTGCTCGACCGGCCCGTTCCAGAAGCGGCGCAGCTCCTCCAGGCTAAAGCGCTGGCCGTCCCAGCGCCCGAGCATCACCCGGCCACTGGACGCGCCAATATCGACGGCGAGAAAGTTTGTTGTGCCTGCCATAGACATCTCCATCGGCGTAGGGGCGGCTCGCGAGCCGCCCCTACGCTGCGCCCCTACAACAGCGTCGTGTCCACGTTGAATGCCCGCACGATCTCCCGCAGCTCGTCCTGAGTCAGACCCTCACCCTGGCCGTGGTTGACCAGGTTCATATACTCGTAGCTCGCCGCCGTCTCAGCATACTCGATCCGGTCGGCAGCGCGGGTGACAGAGAGGTCTGAGCGGGCCATCACGCCGTGCTTGCCCCAGAGGACGACGTTATGGGCGCGCAGGCCAGACACGTTGGCATCCATCATCGCTGGCGAGCCGGGCAGGCAGTAGGGCAGCACACCCACGCCCTTCGGCAGGTTGACGATCGTCTCTGGCTCCCAGCGCATGATCTGGCGGTTGAAGTATGCCTGGTCGCGGTAGGCCGGGATGTGGCTGAGGTAAACCAGGTGCGGCGGCTGGGCGTGGATGAGCGCCTGGAAGTTAGTGCCTGTGCGGGACACCTCATCCTGGTGGACGGCCAGGTGCGAGTTGAACTCGCTGGTGACGCGCTGGAATAGCCGACTGGGCGCGCTGTAGAGCGTGGCGGTCTGCCCGTCATCGGCGATAGCCACCACGCCGAGGTTGGCCTCGGGGCGGGCGTGGATGTCGCGCAGGCGGCGGCCGGAGCCAGTGACGATGATCAGGCCGCCGGCCAGGGCCGGGGCGGGCGTGGGCAGGATGAATGGCTCGGCCAGCGGGAAGCGACGGCGCACCTCCAGCGGCCAGCCGATAAACATCGAGATATTGCCGGCCCCGCCCTCGCTGGCATTGATGTGGGCCAGGCGCAAGCCAGCCTCACCGATTGCAGACAGAAACTCGTCCAGGTCGGGGTAGGGTTGATCCAGGGGCATAAAAATAATCCTTGTGGCCTGTGGAGGGGCGGCTCGCGAGCCGCCCCTACGATCCGGTTTTCATCACGGCTCAGCGCAGAAACGCCTCGTGCAGACCACCGTCCACGCTGATGATCTGGCCGGTGGTCTGGCGCAGCCGATTACTGAGCAGCAGGAAGATCGCCTCGGCCTGGTCGGCGGGGGTGATCGGCCGCTTGAGCAGGGTGCGGTCGGCGTAGAACTGGGCCAGCTTCGCGGTGAGCGCCTCGGTCGGCTCGTCCTCTCTGTAGGCGATGGCGTACTTGGCCAGCGAGCCGATCACCCGCTCGCGGGGGAACATGCCGCTGCCCTGCACCACGGTGGCCGGGGCCACGCCGTTCACCCGCACCAGCGGGGCCAGCTCGACGGCCAGCTCGCGCACCAGGTGGTTGGCCGCCGCCTTGCTGGTGTCATAGGCCAGCGAGCCCTTCTTCGGCACCACCGCGTTGACCGAGGTGGTCAGCACCAGGTTGGCCGACAGGCCCTGCGACTTCCAGAGCTTCGCGGCCTCATCGGCCACCAAGTAGAGCCCGGTCACATTGATCGCAAAGGTCTGCGCCCACTTCTCGTCGGGGATGCGCCCGGCGGTGTCGGCGGCCACGAAGATCCCCGCCGTGACGGCCACCGCATCCAGACCGCCGTAGGCCAGGGCCACCTGGTCGAGCATGGCCCGCACGCTGGCCCGGTCGGTCATGTCGGCGGCCAGGCCGAGCGCCGGGCCGCAGCGCGAGATGCCGCTGCCGGCCACGCCGATCCCCAGCCCGTGTTTGTCGGTGATCGCCTTTGCGGTGGCCTCGGCCGCCGCGCCGTCCTTATCCACGCAGATAACGTGGGCGCCCTCGCGAACAAGCCGCAGCGCTAGCTCGCGGCCAATACCGCTGCCCGCGCCCACCACCGCGATGATCTGGCGGGCCAACTCCTGCTCGGGAGGCATGCGCTGGAGCTTGGCCTCCTCAAGCAGCCAGTACTCAATGTCGAATGCCTCTTGCATGGGCAGGGCTGTGTAGGTGTCGATCATCTCGGCCCCGCGCATCACCGCGATCGCGCTCGTGTAAAACTCGGCCGTCACCCGCGACTCGCTCTTGTCCTTGCCGAAAGCGACCATGCCCAGCCCAGGGATGAGGATCACCGTCGGGTTAGGGTCGCGCATGGCGGGCGAGTTGGGGTGCTTATGCTGCTTGTAGTAGGCCGCGTAGTCCTGGCGGTACTGGGTCAGCCCGGCGGCGAGCTTGGCCTTGAGTGCGGCCACATCGTCGGCCTGGGGGTTCCAGTCCACATAGAGCGGCTTGATCTTGGTGCGCAGGAAGTGGTCGGGGCAGGAGGTGCCCAGCTCAGCCAGGCGCGCGGCGTCGCGGCTGTTCACAAACTCCAGGGTCGCATCGTCGTCCTGCACGGTGCCGACGAAGCGGCGCTGATGGCTGACCTGGCCGCGCAGCCAGGGCAGGATCTTGGCGAAGACGGCGTGGCGCTGCGGCTCGTCCAGCGTGGCGTACTGCTGGCCGCCGAAGGTCAGCTCGCCCTTGTCGCGGGCCTCGATATAGCGGGCGGCCCGCTCGATCAGGTCGAGGGTCAGGTCGTAGCATGCCTTATCATCATCGGCCCAGTTGATCAAGCCGTGGCCGCCGAGGATCACGCCCTTGGCTTGGGGATGCTCCCGGCAGATCGACTCCAGGATCAGGCCCAGGTCGAAGCCGGGGCGCTGCCAGGGCGTCCAGATCACCTCGTCGCCATAGATCTCCTGCGTGAGCCGCTCAGAGTCGGCCGCCGCCGCCACGGCGATCACCGCGTTGGGGTGCATATGATCCACATGGCGGCAGGGAACAAAGCCGTGCAGCGAGGTGTCGATCGAGGAGGGCCGTGGGTTGAGGTTGAAGGTGCAGTGCGGGTACATCCCGACCATCGCATCCTCGATGGCGGTCTTCGGGCCGCGCGGCTCGGTCTTGTACCAGATCTGCTGGAGCCCGCGCAGCTTGTCCATGTACAGCGAAGAGAAGTTCTCACGCTTGGAGGTGCGCAGATCGCCGCCGGAGCCCTTCACCCAGAGCACATCCACCTCCGCGCCAGTCAGCGGGTCGGCCTGGATGATCTTCGCCGAGGTGTTTCCGCCGCCGGTGTTAGTGATGCGCTGGTCGGCGCCGAGCAGGTTCGAGCGGTAGACCAGGCGGGCCACCGGGTCGAGCCCGGCGGCGTAGGTGTCGTCCCAGCCGTAGGTGACGTGCTGGAAAGTGGTTTGGTCAAGAGCCATTGAGGTTTACCTCATAGTATTTTTTTGTTGCGGTTTGGCGGCTTCGCCGCCAAACCGCAACAAAAAGCAGGTTTGGGGCACAGCCCCAATCAGACTCGCGCTGCCAGCGTGCTGCGCTCGTAGCTGCGGATCTCTTCCAGGAAGGCCATGCCCACCGGCGCGCCCTGGCGCATACAGTAGGCGTCCCAGACCATGCCGAAGGGCATGCCCTTCAGCTCCTCAAGCAGGGCCAGGCGGGCGGTATAGTCACCAGCGGTCTCCAGCTCGCGCAGCATTGCGGCGGGCTCCAGCAGGGCCATGAGCAGGGCGCGCAGAGCATTGCGCGTGCCGATCGTCCAGGCGGCCACCCGGTTGATACTGGCGTCAAAGAAGTCCAGCCCAACGTGAACGCGGCCCAGGAAGTCGCCGCGCACGATCTCCTGAAAAATCGCCTGCAGCTCATCGGTCAGCGTCACCACATGGTCGCTATCCCAGCGCACGCCCCGGCTAACATGTAGCAGCAGCTCGTCCACAAACAGCAGCGCCGCCGAGATCTTGTCGGAGATGACCTCGGTGGGGTGAAAGTGGCCGGCGTCGAGGCAGAGCAGGGTGCCGGGGCGGCTGACGGCGTAGCCCATGTAGAACTCGTGCGAGCCGACGGTGTAGCTCTCGACGCCCAGGCCGAAGAGCTTGGCCTCCACGGCGTCGCGGTTATGCTGCGGGTCGATCTTCTCGGCCAGCACCGCGTCGAGCGAGTCGCGCAGGCGCTGGCGGGGGGCCAGCCGGTCGGCGGGCGTGTCCTTGTAGCCATCGGGGATCCAGATGTTGGTCACGCAGGGGCTGCCCAGCTCGCGGCCAAAGTGCGCGCCGATCTTGCGCGAGGCCACACAGTGCTCGACCCAGAACTGGCGCACGGCGGGGTCCTGGTGGGCCAAGGTGAAGCCGTCGGCGGACAGCGGGTGCGAGAAGCAGGTGGGGTTAAAGTCGAGGCCGTGGCCGTTGGCCTTGGCCCAGTCCACCCAGGCGGCGAAGTGCTCGGGGCCAAGCTGGTTACGCTCGACCTTAGTGCCGCCGGTCTCGGCGTAGATCGCGTGCAGGTTCAGGCGGTGGTTGCCGGGGATGAGCCGGTAGGCGACATCCAGGTCGGCGCGCAGCTCGTCGGCCGTGCGGGCCTTGCCGGGGTAGTTGCCGGTGGCGGCGATCCCGCCGGACAGCTCGCCGCCGTCGCTCTCGAAGCCGCCCACATCATCGCCCTGCCAGCAGTGCAGGCTGATGGCGACCTGGGCGAGCCGGGCCAGCGCGGCCTCGGTGTCTACGCCGAGGGCGGCGTAGCGCTCCTGGGCCAGCTCGTAGGCGGCCCGCACGGCGCGGTCGGAGGGCGATTGCATGGGCGTATCTCCTCAATCCATACTCAAAAAAGTCATTATGTAACGATGTTGCGGCTTCGCCGCAACATCGTTACATAATAATCTTTTCGGCAAATGCCTTAGTCAAGGTGGAAGACCTCTTCCAGCTCAAAGAACATCTCGTCGGGGCGGACGCCCTGCACAAAGTAGGGGGCCATAAACTCCTGCCAGCGGGTGTTCACCTCGCGGAGGGCCATGCCGGCCTGGGCGCCCGAGAGGCCATCCGGCGTCTCAACATAGCCGAAGAGCAGGCCGTCGTCGCGCAGGAAGAGCGAGTAGTTACCCCAGCCCGTCTCACGCAGGGCCGCCAGCATCTCCGGCCAGACGGCGCGGTGGTGGGACTTGTACTCCTCCAGCCTGTCCGGGCGCACCTGCAGGGTGAAGGCGGCGCGTTTCATCGTGTTCTCCTGGGAGTCGGGAGTCGGGAGTCGGGAGTCGGGAGTTGGGAGTCAGGAGTTGGGAGTCGGGAGTCGGGAAATGGGCTACCTCAGAAACTGTCTGAAAAGATCCCGCATCCCGCAATCCCCTCTCCACCAAACCTTCCCCGTTGGGGGCGGGAGTCCGGCTCCTCCCCGATGGGGAAGGTTTGGGTGTAAGCTGATGTAGCCCTTGGCCCCGCCCCGACTCCCGACTCCCGACTCCCGACTCCTGAACGGCCTAGAAGTCGAAGCTGTCGATGTTGTCCTTGTTAAAGATCGTCGGCTTGCCGAGCAGCACCACGCCGTCAGGGTCGATGGTGTAGTCGCCGAGCTTGCCAGCGGTGAACGTATCGCCGGGGTTGCCCTTGATCTTCCCCGTGTGGATGGCGTCAAGGGTGTAGATCGCCAGGTAGCCCAGGTCGCCCGGGTTCCAGAGGGCGAACTGCGGGGCAGCCCCGCTCTTGACATACTCACGCATCTGGTTGGGGGTGCCCAGGCCGGTGACGAACACCTTACCGATCAGGTTGCCGTCCTGCACGGCGCGGGCCGAGGCGGCGATGCCGACGGTGGTGGGGGCGATGATCACCTTCAGATCGGGGTACTTCTTGAACAGGCCCTGGGCCTCGGAGTAGCTCTTGGTGTCGTCGTCGTCGCCATAGACCGTGTCCACCAGCTCAAGCTTGGCGTACTCGGGCTTCGCCAGCTCCGTCTTCATCAGATCGATCCACTCGTTCTGGTTCGGCGCGGTGGAGGTGGCGCTGAGGATGGCGATCTGGCCCTCGCCACCGGCGAGGTCGGAGGCCATCTGGATCTGGACGGCGGCGATGTCGGCCGAGACAGCCTGGTTGATGTGAACCTGGCGGCCGCCGGGGGCGATCGCCGAGTCCCAGGTGACGACGGGGATGCCGCTGTCGATCGCCTCTTTGCCCACCGGCACCAGGGCATCGGCGTCATCGGCCGAGATGGCCAGGCCGTTGACCTTCTGGGCGATCAGCGAGTTGAGCAGCTGGATCTGCTGGGTGGCATCGGCGGTGGCGGGGCCCTGGTAGGTCACGGTCACGCCCAGCTCCTTCGCGGCCTCCTGGGCACCATTGTTGGCGGTGTCGAAATAGGGGTTGCCGAGGTTCTTGGGCACCAGCACGTAGTTGGCACCGGCGGCGGCAGGCGCCTCGGCGGTGGGCGCCTCAGCGGCGGCGGTCGGAGCGGCGGGGGCGCTGGTGGGCGCGGCGGCGGGGGCCCCGCCGCAGGCGGCCAGGACGGCGACCGTGGTGACGAGCAGGAAGAGTCTTACGCCGTTGGTGAACATACGAGTGTCTCCTTACACAGTGAGAGTCTGCGTTGACAACCGCCGCGCGACGGCGGCGGGCGAGGTTGGGGACGGCATTTCCCGATAGGCCCTCCTTGCGGGCCGGGCGCTACTGCGCCGCCAGCATCAGCCCGCGTGACCAGAAGAAGAACCAGCCGAAGGCGACCGCGACAAGCAGAGCGGCCCCAACTGGGAGCAGGGTAGCCCTGCCCCAGACGTGGCGCTTCGCCAGCCAGCCGCCGACCTGCGGCAGAAGAATTGAGAGGATCAGCAGCGCGCCAATCGCGATGCCCTGCACCTGGCCCTGTAGGTTCATCAGGCCCATGCCGAAGCGGGTGATGCCGATCAGCAGGAGCGAGAGGCTTGCGCCAACCATTGTACCAACACCTCCGGCGATGCTGACGCCGCCCAGCACCGTGATCGTGATCACCGTCAGCTCAAGGCCGCTGCCGATATCGGGGCGGGTGCTGCCGAAGCGGGCGGCCAACACCATGCCCGCCAAGGCCGACATCAGGCCCGAGAGCGTATAGATCATCAGCTTGATCCGCCGCACCGGCACGCCCGAGTAGCGGCTAGCCGCCTCGTTATTGCCGATGGCGTAGAGGTAGCGCCCGAAGCGGGTGCCGCGCAGCACCAGGGTGAAGATCACGGCCAGAACGATGAAGAGCAGCAGGGCGTAGGGCACGCGGGTGCCGGGCAGGCGGCCCTGGCCAATCAAGGTGAACGCCTCAGGGTAGCCCCGCGCCGCCTGGTCGCCCAGCAGGGCGTAGGCTAGGCCACGGTAGAACGAGAAGGTGCCTAATGTTACCACCAGCGAGGGCAGGCCGAGGCGGGCGATCAGCGCGCCGTTGAGCAGCCCGCACAGGGCACCGGCCAGCAGGGCCATGGCGGCGGCGAGCCAGATATTCCAGCCCGCGTTGTGCAGGTAGCCCAGCAGCGAGGCCGAGAGCCCCAGGGTCGAGGCCACCGAGAGGTCGATGTTGCCGGTGATGATGATAAACACCATCGGCAGCATCATGATCCCGATCTCCATAAAGTCCGACGAGGCCCGCAGCAGGTTCGTCGGCTCCAGGAAGAAGGGCGAGAGCCGGGTATTCACCACGCTCATCACCACGATCAGGGCCACCAGCAGCCACTCCCAGCGGAGGAATCGCTTCGCCATACCATTCACCTATCAAACCGATTACTTTTTGCTTCGTGGTGTGCGCGCCGTAGGCACGCACACCACGAAGCAAAAAGGATTAGTAGGGAGAGTTTCACTCTCCCTACGACCCTCTCTTTTGCATCCGGCGCAGCACGGCGGCGTCGAAGACGACGGCGAGCAGGATGAGCAGCCCCTGGGCGGCAAGCTGCCAGAAGGGCGAGATCTTCACCAGGGTCAGCGAATTCTCGATCACGCCGAGCAGGAAGGCCCCGAGCACCACGCCGATGACGCCGCCGCTGCCGCCGAAGATATTCACCCCGCCCACCACCGGCGCGGCCACCGTCTGCAGCTCAAAGCCGAAGGCGGTATTCGTCTGGGCGGCCTCAAAGCGCGAGGCCCAGAGCACCCCGGCCAGGCCGGCGAGCAGGCCCGAGAGCACATACACCGTGAAGATCACGCGCTGGGCGCGGATGCCCGCGAAGCGCGCCGCGTCGGGGTTACTGCCCACCGCGTAGATATCGCGCCCGGCGCGGGTGAGGCGCAGGAAGAAGGCCACCAGCAGCAGCACGGCCACCGCGAAGAGGATCAGGTTGGGCACGCCGAAGGGCGATGCCTTGGCCAGCCGCCGGAAGCCCTCGGGCATGTCGGATGCGTTGACCCAGCTGCCCTGGCTGTAGAAGAAGACCATGCCCCGGTAGATGCTCATCGTGCCAAGGGTAGCGATGATCGGCGGCACATTGCCCACCGCGATGATCAGCCCGTTGAACGCGCCCAGGGTCGCGCCCAGGGCCAGGCCGAGCAGGATCGCCGCAGGCATCGGCAGCCAGGGAAACAGCACCAGCATGGACGAGACCATCATGGCCGTCAGGCCGATCATCGAGCTGACCGAGAGGTCGATCCCTCGGGTGATGATCACCATCATCTGGCCGAGGGCGACGATCACCAGGATGGAGATATTCAGCAGGATGTCGCGGAAGTTATCGACGCTGAGGAAGGCCGGAGCGCGCAGGCTCACCAGGGCCGCCAGGACGAGGATGAAGGCGGCGATACCCAACTCGCGGAAGCGGGAGGCCAGCTGGGCCAGGCTCATTGACCGCGCTGGGGCGAGCTTTTTCTCGGTGAGCATCTGTACTCCTCATAGGGTATCACCCTGTCCCCTGTCCCCTGTCCCCTGTCCCCTGTCCCCATATCACCCTGTCCCCGTAGCCGCAGCCATCAGGCGCTCCTGGGTGGCCTCGGCGCGGGAGAACCGCCCGCTGATCTGGCCCTCGCGCATCACCAGGATGCGGTCGCTCATGCCCAGGATCTCGGGCAGCTCAGATGAGATCATCAGGATAGCTATGCCCTCGGCGGCCAGCTGGCTCATCAGCTGATGGACGGCGGCCTTGGTGCCGACATCGATCCCACGGGTCGGCTCGTCGAGGATGAGCACCTGTGGGTTGGTGGAGAGCCACTTGGCCAGCACCACCTTCTGCTGGTTGCCGCCGGAGAGCTGGCTGGCCGGCTGATCCAGGCTCGACATCTTCACCTCCAGGCGGGTGGCGTCCTCGGCGGCGCTGCGCCGCTCGGCAGCGCCGCTCAGCCAGCCCATCCGGGCGAAGCGGCGCAGGGTGGGCAGGGTGATATTCTGAGCGATGCTCATTGCAAGAACGAGGCCGTGCTGCTTACGATCCTCGGGCACATAGCCGATGCCGAGCGCCATGGCCTGCTCGGGGCCGGACACCGTCACCTCGTGGCCGTCGATGCGGATGTGGCCAGAGGCGGCGGGCATCACCCCGAAGAGCGCCTCGGCCACCTCGGTGCGCCCCGCGCCCACCAGCCCGGCCATGCCCACGATCTCGCCGCGCCGCAGCTCGAAGGAGACATCGCTGAAGCGGCCGGGCAGGCCGAGCCCCTCTACCTCTAGGGCCAGCTCGCCCGCTGCGACATGCTGCTTGGGGAAGAGCTCGGCCAGGTCGCGGCCGACCATCAAGCGGATCAGATCCTCAGTCGTCACCCCAGCCAGCGGGCGCGTGTCCACATAGGCCCCATCGCGCAGCACCGTCACCCGGTCGGCCAGGGCGAACAGCTCCTCTAGGCGGTGCGAGATAAAGATGATCGCCGCGCCCGAGTCCCGCAGCTGGCGCACAATCACAAACAGCTCCTCGACCTCGCCCTGGGTGAGCGAGGAGGTCGGCTCGTCCATGATCAGCACGCGGGCGTTGACCGAGATGGCGCGGGCGATCTCGACCATCTGCATCTGGGCGACGCTCAGCTCGCGGGCCTTAATGCGCGGGTCGAGCCGTACGCCCAGGCGGCGCAGCAGCGCGCCCGCCTCCTCGTACATCGTGCGCCAGTCCACCCGGCCGGCGCGTATGGGCTGGCGGCCGACGAAGATATTCTCGGCCACGTCGAGGTCGGGGAAGAGGCTGGGCTCCTGGTAGATCGCGGCCACGCCCTGATCGAGGGCGGCGCGGGTGTCGGTAAAGCGGGCGGGTCGGCCATCGAGCAGGATCTCGCCGGCGTCGGGCTGGTACACCCCGGTGATGATCTTGATCAGAGTGCTCTTGCCGGCACCATTCTCGCCAAGCAGCGCCAGCACCTCGCCAGCCCGCGCGGCCAGCCGCACATCGCGCAGGGCGTGTACCCCGCCAAAGGCTTTGCTCAGGCCGCGCGCCTCGATCACCGGAGCAGCATCGCTCATCCCCGATCCCTTTCGTCGCAGTAGCGTAAACGTCACCCTCTCACGCATGTCACGCTGAGCGAAGCGAAGCGTCCCGGCGGGCGATAGGGACACCGGGACGCTTCGCTTTGCTCAGCGTGACAGGGCGAGTTTTGCAATATTGCCTTTCGTCGCTGACCGTTATTGAGTGTTATTGGTGAGAAGTTCGGCGAATCATAGCACGGGCGTCGGCGAATGTCAATAGGTTGAAAAGCAAATCGTAAGCTTTTTGTTTCGAGTAGCTGTACTATTTCTCACAATACCGAAACTCCGCCCAAGTCTTCCTATTGATGTTATCGCGCAATTCTGCTAAAATAGAAACCCGCTGCACTAATTTCGAATACCTTTCGAATGACCAGCGGCCTGCAATCTGCAACCTGGAACTGGACGACGCATGGAGCAGCGCCATGGTATCACAGCCAGAGACGGGGGGGATGTCGCCGGAGCGGCGGCGCGAGCAGATCCTGAGCTACCTCAGCACGCGCGACCGCAGCTCAGTCGTTGAGCTCAGCCAGCACCTCAGCGTCTCCGAGGTAACCGTCCGCAAAGACCTGGACGCGCTTGAGGGACAGGGGATGCTCACGCGAGTCCACGGGGGGGCGATGGTCTCAGGGCGCGGGCGCATGGAGCTCTACTTCGCGGCGCGCGAGCAGGTGTCACTCGAAGAGAAGCGTCGGATCGCCCAAGAAGCCGCCGCGCTCATCCAGTCGGGGCAGCGCATCTTCCTCGACGGCAGCACCACGGCGCTCCAGGTGGCCCGCCTGATCAAGGATCGCGAGGATCTGATCGTCGTGACCAACGGGCTCTACACAGCCCTAGAGCTGAACTTCTCCGCCGGGATCACCACGATCGTGGTCGGCGGCACCATGCGCCACCGCTCCAGCTCGCTGGTCGGCAGCATGAACGTGAACTCGCTGCGACGGCTCCGCGTAGATGTCGGGTTCTTCGGCGCCCGCGCCGTCACCGCCGAGGACGGGCTGATGGAGGCGGACCTCGACGAGGCCCAGCTGAAACAACAGATGGCCAGCTCCTCGCAGGTGGTGGTAGGGATCGTCGACTCGAGCAAGTTCGGCACCCGCTCGTTCAGCGCCTTCGCCCTGCCCCACGAGATCGACCAGATCATCAGCGACACCGCCGCGCCGCCCATGATCGTCGAGGCGCTACGGGCCAGCGAGATCAAGGTGCGGCTCGTCTGAGCGCAGAGTGCGCCCGAGCAAAAGGCCCGCCGCCCTCTGAGAGGGTGGCGGGCCTTTGTTCATCCGCAGTAGCGGGCGATCACCAGGGCTGATACAAAGTCCTGAACACCCCACGGCTGGCGACTGGAAGTCGCGCCGGCGGGGCGCGGTGCGCCGGGCGTCGGCCTGCGCCGACGCCGGAACCGCCCGCGCAGGTGGGCGGCTGGCCGCAGGCCCCCGTGACGCGGCTTCAGCCGCCAGCGACGTTGCACTAGCCCTAGGCTGTACTATCCCTACTTGACCACCACCACATCGCCCTCACTCAGGCCGCCGGTGATCTCGATCTTGTCCGGCGTCGTAATACCGATCTGGACATCCACACTCGTGTCTGAGCCATCGACCCGCTGCGTAACGCTGCTGCGGTACTGCGAGGCGTTAACCGCTTCAGGCGGCAGATAGAGCACATTATCCTTGCGCTGTAGCACAATCTTCAGCTCGGCCTGGTCACCTGACGCAAAAGTCAGGCCCTGGGTGTCGAAGGCGAAGTGGTAGGTATTGGTGGCATCTGTAGTCTCAGTCGCCAACTGCGGCAGCTGGCTAATTGTGCCCGTAAAGGTCTTACCAGGGTAGCGCGAGAACGTGATCTCAACCGCCTGGCTCATCGAGAGCGTAGGCATCGTTGTGCGCCCACCCGTAAGCATCTCGGCTCCATTCGCCACCAGATCCAGGCGGCTGCTATCTCCTAGGATGACCACAGGGCTACCAACTTGAACGGTATCGCCGGTGAGCGCGATCATCGACATGAGCTCGCCGCTGATCGGGGCGATGATCTGACGTGCGGCGATCTGATCCTCAATCTGCTTGATCTGGAGGCGGCCAGCCTCGACGGCGCTCTGCAGAGCCGGGTCGGTCGCCGTCTTCTGACGGGCCTGGGAGACCGCAAGCTCGGCGCTGCGCACGGCCCGCTCTTTCTCAGCGATAACGAACTTATCTGGCCCCTTTAGAAGGTCATCCAGCTGCGCCTTGGCAAGGTCAAACGTTGCCTGGGCGTCGCTCACCGCAGCCGCCTCATTATTGCGCGCGGTGTCGTAATTGATCACTGCGAGGCTGATGGCAGCTTCGGCGGCCCGCATCTGCGTCTCCAGATCCTTCACCTGTGTCTCCAGATCCGCCGCATCCTGCCCCCTGGCCTTTTTGAGCTTGGCCACAGCCTCGCCGTACTGCTGCTGGATGCTCTGGAGGTCGGCGACGGCCTTGTCCATCTCGGCCTTCGCCTGGTTCTTCGCCTGAGAGGCATTATTCTTCACGGTATCAAGGTTCGCCTGGGCCTGTCGCACAGCAGTCTGCGCCTGGGCAAGCACCACCGCCGTGGGCGGCTCCTTCGTCTGCGCGAGATCCTGCTGGGCAGCATCAAGCGCGATCTGAGACTGCTGAACTTCGAGCTGACCGGCCTGAGCGGACTGATCGATCACCCGCTGCGACTGCTCAGTCGAGAGCTTGGCGGAATCGAGCTGAGCCTGCAGATCCTCAAAGTCAAGCTGGGCGATCACGTCGCCCTCTTTGACCGACTGCCCAGGAATCACAAAGATCTTCTGAACGATGCCATCCTGCGAAGAGGAGACGGTGAACTGCGCGGGGGAGATCGTGCCATTGAAGATAAAAATATCTTCGATGGTGCCGCGCTGCACCGTGTAGGTCTTCGCTGTGTCCGCCGGGGTCGCGGTGGGTGCGTTCCCCGCCGTGGGCGACTCGACGGCGGCGGGTGTCGATGAGACCGTCGGCGTCTTACTGGAGCATGCCGTCAGCAGCAGTACAACCAGGAATATGCTCAGCACCATAACGCGTTTCATGTATCGCAGCTCCTTCACAGACTTGTGCATGACGATATAGGTCGAGACCTTAGGCAAGATTCGTAGCAGCTTGACCCTTTGGCACTAGAACATGGACACGTGGCAAAAGGCGCAGCATTCACCTGCATGTATCGTAGAGAGAGGCTATAACAAACCGATGATGACAGAGGAGAGCGGTATAAAATAAAGTTCACCTGAGTGCGGGGGGGATGCCGAGGGTGTATCAGGTGTCGGCCAGCGCATTTTACAAGATCGCTATTACAGCCAGAAGTTTTTACAGCCCGCGCAGCGATGTGCAGTGACTGAACGACACCAGCCGCCGGATTGGTCTATCGTGAGCGAACGGGCAAAGCGAGGCGGACGCAGGCATACGTCAGCGGCCCACCTCGACACCCTCGCTCGTAGTGCAAGCCCCCTCTGTCCCCTGTCCCCTGTCCCCTGTCCCCTGTTCCCTGTCCGAGGGCAGGCTGACGTAGCGCACCCGATGGGGGGCCGGGCGGCGCAGGGCCAGCCGGGCCAGCTCGCGGGTGAGCCCGCGCAGCAGGCGGCCCGCCACCGGGGCGCGCAGCTGGATGCCGGTTCGCCCATC
The DNA here is from genome assembly GCA_004138175.2 of Chloroflexales bacterium ZM16-3. Classification (GTDB taxonomy): domain Bacteria; phylum Chloroflexota; class Chloroflexia; order Chloroflexales; family Chloroflexaceae; genus Oscillochloris; species Oscillochloris kuznetsovii. The sequence continues at coordinate 16,838 of RYFE02000018.1, read as the reverse complement.
AGTGGCCGGGCCGGCCAGCCACAGGGCCATGCGAGCCGACTCCTCGGCGGGCACGGCGAGCAGTCGCGCCACCGTATCGAAGGCCCGTGCCCGCGACTCGTAGCCGACCACCACATGCATCTGCCGGGTCAGCTCGGTGTCGAGCAGCCCCGGGTTGAGCGTGAAGACGCCCAGCCCAGCGGCGCGCTCCTCCTCGGCCAGGGCCATGGTGAAGTGGCGAATCCATGCCTTACTCGCGCCGTAGGCGTTGCCGTAGGGGTTGGGCTTCCCCTCGCCCTGGCCGACAATGTTGATCAGCTTGCCAGCGCGGCGCGGCGACATATGCCGCAGGGCGGCCAGCGAGCCGTGGTAGGTGCCGAGGATATTCGTCTCCACCACGCGGGTGAACGAGTCCGGGGCCACCGCCACCGTCGGCCCCTGGGTCGCCGTGACCCCGGCGTTATTCACCCAGATGTCCAGGCGACCGAAGGCGGCCAGGGCAGCGTCGGCCAGGGCGAATGCCTGCGCCCGCACGCGCACGTCGCAGACATGCCCGGCAGCCTGCGCGCCCTGGCGGCAAAGCAGATCCACCGCGCGGGACACGTCCTCCGGCAGGTGATTCGAGACCACCACCGCAGCCCCGGCCTCGGCAAAGGCCCGGGCGATCGCCAGGCCCAGCCCCTGGGTGCTCCCAGTGATCACCGCCACCTTCCCGGCCAGGGTGCCCATCTGCTGCGTCATCGTCGGCCTCCACACAAATACCTCATATCACCTCTATTCTACCGCACTCCCGCAGTGTGGTAGACTACAGCGAAACGAGGGGAAAGGGTATAGGGGACAGGGGACAGCCGGAGCGAATTGGCAGACGGCGAAGCGCTCCATAGTAGCGCAACTCCCCTGTCCCCTGCCCCCTGTACCATGACGGAGCCAGCCATGCAAGACCCGCACGTTATTCGTGACGCCTTCATCAAGCGCTTCGGTGCCCACCCGCGTATGATCGTGCGCGCCCCCGGCAGGGTTAATCTGATCGGCGAGCACACCGACTATAACGAGGGTTTCGTCTTCCCGATCGCCATCGACCGCGAGACCTTTGTGGCCGCCCGCAGCCGCCCCGACACCACCATCCGCGCCTACACTGCCCAGTTCAACCAGGAGGACAGCTTCTCAATCGACCAGATCGAGCGCAGCCCCGATATGCCCTGGGCCAACTACGTGCGCGGCGTCGTCAAGGGCATCCGCGCCCGCGACCTGCCGATCACCGGGGCCGACCTGCTGATCAGCAGCGATGTGCCCCTGGGCAGCGGACTCTCCTCGTCGGCATCCCTAGAGGTGGCCGTCGGCTACGCGGTGCAGCTGCTCAACAACATTAACCTGCTCGGCGAGGAGCTGGCCCTGCTCGCCCAGGGCGCCGAGAACAGCTTCGTCGGCGTGCAGTGCGGGATTATGGACCAGTTCGTCTCGGCGCTCGGCCGGGCCGACCACGCCCTGCTAATCGACTGCCGCGACCTGAGTTACCGACCGCTGCTCATCCCGCCCGATGTGCGCGTGATCGTCTGCAACAGCGGGGTCCACCACAACCTGGGAAACTCGGGCTACAACGAGCGCCGGGCCGCCTGCAACGAGGCCGTGCGCCTGCTCAAGACGCGCATGCCCAGGATCAGTACCCTGCGCGATGTGAGCCTCGCCAGCCTGGAGGCCAACGCCGATCTGCTGCCGCCGACCATCCTGATGCGCGCCCGCCACGTCGTCACCGAGAACCGGCGCACCTTGGACGCCGCCGCCGCCCTGGAGCGAGCCGACCTCGTCACCTTCGGCCAGCTGATGAACCAGTCACACGCCAGTATGCGCGACGACTACGAGATCAGCGTGCCCGAGATCGACCTGCTCACCGATCTGGCCCGCGCCGTGCCCGGCTGCTACGGCGCACGCCTCACCGGCGGCGGCTTCGGCGGCAGCACCGTGAACATGGTCACGATCTCGGCGGTGGATAGGTTCGTGCAAGAGGTGGCCGCCGACTACCTGGCGCAGACAGGCCGCGAGGCCGGGATCATTGTCTGTCGGCCCTCCGAGGGCGTCGGCCGGGCCACGGCGGTGTAGGGACGCCGCGCAATACATACTATGCCATTACAACATACACCATTCCTCGACCCGCTCTCCCACGCCATGATCCCGGTGGTGAACGGGATCACCCGCCGACTGCTGCTGCGCCTCGGCGTCGCCGAGGAGCAGCGCAGCCTCGCGGGCATCCCCGTCCACCTCTACCGGCTCGGCGACGGCCCCGGCCTGCCGGTCGTGCTCATCCACGGCATCGCCGACAGCGCCCTCACCTGGGCCTTCATGCTACACGGCATGGCCAAGATCGGCCCGGTCTACGCCATCGACCTGCCCGGCTTCGGCCAGAGCGGCTACCCGCGCGGCCGGCGCTACGCCCGCATCGACGAGCATGTGGCCGTGGTGCGCGCCCTGGTCGCCCAGGAGATCGGTCGGCCCGCCCTGCTGGTCGGCAACTCGCTCGGCGGCTGGATCGCCGCCCGCCTGGCCCTGGAGGCGCCCGAGCTGGCCCGGGGCATCATGATGCTCGACCCGGGCGGCGCCGGGCTTGAGGGGCGCCCCTCCTGGGAGCCCTTCGTCAACACCGTCGCCGTGCCCGACCTGCGCACCGTCCGGCTAATCTTCCGCCAGATGTTCGGCAGCCAGCCCCTCATCATGGCCCTCCACCTCGGCCAGCGCAGCTTCCAGACGCTCTTTCTGCGCGACCCGGTGGCCCAGTTCGTCGCCGCCGCCAGCGAGGACGAGTTCTTCCGGCCCGAGGATCTGGCCGCGATCAGGGTGCCGACCGCCCTCGTCTGGGGCCAGAAGGACCACTTCCTACCCGCCGGCTCCTTCGAGTTCTTCCGCGATAACCTGCCCGCGCCCGCCGTGCTGACCCTGCCCGGCTGCGGCCACCTGCCCCAGCGCGAGCGGCCCCTCCAGGTGGTGCGGTTTGTGAAGAAGTTTGTGGAAGAGCGGCTCTCGTGCGACAACGAAGATCTGTCATTCTAAGCGAAGCGAAGAATCCCGGGTTCCGATGCCATGCCGAGACCCTTCACTTCGGCTACGCCTCAGCTCAGGGTGACATAGGCACGGGATTCTGATAAGGAAAGCCATGAGTACCCCTGTCATCGCCCACACCCTGCCCAACGGCATGCTGGTGCTGCTAAAAGAGGCCCACGGCGCGCCCGTCGCCACCAGCTGGATCTGGTACCGCGTCGGCTCGCGCAACGAGCCCGCCGGCCGCACCGGGATCAGCCACTGGGTCGAGCATATGCTCTTCAAGGGCACCCCGCAGATCCCCGCCGGCCATCTCGACCGCCTCGTCGCCCGCAACGGCGGCGTCTTCAACGGCTTCACCTGGATCGACTACACCGCTTACTACGAGACCCTGCCGGCCGACCGGATCGCCCTCGGGCTCCAGATCGAGGCCGACCGCATGGTCAACGCCCTCTTCGAGGCGGAGGAGGTCGACAGCGAGCGCACGGTGATCATCTCTGAGCTTGAGGGCTACGCCAACGAGCCGGAGACATGGCTGGACGAGGCGGTGAAGGCGGCGGCCTTCACCCGCCACCCCTACCGCCACCCGGTGATCGGCTACAAAGAGGACCTGGAGGCGATGACTCGCGACGACCTCTACGGGCACTACCAGACCTTCTACATGCCGAATAATGCGGTGCTGGTGCTGGTGGGCGACTTCGACTCCGACGCGATGCTGCGCATGGCCGAGGAGTCCTTCGGCCAGCTGCCAGCCGGCCCCGCGCTGCCCCAGGTACGCGCCGCCGAGCCGGAGCCCCAGGGCGAGCGCCGGGTGACGGTGCGCCGCCCCGGCCCCGCCGCCTACGTGCAGATCGGCTACCTCGCCCCCGACTGCCGCAGCCCCGACTTCGCCGCCCTGGCCGTGCTCGACTCGGCGCTCAGCGGGGCCAAGTCGCTCACCTTCATGGGTGGCGGCTCACAGACCAACCGCAGCGCCCGGCTCTACCCGGCCCTCGTCGAGAGCGGCATCGCCGCCTCGGCATGGAGCGGGCTCACCCCCAGCCGTGACCCATACCTCTTCGAGCTGGGCGCAACCGCCAGCGAGGGCGTGGACCCCGCCGCCGTCGAGGCCGCCCTGATCGCCGAGGTCACAAAGATCCAGCAGGACGGCATCGCCGAGTCGGAGCTGGCCCGCGCCCGCAAGCAGATGCGCGCCCAGGTGGCCTACGGCAGCGAGAGCGTCACCAACCAGGCCATGCAGCTCGGCATGTGGGAGACGCTCGATAGCTACCGCCGCGTCGACACCCTGCTCGATGAGCTGGCCGCCGTCTCGGCCGAGGATGTGCGCCGGATCGCCCAGACCTACCTGACCGAGCGGCGGCGCACGGTCGGCCACTTCGTGCCGGATGATGCCGCGTAACGCGGGGGTTTGGGGTCGCAGACCCCCGGAATTTTCTCTTGTGTTGCCGAACGATGCCAGCTTCGCTGGCATCGTTCGGCAACACAAGATCGGTTGTTAGGGCGGCAGCCCTAACCTTAAAGGGAAGCAATGTCATCAGCTAGCAATAGTTCAACCCTGCGCCACGTCCTGCCGAACGGGATGGTCGCCCTCATCCGCCGCAACCCCGGCGCGCCCACGGTGAGCGTGCGCGGCGAGCTGCGCGTGGGCGCCGCCCTGGAGCCGCCCGAGCTGGGCGGCCTGGCCGTCTTCACCGGCGCGGCCCTCACCAGGGGCGCCGGCGAGCGCAGCTTCCACCAGATCGTCGCCGAGACCGAGGGGCTCGGCTGTAGCGTCAGCGCCGGCGGCGGCACCCAGGCCAGCGGATTCTCTGGCAAGGCCCTCGCCGAGGACCTGCCACTCATTCTGGAGATCCTGGCCGATATGCTCATCCGACCCACCTTCCCGGCGGCCGAGGTCGAGCGACTGCGCGGCCAGTTCCTCACCGGCCTGCGCGAGAGCGAGCAGGACACCGGCTACCGAGCCAGCATCGCCGCGCGGGCCATGCTCTACCCGCCGGGGCACCCCTTCAGCCGCCCCTCTAGCGGCAGCCTGGACAGCGTCGCCGCGATCACCCGCGACGACCTGGCCCGCTTCCACCGGCGCTACCACCCCGCCCTGAGCAGCATCGCCGTCGTCGGCGATATCGACCCGCCAGCGGTTGTGGCCGAGCTAGAGCGCCACTTCGCCAGATGGCAACCCGACGCCCCACCCGAGCCGGTCTCCATCCCCGACGCGCCGCACCTCGTCGGCGTGCGGCGGGACGACATCGCCATGCCCGGCAAAGTCCAGGCCGACCTGATCTGGGCCGTCCACGGGCTGCGCCGCAGCGCCCCCGACTACTACGGAGCCATGATCGCCAACATGATCCTCGGCCAGCTCGGCATGGGCGGGCGGCTGGGCGAGCAGGTGCGCGAGGAGCAGGGCATGGCCTACTACTGCTACAGCGACTTCGAGGCCGACCTGGGGGCCGGGCCGTGGGTCGCGGCGGCCGGCGTCAGCCCCGAGAATATCGAGCGCGCGGCCCAGGCCATCCTCGCCGAGATCGAGCTATTCCGCCAGGAGGGGCCGACCGACGAGGAGCTCGACGACGCCCGCGACTACCTCACCGGCAGCCTGGTGATCGGCCTGGAGACCAGCGACGGCATCGCCGGCAGCCTGCTGGGCATCGAGCGCCACGGCCTCGGGCTCGACTACATCGAGCGCTACCCGGCGATCATCGCCGCCGTCGACCGCGACCAGGTACACGCCGCCGCCCAGAAGTATCTCTCCACCGAGTCATACGTCCTGAGCGTCGCCGGGCCGGTGTAATGCCTGTAATGCTGTCACGCTGAGCGGAGCGAAGCGTCCCGACCGGGATTCTTCGCTTCGCTCAGAATGACCGAATACCTGACAGCATTACGTATGCGCTACTGCAAGGAGAGCTTCTCATGATCATGTCCGGCAGCCGCGAGGCGACCATCCAGGCCATCCAGGGAATCGACATCCACGGCACGATCTTCTACGACCTGGTGTACGTACACAGCGGGGAAGAGGGCCAGCCGAGGCGGACGCGGGTGGGGAAGGAGAGCATCTACGCGGAGGCGCGACCGGGAGACCAGGTGCGCGTGGCCTACCTGATGAACGTCGTCACAGGCGTCGAGCGGCTCTGAAAGAGAGGGAATGTGTGCCCGTCAGGCACATGCCACACTGATGGTGCTGCGGCGCGGCGTAGCCGCGCCGCAGCACCATCAGTTTTTTTGTGGGAGAGCGAAGCTCTCCCACACCCTCACCGTGCGCAGTGTTGTTGCCTACAACAGAAAGAGAGGTATGGGAGAGAACTTTGTTCTCTCCCATACCTCTCTTTCAGACAGCCCGGTTGCGCTCAACGCGCCGCAGCTGCGCGCGGATGCGCGCCAGCAGCTCATCGGTGCGGAAGGGCCGCTGCACATAGTCATCGGCCCCGTGCTCTAGCGCCGCCACCAGCAGCCGGGCGTTGCGGGCCGGGCCAAACGCCATCACCGCGCAGCCACAGCGTTCGCGTAGCTCGCGCAGGGAGCTAAGCTCATTCTCGGAGGGCAGATCGACGAGGATGAGGTCGAAGCGGGTAGTGAGAGCCTCGAAGGTGGCCGTCGGGCCGACAGCAGTGTGGACAACATGCCCCTGGGCCTCAAGGACAGGCACAAGGAAATCCTCGACCCGGCTCCCCAGACCGGCAACTAAGATTGTGTATGCGGTATCCATGTGCGCTGTCCCCGGGCCAGAGCGCGGCCCAATAACTATTGGTGCAGCAATTAGGGGATCATACCATTATTTTTCACAAGATTCATAGCAAAGCTGTCAGCCCCAGATAACAGTATCGAAAGGTCGCCGCCGCGCAGCAGACGTGCGCAATCTGCAATCTGCAAGTCGCCCTACGGCATAGGCGTGGCCTGCGGGCCGTCGGCGGGCGCGACGCAGGCGGCCGGCGCGCTCGGGATCACCACCACCTCGTCGTAGTCGAGCAGACTGAGGAACTGTGTCAGCGACTTCTGCGCCTCGTCGGTTGCCCGGCTCATCACCCCGTCCTCACAGGCGGCCTGGAGGATCTGCCGCTCGGCCTCCATGCGGGCCTGGGTCTCCAGGTCTTTGTTGTCAGGTGCGAGCAGGCCGCGATCCCGGCTGTAGACCCGCGTCTTGCTGCTGTCGAGAGCCGAGCTAAACACCTGAGCCGGCGGGATGCGCAGCGTGATCGTGCGCCCATCGGGCGAGATCGTCACCGCGCCCACATCGAGCTGGCTGAGATCTACCCCCGCAACGACCGTCCCATGGGCGATCAGCAACAGCGCGTCGCCAGCGACGAAGTTCCCAATAAGCGGAATATTGCTGTCCTGGCGCACATCGATCACCTGCTCGACTGTGTACTGAGCCGTCTCCAGACGACTAAGATCCTGGATGCGCCGCACCACAGCCGCGCCGCTCTGGATCACCGGGGTCGGCGTCACAATAATGGTGGACAAGTTGGGCACGCCAGAGAAGAGGCTGCCGATCCCGCCCACCGTCTGGTTGAGGAAGACCACCACCACCAGCAGGGCGGCAAGGCCGCCGAGGACAAGGTAGAGCACCGCCGTGGCGCACCCGCCGCCGCCGCCGCGCGGGGTGCCCGAGAGGCGCGGGGGCGGTGAAGAACGACCGAAGGTGCGCGGCACGTGATCATCGTCGTCGTCGTATGGCCCAACATGCAGATCCTCGTCGATCTCCTCGCCACGCGACTTGCGCAGGCGCTGCTGCATAATATTCTCGCGGGGGCGGCGCTGCTCCGCCTGGCTGTCGTCATCGTAGCTCATAACACCTCATACTTTTGCCCCGGTGTGGATCGCCGCCGCGCCGAGGCCAACCAGCTGGTAGCTCACATACGACCAGCCCGCAGCGCGCATTAGCTCGGCCAGCCGCTCGGGCGGGGGGAAGTTCCGCGCCGACTGCGGCAGGTAGGTGTAGGCCCGCCGGTCGCCGCCGAGCAGCTGGCCGATCCAGGGCACCACGCCCTCGAAGTAGATCCGGTGGCCCAGGCGCAGCACCGCGCTGCGCGGGCGGGCCACCTCAAGGCAGGCCATCATCGCGCCGGGCCGAGCCACCCGGTACATCTCGCCAAGAGCCTGGCCAATGTCGGTGACATTACGCAGCATAAAGCCGGTGGTGATCGCGTCGAAGCTCTGGTCGGGGAAGGGCAGGCGCAGGGCGTCGCCACCCACAAAGGCCGCCCGCGCCCCCTCGGCCAGGGCGGCGATCTTCGGCTGACCTGCCGCCATCATCGGCACGGTAAAGTCCACCCCCACCGCCCGCCCGCCGCGCAGCCAGCCCGCCAGCTCCGGCAGAAAGTCGCCCGTGCCCGTGCCCACGTCCAGGGCGTCGCCGCCCACCGGCGGCGCGATCATCGCCACCATCTGCCGACGCCAGCCCTGGTCGAGCCCGAAGGTCATCGCCCGGTTCATCCTATCGTACCCAGGCGCGATCCGCGCAAACATGCGCTCAACGTAGGTGGCCTTCTCATCAATATCTGGTAGCACGCTCACGATATTCCTCTAGTATATTGGTTCGCAATGTAGGGGCGGCTCGCGAGCCGCCCCTACGCCGCGAGCCGCCCCTACACCGCGAGCCGCCCCTACGCCGCGTCCCTACGCCGCGAACCAGCCCCGCAGCTCGCTCGTGTTGCGGGCGGTGCCCAGGGCGACCATCAGCTTGATCCGCGCCTTGGGGCCGCTGAGCTGCTGGGCGAACAGCACCCCCAGCCGCCGCAGGTCGTGGAAGGCACCCACATAGCCGAACTCATCGCCCAGGCCGCCGGACATACAGCGCGTGGTGATCACCACCACCGTCCGCCGCTGCATAGCGTCGGTGATCTGGGGCAGCCACCAGGGAGGCAGGCGCCCGCCGCCAAAGGACTCGATCACCACCCCGGCCACACCATCCTCAATGCTATGGCGCAGCTGGCGCACATCGGCGCCCTGCGTCACCCGAATCAGATCGACCATCTCCTCCAGGCGCTGGCAGGCGATGTGCTGACGCCCGCCGGGCCGGTGGCGCACCACGATCCGCTCGCCCTCGACCCGACCAAGCGGGCCACTGCCCGGCGAAGCGAAGGCGTTGAGCGACTGGCTATCTACCTGCTGTAGCTCGGAAGCCGCGTGAAACTCATCGCCAAAGAGCGTCACCACACCCAGATCCTGCGCCTCGGGTGCCATAGCCAGACGGATCGCGCTGGCCAAGTTCACCACGCCATCATACCCGACGCTGGCCGAGCTGCGGATCGCCCCGGTGAACACCACCGGCTTGGGCGAGCTCACCGTCAGGTCGAGCAGATATGCCGTCTCCTCCAGCGTATCCGGCCCATGGATGATCACAGCGCCGTCGATATCGGGGCTGCTCAGTATCGCCTCAACCCGATGCGCCAGGTCGAGGGAGCTCACCGCCGTAAAGTGGCTGCCCGGCAGGTTGGCAAACTCCTCGAAGACCAGATCAACCCCGCTGCGCGGCAGCACAGCCAGGAAATCCTCGCCCTTGAGCGCGGGCATCGCCCCGCCCACCATCGGCCCGCGCCGCGCCCCGATCGCCCCGCCCGTGGTGATCACAACAATTCGTTTCATAATGTAGTAGTGCTATCTCGTAAGGGCGCAGCGTGCTGCGCCCCTATAGCCTTCCGCGCCACCCAGAAGATCCTCTGCGTGTAGAGGTCGGGCGGGCTCAGCGTGAAGCTATCGTAGCGCGCCTCGACCATAAGACCAGCCCGCTCGATCAGCGCGTCGACGAGCTCGGACGGATAGGCCCGCTCGACATGCACCTCGTCAAATCGCTCATAGCCCTCATCGTCATCGCCCACAAAGCCCGTCAGCACCATCGTTGAGGTGGCCATCTGCGCATCAAAGTGGCTCTGCTCGATCTGCACAAAGCCCTCCATCTCGCGCACTGCGCAGGTTCCCCAGTCGAACTCCAGAAAGTGCTGCGTGTTCATGTCCCCGATAAACAGGCCGCCAGGGGCGAGGGCATCGGCCGCCGACTGAAAGCAGGACAGCAGATCCGCCTCGCTCGTCATATAGTTCAGGCTGTCGTAGGTGCAGGTGACAAGGTCAAAGGCCGCAGGCGGGAGCACATACGCGACGTGGCGCATATCCCCAAGAACAAAGCGTGTACTCCCCGTAAGAGTCGCACCCGCCGCCTTCGACTCGGCCTGCGCGATCATCGCCGAGGAGCTATCGAGGCCGAGGACATGCCAGCCCTCATCCGCCATGCTCAGGGCCAGGGTGCCGGTGCCGCAGGCTAGGTCAAGCATCCGAGAGCCAGAGATGGGGTGGCGAAGCAGCAACTCGCGCAGATAAATAGCGACGAGCAGAGCGAATCGCACCTGACCGCTCGAGTCGTACAGGGAGGCGTAGCGATCATAGATCATAGCCATATTCTACCATCAACCCCCGGTCGCCGGGGGGCTGAAGCAGGGCTGATGCAACGTCCTGAGCGCCCCCCCCGGCTGGCGACTGGAAGGCGCGCCGACGGGGCGCGTTGCGCCGGGCGTCGGCCTGCGCCGACGGGGGTGCCTGCGAATGTTAATCAGGTAATACCGCATCCGAGGTGATGCCTGCCTGCATGGTGCCGAGAGGATACCAGAACGAGACAATGAAGCCCGCCAGGATATGCTCAATGTTCAGCAGTAGGAAGAGCGCCGAGAGGATAAGCGCCTGGTCACTGCCATAGCCGTAGGGCAGCAGGATAGCGATCAGCACCGCGTCGCGCACACCCACGCCAGCCACCGATATCGGCAGCACCTGGAGCACCGCGATCAGCGCCGAGGCTCCCACCACCACATAGAGCGGCACCGCGCTCAGGCCCAGGGCAAGGAAGAGCAGCCAGAGCCGCCAGAAGGTGAAGCCGGCAGAGATCAGTGAGGCCAGCGCAACTGGGACCAGCAGCTGCGGGCGTAGGGTGAGGCTAGTGAGCTGGCTGTTCCAGCGATCAAGGCTAACCTTCAGGCGCGGGGCCACCTTCGGCAGCAGGCCGGTGAGCACCCACTCGCGCGGGCCGCGCGCCGTCAGCACCACGGTGAGCGCGACCATGCCCAGCCCCATAGCAATCACCAGAGCCGTCTGCAAAGCCCGGCCCGGCAGCAGCTGGCCCAGGGCGAAGATACCCAGTGTAGCCAGAGTCGCCATCACCAGCAGGTCAAAGAGCCGGTCGAGCACCACGCTCAGCATCGCCGGTGCCATAGGCTGCCCACGGTCGCGCAGATATACCGCCTTGAGCAGATCGCCAGCCTGACCCGGCGTGGTGGCCCCGTAGAACAGGCCGACCGTGTAGAGCGCAACAGCGGTGCGCATATCGATGCGAATGCCCATCTCGCGCAGGATGCGCGCCCAGCGCCAAGACTTAATGATCACAAAGGGCGGCATGAGCAGCAGCGAGAGCATGATCGGCCAGACATCCGCCGTGCGCAGGGTGTCGATCAGGCCGCCGAGATTAGCGTTGGCAAGGAAGAGGATCAGCAACAGCGGGCCGAGCAGCCGCAGCAGCCAGGGGAGATATTTGCGCATAGTCCCATCTCACCTCACGGTGGGGGTGCGGGGGCGGCTTCGCCGCCCCCGCGATATTTTTATTGGGCCTGGGAGGTGAAGCCGCCCAGGCCCAATAAAAAGCTACTCCTCGCGCCGCTGAAAGCGCAGCGCGGCGATCTGCTCGGCGTTCAGGCCAAACATAAACACAATGATGCTGCCCACAAACAGGCCCACCGCCGAGTTCGGCACGTGGAAGCGCAACGGGTCGGTGATGAAGAAGCTGATCATGAACGAGATCAGGGCGAGCGCCTGCATCGCCAGGGCCACCGGAAAGTAGACCCGCAGCGGGGCGAAGAGCGAGACGATGCGCAGGATGATCAGGCCGAATCGCACGCCGTTCTTCAGCAGCTTCTGGCCGCTCTGGCCGCCCTGGCGGCGCTGGCCCTGGATGGGCGCGTAGGTCACGCTATAGCCGCCCTTGAGCAGCGCCAGGGTGCTGGTGGTCGGGTAGGAGTAGCGGTTGGGCAGCAGATGGATGAACTCCATGATCACCGCTCGGCGCATGGCCCGGTAGCCGCTGGTCAGGTCGAGCACTGGCGACTCGACCAGGTAGCCGCCGAGGGCGTCGAGGGCGTGGTTGCCGAGGCGACGGGCAATATTATCGCCCTGGGTGTCCCGCGAGCGGGCGCCGACAACCATGTCGAAGCCCTCGGCCATCTTGCCGAGGATGTCGGGGATGTAGCGCGGGTCCATCTGGCCGTCGGCGTCCATCAGCAGCACCACCTCGCCGGTGGCCCGGCGGATGCCGGTCTTCACAGCGGCGCCGTTGCCCCGGTTCATGGGGTGGCGCTCGACGCGGGCACCGGCGGCGAGCGCCTGGGTGCCAGTGTCGTCGCGGCTACAGTCGTCCACCACCAGCACCTCGGCATCGGGCAGGGCCGCGCGCACCCGACCGACCACGGCGGCGATGCCGTGGGACTCGTTGTAGGCGGGGATGACGACTGTGACCGTAAAGGGGTATATCTGGGGCACCGGCGGCGCGGATGTCTGCTCAACTAGCTCAGTGCTCACAGTATGGAATACCTCATTCCACCGATACCCGACTGATCATCAGACTCAGCTGGCGGGCGTCGGTGCTCTGCGGGTCAAGCTGGAGCGGAATGAACGTCGGCGCGTGCAGGCGCAGCTCGATCCGGCTCTGGCCCGCCAAGCTGTCGGGCAAGGCCACCCGGTAGACCCGCCACTGGCCGCTCTGCACCGGGATCGTGATCCGCGCCCCGCCCACATCCAGCGTCAGCGGGGTCGCGCCCGGTGTCACGCCGGTCATACGCAGGCTGAGCACGCTGCCGGCGCGCAGCGGGGTGGGAAGCGGCAGGGCGATGACGCCGTTGCCCTGGAGCCAGCGGTAGGTCGCCAGCGAGCCATCGGGCTGCGGCGGCAGGTACTCGCCGAAGGAGAAGCCGTCCAGGTAGCCGAAGTCCACCCCATTGCCGAGGGTGAGGCTGCTGGTGGGTGGCGGGTTGAGCCACTCCAGGGTCAGCTTCTGGACATTCTCACCGGCGCGCTGCTCGGCGTCCTCGAAGTAGGCGCGGGCCGCCTTGTTATCGTGCTGGGCGCGGGCCAGCGCCCCACGGATCACGTTGGCCCGGTGGGTCGGTCGGTCGGCGAGGATAGCCCACCCCTCATCGTAGCGTCCCATGTCGAGGTAGATCCGAGCCAGCTCGGTGCGCCCGTCCACAAAGTCGGGATGTGCCGCCAGCATGGCCTCGTACTCAGAGATCGCCGTGGGATAATCCTTCGCAGCGTAGGCGCTGGCCCCCGCCGCGCGGTGGATCTCGCGCTGGATGCCCTGGGCAATAATCTGCGGGTAGTCGCGGTAGCTGAAGATCTGCCAGATCAGCGCCAGCATAAGCACCAGGCCAGCGATCCCCCAGGGCGAGCGCAGGAAGTGCAGCGCGTCATCGGCGGCGTTGGCGCGATCCTCGCGGAGCAGTCCCAGCCAGTCCCCAAGCCAGGAGAGAGACGCCGCGCCGTAGAGCCCCATCAGGAACCAGATCGGCAGCAGGTAGCGCGGCTCGACATGGATGAGCATCACCGTCAGGCAGGAGTAAGCGATCCAGCCGATGGCCAGCAAGCGAAAGCCGCCCTCGCGCGGTCGCGCCGCCAGAGCGATCAGGCTGACCGGGGTGAAGATCAGCCAGAGCAGGTCGCCCAGCACGCCCATGGGCCAGATCTCACGCAGGGGGCGGGTGAAGAAGCTCACCTTGACGAAGAAGTCCTCAATAAACTGGGCCTTCCAGATGTGGGTGAAGTAGGGCCAGAAGTTGCGCACCAGGCGCGTGGGCTCCTCGCGCAGGATGCGGCTAATATCGGCGCTCACAAAGTCCTGGCGCTGCTCCTGGGGGATGGCCGCCAGGATGGACTTGGCCTCATTCTCGCCGCGGCCCTCATTCACCGCGTCGCTCATCGCCATCCACAGGTTCACCGGCCCGAGCGTGTCGATCACGATAAAGCGCTGGTACGTCACATAGTTGCGGATCGTCCAGGGGGCGATGGTCAGGACGAAGGGGACAAGAAAGATCAGCGAGGCGCGGGCGGCAGATAGTACCCACCTTCCATCGTGCGGCGAGGACCACTGACCACGCGACGAAGGACTCCGCATGTATCTGTCCGGCTGCCGGGTGCCCGAGAACGGCTTAATATCCCGCGTCGGCACACCGAGCACCGGCTGACGCTCGTCACGCATCCGTCGCCACACCTCCACGACCACAAAGCCCACCACAAACACAGCGGTGTAGAGAGCGGGGGAGCGGGCCAGCGAGGCGACCGCCAGCGCCACCCCAGCGGCCAGCAGCCAGGGGGCGCTGCGCCTCCACTGGCGGTAGCTGTCGCGCCAGCGCACCAGCAGCCAGAAGTGGATGCCCAGCATCGAGAGGAAGAGCGGCTCGCTGAGAATGAGCGCCGGCAGCTCCACAAAAGGGAACCAGACGGCCAGGATGGTGGCGAAGATCAGGCCGGCGCGCCTGTCGAACAGGCGGCGGGCCAAGTCGTAGCCAAGCGGCACAAGCAGCAGCGAGAGGGCCACGTGGACGCCACGGATCAGCGCGATGCCGACCGTTGGGTCGCCCAAGGCGATGCCGATCCGCAGCAGGCCCGCGAACATAAAGACGTGGCCGGGCGGGCGGATGAGCCAGGAGTTATCGACATAGCGCCCGGTGACGGCCAGGTGCAAGGCGCGCTGATAGTAGTCGCCATCATCGGCCGCCGAGAAGCGCGGGTCGATGTCGTTAACGGCGATGAACCAGAGGCGCATGGCCAGGCCGATCAGCACCAGGGCGACGATGATCAGTGTTGCCGAGGAGACGCGCGGCAGTACGATGCCGCGGGAGGCAGGCCGCCGGGACTCCTCGAATGATCGGCCCACACGTTGTGTTGAATATGTCTCCATATCTCGTGAATAATGCCCTTGTCGACTGGTTCCACCACCAGCAATCTGCAATCTACAATCGCAATACCGCAGAAGTAACGCTGTGAGGCGTCCTGTCATTCTGAGCGAAGCGAAGAATCCCGGCCGGAACCCTTCGCTTCGCTCAGGGTGACAGCGTTACTTATGCTCTATTGCCTACAATCCTTACGGCCCCAGCCGATACAAACTATAGCGCCCGCTCGTCGCCGCTCGCGCGCCGACCAGAGGTGGCGGGCCGGCGACATCGTCCCAGAGCAGGTAGCCCGCCCCGGCGGCCCTCAGGGCAGCGATATCATCAGCGGTGATCGGCGTGGAGCTATCCCCGCCGACAGGCCACTCCACCACACGGTGGGAGATCGCTGAGTACTTCGCCAGCGGCAGACGCGCCGAGACCCGCGCGCCAAGCGTGGCGCCCGGCGGCAGGCTGGCGTCAACCATCCGCGCCGCAGCGACCTCGTCGGCGGGCTGGAGCGCCAGGGCATAGCGCACACCACTGGGCCATCCACCCCATAGTACCACAACCAAGGCCAGGCCCACGCCGAGCAGCGCCCGCCCACCCCCAGCCAACCGCCACACGACCCAGGCCGCAGCCACCGCGTAGATCGGGGCCAGCGGCAGGAAGAAGCGCTGCAACGTGAAGGCCGTGCTCACGGCGGCCACGTAGATGATGACCAGGCCGAGCAGAGAGATGGTCTGAGAGCGAGCAATGCTCTCTCCCTGACTATTTTTTTGTTGGGTCTGGCGCGCAGCCCTAAGGACGGCGACAGCCCACCAAGCCATCCCGCCCACCGCCAGCCAGTTTACCGGCCAGCCGATCAGCCGCAGCTGCTCGGCCCGCCCGAACTCACTGGTATCCTCAGCGCCGCTGCCCAGGTAGCCAACGACGTTATGCCACCAGTTGCTCAGGAAGCGCGCCGGGTCACGCAGCACCACCTCGACAAGCGACACGCTATTCGGCGCCTCATCCCAGCGGCCCCAGTCGGTGCCGCCGTACACCGCCAGCCAGATATTCTTGGCCTGCTGGTTGTAGAGCGGGCTGCCCGCCTGCACCGTGTTGATGATGATCTGCGGCGCGGCGGCCAGCAGGAAGCCGAGGGCGAAGGCGAGCGCGGGGCGCCAGCTTCGGTCGCGCCAGCCGACAGCCAGAAGAACAAACAGCCCCCACGGCAGCAGCACCATCCCCAGGTGGCGCATCAGAAACGCCACCCCCCCAAAGAGCCCAGCCACAAACAGCAGCCGCAACCTCCAACCCCCAACCCCCAACCCCCAACCCCCAGAAACAAACGCGCCAACGCACAGGCTCACGCATGCAGCGAACGGCATATCGCTGCCCACATACAGCCCGTACTGGGCCACAAAGCCGCTCAGGGCCAGGGCAGACAGGGCGAGCAGGGCAGGGCCGGACGGCAGCAGCGCGCGGGCCAGCCAGTAGCCCCCCGCCAGGAAGGCCGCGCCGCACAGGGCGGCCAGCAGGCGTCCGGCCAAGAAGGCATTCCCGCCGAACAGCGGGCGGGCCAGCCAGAGCAGCAGCGGGTAGCCCAGGTTATAGAATCCGTCGGCGCTAAACACCTGGGCGAGCGTCTCGCGGGTGGCGAAGACCCGAAAGTCATTCTCGACGCCGGGGCGAGCCAGGGTCAGGTGATCCTGCGCGGCCAGCAGCGTCGCAGCCAGCCACAGGCCGATCACCGCGAGAGGGGCGAGGACACGAACAAGGGATGGGGCACGGGCAGCGCCCCCCGGCCCGTAGCGCAGCGCCAGCAGCCCGGCCAGCCCCAGGCAGACAGCGAGCGGCAGCCCCCGCAGCGGGTAGGGGTAGAGCGGCGGCTGGCCGTGGTAGAGCAGCAGCCAGAGCGTCCCATAGATCAGGAGACCCCCAACCACCGAGCGC
>RYFE02000017.1 GCA_004138175.2 Chloroflexales bacterium ZM16-3 | reverse complement strand
GGCGGCCCGTCCGCCGACCCCGGTGGCTCCCGATGGGCGACCGATGGCGTGTCAAGGCCGCCGCTCGGTGCGCTACCTCTCGATCTTTGGGGAGCTGTGGGTGGCCCGCCATTACTTCACGGCCACGGGACAGGCCAGTTCCACCCCACTGGATGCCGCGCTCAGCCTGCCTGCCACCGCGTATTCCGATCTGCTGCGCGAGTGGGGCGCCTACGGCGACACCGAGCAGGCGTATCGCGAGAATCAGACCCTCCTGGAACGCCTGTTGGGCCTGACGGTGTCGGTGCAGACCCTGGAAGACCAGATGGCGCGCTCGGCGGTGGATGTGGACGCCTTTTATGCCCAGCCGGTCGCGGATCTCGACCCAGCGACGGAGGGCACCATTCTGGTCGCCCAAGCCGATGGCAAAGGCGTCCCCCTGATCAAGGCGGCCAGCGACCAGCCCGTCCGCCTGGGCAAAGGCCAGAAACGTGGCACCAAAAAAGAGGCCATCGTCACCGCCCTGTACACGGTGGCCCCCTACGTGCGGACGGCCGACGAGGTCGCTGATGCCATCCTGCACGCTGCCGACCCGGCGCTGGTGCGCCCGCGCCCACGCCCGGTGGGCAAAGAACAGCACGCGACGCTGGCGGGCAAAGCCACCGCCTGTGCCGACCTCGCGGCGCGTGCGGCGCAGCGCGACGGGGCGCACATCCAGCATCGGGTCGCACTCACCGATGGAGCCGAGGCGCTCCAAGATCAGATGCAGGCGCAGTTGCCCGGCTACACGCTCGTTTTGGATATCATCCATGTGAACGAATACCTCTGGGATGCGGTCAACGCGCTCTTGGGGGAAACCCATGTCGGACGCACCGCCTGGATACGCCCCAAGCTCGTGCAGCTGCTCCAAGGCAAGACGATGGACGTGATCACGGCGCTGGAGACGGAGGCAGCGAGCCCGACCGCTACCGAAACCCAACGGAAGACCCTCCTGCGAACCAGTGGGTATTACCGTCGCAACCAGCCGTATATGCACTATGACGACTATCTGGCCCAGGGCTGGCCGATTGGCACGGGCGTGGTGGAAGGGGCTTGCGGCCATCTGGTCAAAGATCGCATGGAAAAGGCGGGTATGCGCTGGACCATCGCCGGTGCGCAAGCGGTGCTTGACCTGCGAGCCGTGCGGCTGAATGGCGACTGGGATGCCTATTGGGTCTTCCATCGTCAGCAGCAGCACCAGCGTTTGTATGCTTCTCCGCCCGCCGCATTGCCGGAAGAGCAGCTTTTCCACCAAGCCGCATGAGCGATCTACATGTTTTGGTCACACCCATATCAACGTGGCTCCAGCGGGGTCAGGGGCAACGTGCATGTATAGGTATGGCGATCATGTATTCTTTAGTGCTGACGACGGCACGCATGGCCAGGAGCTGTGGCTAAGTGATGGCACGACTGAAGGTACCAACATGCTCGCCGATCTCGTCGCTGGCCCAGATAGCTCTGCCCCCTGTGACTTTACCCCTTTTGGGGGGACACTCGTCTTCAGGGCAGCTAACAAGCTCTGGCGCACCAATGGAACCCTGACGGGAACAACACCTATCACTACGATGGATCAGCCTGATGGTGTCGATGCAAGCACGGGGCTGACCGTTGTAGATGAGTTGGGATTCTTCACCGGATTGCAGAACAGTTCCATCTGGGTACTTGACGCTGATCTACGTTCGGCACACCTCGTGTTTACCGTCCCGCTAAGCGGGAGAATTGGATTTCAGCCTCTCACGCCGCGCTATGCCATTGGCCATCATCTAGTATTCGGTGTCTGGCAGTTCGATTTCCCGCAGCAATTATGGACAAGCGATGGCACGTCTGAAGGTACGCGTATGATCGCTGAGGATGTTGCATATCTCGATAGCCTTGGTGCCCAGGTGTTGTTTATACAACTCGGCTACGGTGAGGGAGATAATGCCTTGTGGGCTACGGATGGGACGGTGGAAGGTACCATCCAATTAACCAACTCCCTCACTCAGCATACGTGGAACAAATCCTATTTCAGTGACAGCGTCGCCGGGCGCTTGTTCTTCGCAGAGGAAAACTATAGCGGAGAGGGGTGGATCGCTGTAAGTGACGGGACGACAGCCGGTACACAGGTGCTTCGTCAACTTACCAACCCCGTTGACAGCCTGGTCGCCGCCAATGATGGGGCATTCTTTGTCCAAGACCAGGCCAGCCTAAACAGAATGCATGCGGAGCTCTGGCATACGGATGGGACAGGTGATGGCACGACGCTTGTGCGCTCATTTGAGTCAACGAACAGGAACGTCAGGCCGGAACAAATGACGTTTATCGAGAATCGGTTGCTGTTTGTGAAGGCAGATGAAGCGCATGGCACGGAGTTGTGGCAGAGCGACGGTTCGCCTGAAGGCACATACCTTTGTCAGGATCTCAACCCAGGTCCTCGCTCCTCATTGCCACGTCTACACGGTGGATCTGTCGTGCTTGGCGAAAACCTGATACTTGCCGCAGATGACGGCGTGCATGGCGAGGAGTTGTGGTCTCTCCCTCTGAATGCTCTCTGTGGTACAACGCTTTACTTGCCATGGGTCACATCATCGAAGTGATAGAGAGAGGAGAGCCAGACTCGGTAATTGCAGCGAGGCGGTCAAGGCTGTAGAGTTACAATGTTTGGTCAAGCCCTACGCAAGTGTTGAGCGATAATTAGGGCTCATAAAAGTATAAGTTCACCCACCCCCTGCCGCCGCTGGCACGTGGGAGCGGGGGCGAATGATGTAGTTCCACTGGGGACAGATCGCATGGGCTTCGAGGCAAAGAGTCGCCATCTCCTCATCCGTGACGCGCTCGCCCGTCTGATATGCGTACGCCACCAGATGGGCGCGCACGCGCAAGCCCGTCTGGGTGGTGGTATCACGCATTTTCTGCGGCTGGCTGGCCGCCACCCGGTCGCCGTTGGCGATTGGGTGGGAGATCCGCGCAGCCGTCGGCGACTTCCCGACGCCCGCGCCGCATGGTATTCCGATCTCCCCCCGTGATGCGCGTCAATTCGCGCAAACGAATGGCGTGTGGACGTGGGCCAGGGTGGCAACATACCAGCGCCGCTGTGGTTCGTTCCGTCGGCTGAGGAGCAGGTTATACTCTGCACGGGTTAAAGCTAGACATTTTATGAAGAGGTGTTTTACCGCATCAGTATGCAGAAATCCCCTCTTCACGAACGTCTAAGAATCAGCCGTGCAGAGTATAATCGTATGGTGATACTCCATGATCGTCAGGTCACGACCTTCCTGACACATGCGACACTGGCACTGATGAACCGATGACAGGACTCCTGGTAGCACGCTGCGCCCTCCTGTTGGTGAGGGATCCAGTGTACTATCATGGGGTGGGTGAAGTTATTCTTTTAGGACTTACGCAGTTGCCCGCTTGTGGGCCATTCCTGCCTGTGGGAAGCCAGCCAAGACCGCGCTGGGGTCGGTCAGAAACTGTCGGATGGCAGGACGGATGCTGTCCATCTTGGTGGTAAAGCGCGATGCGCCGACTTCAAGCTCGTGCCAGATCAGGCGCAGATACGTGCGGAGAGTCCAGCCAATATGATTACGTTGCGCCCGCTCGCCGCGCACCATACAGCGCTCAATCCCACAAAACTGCTTGCTATCGCGGTGATAGGTCTCAATCGCCCAGGCATGGCGGGCGGTCGTCGCCCGCAGATCCATCGACATCTGGAGATCACGCGTCGCCCAGTACTCCGTGCCACCGTTTGGGGTGTCAATCCGGAACACCAGGATAAAGCCATAGCCTTTGCGGTGGACGCGGCTCCCCGCATTGCGGATGTCACCGTCCGCCAGTTGCCGATTTCCCGTGCCGTCCGGATTCACCAGACGATTCGCTTTCAACTGGGTCTGCCAGTGCCATCCGAGGGTTCGTACATATTTGAGGTTTGCCAGTCCACTGTACCAACTATCGAAACAGACAAAACGCGGGGTAAACCCGCGTTCCATCGCGGTTTGGAGCATCGCACGAAAATGGTCATTCTTGGTCAGCCCATCATTGGGCGCATCAAACAGGCGATAATCGCATGGGACGGCGTGTGTGTCGTCACTCCAGACGAGGCTCACCAGGTTGATGCCGGACACCGCCTTGCGGTGTTTGCCCGACCAGTGCCAATGCACCAGGGCGATCTGGTGCGCGTACGGCTTATCTAAGGCGCTATCGTCGATGATCAACAGCCCACGGGTGCGATCCACGAGCGCTTCGGCTTCCAACCACAGCGGCGTCGTGTCCGGTTCGAACCGATACAACAGCCGATTCAGCGCATCGTGGGCGGCCGGCGCTGGCCCCTCTGGCTGCACCCGTGCCCCCTCGGCACACGAGACCACCCGGGGCGCAGCGAGCAGAAAGTTGATGTAGTCGAGATCCGTCACCTTGGGTTCGTTCATCGCCTCATCTTACCGCAGGTGAGGCCAACTGCGTAAGTCCTATCTTTTATGAACCCTTAGTTCGGAGGTCTCATACGATGATCCTGAGACGAACGTTATGTGCGACGGTGGGCAGGGAGTGGGCGGCCCAGCGTTCTGTAGAATAGCGCTTCGTAGGCATCTGTTACAGCTTCCCATGTGTATACCGTGTTTGCTCGTATCATTGCCCGCTGTCGATAGTCATCGATCATCGCATGGTTGTTGAGGAGATGCGCGAGCAGCGGGCGCAGGCTGTCGGCGCCTAGCCGCCCGCTGTAGCTGAGCCCAGCGTCACTAATTGTCTCTAGATTCTCAGGGGTGTCGTTGGCAATGATACATGCACCGTGGGCCATTGCCTCAATCAGGGCTGGGTGTGTGCCTCCCACTCCAGATGTCTCCACAAAGATACGGGCGTTTGAGCCAAGCTCGTGGTAGTCCTTGCCGAAGACATAGCCGGTGAGTACCACCCGCGGGTCGCGGTCTGCAAGATCGCGTAGACGGCTCTTATATTCTTCGGCGTAGGGTGCGTCGCCGACGATTACGCATTTCATGTCGGTGTCGAGCCCCTGGAATGCCTCGACCAAATGATGTGCGCAGTTCTCGGGCACCATTCTTCCTACAAAGAGGATATACTTACCCGGCTCTAGTCCAAACTGGGCTAGAGCCTCGCCCGGGGGAGGTCGCTCGACATCGGAGCCGTAGGGGATGTAGGGTGGCTCGTTGCCGAAGCGGTCACGGTAGAATCCCTGTACCACCGTCGAGTCGGTCAGGTAGACATTGGGCATCCAGGTGGCCATCCATTCGGCGATCTGGAGATATGCCTTGGCGAAGGTCGGCCACTTCTCACGCTTCCAGTCAAGGCCATCCACATTCAATATGGTCTTCTGCCCGACTAGGCGCGGGATCCATGTCACCGGACTGTTGCCAGCAATAAAATAGATACAGACGTCGTAACCTTGGCCAAGCGCATGAAGCGAAGAGACAAACGAATGGACGAGCGTGTCGAAGTATTTATTCTGTATCGCTCGGATCTTTACCAGGCGCATTCCTTTGTACGTTGTGCCGGTATAGGTAATAAAGGGCACCCGGCAGTACACCGTTACTTCGTGGCCGCGATCGACCAACCGCAAACCAAGTTGCTCGACACAAGTCTCAAAGCCGCTATAGGCGGCAGGCACTCCACGGGTTCCCATCAGAGCAATCTTCATAACACTCTCTTTTGCATAGCTTGGCGATAGACTGCCAGCGTTTCGGTAGCCGTACGTTCCCACGTGAAAAGTGCTGCCTGACGCTGTCCACGTGCGCGGAGGTCGGCTTGGAGGGCACGATTAGACAGAACGCCTTCGATTGCCTCGACAATTTGTTCGGTTCGGTATGGGTCAATCATGATCGCCGCATCCCCGGCAACCTCCGGCATCGACGAGATCTGACTAGTGATCACTGGTGCTCCACAGGCCATCGCTTCAAGTACCGGTAGCCCGAAGCCTTCGTATAGCGAGGGATAGACGAAGGCCGCACAAGTCTGGTAGAGACCAGCGACGGTAGCGTCATCCAGATAGCCAGTGAACATAACATCATCACGATAGAGGCTGGCATTGGCAACCTGTTGGATCTCCGAGTGCTGCCAGGCGGCTTTACCGACCACGATCAGCCGTGCGGTTATCTTGCCACGTTGACGCGCAGCGATATACGCATTGATGAGACGAGTGATATTCTTGCGCGGCTGAATGGTGCCAACGGCTAGGATAAATTCATGTCCGGCACTATAGCGGAGCGCCGCCTCGCAATTCGGTGTAACGGTCGCCACCGAACCGGCTGCAATGGGCACAACGACCACGCGACCTCGTGTGAAGGGGTAAAAGTGCTCAATATCGCGTCGGCTCGTCTCTGAGATCGTCAAGATTACCTGGGCTCGGCGCATCGAAAGGGGGAGAACCGTGTTGAGTAGCAGTCGTACCTGCGGCGAGAAATACCGTGGATAGCGCCGATAGATCACATCATGAACACTGACAACCAGGGCGTTAGCCAGCAATAGAGGCGCATTATACGTGACATGGAGAACATCAGCGCCCGTACGATGGCAAGCTCGTGGAAGATCAATCAGCAGCCGCCGGATATTACCGCTCCTAGACATCGGTATATAGCGCACGCTAGTAGGTGAAGCATGTGGGCAATATGCCGGATCGTGCAACGCTGTTACCGTTGTATCAGTCGGCATCGTGATCGCGGTAAGACCCTGGATCAGGCCAGCCACATAGGTCTCATTGCCACCCTCTTGAGCGCCAAGCATATGGGCATCAAGGACGACGCGCATCACAACGATCTCCGCAGGGAAGCACCGCTTAAAAGGGGTTGCTCAACTGAATCAGGTTGCTTGATTACGGATTTCAGGCGTAAAGCCGACAGTTGACCCGCAAGGAGCCAAAAGAAGTAGGTTAATACTAGCGCATTCTGCCAAGGAATAGCGACAAACGACGTCAGTAATACACCAATAACCATCCAGCGCACGACAAGCCCAGCGCGAAAGAGGTAGAGATCCCCGCTAGCGATAAGACGATTGGCCTGTACAATGAGCGCAATCTGAAGCCCAATGTAGAGCAAAGACCCTATAACGCCAAGCTCTTGAAGCACCTGCACATAGATACTTTCAGAGACGACACCCAACTGATAGCCTGTCGGTTCGAGATCGAAACGCAAGTTTTCTTGATTTGCTGTTCCTACGCCAAACCCAGTAAGCCAGGGGGTGTTTGGATTGGTGAGTCCACCGATCCAGCCATCGAGATGTTGGCGCGTTGATGTATCACTTGCCGTTACAATTGTACCGATATAGCTCTGTATGGCCGGTAGGCTTAGTAAAACTGTCAATGAGATGATGCCACTGAATACGATAAAGACCATTGTTCTCCATTGTTTGAGTAATACGGCCATTACAAAAAATACAAAGACACCTATAACAATCGATGCACGTGTGATACTAAGCAGTAAGCCTAACATACTAAGCACGGCACAAAGCCAAAGCCATCGCGTCGCAACACGTTGCCGCTTAGTCCACAGCAGGCTTAAAATTGCCGGGAGAATCACAAGATAGCTGAATGCAAATGGCTTGGAAACGAGGTAGATCGAACTAGCCCGACGAATAAACCATCCGCCAATGTAGGACCACATACTGGCTGAGGTATTCCCCTGCCCCCACATTGCCGTGGCATGTACATAATCGGTATAGTAGCTGTGGTAACCCAATGCTTGTAGTATTGAGATGAATATTTCGTCAGGTATAATACGTTCAATGACAGCCAATGCTCCAGTTACGCCACCGAGAATGGCTAACATCCAATAAAGCTTCTCGTGCGCGTTGACATCAAGAACGGCAAGTCTGCCCACGGCATACAACGACAGTGGGATAATATAAAAGCGCATCCCGTAAATCTGGGCTTGCAGCGGAACCGCACTTCCATCTACATTAGACCAGCACAGGCGACCAAATACCCAAACAGCAAAGAGTAAAACAAAACTATCTACCAGCGTGATACGGATGGGTCGGTGGATGATCGCCGGAACAGCACGGATTATAAAAACAACTGCTGCTATGAGTGCGACCAACTCCTTCCATACGGACAATGCAGTGATTACCCCGCCAGGAATATGGAGCATACCGTAGAGTACCATCGAAATAAAGCTGTGGAGTGGAAGTCCGATGATAAAGAGCCAGATAAGCTGGGATTGATTAAGGTAACGCACACAGAAGACTACAATAAGGAGCGCCAGGGGGGAGCCTATCATTGCCAAAGCCACTATTGGACTTAAGTGATCAAGAGAAAAAGCGCTGACAAGCCCCAACGCTGGTAAGCATAATAGGAACACTAGCGCAAAGACGTATTTAGGGGTGGCTTGTGTTGCTAAAACCTTCATGGCTATTGACCTGATACTGAGTTATGCATGTGCATGCGGTAAACTTGAGCCAGATGATCAGCTATTGCTGGCCAATCAAACTGCTGTTCGACCAAGCGCCGTGCGGCATGCCCAACCTGCACACACATTTGAGGCTTTGCCTGCATCGAGCGTAGCTGAGATGGGAAATCAGACAGCGCTCGTATAAAGGCATGCTCATTATCCGTGACTGCAAGTCCACGTACGCCAATGGGTGTCGTCAAAACGGGCAAGCCCATTGCCATAAACTCAAGCTGCTTTAAGTTTGTGCCGCTCCCTGAAAGCATCGGGTTCAAGGCCATATCTGCTGCCTCGAAGTAAGGCTTAGTGCTGTCAACTGAACCTGTGAAGTGCAGCATGGGGTGTTGGACGTGTGGAAAAGCGTTGCCAACCGTGCCAACAATTAAAAAATAGGTTGCCGGATCTGGCCAATGCTGCGCTAGCGCGATAATTTGCTCAACGGCCTCGATATTTGGTTGATGCGATGAGCCAGCAAAAAGAACGACATGCTTACCTGTAATGCCTAATTCCAGCTTACGCTGTTCTCGCAGTGCAGACTCAACGGGACGAAAAAACTGGCAATCAACGCCGTTAGGCACGACCGTAAATAGATCTGGTGAGACCCCATAGCGCGCTGCAAGAGTGGCGGCATCTTCGGGCGAGCAGGTAATAATATGACTCGCATGGGTCACTGCGAAGTGTTCTTGATGTGCAATGGCCTGCCTAATCCGACGAATGATTGGCTTGGGCGCATGTAACAATGCATCATCATAGAGTCCAGCTTCGTCGTTCTGTGTCCCAAGGATGATCGGGACACGGCCACGCGATTGACGATACACCCAGGCAAATTGCCAGGGATGCTCGACGTGGATCACATCAGCGCACGCAATTTGTTGACGCAGCCATGCTGGCGCGGCGATCCGTAGCACCGCATCTTGCCAGACCGGTGGGGCACCCCACTTCAAGCTTGTAAGGGCGTATAGGCCCGTGCTCAGGATGCTCCGTGAGCTATACTCTTGATATGTGGGCGTGACTTGCGAAATGACCGGATCAAGCCGAGGCGCAAGATTGCGCCGCTGTACTTGCTGGGCAAATTGGGCTACGCGGAATGAACGTGATAGTTCACGACAAAGATTATAGACACGCAGTGGCCCACCGTAGCGTGGCGGTACGACCGCGTAAGGAGCGACAACGAGCAAGCGTTCCACCGCACTCCTAGCCACGTTTGACGCCTTCAAGGATCCAGATCTCGCTGATATAGCGGCGGTAAGCACCGTACAGGCGTCGGAGGAGCGGAACCTTGCCAATGCTCATTACGATCAAACGCTTGAGGGACGACTTGCTGCTCTGATCTGTTTGGTGCTCTTGTTTATAAACCATCCGATCATAGCCGTCATTCAGGCGAAGATCAATCTCGTGGCGCGCAAATATAGCGCGAAGCTTCGAGAGCGAAGGCATCTCAAAGACATCATAGTCATGTGTACGCCGTAGCACCCTGGTAATCAGCCATTTAGCAAGCCAGCGCGGGAGCAGCACAAGGCCAAAGACTTCCCAGTGCGGATCGGCAAGAATAGTCCGCAGTCCAAAGCGGCTTGGCAAGGTCACCGCCACGAGCCCCCCCGGACGTAAGGCCCGTGCTAGTTGTGCGACCGCCTGCGGCCAATGCTCCAGATGCTCAATGACATTTTCCAGTACAATCGCGTCAACAGAGTTTTCCGGTATAGGGAGGTCATAGGCACTGCCACGCAGAAAGGAGGCTTTGCCACCATTTTCATCGGCGCGGCGCAATGCGGTTCGTACCCGATCAGCGGCAATCTCTAGACCCGAAGCATGAAAGCCTGCGCGCTGGAGCGCGATCGTGATCCCGCCCTCGCCACAGCCGATCTCAAGCACACGGGCATCATTCCGTAGCCCCAACGCAGTGAAGCGCCGGGCCATAGCGCTGCCCACTTCAGCTTCGCCCAACAATGCACGCATCCAACGATCACGATTGGGATGGCCTGCTAACAGACGTTCGGTCTCTTCGATATAAGAAAGTGATGATGTCATAATGTCGCTCACTTACTCCCAAACCGCAGCTATATCGCCAATCTACAAACCAGTAGGTACGCAATGCTGATACGTTTCAGCTAAACCGGCTGCCATTTGCGCCTGTGAAAATCGTGTGAGGAAGCGACGATGTGCATTTGCTGCCAACTCTGTCTGGAGCACCGTATTACCCACAAGGTTGCGTAAGGCTTCAGCTAACGCAGAAGGATCACTAGGTTGGACTAACAAGCCACAACGTTCATCTGCCGGTACAATCTCCGGCACCCCACCGATGGCAGCAGCAACAATTGGGCGGGCTAAAGCGCTTGCTTGGATCAAAACTGTGGGTAAAGGATCTGGCTGCGTGGGGACATGAACAACGATATCCAGCGCCTTCATAATAGCCAGAGCGTCTTCACGCCATCCCGTAAAGATCACGCGATCATTGAGCCCATATGCTGCTACACGTTCATGAAGACTAGCTTCATATCGTTGCTGTTCAGGGCGCCCTTGCGCACTCCCAACAAGCATCAGCCGCAACCGTGCATCTTGTGGCGCAAGTAACCGAAATGCATCAATGAGTAGATCTTGGCCTTTCCAAGGGGTCATTGCTGCCACACTGCCGATCACGACGGTATCTGATGGCAAACCAAACATTGTACGAAGATCTATTTTTGACACCACATCAAACATTGCTGAATCCCAGCCATTATAAAGCGTTCGAATACGTGGAGCCAACCAAGGCACCGCTTTCACAATCACCTTCTGTACTGCATTTGACGGAACAAGCGTCCAATCAGTGAGCCAATCTAATAAGCGCGCCTTATAGATTGAGCGATACGGAATATTGACAATATCGTGACAATGCGTGACGGCCATAACTCGTGCTAATCGAGCCCCTAGCCCGCCATGATATGCAGCACGAGGGTTATTTGAATGCACAATACATGCATCCCACTTACGCACCAACTGCGCAACAGCCACAGCATTTATAAACCAAGGTCGTAACTGCGTGTGCCAGCTATCGTTCGTTACAATATTTGGCAGTGACGGCAGTAACTCGCAAGGGATTTGCTGTTCACGGCACCGATCTGTCAGCCAACCAGATTCAGGCGTAACCAATACTGGTTCAAGCGTTAGCCCACGCGCAAGCCGCATCATCTGTAGCAGCGCATCTTCCGCTCCGCCATGAACAGCAGTAGGGTTAAGATAAATAATGCGGCGACTCATGCTACCCTCGTTTGCACTCCCAGAATGTTCGATAGCAAAGGTGCTGCATTTTCAGTGTATTGAAAAGACCGTCAAAGAGAGTACGAGAGAGAATTTTGCGATAGACTAATCCTCGCACCCCCGGCATTGAGTATAGAAATGGGAAAGACTCCGTTCCGCACACACGGATCGGAGACAAGTAAGCCTGTTGAATGATAGATTCTACCTCACCTATCGATAACACTGTATCAATTGGCTGGATGGTTTTGAGTGGGTGTTCAAAGGGCAAAAAGTGCCAGAGAAACTTCAATCGCGGAAATATCGTCCATATCCGAGCTATTTGCTCCCAAAAGGGGAAGGCATCGCTATTAGGCGTTGTCAAGATCAATCGTCCTCTTGGCGAAAGAACCCGATTGATTTCGCGTAAGAAGCTAATAGGATCTTTAAGATGCTCAATGACTTCTGTTACACAGACAAGATCCATCGATTGGTCTGCGAAGGGAAGATGATTATCTTTGGCACCTATCTGAATCAATGATACACGATTATTAAGCCGATCACGTGCAAGGCATAATCGGCCCAACGATATTTCCACTCCGATTAAATCCATGTTCAGCAAAACGGGTATAAGTTCTGACAAGAGATCTCCATTGCCACAACCAAGATCCAAGACTTTGCCTTGGGGCCGTGAACCAACAAAGTGCGCAACGGCCTTATAGAAGTAGGTTGGCATACCAAGTGAGGCGGCAATCTCGGAGTATTTGCATGCAATATTCTCATCACTGAGTTGATGTCCAACTTTGATCATAGGATTACCTGTATTCGTTCAATCACAGACAATACCAGAGAGTGTCAGGAAGCTGTAAGCAGATCAGCCTTCTGCGCAAATACCACGTAGTTAAGCGTATCCTCTTCGTCAGGCCAGATCTGATCAAGCCGCGTGCAGGTCTTGTTGATCGCCACTGTACCTAGCTTCCGGCTGATCCAGCCGGGAGAGTACTTCCTGGGATTTCCCCGCCACATCGTGTTATTCATCATCTGGCCGATATGCGTCCAGACACCACCCTGAGGGAAGATATCAAGGACTTTGAGCCCTGACTGTTGCAGCAAACTAATCAGGCCGTAGCGAGTGTATCGATAGAAATCGTAGGGTTGCTCGTGCAAGCGCCACGACAGCGGTGCCGACAGAACGAGCAATCCATTTGGGCGAAGCACGCGGGCGATCTCGTCAACCATCACCCAAGGCTTAGGCACATGCTCGAGTACTTGTGTACTTAAGATCCCATCAAACGAGCCTTGCTTAAAAGGTAACACCTGAGCGACCCCGACAACCTCCGGGCTGCTTGCAACTGGATCGATATCATAGGCAACATACTGCGACGCATTCACAAGGAAATTACGGTAGGGCTGGTTACCACAGCCAAGATCTAGAACGCACCCATGCAAATAGGCACACTGCTGATAGATCTGCGCAGACAACGGACGCATCACGAGATAGTCACTATCTGAGATACGCGAGGCGCGTGCAACACGACGTTGTAAGGGCGTTTGCATATACCTTTACCGGAATGCATGCATTAGTAAACGGATGTAGTGTCGCGATAACAACAGAAGTGTTACCGCATAGACTGCGAGAGCCACCATGGCAACGAAAAACCACAGCAAATGCAGCCAGATACCGATGACTCCGACGATTATGGCGATGAGGACTCCCACCGTCGGGCCAATCATGGCTTGATACAGGTTAACATCAGCCACTGCACGCACTGAGAATACCAGTAGCACACTGACAATCAGCGTTGCAGCAGAGAAACCTCCAGCCATGCCGCTAAGGTTCCCCAGAAAGAGCCAAGGCATCGCGAAAGCAATTGTCAGAACAGCCCATACGGTGAAAATGCGGAGCGCACGCCCTGTGGCACCTACACTGTAAAGGGCGGTCATCAGCGTACTCGTGGCCAAACCACCAAGCATATTTGGTGCCAACCAGATAGCTACTGGTACGGCTACGAGCCACTTAGCACTGTAGAGTAACGGCACTACGTCGTCAGCGAATGCCACCAGCACAAAGATAACTGGCACACCAACGGCGAAATTCATCCACAGGGCAGCACCAATCAAAGTCCCGAGACGTTCCCGGTCATGCTGGATACGAGCGAAAGCCGGGAATGTCACCCGGTCAATCAGTCGGTTGAAGTAGATCGGAACACCGATATAGACAAGTGCCCAACCCCAAAGCCCAGCCGCTGCTGCCCCCGAGAAGGCTACGAGCAACAGAATAGGCAACTGATCTTTGACATAGCCCAGCAGGCGCACACCCTGCATATTCACGCCGTACCGTATGTAGCCCATGATCGGTTGTAGACGCAACGTGAGGCTCGGGCTCCAAGGGTGAGCGATCCAGATGATCACAAGATCACAAATATATCGTGCGATGAGTGCCCAAATCACACTGGCTACACCAACTCCTGTAGCCACTAGTACCAGAATGGTCACCTGATACACGACTGTACCTACAACCTCGGCAAGGGCGAGCATGTTAAAGCGCAGTTCGCGCTCAAGCATAATTGCCGGAATACTCCGGAGGGCAGTAATACCGAAGATCAGTGCCAGGGTACGGACAATCAACTCACCCTGAACAGCAAAGCCTCCCGCACGGGCAATAGGAGGAGCGAGGAACCAAATAATCACGGCCACGAAGCCAAAGAGGATAAGCTGGAGTGTAAAGAGGCTGGACAGTTCCTCGTGAGTAGGTGCACGCTCTCTCTGGATGAGTGCGGGACCAAGGCCAGCATCTGCGAACATCGCCAAGGCTGCCTGGAAGGCAAGCGCAGCGGCGAAGACGCCATAGACCTCGGGCTGAACCCAGCGGGCAAGCAGCAAGTTCCCAAAGAAGATTGAGCCATAGGCTAGAACTTGGCGGAATGCCAGAATTATCAAACTGCGCACGACGCGCTGCTCTACGGCTAGTATAGGGAGGGGGCCATTGGGATCTACTTTTTCGTGAGGCCCGTCCACCCGTTTGGTATAATTGATGGGTGTCACGGCTTTACGTCCAGATCTAATCCGATCAAGTGGTTCAATATGTCACGGTCAACACCATTGCTGAAATACCAAGCATTGATAAACTGGCATCTAACAGAACTTTCCGCTCCATCCACATAGGTCATCACCAACTCCGGTAGTGTCATTAGGTTTTCGCCACCCTGAGGCTACATGATTTCGCAAGGCTTAATCTCAGTATTAGGAAGCCATTGACGTATCGAACATGTGTTGCGATTAAGCGAGTGGCGAAAACCTAATGACACTACCCCAACTCCTGACAAATTGTTTGGCTAATTATTGACCAGAGTCGCAGTGACTTGATCAATCACCGCATCTCGATCAAAGCCATCTGCGACATTGCCATTGAGAAACCACACATCAATCGTGTGGTAGCCTGTGGGAAGATCCACATCGAACGTCATCGCCTGAGGGCTTGGATGCGCGGCGTCGATGACTTCATCCACAAGCTTACGCCCATCAGTGCCAGCACTTACATGTATCGATGCAGGAGAAGGATTGTGCGCTATGACGGTAATGCGGTAGCGACCCGGATGAGATACCTGCACTAATGTTGTCCCACGACCTGCCCACCAAAGCGTTCCTTCGGTTTGGCCATACGGATATGAGAGCGGTGTCCCATAGGAGACATCATCAGATATATGCGTTGCCCAACGCATCTGTCCGCCGGACAATACCAATCTATCTCCTAAGAGCGGAACTTGGATCGACGGGTCTAGTATTTGTAATTGATCGATGAAATTGGAGGTTGATGTACTATCGGCTACGATTGCAGCTAATAGCCGACGAAAGTGAAAAGACCGACTTGTTGCTAGATTAGGCATCAAGTCAAGCGCTTCCCCATACACTCCCAGTGCAGCACTCGGATTGCCCTGATCGAGGTATGTATCTCCGATAAATAGTATACTTGTTCCGTTTGTGCCGCCAAGATCTGCCCATATCTTCGAGGCGCGATCAGTATCACCCACAGCTAAGTAAGCACGGACAAGGTCAACCTCAGCTATCACGCTGGATGGCTGTAGGCGAAAAGCCATCTCTAGAACGTGAATTGCATCGGCGTGGCGCCCCTGAATTCGATATGCCAAGGCGAGTTGTCGTAGAATGGCGGGATCAGAACTGGATACAGCTCCTGCTTGCTCGAACCAATGAACTGCCTCGGCAGCTTTCAGCGCATTCTCAGGATACTGTCGAGCCTGTTGAAGAGCACCTATGCCCTTTTGTAGGGTAATCATACGAGCGACAGGAGGAACAATCCAGATCACTGTGAGACAAGATATGATTATATAGAGGATAGAGTGGCGAAGCAGGAGGCTACGATGACTCACAAGGGCAAACTGGGTCGCAGTGCCTATTTGCGGTGGTTTTGGCGAATTCATGTTAAACGGATTGCCGTTGTGGTAACATCATCTGTATTTGTGAAATCCGTGATTACCTACACCATGCCAAGCTATGAATAGTAAGCCGCATTATAGCACACACATGGGATGGCGCTGCCCCAGAGAGACTGTCCTTCTTGAGCATTGCAACATACCTACAGGGATTTCGGTGGGTGGGACGCCCTGCACTATGGCCGCACGGCCCGCCGCGTATTCACAATAAGCTGGGCTTGCTGGTTAATCGTCGGCTAGTCATAGGCCGAGTGGTCTGTCGTAACCACTAAACAGTCGGCGCTTACCAGAGCGGCGTCCAGGTCGGCTCGCTTTTCATGGCTATATCCTCGTAGGGGAACGACGGCATGTGCGGGTTGTGGTAACTATTGTCATAACGTGTTGTTAGTGGATTCTTATTAATACTACGCAATACCGCAGAAGGAACGCTGTTACGCTGAACGGTATTGCACTATCACAGTTCAGGTACAGGTCGTGTGATAAGAGCGAACGTATTATAGCTAGATCTCACGCTTGTGCAAGTGGCTCTAGCTTAGGCTTGTGCGGGAGGATGGCGTTTATCAGCCCGCACGGCCCGCCGCGTGTCTACACAATAAGCCGGTCGTGTCGGCTAACTGCGTGCCAGTCATAGTCCGAGTGGTCTGTGGGGATGACCACGCAGTCGGCGCTTGCCAGGGCGGCATCCAGGTCGGCCTCGCTCTCCATTGCTATGCTCTCGTAGTGGAACGGCGGCACGTATGAGTCGTGGTAGCTTGCGAGGGCGAGTAGCCAGAGGGGGAAATCCTCACCGATGGGCAGGTTGGCATTGTGGGCGCTCAGGCGCGGCAGGATCATCTCGGTTGTCGTGCCGGGGTAGATGGTACGCTCCAGCACGATGTCTTCATTCCCTCTTCATACACCACAGCGGGCCTTGTGGCCCGCTGTGGTGTGTTTAGGATAGCCTGGGAGAGCGCGGCCGGGCGGCGACTACGCCGCTGCGGTGCGGCGGACGGGGCGCTTGCGCTCGGACCTCTGCTTGAGCCCGACGGCGTGGACAACCGGCGAGTTGCTGCCGTACTGCGCCACCACCTGGGCCTTGGTCTCAAGCGCGGCGCTATGCAGGAGCCTGGCGGCCTCGGCTGCCTGCTCACGGGCCACCTCGTACGCCCGCCGGGCGCGGATCTCGGCCTCATCGGCGATGGCCAGGTTATGATCAAGCGTGCGCAGCGCGGGCACGCTGTACGCCGGGTTGATCGGCGCGTAGTCGATGACATCCTGTAGGGCCACCAGAAGTGCGCGGTCGGCTTCGATTGCGGCTGCGGTGGGCCGCTTAGTGCTTAAGGGCATGGACGAACCTCCTTGTTTGATTGAAACTGTGATGCTGGTGTGTTGGCGCTGGATCCGCTCCAGTTGCCCAATTGCCGTCCTAAACAGGTGTAATTATAGGGCCATCGCACGCGCTACACTATTAGGATTTGGTTGCAAATACGTCTACACATGATTGCATCTCCATTAACATCTGCGAATTAATCGGCCTGCTGT
Source organism: Chloroflexales bacterium ZM16-3 (assembly GCA_004138175.2). GTDB lineage: Bacteria > Chloroflexota > Chloroflexia > Chloroflexales > Chloroflexaceae > Oscillochloris > Oscillochloris kuznetsovii. The sequence continues at coordinate 81,178 of RYFE02000017.1, read as the reverse complement.
GTATGTGTGTCTCAATACTTAGTTTTCTGGAGATCTGTATTCGGTTGTCTATGAAAGGTGCGAAGGGTGCGTTGAAGGATAACGAGGGCGCGTTGAAGGATAAACGGGGCGCGTTGAAGGATAAACGGGGTGCATTGAAGGATAAACGGGGCGCGTTGAAGGATAAATGGGGTGCGTTGAAGGATAACGGGGGCGCGTTGAAGGATAAACGGGATGCGTTGAAGGATAAACGGGGTGCGTTGAAGGATAAATGGGGTGCGTTGAAGGATAAATGGGGCGCGTTGAAGGATAACGGGGGCGCGGGGGTGTGCGCCCCCGCGCATGAACATTTTCTGCGCTACTGCATATTATGGCAATACCGCAGAAGGAACGCTGTGAAGCGTCCTGTCATTCTGAGCGAAGCGAAGAATCCCGGCCGGGACCCTTCGCTTCGCTCAGGGTGACAGGGTTACTTCTGCGCTACTGCATATTATGGGTTGATGGTCACGAAGGCCGGGCTTGTCTTGGCGGTGAGGGAGAGGCTTCCGTCGGCGGCCGCGCAGGGCACTGGCCCGCCGTCGCGGATCGTGCATTCGATGCTGGCCCCGGCGGGGGCCGGGATGCTGAAGTCGATGTCGTAAGTCGCATCCGTCCAGTAGATATAGATCTGCTGGGTGCCGCGGGTGAACAGGTAGCCCTCTGCGGCAGCTGACAGGCCGGGTATCGGGCCGACGTAGCGGGAGCCGCTGAGCAGGCTGGCCGCGTGGCGGTAGGCGAAGTAGGTGGGGCGCGGCACCCAGATGCTGCCCGGCTCAATCATGGCCGTATTGTGAAAACTATCATTGTCATAAACATACCAGACTGTGGCAAGCATGCCGTCGCGGGCGCTGCGGGCGAACATGCGCCCAACGCTATCGGCCTGGGCCCAGCGGCACTCGGGGGTGACATCGTAGCAGAGCAGCGCTGTCTCGCTGCGGATCATGGGCATCTCGGGGAGTTGATAGCGGCGCAAGAGATCGCGTAGGTAGGCCACGCGCCAGTCGATGCTGGGGCCATGCGTCGGCTGCCCAGGGAGGTTGTAGTAGAAATAGGTGTGGAACGAGATGATGTCGAGGTAGCGACCGGCACTGGTGGTCAATATGCCCTCGAAAAAGCGGCCAGCGTTCGTGCTGGGATCACCTTCGATGTACGGGTGATCCAGGAGCAGGCCTCCGTTGAGGATCTTGATCGCGGGGTTGACCGCCTTCATCGCCGGGACGACGACCTTGATCATCTCGCCATATGCCTGCCCGCCGTAGTAGGGGTCGTCTTGCTGGCCCCAGCAGCCGTAGACGTTATCCGGGCTTATGGGAGCGTCGGGCTCGTTGCCGATCTCCCAGTAGCGCACGCCATAGGGCTGGGCGCTGTAGCGCTGCACCAGGGCGGCCATAAAGCGGGCGAAGTCGGCGTAGGCGGCGGGGTTGATCGGTGCGCAGCCGGAGTCGTAGGGTGCTACGGCCCAGGTCGGGCTACCGCGCACGATCAGGATTACGCGCAAGCCGAGTTCGTTAGCCCGGATCAACTCCTGCTCGATCACCTGCACCTGGGGATTGTCCCAGGTGTACCCGCCGCCGCGCACCGGCTCGATATCGCGCCAGCGCAGGGCGTTGCGGCGCACCCATACCGTCCCCGAGGTTGTCACCAGGCCGAGGCCATTGGCGGCATCGAGCCGCGCCATCTCGATGCCGAAGATCGAATCGGTGGCCGAGGTGCTCACCAGCGGAAGGAACAGTTGGGTGGTTGCCGCAGTATTTTGGGCCGGGGCTGCTGTAGGGGCCATTCCGAGGGCCAGAAGAATGATGCTAGCTGTCAGAGCAAGGCGGTAAATGCGCATAGGGTGTGGGGGGGGATGCTGGAGGAGGGCCAGGGAGGGCGAAGTCCTCCCCGAGACCCTCTCTATATCTGGATGCCGCAGTTTTCGTCGGGTGTACCACTCCATGAAAAAACGCGCTACGGGACGGTCTCGACGATTACCGGCATGAAGCAGACGCTGAGGCTTGGCCAGGGTGTGCTGGATGTGCTCTCACAGTGCAGCGCGCCGCACGGCCCGCCGCGTATCCACAATAAGCCGGGCCTGTTCGCTGATCGCTGGCCAGTCATAGGCCGAGTGGTCTGTCGCGACAACGACACAGTCGGCGCTTGTCAGGGCGGCGTCCAGGTCGGCCACGCACTCCATAGCCATGCCCTCGTAGTGTAACGAGGGCACGTGCGGGTCGTGGTAGCTCACGGCGGCGCCCTTCTCCTGGAGCAGGTGGATGATGTCGATCGCCGGCGACTCGCGCATGTCGCTGACATCCTTCTTGTAGGCCACGCCGAGCACGAGCACATGGCTGCCCTTAACCGACTTACCCACATCGTTGAGCGCGTCCTGCACCTTATTCGCCCAGTGGCGCGGCATAGCGGTGTTGATCTCGCTGGCCAGCTCGATGAACTGGGCGCGGTAGTTGAGCGTGCGCATCTTCCACGAGAGGTAGAGCGGGTCGATCGGGATGCAGTGCCCGCCGAGCCCCGGCCCCGGCGTGAACTTCATAAAGCCGAAGGGCTTGGTCGCGGCGGCGTCGATCACCTCCCAGGCATCGAGGCCGAGGCGCTCACACATGAGCAGCACCTCGTTGACCATGCCGATATTCACGGCGCGGAAGGTGTTCTCCAGCAGCTTGGTCATCTCGGCCGCCTCGGTTGAGGAGACCGGCACGACGGTGGCGATCGCCGCGCTGTAGAGGGCGACTCCGGCCTGGAGGCACTGCGGCGTTACCCCGCCCATCACCTTTGGCGTGTTCGCCGTTGTCCAGTCGGTGCGGCCGGGGTCAACCCGCTCGGGCGAGAAGCAGAGGAAGAAGTCCTCGCCGACGCGCAGGTTGGACTCGTGGGCGCTCAGGCGCGGCAGGATGACCTCGGTCGTGGTGCCGGGGTAGGTGGTGCTCTCTAGCACAATCAGCAGGCCGGCGTGCAGGTGCAGCGCGATCTGCTCGGCGGCGGAGATGATATAGGAGATGTCGGGGTCGCCGGTCTTATTCAGTGGGGTCGGCACACAGATGCTGACGGCGTCGCACTCGCGCAGGGCGGCGAAGTCGCTTGTCGCAGTCAGGCGTCCCGCGTGGGTCAGCGGGGCCAGTCGCTCTGTCGGGATATCCTCGATATAGGACTCGCCGCGGCCAATCGCATCAATCTTGCGCGGGTCAAGATCGATGCCGACGACGTGAAAGCCGGCCTCGGCGAAGACCACCGCCAGCGGTAAGCCCACATAGCCGAGCCCAATGATTGCTACCTGCGCCTCGCGCCGGTTGAGTCGCTCTATTAACGCTGTCGTTGCTACCATGTTGTCACCTTTTTCGCCCGCTCGCAGTAGATTCTTTCCCCTACCGCTCGGCGCGGGCCTGCTCGTACCAGTCGATCGTCTTGCGCAGGCCATCCTCGAAGCGGGTGGTCGCCGCGAAGCCGAAGCTATCGTGGGCGCGGGCGATATCGAGCTTGCGGCGGGGCTGGCCGTTGGGCTTGCTGGCGTCCCAGGTGATGTTGCCGGTGAAGCCGGTGAGGCGGGCGATCAGCTCGGTGAGATCCTTGATGCTGATCTCGTAGCTGCTGCCCAGGTTCACCGGCTCGTCGCCGCTGTAGCGCTCGGCGGCGAGGACGATGCCCTCGGCGGTGTCCTCGGCGTAGACGAACTCGCGGGTGGGTGAGCCATCGCCCCATGCGACGATCTCGGCGGCCCCGGCGTCGCGGGCCTCCAGGCACTTGCGGATGAGCGCCGGTATGACGTGGGAGCTCGCGGGGTCGAAGTTATCGCGGGGGCCGTAGAGGTTGACGGGCAGCAGATAGATCGCGTTGAATCCGTACTGCTGGCGGTATGCCTGCCCCTGCACGAGCAGCGCCTTCTTGGCGATCCCGTAGGGCGCGTTCGTCTCTTCGGGATAGCCGTTCCAGAGGTCGTCCTCTTTGAAGGGCACCGGGGTGAACTTGGGGTAGGAGCAGACCGTGCCGATGGTGACGAACTTCTCGACCCCGGCCTGCCACGCCTCGTGGATGAGCTGGGCGCCCATCATCAGGTTGGCGTAGAAGAAGTCGGCGGGGTGCTCGCGGTTGGCGCCGATGCCGCCGACGCGGGCGGCCAGGTGCAGGATGATATGGGGCTGTGCGTCAGCGATCAGGCGGCGGACTGCCGCGCCCTCGACGAGATCATACTCGCTGCTGCGCGGGATGATGATCTGCTCGGCCCCGCGCGCCCGCAGGCGCTCGATGACGAAGGAGCCGAGGAAGCCCGACCCTCCAGTGACAATGACGCGCTTGCCGCGCCAGAACTCGTTCGAGTCCGGCCATTCAGTGTTTGATGGTGTTGTCATAAGCTTTGTGTAGACGATGTATATACTTGAGTACAGTGGTGGATGGGAGTGATTATAGCATGCGCTCTACGGCCCTGGCGGTGGCGCGAGCTTCGAGCCTGTTACGTCCTGGGGTACCGTGCGAACACTGCCAGATGTAGGTCTACGCTGTGGTGATCATGCAGCGTGGCCATGCACGACCGACAGATGAAGCGCTCCGTCACCGGGGCGCTTCATCATGACCCTAGTCTCTATGCTGTATTCGTCTCTCTACCGATCTTGTCTGCCTATCGTATGGATTCTACCACTACTGGATCGAAGCTGAACGTAACAGTCCCCAAACTATCTGGGGAAGCTGCGTCACCGAGGAAGGTGTAGATAACCTGTGCCCCAGAGGGAAGCGGGAGGGTGGCGCTGCTGTTATCGTTCGTCCAGTAGATCGTGTAGCTGCGGTCTCCCTTGCGAAAGCTGTGCTGCTCGACAACACCATCGACGCCGCCTGATACATACGATGCGCCTTTGAGGGTGCTGGACATGAACTTGTATGCCTGGAAGGCCGGTCGCGGCTGCTGGCTTGCATCGAGCAGGGCACCCTCCTGCCAGCCGGGGCCGTTGAGCGTATACCAGATCGACCCCGTCAGGCCGTTGGCCGCAGTGCGGGCGTAGAGCCGCACCAGATAGTTGGCCTGATCTGTGTAGAACCCGCCCGGCCCGCAGGATGGGTGGTTGCGATAGCAGAGCAGGCCGCCCTCATTCATCATCACCGGCTTGCTGATGCCGTAGCGCTGCATCACTTCGCGCAGGAACTGGAGCTTGCCGAGCATCACGCCGCCGCGGTGGGCCCACTTGGGGTACTGGGAGTCCCAGTCGATCCGCTGCGTCTGCCAGTAGGGGTAGCTATGATAGGCCACGACATCAAAGTAGTGGCCGCCGTCGGCCGCCAGGACACCCTCGAAAAACCGGCCCGGCAGACATGGCGGCGAGGTGTCCTGGGTCGGGTCGCAGTCCATAAGCAGGCCACCGATGATCACCTGGGCCTGCGGGTCAGCCGCCTTGATCGCCGGGTAGACCGCCTTAAGCATGGCGGCATACCCCGCGCCGCCGTAGTCGGCCCGCCGCACATCGCCCCAGCATCCGAAGGGCCCGTCGCCCCCGACCAGGCCCGGGTCGACATCCGGCTCGTTGCCGAGCTCCCACTGGTGTACATTGTAGGGCGGCTGGCTGTAGCGGGCGGCGAGCTCGCCCATAAAGGTGGCAAAGCTGGGGAGGGCGTCGGCCTTGATCGGGCCGCAGGCGCTCTTTGGCACCTGCCTGGCCCACACGGGTGTGCTGCGCACGATCACCATTGGGGCGGCCCCGGCCGCGCTGATCGCGGTCAGCTCGGACTCGACACCGGCGAGGTTCTCCCACAGGCGCTGCCCCGGCTGCTGCTCAACATCCGACCAGCGGATCCCGTTGTAGCGCACCTGGCCGATGCCGAGCTCGCCGAGTCGCCCGGCGACCTGGGCGACGCTGCCCTGGCTGATCTCGACGCCCATGATGGGCGTGGCTGCGGTTGCGGTCGCTGGCGGCGCGGCGCCCTGTAGCTCGCTGCCGAGCAGGCCGAGCAGCACGCGGAACTCGGCGGGCTTGTCGGGGTGCCACTCGAAGCGGGCGCGCTCGAACCACTGGGTGATGATCGGCTCGCCGTCAGCCGACTGCTCGGCCTGGGCCGATGTGAGCGGCAGGCCGAAGAGGGCCAGTGAGCGCTGGTAGGCGCTCATGCCGTCGATCTTTAGGCCGTGGCCCTCCCAGTAGCTGCGGAATCCCAGCCCGTTGGCCTGGTCGCAGACATTGTGGCGCGTCTCGGCGAACCAGAGGCACCCATCTTTGGGGCCATCCTCGACTAGCTCGGTGGTCGGGTCACGCCCGATCTGGGCGAGCCGCTCGGCGCCCATGCGCCCGAGTTGCACCTGGTATTCCGGCGGTGCGTCGGGGTGTGATTCCATCCGGTTGCGCTCGGTCCACTGCATATAGAGCTGATCGGCACCGGCCTCGGGCGTACCCAGCGCACGTGGGCCAAGGGGGTAGCCAAAGACGGGCAGACCGCCGTTGCCCTGCCAGTAGCTGCTGAACTCCGGCGCGATGCAGTTGGAGATTCCGGGGATATCGGGGAAGCAGATTTCCTGCTGTTGGGCGGTGGGCGCGGCCGCCGTCGGTGATGCGGTGAGCAGTAGGGTGAAGATCAGTAGTGCGAGCGGGAGGGTGCGGTGCATGTGAACTCCATAGGGTGTGTCAGTGTCTGATAATAGGCAGTAGCGCAGGGGGAGGGCTGTCCGGCGGTAAACTGTAATGCACCTGTGAACTCTGGTCTACCGTGATAATAGCATAGATAGAGCGTCATTTGGTATAGCGCAAGGTATCCCAATGCGCAACTCCTGCCACCTGCCACCTGCCACTTGTTGCCTGAAACCTTGTTTTAGGCACCGCCCCGACGCAGACGTCCCCATAGCTCGCTGGCGCGGGCGGCGAGGCCGAGGGGTAGGCGGCGCTCGGCCAGGGCTAGAGGCAGCTTGAGCATGCGGGGGCGCGGCCCGCCGATGTGCAGGGCGTAGGCCAGGTAGCGCAGGGCGTCGGCTGCGCGGCCGCCCCCGCCGGCCTCCAGGTTGGCCATGGCGGCGTAGATATCGGCGAGCACCGGGCCTCGGGCGGCGCGCAGGTCGGCGGGCAGGCCAGGTTCGGCGAAGAAGCTCTCGGCCACCTCCAGCCACTCGCGGTAGAAGCCGGCGAACTGTCCGACGGTCTTCGAGTCGGGGTGGAGGCGGTAGGTGGCCACTAGGGCGTGGGCTTGGCGGAAGGGGGCGACACGGGCGGCCCGCGCCCAGTAGTCGCTATCCAGGCTGTAGCGGCGAACGAGGCTGAGCGGGCCAATCTGGGACACCAGATCGCGGCGTAGGAAGACCGTCGGCTGGGCGGGGATCTCTAGGCGCAGCAGTGCTGCGGGCGAGTAGGGGCGACCATAGAGGCGGGTGAGCGGGCGTCCGTCGGCGTCGGTGTACTGGGCGTCGGCGTAGACCGCGCCGGCCTCTGGGGCGGACAGAAGCTCGCGCACCTGGCCCGCAATCGCGCCGGGGAGGTAGGTGTCGTCGCTGTTTAGCCATGCCAGGATCTGGCCCCGGCAGCGGGCCCAGCCCTTATTGATCGCGTCGCTCTGGCCCCGGTCCGGCCCGCTCAGCCAGCGCATGCGCGGCTCGCCCGCATAGTCGCGCAGCACGCCCAGGCTCTCGTCGGCGCTGCCGCCGTCGATGACGATATACTCCAGGTTGGGGTAGCCCTGGCTGAGCACGCTCTCGATGGTAGCCCGCAGGTAGCGGCCCTGGTTGAGCGAGGGCGTCACCACGCTGACGAGGGGCATGGCGGGGTCGCCGATCACCGGCGCGGGCGCATCCTCGACGGGGCCGTAGTCGGCCCAGAGCGGGAATTCGCTGGCAAGGGAGATGTTCATGGCCGTATTATAGCGCCCGGCCTCACACGAAGACGATGCGAGGCCCGTGGCTATGCCACGGGCCTCGCATCGTCCTTGTTTTCACGCGGCTCACGGCCGCGGCTTGAACCCTCAGCCAACCGGGCCGCAGGCGGGGGCGGATGCGGAGGAGGAAGAGGAGGAGGCCGACCGAGGGCCAGATGTGGCGAACATGGAGAGCAGTCGCTCGGGCCGCTCGCCGCCACAGGTCGGGCAGATGATCTTGGGGGCCGAGTCGCTGCTGCGGATCAGGCGATCAAAGCGCGCATCGCAGTCGGGGCACTGGTACTCGTAGAGCGGCATAGGGTGATGGTTCTCCAGGGTACAGGGTACAGGGTACAGAGCATCCGCGCTTTTGATGCGCGGCGGGGCGCGCAGGTTACAGCTGCTGGTAGAGGTTCAGGTGCCGCGCAACGAACAGGCTGATCTCGTACTCGGCTACGGCCACGGCGCGGCAGGAGCCGCGTAGGTTCGCGCCGGCGGCGAGGTCGGCGAGGGCTGTGGCGAGGGTGTCGGCCAGCGCCTGGGGCGTGTGATCGTCGGCGAGCCAGCCGGTGACGCCGGGGCGCACGAGTTCGGGCAGGCCGCCCACGGGCATGGCCACCGTGGGCGTGCCGCAGGCCATGGCCTCGATCACGGTGAGCGGCAGGTTGTCCTGGGGCGCGGCGTGGAGCAGCAGGTCGGCAGCGCTGTAGGCCAGAGCGCGGCGGGCCTCGGCGGCCACATATCCGAGGGGCAGGATCTCGACGCCTGCGCCGGATGCGGGCAGGGTGCCCGCGCCCATAGTGATCAGGCGCAGGGGGCGCGGGCCGGGGGCGGTAGCCAGGGCGCTGAGCAGATCCGCGCCCTTGCGCGGGTCGGCCAGGTGCGGCATGGCCACCAGCACGAGCGGGCCGCTTACGGGGAGTCCGAGGGCGCGGCGTGCGGCGGCGGGATCGGCGGGGGCGTAGGTGTCCAGGTCGATGCCATTAGGGATATGATCTACCCGTCTCGCTGCCCACATCCCGGCTGTGGCATGGCCGTACATCCAGCGCGAGGGGGCCACGCCGACGAGACGGGGTGCCCCAGCGATGATCTGTCGGCGCAGATGCCACGCCCCGGCGATCTTGCAGGGCGGGAGGGCCGGGTACTGGCGCGGCGTCGGACACTGCGCGTCGCAGCCGGTGATGAACTTCTCGCAGCCGTAGCTGTAGGCGCAGCGCCCGGTGAAGGCCCACATGTCGTGGAAGGTCCATGCCACAGGGGCGTGCTCGGCGGCAGCCGCGAGCAGCCGGGGTGACCAGCCGGCGCCGATGCCGCCGTGCAGGTTATGGAGGTGGACGACATCGGGCCGCAGGCGGGCCAGGGCGCGGCGCAGCGCAGCGTCGGTCGAGGTGACGGCAAGCTCGTCTAGGGCCGCGCGGGCGCTCAGGGGCAGCCCGCGACGAGCCATACGGCGCAGCGGGAAGAGCGGCGCGGCCAGTCGCTCGCTGGCCCAGGGGTGGGGCCGACCGTCGGGGTAGGCGCAGAGCCGCGTCACCCGGCAGCCAGCGGACACCAGGCCGGCGGCCAGGCGGCCCGCTGCGATCGCCGCGCCCCCGCGCGTCTCGTGGTCGGAGAGGAGGACGATGTGCATGTTACAGCGACACATCGGCGGGGCGTCGCCGAGCTATCCGGTAGATCTGGTGGGACTGGCGCAAGGCCGGATAGATCGCACGGGCGATGGCCTCAGCGGCCCGCAGACGACCCCAGCGCGGGGCGTTATCGACGACCTTCTGATAGGCGGTCGCGTGGCTCCCAGCGACCCGCCCCACCCGGCGCAGGCCGAGCAGCTGGGCGAAGATCGGGAAGCTGTAGCGCAGGTAGAAGGTGTCTGGCAGATGACACCTGATCAGCGGGTAGAAGTTGCTGGCGTCGAGCAGGTAGCCGCCCGGTCGCAGGTGCGCGGTGATCTCGGCCAGCACCGCGAGCGGGTCTGGCACGTGCTCTAGTACATCGACGCAGAGGGCACAGCTGTAACGGGCCTCTAGCTTTCCGATATAGCGCAGGTTCGAGAATGCGGCCGCACGGCTTAGAGCCTCTGGGCTGGGGAATGGCTCATAGACATTGACGCTTCGCTCGGGCATGGCCGCCGCCATCATCCGCGCCAGCCCGCCATAGCCGCCGCCGTAGTCGAGGATCGTGGGCGTATCGGCATCGAGCATCCAGGCGATGATCGCCTCGCGGTGCCCCCGCGAGACCGGGTCGGTCTCGGCGAAAGCGCCGCTCTGCGCCCAGACCGGGTGGTGGTAGAAGGCCGCAAGCCGGGCCGGGTCAGGGTTGCGGTTATCCAGGCCGAGCGCATCCCAGGCGCGGTCCATGTCGCGCCAGAGATCGGCAATGTCGGCGGGTTCATGTGGCTGCATCACGGCGCTCCACGGACTCCTTTTCACGTCGGCGACGCATGGTGCGGACAATCCGCCAGGCCAGCCGCCGGGCGAGCGACGGATCATAGAGGGTGGACTGTGTATGCGCGTCGGCCTGTGTGTCGGCGACCACATTGGGCGGGTGGCGTAGCGGGAAGGGCAGATCGTAGGCGTTTAGCGCGGCGAAAGGGTTGTCGGGGGCGTTGGTGTGGGTCGCCCCCGTCCCAAAGCCGATGTTGCTGACCAGGTTGCGGGCGGGCAGGGCGGTGAGGCCATTCTGTCGCCAGCAGCTGTAGGTCCAGCGGTAGGCCCAGGAGTCGATCTGCCCGGCGTACACACGGTCGAAGACAGCCCGCCAGTAGCGGGCCGCGCGCCGATCGTTCAGGGAGCGCTCAAGCCAGCCGCTCACACGCAGCGCCGGCCAGTCGGCCATCGGCCCATCGTAGCGCTGCCAGGACCGGCGCCACGTGGCCCAGCCCCAGCAGTGCGGGTAGCGCGAGAAGCGGTAGCTGGCGGCGGCCGCTCGCCCGCCCTGGAAATCGTCGCCGGAGATCGCCATCACCCGCTCGTCGTCGGCGTAGCGATCCAGCAGCTCGGCGCAGAAGCGGAAGAAGCTCGGCGCGGGCACGCAGTCATCCTCAAGGATGATCGCCCGCTCGATACGCGTGAAGGCGGCCGTGATGCCGCTCTCGACCCGGCTCCTGAGGCCCATGTTTGAGTCGGCGTAGATCCGCGTGATCTCGCAGGGCCAGTCGACGGCCTCGGCGGCGGCGCGGGCGGCGGCGACCGCCTCGGCATCGCCTGGTCGGTCGGCCCGCGGGCCATCGGCGACGATGATCAGCCGGTCAGGTCGGGCCGCCCGCAGCGCCGCGCGCACCTTGGCCATCTCGGCGGGCCGCCGGTAGACCAAGAGGATAACCGGGGTGTGATCGCTCATGGCCTGATCGCATCGATGATCAGCGATGTGTACGCATGTTGCCCGCCGGCATTGCGCGGGTCGAAGCGGTGCGAGCGGCGAACCATCCCATCGTCTGGCTCCCAGTCGGCGGCATGGAACTGGCCAGACTCATTGAAGTATTCTAGGAGGCGCAGTGTAAAGCCGGCCTGCTCTAGCAGCCCCCCCAGCGAGCAATAGGTGTACAGTATTTTGTGGTCGTCTGCGCCAGGCCCAGTGCCGCCCGGTCGCACCGCCTCGCGGTACGTGGGGTCGGGATGTAGCCCATCTGGTACCGCTATCCGCAGGTGCCCGCCGGGGCGCAGGTAGCGGCGGCAGCGCCGGGCCGCCTCCAGCCCGTCGGCCGGCCCGAGATGCTCCCAGACATGCTCGGCGAGGATCGCCGCAACACTTCCTTCGGCGAAGCGAGATCGCCAATCTGCCTCGCGCAGCAGGTCGAGGCTGGTGATGTCGGTGGCCACCCAACCGGGCGGGGCGTGGCCGCTGGCCCCCACCACGATTCGCAGCTCGTCGGCGTGAGCGAGGCGCCAGGATAGAATCGTACGCTTGATCTGGCGTCTAAGCATAGTGTTCATGGGCGGCGTCGGTAGATCGTCGTCTGTGAGAAGACAGGCACCAGCGGCACGGCCCCAGCGAAGACAAGCGGCTGGTAGCTGCTCAGGGCCGCTGCATTGCGCTGGGTATAATACGCCCGCTCCGAGTTATCAAGGATGAGCATCCCCCCGGGGCGGACTTTGGGTGCGGCGCGGGCAAGACATGATGCCCTTGCTCGCCCATCGATCAACACCAGATCCAGGCTACCATCGGCGAAAGCGTCGATCTGGCTAACATAGCGTTTGTAGGTCAGCCCCTCGCCCGGATAGTTAGCCGAAATATAGGCATGAGGATCGGCAGGATCGAGATCGAGCTCTGGCCGCAGACATGGCTCGGGTGAGACGAGCGCATAGTCGAGCTTTGCGCCGGGAGGGAGGAGGGCTCGCACGCGCTCGTACCACGGTGCGTCGTGCTCGATAGATGTGACGTGAGCCGCTCGCCGCAGCCAGTACAGGGTCGAGCTCCCGCTGCCGTACTCGAATATCTGCCAGCTGCGCATATCAATCGTGTTCAGATAGTCGATGGCCGCAAAGACAAGCCAGGGCTGAGGGCGGCGCAACGTCGCCCCCGGCCATAGCGAGGCGAGCCAGCGCACGATATAGCGCCGCTGGCTTGAGCGGGCGAACATTCTCACTGGGAAGGCGAGGTAGGCGCGTATCGTGTTCAGATTGGTAGTCATTGGTGAATGTGATAGACGAGCAATCGCGATCACCAGAACTTTGGCCAGAGCAGGGCGCGGGTGATCATCGCGCCGGTGGCGCGCAGCTCCGGGACGACGTAGCAGGCCCCGTGGCCGGCAAGCCAGTAGGCGATGAGCGAGGCGATCGCCGCGCCCATGCCGCCGACGCGCGGGATGAGCAGCCAGTTTAGCCCGATGTTCACCAAACAACCCAGGGCGACCGTGATCGTATGCAGGTGGGCCAGATTCGCGGTGTTCAGGTAGGTGCTGCGGGCCAGGCCAATGCCGCTGAAGAGGCTGGCCCAGATCAGCACCACGAGCATTGGCGTGGCGGCGGCGTAGCCCGGCCCCGCGAGCGTATCGATCAGCCAGGGAGCGCAGAGGGTGATGCTCAGGGCGGCCACGTAGCCGAGGGCGGCCACCAGCGCATAAAGCCGGCGCAGCCTGTCGTAGAAGAGCTCCTCGCTCACCGCGCGGGCGGCCACTACGGCGGGGAAGGCCGAGGCGATGATCGCGCCCGGCAGCAGCGGGAAGATCTCGGCGATCCGCACGGCCACCGAGTAGACCCCCAGCTCGGCGTCGCCGACCATCTGGCCGATCATCACCTGGTCGATCCGCAGGTAGAGCGTGACCAGGAGGCCGGAGAAGATCAGCGGCCAGCTATCGGCGAGCAGCGCCCGGGCGCGCACGATCGACGGTCGCCAGGCCCCTATCGCCTGGTTCTGTCGCCCGTAGGCGATCATCACCGCGAGGCCGCCGAGGGCAGCCTCAGCGGCAAATGTCCAGCCGAAAGCGATCAGCGGCGCGCCCGCTATGATCAGCGCCACCTTGGCGAGCGTTGCGATCAGAAATGCCGCGTTTCGCGCCACGACGATATCGCGCGACTCAACGCGCGACTGAAACCAGAGGTCGATCGTCGAGAGAGCCTGGAGGGGCGAGGCCATGCCCATCAGGGCGGTGAGCGCGATCAGTGTCGAGTCGCCGGGGCGCAGGAGTGCAACGGCCCCCACCGCGACCGCAATAGCCATCAGGCCCCCGCCAAAGCGCAGCAGCGCCGCGCTGCCCATGATCGCCGCCGCCGCCTTGGGCGCCCGCACCAGGTCGCGCACGACAATATTATCGAGTCCAAGTGTCGCGATAGCGCCGACGATAAGCACAAGTGCCAGCGCGTAGTTATAGCTGCCGAAGGCTACCGGGCCGAGGTAGCGGGCCACCCAGAAGCCGACCAGGAGCCCACCGATCAGGCGCAGCAGCCGATCGGCGAGCAGCCAGCCGATATTCTGGGCCATCCGGCGGAGGCTGGGTCGCTCCCAGAGCAGGCGCAGCCGCACGATGGCGTTGGCAAGAGGTGACACGCGAGATACCTCTGGAACACGCCACCCATATAGGTGGCGGGCACATCGTACCACACGGCGCTCCCACCTAGAGAGTTCCGCCGCAGGGCCGGTTGCCGCCGGGGGGCGTATGCTACCCTGATTCGCATGTTCAGCATGGAGCAGAAAGCGGTAGGTGGTCTGGATCGTTTGTGTCATGGCTCCAGTATATCAGATTGTTTGTTCTGACACAAGCGTTTGCTGCACTAGGAAGCCATATACCGAATCTAAAGCCGCTAAAGCGGATGAAGCCCTTGTAGCCCAGGGCTGAAGCTCCTGGGCTACAAGGGCTATTTCGGTAAGGGCGCAGCAGGGACGGCGTGGTGGCGTAGCACGCTGCGCCACCACGCCGTCCCTGCTGCGCCCCTTCGCCTAAAAACGTGCTACCATAAGCATCCCACACGCATGTCATTGAGGACACGGCCATGCTGGCGTACCTGCGCAGCACGTCCACCCTGTTCACCCAGCCGATCCATCTGCTGCGGGGCTACTCGCGGGCCGCGCTGCGCGCCGACCTGATCGCCGGCGCGTCGGTGGGCGTCGTGCTGCTGCCGCAGTCGCTGGCCTTCTCGCTGCTGGCGGGGCTGCCGCCAACGATGGGCCTCTACGCTGCCATCCTGGCCAGCGTGATCGGCGCGCTGTGGGGCTCGTCGAGCCACCTGCACAGCGGGCCGACCAACACGGCCTCCATCCTGACGCTCTCGGTGCTGCTGCCGATCGCCGTGCCGGGCAGCCCCGAGTTCATCGCCGCCGCCGGCCTGATCGCGGTGATGGCTGGCCTCTTTCGCCTGCTGATGGGCGTGGCCCGGCTGGGCATGCTGGTCAACTTCGTCTCGGACTCGGTGGCGGTCGGGTTCACGGCGGGGGCCGGCATCCTGATTATGTCCAACCAGATCGAGCCGATGCTGCGCTTGAAGCTCCAGAGCACCGCCAGCCTGTTCGACACGCTGCGCTCCACGGCGGGGCAGATCGGCGAGCTGCATCTGCCATCGCTCGGGCTCGGGCTGGGCACGATCGGCCTGCTGCTGCTGCTGCCGCGCGTGCAGCGCAAGCTGCCGGCGGTGCTGCTGAGCGTGGTGGCGGGCGGGCTGGTCTCGTGGGGGCTGGGGATGGAGGCGCTGGGCGTGCGGGTGCTGGGCGAGCTACCGCAGAGCCTGCCGCCGCTAGCCGCCCTGCCGCTGCTCGACATCGACCTGATCGGACAGCTCTCGAACGGCGCCCTGGCCCTGGCGATCATCGGCCTGGTGGAGGCGGTGGCCATCGCGCGGGCGGTGTCCAGCCACTCGCGGCAGCGACTCGACAGCAACCAGGAGTTCGTCGGCCAGGGGCTGGCCAACATCGCCGCCGGGATCTTCAGCGGCTACCCCACCTCCGGCTCCTTCAACCGCTCGGCCCTCAGCTACCAGTCCGGGGCGCAGACCGGGCTGGGCAACGCATTCTCGGGCATATTCGTGCTCGCGGCGATGTTCCTGCTCACCCCGCTGATCGCCCATCTGCCGCGGCCGGTGCTCGCCGGCACCCTGGTGATCACCGCCTACAGCATGATCGACCGCCGGGCGATGCTGCGGATCTGGCGCGGGGCGCGCGGCGACACGGTGATCATGCTGATCACCCTCACCGCCACTCTGGCCCTGCCGCTCCAGTTCGCTGTGCTGATCGGCGTGCTGATGTCGCTGGGCTACTACCTGCTCAAAACGAGCACGCCCCGCGTGCTGGCCGTGCTCCCCGACGACACCTTCCGACACTGGGCCTATCAGCCGGGCAAGCCGGGCTGCCCGCAGGTGGCCGTGGTCGATCTGCTGGGCGACCTCTACTTCGGCGCGGCCAACCACGTTGAGGAGAGCCTCTACGATATGCTGATGCGTGTCCCGGAGCAGCGCTTCCTGATGCTGCGGATGCACAGCGTCCAGCACTGCGACATCAGCGGGATCAGGGCGCTGGAGAATATCCTGCGGATCTGCCGGGATCGCGGCGGCAGGGTGTTCCTGGTGCGCGTGCGCGACCCGGTGATGCAGGTGATGCGCAGCACCGGCTTTGTCGATCTGCTTGGCGATGGCGGCTTCCTTGATGAGGATGAGGCGATGGGCTTGCTGTTCCACCACACGCTCGACCCGGCGATCTGCATCTATGAGTGTGAGGTGCGGGCCTTCCGCGAGTGCCAGGATCTGCCCAAGCGCGGGCTGGCGAACGGCATGGTCGCGCTCGGCGGGCACGGGCTGACCCCGCCGGTGCGCGAGGTTCTCGCCCGCGATCTGTGGGCGCGGCTGCGCGGGGCCAGCCAGCCGCTGGTGGTGGATGTGCGCGAGCCGCGCGAGTACCGGCTCGCCCACATCCCTGAGGCGATGCTTTCGCCGCTGCCGGGCATCTTGTCCGGCCCCGGCGACCTGCCGCGCGACCAGCCGGTCATCCTGGTATGCCGCAGCGGCAGGCGCAGCGCGCGGGCCGCCGCGCACCTGATCTCTCACGGCTACGCCGATGTCAGCATCCTCCAGGGCGGCATGCTGGCATGGGAGGCGGCCGCGCTGCTGACGGCGGTGGAAGTGTGAGTTTGGGGGTTGGGGGTTGGGGGTTGGGGGTTGGGAGCTGGGGGTTGGGGGTTGGGGGTTGGGGGTTGTGAGTTGTGAGTTGGGGGTTGGGGGTTGGGGTTGGGGGTTGGGGGTTGGGCACATGTTCTGACTGACTCCTAACTCCTAACCCCCAACCCCTAACTCCTAACCCCCGACTCCCCGGAGGTGTCTATGAGCGAGGCGAGACTTCATCGGAACACCGGGCTAGACCTGGTGCGGGCGACCGAGGCGGCGGCGATCAGCGCGGCCCGCTGGATGGGGCTGGGCCAGCGCGACGAGGCCGACCAGGCGGCCAGCGTGGCGATGCTGCGCGCCCTCGATAAGCTGGAGATGGACGGGCGGATCGTGCTGGGCGAGGACAGCCGGGTGGATAGTCCGCCCGAGATATATGTCGGACGGGCGGTGGGCACCGGGCGCGGCGTGGCGGTGGATGTGGTGGTTGACCCGATCGACGGGCGGCGGCTGCTGGCCCAGGGCCGCGCCGGGGCCGTGTCGGTGGCCGCCATAGCCACCCGTGGCTCGCTGTGGTCGCCCAGCCCGGCCGCCTACATGGAGAAGCTGGTGGTCAACCGCACCGCCGCCGCCGCACTGGTTCCCGAGTGCCTCGACGCCCCCGTCGCCTGGACGCTGGCCCTGATCGCGCGGGCCAAGGGCAAGGCCGTGCGCGACCTGGTGGTCTTTCTGCTGGATCGGCCGCGCCACCGCGACCTGCTCGACGAGATCCGCGCCGCCGGCGCCCGCGTGCTGCTCGCCGACGACGGGGATATCTCGGGGGCGGTGCTGGCCGCCGAGCCAGACGGCCCTGTGGATCTGCTGATCGGGGTGGGCGGCGCGGCGGAGGGGGTGATCGCGGCCTGCGCGGTGAAGGCTCTGGGCGGCGAGATGCTGGCCCGCCTGGCCCCGCAGAGCCCTGAGGAGCGCACATCCCTTGCCGACGTTGGCGTCGAGACACGGCGCATCCTCCGCTGCGGGGATATGGTCACCGGCGACCAGATCTTCTTCGTGGCCACCGGGATCACCTCTGGCCTGCTGCTTGAGGGGGTCAGCTTCGTGCATGACCGGGCCGGCACAAACTCGCTCATCCTGCGCGGCGAGACGCGCACCCGCCGCCGCATTCAGGCCGAGCACCTGATCACGGCAGTGTAGATCACTGAGGCGCTGAGACACTGAGGCACTGAGACACACGCTCAGTGCCTCAGTGTCTCAGCGTCTCAGTGTTGCAAAGGCAGCGGGGGTATGGTATTATTTCGCGGTGTGAAGGCGGGTAGCTCAATTAGGCAGAGCAGCGGCCTCCAAATCCGCAGGTTGCAGGTTCGATTCCTGTCCCGCCTGCCACCTTCGACACAGACGTTCTTGTGTTGTACAATACAGGCGTATCCGCTTTCGTGGAGACGCCTGTATGATTCGTACACCTAACTGCCACGCGGAGATTTATCTCTATAAGAGTCTTTGGTAGGATTGACATAACGGGGGCGTGGCAGAGTGGTCGTAATGCGTTCGTCTTGAAAACGAAAGGCCCTTAACCGGGCCCGTGGGTTCGAATCCCACCGCCCCCTCCACTCAATCCTGTCAGTTGGCAAGTTCGCGAGGCTATGGTACAATCTCGCCAGTAAGTTTCACGGGGAGGTCGCATAGTGGCCTAGTGCGGCGGTTTGCTAAACCGCTATAGGAGCAATCCTATCGAGAGTTCGAATCTCTCCCTCCCCGCCACTAAATTCTCAAGAACAAGGAGCGCCGCCCAGCAGGGCGGACACACGTTCAACATAGGCGAATTGTTAAGGGTGCTATCCTAGCCGCCGAACCGGCGTCTGAGTTAGGCTGCAAGGCCAGCTAACTCAGACGCCGGTTTGTTATTTGGCAGTAGACAAGGTTCGTAGAGCTGCGGTACTGCCAAAGAAGGCAAGGAGAGACAATGTCATCTGACGAGCACTTTGTGACGTTCATCGTCGACCAGATCGAGAGCGCAGGCGCCATATCCTACAGGAAGATGTTTGGTGAGTATGCGATCTACAGCGACGGCAAAGTCGTCGCCTTGGTATGTGACAACCAACTCTTCGTGAAACGAACTGATGGTGGACGTGCTTTTATTGGCGATGTCGTCGAGGCGCCGCCGTACCCAGGTGCCAAATTAAGCTTTCTTATTGAAGATAATCTCGAAGACAAAGAGTGGATGAGTCATCTGATACGAGTGACCGCGAACGAACTTCCTGTGCCCAAGCCAAAGAAGAAAAGGAAGTAGACAAGGCTTCGGGAGTCGGGAGTAGGTGCCGCCACATCAGCAAGCCATACACGCCACCAAACGGTAAGGGATTGAGGTAGTACAATAGTCAGGCGAGCCTGTTATGGGTATGTCCTCGCGGTGGCAGCGATGCTTCGGCGAGATCTGGGCCAATACCAAGATAAGGAGGATTGATCGATGGCGTATTCACCAACCCAACCAGTGACCCTCGCCGAGAAGGTCGCCGACTTTCTGGCTCAGCCACGCATCGCTGTGGCTGGGGTGTCGGCTACCCGGCAACTCTCTGGCACGCTGATCTACCGCAAGCTGAAGGAGACCGGACATCAGGTGGTGGCGATTCTTCCCGGTGCCGAGACCTTTGAGGGCGACCCCTGTTACCCTGAGCTGGCCGCGATTCCCGGCGGGGTCGGCGGGGTTGTGATCGTTACCCGCCCGACTGTGACCCTTGAGCTGGTGCGGCAGGCGGTGGCTGCCGGCGTCCCACGGGTCTGGATGCACGAGTCCATGATGCGCACGGGAACCAGTGTCTCGCCTGAGGCGGTCGCCCTCTGCAAGGAGCACGGGGTCACGCTGATCGCAGGCGCCTGCCCGATGATGTACTGCGCGCCGGTGGACTTCGGCCACCGCTGCATGCGCTGGATGATGGGTGCCACCGGCGGGCTGCCAACATAGCCTGCTGGTGGCACTGTCTGTCGTTGCGCGCCTACTCGACCCGGAAGGGCGTCCCGTCGCCGGGCGGCGCGTCGAACTCGCGGGCGGCCAGGTGCCCGGCGAAGATGGCCTGGGCGATGATGTTGGGCGCGTCGGCGTCGCCGATTACCCGCAGCGTGCGCAGCTGGCCCTCCGCCAGGGCCGGGGCCAGCTCGGCCGCCAGCGCGCCACGGGGCAGCCGGTCGGTCGTCAGCACCACCGCGTCGCAGGGCAGTTCGCGCGCCGCGCCGGAGATCGTTGATGTCAGCGTGGCACCGCCTGGGCTGATCGCCGTCAGGGTCGTGCGGGTCAGGATGGCGACGCCGAGCTGGCCCAGCCGGCGCTCGATGCGCTCCTGCTCAAGCGTGAACTGCGTCCAGTACGAGGCCATGGGCGCGGCCGTGGCCAGCGTCACCGCGCAGCCCGTAGAGGCCAGCAGCTCAGCCAGCACCCCGCCCATGTAGTAGTGGTCGTCGTCGTAGATCAGCACCCGCCCCGAGGGCAGCCGCCCCGCCATCAGGTCGTCGGGCGTGAGGACGGAGGGCAGCTCGCTGCCGGGGATGGCCCGCTGGAGCGTGCGGCCCACCCCGTCGCGGCGCCAGTCGGCCCCGCTGGCGATGATCACGTGGGCGTAGCCGGCCTCGATCACGTCGGCCGCGCTCATGGCGCTGCCGGGGTAGATCGTGACGTTGGGCAGCTTCTCGATCTGGCTCAGCCGCCAGTCGATCACCCTTCGCCAGACGGCCAGCCCCGGCAGGCGAGCCTCGCGGTCCACCCGCCCGCCGGGCTCGCGCTCGCGCTCGGCCAGGGCCACCTTGTAGCCGCGCTGGCCGAGGGCGCGGGCGCACTCTAGGCCGGCTGGCCCGGCGCCGATCACCAGCACCTCGGCCTCGCTCTGCCTCGGCGCGACCTGCTCGGGGTGCCAGCCGCGCCGCCACTCCTCGCCCATGGTCGGGTTCTGGGTGCAGCGGATGGGCACACACTTTGTGTCGCTGCTCACGCAGATGTTGCAGCCGATGCACTCGCGGATATCCTCGACCCGCCCGGCGCGGATCTTCGCTGGAAGGAAGGGGTCGGCGATTGAGGGCCGGGCCGCGCCGATCATGTCCATCACGCCGCGCCGCACCGCCGAGGCCATTGACTCGGGCGAGGTGTAGCGGCCGACGCCCACCACCGGCTTGCTGGTGAGCTTTTTGACGAAGGCGATGTAGGGCTCCTGGTAGCCCTCCTGGGCGAAGCGCGCCGTGGCCGAGTCGTTGCTCCAGCCGGAGATGTTCACATCCCACAGGTCGGGCAGCTCGGCGAGCATTGCCACGATCTCGTGGGCCTCGCCCTGGCTGGTCAGTCCCTCGTCGCCCAGCAGCTCGTCGACGGCCAGCCGCACCGCCACCGCGCAGCTGTCGCCGACCGCATCTTTGGTGTCCTCGATCAGCTCGCGCAGCAGGCGCACGCGGTTGCTCAGGCTGCCGCCGTACTCGTCGCTGCGGTCGTTATAGCGGCGCAGCAGGAAGTGCATTGGCAGGCTCAGGCCGTGCCCGGCGTAGCAGTAGACGAGGTCGAATCCAGCCTGCTTCGCGCGCAGGGCGGCGGCGCGGTGCCAGCGCCGCAGGCTGCGGATGTCCTCGCGATCCATACGCCGGGCCTGCCCTGGCTCGTAGCCCGTCCCGCCCATCAGGCCGATGTCGCGTGGCCCCAGGGGCGTCGCCCGCGAGTAGTAGTTGGGCGCGTCGTGGCCATTGTGGGTCAGCTCGATCCCGGCCAGTGCGCCGTGGCGGTGGACAGACTCGGCCATCATCGCCAGGGCCGGGATATCGCGGTCGTCCCAGAGCCGCCCCTCGATGTAGGGGGCCAGGTCGCTGCTGTGGTGGATCTCCACCTCCTCGGTGCAGACCACGCCCCAGCCGCCCTCGGCCTTCACGCCGCGCATGGCGGCGAGGCTCTGCGGCATACGGTGGCCCATGCCGTTACAGTGCGGCACCTGGTAGAAGCGGTTGGGCGCCGTGACTGGGCCGATCCGCACCGGCTCGAACAGAATGTCGAACGTGTCGCTCATCGGTGTGTCCTTACTATAGCGGTGGGCAGAGGAAGTGAGCCTGTCATGAGGAAGGCGCGAGCGTAGCGAGCCACCAGATTCAGTGCCTCAGTGACTCAAGCATGCTGCTCAGTGCTCTAGGGGTGTCGGCGCGGCAGCAGCCGGTCGAGGGACTGGGCGAAGCGCTGGCGGTCGGCCTCGCTATAGGCGGCCGGGCCGCCCGTCGCCACCCCGGCCCAGCGCAGCTCCTCCATCAGGTCGCGCATCGCCAGCCGCTCGCCCACCGTCTCGGCGGTGTGGATCTCGCCGCGCGGGTCGAGGGCGACGGCCCCGCGCGCCACCACCTGCGCCGCCAGCGGGATGTCGGCGGTGATCACCAGGTCGCCCGGGGCCACGTGCTGGGCGATATGCCCATCGGCGACATCGCTGCCCTTTGGCACCTGGGTCAGCGTGATCAGCGGCGAGTCTGGCACGGCGAGCGGGCGGTTGGCCACGAGGCAGACCGGCAGGCTTAGCCGGGACGAGGCGCGGAAGAGCAGGTCCTTCACGGCCCTCGGGCAGGCGTCGGCGTCAACCCAGATCTTCATCGGCATCCCCCCTCGCTGTGCGCGCCGACCATCTGGCGGCTCGCCCCACTATACCAGCCCCTGAGGCATGCGGCGGCGGCTCAGATCTTGCTGTGTAGGGCGCACGGATTTTGGGATCAGGAGTCGGGAGTCGGGAGTCGGGAGTCGGGAGTCGGGAGTCGGGAGTCGGTGCCGCCGCATCAGCAAGCCATGCGCGCCACCAAGCGGTAACGTGCTCTGAAACCTTGTCCTTGTATGTATACTGTAGATATCGTATGCGTATAGGACATCGAAGCTTCCCCCTCCCGTCCATTCCCCCGCTTCGATTAGCTCACTCTTGTGCCTCAGTGCCTCAGCGCCTCAGCGCCTCAGTGATCTAAGGTGGAAACAATGAAACAGGTTGATCGGTTTCTGCTCGCGATCATCGCCGGGGTCGTGGCCCTGGTGGCGGTCGCCCTGGGCCTGGCCCTGACCCGCAGCGCGCCGGGCTACCTGCCCGACACGACGCCCGGCGGGGTGGCCCATAACTACCTGCTCGCGATCAAGGGCCGCGACGACGAGCGCGCCTACGGCTACCTGTCGCCCGACCTGAAGGGCTACCCGCCCACCGTCGATGAGTTTGTCAGCGATATCGACTCGCGCTACAGCTGGTCATTTAACCGCGAATCATCGACGATCAATATCGGCGATGAGCGCGTCACCGGCGACCGGGCGGTCGTCACGGTAAGCGAGACCCACTTCTCCCAGGGCGGGCTGTTTAGCAGCGGCCAGTACACGAACTCCTTCAGCATGACCCTGCGCCGCCAGGGCGATGCCTGGAAGCTGATCAGCGCCGATTCATACTGGGCCTCCTGCTGGACTGTGAGCCGCCCCTGTGAACCGTTCCTGTGAGTGACACAGGATTGTGGTAATGAGGGCTTTCAGCGAAGCTGAAAGCCCTCGTTACCACAATCCTGGTTTAGAGGGCTGCCGCCCTCGGAAGCGTGATAACGATGAGCAATATACGGCGCTGGTATATCTTGCTGGTGGCGCTGATCAGCCTACAGGCGGTGGCCTGGGCGGTGATCGCGCTGCTGCGCAATGTCCTGGGGGTCTGGGGAAGCCTCGCGCGCGAGGCGGTGGCCTTCCAGATCGCGGTGATCATCATCGGCCTGCCGGTCTTTCTCATCCACTGGATCTGGGCGCAGCGGCTGGCCGCCGGCGACCTGGAGGAGCGCGGGGCGGCGCTGCGCCGCCTCTATCTCTACGGCACTATGGCTGTGCTGCTGGCGCCCGCGCTCAGCAGCGCCTATAACCTGGCTCAGGGGCTGCTAGGGCTGCTGCTCGACCCGAGCGGCCGCTGGAACCTCACGGGCCGCAGCGCCGCCCAGGGGCTGCTGGGCGATCTGATGCCGGTGCTGGTGCTGGGGCTGCTCTGGCTCTACCACCGCCAGGTGGCGCGTGCCGACGCGGTGGCGGTGCCGCTTGTCGATAACAGCGCCCTGGTTCGCCGGCTCTACCTGCTGGTCTTCAGCGGCACCGGGCTGCTCATCACGGGGCAGGCGGCGATCGCGCTGCTGCGCTGGGTGCTCTACCAGATGGGAGGCGCAGGTGTTATCGGCGGGAGGGCCGCCCTGATCGACCCGGTCGCCGGCCTGCTGGTGGGCATGCCGCTCTGGGTGCTGTCATGGCACCTGGCCCAGGCGCTCTTCCACAGCCCAGACATCGGCGAGCGCGAGTCGGCCCTGCGCAAGTTCTACCTGCACGCCGTGGTGTTTCTCAGCGCACTGATCGCCGTCAGCGGAACCACCCTGATGCTGGCCGGTCTGCTGCGCCAGGCGCTCGGTCTCACCCCGCAGGGCGATGTCCGCGACCCGCTATCGACCGTGCTGATCGCCGCCGTGATCTGGGTCTACCACAGCCTGGCCCTGCGCGCCGACGCCGCCCTGATCCGCGAGGTGCCACGCCAGGCCGGGGTGCGCAGGCTCTCGTGGTACCTGGTGGCGAGCATTGGTTTGGCCGCTGTCCTGATCGGCCTCGGCGGCGTCCTCAGCGCCCTGATCCGGGCGCTCGGCTCGTCCACCTTTGGCAACGACCTGCGCGAGCAGCTGGCATGGTCGCTCGCGGCCCTGATCTCCGGCCTGCCGGTGTGGGTGCTGATCTGGCGGCGGGCGCAGGGCGCGGCCGAGGCCGACGGCCCGGCTGGCGACGATGAGCGCGGCTCGCTGGTGCGCCGGATCTACCTCTACGGGTTTCTCTTTGCCGCCACCCTGACCATCCTCAGCGGCCTTGTGTATATCGTCTTCCGCCTGCTGCGCGTGGCCCTCGGCACCTCGCCCGAGGGCGGCCTGCTGGCCGACCTGGCCCAGGCCATCGCCTTCAGCGGTATCGCCGCCGGGGTGCTGGCCTACCACGGCGGCATCCTGCGCGGCGAGGGGCGGCGGCGGCAGGCCGCCGAGGCGACACGGGCCGCCGAGCTGCGCGTGGCCGTGCTCGACCTAGATGAAGGCACCTTTGGCCGGGCGCTGGTTGAGCGGCTGCGCCACGAGCTGCCCGGCCTCGCCATCAGCCCGATCGGGCTGACCCCGGCCGCCGCCGCCGCGATGGGCGCGGCGGCCGACCCGCGCGGCCTGGCCGCCCAGCTCGCTGAGTCCAGCCTGATCATTGGCCCATGGCAGATTGCGGTGCCGCAGGCCGCAGGCGCCGAGGTGGCCCAGTCTGTCGGGGATAGCCCGGCCCGCAAGCTGCTGCTGCCCGCGCCCGCCGAGGGCTGGGACTGGGCCGGGGTTGAGCTGTGGAGCGGCGAGGATGCGATCAATCAGATTGTCGTCGCGGTGCGCCAGGTGCTCGGCGGCGATCCGATCCGCCTCGTGCGGCCCGTCGCCCCGCTGACGATCGTCGGCGGGGTCCTGCTGCTGATCCTGCTGCTGATCCTGATCTTGTTTCTGGCTGCGTCGTTCATTAACCTGGGCTGAACCAATAGGCGGCGAATGAACGAATAGCCGCAATACCGCAGAAGGAACCCTGTGAAGTGTTCTGTCATTCTGAGCGCAGCGAAGAATCCCGGCCGGGACGCTTCGCTGCGCTCAGCGTGACATGGGTGACAGGGTTCCTTCTGCGGTATTGCGAATAGCCCATTCCAATGGGCTATTCGTTCATTCGTTCCCTGTTCGTTGCCAGATCGGGTATCATAGGGCCATGAGCGACTTCGACTATATCATCGCGGGCGGGGGGGCCGCCGGCCTCAGCCTCGTCCACCACCTCGGGCTGGCCGGGCTCGGCGACCGGCGCGTGCTCCTGATCGACCAGGTTCGTAAGGCGCAGAATGACCGCACCTGGTGCTTTTGGGAGGTCGGCGAAGGCCCCTTCGAGCCGATCATCGCCCACAGCTGGGAGCAGCTCTGGTTCCACGGCGACCACGGCTCGCGCCGGCTCTCCATCGCGCCCTACCGCTACAAGCTGATCCAGGGCGGCGACTTCTACCGCTTTATGGACACGGAGCTGGCTGGGCGGCCCTCCGTCACCCGCCTCCAGGGGCGGGTTGAGGCGATTGACGAGCGCCCCGACGGTGCGGCGGTCACGGTTGACGGGCGAGTCTTCACCGGGCGCTGGGCCTTCAACAGCATCCCCGCGCTGTCGCAGTCCCCGCCGGGTCACACCATATGGCTCCAGCACTTCAAGGGCTGGGTGATCACCGCGCCCGCTCCTGTGTTCGACCCCGGCGCGGCCACCTTTATGGACTTCCGGGTGGCCCAGCAGGGCCAGGTGCGCTTCGTCTACGTGCTGCCCTTCGACGCGCACACCGCCCTGGTCGAGGATACCTACTTCTCGCCCGCCGTGCTGCCCCAGGAGGTCTACGACGCCGGGCTGCGCCGCTACATCGCCGAGCAGCTGGGCCTGACGAGCTACGCCATCCAGCATGTTGAGTACGGGGTCATCCCGATGACCGACGCGCCCTTCCCCATGCGCCCCAGTCCGCACGTGATGAACATCGGCACCGCTGGCGGGATGACCAAGGCATCGACGGGCTACACCTTCCAGCGCATCCAGCGCCAGTCGGTGCGCATCGCCGGGCAGCTGCGGGACAGCGGGCAGCCCTTCTACACGGACCCTGGCCTGAGCCGACACGCCCTGATGGACAGCGTGCTGCTGAACGTCCTCGACACCGGCCGCGAGGGCGGCAAGGTCTTCTTCCAGCGGCTGTTTGGCCGCAACAGCCCGCAGCGCGTGCTGCGCTTTCTCGACGAGGATAGCTCGCTGCTTGAGGACCTCGCCCTGATGTCCACCGTCAACCTGCCGGCCTTCATGGCCTCCACCCTTGACGTGGCGGGGCGGCGGGCGCTGGCGCTCATCGTCGGCGGCTAACGTCGGCCTTCAGGCGCGCTGCCTCTAATGCTGAAGGTATAAGCAGAAAGAGAGACGCTCACCGAGGCGTCTCTACCCGCTCCGCTTTACCACCACCATCGTAATATCGTCAGACTGCGGCTGCCCCGCCGCAAACTCGCTCAGCGCCGCCAGCACCGCGTTGATAATCTCCTGGGGGCCGCGGTGGTGGTTAGCCCGCAGCACCGCCGCCAGGCGGTCATCGCCGAACAACTCGCGCTGCGGCGTCATCGCCTCCGTCACGCCATCGGTGTAGAGCAGCAGCACATCGCCCGGCCGCATCGTCGTCTCCAGCTGCTCAAAGCGTGGGTCGGGGATGATCCCGAGCACGATCCCCTGGGCGCGCAGGGGGCGCACCTGGCCGGTGGAGACCTCGTAGAGCAGCGGGTAGTTATGCCCGCCGTTGGCGTAGGTCAGCTGCCCGCTCTGCGTCTCCAGGATAAGGTAGAAGCAGGTGACGAACAGGCCCGAGCGCGAGTCGGCCAGGATGAGCCGGTTGGCCCGCAGGAGCACCTCGGCGGGCTGGCGGCCGTCGATGGCGGTGGCACGCAGCAGCGTGCGCGAGAGCGCCATAAACAGCGCGGCCGGCACGCCCTTATCGGTCACATCCGCGATCACGATCCCGAGGCGCTGGGCGTCCGAGAGGTCGCGCGGCTCAGGGGCCACCAGGCGCCCGCCCCGGAAGACCATCTCGCCTCGGCGGGGCGGCGACCCAGGCTCTGCCGGGGGCGCGCCGGGCGGCGGCGGCAGCTCGATAAAGTCGTAGAAGTCCCCTCCCACCTGGCGGGCGGCGCGGTAGTACGCCTCGATCTGGTAGCCGGGGAGGTTCGGGCAGCAGTTGGGCAAGAAGCTGGCCTGGATCTCGCGGGCCAGGTCAAGCTCCTGCTCAAGGCGCTGGCGGGCCAGCGCTTCCTGGTGCAGCCGCTCGCGCTCCAGGGTCTGGGCCAGCTGGTTGGCGAGCAGCCCGAGGAGCTGGGCCTCATCGTCGAGAAACTGGCGCGGCGTCCGGCTATTCACCATCAGGATGCCCACCGGCGCGCCGCCCAGCTCCACCGGGATGCCGAGGTGGCCGAGGAAGCCCTGGCGGGCCAGGAGCGGCGGCAGGTCGCTGAGCGCCTCGTCGGCCAGGCTGCTGCTTCGCTCGGGCAGGTACCAGAGGTGCGGGCTCGCCGGGTCGAGCGGCACGGGCCAGGCCATATCGCCGGGGAGACTCCAGCCGAAGGCGGCGCGCAGCACTGCCCGCCCGCCCAGCTCATCGGCCTCGACGAAGGCACAGGCGTCGGCCTCAAGCAGGCGCGCGCCGACGCGGGCCAGCCGCTGGAGGGCCGGCTCAAGCTCCTCGCTCACCAGCAGCTCCTGAGAAAGCGAGAGCAGGGCGCGCTGCTCCTGCACGCGGCGCACCTTCACGTGCTCGTAGAGCTGGGCGCGGGCGATAGCCGTGCCGAGCAGGAAGCCCGCCGCCGAGAGCAGCTGTAGCTCCGGTGCCGAGATCCTGCCCCACTGGGTGGTGGCCACATTCAGGATCCCCAGCACCTCATCGCCGCTGCGCAGGGGCACCGAGGCGTGCTGGGCCAGGCCGCGCTTATCGCCGACGGCACCGCGCAGGCGCGAGCAGCGGATCATATTCACCGCCTTGTCCAGACGGTCGCTGTAGCACAGCTCCTGGCAGTCGCACTCCTCGTCCCAGGTCGGGCCGGGGTAGGTCAGCGCCGGGGGCAGATTGTGACGTGCGGCGAGGGCGAAGCTGCCGCCCTCGCCGCGCAAGAAGATCCAGCCCGTGCTCAGGCCCATCAGCTCGACAATATGCGGCAGAGCGCTATCCAGCGCGTCACGCAGATCCAGCGCCCGGTTGAGCGTCTGGGCCAGGGCGTTCAGCGTCGTCAGCTCGGCGATGCGCTGCTGTGAGTCGGGCTGGGGCATAGGTAATGTTGAATGTTGAATGTTGAATGTTGAATTCAACATTCAACATTCAACATTCAACATTTATTACTTCTTCCGGCAGACCGCCACGCCGTCGCGGATTGGGATGATCACCGACTCCAGCTGCGCGTGGCTCATCAGCGCCTTGTTAAACTCCTGGATGCCGCGAACCACTGGCGGTGCGTCATCCTCAAGCACCTGGGCGCTACAGAGCACATTGTCGGCGATCAGCACGCCGCCCGAGCGCAGCAGCGGCACGCACAGCTCCAGCGCCTCGGTGGCCTGGCCCGAGTTGGCGGCGCTGCGCAGCACGTCGAGGAAGATTAGGTCGTAGTTGTGCTCCAGCGTCGGCAGCAGCTGCGCCCACTCGCCGTGCAGCAGCGTGACCCGATTGCTCATGCCGGTCTGTTCGATGATCCCCAGGGCGATCTCGATCCGGTCCGCATGACGCTCGATCCCCGTCAGGTGCCCGTGCGTCTGCTCAAGGGCGCGCAGCAGGTACAGGGCCGCGTAGCCCGTCGTGATGCCCACCTCCAAAATTTTGCGCGCGCCCATCGATAGCGCCTGGAGGTAGAGGAACTGGCCCTGGACAGGGCCGACCAGCGAGAGCCCCTGCTGAAGTGCCCGCTCCTCAAGCTGGGCCAGCACCGGCTCGCGGGGCGGCATCAGCGCAGTCAGGTAATCTTCGATCTCAATGTTCGTAATGTCGTAGCGCACAGCTGCCTCCTCAAATATATCCGAGAGCCTGGCAGCCAGAGGCCGGCGGGTAGGCCCATCGGCTTACCCCCGGCCTAGCCCCGGCCTGCCGCATTATCCAAGCTGATTGTATCACATGCACTGGGGCATTTCACCCGCCCTGTTGGCCTAGTCAGCCCCTGTGAAATATGGTATCATCCATCATTATATTCCCTAGTCTTAGTTCGAGGATTGAACCGTGGCTGCAACCAGGATCCTGATCGCCGAGGATAACGACCTTGTCTCACTCACGCTTGAGGAGCAGCTGAAGGGCCTCGGCTACGATGTGATCGGGATCGCCCGCAACGGCGCGGAGGCGATCACGCTGGCCAACCGTCTCAAGCCGGATCTGATTATGATGGACATTCGGATGCCCGAGATGGAGGGCACCGAGGCGGCGGCCCGCATCCGCGACCAGATGGCTGTGCCGATCATTATGCTGACGGCCTATGCTGACAAAGAGACGGTGCGCAAGGCCGAGGCGGCCGGTGCTCTGGCCTACCTTGTCAAGCCGGTGAATGAGAATGAGCTTCCTCCCGCGATCAATATCGCCCTGGCCCGCTTCAAAGAGATCCAGGGCCTGCGCGCCCACGTCGACGAGCTTGAGGACTCGCTGGAGGCCCGCAAGCTGATCGAGCGCGCCAAGGGTATCCTTATGCAGCGCCTCGGGCTGAATGAGCGTGACGCCTACGAGCGTCTGCGCCAGCGCGCCCGCGATAAGCGCGCGAAGATGAAGGATATCGCCCAGGCGATTATCGAGGCTGAGGAGTTGCTCGGCTCCTAGAAAAGTCCTGGGGCTTCGCCCCAGATCCGGCTTTTTGTTGGGTTTGGGCGGCGAAGCCGCCCAAACCCAACAAAAAATACTGCGGGGGCGGCGAAGCCGCCCCCGCACCCCCACCGGGAGGTGACTTTGCTCATGCCCTGCTCCAATCTGTAACTTCCTTGACGCCCCGCGCTCCCTATGCTATAGTCAGCCCATAGCGACGAATGGTAATTGAGTAGAGCTAACCAATGCCAAATCTGGCCAACAGCTTCTCCTTCTATTACTTTACCGGCCCACATATGGTCCGGTCGCTTCGCACTGTCTAGGAACCCCTGTCGATAGACAACTTTGTTCAGAGGGCGTGAGGCGACTGAGCCTCACGCCCTCTCTGTGTTTCCGGCCATATATACGCAGAGAGAGGGATCTATGACCATCTGGTGCCGAGGCGTGCGCGGCGCAACAACCTGCGACGAGAACAGCCGTGAGGCCATCCTCGCCGCCACCCGCGAGATGCTCCAGACCATGATCACGGCCAACGGCCTGCGGCCTGATGATATCGCCAGCGCGTTCTTTACCACCACGCCCGACCTGAACGCCGAGTTCCCCGCCGTCGCCGCCCGCGAGCTAGGCTGGCTTGACACCGCCCTGATGTGTGGCCACGAGATGACCGTGTCCGGCAGCCTGCCGCGCTGCGTCCGCGTGCTCGTCCACTGGAACACCGAGCGCCAGTCGAGCGAGATCGTCCACGTCTATCTGCGTGGCGCCGGGAACCTGCGCCCCGAGCACGCTGCCAGGCTGGCGGCCTTCCATACGCCGCCCGAATCCGCCAGTGCCGAGTAGTCCACCGGCGCTCTTTTCTGGGAGAACGGAGATGCGCCCAATTGTCCACGAGGCCGGATCTGGAAGCACCCTGCTGCTCATGCCCGCGCCCGCCGTTGCCAGTGATCAGCCTGAGAAAGAGGAGGACCGCTCTATGATCGTCGTGATGCAGACCGGATCGGATAGAACCGATATTGACGCTGTGCTTGAGCGCCTGAAGGAGTACGACCTGCAGGGCCACCTGACCATTGGCGTGGAGCGCACGGTGGTGGCTGTGGTTGGCGCCACGATCCCGCCCACCCTGCGCGAGGAGATGGAGCACTTTCGCGGCGTCAAGGAGACGGTGCGGATCACCCACCCCTACAAGCTTGTCTCTCGCGAGGTGCGCCCCGACGATACGATCGTCGATGTTCGCGGGGTGAAGGTGGGCGGCGGCAGTGTGGTGGTGATGGCCGGACCCTGCTCGGTCGAGAGCGAGGAGCAGATCATGGAGGCGGCGCGGGTCGTGCGCGAGGCTGGTGCCACAATATTGCGTGGCGGCGCCTTCAAGCCGCGCTCCTCGCCCTACACCTTCCGCGGCCTCGGCGAGCTGGGGCTCAAGCTCCTGGCCCAGGCCCGCGAGGAGACGGGCCTGCCGGTTGTCACCGAGGTGATGACCCCCGGCGACGTGGATCTGGTTGCGCGCTACGCCGATATGCTCCAGATCGGCGCGCGCAACATGCAGAACTACCAGCTCCTGGAGGAGGTCGGCCGCACCGGTCTGCCCGTCCTGCTCAAGCGTGGCCTCTCGGCCACAATCGAGGAGTGGCTGCTCAGCGCCGAGTATGTGATCGCTCAGGGCAACCCGAATGTCATCCTCTGCGAGCGCGGCATCCGCACCTTCGAGACGGCCACCCGCAACACGATGGACCTGAACGCGGTGGCGGTGGCCAAGCGGCGCACCCACCTCCCTGTGATCGCCGACCCCAGCCATGGCACCGGCAAGTGGTACCTGGTGGCCCCCCTGGCGCTCGCCAGCATCGCCGCCGGCGCCGATGGGCTCATCCTTGAGGTACACCCCGACCCGGATCGCGCCAAGTCCGACGGCGGCCAGTCGCTCAACCCCGAGAACTTCGCCGCCCTGATGCCGAGGATCGCCGCCGTGGCCGATGCGGTGGGGCGGGGCCGCTAATCATCAGGGGTCAGGGGTCAGGAGTCAGGAGTCGGGAGTCGGCCCGACTCCCGACTCCCGCCCCCCGACTCCTGACTCCTGACCCCCGACTCCTGACTCCTGACCCCCGACTCCTGACTCCTGACCCCCGACTCCTGACTCCTGACCCCCGACTCCCAGCCTTGACACTCACCGCGTTAGAAAGCTATAATGCGGCAGGTTCCGCCCCCAAACATGTATGTCCGGGAGCACTGCGCCTCGATGAATAGATCTTCTCAGCTGCGTAATGCTGGCTTCGCTATCCTGATCATATTCTCTATTACGCTCATGAGCCTGCAGCTTCCCACCTCCTCGGTGAATGCGCAGCAGGCGATTGGGGTGAGCCCTAGCAGTATCTCGGTCAGTGTCGCGCCGGGATCGAGCAACACGGCGACGTTGACCATCACCAACAGCAATATCACCGGCGCGGCTGACCGCAACTTCACCCTCGGTTTCTCCAACACCCCTTCAGGCTTTACGACCACCAGCTCGGGGACAACATTCATCGCGGTGGGCAATAGCCAGGCGATTCAGATCACTATCGCATCCACGTCTACGAGTCAGGCTCCCGGCGAGTACACGGGGGGCAGTGTCACCGTCACTGGGAGAGCCACCAGCGAGAATGATATCTCCACGAGCGTCCCGCTGACGATCATCGTAACAGGGGCGACCTTCACGCCGACCCCGTCCCTGACTGCTACCACGGGCCCGGCTACCATCACCCCGACGCCTGGCCCGGTCTGTAGTGATGGCTTCGAGCCGGACAATAACCCCGCCTCCTCTCGCAACCTGGATGTGAACACCGCCCAGCAGCACGCGATCTGCCCCGCCAACGATGAGGACTGGCTGGTCTTCGGCGGCGTGGCTGGCAAGGTCTACACGGTCGATGTCTCGCGACAGGATCCGGGGATCGACCTGACCTTGGAGATCTTCGACAAGGATCTGAACAGTATCGCCTTCAACGACGACTTCTATAACCGTGACCCGGCCAACCCGAACCCGGGCGACACGAAGCCGCGGATCACCATCCGCATCCCCTTCGATGGGCCGTACTTCGTTAAGGTGCGCGATGCGGCAGGCCGTGGCGGGGTGAACTATATTTACGATATCGCCCTGCTTGATGAGAGCTATGGCCCGACGCCGTCCCTAGTGCGCGAGATCTGTGAGGATCGCTTTGAGCCGGACGGTCTGCCTGAGCAGGCCCGCCTGATTACCTCGAACGAGATCCAAGAGGAGCACCGGCTCTGCCCCACCGGCGATGCTGACTGGGTGATGTTCTTCGGCAAGACGGGTAAGCGCTATATCATCTTCACCGATACCCGGCGCTATGTCGGTTCCAACACGGTGAATGGTGAGGCCCAGGCCGGTGCCGACACGGTGATTGTGCTTACTGACCGCGATGGCGTGAGCCTGCTCGATGTGAACGACGATATCCCTGGCGCTAGCTCGCTCGACTCGCAGATCGAGTTCACCCCCGAGGTCGACGGATTCTACTTTGTGCAGATCAAGAATGTTGGCGATATCGGCAACCAGTTTATCCGCTACGATCTGACGCTCCTGCTGTGCCTTCCTGGCCAGACGGACTGCGGTCGTGGCGCGGTGAACACAACCGCGCCGGTGCAGCCGATCACGCCGCAGCCGACGGGCACGCCTGCCAACGAGTTTGTTCTTGACCCGACGAACACGCCGCGGCCGACGGCGACGCCCACACCGTAGGGACATAGCTTGAGCAGTAGCCCGCGCGATGATGCCCAGACGATCATCAGCCACCTGGCCGAGATCGGCCCTCGTCGCGCAGGCTCGCCTCAAGAGGCGACGGTTGCGGCCTTTGTGAATGTTGGGCTGCGCCGCGCGGGGATGGGCGTCACCACCCATCCGCTTCTCGTTACCCCGCGACGCCGACAGCTCTATGGGATTGCTGCCGCTTGTGGCATCTTCGCTGCGCTCACCGCGATCATCCTGCCTCTCCCCGCCATCGCCCTCTCATTTGCCGCAGTCATCATCTTGGCCCTCGATGCGGTGGGAATCCCGCTGGCACGTCTTGGCCCGTCGAGATCAAGCCAGACGATCATCGGCACGCAGGCGATCTCCAGCGATGCTGACGCTGGCCCGCGTGTGCCGCGCTGGCGCGTTGTGCTCCTGGCTCCGCTCGACTCGCCGGTTGTCGCGGAGGGGATCGCTGCCCTCGCCGGCCATACGCCTGCGGCTGCCTACGCTCGCATCATCGCCCTCGCACTCGTCGCCCTCGCGGCGCTGGTCGATCTGCTCTTCCCGTATCGTGGCTGGGTGCTGCTGGCCGTCCCCGCCTCCATCCTGCTCGCCCTCCAGATCGTGGCCGCCCTGCGCGGCCCCCGCCCCGCCGCGCACGATGGTGGTGTAGGCGCCCTGACGACGCTGCTGCTCGCCGCGCAGCGCCTGCGCGGCCTGGAACATGTCGAGATCTGGGCCGTGGCCGTCGGCGCAACCTCGCTCGATAGCGTTGGCGTCGAGGATCTGCTCAACATCTACCCATTCGAGCCCGACCACACCCTACTGATTGTGCTGGAGGAACTTTCCGGCGACCAGCTGCGCTGCCGCGTGTGCGCGCGCGCTGCCCGCCAGGAGGTCGCTGGGCTTGTCCACGCGGCGGCGGACACGCTCGCGCTCAGCATGGGAGATGTCTCAGCTGCGATGTGCGGCCCGCTGGATGAGCCGCTGCGCCGCCGGGGGATGCGATCGCTAACCCTGTATAGTGATGATGCGCGTAGGGTTGTAGCCGGAAACCGCCGGGCCAATCCGCATCTGAGCGAGTCGGCCACGGGCCTGATCGCGGCGATCATGGGGCAGCTTGAGGATGCCGGCTAGGGGCTCTCCGGGTCGCCTCATTCCGCCCGCCGGGGCCGGTACTGGATCGCCTCGGCCAGGTGGGCCGCGCCGATACTGTCGCTGCCAGCCAGGTCGGCGATCGAGCGCGAGAGTTTGAGTACGCGGTGGTAGCCGCGCGCCGAGAGGTTGAGCTGGCGCACGGCGGCCTTCATCAGGCTCTGGCCGGCGCCGTCGAGCCGACAGTGCTCGCGGATCTCGCCTGCGCCCATGTCGGCGTTGCTTAGGCAGCGCGGGTGCCCCCGGAAGCGCTGGGACTGCCGCTCGCGGGCGGCCACCACCCGCGCCCGGATGGCGGCGCTCGGCTCGCCCAGGCGGTCGCCGCTCAGCTTCTCGTACTGCACCCTCGGCACATCGACGTGGATGTCGATCCGGTCGAGCAGCGGCCCACTAATCTTCTTCTGGTAGCGGCTCACCAGCGATGGCGAGCATGTACACTGGCGCTCGGCATCGCCGTGCCAGCCGCATGGGCATGGGTTCATCGCCGCGACCAGCATAAAGTTGGCCGGGAAGGTTACGCTGCCGATCGCCCGGCTCAGCGTCACCACGCGGTCCTCCATCGGCTGGCGCAGCACCTCAAGCTTCTGGCCGAACTCGGGCAGCTCATCGAGGAAGAGCACGCCCCGGTGGGCCATCGAGACCATGCCGGGCTTGACGCGGCCTGCGCCGCCGCCGACCAGCCCCGGCTGCGAG
This sequence comes from Chloroflexales bacterium ZM16-3, assembly GCA_004138175.2. Classification (GTDB taxonomy): domain Bacteria; phylum Chloroflexota; class Chloroflexia; order Chloroflexales; family Chloroflexaceae; genus Oscillochloris; species Oscillochloris kuznetsovii. The sequence continues at coordinate 45,917 of RYFE02000017.1, read as the reverse complement.
GTGGTGTGGTGCGGCGAGCAGAAGGGCCGCCGCCGGATCAGCGGCGTGTCGCGCGGGAGCTGGCCGCTCACGCTGTAGATCTTCGTCACCTCCAGGGCCTCCTCCAGGGCTAGGGGCGGCAGGATGGAGAGCAGCGCGCGGGCCATCATGGTCTTGCCGGAGCCGGGCGTTCCGCCCATGAGTAGGTTGTGACCTCCAGCGGCGGCCACCTCCAGCGAGCGTTTCACGTGCTCTTGCCCCCGAACGTCCTGAAAGTCGACCGGGTAGCTCAGCTCGGCGTCCTCAAAGCGGGCGCTGACCAGATGGGGGGCGATCGGCTGCGCGCCGGTCAGGTGGTCGACCAGCTCGGCCAGGGTGCGCACGGGCACGATCTGCGGCCCCTCGATCAGGGCGGCCTCGGCGGCGTCCTCGGCGGGCAGGTAGATCGTCTTGATCTGGCGGGATCGGGCCACGGCGGCCATCGAGATCACGCCGTCGGTGTGGCGCAGCCCGCCGTCGAGGCCCAGCTCGCCGATGAAGACCGCGCCGCCAGCGTCGCCCTCGACCTGCTGGCCGGCCAGCAGGAGGCCCACGGCGATCGGCAGGTCGTAGGCCGGCCCGACCTTGCGCAGGTCGGCCGGGGCCAGGTTGACGGTCAGTCGCTTGAGCGGGAAGTTCAGCCCCGAGTTGCGGATGGCCGAGCGCACCCGCTCGCGGCTCTCCTGCACCGCCGCGTCGCCCAGGCCGACCACGGTGAAGGCGGGCAGACCGCCGGCGATATCCACCTCCACCTCGACGAGCACACCCTCCAGGCCGACGATGGCGCAGCTGTACACTTTTGCGAGCATGTGACACTCCGATTGCAGATTGCAGATTGCAGATTGGGCGCAGGCTATGCGCCAATGCCTCGCATATGTACCGCTGAGGAGGGGAGGGAGGATACGGCGAACGACGAACGACGAACGACCAACAACCAACGACCAACGACGAATAGATCCCGCCGTTGGTCGTTGGTCGTTGGTCAGCCAAGTTAGCACAAACCACCAGAAATCCCATCCGTCTTTTTAGACATGTCTTCCGATGGACAACGGACAGACTGGCCCTAGAATGGGGTGAGATCTCAGGATTGTGATAGAAGACACATGACACGAACCCCCGCCTCCCCGAACCGAGGCACAATCCGCCGTACAGGCGCCGTCGTTGTCGACGCGCTCCTGCCCCTTGGCGCTGTGGTGGCCGCCCTGCTTGTGGGCGCCCTGGTGCTGCTCCTGCTCGGGAAGAACCCCGCTCTGGCCTACGGGGCCATGTTTCGCGGCGCGTTCGGCAGCCTCTCCGGGATCACGCAGACCCTGGCGAAGGCCACGCCGCTGCTGCTGGTCGGCCTGGGGGTGATCATCGCCTTCCGGGCGCAGGTGATCAACATCGGCGGCGAGGGCCAGCTGGTGGTGGGGGCGCTGGCGGCCACGGCCTGCTCGCTGGCCCTGCGCGAGCTGCCGGGCTGGCTGCTGCTGCCGATCACCGCGCTGGCCGGGGCGCTGGCCGGCGGGCTGTGGGGCCTGGTGCCCGGCCTGCTCAAGGCCCGCCTCGACGTGAACGAGATCCTCAGCACGGTGATGATGAACGCGATCGCCGTGCAGCTGATGAACTACCTGCTGCGCGGCCCCATGCTCGACCCGGCCCAGGTCGCGGCGGGCACGAACATCCCGCAGTCGGCGGCGCTGCCCGAGGCGGCATGGATCGTGCGGCTGGTGCCGCGCACGCTCTTCCACGCTGGCTTTATCCTGGCGCTTGTGCTGGCTGTCGTGGTGGCCCTGCTGCTCTGGCGCACCACCCTGGGCTACCGCATCCGCGCCGTGGGCCTTAGCCCCTCGGCGGCGCGCTACGCCGGTATCCCGGTGGCCACGATCACTGCCACGAGCATGGTGCTCAGCGGCTGCCTCTGCGGGCTGGCCGGCGCCGTCGAGGTGATGGGCGTCCACCACCGGGTGGTCGAGGGCATCTCCGGCGGCTACGGCTTCAGCGGGATCGTGGTGGCCCTGTTCGGCGGCCTGCATCCGATCGGGGCCATCCCGGCGGCCGTGCTCTTCGGCGGCCTGCTGGTGGGGGCCGACCAGATGCAGCGCACGGTGCAGGTGCCCGCCGCCCTGATCACGGCGCTCAACGGGCTGGTCGTGCTGATGGTGGTGAGCAGCACCTACGCCACCCAGCGCCGCGCCGCCCGTCGCCAGAGCGAGGCCGCGCGCCCGACAGCCCGCGAGGCCGAGGGCGGCCCGCTCGACCCGCAGCTCACGCCGGATCTCTGAAGGCCCTCACCCCCGGCCCCTCTCCCGCTGCGGCGGGAGAGGGGAGTCGCCACATCGGCTATCGGCTATCAACACATGGAACAACTTCTCACAATCGGAACCCTGCTCGGCGTCCTGCACTCGATGATCCGCCTGGCGACGCCCTACCTCTACGCCGCGATCGGCGAGACCCTCGGGCAGCGCTCGGGGCTGCTGAACCTGGGCGTCGAGGGCATGATGCTGATGGGCGCCTACGTCGGCTTCTATGTGGTCTTCACCACCGGCAGCCTGCTCGGCGGGGTGCTGGCCGCCGCCCTGGCAGGGGCGCTGCTCGGCCTGATGATGGCACTGGTCAGCGTGACCTTCCGGGCCGAGCAGGGGATCAGCGGGATCGGCATGTACCTGTTTGGGCTGGGGCTCTCCAGCCTGCTGTTTAAGCTCACCCTGGGCACGGTGCAGAGCGTGAGCGGCTTCCCCGAGGTGCCGCTACCGCTACTCGGCAGCATCCCCGGCATCGGGCCGTCCCTGTTCACGCACTCGGTTATGGTCTACGCGGCCTTCGCCCTGGTGCCCCTGGCGGCCTATGTGCTCAACCGTACCACCTGGGGGCTGAACATCCGCGCCGTGGGCGACAACCCGCAGGCCGCCGACGCGCTAGGCGTGCCGGTGGCCGCCGTGCGCTACGCCACCGCCACCATCGGCGGGCTGCTGGCTGGCGTCGGCGGGGCCTCGCTCTCGATCTCGGCCCTGAACATCTTTCAGGAGAACCTCACCGGCGGGATCGGCTTCATCGCCGTGGCCCTGGTCTACTTCGGCGGCTGGCGTCCGGTGGGCGTGCTGCTCGGCGTGCTGCTCTTCAGCTTCGTCAGCGCGCTCCAGCTCTGGCTCCAGGTCACCGGCGTCGGCCTGCCCTCGGACCTGGCGGTGATGCTGCCCTACCTGCTGACCATCCTGGCCCTGGCTGTCTCCAACCGCCGGGCCGGTCAGCCCTCTGCCCTCACCAAGCCCTTCACCCGAGGGGCGTGAGGATTGCAGATTGTCGATGGCAGATTGCAGATCGATCTGCAATCTGCCATCGACAATCTGCAATCAATAGCGCGTCCGTCAGCGTCGCCGGCGCACCTGGTTATAGCGTATAGAGGAGTTATCATGCGACGCACCCTGGCCCTGATCGCCCTGTCCCTTTCGCTGCTGCTGACTGCCTGCGGCGGCGCGCCGGCCGCGCCGGCCGCGCCCACTGCCGCCGCCACCGAGGCCGCGACTGCGGCTGCAGATGCCCCCACCGCCGAGCCGACGGCCGCCGCCGCCGAGGCCCCGACTGCGGCCGCCGCCACCGAGCCGTTTAAGGTGGCGATCGTTATGCCCAGCGGCATTACCGACCTGGCCTGGAGCCAGTCGATGTACGATGCCCTGAAGGCCATCCAGACCGAGATGGGCGGCGAGTCGGCGATGACGATCTCCTACTCGGAGAACATGTTCAACGTGACCGATGCGGCGGCGGCCATCCGCGACTACGCCAGCAGCGGGAATAAGCTGGTGATCGCCCACGGCACGCAGTACGGCACCTCGCTCTTTGAGGTGGCCGCAGACTTCCCCGAGACGGCCTTCGCCTGGGGCACGGCCACCGACGCTGGCGAGAGCGCTGGCCTGAAGAACATCTTCGCCTACAACGCGAAGGCGGAGGAGGGCGGCTACATTAACGGTGTGATCGCGGCGATGCTCTCGAAGTCGGGCACAATCGGTGTGATTGGGCCGGTCGAGGCCGGCGACGCCAAGACCTACATCGACGGCTTTACGGCCGGGGCTATGGCCACCAACCCCGCCGCCAGCGTGAACAAGATCTACACCGGCTCCTTCGGCGACACCGCCAAGGCCGCCGAGGCCGCCAGCACCGAGATCGCCGCCGGCGCCGATGTGCTGACCGGCTCGGCCCAGCAGGTGGTGGGCGCGATCGGCATCGCCAAGGATAAGGGCATCCCCTGGCTCGGCACCCAGTCCGACCAGAGCTCGCTGGCCCCTGAGCTGGTGGTGGCCACCCAGGTCTACGACTGGGACAGCACCCTGAAGGACATGTTCGCCAAGATCAACGCCGGCACCTACGGCGGCACCGCCTACAACCTGACCCTGGCCAACGGCGGGCTGAAGATCGCCTTCAACCCGGGCTACACCGGGGTCTCGCCCGAGATCAAGGCGGCCGCCGAGGCCGCGATCAAGGGCATCAGCGACGGGACGATCAAAGCCCTGCCGTAGGGATGCAGCGCGCTGCGTCCCTAACGGCAGGCCCTGGGGCTGCGCCCCAGACCTGGCTTTTTGGTGGTATGTGGCGGCGAAGCCGCCACATACCACCAAAAAAAGATTCTTGGGGGTGGCGAAGCCACCCCCAAACCCCCGCTGCGGGTGCCACAGCGAGACAAAAGCATATCTTGGAGGGGAGTATGGTCGCTGCCGCGCAACAGGCCGCGCCGACGATCAGCTCGCTGGAGCTGTTCAACATCACCAAGCGCTTCCCCGGCGTGGTGGCCAACAACCGGGTCAGCTTTGAGGTGCGCGCCGGTGAGGTTCACGCCCTGCTGGGCGAGAACGGGGCCGGCAAGAGCACCCTGATGAAGATTATCTACGGGCTCTACCAGCCCGACGATGGCCAGATCCTGCTCAACGGCCAGCCGGTGACGATCAGCTCGCCGCAGGACGCGATCGCGCGCGGGATCGGCATGATCCACCAGCACTTTATGCTGGTGCCTAGCCTGACGGTGGCCGAGAATGTCGCCCTGGGCCTGAAGTCCTCGCGCGGGATGCGCCTCGACCTGGACGTGGTGGCCGCGAAGGTTGAGAGGCTGGCCGCCAGCTACGGCCTGCGCGTCGACCCGCGCGCCGAGGTGTCGCGGCTCTCGGTGGGCGAGCAGCAGCGCGTCGAGATCATCAAGGCGCTCTACCGGGGGGCCGACCTGCTGGTGCTCGATGAGCCCACCGCCGTGCTGACGCCCCAGGAGGCCGACGACCTCTTCCGCATGCTGCGCCAGATGCGCGAGGAGGGCCGCGCCCTGATCTTTATCTCGCATAAGCTGCGCGAGGTGCTGGCGCTGTGTGACCGGGTGACGGTGCTGCGCGATGGCCGTCAGGTCGGCACCTTCCCCACGGCGGGGATGAGCCGGGGCGAGCTGGCCCGCCTCATGGTGGGCCGCGAGATCGCCGCGCCCCACGCCGAGGACCGCGCCCCCGTGCCCGTCGGCCCGCCGCTGCTCCAGGTGCGCGGCCTGAGCTCCTCCGCCGGCGCGGGCGGCCCGGCCCTGCGCGAGGTGAGCTTCGAGCTGAGCCCCGGCGAGATCCTCGGGTTGGCCGGTGTCTCGGGCAACGGGCAGCGCGAGCTGGCCGATGTGATCGCCGGGCTGCGCCCGTCCAGCGCGGGCGAGATCAGCCTCGGCGGCGCGCCGCTTGTCGGCGGGCCGGGCGAGCGCATGGCGGCCGGGCTAAGCTACATCCCCGAGGAGCGCATGCGCGACGGGGCGATCATGGACTTCAGCGTCGAGGAGAACCTGATCCTGCGCGACCACACCCGGCCGCCCTACGCGCGCGGCCCGTTTCTGGACACCGCGCGGGTCAGCACGGTCTGCCGCGAGCTGATCACCCGCTTCGCGGTGAAGACGCCCGGCCCGCAGACGCCGATCAAGAGCCTCTCTGGCGGCAACATCCAGAAGGTGATCATGGCCCGCGAGCTGGCCCGCGAGCCGAGGGTGCTGATCGCCGCCCAGCCCACCCGAGGCGTGGATATCGGCGCGACCGCCTACATCCACCGGCTGCTGCTCGACATGCGCGCGCGCGGCGGGGCCGTCCTGCTGATCTCCGAGGACCTGGACGAGATCCTAGCCCTGGCCGACCGGATCGCGGTTATCCACGACGGCGAGATCGCGGCGATCATGCCCCGCGCCGAGGCTGACCCCGAGCGAATCGGACTGCTCATGGCTGGGGCGAGCACTGAGTCACTGAGTCACTGATTTAGCCGCCCACCTTCAACATATACGCCACCAGTGCGTCGATCTCATCGGGCCGCAGTCCCTGGCCATAGCTGATCGGCATCAGGCCGGGCCGGTAGCCGGGCGAGATCTCGGCGGCCGGCTGGGTGATCGATAGGCGCAGCCATGCCGCCGGGTCTGTGGTGGCGTTGGCGCGGGCGACCATCGCGTCGAGTCGCGGGCCGAGGGCGGCGGAGCCGATATCCGAGATGGCGTGGCAGCCGCCGCACTGGATGGTGAACACGCGTCCGCCTGCGGCCACCGGGTCGGGCGGCGCGGCGGCGGCCCCGCAGGCGGCGAGGGTGAGTAGCATCAGGATGAAGATAATCTTTTGCATGTGAGTTGCAGATTGCAGATTGCAGATTGCAGATTGCCGGTATCAATCTGCAATCTGCAATTCAATCTGGTACGTTTTTCCTTAACTCGTCAAGCCAGACCGTCGCCTCCGAGTCGCTGGGCGCGCGCCAGTCGCCGCGCGGCGAGAGCGAACCGCCCGAGCCGACCTTTGGCCCGTTCGGCACCGCCGAGCGCTTGAACTGGCTGATCTGGAAGAAGCGGAACAGGAACACATTTAGCCACGACTTGATCGCCTGCAGGTCGTAGGCGGCGCGCTTGTCCTCGGGCAGACCCTCGGGCCAGCTGCCGCGCGCGGCGTCGGCCCAGGCGTGCTGGCTCAGGAAGGCCACCTTGCTCGGGCGGAAGCCGTAGCGCGTGATGTAGTAGAGGTTGAAGTCCTGGAGCGCGTAGGGGCCGATCTTGGCCTCGGTGCTCTGGGCCGGCTCGCCCTGCTCGCCCGATGTGGCGGGCACCAGCTCGGGCGAGATCTCGGTGTCGAGGATCGACTGCAAGATCGCATTCGTCTCTTCGCCGAACTGGTCGTCGCGGATGACCCAGCGGATCAGGTGCTGGATGAGCGTCTTCGGCACCGAGGCGTTGACGTTGTAGTGCGACATGTGGTCGCCCACGCCGTAGGTGGCCCAGCCCAGCGCCAGCTCGCTCAGGTCGCCAGTGCCGAGCACCAGGGCGCCGTGGTGGTTGGCCAGGCGGAAGAGGTGCGAGGTGCGCTCGCCGGCCTGCACATTCTCGAAGGTCACATCATACAGCGGCTCACCGTCGGCGAAGGGGTGGCCGATGTCGCGCAGCATCTGGGTGGCCGAGGGGCGGATATCAATCTCGGCGGCGCTCACGCCGATGGCCGCCATCAGGGCGTGGGCGTTGGTCTTCGTGCGGTCGCTGGTGGCGAAGCCGGGCATGGTGTAGGCCAGAATGTTACTGCGCGGCAGTCCCAGGCGATCCATGGCCCTGGCCGCCACGATCAGCGCCTGGGTGCTGTCGAGGCCGCCGGAGACACCGATCACCAGCTTGTTGATCCCGCTTGAGCTGAGCCGCTTGATCAGACCGTGAACCTGGATATTGTACGCCTCGTAGCAGCGCTCGTCGCGGGTGGCCGGGTTGTCCGGCACATAGGGGAAGCGCTCGACATTGCGCAGCAGCGGGATCTCGCCCTGGGGCACCTGGAAGGCGAAGGGGATCTGGCGCATCTGGCGCAGATGCTCGCGCTGGTCGGCCACGCTGTCGGTGAAGCTGCCCAGACGCATGCGATCCTGGAGCAGCCGCTCCAGGTCGATGTCGGCGAAGATCACATGCTCATCGTCGGCGAAGCGCTGCGACTCCGCCAGGCGCTCATTATTCTCGTAGATCAGAGCGTGGCCGTCCCAGGCCAGATCGGTCGTGCTCTCGCCGGGGCCTGCCGCCGAGTAGAGGTAGGCGGCCACGCACTTGCCCGACTGGGCGGCGCACAGGTCGCGCCGGTAGTCGGCCTTGCCGATGGTGATGTTCGAGGCCGAGAGGTTGCAGAGCACGGTGGCCCCGGCCAGGGCGGCGAAGGTGCTGGGCGGCAGCGGTGTCCAGACATCCTCACAGATCTCGCTGTGAACGAGCAGGCCGGGCAGCCCCTCGGCTGCGTAGATCAGGTCGTTGCCAAAGGGCACGCTCTGGCCGAGCAGGCGTACCTCGCGGGCCAGGGCGTCGCGGGCGGCGGCGAACTGGCGCTTCTCATAGAACTCGCGGTAGTTGGGCAGGTAGCTCTTGGGGGCCACGCCGAGGATCTGGCCACGGTAGATCGCGATGGCGCAGTTGAACAGTCGGCCCTCGAAGCGCAGCGGCGCGCCCACCAGCAGCAGTGGGCACAGCTCGGCGCTGGCCGCGACCACACGCCCCAGCGCGGCCAGGGTCGCGTCGAGCAGCGCGTCCTGGTGAAACAGGTCGTCGTTGCTATAGGCCGAGATACCCAGCTCGGGGAAGAGGGCCACGGCGGCGTGGGCCTCGGCGGCGCGGCGGGCCAGGGCGATGGTGCGCTCGGCGTTGAAGGCCGGGTCGGCCACGCGCAGGGCGGGCACGCAGACGGCGGCGCGGGCGAAGCCGTGGCTGTAGATCGAGAAAAACGTCATCCTGTCCTCGAAGGTGAGGGCCAGGGAGGGCTGTGCCCTCCCTGAAACCCTCCCTCACTCACCGAGCTTCCGCAATTCCCGCCAGGGCTGGAGCAGCGGGAGCTGACCGGCGACGGGCGGCGCGGTCAGATTATAGCTGGAGATCTGCTTGTTGAGGTCGCGCAGGCGCTGCTCATACTCGGCGCGCAGCTGGTCGCGCTCAGTCGGGCCGAGCGCGGGCCAGCGGCGATTCGACTGGGCGAGCCATGCGGCCAGGCGCTCCTGCTCCTCACGGATGCTCTTCTGGAGCTCGATCCATGGCGGGGCGTAGCCGGCGTTCTTGAGCATGCGGAATCCGGTGCGCAGATCTTCGGGCACCTGGTCGTCGCTGTCAAGGCTGAGCGGCTTGCCGGCGCCGGGCAGGTCGCGGAACTCGCCGGCCTCCTCGGCCGCGCGGACGTGCTGGTCGATCAGGCTCTCGAAGGTGCGCTGCGTCACCCGGCGCAGCGGGTGGCTGTTGTGCTCCTCCTCACGGTTGCGCTCGTCACGGGGCGGCTCGCTCATCGGGCACCTCCTCACGCGATCTGCAATACATAGTGTGTGAATAATAGCACAAGATGAGAGTCGGGAGTCGGGAGTCGGGAGTCGGTGTCGCTGCATCCCCGCGTTCCCGACTCCCGACTCCCGACTCTCGACTCCTGACTCCTGACTCCTGACTCCTGACTCCCGACTCCTGACTCCTGACTCCCGACTCCTGACTCCTGACTCCCACATCAGACCCGTATCAGCTACATATCACCCCGCCAGCGATGACCTTCAGCGCAGCGGGGGGTAACATATGGTAGGATATCACGCATCCCAACGATGCGAGCAGATCACGGCGTGGCCCACGAGTTGCTACAGACACAGTAGCTTAATCCGCTGCGTACCGTAGCCGTGGGTAGCGTGTACCCTCATACGGATTATTGGAGAGTCTCATGCTCTGGCTCAGCCTACTTGTTCTCATGCTGCTCATTGCCGCCGCGCCCGGGATATCGATGTACGTCGAGCACCGCAGCGACACGGCCAGGCACCCGGCCAATGCGAGCTCCTCAACCGGCGCCGACCCCCTCCCCAAGCGCTAAACCGGACGCCTCAGGGCGTATGGCGGCCGACCCTGTGCAGTGTGGTACAATCCACGCCGATGGCCCATGCGGGCGTGTAGACGCTACTGTCACACGCCTATCATCCTATCGGGCACATGGAGAAGCCATGGACAGCAGCCTGCGCCCGCCAGTCGGGCCGGTGATCGCCGTAGAGCCCCCGCGCTGGATCAGCCGACGATCCCGGCGGATGGCCGTCATCGGCCTGATGCTCGCAGATCAGGTGCTGATCCTCATCGGCTTCGCTATCGCCTACTGGATGCGCTACATGGCCGTCTGGCCTGAGCCGCTCAACCGGATCGTCTTCGAGGTCGCAACCGAAAACTCGGTCGCCTTCCCGGCCTTCCTGCCGATCATCCTCCCTCTGATGCTGCTGCTTGGGTTGCGCTTCGCCGCTCGCGGCCTCTACCGCAGCGCCCGGCGGATCAGCCTGATCGACCAGATCAGCAGCATTGTGAGTAGCACTCTCACCGGGATTGCCCTGCTGATCGTCTTCGTCTTCCTCTACAAGCCGTTCTACTACTCGCGCCTGATCTTTGTCTTCGCCGGGGCGACGATCACTCTGCTGCTGAGCGTCTGGCGTATCTCGCTCTCCGGCTACCGCCACTGGCGCTGGTCGCGCGGGGTGGCCCAGGAGCGGGTGCTGGTGGTTGGCGGCACCGGGCTCGGCCAGCAGGTGATGAACGGCCTGGCCGCCTCGCCCGGCCTCGGCTACGCCCTGGTGGGCTACCTGAACGACCGACCGATCATGTCGAACGGGCGCGCCCCGCGCATCTACCGCCATATCGGCCAGGTTGAGGATCTGGAGATCGCCATCGCCAAGCACCAGGTGCAGCAGGTGATCATCGCGCTGCCCTTCTGGGAGCAGGGGCGTATGCCCGACCTTGTTCAGACCTGCCGCGACCTGGGGGTGGGCTATCAGGTGGCCCCCGACTTCTACCAGCTGAGCTTCGACCGCGTCGATATGCTCCAGCTAAGCGGCGTGCCCCTGCTGCGCCCCAAGGAGATCTCGCTGAAGGGCGCGAACCTGGCGATCAAGCGGCTGATCGATGTGGGGCTGGTCCTTCTCAGCGCGCCGTTCATCCTGCCCGTCGCCCTGCTGATCGCCATCGCGATCAAGCTCGACTCGCGCGGGCCGGCCCTCTTTCGCCAAACCAGGGTGGGCAAGGACGGGCAGCTCTTCGCCTGCTATAAGTTCCGCACGATGGTACCTGACGCCGAGTCGCGCAAGGCCGACCTGCACGCGCTGAACGAGGCCGACGGCCCGCTGTTTAAGATGCGCGACGACCCACGGGTCACGCGGATCGGCGGATTCCTGCGCCGCCGTAGCCTTGACGAGCTGCCGCAGCTCTGGAATGTGCTGCGTGGCGAGATGAGCCTGATCGGGCCGCGCCCGGCCCTGCCCGAGGAGGTGGAGCGCTACGAGCACTGGCAGCATCGCCGCCTTGAGGTTATCCCCGGCTGCGCCGGCCTCAGCCAGGCTCTCGGCCGCAGCGATGTCTCCTTCGATGAGCAGGTGCGCCTTGACCTCTACTACGCCGAGAACTGGTCGGTGGGGATGGATCTGCGCATCCTGATCATGATCGTCCCGGCGATCATCGGTGGACATGGGGCGTACTGATCTGGGTGCGCAGGTGTGGGCGCAGCGCGCTGCGCCCCTACTGCTGGCGATCCCGCTGGCGCTGCTTCCGCTGCCCTACGCGGTCGGGATCGCGCTGGCTGCGGCTGTCGCCCTTCTCGCCCTGATCGACCCGATCTGGGCGGTGTACGCGGCTGTCCTATCGGTGCCGGTGCAGGAACTGATTGAGCTGCCGGGCGGGCTCAGCGTGACTCAGGCGGCGCTGGTGCTGGCCGTGGCCGCACTGGCCATGCACACGCTGGCCAACCCGGAGCGCCCTCTGCCCCTCGGTCGCCTCTTCCCGCCCATGGCCCTGCTGCTGCTGGCCCTCTTCGCGGCCATGGCCTTCACCCCCTACAGCCGCGCCGACGCCCTGCGCGAGACGATGCGCTGGGCCACGGTGCCGCTGATCTACCTGCTGACTCTCCAGGGAGTCGGGGGTCAGGAGTCGGGAGTCGGGGGCCAGACAGGCTCATGGACTTCCAGGAAGGTAATCGGGGAGAGCGAATCACCGACTCCCGACTCCCGACTCCCGACTCCCTGGAAGATCATCGGCCTGCTGGCATGCCTGCTGCTGGCCCCGGCAATCGACGCGGCGGCGGGGATTGTGCAGTTCTGGTACGGCATCGGCCCGGCGAGCTTCGGGGTCGGCGGCGGGCACGTGCGGGCCTACGGGACGATCGGGCAGCCGAACTCGTTCGCCGGCTATATGAATCAGTCCTGGCCCCTGGCGGTGAGCCTGGCGGCCTGTGCGCTGATCTGGCTATGGCGCGGCGCGCGGCGGCGGCTGGGCCTGCTGGCCCTGGCGGGGCTCGGCGTCCTATCTGGCCTGCTGCTGGCCGGACTGCTCGCCAGCTTCTCGCGGGGCGGCTGGGTGGGCGCGCTGGGCGGCGCGGCGGCCATGGCGCTAGGCAGCATCCCGCAGCTCGCCCCCCGGCTGCGTCGGGCCGCATGGCAGAGCGTCGCCCTGGCGGCGGGCGGGCTGGCCCTCGTCCTGGCGCTTGGCGGCGGCGGGCTGCTGCCCGCATCCCTGGCCGGACGGCTGGGGAGCATCACCACTAGCCTGCGCATCTTCGACGTGCGCGGGGTGATGATCACCCCTGAGAACTTCGCCGTTGTCGAGCGGATGGCGCATATCCAGGCCGGCTGGAACATGTTTCTGCGCCACCCGATCACCGGGGTGGGGCCGGGTAACTTTACCGCCGCCTTCGAGCAGACTCCTCGCTCAGGTGAGCTGCCGATCACGGTGCGGCCCTGGTACGCCTCACGCGGGCACGCCCATAACTACTACCTGAACATGGCCGCCGAGGCGGGCGGCCTGGGCGCGGTGGCCTACCTGCTGCTGCTGGGTGCCGTCGGCATCCATGCCGCGCGCGCCATCGTCCGCGCGCGCGGCCTGCTCTGGCGCGGGGTGGCCGTCGGCTGTGCCGGGATCACGGCGGCGCTGGCCGTCCACAACCTCTTCGAGAACCTGCATGTGCTGAACATGGGGCTACAGCTTGGCACAACCTGGGCCCTGCTGGTCGCGGCTGAAGACTCCGCATTGTAGCGATGGAGTTGGTCGGCCTCGCGGGCCAACTCCATGATCCATAAAGAAAGGAGAGATCTCCTATGACATACCTTGTCACCGGCGGCGCTGGCTTTATCGGAAGTCATGTCGTCGACGCCCTGCTCCGCCGAGGCGAGCGGGTCGTCTGCCTAGATAACTTCACCCCCTACTACGACCCGGCGCGCAAGCGGCGCAACATCGTCTGGGCCACAGCGCAGCCGGGCTACACACTGGCCGAGGCCGACCTGCGCGACGCCGAGGCGCTTGAGCATATCTTTGCGGCGCACCGTCCGCAGCAGGTGATCCACTTGGCGGCCATGCCGGGGCCGCGCCCGTCGATCGCCGACCCGGCGCTCTACGAGGCGGTGAATGTGGGCGGCACCGTGCGCATGCTCGATCTGGCCCGGCGCTATGAGGTGAAGAGCTTCGCCCTGGCCTCGACCTCATCGGTATACGGAAAAACCGAGAAGCTGCCGTTTGAGGAGGTAGATCGTACCGACCGACCGCTCTCGCCCTACGCCGCCACCAAGAAGGCCGCCGAGGTGCTGGCCTACACCTTCCATAGCCTGTACGAGATGCCAGTGAATGTGGTACGCTTCTTCACGGTGTATGGGCCGCGCGGCCGCCCCGATATGACACCATACCTCTTTGTTGATAAAATGGTGCGCGGCGAGCCCTTCACTCTGTTCAACGGCGGCGTAGATCTCTTCCGCGACTACACCTATGTGGACGATATTGTCGCCGGGGTGGTGACCGCCGTGGATCGGCCGCTGGGCTATGAGATCTTCAACCTGGGCAACGCACACCCGGTGGAGATGCGGTGCTTTGTGGGGCTGCTTGAGCAGATCACCGGTCACGCGGCTATCATCGAGAGCCGACCGCTACCCGCCACCGAGCCGCCGATCACCTTCGCCAGCACCGAGAAGGCCCAGCGCCTGCTCGGCTTCGCCCCGGCGACCGCTGTCGAGGTGGGGCTTGAGCGCTTCTGGGCCTGGTATCGCGCCGAGGTGATGTCTTCGTAGGGGACAGGGAACAGGGAACAGGAGAGGAAACCACAAGGATGTTCATGGACGAGACCGAGGGCCAGCTGACGGGCGATGTAGATGCCCCGGTGGGGTCGGCGGACGCTGTCGAGGTTGAGCGCGGGGGCTTCTCGCTCTGGCAGCGGCTGCGCAGCCCGCGCACCCTGATCTCGTTTGGGCTGGCCTTCGCCATCGTGGTCTTCGCCTTCCGCGGGCTGAATATCGACGTGGCCCAGACCTGGCAGTACATGCGCGGGGCCAACCCCTGGCTCATGCTGATGGGCATGGCGGTGTTCTACTCCACCTTCCCGCTGCGCGCGCTGCGCTGGCGCATGCTGCTGCGCAACGCTGATGTGCCGATCCACGAGGGCCGCCAGAGCTGGGCCTCGCTGCCCGCCCTGATGGAGTACCTCTACCTCTCCTGGTTCGCCAACTGCATCGTGCCGGCCAAGCTGGGTGATGCCTACCGGGCCTACCTGCTCAAGCACAACGGTAAGGTGTCGTTCTCATCGGCCTTCGGCACGATCTTCGCCGAGCGGCTGCTGGACATGATCGGCCTGTTCGCGATGCTGTTGATCTCGGGCTGGATCACCTTCGGCGCGCATATGCCCGATGGCACCCAGATCGTCTTCGGCTTCGGGGCGCTGCTCGTGGTGGCCATCCTGGCCGGGCTGGCCGGCATGCGCTGGCTCAGCCCGCTCATCCGTCGCTTCATGCCCGCGCGCCTGCACGACTTCTACGCCCGCTTTGAGTACGCCGCCCTGCGCTCGTTCAGCCCGGCCATCCTGCCGCGCCTCATCCTGCTCACCGGCGCTGTCTGGATGCTGGAGGGCACCCGGCTCTACTTTGTGATCCTGGCCCTGGGCCACGAGGGGCTTCACATCGGCCTGCCGGCGGTGATCTTCGTGGCCCTGGCCTCGTCGCTGCTCACCGCCCTGCCGATCACGCCCGGCGGTCTGGGCGTCGTGGAGAGCACGATCACCGTTGTGCTCACCTTCTTCGGCGTCGGTACGGGCCTCGGCGTCGCCGTCACATTGCTGGATAGGCTGATCAACTTCTGGAGCATCGTGGTGGGTGGGTTTATCGTTTATTTGGTGAGCCGCCGGAAATAGATCCGAGACTACCTTAACCTATCCTATCAGCGCCCTGGCCATTAGCAGGGCGCTGTGCATTTTCAGCAATGGGATGCTATAATACGCACAAACGAGCGTCTACAGTTAGAGGTGATCATGCCCTTCGATACTTTCACGAACCCGTTTCAAATGAGGTATGCCGTCGCCGCACTGAGGCCCGCCGCCTGCGCGCCGAGGCTGACAGCGTGGTCGCGGAGGCGAAGGCGCGGGTAGAGCGGATGATCTTGGGGGAGGAGGAGGCTGTATGAGTGCAGAGCCACAGACGGCGCTAAAGTACGAGGTTGAGGTCGGCGCGGATGGGCATGTGGATCTGCGAGTGCCATTCAAGCCAGGGGCGCGGCTGGTCGTCTTTGTGCTAGAGGAGCCAGCCGAGAGTTTGGCCGATCTTACGGCGGCAGCGCAGAGCAGCCTGGCATTCTGGGACAACCCGCTTGATGATGAGGACTGGAACAATGCCTGAGCAAGGCGATATTGTGCTGATCCCGGTTCCTTTCACCGACCTCTCCGCACAGAAGCGCCGCCCGGTAATCATCGTCTCGAACGATGCCTACCATCAAGCGACAAGTGACATGGTTGTGGTGGCAATGACCTCCAATCCGGCAGGCTCAGCGGCGGCATACCGCTTCACCATCACAGATGCGAATCTGGATCGCGGTAAGCTCAACCGCCCTGGCACGGTACGCGCCGACAAGATCTACACGCTGGCGCAGTCGCTCATCGTGAGTACATTCGGCAGGGTGAACCTCGATGTACTCAACCGCATCCGGCAGTTGCTCGATGACCTGACGACACTGCATCTTAATGATGAGCGAAGGTAGCCGCTACTTCCCGCTGCTTGTCCGCCTCAGAGGTAGCGGCGCGAACGAGGTTGTCCTCAGCTTTACAGAGGTCGAGGCGCTGATCGGCGGTGCCTTGCCCGCCTCGGCGCGCGCTGCGCGGGCCTGGTGGAGCAACCGCGACAGCGGGGCGCAGGCGGCGGCATGGATGCATGCCGGCTATCGGGCGACGGTCGATCTGGCGGGTGAACAGGTTACATTCCGTAAACACCAGGCTGAGTACCGTGTCCAGCGTGTTGGCGACGCGATCCTATGGGATGGCGAGGCGATCAAGGCGCTGCGGGCGCACATGGGCCTGAACCAGACTGCCTTTGCGGACGTGCTTGGCGTGCGCCAGCAGACTATCAGCGAGTGGGAGAAGGGCGTCTATACACCAACCCGCGCTACCGCCAAATATCTTGCCCACGTGGCGGAAGAAGCAGGTTTTACCTATACCTCTACGAGCGACGAACAATCAAGCTAGTCTTGCTTGACATTATCATTGCTACCGTGTAAAATGTCAGAACCTAAGTTCTGAACGGTGGCCGGGTATGTCTTGCGAGGCACTAATGAACAACCACAGCGGCGAGCCACGTGCGCTCTTCCCCTTACCAGACGGCAGTATCTACCCCGATGCGCTGATCTGCTCTGGCGTTCTCCCCGCCGAACTTGGCGGCAATCCTTGCCCCTTCTCTGATAGCGGACAATTCCCCATCCCCGAGCCTCTCGATCCAAGCAAGCCTGGCTACAGCATTGACAAAGGCAAACTCGGCGACCTGTGCCCGCCCTGCGCCAAGCAGCAACTAGGCAGCCTGGGCCACTGGCAGAGCCACGGCGGCACGCAGTTTCCTGCCGATCTGCTGCCGCTGCGCCTGTTCAAGTGTCGCATGTGGTTCTGGGTTGTGGTACCGGGGCTCTACGACGAAAGGCCGGGGCGCAATCCTGATATTTCGGGGCACGATGCTATAATGGGCGCATAAATATGGAAGGAAGCTGCAATGATGATGCACGTCCTGATCGAGCAGAAGCCAGAGGGCAAGGTAACCGCCTCGCTGCTTGGCTGGCCAGACATCACCGCCGAAGGGACGACGGAAGATGAAGCTGTTCACGCCCTTCGCCATGCTCTCGCGGCCCACCTACAAGACGCAAAGATCGTGCCGCTTGAGGTAAGCGGTGAACAGCCATGGCTCCAGACGGCCGGGATGTTTCGCGACGATCGCTTTGCCGATGAACTTGATACGCTGATCGCGGAACATCGCCGGGAGCGTGATGCTGAAGCCATTTCTTCTGCGGAGTAGCTTGCTTCTGTTTGACGCCCCGCCCGCAAGCCTGTAGGATGGCGCGGCGTCTCAAGCATGGCTGCTGCACTCAACGACCGCATGATCATCGGAGTCGACTACACGGCGGCGGCCTGGCAGGGCGCCGGGATCGGTCGCTACACCCGCGAGCTGCTGGCAGCGGCTATCCCGCGCGACCGCGCGCTGCGCTATGTGCTCTTCTACGCGGCGGGCGGCCTGCCGCCGAATAGCCCCTACCTGCGTGATCTGGCTGACCTCTGCGCGGCCAACCCCAACGTGCGCGCTCGGCCCATCCCGATCAGCCCGCGCCTGCTGACCATCCTCTGGCAGCGCCTGCGCCTGCCCATCCCTGTCGAATCCCTGATCGGCAAGATCGATATCCTCCACGCGCCCGACTTCGTGCTGCCGCCCACCCGCGCCCGCGCCCTGCTCACCGTCCACGACCTGACCTTTATGGCTCGCCCGGAGACGGCCGACGCCGGCCTGCGCCGCTACCTGATGGCCGCTGTGCCGCGCTCGCTGCGCCGGGCCGATATGGTGCTGGCCGACTCGCAGGCCACCCGCGCCGACCTGGGCCGGCTGCTGGGAGTGGATGTGGGCCGCGTGCGCGTGCTCTACCCCGGCGTCAGCCCGCGCTTCCGCCCGCTGCCCGCCGCCGCGTGCGAGCCGCTGCGCGCGCAGCTCGGCCTGCCCGAGTCCTTCCTGCTCTTCGTGGGCACCCTGGAGCCGCGCAAGAACCTGGTGCGCCTGATTGAGGCATTCGGTCGCCTAAGCGACATGGGCGCGCACCCCGGCCTGAGCCTGGTGATCGCCGGGCGGCGCGGCTGGCTCTACGAGGAGATCTTCGCCGCCGTGGATCGCCTGGGCCTGGCAGAGCGCGTGTACTTCCTCGATTTTATCGACGATTCCCATCTGCCGGGGGTGTATAATCTGGCCAGGGCATTTGTCTACCCCTCGCTCTACGAGGGCTTTGGCCTGCCGGCCCTGGAGGCGATGGCCTGCGGCACCCCGGTGGTGACGGCCAATCTGTCGAGCCTGCCGGAGGTGGTCGGCGACGCGGCCGTGCTGGTGGACCCGCTCAACCCAGATGTGATCGCGGACGGTATCTTGCGCGCCCTCGACGACGCCGGTCGGCTGCGCGCCGCCGGCCCCATCCAGGCCCGGCGCTTCAGCTGGGAGACCGCCGCCGATGGCCTGATCGACACCTACCGCGCGCTGGCCGGCCCGCGCTAATGACGGACACGATATGACACAGCAGAATGACCTGACCGCCGAGGCGCTGCGGCGCGGTGCCGTCCCCGGCCGGGGCTACGCCGTCGCCCGCACGATCTCGCAGATCTTCCACCCCGTAATCCTGAGCGTTACTAGCATTTTCATTGTCGGCGTCATGGGCGTCGAGCCGGTGTTGCGCGGCATGGGGTGGGCCGCGCTCTGCACGCTGATCCAGGTGCTCCCGCCGACGATCTTCTTCACCATTCGGCTGCGCCAGGGCGCCTACACCGACGACGATGTCTCGGTGCGCTCGCAGCGCAACGAGCTCTACCTGTTCGGCATGGCCACGGTGCTGATCGGGGTGGGCGTGCTGACCCTGATGGGCGCGCCGCAGCCGTTTGTAGCCCTGCTCACCAGCGCGGCCCTGCTCAACGGCCTCTCCTGGTTCATCAACCTGTTCTGGAAGATCAGCATTCACTCGGCTGGGATCGGCTCCTGCGCCACCGTCGCCGCGCTCTACTCCGAGCCGCTCGGCCTGCTCTTCTGGCTTGGCGCTCTTAGCTTGGGTTGGGCGCGGGTGCGAACCCGTAACCATACGCCGATGCAGGTGGTGGCCGGCCTCGCCCTCGCCTGCGCCTGCGTGGTTGGGTCGTATATGGCCTTCGGCCTGATCTAGCGAGGCGTGAGGCGTGAGGTGTCCAGATGCACCTTACGTCTCATGCCTCATGAGATGTATATGATCGTCGTAGTCGGCTCGCTAAACATGGATCTAGTCGTCCGCTCGCCGAGGCTGCCCATGCCGGGGGAGACGCTGAGCGGCGGGCCGTTCGCCACCTACCCCGGCGGCAAGGGGGCGAACCAGGCCGTGGCCGCATCTCGCCTCGGCGCGCCCACGGCGATGGTCGGGCGGGTGGGAGTGGACGGCTTTGGCCAGATGCTGCGGATCGCCGCCGAGGTCGATGGGGTCAATATCGACCATGTGGTCGATACGCCCGGCCTCTCTACCGGGGTGGCCCTGATCACCGTGGAGGACGGCGGACAGAATACGATTGTGATCGCCGCTGGCGCTAATGCGGCGCTGACGTCTGAGGATGTGGAGGATGCTGCAGCGCTGATCGCATCCGCCCGCGTCCTGCTGCTCCAGCTAGAGGTGCCTCTCCCCGTTGTGACCCGCGCCGCCGCCATCGCCCGCGCCGCCGGTGCTATCGTTATCCTGAACCCGGCACCCGCCGCCACCTCCCGCCTCTCTGCTGACCTGCTAACGAACGTGGACTACCTGGTGCCCAATGAGAGCGAGGCGGTCGCCTTCCTCGAAGAGCCGAGCGGCGCCCCGCCGAAGATCCTGGCCCGCGCCCTGTCGGTCGTAACTGGTGTGCCGAATGTGATCATCACCCTCGGTGAGTTTGGGGCCGTCATGTTCGGCGTCGCGGGCTCTCTCTACCATCCGGCCTTCCGGGTGAGCGCCGTGGACTCGACGGCCGCCGGGGACGCCTTTGTCGGCGGGTTTGCTGTGGCCCTCTCGGAGGGGCTGTCGCCAGAAGAGGCGCTGCGCTGGGGCTGCGCCGCCGGTGCCCTGGCCGCCACCCGACCCGGCGCCCAGTCATCGCTGCCGCGCCGGGATGAGGTGCTGGCCTTGCTGCAGGGTTCGGGCCTCAGGAGTCGGGAGTCGGGGACGCCCAAGCGCGCCAGCGAGACGTAGCTTTCGACGGGCGCCCGCACCGACTCCTGACTCCTGATCACTGACTCCTAGCAATTGTCGCCAGGGCGATCCCGCCCAGGATGAGCGCGATGCCGACGGCGTGGAAGAGCTGGAACTGCTCGCCGAGGAAGGCCATGGCCAGGGCGGTGCCGAAGACTGGCTGGAGGTGGAAGAAGTGGCCGGCCCGGTTGGCCCCGAGTAGCTCCACGCCCCGGTTGTAGCAGAGGTAGGCCAGGATGGCCGGGAAGAGTACCACGTAGCCCACCGCGCCCAGCGTCACCATATTCAGCTGCATCGGCTGGCCCGAGAGCCCCTCCCAGAGGTAGAGCGGCAGCAGCATGGCCGCGCCGATGCTGAAGGTGACGAAGAGGAAGCTCAGCGGGTGGATGCGCGGTCGGCGGCGCAGCAGGGTGGTGTATGCCGCGTAGGAAAACACCGCCGCCAGCACGATCATGTCGCCCACGTTCAGCGAGAGCGCCCGCAGCACCGCCATGTCGCCCCGGGCGATGATCGTCACCACGCCGCAGAGCGAGATCGCCACTGCCACCATCTGGCGGGGCTTCACCGTGTCGCGGAAGAGCAGGAACGAGAAGATGATGATCACCACCGGCTGGGCCGACTGCATCAGCAGGGCGTTGATCGCGGTGGTGAAATGCAGCCCGGTGTAGATCAGGGTGTTGAAGATGGCGATGCCCAGTAGCGAGAGCAGCAGGACGATGCCGATCTGTGCGCGTACCACGGGCCAGTCGCGGCGCAGGTGGGGCAGGGCGAATCCTGCGATCACCAGGGCACCGCCTAGCCAGCGCCAGAAGGCTAGGCCCACCGGCGGCACCGCGCCGCTCACCGCTCGCCCCAGCACGAAGTTGCCCGCCCAGCAGAGCACCGCGATCGTCAGCAGGACGTAGGGCCGGTCGTAGATATGCCGAGCGGCTGGCTGGGCATGCTCGCCGATCATAGATTGCCCTCTGTCCAGGTGAAGAGCTGGTCGAAGACCCGTGTGCGCACCGGGGCCGCCGAGAGCACCAGGTCGTGCATGGCACCCTCGACGCTGATCAGCGTCACTTTGTCGCCCAGGCCGGGGCCATAGCGCCGCATATGCGCCACGTCCAGCACACAGTCGGTGTTTGTGAAGCTATCGTTCCACTGCTTGCCGCCGCCCGAGCGGGCTGAATGTATCAGCAGGGTGGGCTGCGGGATGCGCAGGCCGGCCTGCACCTGGCGCTGGGCCTGGTAGATGGCGCGCACCCATCCCAGGCGCGGCCGTGGCCCCATGAGCGGCTTTAGGCGCAGGTCGAAGTCCCACGCGCCGCGCCCGGAGCGGTGGATGCTCTGGCCGTAGAGCGGCGAGAGCCCGCCCACGTTGAGGTTGGGCAAGGGCTTGCCGAGGGCGGCCAGCAGCGGGCTGATCGCCTGAGTGAGCGGGTCGACGTTGAAGCCGAAGAAGGGGCTGTTCAGGAAGATCGCGTCGATCTGGCCGCGCCGCGCGCCCTCGACGGCATAGATCGCCGCCAGCAGCCCGCCGGCCGAGTGGCCGTTCAGCAGCAGCCGCGAGTGGCCCTCGGCGGCGCGGATGATCTCGATCGCGGCGTCGATCTCGGCGAAGTGCTCGCGCAGGTCGCGGGAGAAGTAAGGGCGCTGGTGGGGCAGCATCGAGCGCCCAGACTTGCGCAGGTCCAGGGCGTAGAAGCTGAAGCCGTGGGCGTTGTAGGCGTCGGCCATGTGGGCCTGGAAGAAGTAGTCGATGAAGCCGTGGATGTAGAGCACGGCCCGCCCGGCGGGCGCGGGGGCGGGCCGCCGCACCAGGGTGGCCGTCACCGGGCCGTCGTAGTCATCGGGGAAGGCCATGGTCATCGACTCAAAGCCGGGCAGGAGCGTGTCGGGCACCCACGTCGCCGTGGGAGAGGTGCGAGTCGTCACTGTCATCGCATCACCAGGAGAGCTTATTAGGGGTGGCGTCCACAAAGGGCTGCTTGCCGCCCACGAGCACGTCCCACCAGCCAAAGTTCATGGCCAGCAGGTGGTCGAGCTCGCGGGTGGCCTCAGAGGGCCGCAGGTTTTCGCCGGGCAGGCAGTAGGCGGCGAAGGCCGATGCGCGCAGCATGTGCAGCACCCCCTCCGACCAGCCCTCGCCGGCGTAGACGAGGCAGCCAGGCATGCGCATGGCCTGGATGTCGTCTAGGGCATAGGGTATCTTCTCGTCGGCGGTGCCCTGGGTGGCCTGGAACTTACACTCGACGGCGTATGCCTGTTTGGCCCCCTCGCAGACCACCAGGATGTCGATGCGGCGATTCTTGCCGATGATTGACTTGCCGGCGAAGACCTCGCGGTAGATCGCGATGCCGCGGCTCTGGTAGGTCTGGAGGAGGTAGCGGGCGATCAGGGTCGCATATGCGCTGCTCGTCAGGGTCACGGGGTAACTCATCTCTAATAGCGTAGCGTAAGGGCGCAACCCTTACATCTCTGGGAGCGTAGGCGGCGGGGCGGGCGCGTAGCGCTCGCAGAAGAAGGCCCGCAGGGGGCCGCGCTCTGCGTTGGGCACGCTCTCGACGGCGGCGAGCAGATCGCCGCGCATATCGATGGCGATCGTCTGCTCTTTGCCGGGGGCGTTCATGTCATAGACATAGATCACCCCCGTGCCATCGCCGTGGTCGTCGTAGCCGGTGGCGAGCACCTGGTGGTTATTGAAGGGCGAGATCGAGCTGCCGATCAGACAGAGCGGCCATGGCTGGCCCCCGTCGATGTGGGACTTCAGCTTCAGCCACTCCTCGCGAACCCGGTTGAGCAGCCAGTCTGGCCCGGCGAAGGGCAGGGGCAGGTGGAGCATGATCATCCAGTGCAGCAGCTGGGCCGCGTTCGCCTGGAGGCTGTGGATCTGCCGATCCCAGAGGTAGTCGCGCAGGGCGCGCCCGCGCGGCGTGCTGTCCTGCGGGATGTCGTCGTAGCTGCGCCCGCGCGGCAGCGGCTGGCCGGCTGCGTAGTGGTCGGCGGCGGCGAAGGCCATCCCGCCACACATGCCATAGTAGTCGGGCAAGGCACCCTCGATCCACTGCTCCAGCTGTGGGGCGATGCTGTTGCTCAGAAACCCGCCCAGCCCGCCGACCGCCGCGTGGCTGGCCTCGCCCGCCGAGCCGGTGAGCGTCTGGCGCATATGGTCGCTCTCGCCCTTGTCGAGCTGCCACGAGTTGACGAAGGCGAACCCGTTCATCTCTGGCGTAAATCCGGTGCGGGACATCGCGGCTCTCCTTTCCCACTTGTTCGCTCAAGTATAGCACGATGCCTACGGCGGGCTGGAGTGATCATCTGCAATGCCACAAAACTCACCCGGTGCGGCGTCGCCCGGCGGCTGAAGCCGCGGGCTATGGTCTACGAAGCCCGCCTACGCGGGCTGGCCGAGGCCGCGCAGGCGGCCTTCGCAGACGCTAGCCCGCCCGTTTACGGGCCGGGCACGCGGGTACTGCCTTTCGGGCGATAGCCCCAGACCTCACCAGCTCACCACAACCTCGGCGCTGCCGCCGGAGATGGGCACCGTCGCGTAGCGGCTCTCGACGCTCTGGCTGATCGACAGCGGCATCTCGACGCTGTCGAGCGTGACGCGCACGTCCTGGGGCGCGTCGGCGGGCAGCATCACGCGGATGAAGGCGCTGTCGGCGCTGCTGCTCAGGCTGAGCCGGATGGCGCGATCCTCGCGCCGCCAGGTGTAGGCCATGTACCCGTCGGAGGCGGCGTAGCGGGCCACGGCGCGCACCTGGGTGAAGGCCGGGTCGGCGGCCCAGCGCGGGCTGAGGACGAGGTCGCGGAATCCGTGGGCTTTGTCGCTCACCCCGGCGGCACCCTCGATGAGGGCTGCCAGCATAGCCCCCGCCCCCCAGCCGTCGGTGCCGATGGTGTCGGGGCCAGAGATGCCGGGGCGGCCATCGGGGTAGTACCAGAGGTAGCTGGCCCCGGTGAGCTGGGTCAGGTTGGCGTAGCGGCGCAGGATGTCGAAGCCATATGCCTCCGAGCCATAGCGGAAGGCCCCGCGGGCCAGCTCGCCGCCCACCAGGGGCATGATCCCGCCGTTGACATACTCGCCGGGGTTCTCGCCTTTGCCTCCCGCCATGCCGTAGCTGCCCGCCGGGAAGGGCGGGTCGATGCTGTACCACTCGGCGAAGGCTTTGCTGAAGTCGCGCCGTTTGAAGTAGCGCTTGACGATCTGCTCGCCCTGCTGCTTATTTAGCACGCCCCGGTTGAGCGCGTAGGCGTTCGAGAGGCTGACCTGGTTGCCCGCGTCCACACCGACTGGCTGGAAGCTTGGGTCCTCGGGCACAAAGTGGATGAAGAAGCGTCCGTT
Organism: Chloroflexales bacterium ZM16-3; assembly: GCA_004138175.2. GTDB lineage: Bacteria > Chloroflexota > Chloroflexia > Chloroflexales > Chloroflexaceae > Oscillochloris > Oscillochloris kuznetsovii. Next base: position 21,399 of record RYFE02000017.1, on the reverse strand, counting down.
CCAGCTAAGCTCGTTCAGCCGCTCCATGATCCCATCGGCCTGCTGGTCGTCGCTGTCGGCCAGGGCCGGGTCGCCGACCCGGCGCTCCATGTCGGCCATCAGGTGCAGCGCCTGGGCCAGGCCGGTATTGTCGCCGTGGAAGGTGCCCCAGATCGTGTCGGGCGCGATCCAGTGGCGCGGGGCGGGCTTGCCGTCGGGGCTGGTCGTCGTTGGGCCGTAGGCAAAGTCCCACATGTCAATCGTGTATGGGCGGCGCACCAGGCCGCGCTTGGCATCCCAGCGCAGCGGGTCGCTGGTGATGTAGCCGATCGCCCTGCGCATCGCGCCCATGTTCTGCGCCAGCCAGGTATCGTCGCCGGTGGCCTGCCACGCCTCGTAGACGCCCTGGACAAACAGGAACTCTAGGTCGGACTCGACCTCCTTACGGGTGGCTGTGACGAACCGCTCGGGGTAGTCGATCACATCGGGGAAGCTGCCGTCGGGGCGCTGGGCGTCGCGGAAGGCATCTAGCAGGCTAGTCATATCCGGCTCAAAGTAGCGGAAGGCCCGCCCCTGATAGACATGGTCGCGCAGCCAGAGCAGCGGGTTGTCGGGCGAGCGGTAGCCGCGCACGGTGCGCCCGTTCAGCTCATAGCTGACCACGTCTTGCTGCATGAAGCCGAGGATGCGCGGGTAGAGCGCGTCAAGCTCAGCGTCGCCGGTCTCTATGGCGGTGGTCGCGTCGAGGGTAAAGAGCTGGCTGCGCGCACCGGCCAGCTGGCCATTCACCAGGGCCAGCGCCCACTGCGGGCCGAGCCGTCCCCTGGGAAGGATGACCGCCGCGCCGCGCCCGTCTGCCACCTCCAGGGCGACCAAGCCGGCGGGCTGGAGTTGGGCGTCGTAGAGGCGCAGCTCGACTGGGCCGCTGTAGCCCTCCAGCCGCAGGGTGGCGGTGAGCGGGGCGAGGGGCTGGGCCACGGCGTCGTGTCCGTCGGCCAGGGCGATGGTGGCGCGCAGAGGCGCGACCGGCAGATTAAGCAGGTCGGCGGGGTAGCGGGACTGCCAGCCAGCGTCAAGCTGCTCGACTACGGCGCGGGCCGAGTCCACGGCGGTGACGCTGGCGGACGGAAAGAACTGCATCTGGTAGTCGTCTACCCAGCGCGGCCCGCCGAGGGGCGCGCCCAGCGCCGAGTCGCCCCCGGCGTCGCGCCATGCCCGCAGGAAGGGCTCGATGATCCCGTGGGGGCCGGGCGCGGCGGGGGCAGAAAGATCTGCCGGAGCGCAGCCCGCGAGCAGGATGGCGGCCAGAAGGGCCAGGTATGTGTGTCTACGGGGCATTCGGGCATTATATCAGGGGTTGGGGGTTGGGGGTTGGGGGGTGAGGGTTGGGGGTGACTGTCTGACTCCTGGCGCTACATGTTTGTGTGCTCGGCCCGTAAACGGGCGGGCTATGGTCTGCGAAACCCGCCTGCGCGGGCTGGCCGAGGCCGCACAGGCGGCCTTTGCAGACCATAGCCCGCGGCTTCAGCCGCCGGGCGATGCCGCACCGGGCGAGTTTTGCGGTATTGCGCTCAGCGTTTTTCTTGACACTGAGGGGTATGATGATCTATGCGCCGTACCAATCCCCAACCTCCAACCCCCAACCCCTAAGCATAAGGAGGCACAATGGTCAAGACACCCGTCCTGTTCGTACCGGGGATCACCGGCTCGTTCAACCTGCCGGTGCTGCTCGACTGGCGTGGCCCCACCCTGAGTGGCTGGGACTTCCCGCCCTTCGTCGGCTACGGTAAGCAGTTCGTCGAGAGCTTCCAGAAGGCTGGCTATGTGCGTGACAGCGACCTGTTCGTGGCCTTCTACGACTGGCGCAAGGCGGTGAAGGATAGCGCCCTCACCTACCTCAAACCTTGGATCGACCGGGCCAAGCAGCGCTCTGGCAAGCCGAAGGTTATCCTGATCTGCCACAGCATGGGCGGCCTGGTGGCCCGCAGCTACATCCAGGGCCAGAGCTACGCTGGCGATGTTGAGCGGCTGATCACCGTCGGCACACCCCACCGCGGCTCGGCCCAGGCATACTACAGCTGGGGCAGCGGCGTGACCCGCGCCGACCAGACGACGCAGACGGTCTTTGGCGTCTACCTCTGGTACCTGCGCCACGTCCACCCCTTCCAGACCGATCTGGATCCGCTGCGCACCATGCGCACCCAGATCCCGGCGGTGCGCGACCTGCTGCCGATCGATAACTACCTGATCAGCCAAGGGGCCGTGCCGACGCCTAAGGACGAGGACTCCCTGGTTGAGCGCAACCTCTGGGGCGATATCCTAAACCTGCCCGTGAATGTGGAGTCGCTGATGCGCAAAGTGTCCGCCGTCACCACGATGAGCGGGACGGGGTTCAGCACTATCCGCCAGATCGTGGTGGGCGCACCGCCGCCATCGCCCGAGACCCCGGCGCTCTACCCGGACGGCGCGCCGATCAGCGACCAGGTCGCGGGCGATGGCGACGACACTGTGCTACAGGCCAACGCCCGGCTCAACCACCCACGGGCGAAGAATCTGCCGCCGGTGAACGTGAGCCACGGCGCGCTGCCGGATCATCCCGCCATTTTAACCCAGCTGTTTGGTGAGCTTGGCGTGAGCTCGCCGTCCCTAGGCGCGGCACCTGTCCAGGAGCCGCAGCTGGTGATTATGACGGCCTCGCCGGTGCGGATGCAGGTGCAGACGCCGGCCGGCCCGCCGATGGCGCAGCCCGGCGTGCTGGGGGCTTTTGTCGAGGATACAGCTCCCAGTCGGCGCTCGCGGCGCATCCGCGCGCGCGACCACGGCCACAGCGGCAAGCACCTGAACATCGTGGTGGTGCCTAGCCCGGCGGCGGGCTCGTACAAGGTCCAGCTCGACGGCACCTCCACTGGCGGGTTTGCCCTCGGCGCAATGCTAGTGAGCGCGGGTGGAGTGCAGGTACTCGGCGGCGACGGGGCGGGCGAGTCGCGCCCGGCACCCACGCCGATCACGACAATGACTGGGCAGACCGCCCGCGAGAGCGAGCTGCACTACGAGGTGATCTGCTCAAGCAGCGACAGCCCGCCGGAGATCCGCCTTAACGCCATGGCCACGGCCTACAGCGCCCTACGCAAGCTGCGCGCGGGCGTGCAGGCCGCCCAGGGCGGCGTTCTCGGCGGCGCCGGGGCCGACCCGGTGGGCGCGGTGCTTGGCGGGTCATCTGCGAGCGACGAGCTGCGCGGCACGGCCCAGGCCGCCCTTGGCGATGACGACGACGCGCTCGACCGGGTCGCCGCTATGCTCGGCGGTGCCGGGGCCGGCGCGGACATGGCCGATCTGCTGACCGCCGTGGCCGAGCGGGTCATCGGCAGCCAGAATCAGGCCCAGGCCGCCGCGATCCTGGCCCAGATCCAGGCGCTGCGATAGGATCAAATGCAAAATGCAAAATGCAAATATATATTTGCATTTTGCATTTTGCATTGGAGACAGGCTTATGCGCCGATTCATCCTATTCCTACGCGGGGCGGTGCCGCTGCTGCTCGTAGGGCTGGCATTGATCGGCGTGCCGGCCCTGCTGGCTTGGTGGGTGACGAGCGGGCTGTTCGGCTGGCCGCAGCTGCTGGCGGGGGTGCTGGGGGGCGCGGCTCTGCTGCTGATCCTCGGGCTGATCTTTGGCAGGGCGATTGGGAAGATGCGCAAGTAGGGGCGCATCGCGATGCGCCCCTACTTCGCCTCTACTTGAACATCTTCTCGGCCCGGATGAGGTGCGGCGTCATCGAGCGGCGCATGCCAACATACTGCCCGGAGAGCCAGCGGCCGAGGCGGCGCATGTGGGGGGCGCGGGCGGTGCGCAGCCTGCGCAGCCCGCGCCGGCCGATAAGATGCAGCCTGCGCAGCGCCGGGTCGCGTCGTCCGAGGAGCAGGATGGCGACGAACAGCCCCGGCCAGCCGGGGATGATCGGGAGGAGCGCCCCGGCGATGCCGACGCCGAGAAAGAGAAACCCCAAGCCCCGGCGGATCAGGCGGGCCGGGCGGATGGTGCTGCTGGCTATACTCTGCATCCTTGTACCCCTGTGTGATGGCTGGTCATTCATCGTCCCTGTCGTCACACACATTGTACGTGCGCGACCTTACATATAGTTGCACATCCAGGTGAGATCTAGGTGAGAGATCCGTCACCTCTATGAGATTGCAGAGATCTGCCATCCCCTTCAGGCCAGACGAAGCGACAGCAGCGATGCGCGGGCCGCCCCCCCGCCGATGTCCGGGGTGATCAGCAGAGCCAGCAGCGTCACGCCAGAAAGCTCCACCCGGTAGTCCTCAACCTCGCGGGTGGCACCGGAGGGGCTGAAGGTATACTGCTGGCGCACAACGTCCTGGTATGATCGTCCGTTATCGGGCGACCAGCGCAGGGCAAACTCCTGGGTGCGCGGGGCAGACATCTCCTCAAAGATCAGGCGGATGCGCCGGATCTGCTGGGGCTGCGTGAAGATCAGGCGGATGATCTGGGGGCCGGGGGTGGATGCGCGCCAGCCGGACTCTGGCGCAGCGCCGAGAGCTGCCTCGATCGGGTGCTCGGGGTCCTCCGAGGTGATCTCAACCTGCGCGATTGGCTCCAGGTCAAGCCACCCGTCGGCGTCAACAGGCCCGGCGGCCTGGCCTGGCTGAATGATTCGTTTCTGCATTAGAACCTCGTATAGCGCTACGTTGGTGTCGTAGCCCCAAAGATCCGCGTGAAGGGCCTGCGGCCCAGCGCCAGCGAATCGGGGCCGCGCCCAGCAAACGCTGAAAAGTTGACACCCCACAGCGGATAGGGTATCGTACCGCACCGATAGAAACTCATCGCGGGGTGCCCGGAACTCGGCCGCCCGCCCACGAGCAATGATACAGCCGCCTCTCCCTCCTGCGCTTGCCGTCGACCTTCAGCAGGTCGATCTGATCGTGCGCGAGCGCACTCTCTCGCGCGGTGCGGTGATCCGCGCGGCCGACCCGCACCTGCTGCGCCCCGGCGAGGATCGCCTGCGGGCCGCCCTGGTGCTGCTGTCAGCTCAGGTTGGCACATACCGGCTTGAGCAGGTCATCCACGCCGCCGCCGCCATTGAGCTTATTCACGCCGCTACGCGCACCCACAATGATCTGGTCGATGAGGCGGAGCGCCGTCGCGGTCATGCCCGTCAGGGCGACTGGAACCACGGGCTCTCGCTGATGGTGGGCGACTACCTGTTTGCTCTGGCCGCCGGCGAGATGGCGCTCAGCCCCGACCCACGGGTTATCAGCTACTTCTCGCAGGCGGTGATGCGGATCTGTGAGAGCGAGCTTACCCCGGTGCCGTCCCTGCGCCCCTTCGAGCGTGCCCGTGAGCAATATCTCGCCCACACTGGCGGCGCGGCGACCGCGCTCTTCGCGGCGGCGTGTCGGGCCGGCGCGGCTTGCGGGGGGCTGCCCGCCGATCAGATCGAGTCCCTTGGGGAGTTCGGCCACCGGCTTGGTCTGGCCCTGCGTATTGGTGAGGAGCTGCGTGACTTTGCCCTCGGCCCGGCGAATGGCACGAGCCTGCGGCTTGGCCTTGCCAGCCTGCCACTGATCTTTGCGGCAGACGCTGGCGACGGCGCACGCCTGGAGTTGGCCCTCGAGTCGGGCGGAGCTGATTTAGATTGGGCAGTGGAAGAGGTGCGCCGTTACGGTGTCGCCCCGGCCCGTGCGGAGAGATCTCGGCACGCTGATGCAGCCCGCGCAGCCCTCGTGGGTGTGCCCGCCGGGCCAGCCCGCGTCGCCCTTGAGCAGATCGCCGCCCACGTCGCTGCGGTGTAGCCGCCCCTCGGGCAGAGTCAGGCATCCTTTGGGGAGTGCGCCAGATAACGGATTGTGTCTACGTGGTGCGCTGCGCCCAATCTGCAATCGCACTAGGGCCTGCGGCGCACGCTGAGCCCCCGCCGCTGCGGCTTCGGCGGCGGTGCCGGCGGCATGGTAAAGTCGCCACCTTCAGGTGGGAAGGTCATCCCAAAGCTGCGCCGCAGGATCTCGCGCAGGGTCGCCTCCTGGTCGCGATCTGTGATCAGCGTGACGGACAGGCACTGCGCGGCGTTCACCGGGTCGTGCTCGACATCGGCGCGCAGCCAGTGCGGCCAGCGGCGCAGCGTTGTGAGGATGGTGTCCTCCGCCGCCCCGCGTAGGGTGAGCCGCAGCTCGCCGGGGATGCTCAGATCAAGGGTGGTCATCGGGATGCCTTTCGGTGGGGCGCGGCGATACGAGAAAAAATGCGGAGGCGGGGGCGAGCCCCCACCTCCGCACTGCGCAAGCGCAACACACCAGCGCCGACGATATCAGTAGCGGTCGCGGTGCCCGCCAAACCCGCCACGGCCGCCCGAGCTCGAGCCGCGCCGCCCGGGCTCCTTATCCTCAGCCTGGTTGACCCGCAGGTTCCGACCGTCCACCTCGTGGCCATCGGTGGCCTGGATCAGGGCGGTGATATCCTGGGTCTCCATCTCGACGAAGCCGAACCCGCGCGAGCGACCGGTGTCACGGTCGCTGATCACGCGCGCGCTCTGCACATCGCCGTGGTTGGCGAAGATCTGGGTGAGCTCGGCGTCGCCGACGCTCCAGGGAAGGTTACCAACAAAAAGCTTGACCTGCATCTCTAACACTCCTCACGCGCTTCTGCGCGGCACTTGGGGGAAGCGGCCACGCCGCAACCCACGGAACACATACATCGAAACTCGAATGGCCGGTGGCTAGGCAGACGCCTGGCGCGCTCGCTCCGGCGGATACAACAACATACAGCTTCGAGCGACGAAGTGTGGCCGTGGGATAAGATGGGGGATAGTGTCCGAGATCTCACAGCAGATGATGTTGGCGAACCTACTAAGTATACCACGCCTGTCAACAATTGCGCTGTACTCTTTTAGTTTGACATTGCGCTCGCAGAGGAACACAATAGATCATCCGCGTGCCGCCTGGCGCGCCTGTGTAGCAGAGGAATCTCATGATCAACCTCACCCGGCTCGGGCGCACGGTCGGTATTGCTGCCGGGGTGGTGGCCGGGCTGACTGGCGTCGGCCTGGCCGCCGCTGTGCGCCGACCCCTGCCCCGCACCAGCGGGAAGCTCGCCCTCTCTGGCCTGGCCGCCCGCGCCGAGGTGCGCCGCGACCGCTGGGGCGTCCCGCATATTTATGCCGAGAGCAACGCCGATCTGTTCGCCGCCCTCGGCTACGTCCACGCTCAGGATCGGCTCTGGCAGATGGAGCTGAACCGGCGCTCCGGCCACGGCCGGCTGGCCGAGGTCTTCGGCCCGGTCGCCCTTAGCTCCGACACCTTCATCCGCACCCTCGGCTTCTCGCGGGTTGCCCGCCGCGAGGTCGATCTGCTCGATGAGCACACGCGCGGCATCCTCACGGCCTATGTGCGCGGGGTGAATGCCTTTGTGGCGGCGAACAGCCGCCGCCTGCCGCTTGAGTTCGGCATCCTCGGCCTTACGCCGCAGCCCTGGGAGCTGGCCGATATCCTCATCTGGCCGAAGATGATGTCGCTCAGCCTCTCGGCGAACTGGACGAGCGAGCTGCTGAACGCGCGGATCGTGGCCGCCCTGGGGGCCGAGCGGGCCGCCTCCATCGCCCCGCGCTACCCCGACGATGCGCCGATGGCCGTGCCGCCCGGCGTGGCCTACGACCCGGCCATCGGCGAGGCGGCCCTGCGTATGCTGGCCGCCGCCGCCCCCTTCACCGGCGAGCCTGGCGGCCCGCAGGGGTCGAACGCCTGGGTGGTGGGCGGGTCGCGCAGCGTCAGCGGGCGGCCTCTGCTCGCCGATGACCCGCACCTCGGCCTGGCCTTGCCCGGCGTCTGGTACCTGGCCCACCTGGAGGGCGGCGACTACCACGCCACCGGCGGCACCTTCCCCGGCACCTGCGGCGTGATCATCGGCCATAACCGCCGCGTCGCCTGGGGCGTCACCAACGGCATGACCGACAACCAGGATCTCTACATCGAGCGATTCGACCCGGCCGACCCGCTGCGCTACCAGTGGCGCGGCGAGTGGCTGCGGGCTGAGACCGCCCGCGAGGAGATTATCGTCAAGGGCCAGGCCGCACCCAGCGTGGTCGAGGTGCGTGTCACCCGTCACGGCCCGGTGATCGACCAGATCGCCGGCCCCGAGGCCGGCCCGCTGTCGCGGCCAGTGGACGTGGCAGAGTCCTACAGCGAGGCGCTGGCCCTGCGCTGGACGGCGCTCGACCCCGCGCCGGGGATCACCCGCGCGGTGCTGGGCCTCAACCGCGCCGGGAGCTGGGCCGAGTTCCGCGCCGCCCTGGCCGACTGGGACGTGCCGCCGCAGAACTTTGTCTACGCTGATGTGGACGGCAACATCGGCTACGCCCTGGCCGGGCGGCTGCCGGTGCGCGCCGGGGGCGACGGCCAGCTGCCGGTGCCCGGCTGGGACGGCGCGCACGAGTGGCGCGGGTTCATCCCGCCCGAGGCCATGCCCGTCGCCTATAACCCGCCGGGTGGCATGGCGGTGACAGCTAATAACTGGGTGGCCGGTGCCGACTACCCCTTCCACAATGTGATCAAGGGCGAGTGGCTGAACCACTACCGGGCCGAGCGCATCGCCGAGCTGATTGTGGCCGAGGAGCGCCACGACCCGCGCAGCTTTGCCCGCATTCACTATGATGTGCGCTCGCTGCCTGGGCTTGTCCTGGCTCGCCTGGTGGCTGACCTGCCGGTGGATGAGCCGACTGAGCGGAAGGCCCGCGACATCCTGGCGGCCTGGGATGGCGAGCTTGGCCCCGACAGCGCGGCGGGTGCGATCTACGACTCGCTGCGCCACCACCTGCTGCGCATCGCCTACGCCGAGCTGGGCGGCCTGATCGAATCGGCGGCGGGGCTGGGCGCCTTCGCCAGCATCCCGGCCAACAACTACCTTGAGCGGGCGCTGCCCGGCCTGTTGGAGCGGATCGCCGCCGCGCCCGCGCCTGGTCGCCCCGACCCCTGGCTCGGCCCGGGGCGCACCTGGGACGATCTGCTGCTCACCGCGCTGGCCCGCGCTGTGGCCGAGCTGCGCAGGCTGGGGGGCGGCGACCCGGCGCGCTGGAGCTACGGCCAAGTTCATCGGCTGACCTTGCGCCACCCGCTCGGCGGCGTGGCCGCCCTGTCTCGGCTCTTCAACCGTGGCCCATGGCCGGCCGGCGGCGATATTGACACGGTGAACCAGGCATACACCCCGCGCAACAGCCCCGCCGGGCCGGTGTTTAACGCGCCATCCTACCGCCAGATCATCGACGTGGGTGGCTGGGACGCCTCGCGGGTGATCCTGCCCGCTGGCCAGAGTGGCCACCCGGCCAGCAAGCACTACAGCGACATGGCCGATGCCTGGCGCGGCGGCGGCTACTGTCCCATGCTCTGGACGCGCGCCGCCGTCGAGCGCGACACCGCCGAGGTGCTGATCCTGGAGCCGGTGTAGCTGGTGCCACCTAAGGCAATTGCAGATTGTACGCAGCTCGCTGCAATGCGATCAATACGCGAGCCTTCACCAAAAAGGCTGCTTCAAATTGCACTAGGGCAAGGTGACACATGCGGCGCAACAACAACAATGTTGCGCCGCATGTGTTATCTTGCCCCCTTATTCTCGTTCGTGTACAATGCCTGGGAAACTGTACCCTGTCCGCTCTACCCTGTTCCCTGCGCTGAGGTGCGATGTCAACCCTCGATCTCCCGCGTCCGCCTGCCACCGATGCGGCGGAGAGCCCAGGCGACGCCGCCGCACAGAGCGCACCTTCTGCGCAGACATGGTCGATCAGCGTCGAGCAGTTGGCCTACCTCGGGCTGGGGTTGCTGGCGCTGCTGGCCCACCTCTGGGGTCTGGGCGACCGCGCCCTGCACCACGATGAGTCGCTTCACGCCGCCTACTCCTGGTTCCTCTACGTCGGGCGCGGCTATATGCACGACCCGCTGCTGCACGGGCCGCTGCTCTACCACATCGGCGCGCTGTGCTACTGGCTCTTCGGCGATAACGACTTTACCGCGCGGCTTGGCGCGGCCCTGGCCGGTACCGCGCTAACCCTGACGCCCTACCTGATCCGGCGCGAGATCGGTCGGCTGGCCGCCTTCCTGGCCGCCGTCTACCTGCTGATCTCGCCGGTGTTCCTCTACTACGGGCGTTTCATCCGCCACGATATTTACTCGGTGCTCTGCGAGATGCTGGTCTTCGCGGCGATTGTGCGCTACGCCAGCACCCGCCGCCCATTCTGGCTCTACGCTGGTGCCCTGGCCTACGGCCTGATGTACGTGAACCAGGAGACGAGCTACCTCTTCTTGCTGATCATGGCCGCGCCTCTGGCTCTGCTCTTTCTCTGGCGGGTCTACCGGCCCGGCGTGGCGGTGCTGGGTATCCTGGCGATTGTCGTGGCCGCCCTGATCTTTGTGCTCCCCGGCAAGGCCCAGGTCGATGGCGCGCACAACGCTACCCGCGATCCGGAGACCAGCGTGATGCAGTTCACGCCTGGCCCGCTCTTCGGCTGGGGGCCGCTTGAGACAGACGATAACGCTTACGCGCTGCGCATCCGCAACCGCGCCGATAATGATGGCGGGCGCAGCCTGCTGGCCAACCTGCTGCTCTATATGCAGGATCTTTGGAAGTTTCTCGGCCACCCTGCTGTGCTTCTGGCGATCGGCCTGAGCCTGGCCGCTCTCGGCGCTCTCTGGTGGGCGATCTGGGGCCGGGGCCGCGCTGGCGACGGCCCCTGGCATGCCTCCCGCGAGCGCGGCGACCCGGTAGCTGCCGTCTTCGCCAGCCTGGGCGAGGGCCGCCGCTGGCTGGTGGCCCTGGCGATCTTCGGCGCGGTCTATGCGATCTTCTTCACCGCCTTCTTCACCAACCTGCTCGGCCTGATCACCGGCACCAGCGGCTCGCTGCTCTACTGGCTGGCCCAGCACAACGTCGAGCGCGGCGGTCAGCCGCCCTACTACTACCTCGTCCAGCTGGTGATCTACGAGCCGCTTCTGCTGCTCTTTGGGCTGATCGGCTTCGGCATGATTCTATGGGATCTCATCCGTCGCTGGCGCAGCCCAGCATTCAACATTCAACATTCAACATTTAGCATTCTTCTCATCGCCTGGTGGGCCGTGGGCGCCCTTGCGATCTACTCGTGGGCTGGCGAGAAGATGCCCTGGCTGACCACCCACGTCGCCCTGCCGCTGGTGCTGCTGGCCGCCTGGGCCGTTCAGCGCAGCATCCAGGGCGCCGCGCCGATTGATCCTGAGACAGACGATCCTACCTCTCAGCCTTCAGCCTTCAGCCTTCAGCCTTCAGCCTTCAGCCTTTTTTCGGCCCTCTTCGCCGTGATTATGAGCCTGTGCTATGTGCTGATGACAGCCATTGTCGGCTTTGGCGACAACGCCCTGCTCCAGCCATGGGTCGCGCCGCTCTTCTGCGTGATGCTGCTGACCTTGCTGACGGTGGGCTCTGGGCTGCGCTGGGGTGCCCGTTGGGCGCTGGCGGCCCTGGCGGTCTGCGTCGTCGCCGTCGGGGCGCTCTACACCGCTCGCAGCGCCTACCGCCTGGCCTACCAGAACGGCGACACTCCGGTGGAGATGCTGGTCTACACGCAGACATCCCCCGACGTTATGCATGTTGTCCGTCGGCTGGAGGAGGCGTCGCGTCGGCGGGGCCACGACCTGTCGATGCCGGTGATGTACGATAACGAGACGGTGTGGCTCTGGTACCTGCGCGACTTCAGCAAGGCCCAGCGCACCCCCGAGCAGCTGGCAGGCCCGCCCGACGATAGCGTGATGGCTGTGCTGATGCTCGACGAGAACATGGCCCGCTACCCGCAGAACCGCCAGCTGCTCGACGGCTTCGTTATCCAGCGCTACCCGCTGCGCTGGTGGTTCCCCGAGGATCAGATCTATCGCCTCTCGTCTGGCTGGCAGAGCGCTCCGCTGGAGAATATCTCCCTGCTCGGCCAGCTGATGCGCGCGCCCCTCGACCCCAACGTTGAGGCGCGGGTCTGGAAGTTCTTGATGTTCCGTGAGACCGGCTACCCGCTTGGCTCGTCCGACTTTGTTGTGGCCGTCCGCCCCGAGATCGCCAGCCAGATCAGCGTTGGCCTGGGCGGCGAGCTTGATGGGAATACACCGTAGGGCGTTGTAGGGGCGCAGCACGCTGCGCCCCTACAACGCCATGCTAGACACAACACCTATGGCAGTAGACACCCTTCCGCGCCGGGCCGCAGCATCGCCCTTCGAGCGCGCCGTCAGCCTCTCGCAGGTCAACTGGGAGATTGCGGCCTACCTGGCCATCGTCGCCCTGAGCGTACTCGCCCACCTGTGGGGGCTCGGCCAGATGGCCATGCACCACGATGAGAGCATCCACGCATGGTCGAGCTGGAGATTCTACACCGGGGCCGGCAGCTTCAACTGCTGGGGCGGCGTCACCGCGCCCACCTACTGCTATGACCCGGTGTACCACGGGCCGATGCTGTACATGCTTACCCTGGCCTCGTACTTCCTCTTCGGTGACGGCGACGCTCAGGCCCGCCTGCCGATGGCCGTGGCTGGGATCGGCATGGTCGCCTCGACATGGTGGCTACGGCCCTACCTGGGGCGGCGCGGCGCGCTGATCGCCGCCGCCCTGCTGGCCTTCTCGCCCTCGCTGCTCTACTTCACCCGCTTCGCCCGCCACGATGGCCTGATGGTGCTCTGGGAGATCTGGATGTTCATCGGGGCGCTGCGCTGGCTCGACAGCGGGCGCTCACGCTGGCTCTACCTGACCGCCGCTGCCGTTGCCCTGGCCATGGGCACCCACGAACTCTACTACATCCTCTTCTTCATCTTCGGCGTGTTTCTGGGCATGCGCCTGCTGGCCGAGAGCCGCTTCGCGCGCTACCTGCACTGGGGCCTGATCGGGGTGTTCGCCCTCTGCCTGACGCTGATGGTGCTGAACCCGCCGCTGCCGATCGGCAAGGGGCTCTACCTGGGCGAGAAGGCATTCCTGGTGGCCTCGGCCCTGGCCATGGCCTGGCTCTGCCAGGGCCTCTGGGACCAGAGGCCCATCCTGACCGAGCGCCTGCTGACGACCTGGCGCGAGGATCGCCATAGCATCTGGGTCGCCCTCGGCATCCTGGCGGGGATCTACCTGGTAGAGTACACCACCTTCTTCGCCTACCCGCGCGGCGCGATCGACGGCCTCTACGCCGGGCTGGCCTACTGGCTCGGCAGCCAGCAGGAGTACGCTCGTGGCGACCAGCCATGGTTCTACTACCTGATGCAGCTGCCGCTCTACGAGCCGCTCGCCGTGCTGAGCGGGATCGGCGCGGTGGTGGCGATGATCGCGTCGGTGGTGCGGCGGCTGATCGTACAGCGACGGACGACGAACGACGGACGACGGACGGCGGCCGACGAAGACCTGGCAGAAGAGGAGTCGGGAGACGGGAGTCAGGAGTCGGTGATCAAGACACCGTCTCCTGACTCCCGTCTCCTGACTCCCGACTCCCGACTCCCGACTCCCGACTCCCGACTCCCGACCCCCTGGCCGCTCGCCCCGCTGCTGCTAGCCTTCTGGTTCTTCTGCGCGGTGATCTTCTTCTCGTGGGCCGGCGAGAAGATGCCCTGGCTGCTGGTGCATATGGCCCTGCCGGGCAACCTGCTGGCGGCCTGGGCGCTGGGCAAACTATTGCAGATGGCAGATCAGCGATTGGGGCAAGCGGTCGATGCGCAACCCTCAGCCCTCAGCCCTCAGCCCTCAGCCCTTATCCTGGCTCCGCTCGGCACGCTGCTGATGCTTGTGGCCATCGGCGTTGCCCTTTGGCGGCTCGGCCTGCCGGCCACAGGCCAGGGTGCCCAGAGCAACCTGCTCCAGGGCCTCGTGCCGCTGATCATCGCTGGCTCCTTGATCTATGGCCTGCTCACTCTGGCAGGGCGGGCAGGCGGGCGGGCGGTGCTGGCGCTCTGTGGGCTCACCGTGGCCGGCCTCATCGGCGCATATACCTTGCGCGCCACCTGGATGGCAGTCTACGAGCACCCAGACACCCCTGTCGAGCTGCTGGTCTACACGCAGACCGCCCCCGACGTGCCGCGCTACGTGGCCGACATCCGCGAGCTGGCGGTGAACCTGACCCGTAACAGCCGCACGGCGCAGGATGCCACGGGCGGCCTGAGCATGCCGGTCTTTGTCGACAGCGGCGATGAGAATGGCGACGGGTCGCTGGCCTGGCCGCTCCAGTGGTACCTGCGCGACTTTCAGCACCTCGTCTGGACAAAGAAGGATACCTTCCAGAAGAGCCCCGGCCCCAGCACCTTCGATGTCACGATGCCTGATGGCAGCACCGCCCTGGCACCTGTGGTGCTGCTCTACAAGCCCCACGTCACCAGCGAGGTGCGCCAGGCGCTGGAGCAGGGCTATGTCCAGCCCTACGGCGAGACCGGCGTCTTCAACTGGTGGTTCCCCGAGGGCCAGAAGTGCTCGCCGAACGATCCCGGCTACAAGCGCTTCTACTACAGCAGCTGGACATCTGAGGCTATCCTGACGGCTGCGCCAACCGAGGACGGTGGGCGCGGTGGCTGCGGGCGCGACATCAGCGCGGAGGTGTACGGCCCGCTGGCACCGATCATCTGGCCCTTCCAGCGCGAGAACTGGGACACGCTCTACAAGTTCCTGATCTACCGCGATCTGCCCCAGGTGATGACTCCCGGCGCCCGCGAGATGGAGGTCTGGCTGCGTAAGGATCTGGCCGGCGGCGTGGGCGAGGCGTCGGCATCGGGCGGTACGGCAGACCTGCGCCTGGTGGCCCAGACATTGGCGACCATGCCTGCCGGGAGCAGCGGCCCCACCGGCGCCGCCGTGGATGGCCAGGGCAACCTGTACGTCTCCGATACGGGCACCCACCAGATCCATGTCTTCAATGCGAGTGGCGAGCTGACCCGCAGCTTCGGCGGGCTCGGCGGCGAGCTTGGCAAGCTCTACGAGCCGCGCGGCATGGCTGTAGATGGCCAGGGCAACCTGTATGTGGCCGATACCTGGAATGCTCGGATTGTGAAGTATGGCCCCGATGGGAAGCCGATCACCAGCTGGGGCGGCGGCGATCAGGATCTCGGCGACGGGCGCAAGGCCACGATCACCGACGGGGACAAGGCGAAGAATGAGGCCAACCCGCTCGGCTTCTTCGGCCCGCGCGGCGTGGCGGTGGACTCGGCGGGCAATGTCTACATCGCTGACACTGGCAACAAGCGTATCGTCGTCACCGACGACCAGGGCACCTACCGCTACCAGTGGGGCTACGCTGGCTCCGAGCTTGGCTCCTTCAACGAGCCCACCGGCGTGGCTGTGGATGCTCAGGGCAACGTCTATGTGGCCGATACCTGGAACGGGCGGGTGCAGGTCTTCGCCCCCGACGGCAGCGGCCATGTCGGCCCCATCCCGATCATCACCTGGCAGGTGAGCGGCTGGAAGGCCAACACCTACGACGACCCCAGCATTGCGGCCAGCCCCGACGGGACGGTATATGTGAGCGTGCCGAGCCGCCAGCAGGTGCTCGCGGCCAACCTGCGCGGCGACGTGCTGCTGCGCTGGGGCGGCGCGGGGGACGACCTGGCCTCGCTAAACAACCCGAGTGGTATGGCGGTGGCACCTGACGGCAGCCTGTGGGTGGTGGATCGATCCAGCGCCCGCGCCCTGCGCTTTGTGCTGCCGCAGGTGCAGGCTGCGCCGTAGCCCCGGTGGGGCCTTGGGGTGGCGAAGCCACCCCAAGAATCTCTTTTATTGTGGCGGGCGGCGAAGCCGCCCGCCACAATAAAAACAAGGGTGGGGCCGGGCTCCACAATCAGGTATGCCATACTCTCACCTTAATCACTATATCTCGCCCTCGTCGGATGCGGGGCTGAGCGAGGCATGGCGTCGCTCGCTGGGCCGCCTGGGCGACTACACCACGATTGTGGTGCGCTCGCTCAACCTGCGGCCCCTGGAGGTGCGCCTGCACGGGCAGACGGCTGATCACATCCTGGTGCGGATCAGCCTGCCTAGCTCGCACCTGATCCTGCGTGTCTCCCCCGAGGATGACCTTGCGGGCTATGTCTATGTGATGCGGGCGCTGTCCGGCCATAACCTGCCGTCCCCGAAGATCATCCAGCGCGACCTCTCGCGCGGGCTGGTGCCCTTCGCCTTCACCCTGGAGTCCTATGTGCCGGGGTGTACGGCCGACCAGCTGCTGGACGAGCCGCTGCTGCGCGGCGCGGGGCGGCAGGCCGGGCGGGTGCTGCGCCGGATGCACCGGATCACGGCGGGCGGCGCGGGGCGGCCCACGCCTGTAGGGCGCTGGCCGCAGCAGAGCTGGCGCACGGTGCTGCGCCAGATCGGTCGCCGGATGGCCGCATCCCCCGCCGATGCCCTGGTCTTCGGCGAGGCCGAGCGCGCCGCCGTGGACGCCCTGCTCAACGATCCGCTGCTCGACTGTCAGCAGCCGACCCTGATGCACGGCAGCTTCGGCCCGCACTCCGTCCGCTGCACCACCGGCGAGAATGTCCACATGGAGGCGCTGATCGATCCGGGGTTCTATGTGGGCGGCGACGGGCTCTACGACCTGGCATGCGGCCTGAGCGCGGCCCACCCTGCGGCCTGGCGCGAGGGTCTACTGGAGGGCTACCAGTCGGTTGGGCTGCTCAGCGAGGGGGAGCAGCGCCGCCTGCCGGCCCTGCGGCTGTTGGCGAGCTACTGGAGCGCCTGCCGCTGCTATATGCGCGCCGAGCCCCACGAGGAGGCTCGCGCCGAGGCGATCCGCCTGATCGGCGAGCTGCAACCGCCCCAGGCGGTGCCTCATGCGGATCAAGTTTAGGTCTGCCGCCCTAAAACTGGTATTGTTTTGCGGAAATATGCCAGCGAAGCTGGCATATTTCCGCAAAACAATGAGGGAGGAGCGCAGTTATGTACGAGCCCGAGGTTCTGATCTTCCCCACGGTCGAGACTCTGGCCGAGGCCGCCGCAGGGCGCATCGCCGATCTGGCCGAGCATACCGTCGGCCTGCGCGGCGACTGCCTGATCGCCCTCTCCGGCGGGTCGCTGCCGCCCCGCGTCCACCAGATGCTCGTCGTGCCGCCGCTGCGTGACCGGGTGCCCTGGGAGCACCTGAGCCTGATCTGGGCCGACGAGCGCTACGTGCCATTCGATAGCCCCGACAGCAACTACCTGATGGTTCGGCAGACCCTGCTCGACCACACGCCCATCCCATCCGACCAGGTCTACCCGGTGCCGACCTTCTATGACACGCCTGATCTGGCCGCCTCGGTATATGATCGCCAGCTCCAGGCGCTGCTGGCTGCGCACGGCGGCCAGATCGACATCGCCGTGCTGGGCATGGGGCCAGACGGCCACACCGCCTCGCTCTTCCCTGGCTTCCCGCAGCTTGACGCGCCGGCCGACCAGCTCGTCGTCGCTGTGGAGGGATCGCCCAAGCCCCCGCCCACGCGGATCAGCCTGACCCCGGCCGCGCTCAACCGCGCCGCGACGGCGATCTTCTTGGTGGCGGGCGCCGACAAGGCGGCGAAGGTGCGCGCCGCCCTGCGCGGCCCCTACGACCCGCATCAAACCCCGGCCCAGATCGTCCGCCCCGCCGAGGGCCATGTGGTCTGGATGTTGGACGCGGCGGCGGCGGCGGATCTGTAGGGGCGCGTCGCGACGCGCCCCTACGGGTCAATCGGGGAATAATTCATCCACCTCTTCCTGGGCGGATCGGGCGGGCATCGACACGATACGCGGGCCGCGCCGCTCCACCGCCGCGTAGAGCGCCTCGTCGTAGGGGCGGGTGCGGATCACCACCGGCATCGGCACCGCGTGGCCGAGCACCAGCGCCTGCTGCTTACTGTCCAGGGTCGCCAGCACCGCCTTCAGCCCGCTGCCCCCGCTCACCCCGGTGAACACCGCGTCGATGTCCTTGTCGTCGTTCAGCAGGGCCGTGATCCGCGTGCCCAGCTGGCTCATCACCTCGTTGTCGATCGAGGACGGCCGCTGGTCGACAACCAGCAGCGTCACGCTATACTTGCGCAGCTCGCGGGCGATCGTGCCGAAGATCGTCTGCTTGGCCGTGGCCGGGTTGAGGAACTTGTGGGCCTCCTCAATGGTGATCATCAGCGGGTGCGGCTTGTCGGCGTTATTCTTCGAGTGGATGAACTTCTCTGTCTGATCCACCCAGCGCCGGTAGATCCGCCGGGTGATGATGTTGGCGACCAGCATGTAGACGAGGCTATTGCTGTGCTGGCCGAACTCTAGCACCACGTGACGCCCGGCGGCCAACGCCTCGATCAGGCGATCTATCGTCGAGAAGTCGGCCTGGTCGCGGATGAAGTTCAGCCGCGTGATCTGGCTGAGCTTGCGCTTCAGCGCGCCGATCGCCCCGGCGTGCGCGCCGGTGCTCTCGGCGAACTCCTGCACCGCCGCGCTGTCCATGTCCAGCAGCTCGCGCATCCAGCGCTTCTTGAACTTGTCGTACAGCAGGTACGAGGACTCGGTGGCCGTGCTGCTCAGGTTCAGCTCCTGCTCCAGCGGCGTCACGTCCTCCACCTCGATCTGGTCGAGCCCGATCACCACATCGCCATCGTAATGGCCCCGCCGCGACGACTCGGGGTCGAGCGTATAGACCAGCACATCGCTGCCGAAGAGCTGGCGCAGCCCCTTCACAAAGCTGCCGCCCTCAGAGCGCGACTCCCAGCCGTACTCGTTGTGCATGTCGAAGATCAGGTTGGAGGCCACCCCGGCGTGGATAGTGCCGCAGAGCAGCAGGCGGGTCAGGAAGCTCTTGCCGGTGCCGCTCTTGCCGAAGATGCCGTTGGATCGCTCCACCAGGCGCTCCAGGTTGATGCAGACCGGCACGTCCATATCCAGCGGCTGGCCCACCTCAAAGTGCGTGGCGTCGGCCTCGCCAAACACCCGCCCGAAGTCATCCTCCTGGGCCTCGAAGACCGGCGAGAAGTGGTGGGGGATGGTCTTCACCGGCAGCATATTCTCGGCGCGGTCGCTTGGCAGCATCAGCTGCGGCTTCATCTGGAGCGTGCCGTAGGTGGATGTCCCGGCCAGCACCTCGTGGATGAAGGCGTCGCCGTGGGGCGGGTCGATCAGCACCTTCTGGTTGGTCGCCTCCAGCACCACATCGGTGATCATCGAGAAGAACTCGTGCTTCTCGCCCTGGACGACCACAAACTTGCCGACGCGCATATCCTCGACGCTCTCGCGGGCCTCCAGGCGCGCGGTGAGCCCCTCGCTAAGCGAGCCGCTGGTGATCACGCCGAGGCGGTTGCGCTGCTGCATACTGTCTGCTCCTATGAACTAACTCCATAGCACAAATATACCATAGGCTGCTCTTGGGTGCGTTGCAGGCAATGCGCGCCTCGCTCAGAGATGAAGAATTAGACATCTAACGCTCTAGAAATCCCTCGCAAATGTTGGTGGGAGGGCGTTTATATATACCCTGGCTGCGACAGGCCGCCAGGCCGCAGCAACCTAGAGAGCGAGTACACACATGCGGGTTCTCATTGTTGAAGATGAAGCGGGCGTTCGAACCTTCCTTGTTCGCGCCATCGAACATCTCCTTCCCGGCGCTCAGGTCGTCGCTGCAGCCGATGGTCGTCTGGGTCTAGCGGCATTCCTGCTCACGCCAGCCGACCTCGTGATCAGCGATAACCGCATGCCGAACATGAGCGGGATCGACCTGCTGTGCGCCCTGCGTGAGCAATCGACCGTGCCCTTCATCATGGTCTCGGCCGAGCCCTCGGCGGAGCGACAGGCACATCGGGCCGGCGCATCGGCATACCTCGCTAAGCCGCTCACACTTAGCGAGCTGCGCGCGACGATCCGTAGCGTGCTCGTGTCGTTGATCGACTATACTGAGCCCTGTGCGAAGTGATGCCAACCGCGTTGGCATCGTTAGGCATGTTTCAGAATTAGCCATTCTGGCTTGATAGTTCTCCAGCGCCCTCACCCCCGCCTCGCTGCGCTCGGCACCCCCTCTCCCGCGCGCGGGAGAGGGGGCTGGGGGGTGAGGGCCGTCCGGCGGCAAACGGTCAAGCTGCTATGAACCTTGTCTCAGTGCTATAGCATGAGGGCACGATGAGCCAGATTCCTGCCTACGAGGGCTATATCTTCGACCTAGATGGCACGGTCTACCTGGGGGATACCCTGCTACCTGGGGCGGTTGCGCTCTTCGCCCGGCTGCGCGGCGATGGCCGACGGGTGGCCTTTCTGTCGAACAACCCGACAAAGAACCGCGAACAGTACGTGGCGAAGCTGATGAGATTCGGCATCCAGGCCAGCCTGTCCGAGGTCGTCAACACCACCTATGTGATGGTCGAGTGGCTGAAGGCCAACGCCCCAGGCGCTACCGTCTACCCGGTGAGCGAGCAGCCCCTGATCGATGAGCTGACGGCGGCGGGCTTCCCGATCAGCGAGCGGGCCGGCGAGGTGCAGTTCGTGATCGCATCGTTCGACCGCACCTTTGTGTACCACAAGCTGCAGGTCGCCTTCGACGCCATCCGGGCCGGGGCGCGCCTGGTGGCCACCAACCCCGACCGCTTCTGCCCAGTGCCCGGCGGCGGCGAGCCCGACGCGGCCGCGATCATCGCGGCGATCGAGGCATGCGCCAACACGCGCTGCGAGGTGAATGTTGGTAAGCCCTCGCCGATCATGGCCCGCACGGTGAGCGCGGCGCTTGGGCTGCCCCCAGAGCGCTGCCTGATGGTGGGCGACCGGCTGATGACCGATATCGCCATGGGCGCCGAGGCCGGTATGGACACGGCTCTGGTGCTCACCGGCGACAGCACCCGCGCCGACCTGCCCGCCGCGCCGCACCAGCCCACGTACATCCTCAACGACCTCACCGCCTTGCTGTGATCAGAGGGCTTCTGCCCCACGGCGATTCGCTGGTCTGAGGCAATACATCTCACCCAATCTACGAAATCCCCTTGACGAGGGCGGCGCTTGGCTCTACACTGTCGTTTAAGTATCTAGGAGAGGAGTGATCATGCCTCCTGTGCGACATACACCTTACGCCCCAATACTTCCGCCTCCCGGCACGGAGCACTGGCACGGTCGTCACACTGATCCAGCGGGGGACTCGTCTTGGCCCGCCGGGCTGCGTGCGCTTCTGCTGATCACCGGCGCTGTATCCCCCGATGATGCGGCCCTTGCCCGCGTCTCCAACGAGAATCTGGCCCTGCTCCGGGTCTCTATGAGCATGCTTATCAGCAGCGACCACACCAGCGCAGCCTAGATTCGCGAGAGATTCTGACAGAGCCTGGGGCAGTGCGGCGCGCCGCACTGCCCCAGGCTCTGTCAATTCGCGCCTGCCTCACGCGCTAACGAAGCGTGAGCGCAGCGCCGTCAGATCGGCTGTCACCACGTCGCTGGTCGCTGTGATCAGCGCGATGTGTGTGTCCATCTCGTGCAGGTCGCCAAAG
>RYFE02000016.1 GCA_004138175.2 Chloroflexales bacterium ZM16-3 | reverse complement strand
GCGATCACTGGTCTGCCGGATCTCTTCGAGCGGCGGGACTCCGTCACTACGCTCAAGGCCGCCCACGAGCAGCAGCTGACTGAGCTGTATGCCGAGATTGGACGCTTGACGACGCATGTCAATCGAGCGACGAGCGCTGGTGGAGCGGATGGATGATGCGCTGCCTTTGCGCACACAGGCCGACGTGTTGAGCCTCAATCGGGCCGGTCTGTACTATCAGCCGGTGCCGCCACCGCCGGAGGAAGTGGCTATCAAGCATCGGATCGACGAGATCGCTACCGCCCATCCGTTCTATGGCTCCCGCAAGCTCACGGTGGTGCTTGCCGAGACGTTCGAGCCGATCAATCGCAAGCGAGTCCAACGGTCTATGCGCGAGATGGGGATTGCCGCCATCGCGCCGGGGCCGAATCTGCGCAAGCGGGCCAGTGAGCATCGGATCTATCCCTATCTGCTGCGGAATCTGACCGCACAACGGCCCAATCACATCTGGGGCTGCGACATCACCTCTATCCGCCTCCGGCATGGCTGGCGGTACCTGGTGGCCATTCTGGACTGGTACTCCCGCTATGTGATGCGTTGGGCGCTGGATGAGACCCTCGAACTGCCCTTTGTCCTTGATGCGGTGCAGCAGGCGTTGCAGGTGGCCACGCCACAAATCTGGAATACCGATCAGGGGAGTCCGTTCACCAGCCCGCAGCTCACCGGCCTCGTGGAGGCCGCAGGCGCGCAGATGAGTATGGATGGCAAGGGACGGGCCTACGACAACATCTTTACCGAGCGCCTGTGGCGGAGTGTGACGTACGAGGAGGTCTATCTGGTCGACGATGGCAGTCCACGGGAGGCCCGGCAGGGCCTGGGGCGCTATTTCCCCTTCTTTAACACCGAGCGCCCCCACCAGGCCCGCGCCAACCGCCGTCCGGTCGAGCTCTATCTGGGCTAAACATCTCAGATTCGGGTCCGTTTTTTTCGCGGGGGCGGGAGCGGCCCCGTGACCGCTCCCGCCCCCGCCTCACGTGTCAATCATTTTCGCGGGTGACGGGAGGCACCCACACGGAAAACGGGCCAAATTGGTGTCTTGACAAAGGGGTCCACCATAGAGCAATCGTAACCAGGTCGACGATGGCGAAGATAACCCGCAGTGGGTGCCGATCGCCGACCTTCGCGCGGAGGATTTCCACAACCACGGCGAGCGGCTGCTCATGTTGATTCATGAGCTGATATGAACGGGGGAAAGCCGATCGCGCAGGGCGGCCCAGCCCGGGGCGACCGGCTGGAAGCCGGATGGGGCCAGGAAGCGCCGCGGGCGATCATCGCCGCTGAGGATGGCCGTGATCACCCACAGGTTATGGGCCTACCGCACGTCATACACCGCCACCGTATGGTCAGCTCGGCCTGATCCAGCGCTCGTGGCGCGCGGTAACCACCAGGGTGCGCAGCGGCAGCCGGATCGGCGCAGGGGCGGGCTGCCGCTGTGCGGCGAGGTCGGCCAGTAGGGCCTCTGAGGATGTGGCCCAGACCTGGAGAAAGACCTGTCTTCCAAACACACCAAAGAGGTGCGGACCATGGGTAAGAGAAATTATCTTATCGAGGGCGTCTCCGGTACGGGAAAAACCTCGGTATGCCAAGAGCTGCGCCGACGCGGTTACGTAGCGATACATGGCGATAGAGAACTGCGCTACCACGGCGACCCAACGACGGGCGAAAAAACCGAAGATGTTGACCAGGGACCCCCACCATGTGTATCTCCCGAAATGTGCCACGCACAGAATATGTGGGATGTAGAAAAAGTACGGAGGTTGGCAGCACATCAGGGCGACGACGACACGTTCTTCTGTGGCGGTTCGAGAAATTTCACGCAGTTCATCGACCTTTTTCTGGGCCGATGGCGGCGATGGCCACGGCCGGAATATGCTCGGCATCCTGCTGATGCGGCTGCGCGATGCGCTCCGCAGCGGGCAGAGTCGGGGGCGGTGGCTCCGCAGGTTCGCGCAGCACCTGCTCCACCTGCACGGGGAATACCTGCCGTTTGCTGCGACTGACGAGGGCGAGCGCGAACAAGGAGACCTCCGGCACGGGCTTGCCAAAGATGCTGGAGAAGAAGCGATCTACGCCATGGGTTTTGTGGCCCGCTTTGGTCACGACACATGCATCCCCGACCAGCAGCACGTCATCGCCGGGCGTGAGCAGCTGCGTACGCACGAAGACCCAGAGGATTGCTGCCCAAGGCAGCGTGCGATGAAAGAAGCGCTGGATGGTGCGATAGCTCCCCCCGGTTCCCGTCCAGCGCGAGAGTCCCAACATGGTCACGCGCCCCGTCATGGCCAGCATCGCCAGCGCAATTCGGCTCAATTGGCGAACCGTCGTCTTCGTAATCTCGCCGGACAGGCAGTGGAGCAGTGGTAGAATGGTTTCCATGGCTTTTGTGGTTCTTCCGTTGTTTGGGTTTGAACACCCCAACGGTACCACAGAAGCCGCTTTCGTTCGCGGTCAGTTTTGGCGATTGATGCACATGCATGGTAGTTGACGGCGCCTCTCTGACTAGGCTCTGTATGCCTATACAGCGCTCCCAACGCCCCGCCTACTCCATTACGGTGAGCCAACTGGCCCGCCCGTCTGGCCGGGTTGAATACGGTTGACCGCGAGCAATGGGATGCCGAGATCTCGCACTTTTCTCAGCAGGCCGTGTAAGGTGGCCTGGTCAATTACCAGGCCAGTGACAAGGGTATCGCCGTTCTCTGCCGGCGATACCGTCATCCCCTCAAGCCAGTCGCTCCAATCAGCGCCCAGCCGGCCCTGGAGCCTGAGTTGGTAGATCACAGGCTCAGTCGGACTTGATGCCGCGCTGTGTTTGTTTTCCATTTCCTGTACCTGTTGTGGTCAATGGGCTAGCCTGTGTCACAGGCGTATCGTCGTGGGAGCGGAGGCACCATAGGTTTGGCATATGCCTCACGGACGACGTGCTTGCCGTCCGTGAGCTACCGCCATGCCACGTGCGTCAGCTCGCACTGAAGTGAAGAAACGCCCTGATCCTGGTAGCGGACACTACACGCCACCCCGGCTGGCAGTGGTCATCCCGCCCCCGGTGGCGGCGTGCGCGAGCGCCGAGGGTGTCCGGCAGCCGACAATCGCCGGGGCCTCGTGGATCAGCCCGTTGTTCTCGATTGCCGCCACCATGAACAGGGCAAAATCGACGCGGCGTGTGCGGTTGCTCTTCAGGATGGGGGCTCCCACGTGCCGGCTCCACACCGGCAGGCCCTGGCTCTCGCCCTCTTCGAGATCGCTCCCCCGCACGACCGTCCAGCGCGCGTCGCTGGCGAATACCCGTCGGCACGCTTCCACCTGGTCATCGAGGTCCACCATGCGGGCCAGGCGTGCGAGCCGACCGGCGATGTTGACGAGGGCCTTGATCCGCCACGAATACACGTCCTGGCCGTCGCGGGTGATGTGCCACCCGCAGGAGAACACCAGCCG
This sequence comes from Chloroflexales bacterium ZM16-3, assembly GCA_004138175.2. GTDB lineage: Bacteria > Chloroflexota > Chloroflexia > Chloroflexales > Chloroflexaceae > Oscillochloris > Oscillochloris kuznetsovii. Next base: position 106,388 of record RYFE02000016.1, on the reverse strand, counting down.
TGCGCCTGGCTCGGCGTGGTCGAGGATCGCCTGGGCCGTCCCCGACGCGTAGCCGTGGATGCCCATCGGGACGAGCACGACGAGCACGCCGGTGCAGCCCGCCACCGCACGCTTGATCACCTCGCGGTCGTCGGTCGCGCCGGGGACGACGGTTATGCGTCCCTTAAATGCGTCGAGCTTGCCGACGCTTTCCTCCCGGCACACGCCGACGACCTCGTACCCCCGATCCAGCGCGTGTTGCACCATGTACTGCCCAAGCTTGCCGGACGCCCCGACGATACACACTTTCATTGCTCCCATAGACTCCTGCATGCGCCCGTTACCGTCAATGAGCCGACCGTGAATCCGTTCATTGTGCGTATTCAACAGTTCTCCCCTCCTTTGTGCGTTCCAGGCTGTCTATTGCGGGCTCAGATGGCCCGCGCGCCTGATGTGATAGCAGGTATAGTTGCTTGCCTTCACCATAGCATCCGCTTAGGAGCACGTCATACCTCCTGCGTGGTATCCAGAGGATTAGTCGGAGCTACCGGAAGGGACGACAAAGAGGCGGGGCGCTCTGGGCAGCCGGCTTTTTGGGGGTGCTCGGACCACACAGCCGCGCTGCGGCTTCCCGGCGGCTAGGTCTGGGCCAGGATTCCCAGGGCTCTGCCCCTGGCAACGGCCTGGGTGCGGCTCGTGACCCTCAGTTTCGCGTAGATGTTGCGCGCGTGAACCTTGACGGTGTGCAGTGAGAGATAGAGCCTGGCCGCGATGTCCTGGTTGGTCAGCCCCTCGGCGATGAGCGCGAGCACTTCGCACTCGCGCTCGCTGAGCGGCTCGACCAGCCTGCCATCGGGGTCGCTCGCGGGCGATGGATCCGTCTGCGCCGGCTCGGCAAGCGGGAATGCTGCCAGTAGCCGGCGTACATAGGTCGGCTCCACCCCTGCGGCGAGGGCTTCCGCGAGCAGGTCGGCCATCGGCGCGCCTTCGTCGACAAACGTGCGGATGAAGCCTTCCGGCTTCACTAGCGCCAGCGCCTCAGCGAGCACGCGCTGTGCCTTGTCCATTTCCCCGCCGCTGCGGAGCGCAACCGCTTGCAGCACCAGCACCGCGAGGTGCGCATCCGCCCAGCCTTGTGCCTCCGCCCGGTGGCGCAGCGGCTCCAGCAGCACCAATGCCGTCGTTGGCTCGCCCTGGGCCAGATGCACCCGCGCCTGGCTCAGCGACAACTCATGGGTGGCCGCCAGCTGCGCGGCTGTCGCCAGATGCCCCTGGCGCAGCAGCACCAGCACCTGTGCGGCGACGATCTCTGGCATCCGAAACGCGAAGCCATGCTGGCGCACGAACGCCTCGGCACCATCGAGCACGGCGGCAGCACCATCCAGATCGCCTTGCGCCAGGTGCAGGCGGGCGAGCAGCAGCGCGTACGAGGCGGAGGTGTCGACCCGCTCGATCCGCCGGGTGAGCTGGAGGCACTGCTGCCCATACTGCTGGGTGGCAGCGAGGTCGTCCAACTGGTAGGCGATGCGGGCCAGGCCGAGATATGCCTCACAGGCGATCGGAGCCGGCGGATCACCGGCCAGCTGCAGGACACGCCGGTAGCTCTCGGCCGCCAGCGATAGCTGGTTGTCTGCCTCCTGGAGCTGGCCGAGATTGATCGTCGCCGCGATCGTATAGATGGAGGCCCCAGACGAGGAGCCGGCAGCAATCACGTCGCGAAAGGCCCGGCCGGCTGCGCCGCGGTCGCCCTCAAGCTGATAGGCATAGCCCAGGGTCCAGGTCGTGGCCGTGCGGAACGGCAGATTATTGGCGTGCAGATACTCCAGGGCGCGGCGCGACTGGGCAATAATAGCTGCAGCATTATGCTGCATCACGGCCAGCGTCGCACGCATGGAGGCGATCCGCCCGACAAGATCGCGGGTTCGCTCGTCGGGATCGGCGGCTTGGAGCGCTGCCTCGGCAGCCTGGAGCTTCGGCTCGACCGCAGTGGGTTGCCCGCCAAACAACAGCGTCGAGGCATAGGTCACCCACAGCGAGGGCCGCTCGTTTAGCGCTGCCCTGGGCAGTGCCTCGAGCCAGCGACGGATTGGGGCGCCCGCGCCACGAAAGTGCAGCGGCACCCCCGACCCCTCAATCAGGCGCTCGGCGCGCGCAAGATCATTGGCAGCCGCCGCGTGCTGAAATGCTTCAAGCTTCAGCCCTTGCGCTTCGTACCAAACGCTTGCACGTTGATGTAATCCGGCCACATCCCGCAGTGCCTCCCCCGGGTCTGTAGCACCTCGCTGGTGCAGGCGCTGGCGTAGCACCTCGACAAAGAGCTGATGGTAGCGGTACCAGCGGCGCTCATTATCCAGCGGGACGAGGAACAGGTTAGCCTGTTCCAGATAGGCCAGAATTGCCTGCCCGGAAGCGGCAGGGGCGTCCAGGATCGCATCGCACAGCGGGCCGCACAGGCGGTCGAGCACCGAGGTCTGCAGTAAGAAGCGTTGAATATGGTCCGGCTGGCGCTGCACAACCTCCTCGGCCAGATAGTCTAGAATGTAGCGGTTGTCTCCGGCGAATGCCCTGATGAATCCAGGCACGTCCTCCCGCTCGCGCAGCGAGAGCGCCGCCAACTGAAGCCCGGCAATCCAGCCTTCGGTGCGCGCCTCCAGAGCGGCGACATGCTCCGCCGCGAGATCCAGGCCCATCACCTGGTTGAGGAACATGGCCGCCTCGTCTGGCGTAAAGCGCAAGTCGCTGGCGCGCAGCTCGGAGAGCTGATCACGGGCGCGCAGGCGAGCCAGGGGCAGCGGCGGATCCTCGCGGGTGGCGATCACCAGGTGCAGCTGCGCGGGCAGGTGCTCGACCAGCACGCCGAGGGCCTGGTCAATCGGCCGCGAATCGAGCAGGTGGTAATCTTCAAGCACGAGAATCGCCGGCCGGGGCAGGGTCGCGATCTGGTTGAGCAAGAGCGGCAGGAGGGCGTCGATGGATGGAGGTTGCGAGGACTGGAGGAGGGCAAGCACATCGGCCCCGATGGTGGGCGAAAGCGTCTGCAACGCGGCGATGAGGTAGGTCAGAAAGCGGGCCGGGTCAGCATCCCCTTCGTCGAGCGAGAGCCAGGCTGCGGGCCGCCCGCAGTCGGCAAGCCACGCGCTGGCCAGGCTGGTCTTCCCAAAGCCGGCCGGAGCCGCGAGGAGGGTCAGTTTGCGATGGAGGCCCGCGTTCAGCCGCACAACCAGGGCAGGGCGGGGAACCGCGTCTGGCCGGGGCGGGGGGATAAACAGCTTGGTCGCGATCACGAGGGTCGGCATAGCAGCAGTATAGAACATACGCCGCTTCCGTGGGGGATGGATCACTGCGCCCGCAGTGGCCAGCACGCCCAGGGTATATCCTTAGCGCACGCACCAAGGGAGACATGACGACGGTGAAGCCGCAGATCCTGCCGCCACATACTGGGTGTTGCGCGATGCTCCAATTCATAAATGTGAACACGTGCAGCAACAAGATGGCTTCAGGACAGAATAAAGGCTGAAAGAGCTGAAGTAGTTCTTGCCCTTAGCCGGGCATAATGCGCGCTATGGCGCGTTAGGGTTGCCGGCTGCGGAGATCTGGAAAGCGTTTCTGGCTGCTGCTGATGCTCGACCGGCTGGAGCAGGAGAACCTGTTCCTCATCCCGCTCGACGACGAGCGGCGCTGGTATCGCTACCACGCCAAGGGCGGCGAGTACCTGGAGGATCTGCGGCTGCTTACGAAGGGTGCGCTGGCCGAGATGCGCGCCCTGCTCTCAGCATCGTGCTCGACGAGATCGCTCGCACCCTCGACTACCCGGGCTTTACCCAGTTCGAGCACGACGAGAAACGGCGCGAGTCAGGCACAGATCGAACCACTGGCCGCCGCCACGGGTGGGAATCCGAAGGCCATCGAGATGACGCTTGGGCTGATCAAGTACGAGCGCCGACCCTTGCAGCAGGTGGTTGATGATCTCTACGCGGCACGCGGTGAATTGTTCGAGGATCTGTTCACTCGTGCCTGGTCATTGCTCGACGAAGCAGCGCGTCGGGTATTACTGGTTATGACCTTCTTCCCAGCTAGTGCAAGCAGTGAAGCACTCAGTGCAACTGCTGACGTGCAGGGATTCTCTTTTGGCCGAGCTGTGGAGCGTTTGTCAGACCTCGCACTGCTTGATGTACAATAGGTTGATCTGAATGGCTCACCATTCTACGCGCTCCACCCGCTCGTACGAGCATTTGCAGGGGCGAAGAGCAGAGCACAAGAAGGCTTTGGCTCTCCAGGATTTCCCGGTGGAGCCACTACATCTCGTGGGTAACTGGTGTGGGTTTGGGGCGAAACCGGCGATAGCCGTCCAAGTCAAGGGTGATGTGTTGGAACAGGTGCCGCAGGTTGTAGATGCCAAAGCAGCGGCGCTTGAGCACCTTGATCTTGTTGTTGAGCCCCTCGACAAAGCCGCTGCTCTGGTGATGCCGGAAGGAGTTGGCGATGCGATCCAGCCACGGCGGCGTGCGGCAACACCTCCTCCACCGCCGTCACATAGGGCACCCACATATCGGTACAGACCGTACGAATCTGGCGGCGGACACTGGTTGGGATGCCTGCGAGCCACGTGCGCACGGTCGCGGTCGTCCGATCAGGGAGGACGGCGAGGAGTTGTAATTCGCCGTTGGGACGCTGCGCGGTCACGATTACGACGTAATCCCGATGGCCCTTCTTGAGGGCAATCTCATCGATCCCCAGCACGGCGAAGGATGGAACCTGTGCCCAATCAATCTCGGCATCAATCCAGCGATCAAGCACCCCGAGCACCGCATCGGGCAAGGTATCATCACTTCGGTGAATATAATCATTGTCGATAATGATAATGTAGAAGGCGCGCTACCATGAGCACCTCACCTGCGGACCTGCTGCTGCACCCCATCCGGCTGCGGATCATCGTGGCGCTGACCGTCCAGCAGTTGACCGTCCAACAGCTGGCGGGCGTGCTCCCCGACGTGCCACAGGCCACCCTCTACCGCCAGATCCACAAGCTCGTGTAGGGCGACGTGGTCACGGTCATCGCGACCCGCCCGGTGCGCGGCACCCTGGAGAAGGTCTATACGCTGCGCACCGAGATCGCCCACCACGAGGGGTAAGAAGAGAAGCGTATGTATGCCATTCTTTCTGACCACCCACAACCTGCCCGAGGCTGACGAGCTGTGCGACCTGATCGGCGTCTTCCGCACCCGGCTGCTGCGCGTAGACACCCCGCTCAACCTGCGCACCGCGCTGTTTGGCCACGCCGGTGCAGACCTGGGAGCTGCTGGCCGGCAAGATGCTCGCCGCGCTCATCCCGTCGATGGTGCTGACCTGGGCTTGCGGCGGGCTGTATATCACCAGCGTGTGGTTGAGCGCGCGCAGTCCGCGCGTGTTCGCGGCGGTGGTCAGCCCCGGCTGGCTGACGGTGTTCCTGGCCTGCACGCCGCTGCTGGCGCTGATCGCGATCGCGGTGATGGTGGCGGTCTCGTCGCGGGTGAACGACCCGCGCACCGCCCAGCAGTTCTCGGCCTGGGTGGTCGTGCCCTTCCTGGGCGTGTTCTTCGGCCAGCTCACCGGGGTACTGGTGCTCAGCCCGCTGGTCGCCCTGGTCGCGGCCGGAGTGTTGGCGCTGGTCGCCGGGCTGGCGGTGTGGGGCGCGAGCCGGATCTTCCAGCGCGAGGTCATCCTGACCCGCTGGACGTAGCGACCAAGCGATGCGCCCACGGACACGTACCACATCATAATGAGGACGCCGATCTCCCCGCATGCGCCGCATGGCCTGAGCCGCTGCGCATGGGAATGCTATAATGGCAGTAGAGCAGAAGTAACGCTGTCACCCTGAGCGAAGCGAAGGGTCCCGGTCGGGATTCTTCGCTTCGCTCAGAATGACAGGACGCTTCACAGCGTTACTTCTGCGGTATTGCCTATAATGATTCCGGCATCGCTCATAACACCGCGCGCAGCCTGATGGTTCCCAAGGAGATGGCTTATGTCAGCGGATCCCTCGGATTGCTCCCCAGCCACCGCAGCCCTGCTGATCGCGCACTGTCGCGTGACTCCGGCCTGGCAGAAGCTGAGCTACATCAACGAGCTGAATGAGTCGCTGAAGCTACTGGCGCTCAGCGACCTCCGCCGGCGCCACCCGATCTCGCGGATAGCCCAGTTCACCGCCTTCTTCACGAAGTTGCGCTCGTCGTGTGCCTCGCGCTCGGCGCGGGCGAGGTAGTGGTGGAGCAATTCGGCAGGAGCGCGCTTATCCTTGCCGGCCACCTGCGCCATCAGGACGAAGCCGGCCCGCTTGACGAACTCCTCGTCCCGCTTGGTCGCCGTGCTGGACTGGTACGCGCGCGCTGTGGTGAGCTGGGTACTCGATGACACGCTGGAGTTGCCATTCGTCCTGGAGGCGGTGGACAGCGCATGTCGGGCATGATTTCACGCACATCGGCGTCCATTATGGTGGCACCAGTGTCAAGCCTTTCTTCCCAAACCCGGTTCGCGATCTACGGATATCTGGCCAAAAGTGTGTCTTGACAACTTGAGCCACTATATTGCGCTGTTCGTCCTTCGATAGATGGAGGAAGAGTTTGATGGTCCGAGTGCCGTTACATGAAAGCGGCCCAGCAGCATGTCGTAGGCGCAGCGAGAAAGTGTGGGACAAGCTCGCAGTGCGCTGTTACTGTTGGGCGGCTCGCCAGGTAAGATACGAGCCGGACAGGTTGCGCACGCGGAAGCCGTGTTGGCTCAGGATGCGCGCGGCAATGTAGGAGCGCTGACCACTCTGGCAATACGTGATGATCTCACGGTCGCGCGGCAGCTCACCCAAACGACGGCGCAGGTCATCCAATGGGATGTGAGTCGAGCCGGGAATGAACCCTGCGGCGCGCTCGTCGCTATCCCGGACATCGAGCAGCAGCGTCGCGCGCGGGTCAAGGGCGGCAACCTCGTTCCACTGCGCCAGCGCCACATCGCCGGCGAGCACGTTCGTCGCCGCCATGCCCGCAAGGTTGACCGGGTCTTTCGCCGATCCATACGGCGGTGCGTAGGCCAGCTCCAATTCGGCAAGGTCTTGCACCGTCATCCCGGCCTTGAGCGCGGTCGCCAGGACATCAATGCGCTTGTCTACGCCATCATGCCCGATGGCTTGCGCGCCGAGCAGCTTGCCCGTGTCGGGTGCGAACAGGACTTTCAGCGCGATCGGTTCGGCGCCGGGGTAATACCCCGCGTGCGCGTTGGGGTGAAGGTGAAGCGCCTGGAATGGGATGGCTGCGCGACGAAGGGCCTGCTCATTTGCACCAGTGCACCCTGCGGTGAGCGTGAACAGCCGCAGGACGGCCGTTCCCCACGTGTGCTCGTAGCGGGACGGGCGCCCAAAGACCGAATCGGCAGCGATGCGGCCTTGGCGATTTGCCGGGCCAGCCAGCGGGATCAGCGCCCATTCGTTTGTGACCCCATCACGTACCTCAATGGCATCCCCAACTGCCCAGATCTGCGGGTCGCTGGTCTGGAGGTGGTGGTTGACCCTGATGCCGCCGCGTTTCCCGATCTCCAAACCGGCCTCCCTTGCCAGCGCCACGTCAGGTTTCACACCCAACCCGAGAATGACCGTGTCGGCGGGCAACCGCTGGCCGCTCTTCAGCACCACGATCGACGCGCGGGCTGGCTCCTGCTCCGAGGGCGGCTCGAACGATAGGACGGGATCGTTGAGATAGAGGGCAACGTCATTGGCGCGCAGCTCCGCGTGCAGCCAGGCAGCCATCTCCGGGTCGAAGGGGGCCATCACCTGGGGCAGCGCTTCCACCACGGTAACGTTGAACCCGCGATGTCGCAGCTGCTCGGCCATTTCGAGTCCGATGTACCCGCCGCCGACGACAACGACGCGACAAGCCTGGCAATCATGCGACCAGGCCATGATCTGTTCCACGTCTGGGATGCTTCTCACCACGAAATGGTGCGGGCGCGCGATCCCGGGGATGGGCGGCTTCAGCGGCGCTGCGCCCATGGACAGGATCAGTGCGTCGTAGCCTTCTCGGTATTCACGTCCCGTTTCCACCTCGCGGACCGCGACGGAGCAGGCCGCGCGATCGATGCCGATCACCTCGGTGTTGATGCGCACATCCAGATTGAAGCGCGCCTTGAGGCTGGCGGGCGTTTGCACCAAGAGGCTATCTTGCTCCGCAATTTCACCGCCGACAAGATACGGCAGTCCGCAGTTCGCAAACGACACATGCGGGCCACGCTCGAACACGATGATCTCGCAGTCTTCGCACAGCCGGCGTGCGCGGGCTGCCGCGCTGGCCCCGCCAGCAACGCCGCCCACGATGATCAGGCGTTTACGATGCAGATTTTTCATGTTGCTCGTTTCATTTCTTCACGTGCCATGCCAAAGTCGAGCACGCGGCACACCAGCTTGGCGATCATCGATTCCTCGTCCGTATGCATGACGCGCACCGTCACCCGACTGGCATCTGTGGAAATGACGCCCGCCTGCGCCGCGTTGCGCGGCGCATCGAGCTCAACCCCCAGAAATTCCAGCCCCGCGCAGATCCGGGCGCGGACTATGGGCGCGTTCTCCCCGATGCCTCCCGCGAACACCAGCGTGTCCAGCCCGCCCAGGGCCGCCGCGAATGCGCCGATCCATTTCTTGACCTGGTAGCAGAACAGGTTGATCGCCTCGGCTGCCCGCACGTCCTGCGCCTCGCGGCCGAGCAAGTCGCGCATATCGGAGCTGGTCTCTGACACGCCGAGCAGCCCGGACTGGAAGTTGACCATCTCGTTGAACTGCTTCGCGGTCATGTGCTCGGTGCGCGCCAGATACCATATAAGCCCCGGATCGAGATCGCCGGAGCGGGTGCTCATGGGCACGCCGGCGGTCGGCGTGAAGCTCATGCTGGTGTCCAGAGATTTTCCATCATGCACCGCCGCCAAGCTCGCCCCATTGCCGAGGTGGGCCAGAATGACCCGGCCGTGGGCGGCTTCCTCCCCGGCCAGGCGCTCCAGCTCTTCCAGCAGAAAGGCATACGACAAGCCGTGAAACCCATACCGCCGAAGCCCCTGGGCCTCGTAGCGGCGCGGGATCGGCAGCATCTGGGCCACGCGCGGCATGGCGTGGTGAAACGCCGTGTCGAAGCACGCCACCTGGGGCAGGTCGGGGAAGCGGCGCTGAAACGCCTCAGTCAGCAGAATCTCCTCCGGCAGATGCTCGGGGTCGAAGGGGCTGAGCTGGCGCAGCTCCGCAACCATGTCCGCCGTGATGCGCTGCGGCTGGCTGTAGTTCGGCCCGCCATGCACGACGCGATGCCCCACCGCAGTCAGTGGATCTGCCTCGCTGCGCGCCGCAACCCAATCCATCAGGATACCGACCGCCGCCATATGATCGGGCGCCGTCACCGATCGCGAGAAGCGGTCCGCCTGGCTCGCGCCGGTCGCCTGGAAGGTGGCCTCTGGCAGACCGATCCGCTCAATCGCACCCGCCAGAATCTGCCGCAGCGCGTCGCCGGCCTCGAACAGCGCGAACTTGATGCTCGATGAGCCGCCATTGATCGTCAGGATGCGCGGGCGAGCTGGATTCACCTGCTGGCCAGCCGCCCGAGCGCGCTGTCGAGGGCGCGCTTCATCTCCAAGATCCCCGTCTCGTCGTCTTTATCGAGCGAGTACATAGTGTATTCCTCTCTTCTCTCAGGAACGCCACCCGATCCCAGGGTTCAGGCCACCTGTCAATAATCTCGCGCTTCTCTCTGTCTCTGACCAGCGGGTAGATGTATTCTCGGGGAGGCGCCCCATGGTGGTATGAAGTTCGTTCATACGAATCCACCTGCGAGCGGCGATACTGACTCTGATGCTCTCCACATCTAGCAAGAGTAATGCCGGTGGATATGCGGCGAGGGCGAGGAGGATGGTATGTCAAGCGGAAAGTCCGATCTCCAGATCCAGGACGACGTGCGCGATGAGATCACATGGGGCCCGGGCCACCAGTTCTTCGTGTCCACCACCATGTAGCGGATCGACTAGGCCTCGTCGTCGAACAAGAACGCGTCGACGTGGCCGATCTCGCCGTCCGTCGCGCGGATGTTGAGTCCGCGCAGATCCTTGACACTTCGGAGCATAGGATGACCTCTTTCGCATTTCAGGCTTGGCATACCGCATTCGCGCTGCGGTTGGCAGGTGCAGACAGGCCACCCATGCTGCTACCAGTATGGCCCCGCGCAAGCATATCGGTATGAAGGGTGTTCATACCAATTTGGCGCGTGCCTGCTAGACTCTGCATGACTGCGCATACTGACCGACGGTGAACCCCTGCGCCACAGCGTCGGCGCGGTGGTGGTTGAGGAGGAATACGCCCGTGGATCTCGATTTCAAAGACTACTACACCGCCCTCGGCGTGGCCTCCGATGCCGACGAGGCGACGATCAAGCAGGCATACCGCGCACTGGCCCGGAAGCATCACCCCGATGTGAATCCCGGCGACCAGACTGCCGAAGATCGCTTCAAGGCGATCAATGAGGCATATCAGGCGCTTGGCGATCCCGAGCGCCGTCGCACCTACGATGCGCTCCGGCAGGAGCATCGCCAGTCGCAGCAGCGCGGCGGCCCGAGCCGCCCCGGCGGCTTCGCGCGGGGTGATCGGCATGCCACGCCGAGCCAGCGCGCGGCGACTGGCGGCATGTCGCCCGAAGACCTGAATGACATCTTTGGCGATGACGCGGCGTATTCGGACTTCTTCCGCTCGATGTTCGAGCGTGGCCAGGAGGGCGGCAGCGCCCCACGTCGCGGGCGCGATGCAGAGGTGCTTGTCGCGATTACGCTCGATGAGGCATTCCATGGTGCCACCCGCGCGCTGCAGATCGGCGAGCGACGGATCGAGGCGCGCATCCCGCCCGGCGTGCGCACGGGCGCGCGGGTGCGGCTCGCGGGCCAGGGCGGCGCCGGGGCGGCGGGCGGCACTGCGGGCGACCTGTATCTGGAGATTGAGGTGCTGCCGGACGCCCGCTTCACCCGCGATGGCGACGACCTGACCACCACTGTTGCCGTGGATGTGTTCACTGCGGCGGCGGGCGGCGAAGCGCGCGTGACCACGCTGGACGGCGCGGTGCTGCTCAAAATCCCGCCACGAACCCAGGCCGACCGTACCTTCCGGCTGCGCCGCAAAGGGATGCCACAGCTGGATCAGCCCACCGAGCGCGGCGATCTGTATGCGCGGGTCACGCTGGTGTTGCCCGATCCGTTGAGCGATACCGAAGTCGAGACCCTACGAACATTCCAGCGCGCACGTCAGCCCGCCACGGCGGGGAGGAGCTGAATCGATGTCCACCGATACCACCCTTGATCAGCTCGCCACCCAGATCGGGCTGCCGACAGCGCTTGTGCGCGACCTCTTCGACCATGGGCTGATCAGCCTGAGCGAAGCGCAGCATGAGGGTGACCTGCGCGAGCTGCGCCGCGCCCGTCGCCTGCGCGACGACCTGGAGCTACAGCACGCCGCGATCACGATCATCCTGCGGCTTCGGCAACGCACCGTGGCGCTACAGCACGAGGTGACCCAGCTCCGCAGTGCCGCGCGCGCAGCGCCACCCACCCCGCCGAGCGGCGCGTGGAGCGAGGCCGAGTGGGTGATCCTCAACGAGCTTGCGTGATTGCCTATGCGCACCATATATGACGCCCAGAGGGCTGCGAAGGAGCTGCTTCATCGCGGCATCCCGCGCGAGGATGTGCGCATGGAGGCTCGCGATGCGAGCGACCCGCACGCCGCTAACGGCGTTCGGCGGGGCGGCGTGCTGCTGACCGTGCGCATTGATTCGGCCATGGCCGAGCGGGTCGATGTCGATGGGGCGCTACGACACTACCGGGTGGTAGACATCGATCAGCGCAGGGCAAGCTGGCACGCGACCCGGAACGTGTCAAGCCCTAGTGAGACAGATTCTGGTCGAGTTTAGGGAGCATTGGTGGTATCGACCACCAGCTCCCGGTCTGGCGCAGGATCGGCGACTGAGTCTGGCGTGTCAAGGGGCGGCTGCGCCGCTGAGACCCTTGACACGCCAGACTCAGCCGCCGTTGGGGCACCCGTCAGGGTGTTGGCGCGCGAATCACGTGGCTTCAGATCGCGTGCGGACACGGGTGGGTTGATCCAGACCGCCGTTGGTGCAGGCGGTGCCAGCGGCCGGCCCCGCACAAAGCGCTCGGGGTGGGTGGCATAAGCGACATCGAGCACCTCCTGGCGCGCCGCCACCTGCGCCGTCGCTTGACCAGCATGTACGACCGCCGGTGTGAGCAAGCCAATCCCGCTATGCCGATGGATGTGGTTGTACCAGTGAAAGAACGGTCGTGCCCAGGCGCGTGCATCCATAATGCTGCCAAAGCGGTCGGGATAGCTCGGGCGATACTTCAGCGTCTTACATTGGGCCTCCGAAAAGGGATTGTCGCAATACCGCAGAAGTAACGCTGTGAGGCGTCCTGTCATTCTGAGCGAAGCGAAGAATCCCGGCCGGGACCCTTCGCTTCGCTCAGGGTGACAGCGTTACTTATGCTCTATTGCGGATTGTCATTGGAAACGTGTGGTCGGCTGTGGGTTTTGGCCACCCCCAGATCCACCAGCAGCTCGGCCACGGCTTTGGAGGTCATCGCGCTGCCCCGGTCGGCGTGAATGGTCAATTGCTGCGACGGAATCCCCTCCTTGGCGCAGGTGTCGGCGATCAGGGCCTCGGCCAGCTCGGCGTCCTCCCGTTCGGCGATCATCCAGCCGACCACCGCCCGGCTGAACACATGCAGGATGACATATACGTAGGAGTAGGTCCCGGTAGCTGGGCCGCGCAGCTTGGTGATGTCCCAACTCCAGAGCTGGTTGGGCTGGGTGGCCAGCAGCTCGGGTGCGGCGTAGCCGGTTCGCCGGATCTGGTTGCGCCGTTCCTTGACTTCGTGGGCCTCGGCCAGGATGCGATACATCGTGCGCCAGGAGCACCAATACTGCTGTTCGTCGAGCAAGGTCGCGTAGACCGTGCGTGGGGCACTATCGACAAAGCGCTCGCTATTGAGCAGGTCACGGATCTGCTATACGCTCGGCATCGCTCAAGCTGCGGGCCGGGCGGGGGCGGGGTGTGGGAGGCGGTGTCTCGGCTTCCTCGCCATTCGCCTTGGGGCTGCCTGCGGGTTGGATGGCCCGATAGGAGCTGCTGCGGGGCACCCCCAAGGTGGTACAGGCATCCGCGACACCGATCAGTGCGGCCAGGTCGGTCACGCCTGCGATCATCACGGCGCGACCAGGGTCGCCGATAGGGGCAGCGAGCCAAGCAGCTGCGCTCCTTTTTTTTGGATGTCAATGCCCGCCTCGGCCTGGGTGAGGCGGGCCTGCACGCGGGCCAGCTCGCCCTGAAGCCGGGCGTTCTCGGCCACGAGCGGATCCTGGGGGGCGGGCTTGGGGCCACGGGCCTGCGGGCCGAGCCCGGCTAGGGCACCCTGGTCGCGCACGCGACGCCACTTGGACATGTGCGACGTATACAGGCCGTTGCGACGGAGGAAGGCACCGCGCTCGGCGGAACCGTGTGGGAACGCCTCGTATGCGGCGAGCAGGGCGAGCTTCTGGGCGGCCGTCCAGCTGGGGCGGACGCTGGCGGGCTGCACGTTGGGGTCAAGCGTGCGGGTCGTGGTCGCGGTCGTCTCTGCGGATTGCGTGGTCATGGGCCGCCTCATCACCGCCCTTTGCACCCGGAATTCTGGAAGCGATCTGTCTCACCGAAGCATAGCACACAGGGCAAAGCCGTCGACCGCCCAGAGGATGGGGCGCCCGACCTGGGCCGCCGCCCGCACCTGCGTGACTACCTGTGTGACCAACGCCGTATCGTGCTGCGGCGCCACCGCTCCCCACAGGAACAGCCGCGAGAAGACGCTCATGGCGGTCGCCGTTCACCGTACGAATGGACACCGATTCGGTCGCTTGCGCCACAGGCTGGATTGGGGCATACTGCCAACTCCGGGCGCATGGGAAGCTGGGTGAGGTTTTGCATACCTCCAGCATATCCATGCGCTCGGGTGTGTCAAATCCTCAACTCCACGCCGTCCTGCGGTGCTACCACCCTCACCGTGCGCATAGTTTTTTCGCCCGTCAGGTATGATCCTGCTCCCCAATCGCCCGCATCACCCGGCGGTGGCGCTCCTCTACCACCCCTAGATCATGCGGCTCGGGCAACGCCTCCTGTGCGCCCCGGCGCAGCATATCGGCGTGGTGCCGCAGGACGGCCCGCCGGTCGGCGCGCTCGGTCTGGGCCGCGATCTGGGCAAGGGTCTCCAGCATGCGGATTGTCACAGCGGCCTGGGTGCGGCTGTACTGACGGATCATGTCGAAGGCCGCGTCCACCGCGCCGGCGAAGGTGAAAATATTGATGACGAGGCGCAGGCGACCGTCGCCGTCGAAGCGGAAGGGCGAGGGCGGCTGCATCTCGTCGAGCAGACAGATCGCGGCCCCCAGCCGATCCACGCAGGTCATGGCGGTGAAGGGGTCGTTCAGCGAGGGCGAGAGGGCGCGGGCGGCGATCTCGACCAGCTGGTAGATGTATGCCTCTAGATCCTGGTGGGGGGTGCGCTGCGTCCCGAGCACGATCGCGCCGTTGATCTCTCGGGCCAGATCTTCATCGGCCGCCTCGGCGGGGATGACTCGGGCGAGCGCGCCCTGGGCGAGCACGAAGTCGCCGGGGCGCGGCACCAGATCCAGCACCAGGTCGCGGCGATGCGCCAGCTCCAGCAGAGCGTCCTCGTCGACCCCCTGGAGGTAGCCGCTCGCGCCGGCCGGCACCACGCCGCCGTCCTCGGCGATCTCGGCGTGCATCTCGGCGGCCTGCTTCAGCTGCCGGGCCTCGTCCGAGTCGGGTGCCAGGGCCGGTCGGTAGAGCCGGCGGATCGTCTCCTGCAGGTCGTCGCTGATCACAGCGATCAGGTGCTGGGCCTGGATGATTACCGAGACGTGGTGAATGAAGAAGATCAGCACGAAGATCCCGGCCACGGCCAGGACGATGCCCACCAGGACGGCCAGGTTCGGCACCAGGGTGTACTCGTCCGAGCTGCGGATCTCGGCCAGCACCAGCAGGCAGTAGAGGTAGGTGGCCACAAAGGTGCCCAGGGCATACTGGGTGTTGCGGTCGCGCGTGAAGCTGCGGATGAGCCGCGGGCCGAACTGGCTGGAGGCCAGGGTCAGCGCGACCATCGTGAGCGAGAAGACCGTCCCAGCGACGGTGATCGCCGATCCGGCGATGATGGAGAGCGCGGCCCTGGCACCGTCGGGGTTGTTGATGAACAGCCAGCCGAAGCTGCGCAGCCAGTCAGCGCCGAGGATCATGTCGAGCCGGATGGCGACGTAGGCGAGCACAGCCGCGCCCAGGGTCATCACGACGGGGATGAACCAGAAGCTGGCGCGGATGTTCTCGACCAGGGTCGCGATGCGAGTTTTCATGAGATGTGTTCGTAGGGACACAGCGCGCTGTGTCCCTATGCGGACGCAGCGCGCTGTGTCCCTACGTCCATACCGGCGGGCGCTTCTCGCGGAAGGCCGCCACGCCCTCAACAAAGTCGGGGTGGGCACCGGCCACCACCTGGGCCTCGGCCTCGTACTCCAGCACATGGGCCAGATCCGAGTCCTGCGACATCTCTAGAGCGCGCTTGATCAGGCTGACCGTGAGCGCCGGCCGGTTGGCTAGCGACTCGGCGTACTGGCGCACTGCGTCGGTGAACTCCTCGTCGGCGGCGACCGCGTTGACTAGGCCCCACTCCTTGGCTGTGACGGCGTCGATCTGGCCGCCGGTGAGGCAGAGCTCTAGGGCGCGGGCCTGGCCTATGAGGCGCGGCAAGAAGTAGATCATGCCGCAGTCGGGGATGAGCCCGATGTTGACGAAGGCCGCCGAGAAGCGGGCGCTCATGGCGGCCACGCGAAAGTCGCAGGCCAGGGCCAGGCTCATTCCGGCGCCGGCGGCCGGGCCGTTCACGGCGGCCACCACCGGCTTGCCCATGCCCCGGATGCGTTTGACCAGCGGGTTGTAGCTCTCGCGCAGGCGCGCGCCGATGTCGAGCCCTTTGCCGACATCGGCGAACTCGCGCAGGTCCTGCCCGCTACAGAATGCCTTGCCGGTGCCGGTGATTACCACGCAGCGCACGGCGGGGTCGCGCTCGGCCTGGCGCAGCGCCTCCATCAGCTCGCGGTGGAGCTGGGCGTTCAGGGCGTTGTAGACCTCGGGGCGGCTGAGGGTGATCGTGGCGACGGGGCCGTCGGTCGTGTAGAGGATCGTCTGCTCGCTCATGGGTTACTCCTCAGAAAAAGGGGAGCGTTTATAGAGAGGGGAACCCTCTCTTGCGCTCCCTTTACTCACCCGTAAAGTCGGGTTTCCGCTTCTCGATGAAGGCGCGCATGCCCTCCTTCTGGTCCTGGGTGTCGAAGAGCATGTAGAAGTTACGCTTCTCGATCTCCAGCCCCTCGCGCAGGGTGGTCTCGGCGGCGTAGCGCACGGCGTCCTTGGCCATACGCACGGCCATGGGCGGGCGCGAGGCGATCTTCTCGGCCAGGCGGCGGGCCTCGCCCATGAGCGACTCGGCGGGGCAGACGTGGTTGACTAGGCCGTAGCTGGCGGCCTCCTGGGCGGAGATCATCTCTCCGGTGAGGATGAGCTCCATGGCTCGGTAGGGGCCGATGGCGCGGGTGAGGCGCTGGGTGCCGCCGGCGCCGGGGATGACGCCGATGTTGATCTCGGGCTGGCCGAACTGGGCCGACTCGCTGGCCAGGATGATGTCGCACATCATCGCCAGCTCGCAGCCGCCGCCTAAGGCGTAGCCGCCCACTGCGGCGATGATCGGCTTGCGGCAGGCCCGGATGCGGTCCCACTTGGCGATGATCCCGCTGGCGTGCATCTTGATCGGGGACGACTCGATCATGGACTTGATATCGGCCCCGGCGGCGAAGACCTTCGGCCCGCCGGTGAGGATCAGCACGCGGATGGAGTCGTCGGCGTCGTACGCCTCCACAGCGGCGATCAGCTCGTCCATCAGCTCGGAGCTGAGGGCGTTGAGGGCCTTCGGCCGGTTCAGGGTGATCGTCGCAATATGGCCCGATACCTCGGTCAGCACCAGTCGCTCGTCGCTCATACGTGATCCTTTGTTCACTACAGTGTGTATTCGGCTCCCAGGGGCGGCGGGGGCATTGTAACATGTTGGGGGTCGGGGGTCGGGGGTCGGGGGTCGGGGGTCGGGGGTCGGGAGTCGGGAGTCGGGAGTCGGGGCCGGATCACCGACTCCCGACTCCTGACTCCTGACTCCTGTCCCAAGGTGCATGCGACAAAAACGCCGAGTTGGCGCATAATAGAAAAGATGGAAGTTTCGAAAGTAGATAGAGCTAATGAGGCTTGTATGGAGATAGATGAGCGCACCTATCGCAACACCATTGGACTGTTCGCCACCGGGGTGACAGTTGTGAGCGCAGCGGCGGGCGGGACGATCCACGGCATGACTGCGAACTCGGTCACGTCTGTCTCGCTCAACCCACTGCTGCTGCTGATCTGCGTGGATCGGCGGGCGAATATGGCGGGGGCGATCACTGAGGCGGGGCGTTTCGCGGTGAGCATTCTGCGCGACGACCAGGAGCCGGTCTCGCGGCGCTTCGCGGGGCAGCGCGGGCCATCTGTCACCCCGGCCTTCGTACCGCTCGGCTCAACGCAGCGGCTAGAGGACTGTATGGCCGCCCTGGCCTGCGTCACCGAGCAGGTGATCGACGGAGGCGACCATATCATTCTCCTGGCGCGGGTGGAGGCGCTCTGGGCGAGCGAGGAGGCGGGCGACCCGCTGCTCTACTTCGCAGGCCAGTACCGTAGGATTGCCCCTATGCTATAATTGCGCCGGTTTCGCGAGCTAGGCAGAGAGGCCGGCGATGCGCGTGGTGGCCAGCGGGAAGCAGATAACCTCCAGCCACCTCCGCCGGTGGGACGCCTGGCCGACAGCGATCATCGCCGCCGCAATCCTCACCATCGCCATCCTCAACCCGCTGCTGTGCGTCCTGCACTGCGCCCTGTCGAACTACCACACCCAAGGTAGCTCCGGCGACCAGTCGCACTTCCTCTGCAACCTCGCCAGCGAGACCCAGCCGGCGGCCACCCCCTTCGATCTGGTGTGGGACGGCCCGCGCGCTGTGTACGAGGTTACGCTCCCCTTCGCAGTGCCGCTGGCGCTGATCACCGTGTTCGTCACTGCCACCGCAGCAGCGCGGATCTGCCTCCCCCAGCATATCCCCGGCCCCTCTTTGCCCCCGCCGAAGATCTAATCGACCTGATCGTGTGTCGGTCGAATATCCTCCAAATCTTCGGTAGCGCAAGGAGCTATGGCTATGAGTTGGCGCCCTTCGAACAATAGTAACTACCGTCCGTCGTCCTCGTCACCGCGCGACTCGCGCGATGGTGCTTCCGCCATAACCCCGACCATGCGCCTAATCATCATCGGCGCGGCTGTTCTCGTCCTGATCGTCATTGGCGTAATCATCGCGGTCAACGTCAGCGGCAGCGGCGGCACAGCGGCGGCACCCGCCGCCGTTGTCGCTACCGTCGCCCCCACAGCGGCCGCCACCGCCACCCCGGCCGCTGTCGCTGCCGCTCCCACGACCCAGGGCTTCATCAGTTCCCGTACGACCCCCACGCCCGCCCCGACGGTCGGCCCCGAGGACGCCGGGCCGGTGGGTAATAGCGGCGATGTGGCGGCGGGCATGACGATATTCAACGGCATGCCTAGCGAGGCGCTCCTCGCCGGCGCGGTGACGTGCAACACATGCCACCTCGTCGATCCCGGCAGCGCAACCCTGGTCGGCCCGAGCCTGAGCGGCGTCGCCACCCGCGCCGAGACGCGGATCGCTGGCCTATCGGCGGCGCAGTACCTGCGCACCTCGATTGTGGCCCCGAACTCCTACGTCGTCGAGGGCTTCGTCCCCGGAACAATGACCCAGACCTTCGAGGCGGCCCTGACGCCGGAGCAGATCGAGGATCTCGTGGCCTACCTGCTGACTCTGAAGTGAAATAGCCGATAACCGATAGCCGATAGCACTACAATTGTACTATCGGCTATCGGCTATCGGCTATCGCCCTACCTCCCCGCCATCTGCATGATAACCTGCCAGCCGTGGGCGATAGTCACCGGGTCAAGGCCAAAGCCAAAGAGTAGCAGGGCGCCGACTGCGCACGCGGTGACGAGGCCAACGCGGGTGCGGAGCCGGGCACCAGGAGTCGGGAGTCGGGAGTCGGGAGTCGGGAGTCGGGAGTCGGGAGTCGCTCTGGCTGGGGCCGGGGCAGGGGTGGGCTTCGCGGCGGCTGGCCGGGCCTTTGGCGTCGCGGCCTTCTCTTTGCTGGGGGCCGGGGCGACTTTCGCAGGCGCGGGCTTTGGCTTTGCGGCGGGCGCAGCCTTTGGGGGTGTGGCCTTCGCTGGCGGAGCGGCCTTCGCAGGCGGAGCGGCCTTTGTGGCGGGCGGGGCGGGTTCATCAGACCAGGCAATATCGAGGGCGGCGGCCATCGCTTTGGCGCTCGGGAAGCGCTCGGCGGCATCTTTGCGCAAGGCGCGCAGCACCACTGCGTCTACCGCCTTCGGCAGCTCGGGGCGGATGGAGCTCGGCACCGGCGGCTCGTCGTAGAGGTGCTTGAGCACCACACCCATCGGCGTGTCGGCCTCGAAGGGCAGGCGACCACAGAGCAGCTCGAAGAGGATTACCCCCAGAGCGTAGATGTCGCTCGCCTTTGTGACGCCCTTGCTGCCCACAGCTTGCTCCGGAGCCACATAGCTGGGAGTCCCCATGAGCACGCCAGGGTCGGTGCTGGCATGATTGGCGGTGCTCTCGCGAGCCAGGCCGAAATCCGTGAGCACCAGCTGCCCGGCGCTGTTATAGATCGCGTTGCCCGGCTTGATATCGCGGTGGATCACCCCCTTGCTGTGGGCGAAGTCCAGCGCCTCAGCGAGCTGGCGGATGATCGCGCACACCTTCTCCGGGCTCAAGCGGCGCTTGCCCATACGGCGCAGCTGTTGCTCTAGGCTCTGGCCCGTCAGCAGCTCCTGCACCATATACAGCCGCCCCGCCGAATCGCCGAAGGCATAGACCTGGACGATATTGGGGTGGCGCAGATTGGCGGCCAAGCGGGCCTCTTGCTGGAAGCGCTTAATATAATCGGGAAGAGCAATGCCCGCGCTGATCACCTTGATCGCCACCTCGCGGTCGAGGGCTGGGTCGTAGCCCTTGTAGACGCTGCCCATCCCTCCGCTACCCAGCAGGCCGCGCACCTCGTAGTTCCCCAGCTTGATGCCAGTCAGTTGATCTGTTGTCATAGCGTGGATGCGTGACACGTGACACGTGATCTGTGACTATCACAGATCACACCTCACACATCACTTATATGTGAGCACCCTTCTGATCCGCTTCACCAGGCTGTTAAGCCCCTGGGCATAGACATCGAGAAAGTCGGCAGCGAGCAGTTCGGCCAGCGGGGTGTGGCCGGCCGCAAGCAGCGGGCCAACGTGGGGCCGGAAGTCGCGCAGGGTGATCACCATCTGACCCTGAGAGTCCGCCATCAGGCCCCAGATTAGCAGCTTGGTGTCGCCGTCATCGCGCGAGCTGGCGAAGCGGGCAACCGAGGAGCTGCGGGCCACCTGGCCAATATTCGAGAAGACCTCGGCGCCCTTGACGATCTCGTTGAGCAGGTCGATCTTCTGCGGGATCTGATCCATCAGGCTCTGCATGGGGCGCGGGAGGTGGGCCAGCAGCTTGAGGGCCGCTGTGGTGAAGCTCTCGCCACGGGTGGTGATCTCGCGCAGAGCGCGCAGCACCGCCGCGTAGGCTATGATGTCGCCACAGAGCTCGGTGCGCTCCTCCTCGAATGCCTGGCGGGCGGCGGATGTGTGGCCCTTCGCCACCGCACGCAGCAGAGCCTCGGCGCGGGCCAGCCTCGGCAGCAGGCTGGGCTGGGGGTTGCGCAGGGTGGCCGGGTGCAGCCGCTGGCGCGGGTCAACCCAGCTCGCGTCCATCGGGATGAGCAGCGAGGGCACCAGGGCGCGCTGGGCCTCTAGCCCGGCCACGATCTGGGCGTGCAGCCGGGTCGCCTCGCCCCCGCGCGACTCCAGATCATTCAAGGCGGCCATGGCAGCCGGGCCGGGCCGGTAGTTGGCCGCGTGGTCATAGCGACCCAGCAACAGAATGTCGTTCACCGTCAGGTGCATCTCGCGCTCGGCCAGGCGCTGGCGCATGGCGTTGATCGCGCTCAGGCTCGCCTCGCGCGTCTCCGCGCAGACCTCGGCGGGGCTCTGGGCGCTGGTCTCGCGGGCGGCGCGCTCGATGGCCGTGCTGCGGGCAATCTCAAGGGCGCGGGGGGCGGCGGAGCGGGCCGGGCGCGCGCTGCCCACCCCGGCGGCCAGAGCGCTGGCAAAGCCAGTCACAACCTCGGCCATCATGGCCCCCCATATCCCGTCAAAGAAGATATGTGACATATCGAAGACCGCGCCCTCGCCAGCACGGATGATCGTCAGCGCGTGATCGCCGCAGCCGCGCCGGGTGCGCCGGATCACGCCCAGGGGCTGCGCCGGGTCACGCTGATCCCAGCTAACGATGATCGGCGCGGCGCGCAGCCGCTCAACCTCGGCGCGGGCGGTAGCGCTGAGCGCGCCGCGCAGCGCCTCCTGACGGCCACGCGGCGCGGCGGCCAGCAGCAGGTCGGCGCTGGGCGGGCCGAGGTCGCCGGGGCGCAGGGGCCGCGACTCGCGCAGGGCGGCGGACACCAGGGCGCGCACCTGGTCGAGGGGCAGCGGGCGCAGGCGGCCAATGCGGATGTCGGCCACACGCACCTCGCCGCCCCGGTCGATCTGGGCCGGCTGGCCGTAGGGGTCGCTCCACGCGCCGGAGGCATCGCGCCGCAGGGGCAGGCTCTGGCCGGGCCTCATCGGATCGCCGCCGCGCGGGGTGATCAGCAGGTTGCCCGCCTGATCGCGCTCCCATGGCGTGATCAGGTAGTAGCTGCCGCCACAGATAAAGGCGACCTGAGCGTCAACGAGGGCCACTGGCTCGCGCCGATCACTGTAGCCCTCGGCGCGTAGCGTCTGGAGGAGGCTCATCTGCGCCTGATAGGCTGGCAGGTCGCGGGCACGGCGCTCGGCGTAGAGCGCCTCGGCGCGGGCGCGCAGATCGTCGGGCGCAGCGCGCAGCCGACGGCTCAGGAAGGCGTCAAAGCTGCGCCGACGCGCCTCTGCGTAGCCAAAGATCGGGCTGTTGGCCGGGCCTGCATAGGGCCGACGGGTGGCCCATTCCACCGTGAGACGGCCAAGCTCATGGGCGGCGCGCAGGCGATCAGTCTCGGCGGCGATAGCCTGGGCGCGCTCGTCGGCCTTACGCGGCAGACGCTTCAGACGAGCGGCAGCCAGCTCGGCCAAGGCCAGATCGACGCAGCGCAGCATCACCCGCTCGTGCCACTCGTTGGCCAGGAGGTCGTCGTAGGTCAAGATCGTGTGGATGGCGGCGGCGACCCAGCAGGCGGCCTCGTCCATCTCAGCGATGCTGGAGGCAGCCATGGCGAAGCCGCGCGTCTCCACCGAGTGGCGGGCGGCGTCCTCACGCAACCCGAACTCGGTGTAGAACTGCCATGTGCCATCGGGGAAGGCGCTGTCAATATCCTTACCGGCCAGGGTGAGCAGGCGCTGGTAGCCATAGATGATCAGCGCCGGGGCAGCCAGGAAGGTGCCGTACAGCCCGATCTGGCGCGTCTCACGAAAGAGGACGCGCAGGTCGCCGCTCACCTGCTCGCCGTCCAGGTCGCGCCCCTTGAGCTGGAGCATGCCCTGGAGCAGGAAGCCGGGCAGGTTCGAGGCCGGGAATATCTCGGCGATCTCGCGCTTGAGCGCGCGCACCTGCGGGATGCCGAGGCCGCTGATGCTGGCGAGGCTGGTGTCGGCCGCCGCGCTGTCAAGCGATTGGAGAGTCTGCTGGATCGTCGGCGGGTGGCGAGGATCTTGCTGGCGTGCCGGTTGGGCCATAGTGGGATTGCAGATTGCAGATTGCAGATTGCGAGCAGCATGCTCCAATGCAGAGATGCCGTGCTGCCTTTCCCCGCGCTCTTGGTTACGCCGCTACGAATGTGTGTAGTATAGCATAGGGGTTGGGAGTTGGGAGTCAGGAGTCGGGAGTCGGGAGTCGGTGCAAGGAGTAGCCCCCAACCCCTAACCCCTAAACCCCTGCCTTGACGGAATATCCGCCTGTGGTACCATTCTATAGAGAGAATTAGTTAGCTAAACTAACAGATATGCCATTCACCACCCCAAACGCACAGCGCTTCCTCTATCTGCTGGAGCGCATGCGCCACCAGCGCGCCGGCCCGGCCCTAGAGCGGCTCGGCGGGATGGGCCTCTCGCACTCGCACATGCGCCTGCTGCGCATGCTCGCGCCCGACCACGAGCTGCCCATGAAGGAGATCGCCGACCGGCTCCAGCTCACCCCGCCCTCGGTGACGGCGCTTACCCGACGCATGGTGGCGATCGGAATGATCGAGCGGCGTCACCACGCCGATGACAGCCGGGTGGTCCTGCTCTCGCTCACCGACGCCGGGCGCGATCTGCACCAGCAGCTCTACCACGAGCAGCTCCAGGCCATGGAGAAGTTGCTCGCTGGCCTCTCCGAAGACGAGCAGCGCCTCTTCCTCGATCTGCTTGACCGCGCCGTCAGCTTCGCCAGCGGCGGCTCGCCTGATACCAACGCAGTCTGTCCGGAGAACCGAGGGAGGGTTTGAGGGAGGGCTCTGCTCTCCCTCGCCCTCCCCTTCACCAGGAATAGGGAGGAACCCCTTGCAAGCACAGATGAACCCCGGCATGCGCCGGGGACAGGGCCAGCCCGGCGCGCCGCGCGGTGCCCTCGGCCGCGCCATCGGCTACCTTGGCAACCACCGCCGCAGCGTCGCCATCACCTACGGGGCCCTGGCCGTGGCCACCGCCGCCCAGCTCGCCGTGCCGCAGCTGGTGCAGAACATGATCGACGCCGTCACCGCCGGGGTTGTCCCCGGCGCGAGCCCAGACACCGGCGTGTCGCTGGTGATCAACGCGTCCCTGCTGATCGTCCTCTTCGCGGTCATGCGCGGGGTCTTCTCCTTCGCCCAGGCATTTATGTCGCAGAAGACCTCGCAGGACGTGGCCTTCGATCTGCGTAACGCGATCTTCGCCCGCGTGCAGCGGCTCTCCTTCAGCTACTACGACCAGAACCAGACCGGGCAGCTCATGATCCGGGCCACCGACGATGTCGAGCGGCTGCGCATCTTCGTGGCCCAGGGCCTGGTGCTGGCCGCCCAGTCCTTTCTGCTGCTGATCGGTGCCCTGGTGGTGCTGGCGCTCACCAACTGGTCGCTGACCCTGGTGGTGCTGCCGCTGCTGCCGATCGCCATGGTGCTCTTTATGGGCTTCGGCAAGGTGACGCAGCCGCTGTTTATGATCATCCAGGCCAAGCTCTCGGTGCTGAACACCATCCTTCAGGAGAACCTGGCCGGGATCAAGGTGGTCAAGGCATTCACCCGCGAGCCCCACGAGGTCAATCGCTTCGATGTGGCGGCCACCGATCTGATGGAGCAGCAGCTGCGGGTCAACCGGATCTTCTCCTTCCTCTTCCCGGTGATCTTCCTGGTGGCCCAGATCGGCCAGGCGGCCATCCTCTACTTCGGCGGGGCGCAGATCCTGGGCGGCACGCTCAACCTGGGCGAGTACCAGAAGTTCAGCCTCTACCTGGTCTACGTTTTCTTCCCGATGGGTCAGCTGGGCATGATCGTCGCGCTGATGGCCCAGGCCGCCGCCTCGGCCGGGCGGATCTTCGAGGTGCTGGACGCGAAGAGCGAGATCGCCGACAAGCCCGGCGCCTCCGAGCTGCCGCAGATCTCAGGCCACGTCGAGTTCCGCAACGTCACCTTCCGCTACTTCGGCAGCAGCGACCCGGTGCTCAAGGATGTCAGCTTTGTGGCCGAGCCGGGGCAGACGGTCGCCCTGCTGGGGGCCACCGGCAGCGGCAAGACCACGATCATCAACCTGCTGCCGCGCTTCTACGACGCGGCCGAGGGGGCCATCCTGATCGACGGCCACGACGTGCGCGACGTGACGATCGACAGCCTGCGCTCGCAGATCGGGATCGTGCTCCAGGAGACGAACCTGTTCAGCGGCAGCATCCGCGACAACATCGCCTTCGGCCGCTCGGACGCCAGCGACGACGAGGTGATCGCGGCGGCGCAGGCCGCCTCGGCCCACGAGTTTATCATGGGCTTCCCCGACGGCTATAACACGAAGGTCGGCGAGCGCGGCACCACGCTCTCGGGCGGCCAGAAGCAGCGCGTGGCGATCGCTCGCGCCCTGCTGCTCAGCCCGCGCCTGCTCATCCTCGACGACAGCACCAGCAGCGTGGACCTGCAGACCGAGCATCATATCCAGCAGGCCCTCGACCAGCTCATGCGCGGGCGCACCAGCTTCGTGATCGCCCAGCGCATCAGCACCGTGCTCAACGCCGACCAGATCCTGGTGCTCGACAAGGGCCAGGTGGTCGCCAGCGGCAAGCACGAGGATCTGATGGAGGACAGCCCGATCTACGCCGAGATCTACAGCTCGCAGCTGCTCGGCGACGCCGAGCCGACGGCGGCCATGTAGTTGGTGGAGTGCCACCCCAAGAACCTTTTAACTTGCTGCGGTTTGCGGCTTCGCCGCAAACCGCAGCAAGTTAAAAAATACAGGGGCGGCGCAGCCGCCCCATCCCTCACCGAGGGATAGGAGACAGCCCTATGATGATGGGACACGGCGGCCCCGGCCGCATGCTCAACACGGAGACCCAGAAGCCAAAGAACACCCTCGCCACCCTGGCCCGCTTCTGGCACTACTTCCGGCCCTTCTGGTACGCCGTGGCGCTCACGGTGACGCTGATCATCGTGGCCACGGTGATGCAGGTGGCCGCGCCGGTGCTGATCGGCCAGGCGGTGGACTGCTACCTGCTGCCGCGCGACTCGGCCTGCTGGTACTCGACGCTCCAGCCCGGTGCCGACACGGCGGCCCTGATGGGCGGCCTCGGCGGGCTTGTCGGCCTGCTGATCGTCCTCTTTGTAGGCGGCTCGTTCCTACAAGGGCTGGCCTTCTACAGCATGAACTGGGCCGGACAGCACGCCCTGCGCGGCATCCGCGAGGACACCTTCGACCAGATCCACCGGCTCTCGCTGGGCTACTACGCCCGCAATGAGGCCGGCAATGTGATGAGCCGGATCACCAGCGACACCGACACCATCCAGCAGGTGCTCGGCTTCGCCCTGCTCAGCGTGGTCAGCGGCGTGCTCCAGATCGTGCTGACCATGGCGGCCATGCTGGCGGCCAATGTGCCCTACGCCCTGATCAGCCTGACCGTGGTGCCGCTGATGGCATGGGCCACGATCTACTTCTCCAACCAGGCCCGCAAGGCATTCCGCGAGACCCGCCAGCAGATGGGCAGCGTGAACGCCGGCCTGCAGGAGAGCATCGCCGGGGTGCGCGAGGTGCAGGCCTTCAACCGCGAGCAGGAGAGCATCGACCAGTTCCGGCGCACCAACGCGGCAAACCGCGACGCCAACGTGCGCGCGGCCAGCTTTACCAGCGCGCTGAACCCGGTGCTAGAGGCGCTGGGCTATGTGGCGATCGCGATTGTCGTGGTCGTCGGCGCGATCAGCGCGCTGCGCAACCAGCCCCTGCTCGGCACCGCCGTGATCTCGCTGGGCACGATCTTTGTCTTTATCCAGTTCGTGCAGCGCTTCAACCAGCCTATCCAGCAAATCGCCACGCTCTGGACGAACATCCAGAGCGCGATCGCCGGCGGCGAGCGCATCTTTGGGCTGCTCGATGTGAAGCCTGAGCTGCTTGACCGGCCAGACGCCCGCGATCTGCCCCAGATCCAGGGCCGGGTGGTCTTTGAGGATGTGACCGCCGAGTACAAGCAGGGCGAGCCGGTGCTGCACGGGGTCAGCTTCACCGCCGAGCCCGGCCAGACGGTGGCGATCGTCGGGCCGACCGGGGCCGGCAAGACGACGATCATCAACCTCATCCCGCGCTTCTACGATGTGTCGGGCGGGCGGGTGCTGGTGGACGGCGCGGACGTGCGCGAGGTGACGGCGGCCAGCCTGCGCTCGCAGATCGGCATCGTGCTCCAGGACTCGTTTCTGTTCTCGGACACGGTGATGAATAATATTCGCTATGGCCGGCTGGGCGCGACCGACGAGGAGGTGATCGCGGCGGCCAAGCTGGCCTCTGCCGACAGCTTCATCGAGCGGCTGCCCCAGGGCTTCCAGACGGTGCTGGGAGAGCGGGGCGGCGGCCTGAGCCAGGGCCAGCGCCAGCTGATCGCGATCGCCAGGGCGGCCCTGGCCAGCCCGCGCATCCTGATCCTCGACGAGGCGACCTCTAGCGTGGACACGCGCACGGAGCGGCTGATCCAGCGGGCATTCGACCAGTTGCTAGAGGGCCGCACCAGCTTTGTGATCGCCCACCGCCTGAGCACTATCCGTAACGCCGACCAGGTGCTGATGGTGCGGGACGGCCAGATCGTCGAGCGCGGCACCCACCCCGAGCTACTGGCGATGCACGGGGCTTACTACGACCTGTACATGAGCCAGTTCCGCCGCGAGGAGGAGCCGGCGGCGGGCGGCGAGGCCGCGCCGCTGCCAGCGTGAGGATAAGGGATCATCGCAATACCGCAGAAGGAACCCTGTGAAGTGTTCTGTCATTCTGAGCGCAGCGAAGAATCCCGGCCGGGATTCTTCGCTGCGCTCAGCGTGACATGGGTGACAGGGTTCCTTCTGCGGTATTGCGAATCATCAATAGCCGAAAGACCATCTCTAATGGCCAATCCAAAGCAAAGCCTTACCTTCAGCCTCCTACAAGGCGGTGCCGCACTGACCTCCCGAACCTGGCCGATTCTGGGCCGGGTCCTGCCCGAGCGATTAGAGATCGATGCCAACCCCTCAGTCTGGGCCGACCTGGTAGGCCCGTACACGCCGAGCCCCCCGCTTGAGGGGGTGATCAACGCCGATCTTGCGATCATCGGCGGCGGCTTCACCGGCGTCAGCACGGCCTACTATGTGGGCGAGCGCACCCCCGAGCGCAAGGTTGTGCTGCTGGAGGCCGCCTCCCTGGCCAACGGCGCCAGCGGGCGCAACGGGGGGCTGGCCCTCAACTGGGTCAACGGCATCGACCACAGCGACCCCGAGCTAACCCGCCGTATCTACACGCTCACGAGCGAGGGACTGGCGGCTATGCGCGCCCTGATCGCGCGCCACAACCTGCCCGTCGCCCATCGTCACGACGGCACCCTGACGATCTACACCAGCAATGCCCGCGCCGAGGCCGCCCACGCCGAGGCCGAGTACCTCAACAGCCTCGGCATCCCGGTGGGCTTCCTCGGGCGAGAGGAGCTGGCCGCACAGTTCGCCGCGCGGGGCGCGTGCGGCGCCAGCCTGGAGCCGGACACGGGGCAGATTAACGGGGCGCAGCTCGTGCGGGGCATGCGGCCAGTGCTGGAGCAGCGCGGGGTGCGCATCTACGAGCAGACGCCGGTGCTGCGCGTCGAGCCTGGGCGCACAATTCGCCTCACCACGCCGCAGGGCGAGGTGCGTGCCCGCGCCGTCGTGCTGGCGACCAACGGCTACACGAGCAAGCTGGGCTTCTTCCGCGACGCGCTGTTCCCGCTTCATTCGAGCGTGTTCGCCACGGCACCGCTGACGCGGGATCAGCAGCACGCTATGGGCTGGCGTCGCTACGCCGGCTTCTCCGACGATCTTGACCGCATCGCCTACGGCTCGCTGACCGACGACGGTCGGATCGTCTTCGGCGGCGGCAGCAACCAGTCCTACGCCTACTGCTTTAATAATCGCACCACGCTGCCCGCTGCGGCAGGGCAGGCTCGCCGCGCCCAGGTGGCCATCGCGCAGACCATGGACACCTACTTCCCCGATGCGTCCGCCCTGCCGATCTCCCACCGCTGGAGCGGCGTCCTTGGCGTCACACTGGACCGGCGGCCGCTCTGGGGCTGCACCGGGGAAGACCGCAACATCTACTATGCCCTGGGCTACTCGGGCCACGGCGTCACCCTAGCCAACCTGGCCGGCGAGTTCATCGCCGACCTGTACGCGGGCGATGACAGCCGCTGGCGCGGGCTGCCTTTCTACCAGGGTGGCTATGGGGCTATCCCGCCCGAGCCGTTCCGCTGGATCGGCTACCAGCTCTTCACCCGCCTGACCGGCCAGGCGCCGCGTGGGTAGCCTCGCTGCGCAAACGGGGCACCCTGGAACTTGCCTCAGCCACCCCATGTCTTGCGCAGGACGCGCAGCCAGTTCTCGTGCGCTATCTTGCGCAGGTCGGCCTCGGAGAAATGATCGGCTAGGGCGTCCATCAGCTTTGGCAGCCCCGAGACATCGCCGACCGCCTGCGGCATGGTGGCTCCATCGAAGTCCGAGCCGAGGCCGACCCGCTCAATACCCAGGCGATCTACCAGGTAGCGTACATGGGCCACCATCGTCGCCAGGGGCGTGTCGGCGTCGCTGCGGCCGTCCTCGCGCAGGAAGCTCACGGCGAAGTTTAGTCCGACCATGCCGTCCGACTCCTTGATTGCGTCGAGCTGCTTGTCGGTGAGGTTGCGGCTGCTTTGGCACAGGGCGTGGGCGTTGGAGTGGGTGGCAACCAGGGGCGCGTCAGAGAGGCTGGCCACGTCCCAGAAGCCAGCCTCGTTCATGTGCGAGAGGTCGAGCATAATCCGCATGCGGTTGCAGGCTTTCACCAGGTTCTTACCGGCATCGGTCAGGCCGGGGCCGGTGTCGGGCGATCGCGGGTAGGCGAAGGGCACCCCGTGGCCGAAGGCGGTTGGCCGGCTCCAGACCGGGCCGAGTGAGCGCAGGCCGGCCTGGTAGAAGACCTCCAGAGACTCAAGCCCGGGGTCGATCGCCTCGGCACCCTCGAAGTGCAGAATAGCCGCGATGGTGCCGGACTCCAGGCAGGCGGCGATCTCGGCGGCGCTGCGCACCACCTTGAGCTCCCCCTGCGACTCCGCCTCTAGCTTGAAGAGTAGCCCAGCCATACCCATGGCGATGCGCTGGGCGTAGCCGAGCTCCAAGGGTGCAGGCAGCGGGGCCTCGTAGGCACCGCCATCTGGGAGCCTGTCCGTGGGAGATGTGCCGCGCTCGGCGGGGATGAACACGGCGAAGAAGCCGCCGCCGAAGCCACCGGCCCTCGCGCGGGGCAGATCGATGTGGCCGTACTCGCTCTGGCTAAAAAACGTGCGCTCCTTCCCCGGACTCGGCCGGTACAGATCCAGCAGGGTATCGTTATGCCCATCGAAGATCGGCACAGCGCGTGTGGGTTCCATGGGGTCTCCTCTGTTCTATGGGGTTCGATCTATAGTACCGCAAAAGACGTTCATGCGCGGGGCGCACATCGCCACCCCCAAACAAAAGCAAAGGTCTGGGGCGCAGCCCCAGACCTTTGCAACAACCCGCCCGTCGTTTTTCGCGCCCGTCAGGCGCAGATCGTGCGCAGGGCCGCGATCTGATCGTCGCTGACCGGGGACCAGCCAGGGATGGACAGATCGGCCAGCACCGTATCGCCATCGGGGTCGGAATGCATCGCCAGCAGCGTCGTGGTAAGATCGGACAGATCTGCACAGACATCGGGCCGGGCGACAAGGATATGGAATGCCCCGCGCACGTCGGTGGTCTCTAAAATGCGGATCATCTCGCGTCCCTGGGGCGAAAGCTCTTCATAGGCATCGCGGTAAAGGATTCCGAAGGGAGCCTCGCCGTTCCACACGCTGCGCACCACGCTGAGCCAGGAGTCGCGGTTGGCCACGTTCGCCGGGGTGATCCCGCGCTCGCGCAGCACCTTGAGGGCAAGCTTTGTGGGCAGCAGATCCTCGACGCTCACCACCGTCGCCCCGTGGATCGCCTCAAGCTTAGGCAGCGGGCCGTCGGGGCTGGTCACCAGCATCGCCTCATCGTAGGTTTCGCTGGGGCGAACCAGGGGGCAGAAGCCGTGCGTGTCGATGAGGGTCATCGCGTCGCTTGGGCTGGCGTAGACCACATCGGCACTGGACATGCCCTCGTGGAAGTCAGTGAAGTCGATCGAGATCTGGAAGTGGATCTTTGTGTCGAGGCGGGCGGTGAGATACTGCACAAGGCGATACCAGCCCTCCGGGTCGCGAACCGTATCGTGGGGGCACACCTTCAGTGTTAGCTCTTTCATGCGGCGATCCTTTCTGAAGTTATGGGTGACGTTGATATCCCCGCTACTGTGCTATCAGGCACTCTCATCATAACGATACTCGTTACGATAAACGTTAGATTCGGGCTATCTACGGTGATGAATCTCAAGCGTAACCGCCGCTTGAGATTCAGGGGGGACGCCTGTAGCCGATGGAAAAAAACTTGTTAGCGCGAATAAGCCCTGGCTTAAGTCCTTAATGGCGCTGGGAGCGCGGGCGGCTCGCCCGCCGAGATCCTTGCGGGCGAGCCGCCCGCGCTCCCAGGTTAACCCAGCAGTTATTCGCGCTAACAAAAAAACTTGCCAAGGGGTGTTCAGTATCGATGATGCGCATGGCACGGTTCGTAGCACGATGGTATAATCAGAAGACAGCCTGCCTTTATGCCGCATATCTGCGGCCCAATACCCAACTAGTGACGACTATGGCCATTAGGGTTCCGCTGATCGCCACCGGCCCGGTGGTCGAGGCTACTTTTGTCGCCCGCACAAACCAGCTGCTGATCGAAGCTCAGCTGAACGGCAGGCTTGTCCGTGCCCATATGGCAGATCGCGGGCGGCTCACTAGCCTGCTGGTTCCCAACGCCCGCGTGCTTCTGGCCCCGCGCGATGAGATCGGTCGTAAGACGGCCTTTCAGGTGGTGGGCATCTACGAGGGCGATGATCTGGTATCGATGGATGCGCAGATGCCAACCCGGTTGGTGTCAGCGGCCCTGGCAAGCGGTGCCCTGCCTCAGTTCGCACGCTACACCAGGGTGCAGCGCGATGTGACGGTCGCCGAGAACCGCTTCGACTTCCGCCTCGGCGAGGGGTTGAACATCTGCTACCTGGAGGTCAAGTCGGTCGGCTTGGTGACGCAGCGCATCGCCCGCTTCCCCGATGAGCCCACCGAGCGCGGGCGACTCCAGCTGGAGCAGTTTGCGCTTATGGCCCGCAACGGCCAGCGCTGCGCCATGGTCTTTATCATCCAGCGCCACCGCGCCCGCGCCCTCGTGCCGAACGATGCGATCGACCCGGCCTTTGGCCGCGCCATGCGCTTTGCCCTGGCCAACGGCGTGGAGATCTACGCCTATCTCTGCCCGCTCACCATTGAGGGCCTCCTGCTCGGCCTGCCGGTGCCGGTCTTCTCCAGCGTCGAGTCGGTACCGCGGGATCTGTGAGTGTTGATTGTTGATTGTTGAGTGCCGTCCCCACTGCTCATGGCAACACCGCTGCTCGTCGCCAAGCTGAGCCCGCCGCCCATGCCCGCCGCCGTCATCGATCGCGGGCCGCTGCTCGTGCGCCTCTCCGCCGCCGCCGAGGCCCGCCTGCTCCTGATCGTCGCCCCCGCCGGTTTCGGCAAGACGACGCTGCTCACAAGCTGGCTCGCCTGGGAGTCGGGAGTCGGGAGTCAGGAGTCGGGCCACCCGGCGCACGATCTGCTTCCCGACCCCCGACTTCCGACTCCCGACTCCCGACTCCCGACTCCCGACTCCCGACTCCCGACTCCCGACTCCCGACTCCCGACTCCCGACCCCCGACCCCCGACCCCTGCCTGGCTCTCGCTCGACGCCCGCGATAACGACCCGACTCGCTTCTGGGTGGCACTGCTGGCCGCCCTCTCGCGCGCCTTCCCCGGCATCGGCGACCACGCTCGCTCGATGCTCCAGTCGCCCCAGCCCCCCGCCCTGGATGTGGTGATCGGCGCGCTGCTCGATGATCTGGCTGGGCTGCCTGGGCCATGCCTGCTGGTGCTCGACGACTACCATGTGATCGCCGACCCCGACATTCACGTCGGGCTGGCCACGCTGATCGAGCATCTGCCGCCGCTGGCCCGCCTGGCGATCCTCAGCCGCAGCGAGCCGCCCCTGCCCCTCGCCCGCCTGCGGGTGGGCGGCCATCTGGCCGAGTTGCGCGCCGCCGACCTGCGCTTCTCGCAGGCTGAGACGGCCGCCTTCCTGCACGCCCACGGGCTCGCCCTCGTGCCCGACGATGTGGCCGAGCTCGCCGCGCGCACCGAGGGCTGGCCCGGTGCCCTCCAGCTCGCTGTGCTCTCGCTCCGCGAGGGCGGCATCCCCCGCCAGATGATCGCTGCCTTTGCCGGCAGCAACCGCCACCTCGTCGACTATCTTGCCGAGGAGGTGCTGGCCCGTCAGCCAGCCGCACGCCGCCGCTTCCTGATGGCCACCAGCATCCTCGATATGCTCTGCGCCGAGATCTGCGACGCGATCCTGCGCCAGAGCGACGGCACGCCGCACACCTCGGAGCAGACCTTGGATGAGCTTGAGCGTGCCGGTCTCTTCCTGCTGCCGCTTGACCAGGAGCGGCGCTGGTATCGCTACCACGCGCTCTTCGCCGAGTTCCTGCGCGCGCGCCTGCGCCGCGAGGAGCCGCAGCTTGAGCCGCAGCTGCACCGGCGTGCCGCCGCCTGGTACGCCGCCGCTGGCATGCCCGCTGAGGCGGTGGGCCACCTGCTGGCCGCCGGGGACTTTGAGCAGGCCGCAGCTCTGATCGAGCAGGAGGGCCGCCCGCTTCTGCTGCGCAGCGAGGTTGCCACGGTGCTGGGCTGGCTGCGCACCCTGCCCGAGGATTTGGCCCGCGCCCGCCCTGGCCTCTGTCTGATCGATGCCTGGGCCCAGGCTGTCTCTGGCCAATTCGATGCGGTCGAGACGCCCCTCGGTCGGGTCGCCCAGATCCTCGCCGCCAGCGATGGCGACCCCGACACGCCCACGCCGCTCACCGCGCCCTTCACCCCGCGCAACCTGCGCAGCGAGTCGCTGGCCATCCGGGCCACGGTGTCTGGCCTGCGCCGTGACGCCGCGCAGACGGTGGATCTGGCCAGCGCGGCCCTGGCCGAGCTGCCTGGCGACAGCGTGATCGTGCGCGGGGTGGTCGCGCTGATGCTCGGCAGCTCGGCCTACATCAGCGGAGATATGGCCAGTGCCGAGATCGCCTTGGGCGAGGCCGCCCGCGCCGGCCAGGTCGCCGACCTGCCGATCATTGCGATCTTCGCCCTGCGCCAGCTCGGCGAGCTCTATGGCCGGATCGGACAGCTCCACCGCGCCGCACGCACTTACCAAGAGGCGATCAACCTTGGGGCGCGGCTGTACCCCGCCAGCGACCCGCTCGTTGGTCGGCCGGTGCCGGTTGCCGGCACGGCATACATCGGCCTCGGGCTGCTGCGCTACGAGTGGAATGAGCTTGACGCTGCCGAATCGCTCTTCGCCGACGGCATGCGCCTTGGTCGCCAGGGGGCCAACGTGGAGATCTTGATGATGGGGCCGATCGGGGTCGCCCGGCTCCAGCGCGCCAGGGGCGAGGCCGCCGCCGCCCGGTCGACGATAGCGGAGGCCATGGCCTTCGCCCGCTCCACCGGCGTGTCGCGTCTGGCCGACTGGCTCGGTGCCGAGCAGGCGCGCCTGGCTCTGACCCTCGGGGATCTGGCCGATGCCGCCGCCTGGGATCAGGGCCGTCGCCTGATGCTTGATGGCCCCCTGAGCTACCTTGAGGAGATCGACTACCTGGCCCTGGCCCAGCTGCGCCTGGCCCAGGAGCGCCCCGCCGAGGCCCGCCACCTGCTCGGTCGCCTGCGTGCGCTGGCCGAGGCCGAGGGTCGCCGCGGCTCTCTGATCGAGATCGAGGCGCTTGGCGCCCTGGCCGCCGCCGGGGCCGGTGACGGCCCCGCTGCCCGCGCAGCCCTGCTGCGCGCCCTGGCCCTCGCCGAGCCCGAAGGCTACCTGCGCAGCTTCGCCGATATGGGCGAGCCGATGCGCGCCCTCCTGAGCGACTGTCGGCTCGCCCTGGCCCCCAGGGCCGACGCAGCCTCCCGGCGCACCCTGGCCTATCTCGACCGCATCCTCGCCGTGCTTCCCTCCTCCCCCGCCCCCGCGCGCTCGCCCGCCGACGCGCTGGTCGAGCCGCTCACCCCGCGCGAGCTTGAGGTGCTCGCCCTCGTGGCGGCCGGCCTCTCGAACCATGACATCGCCGACCGCCTGATCGTCGGGATCAGCACCGTCAAGAAGCATATCAATAATATCTACGGCAAGCTCGATGTCCTCAGCCGCACCCAGGCGCTCAAGCGGGCCAGGGAGCTTGGGCTGATCGTGTGATGGGGAGATTCGCTCTCTCGCTGATTGACGCCGGGCCGCCTACAATGCTATGCTACCCTGGCGCTCATGCGATTTGGGCGCAGTGCATCCCGAGGCGATCCAGGGGGGGCCATAGCGCATCGATCACCTGATGATGCACAAGTAGCCCAGCACAAGGAGGTGCCCCATGTCATCTGTCGAGCACGAGACCTTCATCAACGTCCCCGTCGATGATGTGTTCGCCGCGCTGCTCCAGGTCGAGGAAGCGCCAGCCTGGATAGCCGGCCTTGCGGAGGTGCATAACGTGACGGGGCTGGGCCTCGGTGACTCGTTCGAGTGGACGTTTAAGATGGCGGGAAAGCTTACCTTCCACGGGCGGACGGTCTTCGCCGCCCTGGAGCCGGGGCGCTACCTGCGTGAGGAGGGCAGCGGCGACCTGACGAACGCATGGGACTGGCGGCTCTCGCCGGAGATGAGCGGGACACTGGTGCGCGTCCGGGTGGAGTATGTGGTGCCCGGCGGGGCATTCCTTGGTGCGATCGCCGATAGGCTCTTTGTCGAGCGTCAGAACCAGGCCGACCTTGAGCAGTCTCTTGCCCAACTGAAGGCGCGTCTAGAGGGGTGATGATCAATGCAACATGCAAAACATCATGTGCATGTTGCATGTTGCATTGAGGAGTTTGTATGGCAAAGGCCGGAATAGTCTACGTCGGCACCGATGACGGGCTGGCAACATACAGTGACCCTGGTGCGACGGGGCACTGGCGGCGGGTGGGCCACACGCTGATGGGTCGGAGGGTGCTGGGGATCATTGCCGCCGACGGCGATGAGGGTGCCCTGGCGGTGATCGTCGGCCTGGCCAATGGCGAGGCGCTGAGCAGCGCCGATGGCGGCCAGAGCTGGGGGGCGGCGCCCAAGGCTGAGGCCGAGGCGCTGCGCGACCTCCGTGAGAGCACCCGCCCGCTGATCGCTACCGCTCAGGGTATGGCCCAGTGGACGGGCGCGCACCCGCCGGCACCCGGCGCTGATGCGCTGGCCATGCTGGCTGGCAAGCAGGAGACTCTGCTCGCCGCCATCGCTGACGGCACCACCCTGCTGCGCAGCGAGGACGGCGGGGGCAGCTGGCAGCCGCCCACATTCAGCGTGCCCCTCCAGGGGGCGATCACCGTCCTAGCTCCCTCCAGCTACCACATGGATATCTGCTGGGCTGGCACTAACACCGGGCAGCTGCTGCGCTCCGACGACCGCGGCTGCACCTGGGTCGAGGTGGCCTGCGAGCCCGCAGCCATCCGCGCTCTGTCAGTGCTGCGGCTGGCGTAGCGCTGGCACCCTGAAAATGTGTAGTGTGACGCAAAAGTGTGCCAGCTTCGCTGGCACACTTTTGCGTCACACTGTCATTCTGAGCGAAGCGAAGAATCCCGACCGGGACGCTTCGCTTCGCTCAGCGTGACAGCGTTCCTTGTGTGATACTGCCACATTTCTTTCTACGCTCACGCGTAAAAATCGGTGAAGCCGTCCTGGTCGAGCCGCTCCAGCATGCGCCGCAGCTTGGCGGCGCTCTCGGGGTAGGGCGCGGCGGCCAGCTGATCGGCGCTCACGTTGGCCGCCTTGCCCCATGCCCGCTGCTCCACCCCCAGGGCCATGCCCAGCAGCGCCGCGAGCGCCCGCCGCAGGCGCGGGGAGTCCTCGCCGCGCAGGCGCGGCAGCACCTTCTGCTTGATCTGGAGGTCTAGGGCCGCCAGCGGCGGTAGCGTGCCCCGGGCCTGCTCCACGAAGCGCAGCATCTCGCTGATCGCCCGGTAGCCGAAGGGGTGCCCTGCATCTGTGGCGATTGGCTGCACCGCCGTGATCATCGCCCAGACCTCATCGTCCACCGGGCCGCCGTAGCTGGCCCGAAACGCCACCAGATCCACATCCGTCAGCTCGATCAGGTTGGCTCTGTCAAGCAGCTTGTCGCTCAGGGCGAAGGTGCTCTCGTCCACATTGACCGTCCCGGTGATGCGCAGGTTCACCGGCAGGCGCAGCGGGCTGTGGATGCCGCCGCCGCCCGCCATAGGCGCCTCGGCCATCGGCGTGCCCAGGTCGAAGGTGCCCTCCAGGGTCTCCATTGCCGAGAGGATGGGCGCCAGGTAGTACTCAGGGCGAGCCAGGTTTAGCTCATCCAGGCAGACGTAGTAGGTCTGCTGAGGGTCGGCGGCGGCCCGCAGCAGAAAGCGGGTGAAGGCGCTGGCGTGGTAGTCGCCGGTGAGCGCGTTGTAGTAGCCCAGCAGGTCGCGGGCGCTATGCCAGTCGGGCTGCACGGAGACAACCATGTAGTAGGGGTTGTCGCGGCCGGGCGCGATCCCGTGGGCCGCGTCGGCGTACAGGCGGGTCAGCCGGGTCTTCCCGGTGCCGCTGATGCCGGGCAGGATCACCAGCGGCCGGGTCTGAAGGGCCAGGTGGTAGCTGCGCAGCAGCAGGTCGGAGATGGTGAATCCACGGGCGCGCACCCGCTCGATGATCGTCTCGACGGGGGGCGGCTCGCCGCCGTAGCCGGGCCGGGCCTCGCGTAGCACCGCCGGGCTGGCTGGGTCGTCGGCCTCGGCCTGCTCCATCAGCGCCTCGTTCAGCGGCAGCAGGGCCAGCACGTCGGCGGCCAGGCGCTCGGCCAGATCCTCGGGCAGCGACTCCCAGGGGTAGACGAATCCCGCCCAGAGGTAGCCCGCCCCGCGTGAGGTGAGGTAGCGGTCGATCCAGGAGTCAGGAGTCGGGAGCCGGGAGTCGGGGCTGGCCCCCCGACTCCCGGCTCCCGACTCCCGACTCCTGGACTCAGCGAAGCGCGCCGCGCCCTCGCGCTCGATCCGCTCGACGATGGGCTGCCAGACCGGGCGGGCGCCGCCCCAGAGCGAGGCCAGGTCGTCTTTGCGCGAGCGCCAGAGCTGGAGGCCGACCAGGATGGCCCGCTCGGTCCCGCTGACCGCCACCAGCACGCCAGCCCCGCGCGGGGCGCGGTCGAAGGCCACCCAGTAGTCATCGATCGGGTCGCGCTGTCCCTGGCCCCGGTTGAGGTAGCGCTGCGCCTTGAAGCTCACCTCGTAGAGCGGCCAGATCCGTGGCTGCTCGGCCGCCGCCGTAGCCCGCACCCGCTCGGCCAGACCCACCAGGGCCGGGTGCAGCCGCTCCTGCACCGCCGCCCAGCGCTCGGCCACCCCCGGCACAAGCAGGGAGTCAAGCGACTCGGGGGTGAAGGGGTTTGTCATACGCGGGCTGTCGCCTATAAGAATGCAAAATGCAAAATGCAGAATTCTGCATTTTGCATTTTGCATTTTGCATTGGCTAGTCGCGGGTGATCTCGCGCGAGATCACCAGCCGCTGGATCTCGCTGGTGCCCTCGTAGATCTCGGTGATCTTGGCGTCGCGGAAGTAGCGCTCGACGGGGTACTCCTTCGAGTAGCCGTTGGAGCCGTGGAGCTGGACAGCCTTGGTCGCCGTCCACATGGCCGTCTCCGAGGCGAAGACCTTGGCCATGGCTGCGTCCTTGACATAATCTAAATGCTGATCCTTCCGCCATGCGGCGTCGTAGGTAAGCAGGCGGGCGGCCTTGATCCGGGTGGCCATATCGGCGAGGGTGAAGCCGACGGCCTGGAACTCGTGGATGGGCTTACCAAACTGCTCGCGCACCTTCGTGTAGGCCAACGCCTCCTCGTAGGCGCCCTGGGCGATGCCGAGGGCCTGGGCGGCGATGCCGATCCGCCCGGCGTTAAGGATGGTCATGGCGATCTTGAAGCCCTGGCCCTCCTCGCCGAGGCGACGCGAGGCCGGCACGCGGAAGTCATCGTAGGCCATCTGCGAGCTGTGGGCGCTGCGGATGCCCAGCTTGTTCTCCACCTTCACCACCCGGCAGCCCGGCTCGCGGGTATCGACCAGGAAGGCGGTAATGCCCTTCACCCCTTTGGAGGGGTCGGTCATCGTCATCAAGATGATCGTATCGGCGTGGTCGCCGTTCGTCACCCAGTTCTTCACCCCGTTGATCACATAGGAGTCGCCGTCGCGGACGGCGGTGGTTCTCTGGGCGGCGGCGTCGGAGCCAGCGCCGGGCTCAGAGAGCGAGAAGGCTCCCAGGGTGCGGCCTGCGGCCAGCGACGTGAGCAGCTCGCGCTTCTGCTCCTCTGATCCGTACTTCTCGATGCCGTAGCAGACCAGCGAGTTGTTCACCGAGGCGATCACGCCGAGCGAGGCGTCAACCCGGCTGAGCTCCTCGATCACGATCGCGTAGGAGATATAGTCGAGTCCGGCGCCGCCGTACTCCTCGCTGACCGCGACGCCGAGCAGGCCGAGCTCGCCCATCTGCTTCACCAGCGCGCCGGGCCAGATCGCCTGCTCGTCGCGCTCGGCGACAGTGGGCTTGGCCTCTTTCTCGACGAACTGGCGCACCATATCGCGTAACATCTGCTGATCTTCGTTGAGCTGGAACTCCATGGCGCTACCTCCTTGTGACGCTGTATTGAGGGTTAAATCGGGCTTATTCTACGCGAGAATATCGCCAGGGGCAAGGTGGGTGCTTAGCGCGGGGGGGGCTCGGAAGCAACCTCATCCTCGGGGTGCCCCGCGCCGCGACGGCGGGCGATGGCCTGGGTGTAGATCGCCTCGATCTGGCGGGCGGCCCGATCCCAGGAAAAGTCGGCCAGGGCGCGGGCGCGGCTCGCAGCGCCGAGGCGGGCAGCCATGGCGCGATCCTCCAGGGCCAGCTCCAGCTTCTCGGCCAGATCCTCGGCGCTGCCCAGGCGCGCGTAGACCCCGATCTCGCCGAGGATCTCGCGGCTCACCGGCGTCTCGAAGGCCACCACCGGCAGCCCCATAGCCATATAGTTGCTAATCTTGCCGTTGCCCTCGGTGAGGCTCATCTTCGGGGCCACGGCAACGTCGCCGAGCGCTAGGTAGCTGTGCAGATCGCGGTAGATGATCCGACCGGGCAGGGTGACGCGGTCGCCTACGCCGAGCGACTCGGCGTAGGCCCGGTAGCTGTGGGGGTCAGGGTGGCCCATGATCAGGAAGTGGACATCGGGCTGGCGGGCGGCGAGGATCTGGGCGGCCTGGATGAGCACGTTGGTGCCCTGGTAGGGGGCGAGCAGGCCGATGTAGACCACGACCCGCCGCCCCTCGGGGATGCTGAGCTGGGCGCGCAGCTCGGCGCGCTGAGATTGCCATGCCGGCGAGCCGTCGAAGGGGCGGAAGCGGTCGGTATCGACGCTGTCGGTGACAGCGTGGAGTCGGCCTGGGGACACCGCGCCCGCGCGGCGCAGCAGATCGGCCGCGTTGTGGGTGCTGGTCATCACCGCGTCGGCCTGGCGGTTGAGGAAGCCCTCCATTCCTACCAGCGACTTGTAGAGCGGGTTTTTCGGCTTCACAAAGCCGTGGTCGAGCATCTCGCTGGTCATGCTGCCCTGGTAGTCGAGGATGAGCGGCGCACCGAGCAGATGCTTCAGGGGCAGGCCGATCGCGGCGGCCTCGTGGGTGTGGGCGTGGATGATCGTCGGGCGCTCGCGCAGCGCCACCCGCAGCGCCCGCCAGCCCAGGCCGACATCCAGGTAGAGCTTGTGGCGCGAGGAGCCGACCACGGCGCGCTTGATCCAGGGCACATCCCAGGAGCGGCGGATGTCGATCCCAGGCATGTTGTCGCCATTATGGTAGGTGGCCAGCACCAGGCGGTGGCCGAGCTTCTGGATGGCCCGCGACTCCTCCCAGATCCGCACGTGGTTGCCGTAATCTGAGAAGAAGCTGGTCGAGGCCAGCATGAGGATGGTGTATGTCATATGGCAAAAGGCAAAAGGCAAAAGGCAAAAGGCAAAAGGTGTCTCGGCGAAGTTTTACCTTTTATCTTTTGCCTTTTACCTTTTCTCAAAGGCAAGGTGGATCGGCTCTCCGGCCTCGGCAGGCAGCTCGCCGAGCAGGGCCGCCTCGTAGTGGTAGTCCTCGTAGGGCAGGCCGAGCGCGGCGATCAGCTCGTCGGGGGTGCGGTCGATGTCGAAGGCGAAGTGGATGACGCCATACTCGCCGTAGAAGGTCGTCTCGACCTCCTCGTAGCGCTCCTCGACCGTCTGGTCTCCGGCGTAGATGCCGTGGGCCCAGGCCACACCGTTGCCGCTGACCTCGATCCAGACGGCGCGCGTGCCGAGGGCGGCGGCGAGCTGTCTGGCCAGGGCGCGCTCGCCGAAGTAGCGCGGGTCCTCCCAGAGCGTGACCCAGCCGGATGCGGCGGGCATCAGGAAGAAGTGGCGGCGGCGCTTCTCGGGGATCATGATTCGGCCGCTCAGCTCGCTGGGGCGCAGGCTGGCCTGGGCAAAGCCGCGCTCGGTCATGAGCTGCCCCAGCGCGGCGGCCACGGCCCGGTGGTCGGCATGCTCAATATAGATCGCGCCGCTATTGTTCATCGGCGGGCATTGTACGTCAGGCGTGCGCTACGCGCAAATGCTGAGTGTTGAGTGTTGAGTTTGGCGCATACCGCCAACAAACTGGCGCTACAATGGGCACTCAACACTCAAGCGACGAGCGAAGCGAGGAGCGATATGCAGGAGCTGCGGAAAGAGTACACCCAGCGCGGGCTGGCCGAGGACGAGGTCGCAAGCGACCCGATCGAGCAGTTCCGGGTCTGGTTCGCCCAGGCTACGGCGACGGTTCTGATCGAGCCGAACGCAATGACCCTGGCCACCGTCGGGGCGGACGGGCGGCCCTCGGCGCGCGCGGTGCTGCTAAAGGAGTTTGGCGCGCGCGGGTTTGTGTTTTTTACGAACTATGACAGCCGGAAGGGCGACGACCTTGCGGCCAACCCGGCGGCGGCCCTGCTGTTCTACTGGCCGGAGCTTGAGCGGCAGGTGCGGGTCGAGGGGCTGGCCGAGCGCGTCCCCGCAGAGGAGTCGGATGCCTACTACGCCAGCCGGCCGGCGGGCGCGCGCCTGGGGGCATGGGCCTCGCCGCAGAGCCGGGTGATTGCCGGGCGCGCAGAGCTGGAGGCACGCCACGCCGAGGCGGCGGCCCGCTTCCCCGGCGAGGATGTGCCGCGCCCGCCGCACTGGGGCGGCTACCTGGTGCGCCCCGCCAGCATCGAGTTTTGGCAGGGCCGGCCGAGCCGCCTCCACGACCGCATCCGCTATCGGCTCGTGGGCGAGTCCTGGCTGATCGAGCGCCTCGCGCCCTAGCACACCCTCTCGGAAACCCAGGGCTAGTTTCCGGCCCTCACCCGTTCGGCTGAGGGCTGTCCGGCGACACAGCTGCGAGGCGCTCCGTGAACACGGCCAGCGTCTC
Organism: Chloroflexales bacterium ZM16-3; assembly: GCA_004138175.2. GTDB lineage: Bacteria > Chloroflexota > Chloroflexia > Chloroflexales > Chloroflexaceae > Oscillochloris > Oscillochloris kuznetsovii. Next base: position 63,795 of record RYFE02000016.1, on the reverse strand, counting down.
GGCATAGGTGTGGCGGGCGCGGTCGAGGATGTCGCCGAGCGGCTCCCCCGCCTCCGGATTCAGCGCCGCCGCCTCTATGGCTGACCATTGCGCTGCCAGTAGCGCCGCGCCAAGCTGCCAGCTACCGCCGCGCAGCTTGTGCGCCATGAGGCGGATCAGGGGCCGGTCGTCCGTGGCGATCGCGGCTGCCATCTCCGTCATCTGGGTGGAGATGGTGTTGCCGAAGAGATCCAGCACCACCGCCAGCGTCTGAGGCTGCCCCCCCCCGATCGCGATAGACAGGCGATCAAGTATTGCCCAGTCGACGAGGGGGATGGTACGCGTCGGCTCTGTCGGCTGCGCCGGGCTAGGGGCAGGAGGAGGCGCTGCGCGTGTGGTGCTTCGGCCCAGGGCGGTGCGCAGATCATCACCCTGAACCGGCTTGCTGAGGTAGTCATCCATGCCCGCCGCCAGGTAGCGCTCGCGGTCGCCCCGGATCGCCGAGGCGGTCAGCGCAATGATGTAGGGCTGTGTGATGCCCTCAAGGGCGCGGATTCCGCGGGTGGCCGCCTCGCCGTCGAGCTCGGGCATCTGGATGTCCATCAGCACTACATCGTAGGGTTTGCGGCTCACTGCGTCCAGCGCCTCCGCCCCATCCGCCACCACATCAGTCGCGTGGCCGAGGTTCTGTAGCAGCCGGCGCAGCACCTCCTGGTTGACCCGATTATCTTCCGCCAGCAGCACGCGTAGCCGACGATGATCGTGCGGGTTTTCGCTCGCTGGGCTGGCATCAGATACCGTCGGGGGCGTCGCGGCGATGTCCAGCGGCAGGGTGAGCGTGAAGGTCGAGCCAACATCGGGCGTGCTCGCCACGCTGATATGCCCGCCCATCAGCTCAATCAGCTGCTTGCTAATCGTCAGCCCCAGACCGGTGCCGCTATAGCGCCGGGTCGTTGCGCTGTCCACCTGCACAAATGGGATGAAGATATCCTCCATGCGCGCTGCTGCGATCCCGATCCCCGTGTCGTGGATGCTGATCACGAGCTCATAGCGGCCCGCAGAGAGCGGACTCCCGCCAGCCTTGAGCGTCACCGTCCCGCGCTCGGTAAACTTCATGGCATTGATCAGCAGGTTGACCAGTATCTGGCGCAGCCGCCCCTGATCACCGGCCAGGGTGGCAGGTACCGTCGGGTCAACCTCCCATCGCAGGGAGAGCCCCTTGAGCCGGGCCTGGTGCGCGACCAGATCGCGCGTCCCATTCAGGCAGTCCCGCAGGTCGAAGGGCTGCACCGTCAGATCCATCTGGCTGGCCTCGATCTTCGAGAAGTCCAGGATATTGCCAATGATGTTCAGCAAAGTCTCGGCACCGGTCTGGATGGTGGTCACGGACTCGCGCTGACGCGGCGAGAGGTTTGTGTCGTGCAGGAGGCTCGTCATCCCGATGATCGCGGTGAGCGGGGTGCGGATCTCGTGGCTGATATGGGCTAGAAAGGTGGACTTGGCCCGATCCGCCGCCTCAGCGGTCTCCTTGGCCTGGAGCAGCGCCTCGGTGGTTCGGCGGCGCTCGGTGATGTCGCGCACGACGAACAGCAACTCATCGCCGATAATCGGTACGATCCGGGCCTCGAACATCAGGTTACGTTCGCTAAAGGTTAAATCGTACTCAAACAGCTCCAGCCCGCCCGACTCGCGCACCCGTGCGATGGCATCGTAGGCCAGCGTGGAGATACTGGGTGGCAGCACCTCGCTGATCTTCCGCCCCAGGAATTTTTCCGGAGGCGCCAGCACCTCGGTTTGGCGCGGCGTGTGAGACTCGAGAAAGGTGCCGTCAACGTGCACGATGAACAGTATGTCGGGCAGAGCGTCGCGCAGCGCCCGCAGGCGGGCCTCGCTGGCCGCCAGTGCCTGCTCCGTCCGCTTGCTTGCGGTAATGTCCTGGATAATGCTGAGGATCTGGCTGGGCTGCCCCGCCTTGTCGTGGGAAAAGACGAGGTCACGGCTGAGCAACCAGCGCTCGCTGCCGTCGCCGTTACGTATCCGATAGGCTTGCTCGGCGACCTGGCCATCGGCTGCCTCGTGCAGGCTCTCATAGTGCGCGATCACCCGCTCGTAGTCGTCCGGGTGGGTCAATCGCTGGATGACCTCCAAACTGATCTCTGTGATCTCCTCGGGCGGGTAGCCGAACTGAGTGGCGAGCGGGCGGTTAACAAAGATGCTTTGCTGCGTGGCCAGATCTAAGACGTGGATAATATCGGGGGACACCTTCGTTACCCGCTGGATAAAGTGCTCGCGCTCGCGCAGCGCCTGTGTGGCATGCCAGCGCTGCTGAAAGGTGGCGATCATTTCGGCGGCGGTGCGTAGCAGCTGCACGGTGGGTGCGTCCCAGTTGCGCTGCTGCACGCGGTCTGTGGCGGTGAGTATCCCCCACAGGCTACCTCTGAGAATGACCGGAACCATCAGGAGGGACTGCACCCCATTCTGATCGAGGGATCGCTGGAAGTGCGGGTTGTCGGGGAAGTGCCCAGGCACCGGCCCGCCGAAGGAGTGGCCAGCATAGAGCGCTTCCAGCATTGCCTGGGGCGCGTCCATGATCTCTTCCGACGACGGCTCAATGTAGGGCGACAGGCCCGGTGCCTGTGAGTCCGCCAGCAAACGCAGGCTGGCCTCTCCCTGCTTGTCGTTGGGGGGCTGGTAGATGTAGATGCGGCTCACGCAGACCGTCTCGCGCAGCATGGTCAGCACCGTCTCTAGCACCCTTTGCCGCTCGGTATCGCACTCGTCATGGAGCAGCGCTTGCGAGCAGCTCGCCAAGACTTCGGCGTAGCGCAGCTGTAGGCTAAGATCGGCCTCGGCCTGCCACCGCTGGATTGCCGTGCCGATCAGCTCGGCAGACATCTGGAGCAGCAGGATCTCGGCCTGGCTCCACACCTGTGTGCGCGCCGTTTCGGTAAACACCAGCCCGCCCCACCAGCTGCCCTCGACGAAGATCGGACAGATCTGAAGCGAGCGGATCCCATAGGAATGGCTCACCTTCAGCAACGGAGGGAAGTCGCCCAGCGCCTCAACGACCGGCCCGCCCCAGGGGGTGCCCGCCTCTAGTGCGGCGCGCATGGCTGCGGGCGCATAGTGCCAGGGCGTCTTCAAGGAGGCTGGGTGGCTGGGGGCGAATGGCCCGTTAGCGGTATGCACACCGGCGATCATGCGTGCGCAGAGGCCATCCTCAGGGTCGCTGAAGTTCTCGATGATAATGGCTTGCCCCACATCGAGCAGCGCGCTGACAGCGCTAAGGGCGTCGGTTAGCTGTAGCTGCTGATCGGCGGGGGTCGAGGCGGGCTGAAGCAGGATCTGCGAGCAGTGGGCCACGGCGGCCTGGACAGCGATCTGGCGCTCCAGAGCCTGCTCTGCCCGCTTGCGCGCGGTGACATCGCGGCAGAAGCAGACCATCTCCCCATCGCCGCTGGCGATGTGGGCGACGCTGATCTCGACATCAAAGCAGCTTCCGTCCTTACGGCGGTGGCGCGTCTCGAAGCGATCCGCCCCCGTGGCGATGATCTTTCGAACACGGGATTCTGTCTCTTCGCTGTGCTCGTTCGCCTCGACATCCGGGATGCGCATCGTCAGGATCTCGTCCCGGCTGTAGCCCGACATCGCGCAGTATGCTTCGTTCACGTCGATAAAGCGCAGCTGAAGGTCGACGCTCCAGAAGCCGTCCAGAGTCGTCTGCATGATCATGCGCAGCCGCTCCTCGCTCGTGCGCAGATCCGTGAACGTCTGCCCAAGCTCTCCGGTGCGCTCGGCCACACGTCGCTCCAGGGTGGCGTTCAGCTCGCGAACCGCGGCCTCTGACTCGACGCGCAGCGTAATGTCGATAATCACCACGCGGTACATGGCCGCCTTGCCCGCGACCCCTGGCGCAACGGTTGCCTCCAGGCGCGCCCAGAATGGGGCGTGATCCAGCTGTAGCATGCGCAGCTCGCAGACCTGCGGCCCGCCCTCGCGTATCAGCGCTCTGCGATAGAGGTAGTAGCTATCCTGATCAACAGGGGCCACAAATTGGCCAAGCGGCTGGCTGAGCAGGGCGCTCCTCGGCACCTTTAGCATAGTTGCAGCGGTCAGGTTGGCCTCCTGAATCATCCCCTGTGCGTTCAGGGTGATATAGCCAACCGGGGCTAGGTCGTAGAGGTCGAAGTAGCGCGCACGCGTAGACTCCAGATCCTGCTGAGCGCGGCGCAACTCCTCATTCTGGAGCTCCAGTTCGATCTGATGCACCTGTAGCTCGTGTAGCATCTCCTCGGGCGATTGGCTCAGCGCGGGTGCCTCGTCCTCGGCGCTGATCAGCGTCTCGGCGCGCCGCCGCCGAATTGCGGCAGCATCTTCTGGGTAGGGTGTGGTGCTTTCGTCAGCCGAATTCCCCATCTCACACCTTTTCTTTTCACGATTATGCTGAAGGTTCCTGCTTTGTGCGCCAGAACAACAAGATATGCGGGGAGCCTTCGATCCGTAAACCCCTGCTGTGGGGGCTGCTTTCATCCGTATAGGGCGGCAAACCGCAATGGGAGCTGCAATGCAGTATAACGAATCACAGGCACCTCTGTCTGTATCATTTGTGGATGACTCAGGGTTGTTGCGAGGATGGGCGAAGCATACGCCATCGTCGCTTTGCGACGATGGCGTATGCTTCGCCCATCCTCCAGCACCAGGTGTGGAATGAAGACCTCAGCGCAGCGCCGTCGTCTCCTCCATCCCCAGCATCAGGTTCATGTTCTGCACGGCCTGCCCCGACGCCCCTTTGACCAGGTTATCCAGGCAGGACACCAGGATGTAGCGACCATGCTCTGGCTCCACTGGCTGCACGCCGATCACCAGATTCATGTTGTTCGCCACATGGCGCAGCTCGGGCAGTCGCCCCTCGGGCAGCAGCCGGATGAAGGGTTCGTCTGCATAGACATCGTAGGCCGCACGCACATCCTCGGGGCGCACGCCTCGTTTCATATTGACATAAATAGTTGATAGAATACCACGGTAGACCGGCAGCAGATGCGGCGAGAAGATAATATGCAGCCCGGTCTCCTGCTCCATCTCGGGGAGATGGCGGTGGGTGCGGCCAACACTGTAGGCGCTAAAGGTCTCGTGGGTTTCGCCGAAGTGGGTCTTGAGCGAGAGCGAGCGGCCTGCGCCGGAGACGCCCGACTTACTATCCACGATCACCGGGCCGTCGGCCAGGAGGCCAGCCTGGGCCAAGGGGCGCAGGGGCAGGATAGCGCCGAGCGGGTAGCATCCGGTGTTGGCGACCAGCCGCGCGCTGCGGATCTGCTCGCGGTACAGCTCAGGGAGCCCGTAGACCGCCGCGCTCTGGAGCTCGGGCGCGGGGTGATCCTTCTTCCTCCAGCGGGCGTAGGTGTCCAGATCATGGAGGCGGAAGGTATCGGAGAAATCGATCACCTTCACACCAGCGTCCATAGCCGCCTGGACTATCGGGATCAGATCGGGCGTATTGTGGGGCAGGCAGGTGAAGACAAGATCAACCCCGCGCAGGTTGGCCTGATCCACGCCCACCAGGGGCACATCGATCAGGGTCGGGTATATATCGCTTAGGCGCTGGCCAGCCGCCGCGCGGGCCGTGGCGAAGGCGATCTCGACTTCGGGGTGACGCACCAGCAGCTTTATCAGCTCGAAGCCGGTGTAGCCGGTCGCTCCATAGATGCCGACACGGGCCATAGTGCTTCCTCCAGATTGTAGATTGTAGATTGTAGATTGTAGATTGCAGATTGCAGATGAGGCGCTGTGCATTCAGGTGTGATCTGCCCGCTGTAATTTGCGGATTATAGCACTCCTGGGCGGCATATCCCCAACCCCCAACCCCCAACCCCCAACTCCCAACCCCCAACCCCCAACCCCCGACTCCCAACCCCCGGCAGGTGTGCTACAATCTGCCGGGTGAAGCTCGTGGCTACGAGGAGGTAGTTCGATGCAGATCGAGCGCAACCTGGCGATGGATCTGGTTCGCACGACCGAGGCGGCGGCGCTCCGCTGCGGTCGATGGATGGGTCGTGGCGATAAAATCAGCGCCGACCAGGCCGCCGTTGATGCGATGCGTATGTCGCTCGATGGCGTACCGATGAGCGGCGTGGTGGTGATCGGCGAGGGCGAGAAGGACGAGGCTCCGATGCTCTACACCGGCGAGCGCGTCGGTGCTGGCGGCCCCGAGAAGGACATTGCGGTTGACCCGGTTGAGGGAACGACGCTGCTGGCCGAGGGTATGCCCGGCGCTATCGCCGTGGTGGCCGTGGCCGAGCGTGGCTCGCTGTACAACTGGGATGGGTTCGCCTACATGGACAAGCTCGCCGTCGGCGAGCGGGCCCGCGGGGTGGTCGATATCAACGCCCCGGTAGCGTACAACATCCGCGCGGTGGCCCGCACCCTGAACAAGCAGATCGAGGATGTGACAGTGGTTGTGCTTGACCGGCCACGCCACAAGGATCTGATTCGTCAGATCCGCGAGACCGGCGCCCGAATCAAGCTCATCCTGCACGGCGATGTGAGCGCCGGCGTGATGACAGCGATCGAGAACCCGCCCGCCGACATGCTGATGGGCATCGGCGGCGCGCCCGAGGCGGTGATCACCGCCTGTGCCCTCAAATGTACCGGCGGCGAGATCCAGTGCAAGATTTGGCCGCGCAACGACGAGGAGCGCCAGCTGGCCGCTGAGCGTGAGGTTGACCTGACAAAGGTGTATCGTATTAACGACCTGGTGCGCGGCGATGATGTCTTCTTCGCGGCCACCGGCATCACCCCCGGCGAGTTCCTGCACGGCGTCGAGTACTTTGGCGGCGGCGCTCGCACCCACAGCGTGGTTATGCGCGCCCGCTCCGGAACGGTGCGCTATATCTCAGCGACCCACCGCTGGGATAAGCTCATGCGTATCTCGAACATGCCCTACGGATGATCGATATCTTGATGCCTCTCGGACGTTCGTAGGGGCAGGGCATGCGCTGCCCCTACGCATATTTTACCTATGCACTCTGCTTTTCTTACGTCCTCGCGCATCCGCAACTCCCTGGCGCGATCTCCGGCCCTGATCGCTGCCCTCGCAATGGCCATCGGCGGTGTTGTGGGCACCGCCGCTGCTTTTGGTCCCCTCTACGCCACAGCCGGCCTGCTCGCCCTGCTGGCCGGCACCGCCCTCCTGGTGAGCACCGAGGCCGGACTGATCGCTGTCTTCGCGATCACGATCCTGCTCCCCTTCGGCACCCTGCCTTTTAAGGCGATCATCACCCCCAACTTGCTGGAGCTGGCCCTCGCTGGCCTCAGCGTCGTCTGGGTGCTGCGCCTGCTGGCTCGCTCCGACGCCTATGACCTGCGGCTGACGCCGCTCGGCCTGCCGATCTTGGGCTTTATCGGGCTGACCCTCTTCTCGCTCGTCCTCGGTGCCCGCGGCCTGCCAGACTCGCTGACCCTGCACAACTATGCGAAGTTTGTGCTCGGCGTGCTGCTCTACATCAGCGTGGCCAACTGTGTGCTGACCCGCAGCCAGGCCCGCCTGATCATGCGCGCCCTGCTGATCAGCGGTGCCCTGGCGGCGCTGATGGCGATCATCCTGCTGGCGCTGCCCGACCCCCTCGCCCTGAACATCCTGGTCTCCCTCGGTCGGATCGGCTACCCCAGCAGCGGTCGGGTGCTGCGCTATATCGAGGATGGCCCAGGAACCGGCCTTGAGCGCGCGATCGGCCTCTCGGTTGACCCGAACAGCTTCGCCGGGATGCTCGCCCTGGTGACGGCGATCGCACTTGCGCTGCTTTTTGCCCGACGGCCGATACTTTCACGCGGTATACTGATTGGTGTCGTCGGTGTCTTAACATTTGCGCTGCTCCTGACCTTCTCACGCGGGGCGCTGCTCGGCCTGATTGCGGCTGCCATCTACCTGGCTGCCCTGCGTTACCGGCGGCTCTGGTGGGCGATGATCGCCGCAGGCGTGCTCGGCGGCGGCCTGCTCGTTGCCTTCGGTCTGGCCGATGATATTGTCCAGCGTCTGTTCGCCGGGGTGCAGCTCCAGGATCAGGCCCAGCAGATGCGCCTGGCCGAGTACCAGAACGCTGTCGCGATTATTACCCGCTACCCAATATTTGGCATCGGCTTCGCACAGGCCCCCGATATCGATCTGACCGCCGGGGTGAGCAGCATCTACCTGGCGATCGCTCAGCGCATGGGGCTGGTTGGCCTGGCGGCGTTTGTGGCCCTGGTGGCAGCATGGTTCGTCATCACCCTGCGCGCCGCCCGTCAGATGGACGATGAGCGGGCCGACTGGCTCTTCGGCACTCAGGCTGGTCTGGTGGCCGCCTTGGTTGTTGGGATCGCCGACCACTACTTCTTCAATATTGAGTTCGGCCATATGGTGGCACTTTTCTGGGGCGTTGCCGGGCTCGGGATGGCGATTGTGGCCCTGCCATCACCATCACTGAAGCACTGAGGCACCTCAGTGCCTCAGTGCCTCAATTACTCAGTGCCTCAGTGATGGTGATTTAGGAGACGGTTTGGACAGACGGCGCTCCAGTATGGGCCAGCGTGCCCCGTCTTCTGCGGTGATCGACCCACGTTGGGTTGGGGTCGGTTTCACCGTCCTCTCCGCCTCCCTGGTTGTCTACGCCGGCTCTCGGCTGGCTGCTGGCCCGCCCGTCCTCATCCCCCTGGTTGCCCTCATGGTGATCGGCTCGGCCGCTGGCATGGTCGGCGTTGCGGCCAAAGGGCGCACGCGCACGGTCGCCCAGGCCCTGCTGGTGCTCGCGGTGGGGCTCGCCTTCCTCGCCATTATCCAGAGCGGAGGGGCCGCCTCGCCGCTCTGGCTCACCCTGCTCATCCCTATCTGCGCCGCCCTCCTGTCCATGCCGGGGCTGCCCGGGGCCGGTGTCGCCGCCGCGATCTGGCTGCTCAATGGCGGCCTGGTGCTGATCAGCCCGCCCGATCAACGCCTCGACCTGGCCGCAGACTGGCTGCTCCACGGGGCCGAGATTGGCCTGATCGCCCTGCTCATCGAGCGCACCCTTAGCGCCCAGCGCGAGCTGCGCGACCGCGCCTTGGCCCGCGAGCAGGCGCTGCGCAGCTTCCTCCAGGCATCAAACCGCCTGCGTATCTCTACCAGCCTCCAGCGGACGATGGAGGATGTGGCCGGGGCCGTGCAGCACTCTGGCGACTTCGACTGCGTCACGCTGAGCCTGGTGGACTGGAGCCAGGGCTACGCGAAGGTGTCGGTGGCGATTGGGGCGAGCGGACGCCGCCTGAGCGCCGTCGAGGGCTTGGTCTTTGCCTACAGCGACCTGGAGGCCCGCCTGGAGCGTGGGCGTCCCGCTGGCTCCCATGCGGTTGAGGTTGAGACCTTGCCCTTCCGCTCGCTGGCTGGCGAGCTGCACCTGGTGCTGCCGCTGCACACGCAGCTCGATGAGGTGCGCGGGGTGATCAGCGTCTCGGTGGCCCGCTCACATCGCGCCGTTCTCGATGAGGCTCTGCCGCTGCTGGAGCTGCTGTCCAACCAGGCGGCGGCCGCTATCGACAACGCGGATCTCTACACGACCATGGAGCAGCGCGTCCAGCAGTCTACCGCCGATCTGGAGAGCAGCGCCGCCGATCTGCGGAAGGCCCGTGACCGGGCCGAGGTGCTCTATCACATCGCCCGCGCCCTGAGCGTGACGCTGGACGAGCGCCAGGTGCTTGAGCAGACCCTCAACCTGATCGCCCAGCATATTGGTGCCCAGCGCGGCGGGATCATGCTGGTGGAGCCAAACAGCGGGCGGCTGGTGTATCGCACCACCCTTGAGCGTCAGAAGGCCACTCAGGTCGGCTGGCTCGACCGTGGGCAGGGCCTGGCTGGCTGGGTGCTGGCCAACCGCGAGTCGGCGATCGTCCCCGACACGACCAAAGACCCGCGCTGGCAGGTGCGCAGCAGCTACGATGTGCAGTCACGATCAGTGTTGGCGGTGCCCATCCTGCTGGAGAGCGAGGCGCTGGGCGTCCTGATTCTCATCCACGACGCGGTCGGCCACTTCACGCCCGAGCACGCCCAGCTGGCCACCGCCGCCGCCGGTCAGGCCGCCGCCGCCCTCTCGAAGGCCCAGCTCTACCGCTACGTGAGCGAACAGAGCGAGCACCTGGGCGTGGTGGCTCAGCAGCGTGAGGAGGAGGCTAGCAAGCTCATGGCGATGCTGCGCAGCATCGGCGATGGCGTGGTGGTGAGCGACCGGCTCGGCCTGATCCGGATTATCAACACAGCGGCCGAGGACATCCTCGGTATCACCGACGAGGCATTTGTGGGCCGCTCGATCGCCGAGCTGCCCGGCGTGCCCGAGCGCCTGAACGCCGCCGACGCCGAGAGCCGCCTACAGAAGTTCAGCATCGGCGAGCGCACCGTCCGCTCCCACTACGCCGCCGTCGTCTCCTCGCGGGGCGAGCCGCTCGGCGGCGTGGTGATCTACCACGACATCACCCGCGAGGAGATCGCCGACCGCCTGAAGACTGAGCTGGTGGCGACGGCCTCGCACGAGCTGCGCACGCCGATGACGAGCATCCGTGGCTTTGTGGACATGCTGATGCTCGGCACCTTTGGCGATGTGACGCCGGCGCAGCGCGAGCCGCTGCGGGTTATTAAGAATAACGTGGTGCGTCTGGTGCAGCTGATCGACGAGTTGCTTGATATCTCGCGGGTGGAGGCCGGCGAGGTGCGTCTGCGCCGCGAGGATCTGAATCTGCCCGAGGTGCTGAACGATGTGATCGCGGTGCTCAATAGCCAGTTCCGCGAGCGCGAGATCAATCTGAATGTGGAGTTTCAGGATCAGCTGCCGCTGGTGAGCGCCGACCGCCAGCGGGTCGAGCAGATCGCCGTGAACCTGATCGGCAACGCCTGCAAGTACACCCCGAAGGGCGGGTCGGTCTGGATCGGCCTGCGCAACGGCGGCGGCGCGCTTCGCGTGGACGTGCGCGACACCGGCGTGGGCATCGCCGAGGAGGCTAAGCAGCATATCTTCACGCCGTTCTACCGCGCCGACAACCCCCTGCGCGATGAGGTCGGCGGCACCGGGCTCGGCCTCAGCATCACCCGGCGCCTGGTAGAGCTGCACGGCGGCCAGATCTGGTTTGAGAGCTCGGTGAACCAGGGCAGCACCTTCAGCTTCACCCTGCCCCTCCAGACAAACATTGTCGATGGCGAGGTGGTGGCGAGCCGCAGCCTGTAGGGCCGCAGCAGGCTCTGGCCCGACAGGCTACGCCGCAGCGCTCGCGCATACTGTAATGTATGCAGGCCACCTGGCTTAGAGAGCGTTACCGTTTGGCATAGCGCAAGGCATTCCAATTTCAACTATTACGTATCCGATGTCCGCCGAGGCGGACGCGTCAGGAAGAGGTACCCCTATGCGCGGAGCTGAGGCGCTATTGCGAACCCTGGTGGCCGGTGGGGTGGAGGTTTGTTTCACCAACCCCGGCACCTCCGAGATGCAGTTCGTGGCCGCCCTGGATCGGGTCCCGGGCATGCGCGCCGTCCTGGCCCTCTTCGAGGGCGTAGCGACAGGCGCCGCCGACGGCTACGCCCGAATGGCCGGGCGGCCTGCGGCGACCCTGCTGCACCTGGGGCCGGGCCTAGCCAACGGCCTGGCTAACCTGCACAACGCCCGCCGCGCCGGGGTGCCCCTGGTCAACATTGTCGGCGAGCATGCCGTGGCCCACCTGCCCTATGACGCGCCCTTGGCCTCTGATATTACCAGTTTGGCCCACACCGTCTCGTCCTGGGTGCGGACAACCGCCCACGTCGGGGCGATCGCCGGCGACACGGCGGCGGCCATCGCGGCGGCGCGCCAGTCGCCCGGCCAGATCGCCACCCTGATCACGCCTGCCAACGTGACATGGGAGGAGTGTGACGGCCCGGCGCCCGCACCGCGCATCCCCGCCGTGCCCCTGGCGAGCGACGATGCGGTCGTGGCGGCGGCGACGGCCCTGCGCCAGGGCGCGGGGACGGTGCTGCTGCTTGGCGGGTCGGCGCTTCACGGTCGGGCCATCGAGTTGGCCGGCCAGGTGGCTGCCGTCAGCGGCGCCCAACTCGTCGGCAGCACCTTCTTCGCCCGCCAGGAGCGGGGCGCCGGGCGGGTGGCCCCGGCCCGCGTGCCCTACGGCGTGGCTGACGCCCGGCGCTTCCTCTCCGGGGCGCGCCGCATCATCCTGGTTGGTGCCCGGCCGCCGGTGGCCTTCTTCGCCTACCCCGACGCACCCAGCCTCCTCGCCCCGCCCGAGGCCGCGATCATCACCCTGACCCGCCCTGAGGAGGATCAGGTCGAGGCCCTCGCCCGCCTGGCCGACCTGCTGGGCGCGAAGGGGCCGGCACCGACCCAGGCGCTTGATGTGCCCGCGCCCCCCGTCGGCCCCCTCACCCCCGAGGCGCTCGCTATGGCCGTGGCCGCCGCCATCCCCGAGGGCGCAATTGTGATCGACGAGGCGATCACCGGCGGCTTCCCGGCATGGAACGCCAGCGTGGGCGCCCTGCCCCACGACTGGCTGCCGATCACCGGTGGGTCGATCGGGATCGGCCTGCCCCTAGCCACCGGGGCCGCCATCGCCCGCCCCGCCCGCCCCGTTCTCTGCCTTCAGGCCGATGGCAGCGCCGCCTACACCCTCCAGGCTCTCTGGACCCAGGCCCGCGAGGGGCTGGATGTGACCACGGTGCTCTACCACAACCGCGCCTACCGCATCCTGGAGCTGGAGTACCAGGCTACCGAGGCGGGTGCCGCGCCAGGCCCCCAGGCGGCCCAGATGATGCGCCTCGACGGCCCGACCCTCGATTGGACCAGCCTCGCTCGCGGCATGGGCGTGCCGGCCAGCCGCGCCTACACCGCCGAAGATCTCTCCGCCGCCATCGCCGCCGCCATGCGCGAGCCCGGCCCCCATTTGATCGAGGCGATGCTTGCCGTCTGAGAGCGTCACGTAGAGGTATTTAGAGCCTACTGGTCGAAGACGGCCTCGCCCCTATCGGCGAGGGCATCGGCGATCATGCGCTTGGTGCGGGTGAGCAGCGGCGGGAGCTGGGTGGGGGGGAAGAACCCGATATTCACATTCTCGTGGCCGCTGCGGCGCAGCTCGCCGCCGACGATCCGGGCGGCGAAGAGCAGGGCCAGGATCTGGGCCTGGTCGCCGTTGGGGTAGGTCCACTGAAAGTCGGGGCCGGCGTAGACGCCGATCAGCCGCTCGGCAGAGAGGATCAGTCCGGTCTCCTCCTGCATCTCGCGGGTGAGTCCCTGCACCGGGGTCTCGTCAAGGCTGATCGTGCCGCCGGGCACATCCCAGAGCATCACATCGGCGCGGCGGCAGAGCAGAATGGCCCCCTGCTCGTCCTGGACGAACCCACACGACCGCACCTGCATAATGCGCTGGTGGCCGACGTAGGAGCGCAGCCAGCGGGTGTACTTGATCGCCATGAGGTGCTTCCTTTTTGCTCAGGCTGTAGGCCAGGCGAAAGCCTATCGAGCCGTCCTTTACCCCAACCCCCAACCCCCAACCCCTAACCCCCAACCCCTAACCGCCAGCAAAGATCCGATCCAGCCGTTCGAGTTCCCGATTATAGATCGTTGTGGCGAAATGGTCGATCTCGGTGACGTTGCGCAGGGCGCGGTAGCCTTTGAGCAGGAAGGTGTGGCCGGCCTCGAAGCCGGCTAAGCGGGCGATCAGGCCGGAGCTCTCTAGACCCATGCCGAGCAGGTGGGATCGCGAGAGGCGAAACACATTCAGCAGGCAGTTGCGGATCAGCTCAAGCTGGCGGAGGCGCTCGTCATAGTTGTCTGCCTCGCGGTAGAGCCGCTCGTAGAGGGGCTCATCGAAGGTGAGCGGCGCGCCCGCGTCGATCACCCGCAGGGTCAGCCCATCGTCGAGGTGCGCCGTAATGCTGATCAGGTCAAGTAACTCCTCGACATCGTGCAGGTGGACGCCGGGCACAATATGCAGGAAGTGTTGCAGCCGACGGGCATCGTCGTCGCGCTGGCTGAAGTCACGCGGGCCGTAGAGCTCCTCGAAGAAGAACTCGGCCACCGGATCGTACATCGGGATGGATGCCAGATCACTGTAGTCGCGGCGCAGTCGGTTCGATTGAAAAACCTGGAGGGCGATTCTGTATTTGCGAAATGTTTCCATGGTCACTGAATACGGTTGAGCTGGTCGCGGGCGCGTATTCCCCACTCACCCCCACTATCGGCCACAATAACCGTCTGGTAGGCTCCAATAGCTTCATCGCGTTGGCCAAGATCCTCGGCGGAGAGGCCGAGGTAGTAAAGCGCCTCGGTGTAGCCAGCGTTCAGATCGACCGCGCGCTTGAAGGCGTCGCGGGCGCTCTGGATTTGGCCCCGGGCATAGTAAGATCGTCCCATCCAGTAGTTTGCCTCGGGGAAGTTAGGCTGGAGGGCGACCGCTTGTCGCATATCGTTGATCGCGTTGTCATACTTCTCATTGCTGATCTGTAGGAGCCCCCGGCGGTAGTACGTCTCGGCGATCTTCCCGTTTGCCCGGATGGACGCATTATAGGCGCTCATTGCCTCGCCGTTGCGATCGAGCTCCTGGAGCAGCTTACCCTTGAAGAGCAGCGCTTCGGCGTAGCTTGGGCGCTGGGTCAGGCTGCGGCCCACCGTATCGAGCGCGGCGGTGGTGTTGTGCTGGGCGTACTGCACCTGGGCGATGCCGAGCAGCGCTTCGGGGAAGTCTGGCTTTAGCTCAAGGGCATGGTTGTAGGCTGTCAGGGCGCGATCTACGGCACCACTGTGCAGCAGCCCCTCGGCCAGCCAGAATTGGGCGTCGGCGTTCGTGCCGGCACCCGGCAGGTTCGATGCTGTCTCGAAGTAGCTCAGAGCAACGCCCCACTGGCCCTGGCCCACTGCGACAAGGCCCATGCCGATCTGGGCGCTGATCAGCTGCGGGTCGATCTGCTGGGCCTGGGTGTAGGAGTCCGTCGCCTTCGGCAGGTCGCCCTGGCGGCGGGCGACATCGCCCATAATCACAAGCGCCTGCGCGCGCAGCTCACGCAGGGCCGGGTCGGCGGTGCCCGCAGTCTGGTTCACCGCATTCTGGGCAGAGTCGGCGGCCGACTGGAGCCGGTTTGTGGAGAGGTAGGCGTTGGCGAGCTTGTACTGGGGCAGCGGGTTGTTTGGGTCGACGCTGGTCGCCTTGCTATAGGCGCTGATCGCCTGGTCGGGGTTCTGGTTCTCTAGCGCCGCGTCGCCAATAGCGATCAGGGTGCCGATATCGCGGACGCCCTGGCTGAGCGCCACACCATACTCCTGGTCAGCGCGACTCGGCTGATTGAGCGGGCCTTCGTAGAGCCGGGCCAGGGCAAGGCGAGCGGCGGTGTTGTTCCCATCGAAGCTCAGGGCATCGCGCAGGGCCTTCTCGGCACCGTTCGGGTCGCCCGTTGCGGCCAGGCGCTCGCCAAGCTCGAAGGATGCCGAGGAGCTGCGCGGGGCGAGCTTCAGGGCGTCTCGGTATGCCTGGATCGACGCATCGGCGCGCCCGGCGTCGTTGTAGAGCCGCCCAAGCTCAATGGCGGCGTCGGCGTTGGTGGTGCTAAGGGGCAGGAGCACCTGCTCGGCCTCGACATAGCCGCCTGGGCCGCTGAGTCGGAGCGCCTGGGCCAGCGCGATCGCCGCGTCGGGGCCGGGCCGCTGCTGGCTGACGGCGCGCAGCTGGTTGATCGCCTCGGCCTGATCGCCGCTGGCCTCAGCGATCTGCGCCAGCGCAAAGCGGGCAGGGAAGAAGGCACCGTTGCGGTCGATTGCCATGCGCAGTAGTTGAGTGGCGGTGGCGCTGTCGCCACGGTCGCTGGCGATCATGGCCTTGCCAAAGTAGCCCTCGGGGCGCTGCGCGGCCACCTGCACAACCTGGTCGTAGGCCCGGTCGGCATCATTGAGCCGAGCATCCACGCGCAGGGCGCGGGCGCGGGCCAGCAGCACCGCTGGGCTATCTGGGTCGCGCTGGGCCAGCCCGTCGAGCAGGCTCAGCGCCTCAGCGATCGGCGACGTGCCGCCAAAGAGGGAACCGAACATCTTCCCAAGGGCCGAGGTCGGCTGACCTACGCGGGCGCGGGCCAGCTCCGTGTCGAGAATAGCCAGCTCATAGCGCTGTCGGCGGGCGTCGCCCTCAGCCCGGTCGGCCTGGCCAGCGGCCACCTGCCCGTCGCTGGAGTTCGTCGCGCTATCGGATGCGGAGCGCTGGTGCCAGCGGGCCGATGTCTGCTGGCTCGCCTCGACGGCGGCGCTCATCTGGTCGCGCAGGTCGGCCACATCCTTCTCGATAAGCGGCTTCGCAACCTCAAGCTCCCAGGTCAGCGGCCCCTGAGCGTTTATGCTGCGGGCTAGGCCGAGCATGCCGCGCTGTTCACGGATGGTCGCATCGAAGCGCTGCGTGACCATTGTTCGGTATATGTCGGGCACGAGGCGCTCGTCGGCACCCGCCTGTTTGGCGGCGGCGTCGAGGATACTCTCGGCGCTGCCCAGGCGACCGCTCTCACGGTAGGCGTCGGCCAGGCTGAGCAGCAGGGGCGTGTTCGTCGGCAGCAGGTTGCGGGCCTGCTCCAGATCGACAGTGGCGTCAGTGGGGCGCTGGTCGTTCAGGGCCAGCAGGCCCAAGTTGTAGCGTAGCTGGCCGAGATCGTGGCCCGCGAGCAGGCGCACCGCCTCCGCGAAGGCCCCGAGCACCCCTGGGTCGCCCGCGTCAAGCAAGATCGCGCCGAGGTTGTTGGCCAGGAGCGCCTGCTCATCGCTGGGCGTGTCTAGCGCTAGGCGATACTCGGCGGCGGCCTCGCTGTAGCTGCCGCGAGCCCAGAGGATAGTGCCACGGATAGCGCGGGGCAGCGGGGCGCTCAGGGCCGGGTAGTCGTTGATCATGCCGTCGAGCGCAACGGCGGCGCGGTCCGGCTGTCCTTGGCCGTAGTCGAAGAGGGCCTCAACCAGCGGCGGCAGCACAGCCTGCCCATTAATCGGCTCGCTGGCGAGCGCGTAGCTGCGCGGCATCGCAAAGCGACCGAGGTAGCCATCCCATCCATTGGGCGCATACGTGCCATTTGGCGTATAGATTAGGCGTGGGCGAAGCGACTGGCTATCGAGGATCGCGCCCGGCTCAACACTGCCCCAGATCAGCACATCGCTCTGCTCGACATCAGCCAGGTCAAGCGCCTCCTGGGCCGTAGTCGGACGCTGCTCAATCACATCCACCGTAACCGGCCCCGCGACGCGCTGGGTGATCTGGCGGGCCAGCTCCTCAGCCACATTCCGCCCCGTCTGACCGTCCCCCCCGTCGTCGAACGGTGCCACCAGCACCACGAACCGATCTGCCGATCGGGCGCTCATCTGGCCAAAGAAGAACCAGCCGGCGGCGGCGAGGATCAGCAGCGGCAGCGCTACGACGGCCACGCTGGTTGGCGTGATCAGACGACGCCTCGGCCTCGGCTTCCCCGCAGCCTTTGTCGTGCTGGTGTTCGGGTGATCCGAGGACGTGGGCCTACCCCGGCGGCGGATCGTGAGCGTCAAGGCGAGCAGACCGATCGCAAGGGCGGCCAGGACGATCAGGATCAGCTGCAGATCCATACGGGACTCCTCGTATGCGTGCGAGACGTAGGATTGACAGCTTATTGTAAGCGATTTCCCGAGGAGATCAAGCGCCGGGCATCGGCGGGCTATCATGATCCTATGGGCAGCGGCGGGGAAGGACTTACACAATGTACTACGTGGAGCTGTCGGGCTGTCGGGCTGTAGAATTTCCCCCCTGTCCCCTGTCCCCTGTCCCCTGTCCCCTGTCCCCTGTCCCCTGTCCCCTGTCCCCTGTCCCCTGTCCCCTGTCAGAGCGCACTAAAGTGTTCGCCATCGATCACATAGTTGCCGGGCGAGACTCGCTTGGCAAGCAGCTTCATCTCGGCAGCGCGCTGCCCGATAGCGTCCGGGTTGGCGAACTGATCATGTCGGTTCGTCACCCCGCCGATCGCCAGCGTAGTGATCGGGAATCGCTGATAGGTGCCGTGGCGGTCGAAGCCTTCGAGGTGGCCGCGCGCAAGATCATCCGCGTCGTAGAGCTCGCGCACCCGCTGCCCGAACTCAGCCAGCACCCGCTGGCAGATCGGCTGGATGCGGGCCGGTATGGTGATCAGCGCAAAGTCATCGCCGCCAATATGGCCGACAAAGTCACGCTCGCCGCCCTGCCCCGCGCAAGACAAGATCACCTCTGCCGCTAGGAGGATCACCCGGTCGCCCCGCGCGAAGCCGTAGGCATCGTTGAACGCCTTAAAGTTATTCAGGTCGGCGTAAAGCAGGGCGAAGGGGCCCGGCCGGCTCAGGCGAAAGCGCAACTCCTCAGTGATCAGGATGTTGCCAGCGAGCCCGGTGAGCGGGCTGCGCACCGGCCGACGGGCGGCGCGGCGGATCTGGCTGCGAACCCGGGCCAGCAACTCAGTGCTGTTGAACGGCTTGGTGATATAGTCGTCGGCGCCGCTGTCGAATCCATACACCAAGTCGATCGGCTCGGCGCGGGCCGTGATCATTATGACGGGGATATGCGCCGTGCGCGTGTCGTTACGGAGCTGGCGCAGCGCCTCGTAGCCGTCCATGTCGGGCATCATCACATCGATCAGCAGCAGATCAGGCATAACCACCTGCGCCCGCTCGATGAGCGCGCTTCCGTCGCCGACGCACTCGACCTGATAGCCAACATCGATCAACAGCATGCTAAGCACCTTACAGATCGCCTCGTCGTCATCGGCGATCAGGATAAGCTGCTGGGCGGATGGAATGTCTGAGAAGTCCATAGGGTGTGATGGGCGAACATGCGGTCGTGGCCGACTGACCATTGTCTTATGTGCACGATCAGTCAGTGGTTATCGGCACCCCGGCCCCCTTGTGTCTACCCGTGGCGGAGCAGTACCTTCATCTGGCCGTGAGCCGCCGCGAAGGCGGCTAGGCCGTCGTCAAGGGCAAACTCGGCGCTAATCAGGGGCTCTGTCGCGATCAGGCCGCGCTCCAGCAGCTTGAGCGCCGGGGCGAAGGGGCCGCAGCGCGATCCGATCAGGTGCACCTCATCGATCACCAGCATTGTCAGGTTCAGCTGTGAGTCAGCCTGAAAGGTACTCTTGAGTACCAGCCGCCCGCGCGGGCGCACCAGCTGGCGGGCGGTGGCCAAACCGGCAGGGTTGCCAGTGCAGTCTACCACCACATCGAACTGTCCGTGCGGCGGGCTACTGCTGTGGGTGCAGCGCACCCCCTGGCTCTCGTAGAGCGCCCAGCGCTCGGGGTGCCGCCCGATCAGCGTCAGATCGCAGCCGATCAGGCGCAGCACCTGAACAATCATCGCGCCCAGCTTTCCGTCGCCAACCACGGCGACCCGCTCGGTTGGTCGGATGTGGCTCTGCTCAAAGATCTCTAGGGCGGCGGCCAGCGGCTCGGTGAAGACGGCGGCCTCATCGGGCACACTGTCGGGGACGGCGTGCAGGCAGCTAATTGGCAGCGAGACAAGCTCGGCCATCACACCGTCGCGCCGGTCGATGCCGAGGGTGGTGCGATTGGGGCAGTGGGTCACATCGCCGCGCAGGCAGGTGGGGCAGCGTAGGCAGGCCGCGTTAATCTCACCGACGACGCGCTGGCCCACCCAGCTCTGCTCGGCGCAGGCCACCACCGTGCCAACGAACTCATGGCCGAGGACGCCCTGGAAGCCCATATACCCACGGGTGATCTCGATGTCGGTGTTGCAGATGCCGGTCAGGTGAGGGCGGATGAGCGCTTCGCCGGGGGTGAGCTCTGGGATCGGGTGGTTCTGGGCGAGCCGGAGGGTGCCGTCGAAGACGATGGCCTGCATGGTGTTCTCCGTTATTTGCTATAGCCAGGGCTGTAGCAAAGTCCTGGGGCTTCGCCCCAGACCTGGTTTTTTGTTGGGTTTGGGCGGCTTCGCCGCCCAAACCCAACAAAAAATGCTGCGGGGGCGGCGAAGCCGCCCCCGCACCCCCACCGGGAGGTGACTTTGCAATAATCCTGTGGCTACAGCGTGTGTAGTCTTCTATTTATGTACTTTCCGATTATACTATAGCGATTTGTTAAGATGCAATTGTGCTTTGTTCAATGGTAAAGGAGTGCGCCATGCGTGTTGTCTTTATGGGCAGCCCGGCCTTCGCCGCGCTGCCGCTGGAGGCGCTCGTCGCCGCAGGCCACGAGCTGGTGGCGGTGGTGACTCAGCCAGACCGGCCGGCAGGTCGGCAGCGCCAGCTCACCCCGCCGCCGGTGAAGGTTGCTGCCGAGCGCCTGGGCCTGCCGGTGCTCCAGCCAGAGACGCTGCGCGACCCGGCGGTGGTGGCGCAGCTAGAGGCGCTGCGGCCCGATGTGGGCGTGGTGGCGGCCTACGGCGAGATCCTGCGGCGTAACGTGTTGAGCATCCCGCCTCTCGGCTACCTCAACATCCACCCTTCCCTGCTGCCCCTGCACCGTGGGCCGACTCCCGTGGTCGGCGCGATCCTCGCCGGTGACCGGGAGACCGGGGTAACGCTCATGCGCCTCGACCCCGGCATGGACAGCGGGCCGATCTTGGCCCAGGCCGTTGTCGATCTTCCGCCGACGGCTCGCGCAGGATCGCTCACCGATGAGCTGTTCGTCCTCGGCTCGCGCCTGCTGATCGAGGCGCTGCCTCCCTACGCCTCGGGTGTCCTTGTGCCGCGCCCGCAAGACCATAGCCTGGCCACTGTCACCCGGCTGCTGAAAAAAGAGGACGGCGCTGTGGACTGGACGCGTCCGGCGCTGGTGATCGAGCGCATGACTCGGGCCTACGACCCATGGCCAGGCGCGCAGACAAGCTGGCGGGGCCAGGGGCTGCGCCTGATCGCGGCGGCGGTGGACGCCGACTGGTCTGGCCCGCAAGCACCGGGGGAGATCATTGGGCAGGGATCGGGTCGCGGGCCGCTGGTTGCCACCGGCAGCGGCGCCCTAGAGATCCGCGAGCTTCAGCCCGCCGGGCGGCGACCGATGTCGGGCGATGCCTGGCTGGCTGGCCTGCGCGACCGCGACGGACGCCTCGGATGACGCAGTGCGTTATGTCAGTTGACGCAGCGCGCTGATCCGCCGTATAATTGGTATGCACAAACGTGGGATAGAATGGAGATCTTGATGGCCTACTTCAAAGATGAGGCCGAGCTGCGCGAGATCATCGGCATGCTCTATGACCGTGTGAAGATTGACCCGGCCATCGCGCCGCGAATCCGCGACGGGAAGATCATCGTGCAGTTTCGCTATACCGACCCAGTCGGCATCGTGACGATCAATGCCGCCGCGCCACCGACACAGCCCAACGCCTTCTACGATGTTCTATGGGGCGAGAATGAGCGCATCAAGCCCGATGTCGCGATGAGCATGAAGGCGGATGTCGCCCACCAGTTCTGGCACGGCAAGGTCAACCTGATGGCGGCCCTCACCCGGCGTCAGATCGTCGCGAAGGGGCCGATTCCCAAGATCCTCAAACTTCTACCCGCCGTCGAGCCTGTGTACGCGATCTACCCGCAGATGCTGCGCGAGATCGGTCGCGTTGATCTGATTATCGCCTAATGCCCAGCAATAGCGAGATGTATGATCGTGGTGCCCTAGATGCCGAGCACGATGATCTAAACGCTTTCTATTACCAGCACTATTACTACTACCGCAAAGGGTATGACGACACACGTCGGCAGACACGTGGCGGGGTCGCTGCGCGGATCCCGCCCTGGCTGATGCCACTGCTGGGTGCGCTGGCGCTAGTGCTGGCCAGCATCGCCGTCGGCTACTGGCTGCTGACGCCCCACAGTGATGCTGGCGAGGCTGTCAGCGCACCGACTGCGGCAGCTGGCGCTATAGCGCCGCTGGCGACGGCGTTACCCTTGCCCCCCACGCCTACGGCGACCAGCATCCCTACCCCGCTCCCCGTGATGCGCCTGGGCGGACGTGCCCGCGTCGTCAATGTTGGCGACGCCACGCTGCGGGCGCGCGCCGCGCCTGGGCTGGCTAGCTCCACCCGCGTCGTGGCGCGCTTTCCTGAGGGCAGCGAGGTGATGATCGTCGAGGGGCCAGTGCAGGTCGATGGGCTGACCTGGTGGCGAATCAGCGGGGAGGCTGGCGAGGGCTGGAGCGCACAGCTCGCTGCCGATGGCGTGGTCTTCCTGGAGCCGCTGCCGTAATCTCGGGCCGCCTGCGTTGCGCAGCACATGGGCCAGCGAAGCTGGCCCATGTGCTGCGCAACAACGCGATTCTTCGCTCTATGCTGCTCGCTCCTGTAGCTGGGCGTAGTGGCCGCGGTACTTCGTGGGGAGCATCCCGGCGATGCGCAGCATCATATTGGTGGTGAGCCGATCCATCATGCTGCTCGGAATCTTCCCGTTCTCGGTGGGCGGGATCGTGTAGGGCTCGCCGATACGGATCGTCAACGGCTCACGCAGGAATGCGCCTTTCAGCCCGTGCTCGGTGCCGGTGATCGCCAGCGGCACGATCGGCACGCCGGACTGCATCGCCATACGTATGGCGCCGCCCCGGCCGGGCCGGAGCACGCCGTCGCGGCTGCGGTGGCCCTCCGGGAAGATCAGCAGCACCGCCCCGGCCCGCAGCGCCTCCACCGAGGCGTCGAGCGCGGCAAGGTCGCGCCTGCCGCGCTTGATCGGGATGACGTTCATATTCTGAAAGAACCACCTGGTGGTCGGGTTATCGAAGACCTCGACCTTTGCCAGCCACGAGAGCCGATAGGCAAAGGGCAGCAGCGCGCCGACCGCCGGGATGTCCACCCAGTTGATGTGGTTCATCACCACGATCATCCCACCCGCCTCGCGCGGCGGCAGGTTCTCCACCCCCTCAATCCGCCAGCGCCACCAGCCGATCAGCCGGAAGAAACGGATGCCGTAGTAGATGATGCCGTACATTATGATGCCGAGCATAGTTTTTCTCCGCGTAGACAAGGGGGTAGGGGATAGAGGACAGGGGACAGCGATGAAATGTAACACCCACCATGCTGTATTTCGCATGGTGCAATCGCACTAACGCCCCAGCCCCAGCGTATACACGAGGTGCCCGCCAATCCAGCCCCCGACCACCAGCAGCAGGGCGCCCAGGGCGTGCCGCTGTAGGTAGCCGCGCCTGGCCTCGGCGTCGTCGAGGATGCCAGGGCGACGGCGGCGCAGCAGCAGAGCCTGCCCGTAGATCACCACCACCGCCACATTCAGGAAGGCGTGGGCGTTCACCCAGCCGATCAGCGCATTGTCGCGCGGAACGTCTGGCCCCACCAGCTGGCGCAGCGCATCGATGGTGCCGCTGGCCAAGGCGACCACCCCGGCCAGCCAGCCGATGATCAGGCAGTGGTAGGCGCTCGTCTCCCAGGCCCGCTCGCCCCGGCGCAGGTAGATCAGCGTGAACAGGCCGCTGACAAGCAGCAGGGCCAGCGGGAAGTGGACGGTGCTCGGGTGGATCGCGTACATACGCTTAAATTATACCAGAGCTGTCGCGCCCTGATGCGATGAAATAGCCGATCTGTAACTACGCCGAGGCCCCAGAGTACTGGCGCAGGCCGACCCGCCAGACCAGGCGGGCCAGCAGGAGCAGGCCAGTTGCCACGGCCGCGGCCAGCCCCAGGGTGAGCAGGTTCAGCCGACCGGTGAGCGCCTCGGCGGGCACGGTGACGGCGAAGGCCACCGGCACAATGAAGGTGAGCAGCCCCTGTAGCCAGCCGGGGTAGATCCCCACCGGCCAGCGCCCCGCCGCGTAGACCCCCTCGAACAGATTTACCATCTCGTTCACGCGCACCACCCAGAACGAGACGCTGGTGAGCATCAGCCAGAAGCTGTAGATCATGATGCCGCCGAGTAGCAGGGCGATGGCGAAGATGATCCCCTCGCCAGGGCCGACCCGCTCGCCGATCTGGATAATCGCCACCGCGAGCACCACCGCGCCGATCACGACATTCACCAGCTGCCAGATGCGGATCTCGCGCACGCTGACCAGCACCTGGGCGTCCTCGGGCTTGGTCAGGGCGAAGTCGAGGGTGCCCTGCTGGACATCATCCATCAGCCGCAGCATATTCGGCTGGATGATCGCCTGGATGAACCCGCCCATCAGGATATGGACGCCCATCACCGCCAGCAGCTCCGGCTGCGACCATCCGGCCAGCTCGCTGGTGTGGCTGAACACAAGCCCCAGGCCGATCAGTCCCACGGCCAGGGCCACCGCCGACTGGATCAGCTGCACGAAGAAGTTCACCCGGTACTGCAGCTCGTTCATCGCGCCGACGCGGAAGAAGTGGTAGGCCAGGCGCAGGAGTGACATACGACCCTCTGGAGGATTGGCAGGAGGGCCATGCCCTCCTGCCAATCCTCCCTAATTTCCCACGGCGGTGAAGGTGCGCACGCCCTGGCGCCAGATCAGCGTGACGGCGGCGACGCCGACGATGATCCACAGCAGCTGCATGCCCAGGCCAGCCAGCAGCTGCGCGGGCGCGAGCTGGCCGACCAGCGCCTCAATCGGGAAGCCGAAGGTCCACTGGAAGGGCAGGTAGGCGGCGAGGCGCTGCGCCCAGTCGGGTAGCAGGCTCATGGGCACGAGGCGCCCGGACAGCAGCAGCTCTGCGGCGAAGAACAGCTCGTAGAGCGCGCTGACCCGAGTCGTCCAGAAGGTGATCATGCCCAGCGCCCACAGCAGCATCGTGCGGATGAGGTAGGCCCCCCAGATCGCCAGGGCGAAGGTGAGTACGCCCTGCCAGCTGGGGTGAAGCTCGGGGCGAAAGATCAGTGTGAGGGCGGCGGCCAGCGGCAGCCAGAGGATGATCACTACCAGCTTCCAGCCTGCGAAGAAGGCGATATCATAGTGGAGTGGGTGGACGGGCCGCAGCAGCGCCGCCGAGAGATCGCCGTGCTGGATGCGCCACTCCCAGCCGTAGGGCGTGAACACGATGTTCATGTTACGCACCAGCGTCCAGACAATATAGTAGGCCGCGAAGGCGCCGGGCGTGTAGCCGCCCACACTACCGCCCTGGGCGGCGGCGATCGTGCTCCAGACCACCAGGTAGATCACCGGCTCGGCGATCATGCCGACCATGTAGAAGTAGTTCGCCGTGCGGTACTGAAACTGGGTCATCACCGCCGTCTTCATCACGGTCCAGTAGTAGTCGAGCATATGCCCTCCGGATGAAAGGCAAAAGGTAAAAGGCAAAAGGTAAAATTTTACCTTTTGCCTTTTACCTTTTGCCTTTTGTGCTGACGCGCAGCGTCAGCGCACGATCACCTCGAAGGGCGGGCCAACCTGGCGCAGCACCTCGTGGACGATGTCCTCCTGCTGGCGGTTGCCCACCGACAGGGTGAGCATCGGGCGGCGCGGGGCCTCGCCGTCTGCCACGGACTTGCGCAGGGTGCTGCCGAGCATGCCGGCGCTAAGGAATCCGCCAATCAGGCCGATCAGGCCGCCGACGACGGCCAGGCCAACCGCGAAGAGCACCAGAGAGGTGAGGGCCGGGCCGATGCTGGCCAGGTTCCCCTGGCCGCGAATGTCTGGGGTGTCCATCGAGAACATACCGAGCAAGAACCCCGGCGCGCCGAGGGCGACGGCCCCCGCCAGGGTCGAGCCGAACACCACCAGGTTGCGGAAGCTCGCCTCGGTAGTCCCCATACCCACCACATCGCCTATATCACCCGCCGACGCCCCGACCGTCGCCCCCGAGAAGCCGTTCTCGCGCAGGGCCGCCGCAGCACGCTCGGCGTCGCGCGAACTGGTGAATGTTGCCATAATCACGGCCATCGTCACAGCTCCTTACATACATGCACATCTTATGCATGTATTGTACCACCGCAAAGCTCTGAGGCTGCAGCCCAGGGCTGTTGCAATGTCGCCGCCAGGCGGGGGCTTGGGGGTGGCGAAGCCACCCCCAAAGGTTTTTGTTGGGGTTTTGGCGGCGAAGCCGCCAAAACCCCAACAAAAGCAGGGTCAGGGGCTGCGCCCCGCTCCCCGGAATCTCTTGTTGTGTTGGCAAAAATGGCCAGCTTCGCTGGCCATTTTTGCCAACACAACCCTATGCCAGGAGAGGTGTTCGCCGTTATGTGGCGAACACCTGCTCGATCACATCGTCGATCGGCGGCTCCTCGATCGTCAGGTCGCTCACAGGCAGGTCGGCCAGGATGCGTGCGGTGATCCGGGCGGCCTCGGCTCTGGGCACGCGCAGCGTCACCCGCCCGCCCTCGGCGGAGATAACCTCGCCGTAGGCGCTCAGGTCGTGGGGCTCGGCCATCGCCACGCCGATCTGGCGATAGGCGGCGAAGCGATCCACCAGGCCGCTGAGGGCACCGTCGTAGAGCACCTGGCCGTGGTGGATGACGATCACCCGCTTGCAGAGCGCCTCCACATCGGCCATGTAGTGGCTGGTGAGCATCACCGTGGCCCCGTGGCGGCGGTTGTACTCGGCGATGAAGGCCCTGATCCGCCGCTGCATCGTCACGTCCAGCCCGATCGTCGGCTCGTCGAGAAAGAGCACCTGTGGCAGGTGCAGCAGCGCGCCGATCAGCTCCATCTTCATGCGCTCGCCCAGCGAGAGGTTGCGCACCGGCTTGCTGACCAGCGCGCCCACCTCCAGCAGATCGATGAACTCGTCCCGCGTGCGGCGGAAGGAATCGGCGGGCAGCCGGTAGATCGCCCGCTGAAGCTCGAAGGAGTCCAGGGCTGGCAGATCCCACTGGAGCTGGTTGCGGTTGCCCATCACCAGCGTGATCTGGCGCAGGAAGTCGCGCTCGCGGCGCTGCGGCACATAGCCGAGGACGCGCAACTCGCCGCCGCCGGGGTGCAGCAGCCCCGAGAGCATCTTCAGCGTGGTGGTCTTGCCGGCGCCGTTCGGCCCGAGGAAGCCGACCACCTCGCCGGGCGCGAGCGTGAAGCTCACGCCGTCCACTGCGCGCACCTCGCGGGTCTGTCGCCGCACCAGGCTGCGGACAGATGCGGCCAGGCCGGCCTCGCGCACGGGCACCTGGAAGGACTTGCGCAGCTCGTCCACGCGGATCACCGGGGAGTCTGTGGGCACGATGTCTTTCATTGCAGGTTGCAGCGCACTCTTCTCACTGACGCTTGTTCGGCAGGCGGAAGGTCAGCAGGCCGGGGCGGGCGGGCTCGGCCGGGCGGGCGAAGGCGTCCTCGCCGGGGCGCAGGTTGGGCCGACTCTCTAGCCAGCTATCGCGCTGCTGCTTGGCCCGGCGCAGGATGCTCTCGATCCCCTCGGCCTCACCGGCCTCGATCTGGTCGCGCGCATCGAGCAGGAATTCCACCATCTCGTTGATCCAGCGGCTCAGCCCGGCGGGGTTCGTCAGGCTAATATCGCGGTGCATCTCCGGGTCGCCCGAGGCCAGCCGCGAGACATCGCGGAACCCGGTGGCGGCCAGGGGAGACATCTCTTTCCACGCCGGGCTGCGGCTGGTGATCTCGATCAGGCCGACCGAGAGCAGGAACGGCAGGTGCGAGATCCCGGCCACGTAGGCGTCGTGCTCTTCGGCGTCGATATAGTAGGGCTTGGCCCCGACGGCCCGCACCATCGCCTCGACGGCATCGATGGCACCCTGGCGGGCCGTGGGTGCGACCGTCATACAGTAGATCACGCCCTTGAACAGGTCGGGGTCGGCGGCGGCGGCACCGGCCTGCTCCTTGCCAGCCATGGGGTGGCCGCCAACATAGCTCACCGTGCTCGGCAGCAGCTCGGCGGCCCAGCGGCCCACCTCGGCCTTCGTGCTGGCCACATCGGTCACAACCGCCCCGGCGGGGAGTATGTCGGCCAGCTGAGCCATCACCTCGCGCATAGCCCTCACCGGCGTAGCCAGCACAACGATCTGGGCGTCGCGCACGGCGTCGGCGAGGCTGCGGGCCTCCCTGTCGATCGCCAGACGCCCGCGCGACTCCTTCACCGCGCGGACATCGCGGTCGTAGCCGACCACCTCGATCTCGCCGAGGGGGCTCTCCTTCACATCGGCGCTGCGCAGGGCCGCGCCCAGCGATGCGCCGATCAGGCCGAGGCCGATGATGCTGATGCGGATCATTGAGGTTCTCCTTCATTCTGCAATCTGCAATCAGGCATTGGGGTCGGCCTGGAATCGCGCCAGGAAGAGCAGCTCGGCGATGGTGAGGGCGAGGGCCAGCAGCAGCACGCTGACCCAGGTGAGCACGCGCAGACCGGCGAGGGCGGCCAGGGCGGCGAGCAGCAGGCCGATCTCGTAGGACTGACGGCGCACCCGGCGCTTATCGAGCGCGTGGATGCGCTGCCTGAAAACATGCCGGCCGATGAGGTCGAGGAAGGGCCGCGCGCTGGCCGCGCCGCAGAGGAAGATCGCGCCGATCAGCAGGGCGTAGATTGGCATGTCGGGCGGCGAGAGCAGCCAGTCGGTGGGCGGCGGCACAAAGGCCAGCCCGTAGAACAGGAGCGCCGCCCCCACTACGGCCTCAACCGTCAGCCCGGGCATGCCCATGGCGCGCTCGATCGGCACGAAGGTGAGCAGGGCCGCCCCCAGCACCAGCCCGTAGTAGATCAGCCGCTGCGGGGCCAGGGGCGGCTCGTCCGCGCTCAGCCCGCCGAAGATCAGCAGGGCCAGCGCGCCCGCCCAGCAGAGGCCGGCCGCTGCGGCGGACATAATGTTGAATGTTGAAGGCTGAATGTTGAATGACCTTGCCTTATCCGATTGCATGCTTCGCACCTGTGCCCATCATTCAACATTCAACATTATCAAGCGCGCGCAGCGCGCTGGCGCAGCAGATGGTCGGCCAGCACCAGGGCCAGCATAGCCTCGGCCACCGGCACAAGGCGCGGCAGCACGGTCGGGTCGTGGCGTCCGTGAACCTCGATGGTGGCCGGGTTGCCCGCGTTGTCCACCGTCTGCTGGGGCTGTGCGATGCTGGCGGGGGGCTTGGCGGCCAGCCGCACGACAATCTCCTCGCCGGTGGAGATCCCGCCGAGGATTCCGCCGTGGCGGTTGCTCGTCGTGCCGATACTGCCGTCCGCGCGGCGCATAAAGGGGTCGTTATTCTCGGAGCCGCGCAGGCCGATCACGCCGAAGCCCTCGCCAAACTCCACGCCCCTGATCGCAGGGATGGAGAACATGGCCTTGCCGATATCGGCCTGGAGCTTATCGAAGACCGGCTCGCCCAGGCCGGCGGGCACGCCGCGGGCGCGCACCTCAACCACGCCGCCGAGCGAGTCTAGCGCGTGGCGGGCCGCGTCCACCCTGGCCACCATCTCCTCGGCCACCGCCGGGTCGGGGCAGCGCATAATGTTGCGCTCGATCTCGTCCTCGTCGATCACATTCGCCCGCAGGTCGCCCAGCTGCAAGGTGTAGCCGACGATGCGCACGCCGGAGCGGGCCAGCAGCAGCTTAGCGACCGCGCCGCCCGCCACCCGCCCGATCGTCTCGCGGGCGCTCGACCGCCCGCCGCCGCGCCAGTCGCGGAAGCCGTACTTTGCGTCCCAGCTGTAGTCGGCGTGGCCGGGCCGGTAGAGATCCTTGATGCTCTCGTAGTGCGCAGATTTGGCGTCGCTGTTGAAGACCGCCATGCTGATCGGCGTGCCGGTGGTGCGGCCCTCGAAGACGCCGGAGAGGATCTGGACAAGGTCGGGCTCCTGGCGCTGCGAGCTGACCTTGCTCTGGCCAACGCGGCGGCGCTCCAGTTCGCGCTGAATATCCTCAACCGTCAGATCCAGCCCCGAGGGGCAGCCATCGACCGTACACCCAACCGCCGGCCCGTGTGACTCGCCCCATGTGGTGAGGCGGAAGCTCTGTCCGAAGCTATTTCCTGGCATATGTTTTGAATGTTGAATGCTGAATGCTGAATGCTAAATGCTAAATGCTGAATGCCCGTCATTCAACATTCAACATTCAACATTTAACATTCAACCTACCTTCCCCAGCTACCGGCCCGCCACTCGTCAAGGATGCGCTTATAGATAGTGATCGTCGACTCAGAGATCCTGTCCCAGGTGTAGTGTCGGCGCATCTCGGCGAGGGCCGCATCGGCGCGGGTGGCCGCCCGCTCGGGGGAGCGCAGGCACTCCAGAACGGCGGCGGCGAGGGCGTCCACATTCCATGCTGGGGCGATCAGCCCAGTCTCACCGTGGCGGACCACCTCGGCGAGGCCGCCCGCGTCGCTTACCACCAGCGGGCAGCCGGCGGCGGACGCCTCAAGCGCAACGATGCCGAAGGGCTCGTAGAGCGAGGGAAAGACCGCGACATCCGCCACACGGTAGATTTTATCACGCTCCTCGTCGCTGAGGAATCCGGCGAAGCGCACGCGCCCGTTCAGCCCGGCAGCCTCGGCCTGGCCTTGGAGCTCATCGAGGTAGCCGCCGGTGCCGGCGATCAGCAGGCGGGCGCCCGCCTGCGCGATCTGCGGCCAGGCTTCGAGCAGCACATGCAGCCCCTTCTCGTAGACGATCCGGCCCACGTGGAACACCAGCCTCTCGTCGTCGGCCGCGAAGCGCCGCCGGAAGGCCAGCCGATCCTCGGGCCCGACGAAGGGAGAGGGGGCGAGGGCCACGCCATTCGATACCACATCGACCTTGTCGGCGGGCGTCTGGAAGTAGTCGATCACCTGGCCGTACATAAACCGTGAGCAAACGATCACGCGCCATGCCTCATAGGTCAGCAGCCACTCCTGGTCGTTGATCTGCTGCGCGGCGCGGCTGCCCAGGTGGCCGCGCCCGCGCCCGCGCTCGGTGGCGTGGACGGTGGCCACCAGCGGAATTCGCCAGAGGTGCTTCAGCCGCCCGCCCGCCTCGGCGGTGAGCCAGTCGTGGGCGTGGATGAGATCGAACTGCCCGATAGATGCGGCAATCCCCATCGCGGCGCGCCCAAGGTCGAGGCTACACTGGGCCACATAGTGCGGGTAATCGACGCCGGGAGATGGCGTGAGCGGGACGCGGTAGACGCTCAGGCCAGGGGCAAGGTGCTCGACAATGGGGCCGCCGCGCAGCTGCGGCGTGACGACAGACACCCGCACGCCAGCCTCGGCAAGGGCCGGGGCCAGTTCGGCGACGTGGCGCCCCATCCCGCCGACGACGTGGGGCGGGAATTCCCAGGAGAGCTGTAGGACGTGCATACCAGATTATAGCACAAATGTTATTACAATAGGGTATAGGGACGCTGCGCGCTGCGCCTCTACACCAGGGCCGACACTCGCGCGACAACAAACTTCAGGTAGCGCCCCTCGGGGAAGGCGGCGGGCACGGGGTGGTCGGCGGGCTGGCCGACATCGTAGATGATCTGGGCGCGGCGCTGGGCGGTCGCCGCCGCCTCGCCCAGCATGGCCCGAAACTGCTCAGAGCCAACCTGGCTGGTGCAGCTGGAGGTGACGAGCAGGCCGCCCGGCTCGACACAGCGCATAGCCAAGGCGTTCAGGCGCGCGTAGGCGCGCATGGCGGCGTGTGCGTTGCCCTTGGCCCGCGCGAAGCTCGGCGGGTCGAGGATCAGCATCTGGAAGCGCCGACCCGCCTTCACATAGGCGTCCAGCAGGCCGAAGCAGTCCTCGGTGACAAACCGGTGTCGCCCGCCCTCCAGATGGTTGAGGGCCAGGTTGTCCTCGGCGGCCTCGGCCAGCCCCCGCCCGATATCCACGCTCGTCACCTCGGCCGCTCCGCCGCGTAGGGCGTAGAGCGAGAACCCGCCGGTGTAGGCGAAGCAGTTCAGCACCGAAAGCCCGCCGGCCAGCGACTCCACCGTGCGCCGGTTCTCGCGCTGATCCAGGAACAGGCCGGTCTTCTGGCCGCGCCACAGGTCGGCGCGGAAGTAGAGCCCGTGCTCCTGGATAACCAGATCCTGCGGCGGGAGCTCGCCCCAGAGGGCGCGGAGGCCGGGGGCTGGCGACTCATCGCCCGCGCCGTCCTCGTCATCTTCCTGTGGGCGCTGGTGCAGAGCCACCCCGCGCAGATCTGGGTCGCAGGCGCGCATGGCGGCGGCCACCTGGGGCACAATCGCCTGGACGCTGTCGGCGTAGGTGTGGATGACGGCGTAATCGCCGTAGCGGTCGGCCACCAAGCCGGGCAGGCCGTCGCCCTCGCCATACACCCAGCGGTAGGCGCTGGTGGCTGAGGTGGCGTCGCGGATGGGCGCGCGCAGCTCCCACGCCTCCCAGACCCGCTCGCCGACCCAGTCGGCGTCAGGGATTGCCTGGCGGCTAAACAGGCGCACGGCGATGGCGCTGCGTGCGTCCCACAGGCCATAGGCGAGCCAGCCGCCGCAGCGCACGCGCACCCACTGGCCTGAGCGCAGCCGCTCGCCGCCCGAAAGAACATGGTTGCGGTAGACCCACGGGTGGCCCTGCTGGAGCCGACTGCGTAGGGTGGGGTCGATCGTGATCTCGGGGGTGTTCATTGCAGTGTTGCGTGTTGCGTGTTGCGTGTTGAGCAATGTACCTATCACTCAACACGCAACACTCAGATCGTGCTCCCGCTCTCCACAACTTTACCTTTGCCAAATGCCTTCTCGACGGTGCGCGGGCGGACGGCCACGTTCCTGCCGATGCGCGTGCCGTCAGGGATCTGGGCGCGCAGGCCGATGATGCTCAGCCCCGTGTTCATGCGCTCGGGGGCCTCATGGTTCGGCGTGTTATCCTCGCCGTCGCCGATCAGCGCCCCGGCCCCGATCCGCACGCCCTCATCCACAATACAGCGGTCGATCACCGTGTCCGGGCCGACCCAGGCGTCCCCAAAGATCACCGAGTCGCGCACAATCGCGCCGGGCGAGATGTAGACGCCGGGTGAGAGCACCGAGCGCACGACGCTGCCGTGGACCTGGCAGCCATCGCTGAGCAGGCTGTTCTCCACCCGCGCGCCCTCGCCGATCTGCACGCCGGGCCGCTCGGCGCTGGTGGTGTGGATAATCCACTCGGGGTCGTACAGGTCGAGGGCCGGGGTCTCGGCCAGCAGGGCCATGTTCGACTCGTAGAAGGACTGGACGGTGCCGACATCGGCCCAGTAGCCCTGGAAGTTGTAGGCGTAGGTGTTGGCCTTGCCGACGATCTTTGGCAAGATGTGCCGCCCGAAGTCGGCCTCGTCGCCCTTCGTAAGCAGGTCGAGCAGGTACTGCTTGCGAAAGACGTAGATGCCCATCGATGCTAGGCTAGAGATGGAGCGGCGCGGCTTCTCGACGAAGCGGTCGACCCGGCAGTCGCTGCTCATCGACACGATCCCGTAGCGGCGGACATCGTGGGGGCTGACGCTGTGGACCGCCATGGTCACGTCGGCATTGCGCTCCTCGTGAAGCTGGATAAGCGGCGTGTAGTCCATCTTGTAGATATGGTCGCCGGCCAGCAGCAGCACCGCATCGACGGCCTGCTCCTCAACGAGGTCGCGGTTATAGCGCACAGCGTCGGCGGTGCCGCGCTGCCAGCCGCCGCCGTCGGGCGTGGGCGAGGGGTGCAGCAGGCGCAGGCCGCCCTGGGCGCGGTCGAGGTCCCAGGGCCGACCGACGCCGAGGTGGGCGTGGAGCGAGCGCGGGCGGTACTGTGTGAGCACGCCCACGTTATAGATTCCCGAGTTCACACAGTTCGAGAGCGTGAAGTCGACGATCTTGAACTTGCCGCCGAAGGGCACGGCCGCCTCGGTGCGCTCTGCGGTGAGGACGCTTAACGCGGGCGAGTCGCCTCCGGCGAGAATGAGGGCAAGTGTTCGCAGCATATTCTTCTGTGTCCATTGTAGAGACGCCCCGCCGGGGCGTCTCTACAATGGACATTAAATCGTCTCTCCCGACGCCACATCGCCGCCCGGAAAGTCCTCGGTGTCGCGGTCGGCGTTGATCACTACATTTCTGCCGACGCTGATGCCGGGCGGGATGTGGGCCGACTTGCCGATCACCGAGATCCCCGTGTTGAGCTTGTCGGGCTGGCGCGCGTTAGGCACAGTCAGGTCGTCGCCGAATCCGACGCGGGCGCCTGCGCCGATCACCACTTGCTTATCGACGATCACCCGGTCGAGCACAGCTCCGGGGCCAATCCAGGTATCGTTCATCACCACGCTGTCGCGCACAACCGCGCCGGGCGAGACATACACCCCCGGCGAGAGCACCGACCGCTCCACCGTGCCACGGATCATGCAGCCGTTACAGACGATCGACTGGCCGACGCGGGCCTGCGGGCCGACCTTCACCGGCGGGCGCTCCTCGCTGCGCGTGCGGATCACCCAGCCCTGGTCGTACAGGTCGAAGTCGAGCGCTGGGTCGAGCAGCTGGATGCTCGTCTCCCAGTAGGACTGGATCGTCCCCACATCCACCCAGTAGCCGGAGAAGCGGTGTGCGTAGACCCGATCCTCGGCGACCATGGCCGGGATGACGTTCTTGCCGAAGTCGATCCGGGGCTTATCGTCGCTGCCCTCGGAGAGCCGCTTGATCAGGACATCGGCGTTAAACACGTAGATGCCCATCGAGGCCAGGTTGCCCTTATCGCGGTTCTTCGGCTTCTCGGTGAACTCGACGATCCGGTCCGTCTCATCGGTGGTCATGATCCCGAAGCGGTCCGTCTCATCAAGCGGCACCTCCATCACGCCCACTGTCAGGTCGCACTGCTGACGGATGTGGGTGGCGATGATGGTGTTGTAGTCCATCTTGTAGATGTGGTCGCCAGAGAGAATGATCACCAGATCGGCGCGACGCTCCTGGATATAGTTCAGGTTCTGGTAGATCGCGTCGGAGGTGCCGCGGTACCAGGACTCATCGTTGCGGCCCTGGTAGGGCTGGAGCAGGCGCACCCCGCCCCGCGCGCGGTCGAGATCCCAGGGCTTACCGATTCCGATATGGTCATTCAGCGAGTGGGGGCGGTACTGCGTGAGCACGCCCACATCGAAGATTCCTGAGTTGACGCAGTTGGAGAGCGTAAAGTCAATAATTCGGAACTTCCCGGCGAAGGGTACCGAGGGCTTGGCTCGCTTCTCCGAGAGTACGCTTAGGCGAGTCCCCTCGCCGCCAGCCATAATCATCGCGACGACGCGCATAGCGCTCCTCTGCCACTATATAGGGTTCCCTATGGGCTGGCCCGATTGTACCCGTAAATGGGGGGATGCGCAAAAAAAAGGGCAGAATCAACGCCTTCGGGCTGCCCTGATTCGCGCTTGCCTCCTACGCAAGGCAGTGTACAATAGGTTCCCAACATATTACGCCGGGGCCGCCCACGCAGCCAAAGGAGCGCATCATGTCCGAGGCACCATCGCCATACGAGCAGCTCCGCACCGCTATCCTCGACCTGTTCTACGACGCGGTGAGCCGCTACCCGCCGCCTCGCGCCCCAGGCCCCGAGCCTGCGGGAGACCCGCCCTACCGTCTGGGCGACTACCTCGTCTACCAGGGCTACCTTTCGTCGCGCGAGCTGGCCGCAGCTATCTCCGACGCACAAGGTTACGGGGGCAGCAAGCCGGTGCCCCTCGGGTTCGCCCTCGTCCGCCGCTACCGCGTCCCGGCGGCGGTGCTCGCTGTCACCCTGCTGATGCAGACCCTCGACCGCCTAGAGCAGACGCCCAATCTGCCGCCGCAGTTCCTGGGCGAGCAGCTGCTCCGCGAGGCGTCGATCAGCCCCGCGCAGCTGGCCGTGGTGCTTGAGGAGCAGGCCAGCGACTATCAGCACAGTGGCTGGAGCCGTATCGGCGACCTGATCGCCAACCACGGCTGGCTCAACGCCGAGGAGCTTACGCGGACGGTGCAGTCGATGCGGCAGGGCTAGAGGATTCGTAGAGGCGCCCCGCCGGGGCGTCTCTACTCGGCGCGAGGTGTGCGTAGCTGGATGGCCTCCTCGATCTGAACCGGCAGCTCGCGCAGGCGGACAGGCTTGACAACATAGGCGTCAGCACCGGCGGCCAGGCAGCGGTCGCGGTCGCCCGGCATGGCTAGAGCCGTCAGCGCGATCACCGGGATGTCGCACAGCTCGGCGTCGGCGCGGATACGCATGGTCGCCTCAATGCCGTCCATTACCGGCATCTGGATGTCCATTAGGATGGCCTCGGGGCGGATGGCGCGGGCCATCGTGATCGCCTCACTGCCGTCGCGGGCTACGAATAGCTCGTAGCCATAGAGGGGCAGGTAGTCCCGCATCAGGCTGATATTGTCCTCGTTGTCCTCGGCAAGCAGGATCCGGCGTCCCTGAGCATTAGGGGGCAGCGCCGTGGCGGGCGCGGCCCCCACATCGAGCCGGGGGCGGACGAGCTTGCGCAGGGCGCGCATAAGGTCGGCGCGGCTGATCGGCTTGACCAAGTGGGCTGCGGCACCAAGCTGGCGGGCGAGGTCCGGCTCATCAACAACCGAGATCACTAACACCGGAATGTCTGCGGTGCGCGGGTCGCCCTTCAGCTGGCGCAGGATCGCCCATCCGGTCTGGTCGGGCAGGAGCACGTCAAGCATAATCAAGTCGGGGCGCAGCTCGACGGCCAGATCCAGCGCGCCGCCAGCCCGCTCGTGGATCGTCACGGCGCAGCCAAGGTCGGTCAGATAGCGCGCGAACTGCTCGCTGGATGCCTGCGAGTCGTCGATGATCAGGGCGCGGGCGAGGGGCAGGAGCGTGTCGTCGTCAGCATCTGCTGAGGCTATCAGGACAGGGGTGGCGTCCCAGGGGAGCGTCACGCTAAAGCGGCTGCCCTCATTGGGGGCGCTGCTTACAGCGACACTTCCGCCGTGGGCCTCGGCCAGGCGCAGTACGAGCGAGAGGCCGAGTCCGGTGCCCTCGTGCTGACGTGCGAGTCCGGCGTCGATCTGGATGAAGGGATGGAAGAGGCGGGGTATATCGGTGGCGGCAATCCCGATCCCGGTGTCGGAGACACTAAACTCGATCTGGCTGCGGTCACGCGATCCGCGCACCTCCAGGCTGACGCGTCCCCCCTGCGCGGTGAACTTCACCGCATTCGAGAGCAGGTTCACCAGGATCTGCTTGAGCCGCCGCTCGTCGGCCTGCATATGCGTGATCGCCATATCGAAGGTGGTGCTCAGGCTGATTCCCTTCGCTGCGGCGACCTGGGCCATCATCCGCACGCAGGCTTGGCAGAGGGCTGACACATCGACGGTGCTGATCTGGAGTTCGAGCTTGCCCGCCTCGATCTTGGAGAGGTCGAGGATGTCGTTGATCAAGGCCAGCAGGTGCCGTCCGCTCTCGTCGATGCTGCCGATAGCGTACTGCTGCTGGTCGGTCAGCGGGCCATAGATCTGCTCGTGTAAGATCTCGGCCCGCCCGAGGATGGTGTTCAGCGGGGTGCGCAGCTCGTGCGACATGTTGGCCAGAAACTCGTCCTTCAGCCGTGCGGCGCGGGCCAGCTCGGCGTTGGCCGCGATCAGATCGGCAGTACGCTCCGTCACCCGGCGGGCCAGCTGGGTTCGCTCGGCCTCCAGGTTCTCCTCGGCGCGGCGGCGCTCGGCCAGCTCCTGCTGGGCCTGCGTGTAGAGCAGGGCGTTGGTGATCGCCACTGCCGCCACCGTCGAGAGCGTCTCGGCCATGGTCACCGAATCCTCGCTGAAAAAGCCCGGCGTCATCTTATTTACCGCGTAGATGCCCAGCAGTTCACCCCGGCTGATGATCGGAATTCCCATCCAGCTGCGGATCTCCTCGCCCCCGGCCACCTCCACCCAGCCAGGATAGCCGAGGGTGTCGCTGATCAGCAGGCTGCGCCAGCTTTGCATAATCTGCCTGGTGATGCTGTGCTCGCGGGCGTCGAAGCTGATCTGCCGGATCTCCTCAATGTCGGCGCGATGCTCATAGCCGCGCAGGCTGTAGACCTGGAAGATCTGCCCTTCGCGCAGCAGCATCACGTTCGCACTGTCGTAGGGCACCAGCTTCTGGAGGTGGTCGAGCAGCGCCTCAAGCACCTGGTTCAAGTCGAGCGACTGGGTCAGGGCGACGCCAGCCTGGTGCAGGGTCTCGGCGATCTGGCGGGCGCGCCGCTCGTTCTCACGCAGCCGCGCCGACTGGACGCTGATCGCCAGGTAGGCGCCGAACTCACGGGCGATAGCGATCTGATCGTCGGGGAATTCCTGCGGGCTGCTCGTGGCGAGGTTGAGCGAGCCGATCAGCTCGCCGTCAACCATGAGCGGAATCGACAGCAGCGAGTGCAGACCCTTATCTCGCAGGATGCTAGCGATATCATGCGGGCGGGTGTCCTCATCGCTCTCGGTGGGAGGGAGGTCGTGGTAGATACGAACCTGATGGGCCTGATCGATCATGCCAACCGATCCGCCGCTCATGTCGATCACATCGCCTACGGCGGGCCAGCCATCTAGGTCACTGCTCACGCCGAGGAAGGTGCCGCGTCGTTGCGCTGTGCTGCTGTAGATCAGCACGCTGGCGTGCTGCACCTGCACCAGCAGGCGCAGCTGATCCAGCACCTCTGCGATGATCGCATCGAGGGGGGCACCAGCCAGGGTTCGCTGGTTCATGTGGTGTAGAATGTTCAGACGCTCGGCGTAGCGCCGCAGAGCCTGTTCAGCCACCCGCTGCCCGCTCACATTGCGGTTGATCGCGATGTATGCCTGGGGTCTCCCCTCGGTGTCGCGCAGCGCCTGAACCGATGTATTGATCGTCAGTTCTTCCCCGCTCCGGTGGGGCTGAATAATCTCGCCGCGCCAGAACCCGTCGCGCACAAGCACCTCAATGGCTGTCTCCCTATCGCCGCCGTCGAGGTAGCGTAGCGCCGGAATGACTTCGCTCAACAACTGCCCCTGCACCTCATCGGCTGCCCATCCATACAGCTGGGCCGCCGCATCATTCCAGCTCCGAATGCGGAACTCTAGATCGGAGATGATCACGGCGTCCTGAAGGAGCGCGATAATATGCTCCTGATCGACCACAGAGATCGGGTTATTGTGGCCCATAGGGATGGCCCGCCTGTTGCTGTACATTGGCATGCTGTGTAGCATACTGTTGACGTATAACCACTTCTACGGATAGGACAATCCTATTTGAGACGTAAACCTGTCAGGTGCGGCCTCTGGCGCATCAGTATGCGGGAATATCCTCGCTGGCCGCACCTGACAGGTTTCTCAAGCATGCTGCTCAGTGCTCTATAAGGGAGAACCGATGCCTACCCTGCTGATCAAAGACGCCGATCTGATTGTAACCATGAACGATGCGGACACGCGGATCGCCCACGGCGCTATCTACGCGATAGACGGGGTGATTGCCCAGGTTGGGCCGAGCGCCGATCTGCCCGGCGATGCGGATCGCGTGATCGACGCGCGGGGCATGCTGATAATGCCAGGGATGATCAACACACACCATCACTTCTCCCAGACGCTCACGCGCTGCCTGGCCCAAGACAGCAACCTCTTTGGATGGCTGACCACGCTCTACCCGATCTGGGCGAATCTCACGCCCGAGGCGATCTATGTGAGCAGCAAGGTGGCGATCGCCGAGCTGATGCTCTCTGGATGTACGACCTCAAGCGACCACACCTATCTCTGGCCGAACGGTGCTCGCCTCGATGACCAGATCCAGGCCGCCTCCGAGATGGGATTCCGCTTCCACGCCGCTCGCGGCAGCATGTCGGTGGGCCAGAGCAAGGGTGGTCTCCCGCCCGACCATGTGGTCGAGGATGAGGGCACCATCCTTCGCGACTCGCGCCGGCTGATCGAACAGTATCACGACCCGAAGCCTGGCGCGATGCTGCGGGTGGTGCTGGCACCCTGCTCGCCCTTCTCGGTCTCGCTTGACCTGATGCGCGAGAGCCTGGCCCTGGCCCGCAGCTATGGCGTCCACTCACACACGCATCTGGCCGAGACGCTAGATGAGGAGCGTTATTGCCTCGAAACCTTCGGGCGGCGTCCGGTGGAGCTGATCGAGGATCTGGGCTGGGTTGGGCCGGACGTATGGCACGCCCACGTTGTACACCCCTCATCGGACGAGGTGGGGCGGCTGGGCCGCACGCGCACGGGGGTGGCCCACTGCCCGAGCTCGAACATGCGCCTGGCCTCGGGGATCGCGCCCATCCGCGCCCTGGTGGGGGCCGGCGCGCGGGTTGGCCTCGGCGTGGACGGCTCGGCCTCGAACGATGGCTCGCATATGCTGGCCGAGGCCCGCCAGGCCATGCTGCTCCAGCGCGTTCTGGGCGATCCGGCGGCGATGGGGGCGCGCGAGGCGCTGCGCCTGGCCACGCGCGGCGGGGCCGAGGTGCTTGGCCGCGACGATATTGGACAGCTCGCCCCCGGCATGTGCGCCGACCTGATCGGCTACCGCCTCGATAGCCTGGGCCTGGCTGGCGGTGCCGTCCACGACCCGCTGGCCGCCCTGGCCTTCTGCCAGCCGCAGGGGGTGAGCCTGAGCGTGATTCATGGCGAGGTGCGGGTGCGCGACGGCGCGCTCGTCGGGGTAGATGTGGAGTCGCTTGTAACTCGACATAACCAGATCGCACGCGAGCTTGTGGGCGGGAAGCCGACGCACTGACGGACGACACCCTTGCGCCATGGGTTCCTTCCGTTATTCGTGCATTCGTGGTGACATTCGTGGTTGGCCCGATGTATTGGCCCTACGCTGCCTCCCCTGGCGTGCGCAGCAGGTCGGCCACAGCCTCGGCGAGCCGCCTCAGCGGTAGTGGCTTGCTGAGGTAGCGGCTTGCACCCGCTTCGAGGCAGCGCTCGCGGTCGCCGGGCATCGCTAGCGCAGTCAGCGCGATGATCGGCGTCGCCCGCGTCGCCACCCCGTCGCGCAGACGCCGGGTCAGCTCAAGGCCGTCCATCCCGCGCATCCGCACATCGGCGATCACCAGATCTGGCACACGCTCGCGCACACATGCCAGCGCCTCCTCTGCCGACCCTGCGTGCGTCACCTGGTAGTCGCAGCGTCGCAGGTAGCCCGCGAGGAGCTCCGCGCTCATCGGGTCGTCCTCAACCAGCAGCAGCGGCTGCCCGCCGCCGATCGGCTCCGCAAGTGGCTCCGCGCTATCGACCTCGACCACACGCGCATTCTTCGGCGACATCATCTGGAGGCGTAGCGCCTGCTCTCCTGCCTGGTTCCACGGCAGCGTCATCGTGAAGCGGCTGCCCTTGCCCACCTCGCTCTCAAGGCTGACCCCGCCCCCGTGCTTCTCGACCAGCTGTGCCACCAGCGCAAGGCCCAGGCCGCTGCCCTGCTGACCCTGCTGATGATCGCCGGCGATCTGCGCGAATGGCTGGAACAGGCGCTGGGCATCTTCGGCGGCGATACCGACACCCGTGTCCCATACGCTAAAGTGCGCGACCCCTTCAGCGACATCGCCCTGAAGGTCTAGCCCCACCTTCCCGCTGACAGGGGTGAACTTAATCGCATTTGAGAGCAGGTTAATCAGCGCCTGGCGCAGGCGTCGATCATCGCCGTTGATCAAGGCCACATCGGGGGCTAGATTCAGTTCGATCCGAATACGCTTTCTGGTGGCCATATCATTGACCATGCGTACTGCAGATTCGCAGAGCGACTGTACCAGGACGGGGCCGGTGTCGAGCTCAAACTGGCCAGCCTCAATCTTTGCGATATCGAGGAAGTCATTGATCAGAGAGAGCAGATGGCGCCCGCTCTCTTGGATTCCGTTCAGATTTTCGATCTGCTGCTCGGTGAGCGGGCCAGAGATCTTGGCGCGGATGATCTCGGCCATCCCGAGGATGACGGTGAGCGGCGTGCGCACCTCGTGACTCATCCCGGCCAGAAACTCGTCCTTCAGCTCGGTTGCCCGGCGCAGCTCGGCGTTCCTGCGAGCCAGATCGATATTCTGCTGGCCCACCTGCTCTTTGAGCAGGCGGTACTCGTTGCGCTGCTGCACGCGAGCCTGCATGGCCGCCCCGCGCTCGCTGGCATCGGTGATTACCTGGATCAGGCCGATGATCCGGCCATTGTCGTCGATCTGCGGAAGCGTGAGCAGATCGAGGTAGCGCAGGTCGCCTGAGGTGATCTCGCGGTTGATATCGGCGAAGTGTAGACGATCAAGGTTGCCGACCATGATCGAGTCAAGCGCCGCCTCGCTGCCAGAGAGCTCCGGCAGCAGGTCAATCAGCGCCCGCCCTTCCCTTGCATCCAAATAATCGATCACGCTGGTGTTACCGTTGGTACCACACACCACCAGATCGCGATCAACCACGAGGTAGGCCATCTTGCTGGCCGCAAGGATCTGCTGCTCGATCATGTAGCTCATGGTATTACCGTCGGTGTAATGCGATCCGTTGGGATCGGCTGGAGCAGGCTGACGAAACGCTTATTCACCCATCCGATCAGCTCCACGGTCTGTCCGCTCGATACAGGCACCCGTACCCGATACCAGCTGCCCAGCTGGGCTAGCACCTCGACCGGCGAGCCCAGCGGCGCGACGATGCTGCTGCGTGTGCTCGACTCATCGGGCGTGCTATAGAGGTACACATTGCCGATCATCACGCCGATGAAGGGCGAGGGCGTGCTGGTCGCGGTGGGTGTGTTGGTGGCCGTCGGCGTGTTGGTAGGCGTATTTGTGGCCGTCGGCGTGCTGGTAGGCGTATTTGTGGCCGTCGGCGTGCTGGTAGGCGTATTTGTGGCCGTCGGCGTGCTGGTAGGCGTGCTCGTCGCAGTGGCTGTCGGCGGAGCTGCCATCAGCGCGCCCATGTTGGACTCGACCCGCCAGGCCCAGCCGACGCAGAAGAGCGGCGGAATGAGCGCTAGCAGCACCATCAGGACAATGATAATCTGCTGCCCAACCTTACTCGTCTGGCGCGGGGGCGCGGACGCCGTCGGCATAAGATCATGTGCGAGGATACGGCCAGCATCTTCGACGAGCGCCTGGTTGCTGCCGTCGAAGGCGCGCAGTTCGTCGTAGCGCTTATCGTGGATCTTCACCAGTGTCTGGCGCATCTTCTCGCGGAAACCTTGCGGAGAGACACCCTCAACGACAACGGCCAGGTAGGCCGCGCCGCCGGCCACAAGCATAATCTGCCGCGACTCATAGGCGATCTCGCCAAGCTCGCCGCTCTCGTCCCGACCGAACGCATCGCGGGCGAAGTCGCGGATAGCGGTAAGCATCCCGCTCACCAGGTCGCGGTCGGGGCGCGCATCCTCAGCCGAGAAGTGACAGATCAGCAGGCCCGAGTCGCGCTGGATCAAAAAGATCTCACTAACGATGAAGGGCAGGGCGTTACGCATCTGGAACTCGCGGGTGGACACGCCGCGCAGGCGGGCCTGCCAGTAGCGCGAGTCAAAGATCACCTGTGTGCCCTGGCGCACCTGGTTATCGATCTGCTGAGCGAAATTACTCACCGCCTCGCTTACGGCGCGGGCGATCATCTGGCCGATCACCGGGTAGAGCGCGTCGATAATATCTTCGCGAGCCTGGTAGACCTGCTGCCGGATCGCTTCGCCGATCACCGGGGCGATCGCGCGAGCCATATCATCGCGAGACTCGTTAATATGCTCGGTCAGGATATCGGCGATCAGCGGGCTAATCCGATCAACCAGCGCCTCGGGCTTAAGCAGCACCCGGCGCAACTCCTCGATCTGCTGCCTAGTCTCCCGCTCTTGAGCCATAGCGGGCTATTCCTTTGCGCCAGAGAAGCCCTCAAGCAGATCCGTGACCGTGTTGCCTGTCTCCAGGCGGGTGGCAATTTCGATCAGCATACTCGCTAGCGCACGGCGATCCGTTTTCTGATCCTCCAGACGGTCGGCGATCCGGTGCAAGTCGGCCCGTAGGGTGTCTTCACTCTCGCGGATCTCGCGGCGCAGGCTCTGGGTGCGCTGCGCGAGCTGGTCGCGCGTGTCGATTAGCTCTGCCTTCGCGGCGCGAATATCTGTATCCTGGTTCGTCTGGACACGCTTCAGATCAAGCACGCTCCCGCCGGTCGTGACGATCATCTCCTCGTGCTGGCGCACCTGGCTGCCGAGCTGCTGGAAGAGCGCATCACGGCCACGCTGGCGCTCCTGATCGCGGCGGATCTCATCGGAGACCCGGCGAAGCTCAAGTTCGAGCAGCTCAAAGCGGCGCAACAAGCCCTTCTCAGACTCGGCGGCGCGTTCTTGCACCTGGCGCACGTCGCTGCTGACGCGGTCGATCTCACGCCGCATATCGGCGAATCGCCGCTCGTAGTCCTCGATCTGTGCGCCAAAGAGAATATCGCGCAGCCGATCCGTCTCTGCGCGCCGCAGGCGGGTGCGGGCCTGATCCGAGCCGAGGATGATCTCGCGGATACGATCCATATCCTCCTGGCGCGGTTCATCCGCTCTCGGCTCGCTGTCGGAGGGAGGCGGCAATCGTGTTGTGGTATGTTCGTTGCTCACTGGTTGCTCCTCACACTACAAATAGCCGCACCAAGAAAGAGAAAGGCATCCTCAACCTGTGCGCCAGTCTTCGCGCTGCTCACAAACCAAGCTGCCTGATTGGCATCGGCGGCGGCGGCGATCTGCTCGTCGGAGATCACGCGCTGACCGTCCAGATCGGCTTTATTGCCGATCAGTACAAGCGACGCGCCGGGGTTCACCTCACGAAAATCCTCGGCATACCGCGTCAACGAGGTTAGGGTATCACTCCGAGTCAGGTCGCAGACAAGGAGCGCGCCACCCGATCCTCGGTAATAGCTCTTGGTCACGCTGTCGAATGACTCTCCACCAGCGGTATCCCAGACCATTAGCGTCACCTGTGTCGGTGATTCGCGCTCGATCTCTATCACGCGACGGCTCACCCGCACGCCAAGTGTGCTCAGGTAGCTATCGTTGAAGCGGCCCTCGACGAAGCGGCGCACCAGACTTGTCTTCCCCACTGCAAAGTCGCCGATCAGGCAGATCTTTTTTGTGAGCTGTATCAATCGTTACCGCCCCTATCGCACTGAGCAGAATGCTTGAGCCACTTTGGATTCAACGAACGACGAACGACAAATGACGAACGACAGGGCGTGATTGGTCATTGATCGTTGGTCGTTGGTCGTTGGCTCAATCCCTCTTCCCGCCGCTCTATGATGCACCG
This sequence comes from Chloroflexales bacterium ZM16-3, assembly GCA_004138175.2. Classification (GTDB taxonomy): domain Bacteria; phylum Chloroflexota; class Chloroflexia; order Chloroflexales; family Chloroflexaceae; genus Oscillochloris; species Oscillochloris kuznetsovii. Next base: position 18,924 of record RYFE02000016.1, on the reverse strand, counting down.
GGGAACATGCGCTGCGGCTACGCCGTACACGCATATACGCACATTATAATACCACAGCGAGTGTTTTTTATTCGATAAAGGACAAGGAAGAGGCAAAGGGCAAGCCCTGCCTCTGCCGGACAACAGCGAAGGCCGGTCGTCAGGTGTACTGACGACCGGCCTTCGTAGATATGAAGCGCTGTATGGGGAAGCGATCTTACACAGCGTGGCTGGTGTAGAGCGCCTCGAAATCAGTCCTGAAGTCTGCCCACGAAACCTCGGCGTCGCCGTACAGCTCGCGCAGCTCGGACAGCAGATCGCTCTGGCTGATCGGTAGCGCCGTGCTCCCATAGAGAGCCTGGAGATCTACGGCCAGGGTATCGAGGGTGATAGTGCTATTCTTGCCGCTGTACAGCGCGTGGAGATCGGCCCCCATATCCTCAAACGACACCGACGAATCGCCCTGAGCAAGAACCCCTGCGGCTGAACCATACTCGGCTGTCATCATCGACACACCTCTCCTGCATCAAAAATTCTTCGTGCGTGAGGCGACACACCCCGCGCCATTCCTGATCATGCTTGGCCAGTAGAGACCAGATAAGCTATCGTGCTTATTATGGATCAATGATCCAAGCACACCCCTAGTATATTTGGACTTTTTGACTTTTTCAATACCCAGAATACGACCTGTTTGGAATATATATAAGATCTGTAAATAATGAATGCCTCCCGGTTGTATTTACCGGGAGGCATTTTGTGATCTAAATCAAGATCTATATTTAGTGTCATTTGATATCTATATAGATATACATAATCACATTGCTATAATGACTCAAGCTCAAATGCCGGATCGTGGGCATAGATCCGCATCTGCTCGCCGTCATCTGTGAGCAGATCAAGCAGGCCATCATCATCAACCGCCGCCACCGTGCCTTCGTAGGCATCGCCCGCGTAATACATCACGCGCTGGTTGCCCTGCCACAGCTCGATCTGGCTGCGCATGGCGACCCGCAGCCGCTGGCCCGCCGCCGGGAGCGCCCGCGCGCCGCGCCTGCGCGGCGTGATCGGAGTCAGCTCTAGGTTGATCATCACCGCTGCCTCATTTCCGGTATGCTACCTACTCCTCACCCTCGATCCACGCCAGGCTATACAGCTCTCCAGCGTAGACCTTGCAGCCATACGGCGCAGGCCGCGCCGCGTCCGCAGGCACACGTCGGTAGAAGTAGCGCAGCTGCCCTTCGTGATGGACACAGAGGTAGTTGCCGTTAGGCGTGAGCTGCGCTTCGGCACCCTCGTCGACCCGCTCCTCGTAGCCGTATGCGTCGTCCATTGCTGGTTACCTCCTGTCGGGATGAAGGAGCGGCTTTGCCGCCCATAGCTTCTTGCTAGGTGTGGGCGGCAAAGCCGCCCACACCGTGCCTCAGTGCCTCAGTGCTTCCCGTTCATAAAGGTGATCGGGGCGCTGGTCGGCCCCTCAACCCCCAGCTCAACGATGGTGTTGCTCACCACCAAGGATGCCTTGCGCTCGAAGAGGAGGTTGGTGATCTCGTCCACCAGCGAGATCGCGCCGTTGTAGCCCACGATCGAGCGGCGGTGGTAGCCAAAGCGATCCTCGACCGGGAAGCCCATGCGCAGCAGCGGGATCTTCTCGTCGTCGGCGATGAACTTGCCCTTCGAGTGGCCGATCAGCAGATCGACCGGCTTGGCCTTGATCCGCTTGTGCAGCTCGTGCAGGTCGCCCTTGATGATGATCTCGCTCTCGACGCCCAGCTCCTCGGTCAGCTCGACCATACGCTCGGCCCAGGGCTTCGACTCGGAGGAGGTGAGCACATAGGCCGGGGTCATGCCCATCTCGGCCACCAGGCCCACCAGACCCTCCAGCAGGTCGGGGTCGCCGAAGAGGGCCACGCGCAGGCCGCTGGTGAACATATGCGTGTCCACCATGGCGTCGAGCAGGCGCGCGCGCTCGACATTCAGCGCCTCGGGAACCTGGTGGTCGGTGATCTCGGTGAGCGTATCGACGAAGGCGTCGGTGTTGGCCAGACCAATCGGCATGGTCAGCACATGGGCCGGGACGTTGTAGCGCCGCTCGTAGATATGGGCCGCCTCGCCGCCGATGTAGCGCTGGATGGCGATCGTCGCCAGCGACTTGGATGAGCTGCGCAGATCCTCAATCGTGGTGCCGCCACGGGCGAAGTGCGGGCGCGGCTCGTAGTAGCCGCCGTCCAGCGTCTCGGAGTAGTCGGTCAGCCACAGCCCGTGCAGGCCCATCTCGCGCACAATGTGCTTCAGCTCGCGGATGTCGCCAGGGTTGACCCAGCCGGGGATGATGTTGATCTTGCCGTTGGTCTCGCCCTTCTTCTTGCGCTTGTCGGGCAGGTTGCTGGCGATCTCCTTGAGGAAGTTATCGAAGCCGGTGGTGTGGTTGCCGATGTAGGAGGGCGTCTTCACCGAGATGATCGGGATGGTGATCTCGGGGTGATTGTCGGTGAACTCGTCGATCGTGCCGGGGATATCGTCGCCGATCGTCTCTGAGAGACAGGTCGAGCAGACCATGATCATGGTCGGGTGAAAGCGCTCCCAGATATTCTTCAGCGCCTCTAGCAGGTTGCCCTTGCCTCCGTAGACCGTGGTCTTCTCGGTCAGCGAGGTGGTGGCGACCTCAACCGGCTCGCGGAAGTGGCGGGCCATCTGGTGGCGCGGGTAGGTGGCGCAGCCCTGCGAGCCGTGGTTGATCGTGATCGCGCCATGGATGCCATAGTTGGCGAGCATCGCCCCGATCGGCGCGCATGAGCGGGTCGGGTTGATCGACACCGCGCGGTCTTGAGTAGTAACGCAGCTCATTTATTCACCCTCCTCAAAGCCGTGCGCGAAACCATGTGACGAGTGGTGGGTCGCCGGGGCGGGCCGGGCCTTCTTGTGCAGGGTCTTCCAGATCGGGGCGTTGATGGCCTTGTCGATATCGCGGGCGAAGTTGACCATGCCGCTGAAGCCAGCGTAGGGGCCGGTGTCGTAGGTGTGGCCGTTCACAAAGGGCACGCCGAGCTTGTAGGCCAGGTACTTCTCCTTGTTACCCGAGATGAACAGGTCGGGCCGACGCCGCGTGAGAATCTCCTCGATCTCAGGGACGTTCGGGTTGTCGATCATCATCCCGCCCTCTTCGATCTGCTCGAAGATCTTCTCGTAGTCGTCCTCGTGCCCGAAGGTGGTGGCGGCGGTCTGCGTCTCCATGCCCAGCTCGCGCAGCAGCTCGATCCAGTGCCAGACCCGCGGCCCACCCTGGTAGATGAAGACCTTCTTGCCCTGGAGGCGCTCGCGGTAGTAGTCGATCTTGGGCTTGATCTTGGCCAGCTCCTGCTCGATCACCGCCTCAGCCTCGGCCTCCAGGCCGAAGAAGGCAGCCGTATCGCGCAGCGCCTGGGCCATATGCTTCATGCCCCAGAGGGTCACGTTGATGTAGGGCGTGCCGTACTTCTCTTCCATCATGTCGGCGATGTAGGTGGCCGAGCGCTGGCAGTGGACGACGTTGAGCGACGCCTTGTGCATGATCTTCAGGTCGTCCACGCCGACGTTGCCGGTGAAGCGGGTGATGATCCGCAGGCCGATCGCCTCGAACATATACTCGAAGGTGCGGATGTCGTTCTTGATGTTGTAGTCGCCGACGATGTTGATCGTGCGGCTGAAGTCGCCCTCGGGCTCGACCGAGCCGACCAGCTGGCGGAAGATCGTCTCGTTGCCAACGTGGTGGCCGGCCGACTGGCTGACGCCCTTGAAGCCCTCGCACTCGAAGAAGACCACCGGCTTGCCGATCAGCGCCTCGGCCTGCTTGGCCACATCGCGGCCATCGTCGCCGATCAGGGCCGTCGAGCAGGTGTTGTAGACGAAGACACCCTTCGCCTCGGGGAACTCGCGGCTGGCCTCGATGATCGACTGGAGCAGCTTCTTCTCGCCGCCGAAGACGATGTTGGTCTCGTTCATATCCGACACGAAGGTGTACTTCATGTGGAAGTCGCTATCGGCGAGGTGCGGCCGGTAGCCCCACGAGAAGAAGGCGCAGCCAATCGGGCCGTGGGTGAGCTGGATGACGTCCTTGACCGGGCCGCCGACCACGCCGCGGCAGCCCGCGTAGGTACAGCCGCGCTCCGTCATATCGCCGGGGGTCGTGGCCGAATTGCTGACAATCGCGCAGCCGGCACCATCGCCACGCTGGCACTTCCCACCCTCAACCTTCAGCGCGATATGCTGCGCGCGCTCGGGGATGGTCGTACTACTCTTTAGTTCCATCGTCATATCTCCTGTGGAAGGTAGATCTTATAATGTGGTATCCGTAGGGGCGCATCGCGATGCGCCCCTACCCGCGCTCCTACAGCACACCCTTAGCGAGGAACTTCGGCACGCAGACCTTCTCGGGCGTGGCCGGGGTGCCGCAGCCCTCTTCACCGGGCACGCCAATCGCATCGGCGCGGCAGCGCTGGCAGTTGAGGAACTGCTTGATCACCTCGCCGCACTCTTTGCGCACCTGGTTGACCATCTCGGTTGAGGGCTCTTCCAGGTGGGCGAACTTGGCCAGCGGCAGCATGGGGATGATGTTCTGAATGTAGGCTCCGTGATCCCGCACCACGCGGGCCACATCGATCATGTGCTGGTCATTCACGCCGGGGATGAGCACCGAGTTCACCTTCACCAGCATGCCGCGCAGATCCGCCTCGCGCAGGCCAGCCAGCTGGTTACGCAGCAGCAGCTCGGCGGCCTCACGCCCACGGTACGTCCTGCCCTGGTAGCGCACGTGCGAGTAGATCTGCTCGCCGATCGCCGGGTCAACCGCATTGATCGTGATCGTCAGGGTGGTGATACCGGCGCGCTCAATCTCGTCGATGCGGTCGGGCAGCAGCAGGCCGTTGGTCGAGATACAGCGGGTGAGCTGGGGGAACTCATCCTTCGCCTGCTGAAAGGTGGCCAGCGTCGCATCATTGGCCAGCGCGTCGCCTGGCCCGGCGACACCCAGCACACGCAGGCGCGGGTCGCGGGTAACAGCCTGGCGGATCGTGCCCATCGCCTCATCAGGCGAGACAACTCGCATCGTCACCCCGGGCCGGTTCTCGTTGGGGCAGGCAAACTTGCGAATGCAGTAGTTGCACTGGATGTTACAGCGTGGCGCGACCGGGACGTGGATGCGCCCATAGCGAAAGTGTGCAGCAGGGCTGTAGCACGGATGCGTACTGACATCGACCTTGGGCGTGCAGGAGCCCTTACATTCCTGGGGGGCTGGAGCTTCCATGAAATCACCTCTTTCGGTAGGGTGCGGGAACGGCATCGCCGTTCCTGTAAGGGCGCAGCAGCGTCGCGCTGCTGTGCCCCTTACTTTCAGATTGCCGCAGCCTAGTCCACAATCCCGTAGTCGCGCATCAGAGCCTCAAGCTCGTCCTGGTCAATCGGCGTGGGGATGGTGAAGTCCTCGTTCGCCATGATCTCGCTCGCCAGCTTGCGGTACTCGCCGGCCTGGGGCAGCTCGGGGTCGAAGTCGATCACGGTCTTGCGGTTGATCTCGGCGCGCTGGACATCCTTGCTGCGCGGCACGAAGTGGATCATCTTGGTGTTGAGCCGCTTGGCGAACTCCTCAACCATCTCGCGCTCGTTCTCGACCATACGCGAGTTGCAGATCAGGCCACCGAGGCGAGCGTAGCCGCGCTCAGCGAACTTCTTGATGCCCTTCGAGATGTTGTTAGCGGCGAAGAGGGCCATGTACTCGCCCGAGCAGACGATATAGATCTCGCGGGCGTAGCCCTCGCGGATAGGCATCGCGAAGCCACCGCAGACCACGTCGCCGAGCACATCGTAGAAGACGTAGTCCAGATCCTCTTTGTAGGCCCCCAGGGTCTCCAGAGTCTGGATAGCCGTGATCACGCCGCGCCCACCGCAGCCGACGCCGGGCTCAGGGCCGCCCGACTCGACGCACTTCACATCGCCGTAGCCCTTCACGAGCACCGTGTCGAGCTGGACGCTAGAGGGGCCGATGTCGCGCAGGGTGTCGAGCACCGAGGGCTGGCGGGTGCCGCCCAACAGCAGTCGCGTACAGTCAGCCTTCGGGTCACAGCCGACAACCATGATCTTGTTGCCCATCGAGGCCAGCGCCGCCGCCGTGTTCTGCTGGGTGGTAGACTTGCCGATCCCGCCCTTACCGTAGAATGCAATCTGTCGCATGGTCTTACTCCTCAGTGTCGTTTCAGCATCTGGCTGCGAGCGCATGCTGTACAGCACAGCATGTTTCCGTCCGTCGTGTCGGTCAGGGGCGAACGGTCGCGCAGTAGGCATCAGAGATCACAAATAGCCGCGCTCCTTAGGGTGGAGGCGGCAGCAGAGCAGGTGCATGCGCGCTCAGACGCGCTGAAACAGGATGCACCGACGCTCACGCCGCCGCTGCGAACTGCCCACTCCGGTGCCAGCGGATGAGGGCGTTTCGAGTAGAGGGCGGCGTGAAGCGGGGCGGGGACACTGTGTTATGATGTCACCGCATCGGCGCTCACGCCGCCGTTGCCTGGGTCCCCCGCCGGTGCCAGCGGCGAGGGACCTTCTTGTGTCTGTGCATCGATCCTGGGCTACACAGTAGCCAGCTCCCAAGATGTACATAACTGCAACAGTGCCAGTGCTACAGATGCGCCTTCATGGGCTCAGATGATGATAGTTCTATGCACAGACGGATGGGCCAGCTGCGTCACTGCAGGGGGTACAACACTGAGGGGATACGCCTATTATGATAGCCACGTAGACTAGGGGAACCAACCAATGATAGAGACACCGTGTTCCTCTACCAACGCCGGTATTAGTATTCGTGTGTTCCTAACTGGGTATGCCGTGAGTATAGCATTACACACGTGATATAGCAATATTTTTTTGACGTTTTCTAAGTTAAGCTTTGTTAACTGTTGTGTTTTCAGTAAGAAAGAGGCTTAGATATAAGCGAAATTCTATCAGATGTACGAGAAATTTCTCACAATTAACTGTTTGGCATGAATAAGTCGCTTTGTGCAATGATGACATTATCGCCCATCACGGGACAAGATGTACAAAACCAGCGTAAGAGCAAGAGTGTCTCAGCACAATCAACTGTTCAATATCAATAAGTCATGTTGTGCAATACTGTCAGGGAGGCGGATCTTTTGAAGTATTCCGGCCTCCTGTCACGCTGAGCGCAGCGAAGCGTCCCTGCCGTGGTATGGACTGCCGGGACGCTTCGCTGCACTCAGCGTGACATGGCGAGTTTTGCGGTAGTGCCGTAAGGCAGTCGCGCCTCACTCGATCTGCATCACCTTGAGGAAGTTCGTCGGCCCGTAGCGATAGATCGGGTGGCCGCCGGTCAGCACCACGAGATCGCCGCGCTGCACAAACCCACGCTCGCGCAGCGTGCGCTGGATGCGCTTCTCGATCTCATCAAGCCGGTCGTGGGTCTCGATTAAGAGCGGCGTCACCCCCCAGTAGAGGCTGGTGCGCAGACAGCTCTCGGCGGTGGGGCAGAAGGCGATGATCGGGACATTCGGGCGGTAGTGCGAGACGAGGCGGGCGCTGGAGCCGCTCTGGGTGAGCACGATGATCGCCCGCACCGGCAGCGACTGGGCGATGGTACAGGCGGCGGCGGCAATGGCGCGCGGGGTGCTCTGCACCTCGGGCAGCGCCCAGCGCGGCGCGGCGTTATGGTTCGCATAGCGCCCGCTCACCTCGATCGCGTCGGCGATCAGGGCCATCATCTGCACCGCCTCGATCGGGTAGCTGCCGGCGGCCGTCTCGCCACTGAGCATTACCGCATCGGTGCCGTCGATAATCGCGTTCGCCACATCGCTGGCCTCGGCGCGGGTGGGGCGGGGGTTCTGGATCATCGACTCCAGCATCTGCGTGGCGGTGATCACCGGGATCAGCGCGCGGTTCGCCGCGTCGATGATCTGTTTCTGCACCAGCGGCACCCGCTCGGGTGGCATCTCCACGCCCAGGTCGCCGCGGGCCACCATGATCACGTCGGTGACGGCCAGGATCTCTGGCAGCACATCCAGCGCCTCGGGCCGCTCGATCTTCGCCACTACCGGCGTGGTCTTGCCGGCCTTCCGAATAATATCCTTGACCTGCACAATATCGCTGGCCTGGCGCACGAAGGACAGCGCCACATAGTCCACGTCCTGCTCCAGGCCGAAGGCCAGGTCCACAAAATCCTTCTCGGTGGCAGCCGGCGCGCTCACCCGCACGCCGGGCAGGTTGATCCCCTGGTGCTCCTTCAGCCGCCCGCCATGCACCACCTCTGTCTGCACCTCAGTATCGCTGTGGCTGATCACATTCAGCTCAATCAGCCCGTCCGAGAGCAGGATGCGGTCGCGCGGGCGCACGTCGCGCGGGAGCGACTGGTAGGTCGTGCTGACCCGCTCGCCTGTGCCGATCACCGGCTCGATCGTGATCACAAAGCGTGCGCCGGCTACCAGATCCACCGGACGCCCATCCTCCAGCGAGCCGGTGCGAATCTTCGGCCCCTGGAGATCCTGGAGGATGGCAACGTGTCTGCCGCTCTCGGCCGCCGCCCGGCGCACCATCGCGATGTGGGCGGCGTGGTCGGCGTGCGTCCCGTGCGAGAAGTTCAGGCGGGTGACGTTCATCCCGGCCATGATCAGGCCGAGAATCCGCTCCGGCGTGTTGGTGGACGGCCCCAGCGTGGCGACGATCTTGGTCTGGCGCATACACTCTCCTGGATTGCAGATTGCAGATTGCAGATTGCAGATTTTGTCCCAATCTACAATCTACGATTCCTACGGCCCCACCGTCACCAGCGGGCTGATCTTGGCGAGCAGCGCATCGCCCACCCCGGTGACATTGGTCAGGTCATCGACGGATGCAAAGGGTCCCTGCTGCTCGCGGTAGGCGATGATCCGTGCGGCGATGGACTGGCCGATCCCCGGTAGCTCCTCCAGGTCGACGGCATTGGCTCGGTTCAGGTCGATCAGGCCGCCAGAGCTGGCCTGCTCCGCCGATGCAGCGGCGGATTCGCCCGTTGCTTGGGTGCCCTCTCCTTGGCGCGGGATATGGACGTGCTGGGCGTCGGACAGGGTCGCGGCCAGGTTTACCCCCTCGTCGACGGCGTCATCGCGCAGCCCCCCGGCGGCCAGCACCGCATCGATCACCCGCGCCCCCTCCGGCAGCCGGTAGACATCGGGCGCGTCCACGGCCCCGCTCACATAGACGATCAGCTCGGCGGGGGCGGCCGGTGAGAGCGCGACAGGCGGAGGATTGGCCTCGGCGGGCGGATCGTCGAACAGCGACATCCCCATGTCATCGATAGGCGGGGGCTCGGCGTGCGCCAGCGAGCTACGCAATGCTGGCCCGCCGAGCAGCACGGCCACTCCCACCACCACACAGGCCATGGCCGCGATCAGCCTTGGTCGCCGCCACCAGATCTCAGTATCGTGCATCACGCGCCCCCTTTCAAGCATCAAACGGCATACATCACTGCATGTACCGTCTGTGGGGGGCAAATGGTCTCTCTGTGAACGACGAACGACCAACGACCAACGACGAGGCGTGATTGGTCATTGGTCATTCGTCGTTCGTCGTTCGTTACGCGGAACCCGAGAGGGATTTCTGAAACCTTGTCCTAGCGGTAGGCCAGATGAGTCAGGCCCGCGCGCTTGCTGGCGCTGAACTGGCCCTGGTAAGGCGCGCGGTAGCTGCCCGAGGTGGGAGACACATCGCTGTAGTCGCGGCCAGTCGCCACGGTAATGTAGGCCGGCGTGATCCGCCGGTGGTTCGTCGGGTCGAAGGCGACCGCGCGGTAGCCGCCGGCGGTTGTCACCAGCGCCTCGACCCAGGCGTGTGAGCCGCCCTCGCCAAGCATGTGCCCCGAGACATAGCGCGCCGGAATGCCCGCCGCCCGGCAGATCGCCAGCATGATGTGGGCGTAGTCCTGGCAGAGCCCCTTTCCGACCGCCAGTGCCTCGGCGGCGGGGGTGCTCACTGTCGTCGCGCCATAGCCGTAGCGCATCGCGCCATACACCCAGGTGCTAATCGCATCGGCCAGCTCTTCCGCGCCCGCGTGTCGGCGGGCCAGGTGGCGAGCCGCATCGACGATTCGGGCATCCGCGACCGTCAGCGGGGTGGGCGCCAGGTAGCGCGCCGCATCCCCGTCCGTCACCCTGGGCCACACCACGGCGGATACGTCTCGCTCGACCACCAGCCGCATCTCGAAGGCCAGGTCGCCCGCCAACTCAGGGATGGCGACCGTGAACACTCGGTTGCCAAAGGTGTCTGTGATCGCGCTCGTTACCGCGTCAGGTGCTGAGATTTTTAGGTCATATGCGCACAGACGCTGGTCGCCGTACCGCTCCGGCGGGATCACCACCAGCCGCTGGCGCAGGTCGCGGATCGCGCCGGGGTAGTGGTACTCGAAGCGCTGGTGCATCCAGTAGCGCGTCTCACGCACCTCGCTCCAGGCTACTTCGTGGTGATCGATCAGGGCGATCTGGCTGGCCGCGCTGGTCATCAGGTGGTGCATCGAGGTCATTCCCCCGCCCCGCGCACCCACATAGGCGTGCGGAAGCGATCTACGTCGCGGATCTCATCCGCCCAGACGGACATGCCAGTCAGCTGGCTGTCGCCGTAGCTGGTCAGGATGGCCGTATCCACCGCATCACGGCCGCGGGCGATCACCACCCGGCCGATCCGTGGCATGTTATGGCGGGCGTCGAAGGTGTGCCACGCCCCGCCGACATATGCCTCGAACCAGGCGTGGAAGTCCATCGGGTCAGGGTTGAAGGGCACCGCGATGTCGGGCAGGTAGCCGTAGACATAGCGGGCCGGGATGTTCATCGCCCGGCAGAACATCACCCCGATGTGGGCGAAGTCGCGGCAGACGCCCCTGCGGCTCAGGTAGGCGTCGTAGCCCGTGGTGGCGGCGGTGCTGTTGCCGTAGCCATAGGCGATACTCGTGTGCGTCCAGTCGCAGATCGCCTGCACGCGCGCCCAGCCATCCGGCACGCCGCCGAACATGGCCCACGCGTCATTCAGCACCAGATCCGACGGGCAGTAGCGGCTGGGCAGCGTGAAGGGCAGTACCGCGTCCGGCAGCTGATCGACAAATGTTCCGGGCAGCTCGGGGAAGACCGGGTCGGGCGTCGCGAGAACCTCGACCATCGCGTCGTAGGAGAGCTCCATCGTGCCCTGGGGCGTCGTCCAGCGCCACACCTGGTTGCCAAATCCGTCAGTATGGGTGTGGATGTGTAGCTGCGGCGAGGTGATCCGGCGCTCGTCGATCAGGCGGTGGAGGTCGAGCTGGCGCGGGCGAACGATGGACATCACCGGGGTTGGCGCGCCAGACTCGATCACAAAGGTGAAGCCGACACGGAGGAGCATGGTGCGCCTGCACTCTCATCAACATAAAGACGCTGGGCGCGCAGCTGCGCGCTCAGCGTCATTGCTTACAGATAGGGCTATGGGCATTATACACCTCGGGGAGGGTGTCAGGGATGGTGCAACGTTGTCCGCCGAGTCGCCGTGGGGCTGAAGCCCTCGGCTCTTCTCGGGCGAAGGCCGCCTACGCGGAGTTCATGCGCGCCCACAGCTCTTATGGGAAGGTCGTGCAGTTCCTCCCCACCGCGCACCTGAAGCTGGAGGAGTTTAAGGCCGTCTACGCGCGCTGGGCCGAGCGCGGCGACCCGATCTCGCTCATCTGGACCGAGCTGCTGGCCCGCCTCGACGTTGTGCAGGGGATCGTCTTCTTCCACGCCAGCCTCGGCCTGGCCCTCTTCACCCTCTTCCCCTTCACCTACATCTTCAACTTCGTCGCCCTCTATTACTCGGCCCGCAGGCGCTCCATCCGCGCCGTGGCGTAAAAGCGCAGCGGGATTTCTCATAGCTTTGCCGCAGGAGGCCGATGCACAGCCCTCCTGCGGCAAAGCTATTTTTGGCAATACCGCCGTCAGGGCGCAGCAGTCGCGCCGCGACTGCTGCGCCCTGACGGCGGTAGCTCCCCACTGTTAGCGCTGATCGACAGGGATGTAGTCGCGGCGGGTTGCGCCGAGGTAGATCTGGCGCGGGCGCATGATCTTCTGCTCGTCGTCGTTAAGCATCTCGACCCACTGGGTCAGCCATCCGGCCGCGCGCGGGATGGCGAACAGGAAGGAGAAGTATTCGATCGGGAACCCCAGCGCCTGGTAGATCAGGCCGCTGTAGAAGTCGATGTTCGGGTAGAGCTTGCGCGAGATGAAGTAGTCGTCCTGGAGCGCGATCCGCTCAAGCTCGACGGCGATCTCCAGCAGCGGGTTGGCCTCGGTCGCCTCGAAGACCTCGTAGGCCACCTTGCGGATGATCTTGGCGCGCGGGTCGTAGTTCTTGTAGACGCGGTGGCCGAAGCCCATCAGGCGGCCCTCGCCCTTCTTTACGCGCTCGATGAAGGCGGGGACGTTCTTCACGCTGCCGATATGCTGGAGCATGCGGATGACCGCCTCGTTGGCGCCGCCGTGGAGCGGGCCATACAGCGCCGCCACCGCCGCTGAGAGGGCAGAGTAGGGATCGACCCGGCTCGACCCGACGCCGCGCATCGTGGCCGTCGAGCAGTTCTGCTCGTGGTCGGCGTGGAGGATGAACAGCACGTCCAGCGCCTTGGCCAGCACCGGGTTAACCTCGTAGTTCCGCTGGTTCATGAAGTCCATCATGTAGAGCAGGTTGGCGGTGTAGCTGAGCGAGTTGTCGGGCTGGTTGAAGGGCCGGCCGATGCGGTTGCGGTAGGCGTAGGCGGCGATCGTCGGGATCTGGCCGAGGATGCGCCAGATCTGCTTCTCGCGGATATGGGGGTCATCGACCTTTTTGGCCTCGGGGAAGAGCGTAGACATAGCTGACACACAGCTGATCAGGACGCCCATGGGGTGGGCGTCGTAGCGGAACGCCTGGATCAGCTCGATCAGGTTGTTGTGGATGAATGTGTGCCGGCTGATCCGGTTGGTCCACCAGTCGAGTCGCTCTTTTGTGGGCAGGTCGCCGTAGATCAGCAGGTAGGCGACCTCTAGGTAGTTACTATGCTCGGCAAGCTGCTCGATCGGGTAGCCCCGGTACTCCAGGATGCCCTTGTCGCCATCAATATAGGTGATTGTGCTCTTGCACTCGGCCGTGTTCATATAGGCCGGGTCGTAGGACATAAGACCGAAGTCGTCGCTCCCTACCTTGATCTTGCGCAGATCGATGGCGCGGATAGTACCATCTTCAATCGGCAGTTCGTAGGTCTTGCCCGTACGGTTATCGGTAATGGTCAGTGTGTCGTTGCCCATTGGGCATGCTCCTTCTATCTTCTATGACAGAGGTTACGAACGTGTGTTGGGGGGGGCGTGGCCGGATCTTGCGGCCAGTATACCCGAAGTTGCTGGCACCTTGTCTTATTTTAGTGGCATGGGTAACAAAGAACAGATTGTAGATTGCGTCAGCGTACATTTGAGCTATAATAGAATCGCCCATCTGCCCCGCAGGATCAATCAGCAATTACGCGAGGAGGCATCTATGGCAATCCAGCCCGATATGGTTGGCATCCAGGTGAGCGATATGGCCGCCGCGCTGCGCTTCTACCGTATGCTCGGCCTCGCCATCCCCGAGGGTGTTGAGGGGGAGGCCCATGTGGAGGTGATCACGCCCAACGGCTACCGCATCGCGTGGGACACCGAGGCTCTTATGCGCTCGATCAACCCGGAGTGGGTCGCTCCCAGCGGCAGCCGGGTCGGGCTGGCCTTTAAGTGCGATGGCCCGGCTGATGTTGATATTCTGTATGCTGCGATCACCGGCGCGGGCTATGTGGGCATCAAGGAGCCGTGGGACGCCTTCTGGGGCCAGCGCTATGCGGTGGTCGCCGACCCGGACGGCCTGCATATCGACCTGTTCGCCGCGCAGTAGGGGCGCAGCGCGCTGCGCCCCTACCCCCTACTCGCCCACCGGAACGGTGTAGATAGCCTGGACATCGCGCAGGCCGGTGCGGCGCACGGTGACGGTGATCTGCCACTGGCCGACCATGCTCATGGGCGCGCCGCTCACCGTGTAGCTGGCCTGCGCCTCGGGCGTGGCCACCAGTTGGTTTTCGCCCATGTCCATCTCCAGCATTACAAAGGCCAGCCGCACCAACTGGGTCTCTACTGGCTGCCCATTTTGGTCCGTCACCGTCACCCTAAAGCGGTCGTCGCCGATGCTGGCGGGGCTCACCTCCAGGCGCACCCGCAGGTCGCCAGCGGGCTGAGTCTCGTCGAAGGGCAGGCTAGGCACGGGGGTGCGGGTCGGCCCGGGGGTGACGGTGGGCACTCTGATGGCGGTGGGGGTCGGCGGGACGAGCGGCGCGGCGGCTGCCGTGGGCGTATCGGCGGGCGGTGCCAGGCTGGTCAGCGCGCCGGCGGCGAGCAGGGCGATGATGCCGAGGGTGGCCTCGGCGCGTAGGGAGCGATTGATCATGCGTGGCCAGGGATGGGCCAGTGCCGCATCGGCGGCCCGCGATGCCCAGGCGTCGAGGCCGGGCCGGGCAACCAGTAGGTGGTAGGCGCCGAAGAGCAGCATCGCCGCGAAGGCGGCCAGCTTGGCTAGTAGGGCCAGCCCGTATGGCGTCGTCCAGAGGTCGGAGATGGCACCGAGCAGGCGCAGGGCTGCGTAGGCACCGGTGATGGTGAGCAGGGCCACGCTGGCCATGGCCATGGCCGAGAAGCGGGCGAAGATGCCGCGCAGCAGGGCGGGCCGGCGATCCTCGGGCGTCGCGCGTAGGGCGATGGGCAGAGCGAGGGCGAAGGCCAGTAGCCCGCCAACCCAGAGCGTCGTCACCCCCAGGTGTACCGCATCGGCGAGGATGGGCAGCAGCGGGGATGCGGCAGCCGCCGCGTGTCCGCCCAGGGAGAAGCTGATCAGCAGCAGCCCCCCGAGAATTGTGCTCACGCCGCCGCGTAGCCGCCCTGCGTGGCCCGGCAGGGCCACGGCGGTCGCCAGGGCGATGGCCAGCCCGGCGCGGATGAGCAGAAGCGCCCCGTAGCGCGTCCCTGCGAGTCTCCAGACGCTAGTTAGGTCGGCATGGCCGAGGGCGGCGTCAGCCTGGACGAAGAGCATCAGGGCAGCGGCGAGTGCGCAGAGGAGCAGGGGTGCGGCCAGCCAGACCCGCCCGCGCCACAGCGCTTTGGTATCTGCCCCGGCCCCGGCCATGGATGGGACGAGCAGCCAGGCGAGGTAGGCCATACCACCCACGCCGGTCGCCGCGCCGATCAACATCAGGCCGCGCAGCAGTATGGCCGCCACTGGCAGTGGCGCGGGCGGCGGCTCCGGCTCTGGCTCTGGGGCGATGGTCTCTTTAGGCGCGGGTGTCACCGTGCCGGCCAAGGGCTGCCCCGCCGATGCGGCATTGCTCAGCACTGTGAATGCCGCGTTGCCCTTCACAATATGCCCATCGTCGCCCACCACCGTCCAGACCATCGTGTAGACGCCTGGGCTGAGCGGCGGGATCTCTATGGCTAAGATGGTCGGCTCATCGGGCAGGGGCGCGCCGCCTGAGGCGACCTCCTGGCCCTTCGAGTCGCGCAGGGACAGACTGCTGATCGACTCTAGCGGCTCGTTGAAGGTAATCCGCAGCCGATCCGGCGGTTGCTTCAGCCGAGCGTCGGGCGGCGGCTCCATGCTGAGGATCTGCGGGTGCGCCCATGCCACCCCCGCGCTAAGCAGCGCCGCGAGGGCCGATATGATGATCCAGATGGCGGGGGAGAGCTGGGCTCTCCCCGCGCGCCCCCGCGCTAACGCGCCCATCGCCGCATGCTCAGGCCAGCACCGCCAAGCAGCAGCGCGCTAAGCAGGATGGCCGCACGCGGCATCGAGTCGCCCGCACCAGTGGCGGGTACGCTCGTCGGCCCAACCGCCGTCGTGGCGGTAGCCGCAGCCACGCTGAAGCTGAGGCTTCCCTCTTGGTTGTGGCCATCGGCGCTCAGGTTCTTCCAGCTGATCGTGTAGGTGCCCGCGCCAAGGCCGCCCTTCAGCGAAGCCGTCAGCGTCACCCGGTTCGGGTCGTTCAGGTCGAGCGTGGTGTCGCCGTTATCTACCTGTGCGCCGCCGGCGTCGGTTACGGTGATCAAGTTACCGTCGGCCTGAAGCTCCTCGCTAAAGATCAGGGTTATCTTTGTCGGCGCTGCTGCAAGGCTCGCGCCGTCCTTCGGGTTTGAGGAGACAAGCTCCGAGTGGGCCGAGGCCGTCTCGGCGAAGGCGAACACCAGCAGTGCGAGCAGCGACCAGGCCAGGGCGATCCTGCGAGCGGGCATAGGGCTCCTCCTCATGTGAGCATCACTGATCCACTGAGTGGGTGAGGGCACTGATTGGCGTTGGGCAGAGCGTTTGGATACGCTGGCACCGGCTCCCGACTCCTGACTCCCGACTCCTGACTCCCGACTCCCGACTCCCGACTCCCGACTCCTGTCTAATGCGGCAGCGGGCGAAGCGGCTTCTTCGGGCTCCCCGTCAGGCGGTGTCTCGCCATGCGCATCAGGCGTGCGACAAGGTTCTCACCGGGTGAAACGAATGGCCCGCAGAGCAATCCCTCCCGCATCTGGCGGTACGCGGCGAGCTTACGCCGACACGCTGGGCAGTCCGTAAGGTGGGCGGCGAGATCGGCGCTTGTTGATGCGCTGAGCGCCTGGGCGACCAGCGCTGCCTCATAGGCGGCGCATGTATTGTCGAGGGCAGTCATTGAAAGGGTACTCCTGCAACTATCCGTGGGCCGACAGCTGCCTGTGCAGGGTCGGCAATCCCTTAGCGACCGAGGGCTCGGCGGCGTGGACGGATCAGGCGGCGCAGGAGAGGCGGGGAGGGGGGATCGGCGGTGCCCAGCGGCGCGGGGATAGGGGTGAGATTCTGGCGATGCCCAGGCGAAACCAGAGTGCGCAGGCCATGATGATCAGCACGAGGGCGGGCAGCACCCCTGGCCAGAAAGCTGGGATGATCAGGGTATCGACACCCTCTGGCGCGGCGATGTGGCAGAGGAAGGGGCCGTTGGGCGCGGCCTGCGCTGCGGCGCGCGGCGCGAAATAATCGTCGACCGCACAGTGCGCCACGCAGAGCAGCGGCTGGAGCAGCAGCAGCAGCACAACGGCGGCGGCGCAGCAAAGCCCGAGCTGCCGCCAGGTTAGAGGGAGCCAGTTCAGCAGGTACCGCTGTGCTGTCATGTTACGCGGGGTCATAGGGAAAGTATAGCAGTTTTCCTGTGCGTTAGGGTGCAGGTTTAGATGAAGGTCTTGCAAACCCGGGCGGGCAGGGGCGACGAGTCCGCCCCTGAAGGTGCGGTACTATGGCCCCATGAATGGACACGCACCACACGAGATCACTGATCGCCGCATGATCGTTGTGGCGGCGCTGCTGAGCCTGGGCGGGGCCGCCGCGCTCGGGTTCGGACGCTTCGCCTACGCCTTGCTGCTTGAGCCGATGCGCAGCAGCCTCGGCTGGAGCTATGCCCAGTCGGGTCTGATCAACAGCGCCAACGCAGTGGGCTACCTGCTGGGCACGCTCGCCGTGGGCCTAGCGGTGTCTCGCATCGGCGCGGCCCGCGCCGTCCGCCTGGGCACGCTGCTGGCGGGCCTGAGCCTGATCACCACCGGCCTGCTCACGCCCTTCCCGCTGCTGCTGCTGATGCGCCTGCTTAACGGCTTCGGCGGCGGGCTGGTCTTCGTGGGCGGGGCGACGGTGGTGCTCCAGTACAGCCACCGGAGCGGCACGGCCCCGCCGCTCGGGCTCTACTACAGCGGGCCGGGGCTGGGGATCGCCATCTCGGGCGGGCTGGTGCCCCTGCTGCTTGGGCCGATGGTGGGCTGGGGCTGGCAGGCGATCTGGGTGGCGCTGGGTGTGGCGAGCCTGGTAGCCATGGCCCTGATGGAGCCGCACCTGCGCGCCGCCCCCGCCGCCGCCCTGGGGATCCGGGGCCGTCGGGCCATGGCCCCCCTGTCCGACTACCTCCAGATCTGGCCGATGATGCTGGCCTTCGGGATCTACGGGGTGGGCTATATCGGCTACATGACTTTTGTGATCGCCTACCTACAGTCGATCCACGCCGCCGTGGCCCTAGTGCAGTGGTTCTGGTGCGGCCTGGGGCTCTGCGCGGCGGCGGGCGGCAGCCTGTGGGCGCCGCTGATCAACCGCCTCGGCCCGCGCCCCGGCATGGCGCTGATTATGGTGTCGCTCTCTGCAGCTGCCCTGCTGCCGGTGCTCATCCCGCATCCCGCCAGCTTCATCTTATCGGCCGCCCTCTTCGGCGGCTCCTTCCTCTCTGCTGTCACTGCGATGACCAGCGAGGTGCGCCTGCGCCTGCCCGCCGAGCACTGGGCGGCCGTGACCGGCCACGCCGTGGCGACCTTCGCCGCCGGCCAGCTGCTTGGCCCGACACTCACCGGGCTGGTGGCCGATCTGCCTGGCGGCCTGGCCCTGGGCATGCTGCTCTCTGGCGGGGTGCTTGGTCTTGCGGCCCTGGTGGTGGTATTTAGCCTGCGGCCGAGCAGACTCTTATAGGTGCTTCGCTGGGCTCAGCTCAATACGTTTCGAATAAGCGGTTCTCGCGCCGACCTCGTCCCTTCACCCCCTGCCCCTCTCCCTTTTAGGGGCGGACAGAACATTTGGGCAATACGGTTATGTATGCCATTGGAACGGGGAGAGACGCCCCGCCGGGGCGTCTCTCCGGCATTGCGATGGGCAACACCATGCCTTAAAACGCAGTAGAGCATATGTAACGCTGTCGCCCTGAGCGAAGCGAAGGGTTCCGAATCTCTATGCCCCCTCCAGCTCATCGTCTTCGACGAGGCGGTAGCCGGTGCCGCGGATACTGTGGATAAGCGGGGGCGTGCATTGGGTGCGCTCGATCTTCTGGCGCAGTTTGTGGATGCGCCCCCTGGTGATATTGCGGGCCTCTTCATACGAGCAGGGGTAGCGCAGCACCTCGCGGGC
>RYFE02000015.1 GCA_004138175.2 Chloroflexales bacterium ZM16-3 | reverse complement strand
ACGCCCGCCCGCCAGTTCGAGCCGAACGACCTGATCGGCGAGGCGGTGGGAGGCTACCTGATCGAGAGCTTCCTCGGCCCCACCGAGACCGGCCCGGTCTACCAGGGCCGTCGGCCCGGCGCGGATGGCCCGCGCGCGGTCAAAGTCATCATCCCCGCCCTGACCCAGGACAGCGCGTTCCGGCGGCGCTTCCACGAGCGCAAGCAGGCGATGCAGGCCCTGGTTCACCCGCACATCGTCAGCATTGAGGCGATCGGCGAGGACAACGGGCTCTGCTATGTAGCCGTGGAGTGGCTGCCCGACGGCACCCTGCGCAACCTTATGCAGCGCCGGGGCAGCGCGGCATGGTCGCTGCCCATGGGCCTTGACCTCGTGCGCCAGGCCGCCGATGCGCTCTCCTTCGCCCATAAGCAGGGCTTCGTCCACGGCAGCATCAAGCCCAACAACCTCGTTGTGGTCCGCCGCACCGACGGCCAGAGCGGCTACACGCTCAAGGTGACCGACTTCGGCCTGGCGGCCCTGCTCATGGAGCAGGAGGGTGCCCTTGAGGATATCTGGGGCGACTCGCTGATCTACGCTCTCTCGCCCGAGCGCTGCCGGGGCCAGGAGATCGATGGCCGCAGCGACCAGTACGCCCTCGGCGTGATCATCTACGAGCTAGCCACCGGCAGCGTGCCCTTCGAGGCCAAGACCCTTGACTCTGCCGTGTTCCGCCACGTCTACACCGCGCCCGTGCCGCCGCGCGACATCATCCCCGAGCTGCCGGCCACCCTAGAGGCGATCACCTTGCGTTGCCTGGCCAAGTTGCCCGACGAGCGCTTCCGCGACGCCTCCGACCTGGCCACCGCCCTCCAGGATCTGCTGCGCAGCCCGGCCATGGCCCCCAAGCTCTCCTTCACGCCGCAGCCGACCCGCAATGGGGCCGTCGGCGAGCGCCCCTCTGGCCCGGTGATCCCCAGGGTACAGGCGCTCGACCAGTACGGGCGCGCCCTGGCGACCCACGACCTCACCGGCGATGGGCTGACCGTCGGCCGCGACCCGCGCAACATGATCGTCCTCGACGGCGAGACGATTGAGCCCTCGCACCTGGAGATGGACTGGGACGGCAGCGCGATCCTTGTCACCAGTCTGGCCGCAACCGCAACCGTGGTGATCGGCGACGCGCCCCTGCGCCCGCGCGAGACGCGCGTGTGGCACTGGGACGAGCCGATGCGCCTGGGGCCGTTCTGGCTGCGCGTCGAGCCGGTGCCCCTCAGCAGCGCGTCCGCCGCCGCCGGGGCGACGCCCTCCTCCGCCTTTGGCCCATCGACCGCCGATCTGGCCCCCGGCGGCCCGGCCCCCGTGGTGATCGCCCTGCCCTCGCCCGGCGGCCCCGCCCCCAGCGGTCGATCCGTCACCATCCCGCCCGAGCCCAGCCTCGCCCCCGCTGCGCCAGAGAGCGCGGCGCCAGTCGAGCTGCTCACCGAGCGGATCGGGATCATCCTCGACCAGGAGGCGCTAACACTGACCCCCGGCCGCCCCGCCACCTTCCGCATGACCCTGCTCAACCTCGGCTCAATCGTCGACCACTTCAAGGTTGTCGCCGAGGGCGTGCCCGAGTCGTGGATCGTCGGGCAGGCTCCGCAGGTGCAGCTCAACCCCGGCGCCAAAGACCTCGTCATCCTCAACATCCTCGTGCCCCAGGTGCCCGAGAGCCTCGCCCAAGAGTACCCGGTGACCATCCGTGTGCGCTCGCGCGAGAACCCCCGCGAGTCCAACACAGCCGACGCACTCTGGACCGTGCTGCCCTTCGCCATCAGCAGCTTCGACCTGCGCCCAAAGAAGCGGCGACGCCTCCTCAAAGGGCTCTACCGCGTGCAGGTAAACAACCAGGGCAACGCGCCCGTGACCTACAACCTGAGCGCAAACGACGAGGAGGAGGCGCTCGGCTTCATCTTCGGCAATGACCAGATGAACCTGGCGCCGGGCGGCGTCGGGCGCACCGACCTCCAGGTTCGCCCCAACCAGATGCGCTGGTTTGGCCAGCCGGTGCAGCACCGCTTTGCCGTGCTAGCCAAGCCCGCCAGCCAGGGCGAGACCCACAACAGCTCGGCGCAGCTTGTCCAGCGGGTCTTCTTCTCGCGCTGGCTGCTGGCGCTGCTATTTGTCGGCCTGCTGCTTGGCCTAGCCCTGGCCTGGTTCCTCTACCTGCCGAAGATCGTCACGCTCACCACCGTGCCCGCACCCGAAAAGCTGGTGGCTGGCAACCCCTTCGCCGTGCGCTGGAGCGTGACGAACGGGCCGATCGTAGAGCTACGGGTGAACCAGACGCCGATGCCTGTGGCCCCTGGCTCCAGTAGCCGGTTCCTGCCCGGCTACCAGAGTCCGCCGGTGATCGAGCTGCTGGCCCGCAACCAGCTGCTCGGCCGCGACAGCAGCAGCCTTAATGTCAGTCTGATCGCGCCCTCGCCGACCTTCACCAACACGCCCACCCCCGTCCCGACACGCACACCCGAGCCGCCCACGCCCATCCCCCCGCCCACCCTGGCCCCCACCGAGCCGCCCACGCCAACCGTGCCCTCGCCCACGCCGACGATCACGCCCACGCCCACCAGCCAGGCGCTCTGCCAGGTGAACGGCACCCTCACCCTCACCGGCACTGGCCCGCCGAAGACCGCCGTGGTGGTCTACTTCGACGGTCGCCCCGTCGGCGGCGGGCTAACCGACAGCGTCGGGCGCTTTGTGATCGTTCTGGGCCGCTTCCGCGAGGTGCCCGGTCGCCACCCGCTCACCGTCGAGGTGCGCGACACCCACCAGGTGCTCCTCTTCATCACCTGCATCGTCCCCACGCCGGTGCCCCTGGAGACGAACACGCCAACCGCAACATCAGCGACGCCATCGCCTCAACGCTGATCTATATGGGAGACCATGCGAACTGATCTTCTGTGCCGGTGTCACTACTTCGCCGGCCTCGCCGAAGAGACCCTGACCGCTGCCGCAAGCGCCGCGCAGCTGCGCCACGTGTCCGGCGGCGAGTTCTTCTTCCGCCAGGGTGATCCGGCTAGCCACTTCTACGTCCTTGCCGAGGGCCACGCCCGCCTCAGCCAGATCACCCCCGAGGGCCGCCAGGTCATTATGGGGCTGATCGGCCCAGCCCACGCGATCGGGATCATCGCCGCCATCCCCGGTGCCCTCTACCCGCTCGACCTCCAGGCGACTCAGGACAGCCAGGCGCTAACCTGGAATCAGCGCACCCTACATATGCTTCTCGAGTCCCACCCGGTGCTCGGCCTGCGCGCCCTGCGCATGGTCTCCAGCCGCTTCGTCGAGCTCCAGGATCGCTACCGCGAGCTGGCCACCGAGCGGGTCGAGCGCCGCCTAGCCCGCGCCATCCTGCGCCTCGTCGCCCAGGTTGGCCGACCCGAGGCCGGTGGCGTCACCATCGCCCTGCCCCTCGCTCGCCAGGATCTGGCCGAGCTAACCGGCACCACCCTCTACACCGTCAGCCGTACCCTGAGCGCATGGGAGGATGCGGGCATCATCCGTTCCGGCCGCGAGCGGGTCACGCTCTGCGACCCCGCCCGGCTCACCGCGATCGCCGAGGATCTGCCCACAGCGTAGGCGTGTCGCGCCTTCTTGAGCGGAAGAAAGGGGGTATTCCGTATCAGGAAGGGATGTGCTTCCCTCTCCCCTTGAGGGAGAGGGGCTGGGGGTGAGGGGTGTTCGGCGGCAAACGGTCAAGCTGCTACGAACCTTCTGCGCTCCTGCCTTCTTTGATCTAGCGCAACGACGCCCCCCGCACGCCGCGCTATCCTGCTGGCAGTGAAGTGATTGTAGGACAAGGCTTCAGGATACGTTACAGTTTGACGGCCACATAGCGTGTGCTGATGCGCTTGGCCTGTACCCTGTACTCTGTACCCTGTACCCTTCGTCTAAGTTGGAGCACCGACCAATGTTCTGCTACCAGTGCCAGGAGACGACCAAGAACGACGGCTGTGTCATCCGCGGGATCTGCGGCAAAGACGAGCGGCTCGCCAGCCTACAGGACTACCTGCTCTACGCCCTGAAGGGTCTCGCCGCCGTGGGCGTGCGAGGCCAGGAGAGCGGCGTGGCCGACCCGGCGACCGACCTGTTTATGGCCCAGGCGCTCTTCGCCACCCTGACCAACGTGAACTTCGACCAGGATCGCATCTATAGCCTGACCAGAGAGGCATTTGCTCGCCGCGACGCCCTGCGCGCCCGCGTCCACGCCGCCCGCCAGGCCGCCGGTACCAAGTGCTCCAGCCCGCTGCCCGCCCCGGCCACCTGCCCCGCCGACGGCGACATCGACGCCTACGCCGCCCTTGGCGCAACCCTCTCGCCCGCAGCCCACCCCCATCCCGACGCAGATATCCAGTCGATGCGTGAGCTGATCACCTACGGCGTCAAGGGCCTGGCCGCATACTGCGATCACGCCTACGTCCTCGACCACGGCAGCCCCGACCTGCTGGCCTTCCTCCACCAGGCGCTCGCCGCCACCCTCGACGACAGCCTGGGCCTGAACGACCTAATCGGCCTCTCGATGCGCTGCGGCGAGCTTGGCGTGAGCGCCATGGCTCTGCTCGATACGGCCAACACCAGCCGCTTCGGCCACCCCGAGCCCACCCGCGTCAGCCTCGGCGTGCGCCCAAACGCCCCCGGCATCCTGATCAGCGGCCACGACCTGCTCGACCTCTACGACCTGCTGCGCCAGACTGAAGGTAGCGGGATCATGGTCTACACCCACGGCGAGATGCTGCCGGCCCACGCCTACCCCGCCCTGAAGGCGTTTCCCCACCTGGCTGGCAACTACGGCGGGGCATGGTGGGAGCAGCAGCGCGACTTCGCGGCCTTCAACGGGCCGATCCTGATGACCACGAACTGCATCCAGACGCCGCGCGCGAGCTATCAGGATCGCATCTTCACCACCGGCATGGTCGGCTTCGACGGCCTACCCCACATCGGCGCGCGCGCCCCCGGCAGCCAGAAGGACTTTAGCCCGCTGATTGCGCTGGCCATGGCCAGCCAGCCGCCCCTGGAGCTGGAAACCGGCACCGTCCTGGTGGGCTTCGCCCGCAAGGCCGTGCTCGATAACGCCGGGGCTGTTCTCGACGCCGTGCAGAGCGGGGCGATCAGGCGCTTCGTGGTGATGGCTGGCTGCGATGGACGCCACAAGGAGCGCGAGTACTACACCGAGGTGGCCGAGAAGCTGCCCCAGGACACGATCATCCTCACGGCGGGCTGTGCCAAGTATCGCTATAACAAGCTCGACCTGGGCAGCATCGGCGGCTTGCCGCGCGTGCTTGATGCCGGCCAGTGCAACGACTCCTACTCGCTGGTGGCCGTCGCCCAGGCGCTCGCCGAGGCCGTCGGCGCTGAGCACATCAACCAGCTGCCGATCTCCTACGACATCGCCTGGTACGAGCAGAAGGCGGTGCTGGTGCTACTCGCCCTGCTCCACCTCGGCGTCAAGGGCATCCGGCTCGGCCCGACCCTACCGGCCTTCCTGTCGCCGAACGTGGCGGCCTTCCTGGTCCAGAACTTCGATATCAAGGGCATCGGCACCGCCGAGGATGATGTTGCCGCCATGATGACCGGCGTTTAAGCCACTGCGGCACCCAGATGTGTTCATGGTACACGAAAACGTACCGGCAACGCCGGTACGTTTTCGTGTACCATGCGCCGGGCGGCGGCGCAGGCCGATGCCGGAACCGCCCGCGAAGGCGGGCGACTGGCCACAGGCCCCCGTGACGCGGCTTCAGCCGCCAGCGACGTTGCAACAGCTCTACGTTGCCCTACGTCTGCCCGTATGCGTACTACAAAAGTATGCTATTGTAAGCCTCTTCTTCCGTTCATATGCACACAAATTCTTCAACCAACAGATAGCGGGGCGTGCGGCCAGGATGCCGGTGATGTCCCGCTAAACGGAGACAACCGTATGGGCACCATCCACCCCGCCCCAGGCCGAATCGTTCGCTACCTGCTCATTGTCCTGTTCATTGTCGTGTCTATGCCCAGCGGTGCCGCCGCCATTGAGGCCCCGCCCGCCGGATTGGGAACCTACCTCCAGACAAACGGCCCAACTAACGGCATCGGTAATGGTGACTGGTATACCAACGACTCCAATGGTGTTGTTGACCTCAATGGTAATCCGGCCCCAGGTTACCACTACCACGAGATCACCGTTCCCTGCGGCTGGCCTGCCACACTTCCGGTCTATATCGATCTGTTTAGCCCCGCGATGGTGGTAGATGCTACAGGCGACGAGGTGGACCCCCTCGTTAGTGGCAATGAGCTTATCGGCAATGCCAACAACACCATCTTCGAACTCTACGATGTTGGGACGGCCATTAAGCTGGATAAGAACGAGCCTGCTCCCGATACTTCTACCTTGGTGAATGCAAAGCAGACCTATATCCCCATTCAGTCTATCATTGATGGAGAAATCTGGCAGCGTTTCTACACCCTCGATGCCCCCGTTGCCTGCGGCACCTACGTGCTGCGCGCCGAGACCGAGGGCAATGATCAGAATGCCTGGCGTGTGCGCGTCGGTACGGATGACGACAACGACCCGAAAAACCCTCCCCCGGCAAACTACGACAACCCCGACGGCTTCTCCGGCACCGACGACGAGATCCTAATCGGTGTGCGCACTGGCTCATACCAGAATGATGCCACAGCTGGTACTGTTGAGTGTCTCACGCTCTATGAGTATGTTGCCCCCAACCAGACCTCGGTAAACTTTCACAACTTCGACATGGATAATGCCGGTCAAGTGACCTACTATGCACCAGACGATCCCTCAAATCCCTCCTATACCCCACGTGTAATAGATGGTACTCCCTCTGGCGCACCTCCTAGTCCCACAACGAATGCGGTATGGAATGGCACGGGCGCTTCGCAGACAGACCGGGGCACTGGTGATGAGATCACCCCGGCCTCCGGCAATACATATCTTGAGTCTGGCTGGTGGCGTATTGTCACCTGTATTGGTCGGGACAACCAGTACATCCAAGAGGGCCAGACTGGCTCCAGCGCCTACTACACTCAACCCCCTATTCCCAAGATGGAAGTGAGCAAGGGCGATGGTGTCGACCTCACCTCGCCCGGCGACCAGCTCACCTACACGATAACCTACACGAATACCTCTAGCGGCGCAACTGCTGGTGCCGCGACCAGCGTGGTGCTGAAGGATACCATCCCGGCAAAGACGACCTATGACAGTTGTGTCATTGCACCCTCAGAGGGCACGTGTAGCTATGATAGTTTGAATAGGGTGGTGACATTCGCTCTCGCCCATAGCGTCAAGGCTGGCCAGTCCGGCAGCGTGCAGGTGATTGTTAAGGTCGACACCTCGGTTCTCCATGGCGATAAAATTACCAACACGGTCACCCTCAACTACAACGATAGCCTGGGCAACCCCTACCCCCAGGAGAGCGCCAAAGACGAAGACACCGTCCAGATCGTCCCTGCATTACCGATGATGGCGGTGAGCAAGGGCGATGGGGTGACTGCTGTCGCTCCTGGCAACATCCTGACCTACACGATCATCTATACGAACGTCACTAGTCCCCCAGCACCCGTCCTGGCGAAGAACATCGTGCTAAACGACACCATCTCCAGTAACACAACCTATATGAGCTGTTCCGTCATCGCGCCGGCCACTGGCAGTTGTATCCAGGCGGGCGGGGTGGTCACCTTTACGATCACTGACAACCTTGATATAGGCTATAGCGGCAAGGTGCAGGTCAAGGTGACGGTGAACCCGGGGGCGCTCGGCACGGTGGAGAACACCGTCACGCTCGACTATGAGGACGATAGTGGGAATTCCCGGCCCCAGCTCAGCGCCAGCGACATCGACCAACTCCCGCCGCCCGACCTCCGCCTGCTCAAGAGCGCGAGCACCAGTCAGGTGACGGCCGGCCAGCTGATTACCTACACCCTGAGCTACTTTAACGACAGCGTGATGCTCGCGACCGGCGTGCAGATCGAGGAGACGGTGCCGGTCGGCACGCACTTTGTGGCAGCCGGGGGCACGCCCGGCTGGAGCTGTGCAGACGGCTCTCCCGCCGGTACGTCCTGCATCCTTCAGATCGGCACGGTAAACGGGAAGAGCAGCGGCTCTGTCACCTTCATTGCCCGCGTCGATACCCCGCTGCCCACCGGCATCACCCGGATCGACAACACAGCCCATATCTCCGATGACGGCACCCACGGTGCCGACCCGACGCCCTCGAACAACGCGGGAGTGACGAGCGCGCCGCCTTTGGCGATCACACTCATCGCCTTCACGGCGCGGCCCGTGTCCAGCGGGGTGCTGATCAGCTGGCATACTGGCTCAGAGATCGCCTCATCCGGCTTCCACATCTACCGCAGCGCCGGCGGCAGCCGGGACAGGGCGACCCGCATCACCCCCGCGTTTGTGGTGGCCCGTGGGCAGGGCGGTGCCGGTGCCAGCTATAGCTGGCTCGATACCGATGCGCCCGCCGACGCACCTGTGACCTACTGGCTCCAGGAGATCGAGCTTGATGGAACGATTAATGAGGAAGGGCCGTTCTCCCTCACATCCTCTGCCCTAGATTCCACCACGACAGTCTTCCTGCCCCTTGTGATCCGCTAGGACACAAAAGCGAGCGGGGGTGGAGCGAGCATTGCTCGCTCCACCCCCGCTTTGCACGAGCCACGCTCGCCCTGCACGCTACCTTGCTGCGGCGAAGGCCCGCTCGATCTGGGCACCTGCCTCGCCAAGACTCTCACCCGTTCGCACCGTAGCCAACAGCATGTGGCCGGCGGCGCTGCGCGTGAGCAGCAGGCGCTGTCCGTGGCCAATGTAGGCTACAATGCCGGGAGGGGCATCCAGCGCCTCGCCAATGGACGATAGGCTCACCGCCACCAGCGGAGATGTATCCGGCATATCTATCGAGGTCGCGGCACCATCAGGCTGCATCAACGTGCCGCCCGCCAGTGCCGGGCATGCGGACAAGATCTGGTCGAGCCTGGCGGCAGCACCGTGTGCTGTCAGTGGGGCCATGGTGCCCTCATCACGCTGGCGTGCCGCCTCCAAGAGCAGCGACTCAGCGTCGGCCGCCATTGTCTCTGGGGCGTTGGCGGCCCCGGCAACCACAGTGAATACCCCATCGGGCCAATGGGCCAAGCGATAGATCGCTTCCTCATCTGTGTGCTCGTCATAGCGGGCACCCACAATGATCCCGTCCATCACCCAGACCGAGACTTTCGAGCCGGCACGGTTAGCCCTGATCGTCACCGTCCGCTGTTCCTGGCAGAGCGTCTGAATCAGCGCCGCTGGGCTCATGAGCGCAAAGCTACCCTGAAGAATCATCCTGCCCTCACTGCTGCTGCCTTGTGTAAAAGCACAGATCGCGCCCGCATACGCGGCGCGATCTGTATGTTTGCCATCTGCCATCTGTAATCGCTCTACGCCGCGCCGCTGCGTGCCCGGCTGATGATGTCGTGCGCCGCCGCGACCCACGCCTCTGGGAAGCGCGCCGAGTCGGTCATCCAGCCCTCGATAGCCTCTAGCGCGTGGGGAACTCCCGCCAACTCATCAGCCACCGCCGATGCCAGCAGACCACCGCAGTTAGGCATCCACGCGCGCCACTCGGGGCCAACGCGCTGGTAGAAGGCGTTGTCCAGCGCAGCCAGCGCCTCGTCGCTCACGGTAGCCCGGCGCTCCTCTGCCAACATCCGCGCCGCCTCAACGAGTGTTGTGTAGCTATTGCGCTTCTCCGGCATCGCCTGTGCGAGCTCCTCGTAGAGCATATACAGATGGCACTCCATGAACCACTGGGGCATGCCACGCCTCGCCAGCAGGCGCGTAAGCCATTGAACATTCTGGTTCACGCTCGCCTGATCCTCGGATGTGAGGGACGCCAGCCAGCCCCCATCGCTCCAGGAGAACTTGCGGCCCTTCATGCCGTAGCGAATCTCCATATAGGGGAACATCGCCTGCATGCGTGCGTGCGCCCGCAACATCGCCTTGATCTCGACTAAGTCCCCAGCGATTGGGTGATTACCGGCCAGCGGATTCAGCACCGTCACCATATCGCTGGTCGGGTTCTCGTTCAGCGGGTGCAGCAAGAAGATCAGTTGCTCAATCCCGTCGAGTGTCTCGCGGGCCGCCAGCACCGCATGCTGGTGCGCCTCTGGGTCGAGCGGGACAATGTTCATGCGGTCGGCGAACTCCGGCCAGTGGGCCTGTCCCCAGTTGTCGAAGCTCGCCAGGTAGCTCACGCCGCCCCCGCCGCTGGGGCGCAGGGTTTCCCGCAGATGCTCGCAGAGCGATGTGCCACCCATGTACCATGTCGCTAGGGCGTAGGCGCTGCCAATTAGCGAGCGCGGGTCAAGGCTTGCGCGCATCCGGATATGCTCGGCCAGCACCTCGGCGCTCAGCTCAGCCGCAGGCACACGCTGCGACTGTGTCGTGGCGAAGGCCGCAATGTCTTGTTGGAGCAGTGGCTGCTTGTGTAGATCGCGTGTCCAAACGGTGCGCATAATTGCGTCATTGGATCGCTCAAGGGCGTGCTCGAAGGCATCGTAGATGGTTGTCAGTCCATGCAGGAAGGCGATGTAGCTCACTGGCGCGAGCTGCCGTGCGACGACCGCCTCAAAGAAGGGCAGTTCGCCGATCCGAACATTCTGGTCGTAGGTGGCAGCCTGGAGGCTCTCCGTTATTGGTGTCGCCTGGTGCATTGTCACACCTCCTGGTAGGGTATGGGGCGGCTTTGTCGCCCAACCCCATCAAAAAAAGCAGGTCTGGGGTGTAAACCCAAGGGCTAAGTTAGATCGTCCGGCGCACCTGAACCACCACCGAGTTCATCGCCGCCTTCAGCGTGTCGAACACGCCATTCCCGCGCAGCGCCGACGCCTCGAAGCAGGAGCGCTTCTGCACATCGAGCTGGCGGCGGATCTCAGGGACTGACATCGTATGTGGCAGGTCACGCTTATTAAACTGCACGATAATCGGGAAGGTGTTAATGTCGTGGCCCAGCTCGATCAGGTGCTGCTCCATGGTATACCACGACTCCTGGTTCTCTGCCATCCGTCCGGCCTGTGAGTCGACCACAAAGACAACACCGTCGGTGCCCTGGAGGATCAGCCGGCGGCTGGCCGCATAGTACACTTGGCCTGGAACAGTGTAAAGCTTAAACTTCGGCTTGAGGTTATTGACTTTGCCCATCTCCAGCTGAAGGAAATCGAAGAGCAGGGTGCGTTCCTGCTGGGTTTTGAGCGAGATCAGCCGCCCGCGCATAGTGGCCGGGGTGCGGGCGTGAATATACTGGAGGTTTGTCGTCTTTCCACTCAGCGCCGCTCCGTAGTAGACGATTTTTAGGTTGAGTTCGCCCAGAGCCCAGTTAATAAACATGGCAGCCTCGCAGTATCACCAGATGTTGTCGAGCTGCGCGGCGAACGAGCGCTCGAAGTCTTCGGAGATTGCATCGGGCGGGGGAACCATGGCCGCGTCTCCCACGATCGCCAGGATGCGGTCGGTCGATCGCTTGATGGCTAGTCGCGACCAGCCCAGAGGGACATCGCGGGCGGTGGCAAGCAGCAGCAGCAGCGCCTCGCCGACCCGCGCGATCAGGATGGTCAGGTCGTCGTGCTCCTGCACGATCAGGTTACAGGCGCGCTTGCCTCCTAGCAGGCGACCGACCTCCATCGTTGCCATCATGTCGCCTGCCGCCAGAGCCGCCACGCTGCTGACATCGGTGTCGCTGCGGCCATCCCAGCTCACAATATCCAGGCCGCTGAGATCACCGAGAAATGCAAAGCGCACATCGACCTGTTGGCTGAACTGCGCCAGCAGCTGCCGCAGCTCATGGAGCTGATTGGCAGAAAGAACAAGCTGCGAGCGTGCCATTGCGTCCTCCTAGTGCGATTGCAGACGATTGATTGCAGATTGTCGATTGGGTTGCTACGCATGCGGGTGCGATCCGCGATGCGGCGCACTCCAGAAGATTACCTGACTCTGCACTAGGAATGCCGACCCTGTGGATCGCCGGCATTGTCCGGTGTCTCAAGCAGGTCTCCCCCGAAGAGTCGGTCGAACTCGGTGTTGAGCGATGCCGTCAGCTCGGCCGAGATCACCTCACCGACACTGCCCTCGACAACTCGCATCTGACTAAGCTGATCGGCGCTACGCTGGAGTTGAAGCCATGCGTAGCCGAGCTTGGGGCTGACGAATTCTTTATCGAAGATGAGTGCCAGCAGGTGGTAACTGCCAGCGTTTGTGGCGAAGACATCGAAGTGCTCCCCTTCAAGGACACTGAGGTGTCGCGTGTGGGGATCGCGCAGGGCACGTCCGAGCTCGAACGAGTTGACGAAACTCCCCGCGATCAGTGAACTGATCGCATCCATGTCTAGGTTCGCCGGGTCGCCACGGTTGGCGATCATGTTGCCGATATAGTCAGTGTATATCACCAACTGGGCCTTCGTCTGCCAGCGTAACACATCCAAAAGCACCTTGACGTCACCGAGCGTGGCGGCCGGTCGCCCTTGGGCATCGAGATCTTCGGCTAGGGGCAGGCCGAGTGCGCTGCCCACCGCCCCCACGAGACCCGCCGGCTCCTCGGGGTAAGGCGCCAGGTTGTGTCCAAACCAACGGGCGTCGCGCAGATCATCCTCGGCGATATCGGGCTGGTGGAGCAGCAGGGCGCGCAGGTGCGCGCTGCGCGCGCGCAGCCGCCCTGCCAGCCCCACGCCGTCATCGGCGAGCGAGGCAACCAGCAGATGAAACTGTCGGTGCCCAGCGTGGAACTGTGCCGCCGCCGCCGAGCGGGCCGCTGTCACCACGAGGGCGATCTCATGTTCGGTGGCAGCTTGCAGGAGCGCCTCCGACCACGCGTTCCGACGTGTGTCATCTTCTTCCACAATCAGGATGCTGTAGCGCATTGGGTTGTCCTTGTGTGCCTCGCTCGCCTGGAACCGGATTGTATGGTGGCTCTGCGAATCCCTCTAGTACAGCGCTCCAGAAGTTCATTGCCCGTTGGTCATTCGTCATCGGAACTCGAAAGCGATGTCTGAAACCTTGTACTAGCGAGATGTGAGCTATTAAGCCGCCTCGGCCACGGGCAGAGAGAAGATGAAGGTACAGCCTTTGCCGGGTTCCCCCTCGGCCCAGATCTTCCCGTCGTGCTGCTCGATTACCGCTTTGGCGATCGTGAGCCCTAGCCCTCGCCCCGACACCCCCAGGCTCTCGGTGGTCTCAGCTCGGTAGAAGGGGTCGAAGATCTGTGCCAGCTCATCAGCCCGCAGGCCAAGGCCGTTATCGGCGATGCTGACGACCATATCGTCGCCCTCGCGTTGTGCGGCGACCCGGATGTGTGCCCCTGCCGGGCTGTACTTGATTGCGTTATCGATCAGGGCGGCCACGGCCCGCCCCAGCCCTTCCTCGGAGCCGAATACTCGCGGCAGCCCGTTCTGGAGCTCGGTCACCACATGCTGGCCGCGCCGACCAAATTCGGCATACTGTGTGCCCACAGCGGCCTCGATCAGGAGGTCGAGTCGCAGCGGCGCGCGGTGATCGCCGGCCTGGAGCCGGATCTGCCCGAGGGCCAGCAGATCATTCACCAGCATTGTCAGCTCGCTGTTCAGCCGCACTACCTGGCCTATCAGCCGCGACTGCTGCTCGTTGAGCTCGCCGGCCGCCGGTACGCGAGTGATTAGTTCGCGCAGTTCGCGTAGGGGCACCCGGATAATGTTCGAGAAGTTGGCGAGGAAGCTCTCGTTGCGCTCGTTCTCGGCGACCGGGCTGGACTCCACAGGTGCGGCCAGTGGCGCGGCTAGCGGCGCTGGCTGCCCGCTCTCGTGTGTACTCAGCACAAAGGCCCAGAGCCCTTGCGAGAAGGCGATCACCCGCGCCGTTGCCGTCTTCCCACTGGGCAGTTCGACCTCGCGCGGATCGACATGCTCCTCCATCAGCGCCTCGGTTAGCAGCGGGGCCAGGCATGCGCCTCCGCTTGCGACGAGCGGCTGGCCGTGCGCGTGCGCGCCCATCCCGAGCATGTGGGCCATGGCTGGCGTGTAGTTGGCCACCTGGCCTCGCCCGTCCACGAGCAGCACGGCGTCCCCAAGCTGGGCCAGCAGCGCTCCGAGATCGCGCATGATGTTCGAGTCGCCGCCGCGCGGCGATGGTCGGGCCTGTGGTGCGCGCGTGGGCGATGCGCTGCCCTCAATCAGCATCCCCTGGGCTGCGGGCGCAAACCTGGTAGTCGGCGCTGATGCCTGCGGAGCCACACCAATCGACAGGGCCAGCAAGGTGGCGAGGCCACTCAGCATCGCCTGGCCCGGCCCCGTAATCGCCCGGGGGCTAGCGATGAGCAGCAGACCCCATACACGCTCATCGCGTAGGAGCGGCACTGCAGTCAGTGCGTTATTGCCGGCCCACCTTCCAACCCCGTCGAGGCCACTGGCCTCCGCTACGGGGGCGCTGCCCGTCCGCCTGCGGCGGATCACGCTGGCGATCACGCCTTGGTGCTGTACCATGAACGCCGTCGGGAGCTTGCCCTCGTCAGATGCCAGCGGCGTCAGCTGGCGCTGATCGGCGTCAAGCTGACCAAGCAGCGCGTGCTGCACGCCAAGCTCGCGGAAGAACTGCTTCACCTCAGGCATGGCAAGCAGTGAATCCCCCCCGTTTTGGGAGGCCATCGCCGCAGCCATCGCCAGCCAGCGCTGCTCTTCGCCCATCAGTGCGCGGTAGTCGGCATCGGGCATCTGGAACTCGGCCACAAGCGTCACCGCAAGCTTTGCCACATAGGCCCGCTGTACCTCAGCTTCGGCGAGATCACTCATAGTGTACTCGTGGTCACTGAGCTGGGCAAGCACAAGGGCGGCGCGGTCAACATACTCTGGGTCGGTGATAATTCGTGATCGGTACTGCCCGCCCTCGGTCCAGGTGAGCAGTGCGCTGGCCCCCTGCTGACCTGCAATCACCAGAAACGGCGCGACGCCAAAGGTGTCCGATAGTACCACCACATTGTCCTGGGGGCGACCGCCAACGGCGAGCGCACCGCCAAGGAAGCAGCCCGCCTGCATATCCGACGGGCGGCTGCGCAACAGCAGTGCGGCGAGTGCGCGAACCTGCTCCGGGCTCATTAGGCAGCCCTGACCTTTTGTGATGCCGAGCAGAGCAGGGAGCGAGAAGGTTTCTACAGCGCTGGTCATATACTTTCTCCTGGCGCGGGCGCTGTCTACAAATCATATCGGAACGGCTACGACAGCAGGTGTTGATCTGCCTGAAGGAGGGCAGACGCCGTGCGGGCGGCGTACGCTGGAAGGGGGGCGGCTGGTAGCGGCGCATAGCGCCTCATAGCAGATGCTCTTCACCCGACGCCCCACCATCATATCACCCCACCCGATCTGTGATCAGGCACTGCGCATCTTCTCAGCAAGCACCTGCGCGATCTGGCGAATATCCCCCTGGTAGTAATAACCGTTCTGAACGCGGGCCCGCAGGTCGTCTCTGTCTCGGAAGGCCAGGCCACCATACATAAAGAACGGGCGCGGCGGCGGCATCTGCGTAATCAGCTGGCTTGCCGCAGCTAGTCCGTGCGCGCCCTCGACGGTGGCCGCCGAAAGCCCCAGCATCTGCGGGCTAAGCTGCTGTACCATCTCCTCAATGGTCGAGTTCGGCACATTCTGGCCGAGGTAGATCACGCGGAAGCCGCCCCAGCGGAGGAAGAGGCTGATCATGATCGCGCCGATCTCGTGGAGCTCCCCTTGGGCGCAAGCGATAATCGCCAGCGGCCCGCCGGGCTGATCGGTTGAGGCATTGAGCAGGTTGAGCAGCTTGCTCTGTACAAAGCGGCTGCTGAAGTGCTCGGCGGCGACGCTCACCTCGCCACGGTGCCAGCCGTCGCCGATCGCGATCTGCACAGGGGTTAGCAGTTCATTGCAGATCTGCTCGGGCTTGTAGATCGCGCAGGTCTCGCTCCATACCTGCTCGGCAGCCTGCTGATCATAGGCGACAAGTGCGCCGACCAAGCGCTTCTGGAGCACCGGCCAGCTCCGCAGGCTCTGGTCTTCGGTCGGATGCAGCGCCGGGGTTGCGCTTGGAGCGGTCGGTAAGGCTCCTCCAGCGGGCTGAGGCCGCGTAGCGGTGCGCATCCAGGCCGGCATGCCGAAGCTTGTTGCGGAGCCTGCTGGCGGAGCCGGGCTGGCGTGTGGCTCGGGCGGTACCGGCGGTCGACTCGGCATCGCGTGTGGCGGCTGGCTCGGGCCGGTCGGCGGGAAGCCGGGTGGCAGATGGCTCGGGCCGGTCGGCGGGAAGCTGGGCGGCGGCTGGCTCGGGCCGGTCGGCGGGAAGCCGGGCATGGGGTGATCAGCTGGGGAAGGCGGGGCAGCCGCCGCGCCAAAGCTGGGGCTGGCCGGGCGGGCTGGCAGCTCCGGGGGAGACATCATCGCAGAAGGGTCTGCATCGATCATCTGCTCCAGCAGCGTCGCAACCCCAACCGTCGCAATCATCGTCGGTGACTCCTCGGGGTCATATTCCTCCTGGCCCACCAGGAGCACGCCCCAGGGGAGGCCGCGGACAATCAGCGGGATTGCCGCCACCGAGTTTGCCTCGCTGAGCAGGGCGTGCTCGGGGTCATCGGGCTGCAAAGGCGTCAGCACGAGCTGATTCTGGAGCAACGCTTGGCCGATGATGCCGCTGCTGACGGACTGCTCGGGGGGGCGCTGGGGGCAACTCCAGACCATTGGCGTCAGCATGTCACCCTCGACGCGGTAGAGGATCTCGCCGAGAGAGCCGCAGTGGCGGCGCAGGACATCGATTGCCTCGGGCGCGATCTGGTTGAGGCTCTGGGCCGGCATCGCTAGCAGCGACTGCATCTCGGGCAGATCGCTGATGCAGCCGAGCAGGTCGAGCCTCTGGGACTCGGAATGGGTTGCCAGCGCATAGGCGACTCGCGCCCAGTGTGCCCGGTTGGATGCGGCGTCGCGCCCGGCGCTGCCGACGGCATGGCCGCCGGCCAGGCTAAGCAGCAGGCTGGCCCGGCTCACGACGCGCTCGTCGGCGGTGAGTACCCCCTCAAAGAGGTAACGCCGGGTGGCACCGCCTGCCGGGTCGGGGCTGGCTTGGGCGATCAGCGCACCCCAGAAGCTTGGGCTGTCGATCACCAGGAACCACTCCTGGCTCATCGGCGCGCCGTGGGGCACTGGCACAAAGGTGACCCCTGGGATCTCAGGGGGCGCGACGTCGGCCTCGCCGTAGACAGTGATGCTATGACAGTGGGGCACGATCTGGCTGATCCGCCCCTGGTGCATACGGAAGAGTGAGAAGCGGAGCGTGCCCAACGAGATATGTGCGGTGCGGCCCTGCTCCTGGGCCATCAATTCTAGCTGCCGACCGATCACGATGAGCGCATCTGCCTGGCGTCGCCAGCGCCGCTCGGCGGGGATGTGACTCACCAACTTGGCAAGTGAAGGTCCTGCAGCACTTCGGGGGGCGACGGCGTTTGTCGATGCTGTCATTGCCATTTCCTCACGCGCTCATTGCCTGTACTTGTATACTCATACCGCATGCCTGAAAGCGCATACGCGCTGCTCAGGGAGATGCTTTGTGTCTCGCTCCTATTACACACGAAGATCAGCCAGATGCGCGTTAGTGCCGCGCAAGCCTTCTGTTAGGGTTGCGTTAGGAGTGTTTCTTTTCTTGTGACGATATGCACAAATGGCCAAAAACTATCTCACATAGTAATACTTTGGTTGACATATGCAAGTTTGGCTCTTATACTACAGACAGATACTGCATGTATGTACTATTTTACCTTTATGAATAGGTATTAATTCTTTGTTTTTCATAGTTTGACTCTAGTAGCATGATGATTTTACTGTCTCTCTACGGATTTTACTTGATATTGTTAAGAGATCTTTACTTGTGAGTATATATATATCCATAAAATAACCATCGTTGGTGGACAACACAGAGGCATACGATGAACGAGTCAATGATGACCAACGCTGCTCCTCCTCTATCGCCCCCGCTACACCCCGAGCGTACATGGCGGCCGACTCTCGAGTCGCTGTTTGATTGTTGGCAGAACTTCTTCCTCTCCCACCGCAGCTCCGACACGCTAGACCGCGACCTGCTGAACGTCGTGGCGGAGGCGACCCAGGCTGATCGCGCGTCGCTTATGCGTTACGATTCAGAGCGCCATCAGCTACGGATCGCCGCTGCGATTGGCATCGACATGGATATTGTGGATCAGACGGCTACCGCCCTCGGCGATGGGATCGCCGGCTGGGTCGCCCTCAACCGTCGTCCACTTCTGCTCCCCAGCGGCCCCGATGTCCCAGCCCATCTGAACGAGTATATGCACCAGCACGCGATCAGCTCGGCCCTCTGTGTGCCGATGGTGATCGGCGACCAGCTGAGCGGGGTGCTGAATTTGGCACGCCAGGGCGATGCCCCTGCCTTCACCCCTGAGGATCTCTGGTTTGCCTCTCTGATCGCCGAGCGTCAGGCCGCCGCCCTCCAGACAGCGCAGCTCTACGACGAGCTGGCCAACAGCGAGCGCTTCATTAATCGGATCATCGAGAGCGTGCCGATCTCGCTCGTGGTGATTGATCGTAAGCTTCAGATTGTCTCGGCGAACCGCAACTTTCTCACCAAGACTCGCCATGATCCGCGGCAGACGATTGGTCGCTCGATAAGCCATGCATTCCCGCCGGTGCTCTTACGCTTCCTCCAGCTTGAAGCTAAGATCAGTGGTGTGTTTGCTAGCGGCGCGGTCTTCGATGGCGAGAAGATGGCCTATCGGGCACCGGGCTTACCTACGCGCATCTACTATTACCGGCTCATCCCGATCAAGAGCGGGGAGCATGTGGAGCATGTGCTGCTGCTGATGGAGGACATTACCGAGCGCGAGCAACTCGGCGAGGATGTGCGCCGCGCCGAGCGCTACTTAGCCAGTGTGATTGATTGGGCGAGCGATCTCGTGGTTTCGATGACCCCGCAAGGTGATGTGGTGACATGGAATCGGGCAGCGGAACGCGTGTCAGGGCTGACGTCTGCGCAGGTGTGCGGCAGATCCTTCGTGTCACTCTGCGTCGTGGATCAGCGCCGCACTCTAGAGACGAAGATTCGCCAGTTGGCTCAGGGCGAGGAGCGCATCGCCGCAGAGATCGCTCTGATCACCTCGAACCCGCAGCAGCAGGTGGACGTGGCATGGAACTGCTCGGCTATGCGTGACGACTCCGGCGCTGTGGTGGCGCTGGTGGCGGTTGGGCGCGATCTGACCGAGCGTAGGCACCTTGAGGCGCAGTTGGCCCAGTCGGCGAAGATGGCCTCGCTTGGCGTGATGGCAGGTGGGATCGCCCACGAGATCCGTAATCCGCTGGCGATTATTGCGGCGAGCGCCCAACTTCTCGATGACCACCCCGATGATGCAGCGCTCCGCCAGCAATGCATCCAGAAGATCACTACCTCGACGCAGCGCGCCTCGCTGATCATTGAGCACTTGCTCAAGTTTGCACACCCGCCGCAGGATCGCTACCGTCCGC
Organism: Chloroflexales bacterium ZM16-3; assembly: GCA_004138175.2. Lineage (GTDB taxonomy): Bacteria > Chloroflexota > Chloroflexia > Chloroflexales > Chloroflexaceae > Oscillochloris > Oscillochloris kuznetsovii. Next base: position 115,184 of record RYFE02000015.1, on the reverse strand, counting down.
TGAACATCCACGCCACCCTTGAGGAGACCTTCACGCTGCTGGGCCACCAGATGCTTGTCTCACAAGTCGCCCTTCAGCGCGACTTCTCCCCGGATGTGCCACGGATCTACGGCAACCCTGAGTTGCTTCAGCAGGTCTTCTCAAACCTGATCCTCAACGCGTGCAACGCTATGCCCAATGGCGGCCACCTGATTGTGCGTACACGCTTGATCGGCGAGCAGATTGAGTTGCGCTTTCGCGACAGCGGCCAGGGAATTGATAGCAAGCATATGGCAAAGATCTTTGACCCGTTCTTTACCACGCGAGCGGTGGGCAAGGGCACTGGGCTGGGCCTCTCGATCAGCTACAGCATTATTCAGCAGCATCATGGGACGCTTGAGGTTGATAGCGAGCCGGGGCAGGGGGCGACGTTTATTATATGTCTGCCTGTTAGCGACACCTACCTCGCCGTTGCGCCAAATGAGCCAGGGCAGCAGGGATGACTCTGCCGCGTCTACGACTCACCACACATTGATGCCGCCCGATAGCTATAGGAGTGTGTATGGGGGGAAGCACGACACATATTCTTCTCATTGATGACGAGCCCGATCTCTGCTGGGCACTAGAGCGCATGCTTCAGACAAGCGAAATACACGTCAGCAGCGCATCCTGTGGGGCCGATGCGCTCGCTATGCTGCGCCAGCAATGCTACGCCGTCGCCTTTCTCGATGCCGTCTTACCTGATGCCAATGGGATCGAGCTTGCTGAGCAGATCCTCGCGATCAGCCCTTGTACGGTACTGGTGCTGATGTCAGGCTACTATTACTTGGGCGATCAGAGCCTTGCCCATGCGCCGATCATTGGGTTTCTCGCCAAGCCCTTCTCGCGCAGTGATGTTCTCGCTATGTTACAGCAGGCTCTGTCGGCTAACAGGTGCCAACAGGAGGGTCGTTTATGCAACACATCTTGCTCGTTGATGATGAAGACGACCTGCTCTGGGTAGTTGGTCACGCGCTCTACGACGAGGGCTATACCGTTCGCATGGCACACAATGGCACGGAGGCTCTCCAGATGGCGCAGATCCAGCGACCGGATCTGGTGGTGCTCGATGTGTCGATGCCGCAGATGAATGGATTTGATCTCTGCGCTACCATGCACATGCATGCCGACCTGGCCGATGTGCCGGTGCTCTTTTTGACCGGGCGCAACACGGTTGAGGATCGCCTGCGCGGCTTCGCTGAGGGTGCTGACGATTACCTAATCAAGCCCTTCGACCTGCGCGAGCTGAAGGCGCGGATCAGAGCTCTGCTGCGACGCACCTCTAACGCAACGGTAGCAGCAGCGGGGAGGATCGTCCTGAACGTCGGCAGCCTACGCCTTGATCTGCACACCTGCCAGGCCGAGGTTTCGGGAATGCCGGTGCAGCTTACTCCTGCTGAGCTTGATCTGCTGGGCTACCTCATGCGCCACCCCAATGAGGTCTGCTCTAGCGACCGCCTGCTGCGCGAGGTATGGAACTACTCGCCTGACACGGCTGAACCGGGCCTGGTGCGCTGGCATGTGATGAATCTGCGCTCCAAGATCGAGCCCGATCCTCGCCACCCCGTCCGCCTCTGCACGGTGGCCCGACATGGCTACATTCTGCGCGGCGATCAGGCCGCATAGAGGTCAGCGAATAGCACATGAAGGCACGAATGTCTCGCCAAGGCGAGACATTCGTGCCTTCATGTGCTATTCGCTGACCTCCTAACACAACCCTAACAGAACACTTGCAGAGGGCTAACGGCGAGCGGACAGAACGTGCGGTGTAATAATCGTGGGGAATGCACCCAGTGTCCTACCACTACATTAGAGGAGATTTGGTATGGCCATCGAGAAAGTGAATGCGTCAAGCAGTCTCGCCGAGGTCGTGGATCGTATTCTGGACAAGGGCATCGTGATCGACGCGTGGGTTCGCGTGTCGCTGGTCGGGATCGAGTTACTGGCGGTGGAGGCTCGTGTTGTGGTCGCTGGTGTGGATACCTACCTGAAGTATGCTGAGGCTGTGGGTCTCACGGCATCAACGGCATCTCTCGCCTAGCTGCTCGTGGCGCGCCGACACACCTGCGCACTTGGTTGCGTCGGCGCGCTGTACCCTCTTTGAATCCTCTGTGTGCAGAGTTGATTGCTTATAGCAGCGGGCAGAGGGATTGAGCCTGTCATGAAGAAGGCGCGAGCGCAGCGAGCCACCAGGTTCAGTGCCTCAGTGGCTCAAGCAGTCTGCTCAGTGCTATAGCATAGTAAGGAGCTGCGTGGTGACACTATTTCAGCCCTTCCATTCCGCCGATGTGCGCGAGGCTGTCGGGCACCAAATCCGGGGTTATCGGATGGCCCGCCAGCAAGCTGCCGCCGATCAGCGTCAGTTCTTGGCCGCGCAGGCTGCAGAATTGCACGATATGGTGGCGAAAGCTCTTGCCGACATGGACTCTGACTTGTCCGCCAGCGCCGAGGCGCAGCGAAACCATCTACAGACGATTGTTGACACCCTGCGCAAGGATGTCGCCGATCTGCTCCATGGTCTCTCCACCGACCGCCGCGCCCGCACTGCTGACCTGCAGCAGCAGCGCGCTCAGGAGCTGCGTGACCTGCGCCAACATGTGGCTAACTACCTGGGCGATCTGAGCGCGGAGCGCGCCGATATGGCCGCCGCGCAGTGGGACAGGCTTAGCCTGGATCGCCAGTCGCGGGCGCATGATGTCGCCAATATGCTGGCAGAGCTACACATCACCCGTCCGGTCGCTTTACCGCCGACACTCCCCGCCATGCCCGCGACAGATACCCCCACATCCTCTGTGCCTGTGGCAGAGCCCCCAACGTCGGATGAGGATGACCTAGATATGGTGCAGCGGTTTGGTCAGGCTGGGCTGGTGGCCTACGCCCAGATGGCGCGGGTGACGATTCTGCGCGTCCTTGAGGGTGGTGCCCCCAGCGATGATCAGGAGATCCAGATCGGTGCCCAGGTTGATGGCCTCTCCGGCAATGTGCAGCCGTTCCTTGCTGAACTGATGCGAACCTTCGGTCGGTTCTCCCCCGCCGAGCGTGACCAGATGGGCGAGATCGTCCTAGGTGTGCAGCGCAACGTCGTCGCACTGAGCCGTGAGCTTGAGACCTCACCCTGGCCGACGTCACCAGCCCAGCACGAGGACTTCCGTCGGATGATTGAGGATCTGCGTCACCGGCTGGCCCCGCTGCTCAACGAGCTAGACGTGGCGGCGCAGGCGCTTCAGGCCCCTGCTGAGCCGGTTTCTGAGCCTGAGCCGACCCAGGCTCGCTCATACCGCGACAACCTCACCACTATTCACGGCATTGGCCCAGCCCTCCAGCAGCGCCTTGATCGCGCCGGCATCTGCACGTACATCCAACTAGCGCTGAGCAGCCCGGAGGATTTGCGCAAGGCACTTGGTGACGCTGGTCGGCTTGCCAACGTCGAGGATTGGATCGTTCAGGCCCGCAGCCTCGCCGGCATGCCTTCATAGACATAATACGTTTCAAATAAGACCGAGGAACCACCGAACTCAGCCGACCACGAATGTCACCACGAATGTACGAATGCCTGCACCATCCGTCCGTTATTCATGCATTCGTGGTGACATTCATGGTCGGCCCGATCTGCCTTATTCGAAAGGTGTTGTTCTTAGACATGGTTTCAGAATGGCCAGTTTTACGTGACCGTCTTGCACGGCTCTCACCCCCTAGCCCCCTCTCACTGAGTGGAAGATGGGGGTGTTCCGCACCGGGAAGGGATGTGGCTTCCTAAATCTATAAGAAGTTCACCCGCTCACACCCCGAGGCCGATCAATGGGCTCCTGACGGTGCAGGAGGAGTATATATTTGTGCTGCTCACCTCTAACTGTGAGGCGTCCTACATCCATCTGGAAGTATTCATGCGAACGCACCTTGAATTGACATAAAAATGATGTCTATTGCGCCAAATCTGCAATCTGCGAAGCGACGGAGCCTGCTATGATCGAGACAGATGTGCTTGCCGGCAAATACCTCTACGGGATCATCCGCTGTGCCGATGCACGCGCGATAGCTGCCCGTGGTATTCACGAACAGGGCGCACGTGTCTACACGATCCCTTATCGCGGGCTCGCGGCGGTGGTTAGCGACTCGCCCTGCGAGGAGTACGACAACTCACGCCGCAATATGATGGCCCACACGCGGGTGCTTGAGGTGGTGATGCAGCAGTATACTGTGCTGCCGATCTGTCTCGGTGTGGTGGCCCCAGACGCCGAGACGATCCAGGAGCAGCTGTTGGCCCAGCGCTATGCCGATCTAGAGCAGCAGATCAGTGACCTGGATGGCCGTATCGAGTTGGGCCTGAAGGCATTCTGGTTTGACGAGCGCATGTTTCAAGAGATCGCCGATCAGCAGCCCATGATCTGCGCTCTGCGCGATAGCATTGCTGGTCGCCCGCCTGAGAACACCTACTATGAGCGCATTCGCCTTGGCGACATGGTTGAGGCCGCCGTTACGCAGCGGCGTCAGTTCGACGGTGAGCAGATCTTATCCTCCCTACGCCCGCTGTCCCGCGCCCTTGTCACCCACCCGGTACTGACCGACCAGATGGTGATGAACGTATCCTTCCTGGTTGATCGGTTCGACGAGGCGCGCTTTGATCAGGCTGTGCGCGATCTGGATGATCGCTTCGGTTCGCAAATGACCTTCACGTATGTTGGGCCGGTGCCGCCCTACAATTTCGTCAGCCTTGCTGTTCACTGGAGCTATAGCACTCAGCGGAATGCTTGAGCCACCGAGACGCTGAAGATGACCGATGACCGACGACTGACGGCTATGGGTGTCTGAGGTGACGATGCTGTATCTCTATGCGATCATTGATCGACCGGGCACCGGGCCAATGCCGGGGGTGGGACTGGCCGACCAGCCGATCAGTTACATTTATGAGGGCGGCATCGGCGCGGTGGTCAGCCAGATCGATCCACAGTCCATTGCTACTGGCGCCGTGCAGATTGTGCGGCACGAGTTGGTTGTTCAGTCGCTGGCGGAGTCGTACGGTGTGCTTCCGGTGCGCTTCGGCACTATTCTGGCCGACGTGGATGCGGTGCGTGACCTGCTGCGTAAGCGGCGCGACGCTTTCGCCGACGATCTGAGTCGGGTGAGCGGGAGGGTCGAGATGAGGCTGCGTGTGTTCTGGGCAGACGATCCGCATGTGTCGCCGGTCATTGAGGGTGCGCCGCAGACTGGACGGGCCTCCATCGAGCGACGCATCGCGGAGGAGCGGGCCGCAGCATTCCGTCGCCTACGCGCCACGCAGATCTCGGATGAGTTGCACTCCCAGCTTGACAAGCACGCCATCGCAAGCGCCTGTAAGGTGCTGCCGAACGAGCAGATGCTCCTGATCGCGGCCTATCTTGTGGCTTGTAGTGCGGTAGCCTGCTTTCAGTCGCACGTCGCCAAGATCAGTGCGGAGCGGTCTAACCTGCGTCTGCTCTGCACCGGCCCCTGGCCAGCCTATCATTTTGTGTCGCCCGCCTGAATTGATTGCAGAACTCACCGCCCGGCTGCGAGGTTGTGTACCACTTGGACGATTAGCCGACGCTCCTCAACCTTGATCCGCTCGTGGAGGCTGTTCTCGCTGTCGTCGGGGAGGATCGGCACCTCAGCCTGGGCGAGGATCGGGCCGTCATCGACGCGCGGGGTGACGCGGTGGATCGTGCATCCGGTGACGGGCAGGCCGCGACTGAGCGCATCAGGAACCACGTGGGCGCCGCGCAGGGCCGGGATCGTCAGCCCAGCACTGGTGGTCACGGTGTCGCCTCCGTCGGCGGGGAGCAGCGCGGGGTGCTGGTTGATCACCCGACCGGGGAAGTGCTGAAGGAACGCTGGCGAGAGGATGCGCATAAACCCGGCGAGCACCACGAGGTCGGGCGTGAAGGTGGCGATGACGCTGGCGAGGCGCTGCTCCCATGCGGCGCGGGATGCCTCACGGGCTGGCCCCTTCGATGCAGCGGGGAGCGGCACGTGGGCTGTGGCCACGCCGCGGCCCAGCGCCCGCTGGAGCCCGTAGGCGTCTGCTCGGTCGCTGACAACCAGGCATACCTCGGCGCTGCCGATCTGCCCGGCGTCTTGGGCGTCGAAGAGAGCCTGAAGATTGCTGCCGGAGCCGCTGATCAGGACGGCGATGGTGTACACGCTCTCTCCCATAATTGCAGATTGCAGATTGTAGATTGCAGATTATCAGGGCGTAATCTGCAATCTGCAATTTGCAATCGCATCAGGGCGTCGGCTCTTTGCCGATATCCATGCGGTGGTGCTTACCCTCGAAGCGAATGCCAGCGGCGGACTCGTAGGCCCGCTCGCGTGCCTGGCGCAGGGTGCTGCCGAGGCCAGTGACTCCGAGGACGCGCCCGCCGGCGGTGCAGAGGCCAGCGGCACCGAGGGCCGTCCCGGCGTGGAAGATCAGCACCTTGTTGTCGTCGACAGCCTCGACGCCACGGATCGGGTCTCCCTTGCGCGGCCGTTCGGGGTAGCCAGCGGCACAGAGCACGACGCACACGGCGTAGCCTTTGCGGCGGCGTAGCTTCTCGGGCTGGAGCTTACCCGTGGCGCAGCCGTAGAGCGCTTCTAGCAGGTCACCCTCGATCAGCGGCAGCAGCGCCTGAGCCTCTGGGTCGCCAAAACGGGCGTTATACTCTAGCACCTTCGGCCCCGTCTCGGTGAGCATGATACCCGCATAGAGCACCCCGCAGAAGGGCGTTCCTCTGGCGGCCAGTACGTCGATCGCTGGCTGAAGGCAGGCATTCACGATCTGATCGAGCTGCCCAGGCGTCACGTCGTCTACCGGGGCCACCACGCCCATGCCGCCGGTATTTGGCCCCACGTCGCCATCCCCCAGGCGCTTATGGTCGCGGGCGGGCGGAAGCACCACCAGCCGGCTGCCGTCGCAGAGTGCCAGCACTGAGATCTCACGACCGATCAGGCGCTCCTCAAGGAGGAGCGGCTGGCCGGGCAGGTCTTGGCTAAGCTGAGCGATGCCGGTGAGCGTCTCCTCGACGCTGTCGGGCACCACCACACCTTTGCCCTGGGCCAGGCCATCGGCCTTCACCACCCAGGCTTGGCCGCTCGTGCGTACGAAGTCGGCGGCGGCCTCGGCGGTGGCGAAGACGTGGGCTGCGGCGGTGGGCACACTGGCCTCGGCCATAATCTCCTTCGCGTATGCCTTGCTGCTCTCGATTCGCGCCGCCTCAGCGGTTGGTCCGAACACCGGAATCCCGGCTGCGATGAAGCGGTCGGCGATACCGTCGGCGAGTGGCTTCTCCGGCCCGACAACGACGAGGTCGATCGCCTCGCGCTGGGCGAGGTCGATCAGTGCGTCAACGTCGTTGAGCGGGAAGGGCACATTCTGCCCGTGGTGGGAGGTGCCGGTGTTGCCGGGCACGCACAGCAGCTTTGCGATCTGGGGTGACTGTGCAATCTTCCAGGCCAGAGCGTGCTCGCGCCCACCCGAGCCGATCAGCAGAACATTCATAATCTTCTGGTTGTGTTACGAGAAACCGTCGCCGCAAGTATAGCATATCCCCTGTCTGTGCCCGCTGCTCCCGCGCACCTTAGCCTTGCACCTGGGCATAATTACGTATTTTGGCAGTACCGCAAAAGGAACGCTGTGGTATTTACTTGTCATTCTGAGCGAAGCGAAGAATCCCGGCCGGGACCCTTCGCTTCGCTCAGGGTGACAGCGTTCCTTTTGCTCTACTGCGTATTTTGAAATCCACCCGTTACTTTTTTGCCTGCCGCACGACGTACAGGGTGAAGTCACTGTTTCGCCGATAAGAGACATAATAAGGAGTTACGACAGTAAACCACCACCCGCCTAAAGGCGGGGGCTTTGCTCTGGCGCTACCGACGAGTCGGCATCCGAGCAGTACGGCACGTTTACGGGTGTCCTGCCGGGCGAACCCGGCAGCGGTTCCATGTCCATTGGACACGACCTTAAACCTTTTACCTGGCGAAGGTTTCCTCGCCAGAACTCCATAGGTTCAGTTGGTAACGTGCGTGAAACCGTATCCACCGACACATCGGCTTCGTGCCTTCTGCACGATAGGGACGATCTTCTATGCGCACAATTGTACCACAGCCCCGCACCGCTGCAAGCGGCGCGGGAGAGCGGCTACCGCAAGGGTGAGGTAGCAAAAGCCTCATTCCTCCCGCCCGTTTACGGGCGGGAGGAATGAGGCTAATTTTATGAATCCGAACTTCTGGGCCGCGCCCGCGCCCATGATACTGATGCACTCGCGCAGATCCATGATGCCTACTATGGCCCGCTCTTTCGCTATGTCTCATTCCGTGTGGATGATCGCCCTACCGCAGAGGATCTGGTCAGTGAAGTGTTTACTCGCAGTAGAGCAGAAGTAACCCTGTGAAGTGTTCTGTCGCAGTACCGCAAAAGGAACGCTGTGGTATTTACTTGTCATTCTGAGCGAAGCGAAGAATCCCGGCCGGGACCCTTCGCTTCGCTCAGGGTGACAGCGTTCCTTTTGCTCTACTGCGTTCCGTCATTCTGAGCGCAGCGAAGAATTCCGGCCGGGACGCTTCGCTGCGCTCAGCGTGACATGGGTGACAGGGTTACTTCTGCGGTATTGCGTTTACTCGCTTTCTCACCGCTCTGCGTGACCACAAGGCATCGCAGAGCGCCCTGCGTGGCTGGCTGTTCGGTGTCGCGGCCAATGTTGTGAGCGACCACTATCGCCGTTCCTACCGCGCCCCCTCCGAGCCGCTTGATGAGGCGCTGATCAGCCAGGAGGCTGGGCCTGAGGAGGTCGCCGAGCAGGCGGCCACCCGCGAGGATCTACGCCGCGCTGTGGAGACCCTCACCGATGAGCAGCAGCACGTGCTGGCGATGCGCTACGGCCAGGAGCTGCCGATCCAGGAGGTAGCCCGCGCCTTGGGGAAGACCGAGGGAGCGATTAAGCAGCTTCAGGCGCGGGCGATCGCCGCGCCCACCCGCAAGATGGCCCCAGGGATGGGGGAGTGATGGATAACGAACTCGAACTCAAGCTGATTCTCTGCCTCGACGCCCTGGATGCAGGCGAGCCACTCGACGCGATCCGGGCGCGCTACCCCGACGCCGCCGCTGTGTTGCGCCCCTTTCTGGAGACGGCCGCCGCGCTGCCGACGCTCGCCCTTGAGCCGAATCCCGCCGCCCAGATTAGCTCGCGTCGCGCCTTCCTTAACCGCGCCGCTGATCTGCGGCCAACGCCTGGGCTCCGCTTTTTTGGCATACCCCTGCGTCTCGGCATCGCCCTGGCCGCAATCCTGCTAGCTGTTGTCCTGGCTGGTGGTGGGACGGCGGCTGCCTCGGCGGCGCTCCCAGGTGAGCCGCTGTATGGACTCAAGCGCGTCGCCGAGCAGGTGCAGGTCGCTCTCGCCGTCGATAAGGCCCATGTCGAGCAGGAGATCGTGCAGCGCCGCCGCGATGAGATTGGTGCGCTGATCTCCCAGGATCGCTCGGCAGATGTGGAGTTTAGCGGCCAAGTATCTGCCCTTTCGCTTGACACATGGCAGGTGAACGGGTATGCGGTGCAGGTGGATGCGGGCACGCAGATCGATGGCGATATACGGCCCGGAGCTGCGGTGAGGGTTATTGGCCACCTAGCTGGTGGGGTGATCTCTGCGACAGCGATTGTGGTGGTTCCAGGCAGTGCCCCGGCTCTGGCATCGACAGCAACACCCACAGCTAGTCGCACGCCCACGGCCAGCCGCACGCCCGCGCCCACGGCCAGCCGCACGCCCGCGCCCACTGAGACTCTCCGCCCAGTTCGCCCGGCCCCGACGGCTGTCCCGCCAACTATTGAGCCTCCTCCCGCTGGGCCGACCGCTGGCCACGGCGGTGACAATGGCGGCGGTGCGCCCCCCGCCGCTGGGCCGACCGAGGATCACGGCGGCGATAATGGGAATAGCGGCGGCGGCGATCCGTCTCCTAGCGCCAGGCCGACTGACAACCATGATGGGAATAGCGGCGGCTCGCTGCCGGAATCCGGGCCGACCGAGGATCACGGCGGCGATAATGGGAATAGCGGCGGCGGCGATAATGAGGACAGCGGCGGACATAGTGACGGCAACTAACCTGATGCACACTCGTACTTCTCGGTAGGGTCGTGCGGGTGGTGAATTCGCGTCTGCGAACCTTATTTTTGTGAGATCGATCAGTGAGTCGGCTCAGCTGTACCAAAAACACTACGCTGCCGTATACTGCCAGCGGCGCACATCTCATAACCTGAAGGCGGGGTGATCGTGAAGGGCAGCTATATTCTAGTACTCCAGATCCAACAGGCCATTGACGACCTTCAGATTGGCAGGCTCGGTCGCTTCTCCTTCCCTGCGGGCTATTACCTCTATGTCGGCAGCGCCTTCGGCGCGGGCGGCCTGCGGGCGCGCCTGAGCCACCACGAGCGCCGCGAGAAGGCCCGTCCCCACTGGCATATCGACTATCTGCGCGCCCATGCCATCATCCACGAGGCATGGGTGGTGGGCTGCCCCGTTCGGCTTGAGAGCCGCTGGTGCGCCGCTCTTGCGCATGAGCTCACCGTAAGCATCCCCGTCGCCGGGTTTGGCTCCAGCGACTCGCACTGCCCCGCCCACCTCTTCTTCACGCCCCGCCCGCCCCACCCCAGCTTTTTGTGCCGGATTATCCTCGCCGACCTGATCTGCGATGGGCCTGCGGAGATCCAGATAGAGGTGCAGCGCTTTGACACTCCCGCTTGACAACCCCTGGCACCCTGCGTATAGTGCTATAACGGTTACAAGGTGAGTTTTGTCTATACATAAACCTGTCAGGTGCGGCCTAGCGTGTCGTCGCTGCCAGTGGGCGCGTCGGGGCCGCACCGGGCAGGTTTTTAGCAGAAAGATGCTATGGGCGACAAACTGGTGATCGTCGAGTCGCCGGCGAAGGCGAAGACGATCCAGAAATATCTCGGGCGCGGTTACCGCGTCACCTCTAGCATGGGCCATGTGCGCGATCTGCCCAAGAAAGATCTCTCCATCGATGTGGAGAATAACTTCGCGCCGGTCTATGAGGTGACGAAGCAGAAGGTGGTGAGCGAGCTGCGCCAGGCTGTGCGCGGTGCCGACGCGATCTACCTTGCGACCGACCCCGACCGCGAGGGTGAGGCGATCGCCTGGCACATCACCCAGGCGGTGAATGTGCCGAAGCGCACGCCCATCTTCCGGGTGGTTTTTCAGGAGATCACCCGGAACGCGGTGCAGCAGGCGATCAATAACCCGCGCCAGATCGATAGTAACCTGGTGGACGCCCAGCAGGCCCGCCGTGTGCTCGACCGCCTGGTTGGCTACCAGCTCAGCCCGCTGCTCTGGGACAAGGTCAAGCGCGGGCTATCGGCAGGGCGCGTCCAGTCGGTGGCCGTGCGCCTGATCGTCGAGCGCGAGGAGTCGGTCGAGGCGTTCGTGGCCCAGGAGTACTGGACGATCGAGGCCGATCTCTCGAAGCAGGGGAGCGAGGCGAAGCGCGACACCTTCCGCGCGGTGATGATCGAGCGCAATGGTAAGAAGCTCGACAAGTTCGCGGTGAATAATAAAGAGCAGGCCGACGCGATCGTGGCCGACCTCGGCGGCGCGAGCTACGCGGTGCAGAAGATCGTCCGCCGCGACAAGCGCCGCAGCGCGGCCCCGCCCTTCACCACCAGCACGCTCCAGCAGGAGGCCGGGCGCAAGCTGGGCTTCAGCGCCAAGAAGACGATGACCCTGGCCCAGCGCCTCTACGAGGGTATCGATGTCGGCGGCGACGAGGGCACCGTCGGCCTGATTACCTATATGCGTACCGATAGCACCAACGTGGCCGGCGAGGCCCAGCAGGAAGCGCGTGAGGTGATCGGCAAGCTCTACGGCGCCGACTACCTGCCCGAGAAGCCGCCGACCTACAAGACCAAGGCCAAGGGCGCCCAGGAGGCCCACGAGGCCATCCGCCCGACTAGCTCGGCCCGCCGCCCCGAGTCTGTCGCCGCGAAACTTGATCGCGACCTGCTGCGGCTCTACGACCTGATCTGGAAGCGCTTCCTGGCCAGCCAGATGGCTCCGGCGGTGTTCGACAGCACCACGGTGGATATTGGGGCGTTTCATGGAGTCGGGGGGCAGGAGTCGGGAGCCGGGCGTCAGGAGTCGGGAGCCGGGGGTCAGGAGTCGGGAGTCGGTGGCCGGACACGGGACACGGGACACGGGACATCGGGCATGGACTCCCGACTCCCGACTCCTGCCCCCCGACTCCCAGCCCCCTACACCTTCCGGGCCACCGGCAGCGTGATGAAGTTCCCGGGCTTCCTGGCCGTCTACAACGTGAGCCTGGACGAGGGCGAGGAGGAGGAGGACAGCGAGCGGCGGCTGCCTCAGCTCAGCGAGGGCGAGCTGCTGAGCCTGCTGTCCCTGCTGCCCCTGCAGCACTTCACCGAGCCGCCGCCCCGCTTCACCGAGGCCAGTCTGGTGAAGGAGCTGGAGCAGCTCGGCATCGGTCGGCCATCAACCTACGCCTCGATCATCTCGACGATCCAGGATCGCGAGTACGTTGAGCTCTCCGAGAAGAAGCTTATCCCCACCACGCTCGGGCGGGTGGTGACAGACCTGCTGGTCAAGCACTTCCCGAAGATCGTCGACTACGACTTCACCTCGGCGCTTGAGCAGCAGCTCGACGATATCGCCGACGGCGCTAAGCAGTGGGTGCCGGTGCTGCACGAGTTCTACGGGCCGTTCCACGCCACCCTGATCACCGCCCGCAGCGAGATGCGCAACGTGAAGCGCGAGGAGATTCTGACCGAGGTGCTGTGTCCGAAGTGCGGCCAGGGCTTCCTGGCGATCAAGTTCGGGCGCAATGGCGAGTTTCTGGCCTGCTCGCGCTACAGCAAGGAGAGCGGGCCGGATTCCTGCGACTTCACCAGCGACTTCCACCGTGACGGGGACGGCAAGATCGTGCTCGACAAGGCCAGCGCGCCTGAGACGAGCGATGTGATGTGCAATCTCTGTGGGCGGCCGATGGTGATCAAGAAGAGCCGCTTCGGGCCATTTCTGGGCTGCTCGGGCTACCCCGAGTGTGCCAATACCCGGCGAATCGGTAAGGACGGCAAGCCGGTGCCGCTGCCGGTGCCCACGGGCGTGGCCTGTCCCAAGTGCCAAGAGGGTGAGCTGCTGGGGCGGCGCGGGAAGTTCGGCCGGCCCTTCTACGGCTGCTCGCGCTACCCCAAGTGTGACTATGCCACCAACAGCCTTGAGGAGATGGCCCCGGTGGTGCATACGGAGCCGGCGGCAAAGCCTGAGTCTGTTGCAGTGAAGAAGCCGGCGGCCAGCACGGTGAAGAAGCCAGCGGTGGCGAAGAAGCCAGCGGTGGCGAAGAAGCCAGCGGTGGCGAAGAAGCCGGCGTCTAGCACCACCACCAAGAAGCCGGCGGCGCGTAAAAAGAGCGCCTGAGCTGATTGCAGATTAGCGACTGAACATAACGAGGCCGATCAGGAAACCCTGATCGGCCTTCTGGTTTGGCAGTTGCCATCCGCAATCAGCGATACTATACTTCCGCCTGCTTATGATGTCCCTCATCAGGGCTATACCCCATCTTGATCCAGCCCCGCTTTATGGAATGGAGAGAATACCGCGAGAATGCAACCGCTCATCCTTTCTTTTGAGATCACCATACCGCGCCCTGTAAAACTTCCTATTACTGCATAACGCCTCCTACAACCCTCTAAAGCCTGTCTCACGAGGATGGGCTTTTTGTATGCGCCTCAGGTCATCCCCATTGCCCCTATACCGCGCTGTATGCCTCTGTGTGCCTCTCTGCGCCTCACCTATGCGCTTATACCTCTCTATCCCCTGTAACGCCTCTCAATACCTCTTAACCCTCTCTACAGCCATTTCCTAAAACCCTATGATCTTTCCTGTTTTAGATCCCTTTGTAGTCACGTATTTTGAAAACAAACAGGCGTTTTCCGCTCTTACATAGGTATATAGGTATCTCAGGTAGGCTAAAACTATTAAATATGTAGATCCTTTTGTTATGCGGTATATGAAAATACGAATAGGATACATAAATAGTCGGCGGAATAACAATACCCTATCACTATCACCGTATAACGCAGCGTGTCATTTACATTGTAGGTATAGTCAGTTCTGACTATATATCGTAACTCACAGTTACAGCGCATTGTAACGCATAATATACTATATCCGTTCGTTATTGCACATACTATGCACAGGTATTGTACAGGTATCATAAGCGTTTTTTTAGAAAAAATGTTCTAATCTTATTGTTTACATAGGTTTTCTTTCTTTTTATTACTGTTTAGTGCATATAACTGTGTAAAGCATTATTCTTTATAGAGAATAAGGAATATTTATATTACTGTTTATTCGATTAGAGAAAACTATCATTTTATCACTGATAAAAAATACTTTCGGTATGAAAGTATCCTGTTATCGTGTAAGGGTTGGGTATGTTTCTATAGGTAATATGTGATACGCTGGTAACTCTATTCCCCCGACTATTTATACATCTGTTTTCTTACATACGTATGGTTGTATTCTGTATCATGTGTATACCCATTCCCCGGCTCTAATTCTGTAGTGTATCTCTGTTTGTTTTTGTATCCATTCCCCCGCTATTATTCTGCGTTGTCTCTACACTTGTTTTTGTATTGCGTGTATAGCTATCCTGTTCAACGTCTGGTTATCCAGTTCCCCCGACTATTCTTATTATCCTCAACTCAGTAAACAGACAGACAGAAAAACCCTACGATCTTTAATTTTGCGGATGGCTTTGTAGTCAGGTATATTTTTTTATAACTGGCCTTTTCCCGCGTTGAATGAGTAAAGAGGTATAATCATACCCTTTTGTGTTTCAAACGCTTAGAATGGCTTAGGGTTTTAGATGTAGTATGGTTAATGTATGACTGTTATACATATATTGTAAAGTTGACAACTATCTTTCAGTGTGGTATCGTGGTAACAGGTAGCGTAACTTTTTATAAAGTCATACGTTATATATAATAGGACGTGCAACAATCTTTATGGTTTGTTCGTCTTATGTATATCGGGTATTGTTTACCCGCCGATTAAATAGCACCTGAACAGTTGAATATACACGTTTATAAAAGATCAGTATAAAGACCTATGCTTTTCTCATACTTTAGACCCTTGACAAACGATAACACGGTGCTACAATAAATATATTGGTATCACGGTTTCATCGGTTACGCACCGAACAAACACCGTTTACACCATATTGAAAGGGTATCACGAGTGTTGATACCACATTAAAAAAGAGGTTGATGAAAATGAACATGAATGATGATGACTTTGAGTTTACGAAATGGGCAGACACAACGGTTTATGTTGAATACGACGAAAATAACATAGAGGGTATAGGGGAAATCACCCCGCGCTATTGTTGTTTCTGCAATACCAATATTGTCAATCGCGGGTATGATTACTGTTCAGCGTGTAGCCACGAATACAAAAACACGTTCGGTAATCATTGGATGTATCTTGAATGGGCGCGAGAAATCATTATATCCTCACGGCAAGAGCGTAAAGCCGATAATGAGTATTACGAATATCTCTATTCTGTTGACACAAATGGAGCAAAGCACATGCCAAAGGAAATACTAACACAGGCGGCGCAGTTTCGATACGGTGAAGCAACAGCACAGCACGTTGACATGGTTTCTCTTGACGCAGACACCGGCTTAGGCGTTCATTATCTATCCAGTGAGCCGGTTAAACCTCGGAATGATGCTGGCAAGTTCATTCAAAAAACAAAGTTTGATGATGAGTTGGAAGTGATGATACGTGCTAACCCCAAACTCGGCGGGCGAAAGGCACTAAAGATACTATCTGCGGTGCATGGTGAAGGTGTTTTATCATTGCCAACACTGAATAGGCGCATTAAGACGCTTAAAACAACACTTTTTGCATAATAAGGTATCACGGTTCACTGTGTATAGTGAGGATAGCGAAAATGTTCAATCGCTTTTAACCCAAATTTGTGTGATTGAATAACTCGTAACCTCGTGAATTATTTCCATAAGCCGCGTAATACGGTGCATGTGTGCGTTCATTTCTGCTGCATGTGCGCCGTGTTATTCGCATTTTCCCTTTTTTTGAAATGGTTTGACATATTCTTAAAACTGACATTATGAAAGGTGGTGATGAAATGACACGAACGAACAGAAAAGCGTTATTTGATACGCTTATTGAGAAACTTTACAAAGAGGGTTGGGAGGTTTGGAAGATCGAAATGTATATTCGTGAATGGAGCGCATCAGAAGCGTTTCAGGGTAGTATCTTTGCATACGATATACCAACGCTTAGAACCATTTACCGGCGCATTAGAGAACTGAAAGAGAGGAAAACAGATGAATAGACCGTATGAACTAATCCAAATGCGAGAGATAACTAAAAACTATTACTCATTACGACTAATGACAGGAAGCGTACAAATAGACCTACGTATACGCACATCACGCGGTAATGTTTTGATGGTTGGAAAGCCTGAGAGAGTGTTTTTTACAGATGAGGCATGGCGGGCGATTATTCAAGAGGCTAGTGAGGTATGCAAGAGCTTATATGAGGCAACAGACAATGAATGATTTTGAAGTTGTAGACTGTCAGAACGATAATGTCAAGTTCCGATATGGCGAAATGACATTTGTGATCTACGTTATCGACAATGGGCGAAAGATTGAAACCCCAAAGCGACTTTGGTTTGAAAATAGAGAAGTGTTCGCGCACATCTCACGACTAGCAAAAACCAAATGGGCTGAGACACACGGCATTAACTAACTAACAAGAAATACAGGTTTTCAAATGACAAATATAAAGACATTCGCACACAACCGTAACATTCCTGTTGAAGCATTAGAAAACTCAGGAATGTATCTTACACAAGCATACGATAAGGTAACAGGTTCACACAAAAACGCAGTAGCAGTATCAAACTATGGTGAGTTTCGCAAGTATCGGTTTGTAAATCCAAGTATAGATACAAAAACAGGCAAACTAAACAGGTTTCACGCTGATACAGGGTATACAGCACATGTTCGCTGGTTAGATGAAGCAATCGCACTAGCACCTAAAAGCAGTAAACTGGCGTTAGTCCTGGCAAATGGTGAGGTAGGAAGCGCAGTAGCACGTTACTACGGCATACCCGCGTTTTGTGTTGCTGGCGGTGAAGGAACATTTAATGAAACATTCGCACGAGAGGTAGCACAAGCGTATGAGCGTAGCGGGTTAGACAAGAAGATTATTCTTGCGGTTGATAATGATGGAACTGGATACGATAGCGCAGCAACACGAGCGAAAGAGTTACAAGCCGCTGGCCTTGAAGTCTATCAAGTTGACTTCTCAGAACAGGCAAAAGGGTTTGATATTGAGAATTGGGTTACTGCCAACAGAGACGCTACAAACCTCGCAGAAACCTTTCAGGGGTTAGCACGCGAGTACAAACCTGTTGTGCCTGAGAAGCCAGCACAGCAAGCCACAAGGCAAGTACAGAAGGTTGACGCAACCGGCACATTAGGCGACATTCAAACGTGTCTGAATATCTTATCGCCTGATATGCTGCGTGAACCGTGGGCTAAGGTTGGAATGGTTCTCTACAACGAACTAGGCGATGATGGGTATGAACTATGGCGAGAATGGAGCGAACCGGGCAATACATACGACGAAAGCGCATGTATTAGCACATGGCGATCTTTCAAGGGAAAAGAGCCAAAAGACAAGGTGCGTATAGGGTCGCTTATACGATGGGCTACAGAAGCAAATAACGGTATTAACCCTGTAAAGCGAACAGAAATAGCACTTGACGCAAAGGAAACATTACTATCCGCGCCATTAACAGACGCGGGTAATGCACAAAGGTTTACAGAAATGTATAAGGGACTTGTTCGATATAACCATACATCACGACAATGGCTGATATGGAGCGGTAAACACTGGCAATATGACAATGTAGGGCGCATACATCGGTTTGCTATTGAAACGGCGCGTGCATTTCAACAGGCTGTTATTGACGGCGTTAGTAACTATGACACAAAAAAGGCTGCAATGTCTATTGCTATGGGTTTAGAGGATGAGCGCAAACGAAAGAGCATGTTAAGCACAGCGCAAACAGAACCAGACATAGCAACCGAAGAAAGCCAATACGATGCAGATACAATGCTTCTCGGCGTTGACAATGGCGTTATCGACTTACGAACAGGTGACTTTCGAGAGGCACGGCAAAACGACTATATAACCAAACTGGCGAATGTTGCCTACACCCCTGGTGCAACCTGCCAACGTTGGGAACGGTTTATGCTTGAAGTGTTTAACGATGATCCTGATATTGTCAAGTATGTGCAACGGGCAGTAGGATACAGCCTCACAGGTGACACCAGAGAACAGGTTATGTTCCTACTCTACGGGAATGGGCGCAATGGTAAATCTACATTCCTCGAAACAATGGCCGCGCTGTTAGGTGACTACGGCGATACAACGCCATTCAACACCTTTGACGCTTCAAGCCTTAATGAACAAACAAACGACCTCGCAGCATTGAAGGGTGCAAGGTTTGTTTCCATTGTTGAGACTGATGAAGATCGCAGGTTGAATGAGAGTAAGGTCAAGCTGGTGACAGGTCAAGATCGCGTCAAGTGTCGTTTCCTCAATAAAGAGTTCTTTACATACAAGCCACAGTTTAAGATATGGCTTGCGGTCAACCATAAGCCGCAGATACGAGGTACAGACTTAGGGATCTGGCGACGTATCCAGACAATACCATTCACGGTGAACTTTACCGGGCGGGAAGATAAAGAACTTGACACGACACTACGCAGTGAGCTACCCGGTATCCTCAATTGGGCGTTAGAAGGGCTTAGAGATTGGCTATCACAAGGGTTGAACACTCCTACACAACTTGTTGACGCGGCTACATCGTATCGAAAAGAAAATGATATTGTAGAAAAATGGTTAGATGATCAAGCAACCATAGAACCAGAAGCTAAAGTATCTGTTGCGATAGCATATCAAAACTTTGGTGAATGGATGAAACTTGAAGGATACCGCTACACAATGACAAAAGACGCATTTAGCAAGCGGTTAGCGGAGAAAGGCTTTGCGGTTAGTGTTGGTAAAGATGAGAACCGCAAGTCTACACGCTTTTATACAGGCTTCATTTGCGGGCTAATAACTCCAGTAAGATAAAATGTCTACATCTGTCTACACCTTTTTGCGTTTTAGGGGTATATATATATTTTTTCCTTCCATGAGGCTTCAAGGGTAAAACAGAGAAAAGGTGTAGACAGGCGTAGACAACTCGATAACAAAACGTGTAAGATACTGAAAATGAAAGAGATTGAACATGAAAGAACTGACAATGACACAGCAGGTAGCAGAATACGAACGAAAGTTAGGTCGGAGGTTAACGCCTGATGAATTTAGACTTATTGGCCGGATTACATTACTCGAAAACAGTTATAGCACGAAGAAAACCCATTATTCCGAAAGTGAGAATAACCAAAATGGCAGAGATTGACGAAACATTCCGCCGATTGCTTATTGAAGCGGTAGCAGAACAGAGAAAGAAACGTGTTGAGACGCTACGTAAAGCGTTTGCAGCACGAAAAGCAACTGTCAGTGAGATTTTAGAAGCCTTAGAGATTTACGAAAAGAAAGAGAGTAAGTAATATTATGGCAAAAGTAACCCCAACCAAGATTAGTAACGCAGCAATCAATGTTCGTTTCCCATTAGGTAGCAGCAAACACCACAAATACCCCACACTGCGCGGAAAGGAAATCACCAGCTATCGTAAAACCGTTGTCTATGCGCTAGGTATGTCTCGTCTGAATGAAGCAAACCATGATCAAGTTTTAGAGGTTG
The DNA here is from genome assembly GCA_004138175.2 of Chloroflexales bacterium ZM16-3. Classification (GTDB taxonomy): domain Bacteria; phylum Chloroflexota; class Chloroflexia; order Chloroflexales; family Chloroflexaceae; genus Oscillochloris; species Oscillochloris kuznetsovii. Next base: position 95,293 of record RYFE02000015.1, on the reverse strand, counting down.
TGTTGATTTCAGATGAAAACTCCCTTGATCCTGTATCAAAGGTGTGGACATTCAACCCTGCTACCGATACTATCGACTTCTACAGCCTTGATACGCTGGCATGGTGGGAAGCTATGCACTCTGATTTGATTACGCGGGGTTTGATGATTCCTTACATTGGTGCCTCACTGTCAACCGTGCGTGCTGTAACCGATGGTGATCTACTCCAGATTGCTACCCTCGATACTGGCGCATTTGAAGTTGAGGTAAACAAACTTAGTGAGCCGGTTATCCTACGCCGCATTCGTGGCCTGATGAACCCGAATGATTACACGGCTGTAAAGTTTAGTATCATCGATCAGCGTATCGCATCGTTAGACAGCTCCGCACAACTTATTCACGCTCCAATTCCTGACACCCTACCCTAACGCTAGGAAGCTCTGAGAGCGTTTGAAACACGAGAGGGTATATCTACTATGGGTATGCCCTCTCAACGCGGGAAAACGTCACTTTGTTTTCAGAATACCTGACTACAAAGCCAAATAAAAATTTAATTATTTCTTGAAAAATTGAAAGAGACAAACAGATGAAAGAACTTATTAAGAATTGCATCCGAGAGATGATCGTTGAACATCGTATCACAAATAGAGAAGATATTGAGCGGTCGTTAGGTTCGATGAAAGACGCGCTTACAAAGAAAGAACTTGATCGCATCTTTGCTTCATTTGGACTTTAGAACCTTATAGGAGTTATCTTCTATGGCACCTCGCACAAAGAAACCTGAACCAATAGCACACGATGCGCCTATGCTGTCAACTGACGTATGGGCGCGAGAGGTTATCACACGTCTCTACCTGGCTAGGTATGGTCAACAGGATACAGAGCGCATCAATGAACTGGTGACACGCTATGTACGCATCCTGGCACACGAGGGTGTACACGAGGTAAGGCCAGTAGCGCGAGAGGATGAACCAACGCCAGTTGAGAAACCAAAGCGCACACGTAAGGCCAAAGCTTGATCTGGTGTTCGTGTTGTGGTATACTGTACACAGGTTTTACAGAACGTGTATACAGGGGAAATAAGAACATGGCACGAACGCCCAAAGCTAACGCCCAAACCATTGCGGTGTACCTGCGTATCTCAACTGAGGAACAGCGCAAGGGCAACGGTATTGACAGCCAGTTAGCAGCCTGTGAGGCATACGCAGAGAAGCGCGGGTATACCATCGTGGCGATCTGTAAGGATGAGGCTCTGTCAGGTGCGTTGTGTGTCGATAAGAGGCCAGAGCTAAAGCGGGCGATAGAACTATGTGAGGCTGGTAAAGCGGCTGGTATCCTGGCATACGCACAAGATCGCTTTGCTCGTTCATCTGGCCTCTTTGATGAGTTACGCACCAGGGCGCAGAAGGGTAAGTATCGCTTAGAGACAGCAGACGGGCGCATACTGACAGATGAGGATGATGAGTTATCAGGTGATGCTATGTCATTCGTCGCCAGTATAGAGCGTAAACTGATAGCAAAGCGTTTACGTGGTGGTAGGAAAGAGCGTGCAAAGGTTGACGGTAGAGGTTCAGGCCCATTACCTTATGGGTATACGTATGATAGCGATGGTAACATAGCTGTCAGTATTGCTGATAGTGTTGCTATCAACCGTCTCTTTGAACTGCGTAAAGAGTTTAGCATACGTAAGACAGTAGAGATACTGAATGCTGAGTGTCTGTATAAGTATGGTGTTACTCATTGGAGCGTTACCCTATTGCAGCGTGTAGAGGCCAATAAGGAACTATACACCACAGGCATTAAGACATGGGGCGGCATCACTGCTAATGAACTTTGGCCTATCGTGGTAGAGGATTAACCGACATGCACACCTTAACCATTAACGTATTCAATACACACGGTGAGTGTGAACACACAGAGACATTCACCGCACGCACCAAACAGGCTGTATGTATGTTAGCAGGTAAGGCAATGCGCCGTTGGTGGACTAGCACAGAGGTTGACACGCTGGCGATAACCAAACGTCAACCCGGTTATAACTTCTATGTATGGGATATACAGTAAACAGATCCGATTGATATAGATCGAATAGATATATATTTGATAGCACATTCGTTATGAGTGTGCTATTTTTATTTGACATAATACATATTACTTTAAGACTGAAATAGTTTTGAATACGAAATAGTGTTACACGAAGTCGGGTAGGGTATGAAAAAGAGAACCTATGTTCGCACCAGGAACGGGATAACAGAGGGCTGTAAAAATAAAAGTAGACTGAAAAAGAGAAAAAAAGATCATGAGCAACTTGAATATAAATAGAAACTCCGCTGAACCTGACAACTTACCAAACTCGATAGATACACCAAAGAGACATAAACGTATACCAAATGAACTAACCGCAGTTATTTTTGTATCTGTGCTGTCATTAGGCGCATTATACATACTGTTCATTGCCTCAACTGCGCTATGGTGTAACGTCGTTTCTTATGGCGTTACATCTTGTATGCCTTTTACAGTAGCAATATTCAGTTTACCTGTTCTTATGGGTATTCTGTTGATTGTTAGTATCATTGGCGCGGCAATATATACCTATCAAAACGGTATCAACTCAGCATGGATTGAAAACTTAGGTATGCGTATTCATCGTAACGACTTACGAACAGGGTATAACCGTTCGTATGATGTGATTATCAAACGTGCTGAAAGTGAAGCGTCAAGAGGTTTAGACACCTATTCACCGTCAATTCACACGAGCAATAGCAGCACAGCGCCAAAGGATACAGCACAAAAGGATACCGACGAAACACCGTTCGATCTGGTTGACATTGACGTTACAAACTTACTCGATAATCTAAACTAAGCGGGGGAATTATGGATAATCCAACAATACTTTTAGGACTTACCCGCTACAATAATAAACCCAAAGGCGTTATTCTGCATTGGAAAGATAATAACGGCTTACTTATAGCGGGTCAATCAGGTAGCGGTAAAAGTCAAACAGCATCATTCTTACTGAATCAGTATGCTGCATTTGGCGTCAAGTTAGCATTATGTGATTATGATAGTCCAGATGGTAACGATGAAACGCTATCAAGTCGTGTATCTCACCTGTCAGATGCGTTTTTCTTACCACCTGTCAAGACAAGTGAAGATATTCAACGCACACTAACAGCCATTGACGCAGAATACCGTTTACGCCTAAGCAATCCAGATCGCAACTTTCCTTTGTTACTCGTGATAGATGAGGTTAGCGCGTTCTTATCATACCTCAGTGATAACAAAAAGCGTGGGGAAGATCCGATTAAGACGTTTGCACAAAACCTGTTGCAAGTGCGCAAGGTAAATATACGCACTATGATAATCGGGCAAGAATGGTCAAGCGGGTTTGCCACAACGGCCATGCGCCAGATACGATCTGCATTTGGTAAGAAGCTGGTTCATCGGTTAGACCGGGCTAATGTGAACCTCGTAATGGGCAGTGTTGAGGCAGATACCCAACGCAAGATTAGCAACCTAAAGACAGGTCAAGCCTTTTACAGTGATCGCTATATTGCCGTTCCAATGCTCACAGATGAGATGAAACAATGGGCAATCGCACGAATGAAACAGTATCCTACCTACGCACCTATCACACCAGAGCCGATACAAACAAAACTATATAGAAACGAGACATACTTACATGATTTGGGAACATTCAACGCAACTTGACAGAAATAGAGCAGGTATCTACTACCTACGCAACACCTCAAACGATACAATCTATATTGGCAGCACTACACGCACATTTGAGATACGATGGTTAGAACATTTGGAACGATTAACAGACGGCACACACCACAACAAAGGTATGCAAGCAGATTATAACGCGGGGCATTTGTTTGCTTGTGGTATTTTATGTATCCTGACTACACCAGATTTGGTTGAACGTGTAGAGAAATGCTTGATTGTATATTATAAGGATGGGCATCACCTGTATAATGTGCTAGGCGTTTCACTTCCGTTCGATTATTACAAGCGAAAGAACTAGCGTTATCATAAAGGAAGGTTGACACAATGGCAGGGAAACGCGGTAGACCTAAGAAAACAACTATAAAGAGAGTGAAAATGATTATGAATGACTTTATCAAGAATAGTTATAAATGGATTTACAAGAACCCTGGTAAGGCGCTACTACTCTGCGCTGGCTTCACCAGTTCATCATTCGTCGGCTTTTGGATGATTACCACCATGCCAGCTACGATCCCATTCTGGTTTGGTTCTATCATGTCTGTTTTTTCAGCGGTCGTATTAGACGGCATCATAACCTATACCGCATTCAGTAAGAACCAAGGTGCATGGAACTGGCTAACGGTTGTCACTGCGCTGGTAGGTTCTGTGTTCGCTACGCTGGCCTTGTTCGGCGGGTTTCATTGGTTCTGGCTACACGTTATCTTTACCTTTATGACATTCCTCTTTTCACGCTTCCTTGCCAGTGAGCATACCGGAACATCCCTTATCAAACTCGATACACCAGAAGATAAAGACAAACTGATTACCAAACTCATTGCAAAGGGTATGAATAATTCAGATGTATTTGATATAGTCGGCGGCGATAGGACAAAGACATGGAAACGTATCAATGAGTTACGCGCAGAAGATAGCGCGTCCTAATGCTTTAATACGCATTAAATACACACTGATTACACGTCAATATGTTTGAATGAGAAGCGCAATACAAGCGCATACGAATACATACATGGGGCATACAAACGCGCATCCTACCTTTTGACTTCCCCTTGTGGAAATGCTATAATGAGTATGTCCCTGGTGCGTGCAAGGTATCAGAGACAACAACTAAAGCCCCTGCCACTAGTGCAAGTAGTGACAGAGGCAACCGGGCAATGTGAGGTAAGCACAATACCCGGCTGAAACATTGTACACGATCTTTTTGTAAACCGTTTCAGCCTAGTTTACCTCACGTTAGCCCGCTATAATGCGGGTTTTTGTGTTTCACCGTAAAGAAACACATTACATAGTGAGGTAAGCACTATGGGTAAACTACGGTTTACGCTGGCAACGTTCATTGATCGCTATGGAAACCCGGCGGATTATCAGAGTTTCTATAAAGGAAAGGCAATCACACGAGTAGAAAACGCGGGTAATCTCACTTCCCTCTATCGTATCTGGTTAAAGGGCCAGAGAGATACGATTGTGATACCAGGAAGCGCAGAAATAGAGGTTATGCAATGAGCATAAAAACCTTTAGTATCTGCGTTTTTGTTTGTTCGTTATCTATTTGGATACTTCTTAATGTGCCATTCCCCACAAATAGCGCGGGGGATATGTTTTATATTGTTCAGAGTGTGTATGAAATGATACATCCGCCTTGAAAAGAAAAGGATATTTATGGAGAAAGTATATCCGCGCACGCCGATTAAGCAAGGTTTACACAAAATAACATCATGGGATGAGATAGATTTAACAGATTCAGTTGTCATTGCTACCTTGGCTAATGTATACGGTCTACTTCTATGGAAGGTGCATCATGGGTCTGGCAAGGATAGAACGGAAATGGCGAATGCGCAAGGTCTATTTACGTGTGAAACGGATCATAATGATCACGCTCCTAAGCATTTTGCTTCTCGTGAGTCTGTGGTATACGTATCTGCTACTGACTAATGCTGAACTGATACAGCGCGGAATTATCGTTATTCACAAAGGAATAGCACGATGAATACCTCACAAATAGGCGCGGTATATGCTCGTGTGTCTACTGAGGAACAGACGCATGGTATTTCGCTACAACAGCAAACAGCACAGATGCTACACTATGCGTCTGTGAATGGTATCGAAGTTCCTGATGCGTATCGGTTTGCGGAACAGGTGTCAGGGTATACCAACACACGAGAATTTTATGATGAGATACGCGGGTTAGTTGCTGCAAAGCATATCACCGCGTTGATTGTCTATTCCAGTGATAGGTATACTCGTGATCCTGTGCATGGTGACATCTTCCGTAAAGAGTTGCGCCTAAGCGGTGTAACGCTGCATGTGGTAAGTGAGGGCGGGCAAGTTGACATTACATCCCCGATGGGGCAGTTTATGCGCCGTCAGATGGATAATTTTAACTGGTTTTGGGGGCAGATGATCAAGCAAACCGCAATGGAGAAGAAAAAGGCGTATACAGATGCGTCTATCCCTTATGTTAGCGGGTTTGCATGTTACGGGTATGAGCGCGTAGGTAAGCGGTTAGACGCACATCTCGTTACTGTAGAGGATGAGGCGCAAACGGTTCAGCGGATCTTTTCATGGTACGAGCAAGGGCATACCGTTTCACAGATATGCGAGCTATTACGCGGTGTTCCTACACCAGGGGATAGGGTGCGTAATCCGAAGCGTAAGCGTCAACCGGGCGAATGGAACCCTTCAACTATACATAAGATGTTGACTGATACAACCTATCGTGGGGTGTATTACGCTAATCGATCTGTTGTTGTTGAGGATGCTACCGGGCGCAAGATGAGACAGAAGGGGAAAGATCCCATGCCTATCACTGTGCCAGCATTGGTAAGTGATGAGGTATGGTATCGTGTCCAACAGAAACTAACAGATAATGCGCGTGGTGGTGGTAGGAGCAAAACGAGTAAGCATGAGTTTTTGCTTACAGCGCGTTCTAAATGCCGTCACTGTGGCGGATCGGTGTCTGGTAACATGGCATCTTCGGGTAAAGCATACTATCGCTGTAACCGTAGATACATGCATAAAACTTACACAGAATCAGGGTGTGACTTTATGCCCGTGCGTGTTGATACAACCGATCCGCTTGTGTGGGAAGTTGTGAAAGAGTTACTTGCGCATCCTGACAGAGTAAGGGCAGTGTTAGAGACAGGGCAAGAGAAGCAACGCACACAAGGGCGCGCTATCGAAGCTCAATTGCTGGAGTTAGATGCACTCTGCGCAGAGAAAGAATCAATGCTCAAAGGTTATTCGCGTGCTATCGCAGGTGAGTATGCACGCAGCAACCCCAACACGCACACCATTCAAGCGTTACAGGTGCAATGTGACGATCTAACTACATCCTTGGAAGATATACAGAAGCGGCGTATACCGTTACTTGCGCAGTTAGACGAAAAGGTGATCTCACAACGCTACATAGAAGATGCTGTATCCTACGCAGCAGAGATACGAGATCACCTTGAAACAGCCTCTTTCGAGTTACAACGCGAAATCATAGATCGTTATGATATGCGTTTTGAGTTTGAATTATGTGATGAATTTACGGCTGTTGTGTATCTACAATGGCATATATGGGAGTATGACATTACGGTGTTTCGCCCTGGCGCTTCTCATGCGGATCTTGATAACCGTAACGTATCCAACCCTTCTTGATCGCGTAGATCACCGCCATGGTGCGGTCGTTCACCTGGAGCTTCGAGAGGATCGAGGTGATGTGATTCTTCACCGTCTGGCCGCTGATGTTCAGCTCATTGGCGATCTCCTTGTTGGAGAGGCCGCGGGCGATGCAGTCGAGGATCTCGATCTCGCGGCTGGTGAGCGGCGCGAAGAGCGCGCTGGTCTGCTCATCTTCGGTGGCGGCCAACTCGCGAAACTGGTGCAGCACGCGGGTGGCCACATTTGGCTTTGCCAGCACCGCGTCGTTGATCAGGTAGTGGCCGGTGGACACGCTGCGGATGTAGAAGAGCAGCTTCTCGGGGTTGACATCCTTTGATGAGTAGGCGGCCGCGCCAACCTTGATCGCCTGAAAGAGCTGGTCGTCGTCCTCGTAGACGCTCAGCACAATGATGCCGATGCGCGGGTCGCGCCGTTTGATCACGCGGGCGACCTCAAGGCCGTTGAGCCCAGGCAGGTTAATATCTACCAGCACCACATCGGGGCTGAGCTTCTCGGTGAGCTTGATCGCCTCCTGGCCGTTCTCGGCCTCACCCACCACCTCCATATCGTCGGCGTCCTCTAGGCTCCAGCGGATGCCCTGGCGGAACAGCGGGTGATCGTCGATGATCAGGACTTTAATTTTTGCAGTTGGTGCCATTGTATTTCCTTCTCATCTCGGAGTAATTGGCATGCTCACCGTCACCTCTGTCCCGTGGCCGGGCCGGGTTGTCACCAGGAAGCTTGCCCCCACCAACTCGGCCCGCTCACGCATGCTTGTCAGACCCCAGCTCTCGCGGCCTGCCCGGCGGGCTGCGGCGCGGGTGTCGAACCCCGGCCCCTCGTCGCGTATCACGAGCTGGAGCTGGCCGCTGCGGGTGCTGAGCGTCACATGGACGGGCGCACCCTTTGCGTGCTTGTGCGCGTTTTGGAGTGACTCCTGGACAATCCGGTAGAGCACGATCTCAGTCTCATTGGGCAGGCGCGGCAGCGGCTCGGCGTCGAAGCTGACCTGGGCGCTGACCGTGTCGTGGTAGCGGCGGATATAGTCGGCGAGGGCGCCGGCGAGCCCCTGCTCGTCAAGCTTGCCCGGCCGTAGGTCGGCGATGAAGCGGCGCACCTCGCTCAGCCCCTCGCGGGCCGATCCGCCTAGCTGCCCGAGGATATCAGCCAGGCGCTCATAGCGCTGGGCGGTGAGCAGGTTCTGGCAGTGCTCCAGGCCCATCAGGGCGTTGGCAAGAACCTGGGCCGGGCCGTCGTGAACCTCGCGGGCTAGGCGCGAGCGCTCCTCTTCGCGGCCCATGATCGCCTGGGCGCGCAGCGCCTGCGCCCATGGGTCGCTCGGGTCGCCCTCGCCGCTGCCGCTGAGCGTGTCGCTACTCATGTCGATCTGGCGGATGAGCTGGTCGAGCTGGCGCAGGGCGCGTCGGCCGCTCTCGTACTCGCGCGTGAGGGTCTCGTGGTCGGCGCGCAGCTGTCGCTCGCGCTCGGCCATGCTGGCCGCCGTGGGCAGGCCGCGCTCGGCGGCGAAGCGCAGCTGCATGCTCGCCTCGTCGAGTATCCGCGCTGACTGGCGCAGATCGGCCTCGACGTGGGTATGGCGCTGCTGCGCCGACTGGTGAAGCTCGCGTAGGCGAGCCAGCTGCTCGGCGACAATCCCGTGGGCGGCATCAAGCAGCGCTGATGGCTCGGCGCTCACAACACCTTCTCCATTCTGTCGATCTGTAAAGTGGCCTCAGTATAGCACAGCGCTTAGGGCTGCGGCAACCGCTCTGTGATTATGCCTTGCTGAATAGAACGTGCTGATTGTTGAGGCTTCGCAGGGGCGTGTACGCGCTTTAGGACACGGGGGACAGCTGCTGTTGTCTCCCTTTTCAAAAGCTTTTGCCTGTGAAAGTTGCCCGGAGGCGTCGGAATTGTCGTATAATGCCCGTACGACCCTCCCGATACCTACCTATAGATGCGGCGGCCCCGAGCTGGCTTTGCGCTGGCGTGGAATGGCCGTACGCGCAGCAGAGGAGCTGCTTCATGGCAGAGATAATTCCACTGAGCCCGGCGGGCGCGGGTGATGCGAAGGAGCCCTACAAAGAGGGGGCATGCAAGCTTCACCCGCAGACCATGTGCCCGGCTTTCGGCGCGCTGCGGGTGCTGTCCCGCATTGAGGGTGCCCAGCCGGCGATGGTGACGGACACCGGCTGTCTCTATGGGCTGACGTTTGTAACCCACTTCTACGCGGCGCGCAAGAGCATTATCGCCCCGCAGCTGGGCACCGCCGAGCTTTCGTCGGGCAAGGTGCAGGAGGCGGCCAACGCGGCGATCGCTGAGGCGGCCAAGGAGCAGAATGTCAGCGTCATCCCGGTGATCTCGCTGTGTGTGGCTGAGACTGCCGGGCTGGCCGAGGAGCTGCTGCCCACCGAGGTGGACGGCAAGCCGGTGGTGCTGGTGCGCGTGCCGGCCTACGCTATCCACTCGCACCCCGAGGCCAAGGATATCGCCCTGGCCGCCGTGATGCGCCGCTTTGTGGATGGCACGAGCGTGCAGGAGCCGCGCACCCTGGCCCTGCTTGGCGAGGTCTTCCCGGCCGACCCGCTGATTATCGACGGGGTGCTGCGCAAGATGGGCGCACGGGTGATCACCACCCTGCCCGGCCGCCACGTAAACGAGCTGAAGCTGGCCGGGCAGGCATCTGCCGTGGCCGCCCTGCACCCCTTCTACCGCGAGACGGTGGGGGTGCTGCGCGAGCGCGGGGTGGGCGTGGTGACGGGGGCACCGATCGGGGTTGAGGGTAGCGCGGCCTGGATCAGGGCGGTCGGCGCGGCACTGGACATCGACGATGATGTCGTCGAGCGGGTGGCAAATGAGGAGGAGGCCGCCGCGCGCGGGTTCCTGTCTATGCAGCCGCTCAAGGGTATGACGATTATGCTCTCGGGCTATGAGGGCAATGAGATGCTCTACGCGCGCCTGCTGATCGAGGGCGGCGCCCATGTGCCCTATGTGAGCACCAGCATCGGCCAGAGCATGCTTACCGCCGCCGATGAGGCATGGCTGAAGTCCCACGGCTGTGAGGCGGTGGTCTACCGCAAGGCGATCGAAGACGATAAGGCGGCTATGGAGCACTGGACGTTTGACCTGGTGATTGGCACGACGACCTTGGCCGCTCACGCCAAGGAGTTGGGCATCCCTGCGGTCTACTATACGAACATGCTCAGCGTGCGCCCGCTCTTCCTGGCCGGCGGCATGATCGCCTCGCTTAGCTTTGTGCGCGAGTTGCTTGCGCGGAAGCCGCTCTACGAGCGGATGGTTGACTTTTTTGCCGAGTAATATGTTTTTCTGGGGCTTGTGCCTCAGACCTCGCTTTGTCACGGGCTTGGGCGGCTCCGCCGCCTAAGCCCGCGACAAAAAGAATTGCGGGGGCGGCTTTGCCGCCCCCGCACCCCCACCGGAGGGGCATATGGCCATCACACTGATTCGTGATATCTCGGACACCAGTTCATACTGGGGGGCCAGCTGGGTCTTCGGCTGCTTCCCCGACGTGCATATTATCTGCGACGCGCCGATCGGCTGCTATAACCTGTTGGGCATGGCGGTGACGGACTATACCGACGCGCTGCCGCATATGGCGAACCTTACGCCGACCTCGATCCGCGAGGAGGATGTGATCACCGGGACGGCGAAAGCGCTTAAGCGCACGATCGACGACCTGCGCTCGCTCGGCTCCCTCGATGGCAAGCGTCTGATCGTGCTCAGCACCGCCGAGAGCGAGATGATCAGCGCTGATCACACCAAGTATGTCGCTCAGCTCGACCCGGAGGCGCGCTTCTTCTGGAGCCAGTCGCTGGAGCAGGATGAGTGGCAGGGCCGCGACCGGGCACTGCTCTTTGCCTGGGAGGAGTATGGCAAGCCTTTTGTGACGCCGGATGCGCCGCCGAAGGCGGCTAACCGGGTGAATATCATCGGGCCGTCGCTGGGCTGCTTCAACGCCCCGGCCGACCTGCACGAGATCAAGCGGCTGGTGGCTGGGGTGGGCGGCGAGCTGAACCTGGTCTACCCCTACGCGGGCAGCATCGCGGGTACGCCGCAGCTGGCCGACGCGGCGGTGAATGTGGTGCTCTACCGCGAGTTTGGCGAGGGTCTGGCGCAGGCCCTTGGGCGGCCCTACCTCTTCGCGCCCTTCGGTGTCTTCGGCACCACCACGTTTCTGCGTGAGCTGGGGCAGCTGCTGGGCACGCCTGCCGAGCAGGTGGAGGCATTCATCAGCAGCGAGAAGAAGACCACGCTCCAACCGGTGTGGGACCTCTGGCGCGGGCCGCAGAGCGACTGGTTCGCCACGGTGGACTGCGCGATTGTGGGCGGGCGCAGCTATGTGGAGGGGCTGAAACAGTTCCTGGGCGAGGAGCTGGGCATGAAGGTCGCTTGGAGCTCGGGGCGGCCGCGGCGTGAGGATGAGCCGGACAATATCGAGATCCGCAAGCGGCTGCACGCTAAGGCGCCGGCCTTCGTGTTTGGCAGCATCAACGAGAAGATCTATCTCTCGGAGGCAAACGCGAAGGGCAGCCACTTTATCGCATCGACCTTCCCCGGCCCGGTGGTGCGCCGCACGACGGGCACGCCGTTTATGGGCTACGCCGGGGCGGCTAACATTATGCAGGAGCTGGTGAACCGCTTCTACGATATGGTGTTTAACTTCCTGCCGGTGGAGCTGGTGAGTCGGGAGTCGGGAGTCGGGAGTCGGGGGCCGGGGGGGCCGCCCACACCTGCGGCGGCAGCAGCGGCGGCGGCATCGACAGCCTCGTCGGAGACGATGGCGTGGAGCGTGGCGGCGACGGATCGGCTGACTGCGGCGATTGAGCAGGTGCCCTTCCTGGCCCGGATCAGCGCGAGCCGCTCGCTACGCCTGGCCGCCGAACAGGCCGCCCGCGCCCGTGGCGACGCCGAGGTGAGCCTGGAGATCATCGAGGCGGCGATCGCCCACGGGGCGTGATCTCATGACCGAGAGGTGGAGGCAACGCCTCCACCTCTCGGTCTTTGCCAGCATCCTGAACCCTCGCCTCACCCCCACCGCCCTTTTCTTCCTGATAACGCCTTACTCACGGTATCTGACAGTTGCCCAAAGGGTATCGGCTTTTCAAACCAGGCCACCACACCCTGTTGAAGGAGCGCTGCGCCCGTCTCCCCTAGCGGATAGCCGCTCATGATGATCATTTTTATCTGGGGGGTCTTTGCCTTCAGGTGATGAAATAACGCCGCCCCATCCATGTCAGGCATCATCATGTCCGATAGGACGAGGGCCACCTCATCCTGGTACACGTCAAACTGAGCCACGGCCTCCAATCCGTTTGAGGCGACACGGACCTGGTATCCCAGCTGTTTTAGCATGGCGGTTGTCACCGCTAATACGCTTGGCTCATCTTCGACCAACAGTATCGTCTCGCCTTGGCCCTTTGTGATGTGCGTTGGCTCCGTCGCCGCTGGCATCTCCTTCGCCGCTGACGGGGGCAGGTAGATGGTAAAGGTTGTGCCTTTGCCCGCCCGGCTTTCCACGGCGGTGTGTCCCCGCTGCTGCTTCACGATGCCGTACACCTGCGACAACCCCAACCCGACCCCTTTGCCGACATCTTTGGTGGTGAAGAACGGCTCAAATATCCGGGGTAAGATATCGGTCGGTATGCCGCTGCCTGTATCGGTTATGTGTAGCTGCACCCATTCTCCGGTGATAGGCTGATGGCACACTGCACAATAGATATCGCCCTTACACACAATCCGGGCCAGCCTAATGCGCAACTCCCCGCCGTTGGGCATGGCGTCTCTGGCGTTCACCGCTAAGTTGGTGATAATTTGCTGCATCTGGGTGGGGTCGGCCTCAATCAGGTAGTCGCCGGGGGCGATTGTCAGCGTGATCTGAATATGCTCCGGGATGACGCGCGCTAAGAAGCTGACTGTTTCTCTTGCAAAGGTGTCTAGCTTGAGCTGCTGGAGGTGGCGGATCGTCTTTCGGCTGAAATCTAATAGCTGACGCACCAGATGGGCGGCGCGCTGGCTCGATGCCTTGATTGTTTCCAGGTCGGCTTGCAGGGCTTCCGGCGTCTCCGGTGACAGCTGTAGGAGTTCGGTGTAGCTGAGAATGCACGTCAGAATATTATTAAAGTCGTGGGCGATACCGGCAGCGATCTGGCCCACTGCAGCCAACCGCTCTTGCTGTAACAATTGCTGCTGCGTGGTTCGGAGTTCGGCAAGGGTCGTCTCTAGCTGGCGGTAGCTTTCCTGTAAGGCTACTGCGGCCTGTTTGCGTTGGGTGACGTCGCGCTGAATGCCAAAATGGCCGGTGATCCGTCCCTCCGAATCATATAAGCAGACATAATCGCCTTCAACCCACATCCGGGTGCCGTCGAACTTACGTTCATCTGTTTCAATATGCAGCCGCCCATCGTCGAAAAGCTGCCGCCAGGTCGCCCGGCCCTGGGCTCTATCGTGAGCAAAAAAAGCGTCCGGCGTTTTGCCGATAAACTGTTCTTCGGTAGCCCCGTACTGCTCCAACATAGCCGCGTTGATCCGGGTGATGCGCTGACACTTAAGGGCATAATCCAGCACCGCATCCTTGTCCACCGTGGCATCCCAGCGCACCGGCTCATCCAGCATCATAAAGAAGAAGCCATCAAGCGCTTGACTAAACAGCGCATGCAATAGCTGCTCACGTTCTAGCAACACCGCTTCGGATTGCAGGCGTTCGGTGATATCGCGCGAGAGCCCAAATAAACCGGGCTGACCGCTCCATTGTCCTTTCACCACTTTGGTTTCAACCGGAATGAACTGGCCTGTTTTAGTGACTAATGGTACCGGGCAGAAACTGCGTTCGCCTGCCAGCATCGCGGCGACAATATTTCCGGCCTCCTCGCGTCGCTCCGGCGGATGCACCGCTAAGACATTCATCCCCAGCAGCTCTTCCGCCGAGTAGCCCAGTCGCTGTTGCACCGCCGGGTTGATGTTGACGATGTCCCCCCCGGCGTCAAGGATAAATAGAAAGTCGCTCACCGTATCAAAGAGCGTTTGCAGGTTCTGTAGGCTTTCCTGGCGGGCCGCCTCTGCCTTGATCCGGGCAATCACGACGCCAATCTGGGCACCAATCACCTCTAGGGCGTAGCGGGTGTTTGGGGCAATCACATCTTGCGTGTGTGAAGACAGGTTTAGCGCGGCAATCACCTGCCCGTTGTGCAACACGGGTATCACCGCCAGGGCGCGTAACCCCTCCCGATTCTTTTCCTTATCGGGCTGGGCAATGGCGTGATAACTTTTGTACACCGGTTGCCCGGCCATAATGAGTTTGGTCTCGGGCGCGTCGGCCGGGTAATGCGTGGCATTGGCGATGAATTGTGGCGACAAGCCTTCATGCGCAATCAGGTTCAGTGCGCCGGTGCGCATATCTACCAGGTATCCGCCGCCGCAATCGATCCCTTCGATCTGAAAGGCGGCTGCCAGGACCTGCCTGAAGGCTTCGCTGCTATCGCTGGTGGCACCAAGCGCCAGGATTAAGTCGCGCTGAAGCTGTAAGAGCCCCTCGGCTTCTTTACGGTTCGTAATATCCTGATGAGTTCCGGTCATGCGCACGGGGTTGCCCTGTGTATCGCAGGCAACGACTTTGCCAGTATCTAACACCCACTTCCACTGCCCGCATTTGGATCGCAGACGATGCTCTGTCTGGTAGGTGGTGGGGGTGCGCCCTTGCAGATGGTTGGCTAGCATAGCCTGGACGGTCGGAGCGTCGTCGGGGTGGATGCGGTTCTGCCAACTGCGCACATGCGGCTCAATTTCAGCCGGGGTGTAGCCCAACATCCCGGCCCAGTGCTGGTTGAAGAGCATCTTGCCCGTTTGCACATCCCAGTCCCAAACGCCCAGGTCTGTTCCGAGCAGCGCCAGATCCAAGCGCTCTTGCTGTTCCCGCAGCGCCGCCTGCTTGCGTAACTGGCTCGACCGGAGCCGAATAATGTCGGCCAGTTCAATGCAAACGCCAATCTCCTCAATGGTGTATGTTTTGGAGGAGGTGTTGTGGTTAAGGGCAATGTACCCCTCGGGGTGGTGCGGGTCGCCGTAGGGGATGACTAATGATGATCTGGGGCTATATTTGTTCTCGAAGAGTTTTAGCGCCGGTTTCAGCCAGGATGGCGCTTGATCAAACGAGAGCTGCGCATACGGCTTCCCCAGGTAGCGGGTGAATATCCAGCCGGGCACTATCTCCCCCAACCCAATGCTTTGCCTGTCGGCGCGCCACTGCTGTTGAACGACCACGCTGTCTCGGCGCTGGCCATACGGCATATAGGCAATGCTTTCGCATCCCAGCACCGGGCCAGCTGTATCGAGCAGTTGCTGCACGAGCTCAGCTTCATCTTCGGCCAGCAGGGCCAGCTTCCAGGCATCGGCGCGCAGCTTCTCTAGCGCGACCAGGCGGCTCTCATCCACCTTTCTGTTGCAGTGGGGCTCCATTGCTCCCTCTTTCGTGATGTTGGGGGTACGGATCTTTTGCGAGATGGGTATTCGTTAACAGATCCGTGGGAGCTGCTCGCCGACTTGGGTGTCTACCACGCGGGTGCCGCCGATGCCGGTGCGGGCCACGACCATGCCGGGGTGTTCGGCGGTGGCCTCGCCGATGATGGCGGCCCCGCGACCGAGGGGGTGGGCGCGCATGGCTTCCAGTAGCGAGTCGGCCTCGTCGCGGGCCACGAAGGCCAGCAGCTTGCCCTCATTCGCCACGTAGAGCGGGTCGAGCCCCAGGATCTCGCAGGCGGCGCGCACCGCCTGGGGCACTGGCAGGTCTCGCTCGATGATCCGCACGCCCACCTGCGAGGCGGCGGCGATCTCGTTGAGGGCCGAGGCCACCCCGCCCCTGGTCGGGTCGCGCAGGGTGTGGATGGCCTGGGTGCGGGCCAGCATGGCGGCCACAAGGCCGTTGAGCGGGGCGCAGTCGGTCTCAAGCGGCGCGCCAAACTCTAGCCCCTCGCGCACGCTGAGGATGGCCATGCCGTGGACGCCGATGTCGCCGCTGATGATCACCACATCGCCGGGGCGGGCCTGGGACGGGCCGATGCGCAGGCTGGCTGGCACCACGCCGAAGCCGCTGGTGGTGATGTAGACCCCGTCGCCGTGGCCGCGATCTACCACCTTGGTGTCGCCGGTGACGAGTGTTACGCCGGCGGCGCGGGCGGCCGCGCCCATGCTCTGGGCGATCGCGGCCAGCCGGTTGATCGGCATGCCCTCCTCAAGGATGAAGCCAGCGCTCATATAGAGCGGCTGCGCCCCGCTCATCGCGATGTCGTTGACCGTCCCGTTGACGGCCAGGTCGCCGATATTGCCGCCGGGGAAGAAGAGCGGGCGCACCACAAAGGAGTCGGTGGAGAAGGCCAGTCGCGCGCCGCCGGCCTCGACCACGGCCGAGTCGCCGAGCTGCGCAAGGGTGGCGCTCTGGAAGGCGGGCAGGAACAGGTTCTCGACCAGCTCGGACGAGAGCTTGCCGCCGCCGCCGTGGCCCATCACAATATTTGGGTAGTCGCGCAGGGGCGCGGGGCAGACCCAGCCCTCGAAGTCTAGGACAGTATTCATTGGGGGTGCGGGGGCGGATTCGCCGCCCCCGCGATATTTTTATCTGGACCAGAGCGGATTCGCCGCTCTGGTCCAGATAAAATGACATTAGGCCACGCCGATCTCCTCGGCCCTGATAAACCGCCCGTACTGGTAATACGCCGCGCAGGCACCCTCGCTGCTGACCATGGTAGCACCGAGGGGAATGCGGGGCGTACACTGCTTGCCGAATGCCGGGCACTGGTTGGGCTTGATCAGGCCCTGGAGCACCTCGCCGCTGCGGCAGAGGGCCGACTCCTCGGTGCGGATGTGGCCGACGTTGAAGCGATCCTCGGCGTCGAACTGCTTGTAGCGCGGGCTCAAGCGCCAGCCGCTCTGTGGGATCATGCCGATCCCGCGCCAGGTGCGATCCGTCACCTCGAACACTTCGGCGAGCACCTTCTGGGCTGGGATGTTGCCCTGGGCCGTCACCGCGCGGGCGTAGGCGTTGTCCAGGCTTGCCTCGCCTGCCTCTAGCTGGGCCACGGTGCGGCGGATGCCCTCTAGCACATCGAGCGGCTCGAAGCCGGTGACGACGATCGGTACGTGGTACTGGGTGACCAGCGGGCCGTACTGATGGGTGCCCATCACGCTACAGACGTGGCCGGCCGCCAGGAAGCCCTGCACCCGGCTGACGGGGGACTCCATGATCGCGCTGATCGCTGGCGGCACGAGCACGTGCGAGACCAGCATGGAGAAGTTGGTCAGGCCCAGGCGCTCGGCCTGGATGATGGCCATGGCGTTGGCCGGCGCGGTCGTCTCGAAGCCAATGCCGAAGAAGACCACCTGGCGCTCGGGGCGCTGCTGGGCGATCTTCACTGCGTCGAGGGGCGAGTAGACGATGCGGATGTCGCCGCCCTCGCTCTTGATCTTAAACAGGTCCTGGCTGCTGCCGGGCACGCGCAGCATATCGCCGAAGGAGCAGAAGGTGACATCGGGGCGGGCGGCGATGGCCAGCGCCTTATCGATCAGCTCAAGGGGGGTGACGCAGACCGGGCAGCCGGGGCCGTGGATCAGCTCGATCTGCTCGGGCAGCAGCTGGTCGATCCCGTTGCGGATGATCGAGTGGGTCTGCCCGCCACAGACCTCCATGATCGCCCAGGGGCGGGTGGTGATGCGGTGGATGTCATCGAAGAGCCTCTGGGCCAGCTCGGGGTCGCGGTACTCATCAAGGTATTTCATAGGCTACCTTTGGGATGCAGAAGTCGCCCGGTGCGGCATCGCCCGGCGGCTGAAGCCGCGGGCTAGCGTCTGCAAAGCCCGCCTGCGCGGGCTGGCGGCATTGCTATTTATGCGGCGCGTAGCGCCTCTAGCCAGGCCAGCCACTCGCCCATGCCCGCGCCGGTGCGGGCCGAGGTGGCGATGATCGTCGCGTCGGGGTGGACGGACTGGATGCTGGCGCGGGCGGCGGCGGCGTCGAACTCAGCCGCCTCGGCCATGTCGAGCTTGGAGATCAGCACGAGGTTGGCCCACTGGAAGGTGCCGGGGTACTTGAGCGGCTTGTCCTCGCCCTCGGTGACGGCCATTAGCACCACCCGCCCGTGCTCGCCGAGGTCGTAGCTGGTGGGGCAGACCAGGTTGCCCACATTTTCGATGAACAAGAAGTCGAACCCGGCCAGATCCCAGCCCTCTAAATGGCTGGCGATCAGGTCAGCCTCCAGGTGGCAGAGGCCGCCGGTCTCGATCTGGCGCACACGAGCGCCGCTGCGGGCCAGGCGGCGGGCGTCGTTATCGGTGGCCAGGTCGCCCACCAGGGCCGCCACCTTGTAGCGCTCGCCGAGGCGGCGCAGCGTCTCCTCAAGCAGGCGTGTCTTGCCCGCGCCGGGGCTAGAGAGCAGGTTCAGCACACACAGGCCAGCGGCGTCGAAGCGGGCCCGCAGCCCCTGGGCGAGCTGGTCGTTCTTGCTCAGCACATTCTGGCGCACATCGATCAGGCGGGGACTCTCGCTCATATGGCCTCCAGGGATGTCAGCTCCAGCTCGCGGCCCTGGACGAGGCGACCGGTTGGCTGCTGGCAGATCGGGCAGCAGAAGAGCTGCGGGTTGGGCAGGTCGGACTCGACCCCGCATGGCTCGCAAAAGACCCGCACCGGCAGCTCCTCGATCTCCAGGCGGGCGCCCTCGACCAGAGTCCCGGCGGCGGCGAGGTCGAAGCTGAAGCGCAGGGCGTCGGGGGCGACAGACGAGAGGGCTCCGATACGGACGAAGAGCACAGTCACCTTGGTGGCCTCGGCCTTGCGGGCGGCCTCATCGGCGATCTGCACCAAGCTCATAGCGATCGATAGCTCGTGCATAGGCGGAATGTGCGGCCAGGGGGGCGTGATCCGGCGATCGGATACCGGCCCTCGGCCGCTGATCTCATGGGAGGTTTATTGCTGTATGTATGCGGTATAGATGCCCGTGGGGCGAGTGGGGGCGCAGGTGGCTGGCGGTGCATACTGGACACGCATCAGCCGAAACACTCTAGGGTTAGGTTGAGATTTGCGGGGGAGGGTGTGACCTGTTTCGTCCCGGACAAGTTCGCACCGATAATTATATGACATGTAAAAAGTCTGTCAACTTCTCTCAGCGCAATCTTATCTCGCGGGGCAGAAATGATGCTATAGTGATCTCTAAGCCATTCTGTTATACGCATATCAGGATCGAGCATGCCTATGCACGAGCCACCTGCGGCACCCATAGGGCCGTGGCGACAGCGCATCCGCGCGCTGCGCGCACGGGCGCGCGGTGCGGCCCCCTTCGCCCTCGGGGTGATCGCGGCCCTGCTGGCGATGATCCTCTACGGCGCGATCTTCCCGGCCCCGCCGCCGCTGACCGCCCGCGATGTGAGCGAGACGGTCGCCCAGACTCTGGCGTCGGCCACGCCTGAGCCCGCCCGCGCCTCGCTGGTCTACCAGGTGATCCAGCCCTCGCTTGTGCTCATCCAGACTCAGGGCGCGGGCGACGAGGGCGGCTTGGGCACCGGCGTGGTGATCGACGATAAGGGCGATATTCTGACCAGCCTACACGTTGTCGATGGCGCGTCCGCGATCACCGTCACCTTCGCCGACGGCAGCGAGTCGCCGGCCCAGGTGATCACCGCCCAGCCCGAGAATGACATCGCCGTGCTGGCCGCAGCCCAGATGCCTGAGCAGATCTTCCCGGCCACGCTGGGCAGCCCCGGCGCAATGCGCGTCGGCGACGATGCCTATGTGGTCGGCCACCCGCTTGGCCTCTACGGCTCGATGAGCGCGGGCGTGATCTCCGGCTTCGACCGCTCCTTCACCATGCCCAACAGTGATCGGCGGCTCCAGGGGCTCATCCAGGTAGACGCCGCGATCAACCCAGGCAACTCGGGCGGCCCGCTGCTCAACCGTAACGGCCAGGTGATCGGGATCGTCGCGGGCCTGGTCAACCCCACCGAGCAGCATGTCTTTATCGGGATCGGCTTCGCCGTGCCGATCAACACGGCCGGCGGCGCCGCCGGCCTGCCGCAGTACTAGGTTGTGACCCTCACCCCCGGCCCCCTCTCCCGCATGCGGGAGAGGGGGTGCCGCGCCAGCGGCGGGGGTGAGGGCCAGAGGAGCCCTCACATGACCCAGAGCCCGCGCGAAGGCGGCACGCCCATGGAGCGCGTGCTGTACGAGGTGAAGAAGATCATCGTCGGCCAGGATCATCTGCTGGAGCGGCTGGTTGTGGCGCTGCTGGCCCGTGGCCACATCCTGGTCGAGGGTGTGCCCGGCCTGGCCAAGACGATGGCGATCAAGACGCTGGCTGGCTCGATTGGCGGCGAGTTCCGGCGCATCCAGTTCACCCCCGACCTGGTGCCGGCCGACCTGACCGGCACGCGTATGTACAGCCAGAAGACTGGCGACTTCAGCGTCTCGTTTGGCCCGGTGTTCACCAACCTGCTGCTGGCCGACGAGATCAACCGCGCCCCGGCCAAGGTGCAGAGCGCCCTGCTGGAGGTGATGCAGGAGCGTCAGGTGACGATTGGCCGCGAGACCTTCCCGGTGCCGAACCCCTTCCTGGTGCTGGCCACCCAGAACCCGATTGAGTCTGAGGGCACCTACCCGCTGCCCGAGGCCCAGGTGGATCGCTTCATGTTCAAGGTGCTGGTCGGCTACCCCAGCACCACCGAGGAGTTCGTGATCGTCGAGCGGATGACCGCCCCGCTCCAGTCCGTCCAGCAGGTGCTCTCCGCCGAGCAGTTGCTCGACCTCCAGCGCGAGGCCGCCCAGGTCTATGTGGACCCGGCGCTGATCGAGTATGCGGTGCGGATGGTGGCGGCCACGCGTGACCCGAGGACGGTTGGGCTGGAGAAGCTGGCGCGCTACATCACCTTCGGGGCCAGCCCGCGCGCCTCGATCAACATGATCCTGGCGGCCCGCGCCCTGGCCTTTGTGCGCGGGCGAACCTACGCCCTGCCCCAGGATGTGCGCGACATGGCGCTCGACGTGATGCGCCACCGACTTGTGCTCTCCTACGAGGCGCTCTCTGACAATGTGAGCGCCGACGACCTGCTCGGCGATATCCTTGGTCGTATCCCCACCCCGGAGGTGCCGCTGCATGAGCGACAGAGGGCCAGATCTCACACCTGAGCATATCCTCCAGCGGATCGACTGGCATGTCATCCGTCGGCTGGATGGCCTGCTCCAGGGCGACTACCGCAGCCTCTTCTACGGCTATGGGGTGGACTTCGCCGACCTGCGCGAATACCAGCCCGAGGATGACGTGCGGGCGATCGACTGGAATGTGACGGCGCGCATGGACGCGCCCTATGTGCGCCAGTATGTCGAGGATCGCGAGCTGGCGGCCTGGCTGCTGCTTGACCTGAGCCCCTCCGTGGCGTTCGGCACGGCGCGGCGGCCCAAGCGCACGGTGCTGATCGACTTTGTGGCCGCGATCTCGCGGCTGCTCACCCGCCACGGCAACCGGGTGGGGGCCATGCTCTACGGCAGCCAGATCGAGCGCACCATTCCGCCGAAGGGCGGGCGCATCCAGTCCCTGCGCCTGCTGAACGAGCTGCTGCGCCGACCGGAGATGGGGCGCGCCCCGCTCACCGACCTGGCGCCCCTGCTCAACGCCGCGCTGGGCGCGGTCAAGCGCCGCTCGCTGATCTTTGTGGTCTCCGACTTCATCTGCGCGCCGGGCTGGGAGCGCCCGCTGACCATGCTGGCCCGCCACCACGAGGTGATCGCGGTGCGCCTCTGGGACCCGCGCGAGCTGGAGCTGCCCGATGTCGGCCCGATTATGATGGAGGACTCCGAGACGGGCGAGCAGCTCTATGTGGACACCCGCGATAAGAAGTTTCGTCGGCGCTTCGCCGACGCCTCCCAGCGGCGCGAGGAGGCTCTGGCTGAGGCGTTCCGCCAGGCTGGCGTGGCCACGCTATCCCTCTCGACAGACGAAGATCTGGTGCGGGCGATCATGCGCTTCGCGACGAAGCGCCGCCGACGGTAAGATTTATATGGTTAAGATTGCCAGCTTCGCTGGCAACCTAACTGTATTTGGGGTGGAAGCATGACCTTCATCTGGCCGATCATGCTGCTCTCGCTGGCGACGATCCCGCTCCTCGTCTGGCTCTACCTGCGTCTGGAGGGGCGGCGGCGGCGGGCGGTGGCGCAGCTGGGCGACCTGGGGCTGTGGCGCGGGCCGGGGGGGCGACAGGTCGGCAGGCAGCGGCACGTCCCGCCTGCGCTGTTTCTGGCCGGGCTGGCCATCCTGCTCTTCGGCCTGGCCCGCCCGCAGATGGAGCTGAGCCTGCCGCGCCAGGAGGGCACGGTGATCCTGGCCTTCGACGTATCGGGGAGCATGGCGGCCGACGACATCCAGCCGACGCGCATGGAGGCGGCCCAGGCGGCGGCGACTGACTTTGTCGACCGCCAGCCGCGCACGATCCGGGTCGGTGTGGTGGCCTTTAGCGATAGCGGCCTGGCCGCGCAGGCGCCGACCGATGACCGGGAGGCCGTACTGGGCGCGATTGGTCGGCTGAAGCCCCAGCGCGGCACCTCGCTCGGCCAGGGTATTCTGGCCGCCCTGGCCGCGATCACCGCGAACGACGCGCCGCCGGAGCGCCTGTACAGCAACCTGACGCCCACGCCCGCCCCGCCGCGCCGGATCAGCTCGGCGGCGATTGTGCTGCTCACCGACGGCGAGAATAACGAGTCGCCCGACCCGCGCGAGGTGGCGCAGGCCGCCGCCGATATGGGGGTAAGGATCTACACCGTGGGCGTGGGCAGCTCGGCCGGGGCCACCCTGAATCTGGACGGATTCAGCGTGCATACGCAGCTAGACGAGGCGATGCTGCGCGAGATCGCCCAGATCAGCGAGGGTAGCTACTTCAGCGCCGCGAGCCAGCAGGATCTGAAGGCGATCTACGACAGCCTAGACCTACAGTTTGTGGTGCGCCCCGAGCCGATGGAGATCACCGCGATGCTGGCGGGCGCGGGCCTGCTTTGTCTGATCATCGGCGGGACGCTGTCGCTGATCTGGTTCGGGCGGGTGCCGTAGGAGTGTTGAGTGTTGAGTTCAACACTCAACACTGAGTTGGCGTAAGCCAACGGAGGTTCTTATGGACTGGCTCTGGCCGACATCGCTGATCTTGCTGGCGCTGCTGCCGGTGGCGGTTGGCGCGTATATCTGGGCGCTGCGGCGGCGGCGCTATGCTGTGCGCTACTCCAGCCTGTCGCTGCTGCGCGAGGCCCTGGTCGGCCAGTCGCAGCTGCGGCGGCATATGCCCTTCGGCCTGATGCTCTGCGGGGTGGGCAGCCTCGTGCTGGCCCTGGGGCGGCCGGTGGCGGTGGTCAGCGTGCCCACCGGCCAGACGACGATCATCCTCTCGATCGATGTCTCGCGTAGCATGTGCTCGACCGACATCGAGCCCAATCGGCTAGAGGCAGCAGAGGCGGCGGCGCTCTCGTTTATCGATAGCCAGCGCCCCGGCACCCAGATCGGCGTGGTGGCCTTCTCCGGCCTGGCCGAGGTGGTGCAGGTGCCGACGACTGATCGGGACGCGCTGCGCACCGCGATCCGCAGCCTGCTGACCGGGCGGCGCACGGCGATCGGGAGCGGCATCCTGTCCGCAATCGACGCGATCGCCGAGATCGACCCGAACGTGGCTCCGAGCACCGACGTGCGGGCGGGCGATGTGCCGCCGCCGCCGGTGCCGCAGGGGGCCTACGCCCCATCCATCATTGTGCTGCTCACCGACGGGGCTAGCAACTCTGGCCCGGAGCCGGTGGACGCGGCCCAGCAGGCGGTCGACCGGGGGGTGCGGGTGTATACGATCGGCTTCGGCACGCCCAACGGCTCAGCGCTACCGCCCTGCGGTCGGCAGATCATCGGCAATGAGCCGCCCAGCTTTGGCGGCGGCGGGTTCGGCGGCGGCGGCGGCGGAGGATTTCGCCGGGGGATCGATGAGGAGACCCTGAAGCAGGTGTCCGCGATCACCGACGGCGAGTACTACGCGGCAGAGAGCTCCAGCGAGCTCCAGCAGGTCTTCGCGGGCCTGCCGGTCTCGCTGATCACCCGCCACGAGGTGATCGAGGTCAGCGTGATCTTCACTGCTCTCGGCGCGCTGCTGGCCGGGATCGCCGTGGTGCTGGCGCTGCTCTGGCGTCCGCTGGGCTAAGGGCAATACGCAATACTGTAAAAGTCACGCTGTGCGGCGTCGCCCGGCGGCTGAAACCGCGGGCTCTTGTTTGACGAAGGCCGCCTGCGCGGCCTTCGTAGATGAGAGCCCGCCCGTTTACGGGCCGGGCGCGTGATTTTGCAACAGTCCTATTTATCGTGCCAATAGCCTCCCTAAGTTGGCGCGCTGAGTGCTACAATAGAGGTCGTCCTGTTGCCGAAGGTGTGATTCAGACCGGCTTGATCACCCTGCCAGCCGCCCTAGAGCGGTTGACACTGCCCATCCTTTGCGGTACCATACGCCCTACCTCACGCCCTGAGATCGAAACCTCCTAAACATCCACAGCGCCCTGTCGTGGGGCCAAACAGCTGGTGGGATACGATATGCATGAGCACGTAGAACAGTTTCTGGCGTATATGGCGGGTGAGCGACGTATGTCGGACAACACCACCGCCGCCTATCGCACCGACATCGAACAGCTCTGCACGTTCCTGCAGGAGCGCAGCCTCGCTGGCTGGCACGCTGTCACGCACGATGATATGTTGGCCTTTATGCTCTTTCTGCACGAGCGGCGCTACGCGGCCAGCACGGTGGCCCGGCGCACCGCCGCCGTGAAGTCGTTCTTTGGCTACCTGGCGGCGCAGCAGTTGATCGCGAGCGACCCGTCTAGCCAGATCGACTCGCCGAAGGTGGATCGCTACCCGCCGAAGGCGATCTCCCAACATCAGATGGACGAGCTGCTGGAGCTGCCCCTGCGATCAAGTAGCCCCGAGGGTATGCGCGATAAGGCCATGCTGGAGCTGCTCTACGCCACCGGGATGCGGGTGAGCGAACTGGTGGCGCTCTGCGCGGCTGATGTCTCGCTCAATGCGGGGACGGTGCGCTGCATGGGTAAGGCGGGCCGCGAGCGGGTGCTGCCGCTCACACCGACCGCCGCCACCGCGATTGAGGAGTACCTCGACGCCGCCCGTACCCAGATCGCCCGCAGCGCCGACGAGGAGAGCGACGCGCTCTTCCTCAACCATCGTGGCAAGCGGCTCACCCGCCAGGGCTTCTGGCTCATCCTCAAGGGCTACGCCGACCAGGTCGGCCTCCACGAGCTGACGCCCCATACTCTGCGCCACTCCTTCGCCGCCCATATGCTGGACGGCGGCGCTGAGCTGCGCGAGGTTCAGGAGCGCCTCGGCCACGCCTCGCTCTCCACCACGCAGATCTATACGCATATGCCCGAGCAGCCCGCCGCGCGCGAGCGCCCCGCCAACGGTCGGGGCAACGGCGCCTACGCTGATGTGCTTGTTGAGGCCGAGGGTGAGGCCGATTGACGCCCCCGCCGGGGTGTGCTATGCTCTTGCCAGCGATGATCCGGAGGAGTACCTCGTGGAGCGTCCACAGCGAGCCGGGGGCGGTGTGAGCCCGGCGACGTGAGCTGAGGGAAGGGCGCCGGGGAGCTGATGTTGGGCGTGCTGCTGCGCCCGAACGAAGGTGAGCGGTCGTTGTGCCGCTAACTGGGGTGGAACCGCGCATCATCTGGGCTGTGGCCCGGTGCGTCCCCAGGCGAACTCGCTTCGCCTGGGTTTTTTTGTTTTCCCAGGCATCACCTGAGGAGTGCGTATGCCAGCCGTCACAATGGATCAGCTTGTCTCGCTCTGCAAACGTAGGGGCTTTATCTTCCCTGGCAGCGATATCTACGGCGGGCTCCAGGGCACCTACGACTTCGGGCCGCTCGGGGTCGAGCTGAAGAATAACCTCAAGGCCGCCTGGTGGCGGGCCAACGTCTACGAGCGCGATGATATGGAGGGCCTCGACGCGGCCATCCTGATGAACCGCCTCACCTGGAAGTACTCCGGCCACGAGGAGACCTTCACCGATCCGCTGGTCGACTGTCGGAGCTGCCGCAGCCGCTGGCGGGCCGACCATATCAAGGACACATGCCCCAACTGCGGGTCGAAGGATCTGACCGAGCCCCGGCCCTTCAACATGATGTTCAAGACCCAGGTTGGCCCCGTGGCTGACGACACCTCCTTCGCCTACCTGCGCCCCGAGACGGCCCAAGGCATCTTTGTGAACTTCGCCAATGTGCTGGCCACCACGTCGCGCAAGCTGCCCTTCGGGATCGCCCAGATCGGCAAGGCATTCCGCAACGAGATCAACCCGCGCAACTTCATCTTCCGCGTGCGCGAGTTCGAGCAGATGGAGATCGAGTTCTTCGTTATGCCCGGCACCGAGGATGCGTGGCACCAGCGATGGCTGGACGACCGCCTGGCCTGGTGGCGCAGCGTCGGCCTGAGCAGCGATAACCTACAGGTCTACACGGTGCCCAAGGCCGACCTGGCCCACTACTCGAAGGCCACCTACGACCTGATGTACCGCTTCCCAATCGGCTTTGAGGAGCTGGAGGGGATCGCCTCACGCAGCGACTACGACCTCGGCTCGCACTCCAAGGAGCAAGATAGCCTGGGCCTGAGCGCCAAGGTTGGCCGCAACGAGGATAGCACTGCGAAGCTGACCTACTTCGACCCGGAGAGCAAGCGCCACCTGGTGCCCTTCGTGATCGAGCCGTCGGCCGGGGTGGATCGCGGGGTGCTGGCGCTGCTCACTGAGGCATACGACGAGCAGCAGATCAAGCCGGTGACGCCCGAGCGTACACAGGCCGTGGCCGACGCGCTGGCCGCCTTTGTGAAGAGCGTGGGCCGCAGCGAGAAGCTGCCCTCCGAGCAGCGCGACGCGATGCTGGAGCGGGCCGAGCTGATCGGCAAGGATCTGGCGGCGGGCATGGCCCAGATCCCTGGCCTGCTCGACATGCCCGGCGCATCCAGCATCGAGCTGGGCAAGAAGCTGCGCGGCCAGGCCGACCCGGCCCTCGACGAGTCGTACCGCACGGTGCTGCACCTCAAGCCGGCTCTGGCCCCGATCAAGGTGGCGGTCTTCCCGCTCAAGCGGAACGCCCCCGAGATCGTGTCCACCGCCCGCCAGATCCGCAAGACGCTCCAGGCCGAGGGCAATATGCGCACGGTCTACGACGACACCGGGGCGATCGGCAAGCTCTACCGCCGCCAGGACGAGATCGGCACGCCTTACTGCATCACCGTGGACTTTGACACGATCGGCCAGGGCAAGGACGCCGCCCTCTCCGGCACCGTCACCGTGCGCGACCGCGACACCATGCAGCAGGAGCGCGTGCCGATCACCGAGCTACAGGCGTACTTCCGGGAGAAGGTGCGGTAGGCGGGGCCGTAAGGACGCAGCGCGCTGCGTCCCTACGGCCCCACAGGTATGGATATGGACGAAGGCTACTTCACCATCCCGACGCGGGTCTACCTGACAGACGTGCAGCGCGCCAAGCTGGACGGGCTGCTGCGCCTGGCCGAGCAGAACCTGGACGCGCTGCTCACCGGCCTGCTGGAGGAATACCTAGCGGCGCAGCCCGACCCGCCGGTCGAGCCTGAGCCCGACCTGTCAGACGCGCGGGCCGCCGAGCTGGCCGGCCGCCGCCGCGAGCTGCGCCGCCTGCGGGTCAAGCTGAACGACCCCTACAACCCGCCGCCGCCATGGCTCGTCACGATGGTCGCTGATCTGGAGGCCGAGATCGCGCGGCTGGCGCGCGAATGATTAATGCTGAATGTTGAATGTGCGAAGCCATTCAGCATTCAGCATTCAACAGTATGAAAGTGCGTCTTGACCAACTGATAGTCACCCGTGGCCTGGCGGAGACGCGCAGCAAGGCCCAGGCGCTGCTGCTCGCCGGGAGCGTGCGGGTGAACGGCCAGCAGGCGGGCAAGGCTGGCACCATGGTGGATGACGCGGTTGCGCTGGAGGTGACGGCGGCGCTGCCCTACGCCAGCCGGGGCGGCCACAAGCTGGCCCACGCCCTCGATGCCTTCGGCCTCAGCCCGGCGGGGCTGGTCGCCCTCGACGCCGGGGCCTCCACCGGCGGATTTACCGATGTGCTACTCCAGCGCGGCGCGGCCCTTGTCTACGCGGTGGATGTGGGCTACGGCATCCTCGACTACCGCCTGCGCGAGGACCGGCGCGTGGTGGTGATGGAGCGGACGAACATCCGGCACCTTGAGTCGCTTCCAGGGGTCGGGAGTCAGGAGTCGGGAGTCGGTGCAGCGTCACCGACTCCCGACTCCCGACCCCTGACTCCTGCCTGCGCAGTGATCGATGTGTCCTTCATCTCGCTGAAGCTGGTGCTGCCGGCGGTGCGCCGCCTTGTCACCCCTGACGCATGGGTGGTGCCGCTGATCAAGCCGCAGTTCGAGGCCGGGCCGGGGCAGGTGGGCAAGGGCGGGGTCGTGCGCGACCCGGCGGTTCACCGGGCGGTGCTGCGCGAGGCTCTGGCTGCGGCGGCGGCGCTCGGGCTAACGCCGAAGGGGCTGACCCGCTCGCCGCTGCTCGGCCCGGCGGGCAACGTGGAGTTCCTTGCCTGGCTGCAGTCCGGCGGCGAGCCGATCGACGTGGAGGCGGCGATCCGCAGCCTCTGCGGGTAAGGCACCCCTACCGCAGCCCGTACCCGATCAGGATCACCGTGCCCATACGGATGATCCTGCCGAGGAAGGTAGCGATCACGTAGATCCAGAGGGGCACGCCGACGGCACCGGCGAGCAGCCCGGCCACATCGAAGAAGGGGTTGGGCGGGGCCGAGAGGGCGAAGAGCAGCAGGGGCGCGCGCCAGGGGTGGCTCAGCTGGCGGTGCGCCCACTCGTAGAAGCGCGTCCGTGCGATCGTGGCGGTGCCTGCGCGCCCCACGTAGTAGGCCACCAGCTCGCCGATCACCGAGCCGGCGGCGGCGGCCACCGTCACCCCGTAGGGGTCGAAGGTCTGCCCGAGGCGGATGAGCAGCGGGTAGTAGGGCACCGGCACGAGCACCGTGGCGTTGGCCATCGCCGCCGAGGCGAAGGCGCCCACGTAGCCGAGGCCGCCCAGCCGCTCCAGCAGCGCGGGCGGCAGCAGTGCGTAGATCGCCAGGTTGGCCGCCGTTAGCGCCACGCCGATCAGGATCAGCCGCAGCCAGCTACGCTGGGGACGCTCCTCCAAGAGAACCTCCGGTCTATACCATATGACGCCATACGAGCCAGCTAGGCTGGCTCGTATGGCGTCATATGAGAATGTCACGCCTCGGGCGGGCGTGTCGGCGCGGGCGGCTTTCGGCGCATATCAGCGGCGGCGGCCTCGTTGCTGGTGTACTGGTTAAGCATCTCGCGCACCTCGCTTAGTGAGGCAGTGGCCTCGGCGTCGCTGTTGGTCAGCGCCAGGGTCGCCCGCGACTGGGCGCGCAGGATGTCGCTCATCGCCACGATGCCCAGCAGCTTGCTGGGCGTCTCGCGGTTCACCACCGCCAGCTGGCGGGTGTCCGACTGCTGCATGAGCACCAGGGCGGTGACGAGCCGGGTGTCTGGGAAGAGCGCTGGCCGAACATTGAGCGCCGAGCGCACCTGCGAGTCTCCGCCAGCGGATGCCTCGAAGCGGCGCAGGCGGGCGATGCTGATCACGCCCAGGAAGCTCCCGTCGGGCTCAAGCACGGGGTACGCCGTGAAGCCATACTGGACGGCCCGCTTAATGGCGGCGCGAAGGGTGCTGTTGGCTGAGAGCGTGATCGGCTCGCCGGTCATGGCGTCGCTGGCGTGCAGGCTCTCTAGTGCGTGGGCCACCGGCCCCTGGCGGTGCGGCAGGTGAATGCCGTCCTGGTCGAGCAGCGCCTCGTAGACCGGCACCGGTCGCCAGCGGCTGGCCAGGGCGTAGGCCGTCATATTGGCGATCATGAGCGGCAGGATCATGCTGTAGCCGCCAGTCAGCTCGAAGATGATCAGCACCGAGGTGATCGGTGCGCGGATGATCCCGGCGAAGACCGCGCCCATGCCGACCAGGGCGAAGGCGCCTACCTCGCTGGGCGCGTGGTGGAAGATCGCCACGTCGATCTGGCCGACCACGCCGCCGAGCATGCCGCCAATGAAGAGGGCCGGGGCGAAGATGCCGCCGGCCCCGCCGCTGCTGTAGGAGAAGACGGTCGCGAGTAGCTTTAGGCCGCACATAGCCAGGAGCACCTGTGTGGTGAGGTTGCCGTTCAGCGCCTTGGTGAGGGTGTCGTAGCCGGCACCGGTGATGCCGCGCTCACCAAAGATGAGGATTGCCACAATCGCCAGGGCGCCGGTGACAAAGCCGCCAATCGCCGGGCGCACCCAGAGCGGCACCGCCTTCAGGCGCTGGAAGAAGCGCCGCAGCGAGAGCAGCGAGTCGGAGAAGAGGATGGAGACCCCGGCCGCCAGCACGCCAAGCAACCCGTAGAACAGCACCGTCTCGATGTGGTTGAAGGAGAAGCCCGAGGGGATGACGAACTCGGGGTCGGCGCCGAGGGCGGCCCGCTCGATCACGGCGGCCACGGCGGCGGCCACGATGATGCCCGAGAGCACCGACTGGTCGAGGTCGCCCAGGATCTCCTCGATCACGAAGGTGACGGCGGCGATCGGCGCGTTGAAGGCGGCGGCGATGCCGGCGGCGGCCCCGACGGGCAGCAGGCGGCGCTGGTTCTGTCGCGAGAGCGCCATCATCCGACCGAGGGTGCTGGTGACGCCCGCGCAGACCTGCACCGTCGGCCCCTCGCGGCCGAGCGATGAGCCGGTGCCGATCTGGATGGCGCCGATCAGGAACTTGCCGACGGCGGTGCGGAAGGGCACCTGTCCGCCCTTCACCACATAGGCTACCTTGACCTGTGGGATGCCGCTGCCGCGGGCGTCGGGCACCACATAGGCCAGGAGCGCGCCGGAGACCAGGCCACCGACGGTGGGGGTGACGAGCGTCCAGAAGATCCAGTAGGGCGCGGCGGCGTCGAGGGCGCGGCGGATGAAGAGTCCCTCGGAGATCTGGATCGCGAAGTGGAAGGCGACGGCGGCCAGTCCGCAGAGCGCGCCTGCCACAAGGGTCAGGATCAGCATGCGGCTCGAATCGCCTGGCACGATCCGCTGAAAGGCTCCCAGCACTAGGCGGCTTGCCTCAAGCAGCCGGGTGCGCCACGCCATCCGGGCGTGCTTCGGTACCATCGTGTCTCCTTAGGTCAGGGCACAGGCTACAGGGGATAGGCCGCGCATCTCGGCGCGCCTAGATCCCTATGACCGTTTTTCGACAGGTCGATGCTATGCCTATTGTACCACTGGCAACGGCGTTATCTCGCAAGGGATCGGAATCGCCTCGCACCCACGAACAGGTCTACAGCTTGTTCTTCATCCGCCCAATGTAGCAATTGACCGAGATGTCCTGTCCCTCTACTCTGGGTTAAGCGCCTTCCGCGTGAACTGCCTGTCGAATGTCGCCCCCCAGTAATCTGAGAGCTTGCGCCCTTCCACCAGAAACTCAACCCGCGTGTAGAGCCGGGCGCCGGACGAGTCGCGCAGCTCAGTCAGGCTGTAGACGATCGCATCGACGGCGGCCTGCTTGTTGAAGGCGGACAGGAAGGGCTGTGTCAGATCGACTACCACGCGCTGTCCGTCGCCATTCAGCCCTCGGGCCTGAGTGCCCGAAGGGATGGCGCTATAGATCCGGTCGCCATAGCTGCCTGGCCCATCCAGCAGTGCGTTGAGGGTCGCCATGGCCACATTGTCGGTGCGGGGGATGAGCCGGGTGATGCGCACCCAGAGCCCGTTGCTAAGGAAGTAGAGCGGCAGGAATCGGGTGCCGCTATCGAAGCGCTCGCTCAGGCCCGAGGGATTGTCGGGGTTGAGCGTCCTGCGCGCGATCGGGCCGCTGCCTCCGCCGACCCCGATGTCCGTGCTATTCACCTGGATCTGCACCTCGTGAACCCCCGACAGCTCGGTCAGGCTGAGGGCGATCACATACAGCCCTCGGTCGTCGCCGGGCCATGCTGGGCGGCGGTCGAAG
Organism: Chloroflexales bacterium ZM16-3; assembly: GCA_004138175.2. Lineage (GTDB taxonomy): Bacteria > Chloroflexota > Chloroflexia > Chloroflexales > Chloroflexaceae > Oscillochloris > Oscillochloris kuznetsovii. Next base: position 62,854 of record RYFE02000015.1, on the reverse strand, counting down.
TTGGCGATCAAGCGGCCACCATCGCGGCGCACCGTGATCAGGCGTGCGTCGGGGGGGATAAGTCGCTTCAGGCCGCTCTGCTGCGGCCCTGCGATCAGATCGTTGATCGTAGCTAGTGCTACCTGCTTATCTACGACCGTCGATAGTCGAGCGACCGACACAAAGAGTGTGTCGGTCGCATCGGTGAAGTAAAGGGTGAGCCGCTGCTGGGTTTGTTGCCCTTCTGGCGGCGGCTGTGGATCTGGAGTCCTGGCTGGCTCTGGAACCTGGGTCGGTGTCCCTGGTGGCGGCTCGGCGGTCGACTCAATCGTCGGCTCGGCGGTCGGCTCGGCGGCGGTCGGCTCGGCGGTCGTCGGCTCGGCGGTCGTTGGCTCGGCGGTCGGCTCAATCGTCGGCTCAATCGTCGGCTCAATCGTCGGAGTCTCAGTCTCGATTGGTGCCAGCGGGGACGCAGTGTTCGTCAGGGTCGGCGGGGGCGGCGGCACGCTGGTATCGGTCAGGGTCGGCGGGGGCGGCGGCACGCTGGTGTCGGTCAGCGTCGGCGGCACGCTGGTGTCGGTCAGCGTCGGCGGCACGCTGGTGTCGGTCAGCGTCGGCGGCACGCTAGTGTCGGTCAGCGTCGGGGTACTCGTGGCAAGATCGCCCAAGGGACGACTTGTGCTCGTCGTTGCAACAGGCGAACCAGGATCTCCCGGGCTACCACCCATAAAGCCATTATCGCGCAGGAGATTCATGCCGGCGACCATATAGATCCCGACAATGAAGACCAGAAGCGCCAGCAGGCCGAGGTAGATCGCCCGATCACGCGGTGAGAGAGCGGCAAACCAACCGCGCAGACCGCCCGATGTCACGGCGGAATCCGCAGACGCGGCACCAATGATGGCTGGCGGCGTTGAAGGCTGCCCCGAGCCCGTGTATAATGGACACCGAGCATGTCCCGCCGAGAGACAATACCGCTCCTGATAATCCATCGGGTAGACCGGGATATCCTGAGCTTGCCCTGTTGCATAGCAGCGATGCTCGGGGGTGGGCGACGCAAAGCGGATCGCCTGATTCTGTTTCAGGCCGAGGTATGGACAGTGGCCTGATGGCTCGACCATAATGTTTCAGGGCTCCTGCAAAGTTGCGGACAGGAGTATTATAGGCTTCGGCCCTTGCAGCGTCAAAGCCACCGGATCGTGATCATATGCGGATTGTGCTTCTTTCGGACATCCACGCAAACCTGGTGGCTCTGGAGGCGGTGCTGAGTGCGGCGGGCGATTTCAATGCCCTCTGGTGCGTCGGTGATACCATCGGCTACGGGCCACGGCCAAACGAGTGTGTCGAACTGATGCGAAAGCACGCGCAGATTGCTATCACCGGCAATCACGATCTGGCCTCACTCGGCAAAATCGACCTGCGCGACTTCAACCCTGATGCGCGCAAGGCCAACCTCTGGAACGGCAGCCAGCTAACGCTGGAGAATCGCGCGTGGCTTGAGCCACTCCAGCCAAGCATCCACGTTGATAAGCAGTTCCTCGTGGCCCACGGCAGCCCGCGCGAGCCGATCTGGGAGTATCTGCTGATGCCCGAGCAGGCGGTGGCCAACTTCGAGTTCTTCCCCAACCAGGTCTGCATCATCGGCCACTCCCACGTCCAGCTCGGCTTCCGCATGCGCAACGGGAGCGAGCACGCCGAGCGCTTCATCCCCGAGAACGGGCGCTCGGTTGAGCTGAACAGCGCTACCCGCTTCTTCATCAACCCCGGCAGTGTGGGCCAGCCCCGCGACCAGGACGCGCGCGCCGCGTTCGCGATACTCGACACCTCCAGCAACAGCATCCGCTTCCACCGCGTGGCCTACGATATCGCCAAAACCCAGCGTCAGATGCAGGAGTGTGGTCTGCCGCCCGCCCTGATTCGACGGCTTGAGTTCGGCATGTGAGCACGCGCCGCGATGACGGTTGGGTCTACCTACCGAGCCATGTTCGCTCGTTCAGGTGCCCTGGTGGCAGGGGCCAGAGGCAATCCCCCGGCGGAATCGTGCGCCGAGGATGTGACGCCACGCCATGCTGGCTCTCCCATACTATAGAACGCGCAGAGGATACCTATGCGTGGGGTGTTGATGACAATCGGATGATCGACTCTCAGTAGAGGAGTCCTCTCTCGCTATGCAGCAAAATCGCACTACGACAGCCAACACGATCACGCGACTGCCGATGCCGATACAGATCGGGGTTCTCGTCCTGCTTGTTATCAGCCTCGGGATCACGGTTCCCTTTGACCCAAGCTGGTGGCAGGTTGTCGTTCTTGGGGTTGTCCAGGGACTGACCGAGTTTCTCCCGATCTCGTCTACCGCGCACCTGTTGATCGCGGCCGACCTGATCGGGTTTCAGAATAGCATCGGTGGCACGTTTGAGATCGCCATCCAGTTTGGCACGGTCATCGCGGTGATCGCGTTCTACGCACAGGATCTCTTCGGACAGGCAAACGCGCTGCTTGGCCGCACTACGGCAGAGGCGACGGCGGCGGCCCGCAGGCTATGGATTGCGGTGGCGGTTGCGTTTGTGCCCGCCGCTGTGATCGGTCTCACCTTTCGCTCGCTGATTAAGCAGTACCTTTTCGACAGCCCGCAGATGATCGCCGGTGCCCTGATCGTGGGCGGGATCGTCTTCCTGGTAATCGAGCTGCTGCCGCATCGCCCCGCGCGCACCGCCGAGCTAGGCCAGATTAGCTGGAGGCAGGCTCTCGGCATCGGTGTGGCCCAGGTCTTCGCGCTTGTCCCTGGCACCTCGCGCTCTGGCTCGTCTATCGTCGGCGGCATGTTGGCCGGCCTCGACCGACGCACGGCGACGGCCTTCTCGTTCTACCTCTCGATCCCGACCCTCGGCGCGGCCACAATGGTTGACCTGCTTGGCAGCCTCGACAAGATCCAGTCCGGCGACTGGGGGCGCCTGCTCCTCGGGGCGGTGGTGGCGATGATCGTCGGCTGGCTCAGCATCGGCTGGCTGCTGCGCTATGTCTCACGGAATAACTTTGTCTCCTTCGGCATCTATCGCATCATCGCCGGAGTCGTCGTTCTGGCACTGGTGATGAGTGGAAATCTGTGATGATGGGTTGCACGATCTGGGGTGCGGGCCTTTTACGGAGCAAGTGATATGGCTAAGGTGCAAAACATAAAGGGGATGCGCGACCACCTGCCCCCGGCGATGATGCTGCGCCAGCACATCGTCGCCACCATCACGGGGGTCTGCGAGCGCCACGGGTTTGAGCCGCTTCAGACGCCGATCATCGAGTATGCCGAGGCGCTAGAGGGTAAGCTCGGCGACGATGAGAGCCTGATCTACCGCTTCGAGGACCACGGCGGGCGTCGGCTGGCCCTGCGCTATGATCAGACGGTGCCCCTGGCTCGTGTGGTGGCCCAGTATGCCGGGCAGATTACCCTGCCCTGGCGGCGCTACGCGCTCGGGCCGAGCTACCGGGGCGAGCGACCGGCCCGCGGGCGCTACCGCGAGTTCTACCAGGCTGACGCCGATATTGTCGGCAGCAGCTCGCCCCTCGCCGACGCCGAGATTGTCGCCATGCTGACCGAGTCGCTGACGGCCCTTGGCTTCCCCGACTTCGTCACCATGCTCAACCACCGCCAGATCGTCGGCGGCGTGGCGAGGGCCAGCGGCCTGGATGAAGCGTCGGCCGGCGGAGTCTACCGGGCGATCGATAAGTTCGACAAGATCGGTGCCGATGGGGTGCGCGATGAGCTGCTGCGCGGGGGTGTCTCCGCCGAGTCGGCCGCTCAGATCCTGGCACTGGTGCAGATCGAGGGGCCGCCTGCCGAGGTGCTTGCGGCGCTCTCCGAGCGGCTCGCTGGCGACGAGCGCGCCCTGGCGGCGCTGGAGAACCTGCGCGCGATCATCGACGGCCTCGGCCAGATGGGCGTGCCGCCCGAGCGCTACAAGGTCGCCCCGCGCCTAGCCCGTGGCCTCTCCTACTACACCGGCCTGGTCTTCGAGGCAATCACACCCCACTGGCCCGAGGGATCGCTGCTTGGGGGCGGCCGCTACGACGAGCTGGTCGGCCAGTTCGCCGGTCGGCCCATCCCCACCGTCGGCCTGGCCTTCGGCATCGACCGGCTCCACGATGTGATGGAGGAGCTGAAGATCGGCCCGCGCCCGGCCACCACCGCCGTGGCCTACGTTACGATCTTTGGCCCTGAGCAGATGGCGGACAGCCTGGCGCTTGCCCGTGAGCTGCGGGCTGGTGGGGTGAACACGCTGATCAGCCTTGACAGTGGCGGCCTGGGCAAGCAGTTCAAAGATGCCGACCGCAAAGGCGTGTCCTACGCGCTCGTGCTCGGCCCCGACGAGATCGCGAGGGGCGAGGTGGTGATCAAGGATCTACGCGGCGGCGGTCAGCGCGCCGTGCCCCGCGCTGAGGTGGTCGCCGCGCTCGGCGAGGCATAATGTGGCGTCGCCCGGCGGCTGAAGCCGCGGGCTCTTGTTCTGACGAAGGCCGCGCAGGCGGCCTTCGCAGCACCGTAGCCCGCCCGTTTACGGGCCAGGCACGCGCAGGGTGACAGTGTTCCTGCGGTATTGCCTTCTAAGGCATTGCGAACGCCCCATCGGGGCCGGGGGCGAAGGAGTACGCGGCGACGACCGCGTCGAGGTTGATCGATCCGTAGACGTGCGGGAACAGCACCCCCGGCTCGCCCTCCTCGTAGCGCAGCTCGGATGTGAGCCGGGCCGTTTCGATCTCTAGCAGCAGCAGATCCCTGCGACCGGCGAAGAAGCGCGCCGCGGTACCGATCACCTGCGCCCGTGTCGAGCAGTGGATGAAGCCCTCTGCGGCCAGGCTGTCGGCTGTGTACTGGCCGGCGGCCTGGGCGGCCTGCCAGTCGGCCTGGGCAGCGATGTGGTAGATCATCAGGCGAGCCCCCCGATCAGGGCCAGCCCGTCCTGAAGGCTGGCAGCGGTTAGGCATTCCCCGCTGAGTATAGCACGACGAGGTTTTCTTGACACGCCGGGGGCGGTGGGGGAGAATGTTGCATGTTGAAATGCGGCTATTCAGCATTCAGCATTCAGCGTTCAGCATTCAGCATTCAGCATTCAGGCATTATGCTCAGACCGATTACCGTCCTCCTGCTAAGCGGGCTGTGCTTCCTGGTGGCGCAGGGCACCGGGCTACGCCTCTTCTTCCACCTGAGCTACCTGCTGCTCGGGCTGCTCATGCTGTCGGTGCTGTGGGCCTGGCTGAACCTGCGCGGCCTGCTGGTCGAGCGCGAGACGCTGACCCTGCGGGCCAACGTGGGCGAGTTCGCCCGCGAGCGAATCAGCATCCGCAACCGCTGGCGCATCCCTAAGCTCTGGATCGAGCTGCGCGACGAGTCGGAGCTGCCCCAGCACGGTGCGGGCTTCGTTACCTACCTGGGCGGACGCCAGCGCGGCCGCTGGCTCGCCCGCACCCTCTGCACTATGCGCGGGCGCTTCCGGCTCGGCCCGGCCACCCTGATCAGCGGCGACCCCTTCGGGATTGTGCGGCTCTCGCGCCGGGTGGCCTCCACCAATGAGATCGTTGTCTACCCGCAGATGGTGGATCTGCCAAGCTTTAAGCTGCCCAGCGCCGAATTGCCCGGCGGACAGTCTACCCGCGCACGCACGTTCAACGTCACGCCGAATGTGGCCACCGTGCGCGAGTATGTGCCGGGCGACAGCTTCAACCGCATCCACTGGCGTAGCACGGCGCGCATCGGCCAGCTGATGGTTAAGGAGTTTGAGCTCGACCCCTCGGCCGATATCTATCTGGTGCTGGACATGCAGGAGCGGGCGGTGGTGCGTGATACGCGGGCCGTGCGGCGCTCGCGCGCGGAGGAGGACGAGCGCAACGCGGCGCCCTGGTGGAACCGCCAGCCGAGCGAGCGGCGCGGCCCGGCCCAGGTGCTGGAGAGCACTGAGGAGTACGCGGTGATGGCGGCGGCCTCGCTTGCCCGCACCCTGCTCACCCAGAACCGTATCGTTGGCCTGGTGGCCTGGGGGCAGCACCGCGAGGTCATCCCCGCCGAGCGCGAGTCGCGCCAGCTCTTTAAGATCCTGGAGGCGCTGGCCGTGTTGCGCGCCCACAGCTCGCAGTCGCTGGCCGAGGTGCTGCTTGCCGAGAGCCAGCGCTTCGGGCGCAACTGCACGCTGCTGATCATCACCTCGTCGATCGACGAGCGCTGGATCGGCGCGCTCCAGCAGCATATCTACCGGGGCGTGCGCGCCGCCGTGCTTTTCGTGGACCCACAGAGCTTCGGCGGCTGGTACGACCCCGAGCCGACGTTGCGCCGGGTCGCCGAGCTGCGTGTGCCGATCTACCGCCTGCGCCAGGGCGAGTCGCTGGCCGCTGCGCTCACCATTCCGCTCAGCTTCGCCGATTCACGTTAGGGCAAGGTTTGTTGAGATCACAGGCTGGCGAAGAGCATCAGCAGCAGGGCGACGAACATATGCGGCACCGCCGAGGCGGTTGTCTTGCCGGTGCGCATGTAGACCCAGCCGTAGCCCAGCGCGGCTACAGCCTCGACCAGGGCGAGCCGCCAGCCGCCGCCGGGGCTGATCAGCGCGCCCACAAGTGTTAGGGCCACTCCTGTCGCCAGGCCGATCAGCTCGGCGCGGGCCACGCCGCGCGCGGCCAGTGCCCTGGCGGCCCCGTTCTGGGCCACGCCGCGCAGCAGTAGCTCGGCGGGCAGGGCGCTGAAGAAGTAGGCCGACAGGGCGGCCCCAAGCAGGGCAGCGCCGCCGGGGAGGGCCGCAGGCGCGCCGATCAGCCCGAGCGCCCAGGCGAGCCCGCCGACGACCACCACCAGCGCGGCGCTGGCCAGCAGGGCTGCCCGCAGATCCGCCGCGCTGAGGAACCATGTGTAGCCGAGGCCGGGCCAGCCGCGCGCGGCCAGCAGCAGCAGCAGCAGTGGCGGCGCGACCATCTGGAAGAAGCCGACCATCGCCCCCTGCTCAGGCAGTCCGAACCCAGGGAGCAGCCCGAGCTGGAGCGAGAGCCACAGGTAGCCGATGCCCACCGCGTCGATGGCCGTGGGCGTACGTGAGTCGGCGGCGCGCAGCATGGCCACGGCGGGCACGGCGGCGAACAGCGCCGCCGAGATCAGCCCAAGCAGCTCGAAGCGCCCCACGGCCACGCTGTAGGCCATGTAGAGCGTCGGCACCAGGGCAGCGAGGGTTGCCAGCGCCCGCCAGTCCCGCCGCACCGCGCGCCCAAGCGCGTCGTACAGGGCCGCGCTGCCCGGCAGGGTGTAGGCCACCGCCAGCAGGCTGAAGGTCGTCAGGGCCGCCCAGCGCTCGCCGGGGGGCATGGTTGTGTAGGCAGTTGTCACCGCGAAGCTGCCGATCAGCAGCCCCGCGCAGATCACGGCGGCCAGCAGGCCCTCGGGCATGCCGAGCGGGTCCGTCGGGTGGGGCGCATCTCGCTGGGGAGGCATACGATCCTAAAAAACCTACATATATTTGGCTGAGATTGCCAGCTTTGCTGGCAATCTCAGCCAAATATATGATCTTTTGCAATACCGCAGAAGTAACGCTGTCACCCTGAGCGAAGCGAAGGGTCCCGGCTGGGATTCTTCGCTTCGCTCAGAATGACAGGATGCCTCACAGCGTTACTTCTGCGGTATTGCGATCTTTTTTTGGGGCGAGGGACGTTACAGCACACGTATGGGCGTCAACAGGCCGGGGCGATCCTTGTTCGCTGCCTCAACCGCCTCGGCTGAGCCGACCACCGCGATGACCCCCTGGTCGCGCACGGCGTCCACGGCGTCGGCGAATGCCTTCAGATCGGCCTCGGTAGCGTCGAGGATCTCCTCGCGCAGCCCCTGGCGATATTCGTCGGTGGCCCCGAGCAGGTAGCGCCACATGGCCGTGCTGCCCTTGGCGTCGGGCAGTTGGTAGCTGTCGATGTCGCTGATCGTGCCGATGATCGCCCGCTCTAGCGCCACCCTGTCCAGGGCCAGGCCGCGCAGGAAGTCCCCCGTGCGGTCGTAGATGTCCAGAGTCGCCAGCAGGTTCGGGTCGCGGTAGGAGGTGTAAGTGAACACGCCGGTGTTGCGGTTGAATCCGCAGAAGCCGCCGTAGGCCCCGCCCTGCACGCGCACCTTGTCCCAGAGCCATGCGGTGTTGAGCAGCTTCACGGCCACCGAGGATGCGCCGCCTGGGCGAATTCCCAGATCGTAGAGGTTGGCCCCCTTGGCCACGTAGTTCACCTTGGCCGGGATGGTCAGCCCCTCGAAGGGGCCGTCCGGCGAGAGCCCCCACACGGCCGGCGTGAACGCCGCTATCGGCAGCTCGGACAGAAAGCTGCCGAGCTGGGGGGCCAGCTCCGCGTAGCCTGCCTCGTCCAGAGTCACATTTACCAGCATCCCGCTGCGATTGGTGAGGTGGCGACGGACAGCCTCAAGGTCGGCCAGGACGCCGGGCCAGTCGCTGTCAATCCGCTTCTCTAGCTCGCGGATGAAGAACAGGCCGCCGATGCCGCCCATCTGCTCGTCTACCCACTCGGCCGAGGTGAGCCGCGCGGCCAGACGCTGGCGGGCGTAGCCGTGCCCGCTTGGGATGAGGCTCGACTCACGCCCCGCCTTCGAGCGCAGCACCATCTGCTTGAAGCGCTCGCGGTTGTCGAGCTTCACCGTCAGCAGAATGTCGCGCATGATGCCGAGCAGCGCGCCGACCTGCTCCAGGGTCGACTTGCCGGAGACCATCAGGTAGCCGATCGCCTCGCCGCCGCCAACGGTGGTGGCTGTGCTTGGCCCGGCGCCCACGCCGCCCGTGTCGCGGCCGATGCGCTGGAGCAGCTTCACAAAGTCCTGGGCCTCGGTGCCCATCTCGGTGAGGGCGCGGCCGAAGAGCGGCACATAGGGCAGCAGCCTGACAGGCAGGGTCTTCAGGTCGAAGGCCAGGTTCAGGTAGACGATCCCGTTGGTGAAGATGTCGTGGTGGAGGACAGCGACGCCGCCTAGGGAGTGCTCGGCGGTGGGCAGGCTCTTGCCCTGGCGCTCGATGTCGGCCAGGGTGAGGGTCGGAATCTTGGCCAGCTCCTCGGGCGAGTCGGCCCGCTCCTGCATCTCTTTGAGGGCGTGGGTCTCAGCGATCACCGCCTCCAGGTCGGCGTCGCTCATGGCGGCGCGGACGGCGTTGAGGCGGGCACGCTCCTCGGCGGCCTCGCGCTCGGCCTGGGCCGGGTCGGGCCGCAGCAGCACGCGGGTGCGGTGGGTGTTCTCCAGCAGGGTGCTGCGGATGAGCCCCTCGAAGATCCGCTCGCCGCCGTCGATCGCGGCGCGAACGGCCGCCATTGGCTCTTCAAAGCGCAGCGGCGCCAGCGGGTCGCCCTCGTAGAGCCAGGTGCCGAGCGCGCGCAGCATCAGGCTGAGGCCACGGGGGAATGAGCCGGTGTTGTTCTCGCGCAGGCTGAACTCGAAGGTGTTCAGCGCGGCGGCGATCGTGTCCTGGTCGATCCCCTCGCTCGCCAGCTGCTCCAGGGTCGCCATGATCAAATCTTCCACCTTCTGGGCGTCGGCCGGGTCGATCCCCTTCATGCCGACCGCGAAGGTGTGCTGGAGCAGGCCGTCGTTATAGCCGCTGCCGGTCAGATCTTCGCCCAGGCCCGAGTCGATCAGCGCCTTGCGCAGCGGTGCCCCGGCGTTGCCGAGCAGGATGTAGCTCAGCAGGTCGATCTCCAGGATGCGCCGGACATCCTGCTCTGCGCCGACCAGCCAGTTCAGCGAGACCATGGCCTTCTTGCCGCTGTCATCATCAGAGCTGTAGGTCTGCTCGATGATGCGCGGGGCATCAAAGGGCTGCTGTATGCCGATCTGGGAGGGCGGCGTGATCGGGTCAAACTCGCTCAGGTAGGCGTCCAGCAGGCGCAGCCGCTCGTCCTCTGGGTCGTCGCCATAGAAGAAGATCCGCGCGTTCGAGGGGTGATAGAGCGTGCTGTGGAACTGCTTGAACTGCGCGTAGCTCAGGTCGGGGATGGCCTTCGGGTCGCCGCCAGACGAGTGGCCGTAGGTGGTGTCGGGGAAGAGCGACTGCTGGGCCACCCGGTGGAGCATACCATCGGGCGACGAGTAGGCGCCCTTCATCTCGTTGAAGACCACGCCCTTGAAGATCAGCGGGTCGTCCTTCCGCTCCAGTTCGTAGTGCCAGCCCTCCTGCTTGAGGATCTCGGGCGTGATCCTGGGGAAGAAGACAGAGTCGAGGTAGACATCCACCAGGTTGTAGAAGTCGCGCAGGTTGGTGGAGGCCACCGGGTAGCAGGTCTTATCTGGGTAGGTGAAGGCATTGAGGAAGGTTTTCAGCGAGCTTTTGAGCAGTTCGACAAAGGGCTCCTTGACCGGGTACTTGCGCGAGCCGCAGAGCACCGAGTGCTCAAGGATATGGGCAACCCCGGTCGAGTCCTCGGGCGGGGTGCGAAAGGTAATGCCAAAGCACTTATTCTCGTCATCGTTGGAGAGCGAAAGCAACTCGGCGCCGGTCTTCGCGTGGCGATAGATGCGAGCCCTGGTATTGATCTCGGTGATCGGCTCGTCTCGGACGAGCGTAAATCCATGCGTGAGCGTCATTGCGTCCTCTCTCTATGTGCTGGGTACGCAGAGTATTGTACCAATTTTTTTGCGCGGGCGGGGATTCGCTTGCCGATCTGGATCTTTTTCACGAAGAATAGCCCCACCTTCACAGGGGGTGGCTAAACCTTTTCGCCCCAGGCGTAACGAGGTGTTACCATAGCTGCGGTCTATGTTCAACAGTAACGGAGTACACACCACCATGTCTACGCTCCCTGCCTCATCGCAGACGCGGGGCACGCCCGCCAGCGCTGGCGATAACCGCCTCAAGATTCTTGAGGCGACGATGAAGCGTAATCAATACCGGCCTGACGCGCTGATCGAGGTGCTGCATAAGGCCCAGGAGATCTACGGCTTCCTGTCGCCGTCGCTGCTCACCTTGATCGCGCGCAGCCTCCATCTGCCGCCCAGCCGCGTCTACGGCGTGGCGACCTTCTACCACTTCTTCTCGCTGGCCCCCCAGGGCGAGCACACCTGCACAATCTGCCTCGGCACCGCCTGCTATGTCAGGGGCGCGGGCGACCTGATGGCCGCCGCCGAGGATGTCGCTGGCGTGAGCGTTGGGAAGACTACCGCCGACGGTCGCTTCTCACTGGCCAGCGCCCGCTGCCTCGGCGCCTGCGGCATCGCCCCGGCGATCATCATCGATGGCGTGGTGGCCGGCCACGCCACGCCCGAGGATATCGCCGCGCGGCTCACGGCACTGCTGACAACCCCATCAGAGGATTAACACCATATGGATCTTCAAGAGCTTCAGCAGATCGCACGCCGCGAGCGCGAGCGGAGTCGGCGAATCCGCATCCACTGCTGCACATCCTCGGGCTGTCAGGCGTCCGACGCCCTCGAGATCAAGCGCCGCCTGGACGAGGCCGTGTCCGAGGCTGGCCTTGATAGCGAGGTTGAGGTTGTCGGCGTCGGCTGCCTGGGCTTCTGCGGCCAGGGCCCGATGGTCACAGTTGAGCCGGGCGATGTACTCTACGAGCATGTGCGCCCTGATCACGCAGCGGGCATTGTGGCCGCGATCAACGGCGGCACCTGCGAGGCCGAGCGCGGCGACCTGCACCACCCCTTCTTCGCCCGCCAGTACCCAATCGTGCGTAAGAACGGCGGCAAGATCGACCCTGAGCGGATCGAGGAGTATATCGCTGCCGGTGGCTACCGCTCGCTCTATCGGGCGATCAATGAGCTGACCCCGGCCGAGGTGATCGATGAGATCACCCGCAGCGGCCTGCGCGGTCGCGGCGGCGCTGGCTACCCCACCGGCCTGAAGTGGTCTACTGTAGCCAAGAGCCGAGGTGATCGCAAGTATATTGTCTGCAACGGCGATGAGGGCGACCCCGGCGCCTTCATGGACCGCAGCGTGCTGGAGAGCGACCCGCACCTGGTGCTGGAGGGCATGAGCATCGCGGCGTATGCCGTGGGGGCCGACCAGGGCTACATCTATGTGCGCGGCGAGTACCCGCTGGCCATCCAGCGCCTTCAGAAGGCGATCAACCAGGCCAAGAAGCTTGGCCTGCTCGGCAGCCAGATCTTCGACAGCGCCTTCGATTTCCGGGTCGATATCCGCGTCGGCGCGGGGGCCTTCGTCTGCGGCGAGGAGACGGCCCTGATCGCCAGCATCGAGGGTCGGCGCGGCCAGCCCCGCCCCCGCCCGCCCTATCCCGCCGAGAGCGGCCTCTGGGGCAAGCCCACCCTGATCAATAACGTCGAGACCTTCGCCAATATCTCGTCGATCGTCGAGCGCGGCTCAGCCTGGTACGCCAACATCGGCACCGAGACCAGCAAGGGCACGAAGGTCTTTGCCCTCACCGGCAAGATCCGCAACACCGGCCTGATCGAGGTACCGATGGGGATGACCCTGCGCGAGATCGTGGAGGAGCTGGGCGGCGGCGCAGCGGATGGCGGCGAGGTGAAGGCTGTGCAGACTGGCGGCCCCTCCGGCGGATGCATCCCGGCCAGCCTCTTCGACACCCCGGTGGATTACGAGTCACTGGCGAAGGTCGGCTCGATCATGGGCTCCGGCGGCATGGTGGTGATGGACGAGTCGACCAATATGGTCGAGCTGGCCAAATTCTACATGGAGTTCTGCATGGACGAGTCCTGCGGTAAGTGTATCCCCTGCCGCGTGGGCACCGTGCAGATCCACCGCCTGCTGGGCAAGATTACCGCAGGCCAGGCCACCCCCGCCGACATTGAGCAGCTCAGGGAGCTCTGCCAGCTCGTGCGCGACACCAGCCTCTGCGGGCTCGGCCAGTCGGCACCCAACCCGGTGATCAGCACGCTTAGGTACTTCCCCGAGGAGTATGCGGCACTTGTGCCGAATGAATAATGTTGAATGTTGAATGCCCGCATTCAACATTCAACATTATTCATTCAACATTATAAAAATATGGCTGCTAAAACACTCAAGATCAACGGCACCATGGTCAGCGCCCGCGAGGGCGAGAGTATCCTGGAGGCCGCCCGCGACGCCGGCGTCGCCATCCCAACCCTCTGCCACCTCGATGGACTCTCGGACGTGGGCGCCTGTCGGCTTTGCCTGGTGGAGGTTGGCGGACGGCTGCGGCCCGCCTGCACCACCGCCGTGGCAGAGGGCATGGAAATTCAGACCAACACGGATCGCCTGCATGCCTACCGCCGCCAGATCGTGGAGCTGCTCTTCGCCGAGCGCGGCCACGTCTGCGCGGTGTGTGTGGCCAGCGGCCACTGTGAGCTCCAGGACTTGGCGGTGTCGCTGGGCATGGATCATGTGCGCTACGAGTACCTGGCGCCCACCTGCGCGGTGGACATCAGCCACGAGCGATTTGGCATCGACCATAACCGCTGCGTGCTCTGCGTCCGCTGCGTGCGCGCCTGCGATGAGGTTGAGGGCGTGCACACCTGGGATGTCTCCGGGCGCGGCACCTCGGCCCGCGTGATCAGCGATATGAACCAGCCCTGGGGCGAGTCCGAGAGCTGCACCTCGTGCGGCAAGTGCCTGCTGGCCTGCCCCACCGGCGCCCTCTTCAGTCGCGGGGCCACCGTGGCCGAGATGGAGCACGACCCCGGCCGGATCGCCCTGATCGTCGAGTCGCGCAAGGTGCGCGGGTAATGAGGACACAATGAGCGATACCCCAAAGCTTAGGCTCGCGACCGTCTGGCTGGGCGGCTGCTCGGGCTGCCATATGTCGCTGCTCGACCTGGACGAGTGGCTGATCGACCTGGCCGCCCACGTCGATATGGTCTACAGCCCGATCGCCGACATCAAGGTATTCCCCGAGGGGGTAGACTTGGCCCTCGTGGAGGGGGCGATCGCCAGCGACGAGCATATGGAGATCATCCACCGGGTGCGCGCCAACAGCACGATCCTGGTCTCGCTGGGCGACTGCGCGGTGACGGGGAATGTCACCGCGCTGCGCAACCCGCTTGGCGAGGCCGGGCTGACCCTCCAGCAGATCTATGTCGATCACGGCGACCCGCGCGGGATCATCCCGGCCGAGCCGGGGATCGTGCCGGTGCTGCTCGATAAGGTCGTCCCGGTACACGCCGTGGTGCATGTGGACCACTTCCTGCCGGGCTGCCCGCCGCCGGCCCCGCGCATCCGTGCGATGCTGGAGGCGCTGCTTGCCGGGCGGGAGCCCGCCGCCGAGGGCTCCGATATGCTGCGGTTTGGGTGACACGCCCGCTGGGGCTGTGCTCCAGACCTGCTTTTGTTGGGTGCGGGCGGCTTCGCCGCCCGCACCCAACAAAAAATAACGTGGGGGCGGCGAAGCCGCCCCTACACCCCCACCGGCAGGTGATGAGGAGAAGAGAGAAGATGAGCCAGCGCATTGTGATCGACCCGGTGACCCGCATCGAGGGCCACGCCAAAATAAGTATCTACCTGGATGATGCGGGCGAGGTGAGCGACGCCCGATTCCATGTGACCGAGTTCCGTGGCTTTGAGCGCTTCTGCGAGGGGCGGCCCTTCTGGGAGATGCCTGCGATTACGGCGCGCATCTGCGGGATCTGTCCGGTGAGCCACCTGATGGCATCGGCTAAGGCGGGCGACGGTATCCTGGCGGTGGACATCCCCCCCGCCGCCGATAAGCTGCGCCGCCTGATGAACCTCGCCCAGATCGTCCAGTCCCACGCCCTGAGTTTCTTCCACCTGAGCGGGCCGGACCTGCTGCTGGGCTTTGACAGCGACCCGGCGGCGCGCAATGTGTTCGGCCTGATCGCGGCCCACCCGGAGCTGGCCCGTGGCGGTATCCGGCTGCGCCAGTTCGGCCAGGAGATCATTGAGCACCTGGGCGGGCGCAAGATCCACCCAGCATGGTCGGTGCCTGGGGGCGTGCGCTCGGGCCTCTCTGACGAGTCGCGGATGGCCATCCGCGTGAAGCTTCCCGAGGCGCTCTCCACTGCCCGGGGCGCGATCGGCCACTTCAAAAAGATGCTCGACATGTACCCCGACGAGGCGGCCAGTTTCGGCGCATTCGACAGCCTCTTCCTGGGCCTGGTGGGCGATGATGGCTCATGGGAGCACTACGGCGGCAAGCTGCGCGTGGTCGACTCAGCCGGGGCGGTGCTAGAGGATCATGTGGAGGCGGCGCGCTACGCCGAGATTATCGGCGAGGCGGTGGAGCCCTGGAGCTACCTGAAGTTCCCCTACTACAAGCCGCGCGGCTACCCCGACGGCATGTACCGGGTCGGCCCGCTGGCCCGGATTAATGTCTGCCGCTCCTTCGGCACGCCCCAGGCCGACGACGAGCTGATCGAGCTGCGCCAGCGCGGCGGGGCGACGATCAAGGCTAGCTTCCTCTACCACTACGCCCGCCTGGTGGAGATCCTGGGCGCCCTGGAGCGGATCGGTCGTCTGCTGGATGACCCTGATCTCAGTTCGAAGCGCCTGCGCGCCGACGCTGGCGTGAACCGGCTGGAGTCGGTCGGCGTAAGCGAGGCCCCGCGCGGCACGCTCTTCCACCACTACAAGGTGGACGAGCACGGCCTGATCACCAGCGTGAACCTGATCATCGCCACCGGCCAGAACAACCTGGCCATGAACCGCACGGTCGCCCAGATCGCCCGCCGCTTCGTGCGCGGCCCCAAGATCGCCGAGGGCATGCTCAACCGGGTCGAGGCCGGCATCCGCGCCTTCGACCCCTGCCTGAGCTGCTCGACCCACGCCGTCGGCCAGATGCCGCTGGAGGTGAGCCTGTTCGCCGCCGATGGGGCGCTGCTCGATATGGTGGCGCGGTGATGATAGCCGATAGCCGATAGCCGATAGCCGATAGCCGGATCGTAGGGGCGCGTCGCGACGCGCCCCTACTGTCACGCTGAGCGCAGCGAAGCGTCTCGGTCGGGATTCTTCGCTGCGCTCAGAATGACCAGACACCTTAGCCTTGGGGAGAAAGCAATGCCCGTACGTCGGCTATCGGCTATCGGCTATCGGCTATCGGCTATGGTAGTTGGCTACGGCAGCGCTCTCCGGGGGGACGACGCTGCCGGGGCGCGCGTGGCGGCGACGGTGGCGCGCTGGGATCTCCCCGGCGTGCGGGCCGTCGCCGCCCACCAGCTCACCCCCGAGCTGGCCGAGCCGCTGTCGCGGGCGGGCCTGGCGATCTTTGTGGATGCGAGGGTGGGCGGGGGCGGAGTGCGCCTGCGCGCCCTGCGACCGGCGACGGCTCTCTCTTCGCTCGACATGCATATCGGCGACCCGGCGGCCCTCCTGGCGCTGGCGCATGCCCTCTACGGCCGGGCGCCCCGCGCCTGGATGATCACGCTCCCGGCCCAGCAGTTTACGCTGGGCGCACCGCTCTCCCCGCTCACCCGCCGCGCACTCCCCGTCGCCCGGCGGCGCATCAGACGCCTGATCGAGTCGGCGCGCTGAGGCGGGCGGTCAGTCCCGCAGTATCGCGCGCACCTGGGAGATCTCGTGCGCAGTGTTGTTGTTGGCAACACCCAGCGTTTAGGTTATGGCCGCTGCCATGGCTCCAGCGTCACCGGCGACAGGGCGGTCGTGATCTGCGGGCGGTGCTGCTCTAGCCAGGGCGGCAGCTTGAGCGCCGCGCCCAGGCTTGCGGCGGGCTCGTCCACTGTGAAGCCGGGGCCGACCGTGGCCAGCTCGACGATGTGGCCGTCCGGGTCGTTGGTGTAGATGCTCTTAAAGTAGATCCGGTCCATCACCGGGCTGACCCGTAGGCCCGCCTGGAGCAGCTTCTCGCGCCACTCTAGCTGGCTTTCCTCGTCGGGCACGGCCAGGGCGAAGTGGTGGGTCTGCCCGGCGCCCATTCTCACCCGCTCGCCCTTGCGCTCGAAGTAGGTGATGATCGAGCCCGGCGCGCCCTCGCCCGTGCCCCAGTACCAGTGGGCCGAGCCGGGGTCGTCGAAGTTGCTGGTCATCTTCACCCGGCGCATGCCCAGCAGGTCGCCGAAAAAGGTATTGGTGCGCTCGATGTCGCTGCCGATGGCGGTGATGTGGTGCATGCCGCTAAGCAAGGCCATGTCTGGCGTGATCGTCGGCACCGGCTCGGGCCAGGTCAGCGCCCTGATCAGCTCCTCGTCGCGGTCGTGGAGCACCGCGTCGACCTGTGGGTTGCGGTATGCCGTGCCGATCTCCTCAGGTGCCTCATCGACCGTCCAGCCCGGGCCGTCGGTGGCGATCTCGATGATCACGCCGTCCGGGTCGCGGAAGCGGATCGAGCGAAAGTAATTGTGGTTGAACGGCCCGTCCACCGCGTAGCCCAGGTCGGTCAGGCGGCGCTTCCACTTGAGCTGGGCGTCGGCGTCGGGCACGCGCAGGGCGAAGTGGTGCGTGCCACCGATGCCGGGGTGGCCCTGCATCGCGCGTGACCACTCGAAGAAGGTGATCGCCGTGCCTGGCTGGCCTAGCTCGTTGCCAAAGTAGAGGTGGTAGGCACCGGGGTCGTCGAAGTTCACCGTTAGCTTAACCAGGCGCTGGCCTAGCACGCGCGTGTAGAAGTCGAGGGTGTGCTGCGCGTTCGCGCTCACCAGGGTGATATGGTGGATGCCGAGGATGGTCATCGGGGTTCTCCTCTTGGGGCGTAGCAGCGCGAGCCGCTGGTCCGCCCATATGGTTAGCGCTGCGCCCGATCAAGCTGGGCCAGGATGCGCAGCAGGGTGCGCTGATCCTCCTCGGAGAGCGCGTCGAGCCGGGACTGCTGCCAGTCCTCGTGGGCCGGCACCACCTGACTGAAGAGTGCGCGGCCCTCGGGGGTGAGCGCCAGCCGATTGGTGCGGCCCTCGGGGCATCGCCGCACTAGCCCGCGCCGCCCTAGCTTGTCGAGCAGCTGGGTGATGTTGCCCTGTGTCACCAGCAGGCGCTCGGCCAGCTCGTGCTGGCTGATGCCCTCCTGCGCGCCGATCTGGGCGATGGCGTCGAACTGGGCGTAGGAGAGATCCCAGTCGGCCAGGTGCCGCGCGGCGGCCCGCTGGTCGCGTCGGGTGATCCGTAGCATGTGCAGCCAGGCCAATAGGCCGGGGCGGCGCAGGCTGCGGCGGTAGCGTGGTTGTGCTTCTTCGTTGCTCACGAGAAAACTTTAGTACTAAAGATACGCGCTGTCAAGAGATCGTCTTAGAAGCAGGGATGGTTAGATTCGCGCTGCTATGGAATGCGCTATAGCTGCTGGTGGACGTTTATACACGCAGAAGAAGGTGTTTGACTGTGTGGGAGATAAGGGCGAGCATGTTCTGTGACCCGCTCTCATGCGATCAGGGAGTTTTCGTATGCCATTTCCAACAAGTAATCTGGTACAGACGAGCCGCTTCAGGCATGTTCGGGTCATCGGAAAGGGCGCGTTTGGCCAAGTCTATTATGCTGAAGATAACCTCCACCGCAAGGTTGCGGTAAAAGAGATCCTGCCGACGAGCCCAGGGTTTGCGAACGCGCGCGACCGCTTCGAGCGCGAGTCGCGCATCCATGCTCAGGTTCAGCATGCGAACATCATCTCCGTCTATCATCTCGAGGAAGATCAGCAGACAAAAGAACTCTACCTGGTCTGTGAGTATGCGGACGGTGGCTCACTTGCCGATTACCTTCAGGCATACGGCCCACTCACCGAGCAGCAGGCAATCAAAGTGTCGATCGACATCTGCATCGCACTGGATGCTACCTGGGCTCACCAGATTATCCACCGTGATGTGAAGCCGTCCAACATTATGCTCAAACTCGGGCCGCAGTCCGAGATCGTTGCGGCTAAGCTCGGGGATTTCGGCATCGCTCAAGATCAACACTCGACGCGCACCACTATTCGGCAGGGCGCGAGCCACCCGGGCACACCCCTGTATATGGCACCCGAGCAGAGTAACGCGGTGGCGCTCCTCGATGTGCGGGCCGACATCTACGCGTTGGGGATTGTACTCTGGGAGATGCTCACGGGTGTGGATTATAAGCCGCTGCTTGTCCAGGGATCGAACCCGAGCCTGCGGCAGTATAATCCCGCAGCCAGCGCATGGATGGCTGCGATCATCGCTAGAGCGGTTCAGAACGACCTCAACATACGCTATCGCGGGCCGCGTGAAATGTGGGATGATCTGGTCAATGTTCGTGACGGTAAACAGCCAGCGCATGCGCTCAAGGTTGAACCTACCCAGCGGATTGTGTTCCCTGCTGGCCCGACCCAGCCGATGGTTCAGCCGCTCTCTTCCCCAGTCGCCCAGGTGGCCCGACCCACAAGGCGTGGGGTCTGGTTGGCCCCGACTCTGCTGGCGGTGATACTCCTTGTCGGGTTGCTGGCGGTGATGCTGCAGCTGTTCTCTCCCGCCCAGGCCCAAACGCCGACGCTTACTCCAATAGAGGCACCCACGTCCACTCCGACGATTGCCGATCCGACCGCCGTAGCTGTTGTGCTGGAATCAGGATGCCTGGTGCCCAATGTTGTGGGGGAGCCGGTGGCGGCAGCAGATGGTCTGATCAGCGGGAATGGCCTGCGCAGTGTGCATAGCAGTGCCTATGACTCTGGAGTGGCTCAGGGTTTGGTGCTGCGCCAGACCCCCGCTGGCGGCACCCGGCTTGTCCCGTGTCAGGGTGACGTGACGATCGTGGTTGGCCTGGGCAGCCCTCCTGTTACTGTGACTGCCACCACCGTCGTTCCATCGGCGACGCTGCCGCCGCCGCCCACGGCGACGCTGCCGCCGCCGCCCACGGCGACGCTGCCGCCGCCGCCCACGGCGACGCTGCCGCCCATCGTTATACCCGTCACTAGCGTAACGGTTCAGGCAAACGCAGGCTGGAACGGCACCGGCTACGACGTACAGCCGGGCGATCAAATTCAGATAGTGTATCGCTCTGGCCTATGGACCTATTGGACGGGCCATATCGCGCCGACCGACGGTCGGGGAGATCTCGGCTATATCTGCGCACATATCATCCCAGCCTCTCAGTGTGTCGAGCCGATCCCGGATGTGGCGAAAGGTGCCTTGATCGCCCGTATCGGCGACGGCGCACCAATCTACATCGGCAACGATGCCACAATCGTATCTACGGCAGCGGGACAATTACAGCTTGGGATCAACGACACTGAATTTGGCGATAATACCGGCGCGCTTAATGTCGAGATCATAGGGGGCAGATCACGCTGATCGGGGGAGGCTTCTGGCAGGTACCGATCCTGTGAGGGCGATGGCGGACCGGCGGGTGCAGTTCCGAAACCACGATACCGCTGGTGATACGAGTGGCGGTTACGGTACAATACCCTCAAGACTCCGCTTGGCTGTCGTGTTTGGGCGACCGCGTTGCTCAAACACGACAACTATTGGCAATACCGCAGAAGTAACCCTGTGAAGTGTTCTGTCATTCTGAGCGCAGCGAAGAATCCCGGCCGGGACGCTTCGCTGCGCTCAGCGTGACATGGGTGACAGGGTTACTTCTGCGGTATTGCAACTATTGTAAGGCGGGGGTGGCGCACTTGCCCAAAACCCGCTGGCAGGTGAGATATATGACCAGGTCCGAGGTGTCATCGCTCCCAGCGGCAACAATCGCCCGCCCGCTGGGGCTGATCGTGATCATCGGCGCGCTCTCGGCCTTCGGCCCGCTCTCGATCGACATGTACCTGCCGGGGCTGCCGGCGCTCACCGATGACCTCGGCGGCGCGGCCTGGCAGGTGCAGCTGACGCTGAGCGCCTGTCTGCTCGGGCTGGCTGGCGGCCAGGTGGTGGCGGGGCCGCTGAGCGATAGCCTGGGCCGCCGCCGCCCGCTGCTGATCGGCCTGATCGCCTACATCCTAGCCTCGGGTCTCTGCGCCATCGCCCCCAGCGTGCCGGCCCTGATCGGCCTGCGCTTCCTCCAGGGGCTGGCGGGGGCGGCCGGGATCGTGATCGCGCGGGCGATTGTGCGCGACCGCTACAGCGGCGCGGATGTGGCGCGCTTTTTCGCCATGACGATGATGATCAGCGGGATGGCACCGATCCTCGCGCCGGTCTTCGGCGGGCTGCTGCTCAAGATCACATCGTGGCGCGGGGTGTTCCTGGTGCTTGCGGGGATCGGGCTCATCCTGCTGGCCGCCTCCGCCCTGGGCCTCAGCGAGTCGCTGCCGGCGGAGCGACGGCGGACAGGTGGCCTGCGGGCGACGCTGGCGGCCTTCCGACTACTGCTCGGGGACCGCCACTTCGTCGGCTACGCGGTGGCCTCGGGCCTAGCCTTCGCCGCGATGTTCGCCTACATCTCCGGCTCGCCCTTTGTGATCCAGGAGATCTACGGGGTGTCGCCGCAGGGCTTCAGCCTGATTTTTGCGACGAATGCGGTGGGGATCGTGGCGGCCAGCCAGGTGAGCGCGCGGCTGGTTGGCCGGGTCGCGCCGCGTCGGCTGATGGCGCTGGGGATCGTGGGTAGCCTGATCGGGGGACTGCTGTTGATCGGGGCCGTGCTCGCCGGGGTCGGCCTGATCGGCGTGCTGCCGGCCTTCTTCCTGGCGGTCTCCAGCATCGGATTCATCGGGCCGAATGCCACCGCCCTGGGCCTCGCCGAGCAGCCGCAGGATGTGCTGGGCAGCGCCTCGGGGCTGATGGGTGTACTCCAGTTTGTCATCGGCGCGGGGGTAAGCCCGCTGGTCAGTGCCTTCGGCACCGCCAGCGCCCTGCCGCTCGGCCTGACCATGGCGCTCATGAGCGCCAGCGCCCTCGGGGTGTTTGTGGTGATGACTGGCGACCATAACCGGGCGTAGATACCACGCCCTATTTTATGAAGGAGATCTCTCAATGGAGACATCCCGACTTGATCGTGTGACGGCGGCGCTGCACGGGCGGGGTATGGCCGGGCTGGCCCTGATGCCCGATGCGAACCTGACCTACCTGACTGGACTGACCTTCCACCACGGCAAGCGGCTGACCCTGGCGATCTTCCCGGCCGATGGCAGCCAGCCCTGCTTTATCATCCCCGCGCTGGAGCGCACCCGCGCCGAGGCAAGCAGCTCGATCCCGATGCGCTACTTCCCCTGGGCCGACGCTGATGGCCCGGTCGAGGCGGCCCGCGCGGCCATGGAGGCGGCCCTCGGCCCAGCGCTGCGCGGGATGCCCCTGGGCGTCGAGTACACCGCCCTGCGGGTGATGGAGCTGCGCGGGCTAGAGGCGGCGATGCCCGGCATAGAGGTTGCCGACGCTACCGACCTGCTGGCCGAGCTGCGCATGGCCAAGGATGCGGATGAGCTGGCGATTATGGAGCAGGCCGCGCGGATCGTGGAGGCGGGGCTGGCCCGCGCCATCGGCCAGATCCGGGTGGGCATGACTGAGCGCCAGCTCTCGAAGATCGTCAGCGAGGAGATCGTTGCCGCCGGGGGCGAGGGCGAGAGCTTTGAGAATATCGTCGCCTCGGGGCCGAACGGGGCTAACCCGCACCATAGCAATAGCGACCGGGCTTTTGTCTCTGGCGACCTGATCACCATCGACTGTGGGGCTCGCTACCGGGGCTATATCTCCGACACCACCCGTACGGTGGCCTTGGGCGAGCCCGACGCAGAGGCCCGCGCAGTGTACGATCTGGTGCGGCGGGCCAACGAGGCTGGCAAGGCGGCGGCCCGCCCCGAGGCCAGCGGCAGCGAGATCGACGCCGCCGCGCGCCAGGTGATCGAGGCGGGCGGCTACGGCGCGTACTTCATCCACCGCACCGGCCACGGCATCGGCATGGAGGTCCACGAGCTGCCCAATATTGTGGCCGGCAGCGATGCGCCTCTGGTCCCCGGCACCACCTTCACCATCGAGCCGGGCATCTACATCCCCGGCAGGATCGGCGTGCGGATCGAGGACGATATGGTGATCACCGCCGACGGCGCGCGCAGCCTGACGAACATGAGCCGCGAGCTGCTCGTCATCCCTGCATGATCGTCTCAGGGCTGATGCAACGTCACCTCCCGGTGGGGGTGCGGGGGCGGCTTCGCCGCCCCGCAGCATTTTTTTTGTTGGGTTTGGGCGGCGAAGCCGCCCAAACCCAACAAAAAACCGGATCTGGGGCGAAGTCCCAGGACTTTGCACTAGCCCTGTTCTTCAAATGCACAGCTTGTATGTTTACGTCACATTGCGATACTATACACATAGAACTATCTCCAACTAGATGTATTGAAACACCAGCGAGGGTGCAATGGCTCAGGTCACCGAGTTTGTGCTGCTGCTCGGCATGCAGCGCTACAGCCAGGGGTTCTTTACTGACGCCGAGGCTGAGGTGCGCAAGGAGGTTCCAGGGTTTCGCCTGAGCCTCTTCGAGGATCACGATATCGAGCGGCGCCCGGCTGAGGTTGAGTCGGCGATTGCGCGCTGCTCCTGCCTGATCACCTCGCTCGTCACCCTGACTGAGACATCCGAGTGGCTCTTGTCGATTGTCGAGCGCCACGACCCGCCGGTGGTCTTCTCCTTCGAGGGGCTGCCCGAGGTGATGCGGCTGACGAAGGTGGGCAACTACGGCTTCAAGGGCGGCGGCATGCCTAAGCCGGTGCAGAATGTGGCCCGCCTGCTGGTGGGTGGCCGTGAGGAGGATGCACTCTACGGCTATGTGAAGATGCAGAAGATCACCAGTAAGCTGCTGAACTTCCTGCCTGGCAAGCGCCTGAACGATTTCCGCAACTGGACGAATGTCAGCACCTACTGGAATAACCGCAGTGTGCCAAACGCGGCGAACATGTTCAAGCTGATCATGCGCGAGTACTGCGGCCACACGAAGCTGCACGTCGCTGCGCCCGTCGAGATGCCGAACATGGGCTTTGCCCATCCCGATGCCCCGAAGTTCTTTGCTAAGCCCGATGAGTTCCTGAAGTGGGAGAAGGAGCGCAGCAAGGCCACGAAGGGCGCGAAGGGCGCGAAGGGCGCGAAGCTCAGCGCCCCGCTCGGCTCCGTGGCGGTGCTCTCCTTCCGCGCCCATATCCTCACCGGCACCCGCTACCATGACGATGTGGTGCGCGCCCTGGAGGCTGGCGGACTGCGGGTGGTGCCGATCTTTGTGATGGGCATCGAGAGCCATATTGTGGTGCGTGAGTGGCTCAGCCACATGAAGGTCGATGCGCTGATCAGCACGATGGGCTTCCCGCTGGTGGGTGGCCCCGCTGGCAGCACGAAGGCCGGGCTGACCACCAACATCGCCCGCGAGCTGCTCAGTAATCTCGACACGCCCTATATCGTTGCCGCGCCGCTGTTTGTGCAGGATGAGGATCACTGGCGCGAGCACGGGGTCGGCCCGCTTCAGGCCACCATGCTCTACTCGCTGCCCGAGATGGACGGCGCGATCGCCCCGGTGGTGCTCGGCGGCATGAAGGGCAGCGAGATCTCCACCGTGCCCGACCGGCTTCAGCGCCTCACGGCGATCACCAGCGGCCTCGTCAAGCTGCGCCACACCCCCAACAGCCAGAAGAAGGTCGCCGTCGTTGTCTATAACTACCCGCCCGGCCAGGGCAATACGGCCACCGCCGCCCTGCTCGATGTGCCGGCCAGCCTGATCGCGCTGCTCGACCGGCTGAAGGCCGAGGGCTATAGCGTGGGCGACTACCCGCGCGACCCGGCGGCGATGGCGAGTTGTATCAAGGGCTCGATCCGCGATGAGGTGCCCGATCTGCCCCCAGGCCACCCGCCTATCCCGGCGGCGGTCACGGCGGGCCGCGAGAGCTTCTACCGCCAGATGACGCCGCGCCAGCAGGAGCGGATCAACGAGCGCTGGGGTACCTTCCCCGGCGATATTGCGCCCGTCGGGCGCGACGCGGTGCGCCTGGGCGGCATGCAGCTCGGCAATGTGTATGTGGGCGTCCAGCCGATGATCGGCATGCCCGGCGACCCGATGCGGCTGCTGTTCGATAAGGAGAACACGCCACACCACCAGTACGCGCTCTTCTACAAGTGGATCAGCCAGGACTTCGCCGCCGACGCGCTTATCCACCTGGGCATGCACGGCACCGTCGAGTGGATGCCCGGCGTGCAGATGGGTATGACGGCTGACTGCTGGCCTGATGTGCTGCTGGGCGAGGTGCCGCACTTCTATGTCTACCCGATCAATAACCCGGCTGAGGCCAACATCGCTAAGCGCCGGGGCTACGCCACGATTGTCGGCCACGCCATCCCGCCCTATGGCCGGGCCGGGCTCTACAAAGAGCTCCAGGGGCTGAAGGATCTGCTGGAGGAGTACCGCGAGTCGCGCGGGGGCGAGGTGTCCGCAGACACCGAGGACGCCATCCTGGCCAAGATCGCCCTGCTCAACCTCGACGCCGACCTGGCCCGCACGCCCGGCGAGCCCTTCGCCGACTTTGCCTCGCGGGCCTACGCCTACCTGCGCGAGATCGAGCAGACCATGATCACCGATAGCCTGCACGTGCTCGGCTCGGCCCCGCCCGCCGAGCAGCAGTTGACCCTGGTGGCCGAGGCGCTGAAGATTCCGCGCGACGGCAACCCGGGGCTGGGCGACCTTCTGATTGCAGATTGTCGATTGCAGATTGCAGATTGCCCGAGCGTGGCGGGCTATGGCGAGCTGCTGTCGCTCGCTCGTGCCGGCGACCCGGCGGCTCTGGCGCTACGCGACGCCGTCGAGATGGCCTGCGCCGACTTCGTGCAGCGGGTGGTGTTCCATGGAGCGCCTGTCGAGATCTATGCGGCGCAGCACAATCTGCAATCTGCAATCGACAATCTGCAATCCCTCGCCGCCCACGGCAAGGCCATGCTCGCCGCCCTCAAGGACAACACCCAGGAGATCGACTACCTGCTGCGCGGCCTCTCCGGCGGCTATATCCCGGCCGCGCCCGGCGGCGACCTCATCCGCGATGGGATGGCGGTGCTGCCCACCGGCCGCAACATCCACTCGCTCGACCCCTTCCGTGTGCCGAGTGACGGTGCCTTCACCCGGGGCGTGCGGATCGGCGAGGCGCTGATCGCCGCGCACTTGGCCGAGCATAACGGCGAGTACCCCGAGACGATCGCCCAAGTGCTGTGGGGCCTCGACGCGATCAAGACCAAGGGCGAGGCGATCGGCACCGTGCTCGGCCTGATCGGCGCCCGCCCGGTGAAGGATGGCCAGGGCAAGATCGGTCGCTATGCGCTGATCCCGCTGGCTGAGCTGGGTCGCCCGCGCATTGACGTGCTGATGACCGTCTCGGGCATCTTCCGCGACACCTTCGCCGGCACGATGGACCAGCTCGACCGGCTGGTGCGCGAGGCCGCCGCCGCCGAGGAGCCGGAGGAGCAGAACTTCATCTGCAAGCATGTCAACGCCATGGTCGCCGAGGGCAAGGAGTGGGAGGCGGCCACGGCGCGCATCTTCACCCAGGCGTCCGGCACTTACGGCACCGATGTGGACGAGGCGATCGAGGGCGGGGCCTGGGACGAGCGCAAGGATCTGGAGGAGCTGTTCGTCAAGCGCAACGCCTACGCCTTCGGCGGCAAGAAGGACGGCGCGGCCCAGCCGGAGGTGCTGCGCTCGCTGCTCGGCACGGTGGCCCGCGTGGCCCAGGAGATCGACAGCGTCGAGTATGGCCTGACGGATATGCAGCACTACTACGGCTACTCGGGCGCGCTGAAGGCCGCCGCCGAGAGCGCCACCGGCAAGAGCGTGCCGCTCAGCTATGTCGAGAGCTTCACCGCCGAGACGAAGATCCAGAGCCTCGACCAGGTGCTGCGGGTGGAGTACCGCACCAAGCTGCTCAACCCCAAGTGGTACGAGGGCATGCTCAAGCACGGCCACAACGGCGCGGCCGAGATCGCCAACCGCTTCACCTATATGCTCGGCTGGAGCGCGACCACCGAGTCGGTGGACAACTGGGTCTACGACCAGGCCGCCGCCACCTTCGTGCTCGACGACGCGATGCGCCAGCGGCTTGAGGAGGCCAACCCCGAGGCCGCCCGCAACGCCGTGGGCCGCCTGCTTGAGGCCAGCAGCCGCGGGCTCTGGCAGGCCGACGAGAGCACCCTCGACCGGCTGCGCAAGCTGCACGCCGACCTAGAGGACAAGCTTGAGGGCGTACACTAATCTTAATGGTGAATGCTGAATGCTGAATGCTGAATGCCACGGCATTCAGCATTCAGCATTCATGTTCGTGTCATCGCTCTGCTGAGAGCGCAGATCTTACGCTTCGTCTATGGTAGGACAAAGGGGGCCACTGCCATAAACTCGGTCCAGTGACCATAGGCGACCATAGAGTAGGTGCCGTCGGGCAAGCCAGTAGTGTCCAGAGCTACAGAGATCGTCCCGGCAGCATCAGCGAGGACGGTGCTTACCGCGACTGCGGATCCGTCGGGCGTGTTATACCAGAGGCCGACTGGCTCGCCGGGGGCGAAGATCGCGCTGCTGAAGGTAATCTTGCCATCTTCTGCGCTGGCGTTGAGGTGCGGGGCAAAGGCCGTACCGCCCACACGCAGCCCAAGGTCATTGCTGCTGCTGCTGCCATTCCAAGCCTTATCCTGCCAACTAAAGCTCATTGGGCCGCCGATAGCCCCGCCCACTGCCGCCGTATCCAGCACTGCCAGGCGGATTGTCCCGGTCACTACGTCGCCCTCGGGATCTAGCGGGCCTGTCTGGATGGTCAGGGCCGTCTCGGTAAGCGCGCTCACCCAGGCGCCCTCACGGCTGAAGGTAACATCCTCAACGTGCAGCAGGGCTGGGTCAAGCGCGAGCATGATCGTCGTGTTCTTCGCCGCACCGCGCCCGTGGTTGGTGGCGACCATCGTCAGCGTGATCACACTGCCGGGGCTGATCGTTATGGCAGAGTCGCTGTGCTGCACGACACTGACCAGGGCCGGCCTGCTGTGATCAGGTGGGCGCTGATCGGGCACGCCGGGAGCGTCGGTGGCCAGATTGTCGAGCAGCCAGAGATTAGCGGAGCTGCTAATGGTGACATAGGCGATTCGCTCGCCGTCGGGGGCGTCCAGACGGACGCCACGTGCGCCACTACCATTGGTGTTGGGGTTCACATACGCCGCCGCGATCGGCGTATTAAGGCTGTTGTAGGCCAGCACCGTGGTGCCGGCACCCGCAGAGATGTCAATATCAACGAAGCTGGCCGTCCCCTGGGTGAAGTTGAAGCGCCCACTCGTATTTGCCGCTCCCGTCCAGGCGGAGAAGTTTCCGCCCACGGTGAACTGGCAGACTGGCGAGGCAATGTTAGCCGGACGATCCGAGCAGTCCTGCGGATAGGGCGCGTTGTACTTGTGCGTGCGCACATCGCTATAGACCCAGGGGGTGTCCGTCGTCGTCGTAAAACTGATCCCCGGCAGGTCGATCGCCTCGGCGTCTACGCCGGTCTCAAAGGTGAGAAAGCCAGTAATTGTGCGGGCGTGGGCGACCCCGCCGCCCATGGCGCTCAGCAGGGCGACAAGGATCGCCGCCAGCGCCAGGCCGGCGCTCGTTCGCATGCGTGTCATAAAGCGTTCCCTCATAGTTACAGGTCGTAAGGTCGGGGGAGGGTGTACCTCCCCCGCACACCTGACAGCGTTAGCGGCGGACGAGTGGGAGGAAGAGCCTGTTCGTGGACTGCGTGTTAGCTTCGGCGACAAAGCCATGTGCCAGATCGGCCATACGGTTAATCCGCGAGCAGAGCGCAGTGGTTGGGTCGCCTACCGGCAGGCTATTGAGCCCGGCGGTGCTACAGAGGTTGTTGTAGATCTGCTGCTGGGCCGCGTGCAGGGTGCCTATGGCCGATATCGCATCTTGGGCCTTCTCGTAGGCGCTGCGAGCCGCGTCAATAGCGGGCTGGGCGGCATTTAGTGGCGCTTCCAGATCGGCCTTGGCCTGATTCTCTAGATCCAGGTAACCTTGTCCGATGTAGAAGCTGTGCCAGAACGCGTCGTGCTGCTGGTAGAACGTAGTGACGGCGCGCACAAGTGGCGTGGCCTGGCCGCTCTGAATAAGGCGCTGGGCATCGCGATCCGTGGCGGGGTCACAGGCATTGCCGCTGCGGCTGTAGCAGGCGGCTACGGCTGTGTGAACCTGATTACGGAAGGCGGCTAGGTTCGCCTCGGCGGTATCGCCAGCATTACGCAGATCGCGATATGCGTTGCCCGCCTGGCCGAGTGCATTGACCCGCTCGTAGAACTGCTCCAGAATGGACGAGGCTCCGGCACTATCGATGGCGGCGGCGCTCGCTGTGTGGAACTGGTCGGTTAGTGCACGGAGCTGCCCGCGCACGCTGAGGTTGCTATCCGCCTGGCGTTGGAGGTCGCTGATATGCTGCACGGGCGGGGTGTCACTCAGGCTGGGCAGCAGGTTGCCCACCTCGATATTGAGCTTCTGATACTCGGCGAAGTCGGGGTTGCGGGCTTGAATATCCAAGAGATCCTGGATCTCAGCAATGCCGCGATCAGACGTGTAGTAGGCGATGTCCCAGCGCTGCTGCCAGTTGGCTTGCCAGAGCAGTGCCTCGGGTGTGTGACTTAGGTCGTCAACACGCTGCTGGAGGCGTTGGGATAGATTGCTCAGCTTGGTGGCGGTATCGGGGTGGTTGAGCAGGTAGACTGCGGCGTCATCATCGACGTGGGCGGTCAGGATCTCTAGCTGCGACCGCTTTGCGTAGCGCTCGCGCAGCACGGCCTGATCCTTTGGCGCGTCCGTCCAGCCGGCGATCTCGGCGGCCAACGCCTTCGCTGTGGCATAGTCGGGGCTGCTCATCCGTACCTGATCATCCAGTGTGTCGCGTTCCTGGAGCAGATAGAGCGCTAGCGGATCGGCATAAATCTGATCCAGAAGGTAGTTGCTTGCCTCTGCTTGGAGTGCCTGGAGCGCCGGGTCGCTGTAGACTTGGTCGGACTGACGCTCACGCATTGCGGCGAGCCGCTGTGCCAGCTCTTGGCCGCTTGAGGAGACGGCGGGCACGTCCGGCGGGGCCACCGTCAGGCTCGACTGGATGCTCCCCTTGGAGCGCATCGCGGCGGCATTCAGCACGTCGGTCGTGATCGAGATCTGCGGCGAACTGTCCGGGATCGTGTAGTAGCTATCGCCCTGCACTAGCTCCCCAGTGATCCCGTCACGGAAGCTCCATGACTGGCCGACAAAGGTGAGCGAGATGTAGAAACGCTGTGGCGGAAGCACGATGTAGGTGATCTCCTGGCAGCGCGTGTCCACTAAGCTGATGATCAGCGGGCGCGACGCCAGGTTGTAGAAGGAGATTGTCGTCGGCTGGAAGAAGTCGCCGGTCGAGCAGCTCCCCGGTGGGTTGAGCGCTGAGTAGTCGATCGGCGTGACGGGATCCACCGGGCTATTCTGAAAGCTGCTGAGGCTGTCGAGAAAGTCGGGCATGAAGGCAGGAATAGCGTTATCGCTGGGCAACACCGGCATTCCTGGCCCGGCGAAGAACGGGTCGAGGAAGAGGTTGCTTCCCAGGCTTGGGAGTGAGCTCTGCCCAAAGAACACGTTCGGGTCGCCCCCCGAGGCCAGCACCCGCTGGAAGTAGGCGAGATCACTATCGGACTGCGCTAAGAAGTTTAGGGCTACGCGCTCGGCTTCCGCCTGGCGCTGCTGCTCGGCATCGAGGTACGCCTGGTACACTGCATCATCATACGGGGTGCTCGGCTGGGTGGGGGCCGTTCGGCCTGCCCGGGCGGCATCCTCCATAATGCAGTCCTGATATGCCGTATTCGAGCCGGAGCCGCAGTAGGCGTAGGCGGGCTGCGACGCCAGCGGCATGAGCACGAGTATCAGGACAATGGCGAACAGGGCCATGCGTTTCCAACGTGGCTGACGATCCATACTCCCCCCTCTTAATGTTAGGATGACCGCATTGCGTAGCTTAGACAGTACCATAGTGCGGTGAGAAAAATCCTCCCCAAAGCCTCAAAAAAGCTCTCATAAAACTCCCATCCATCAGCTCGGATTGAGGGCTGTGGCCAGATCGCGGGCAATCCATTCCAGGGCAACATGATGCAGCCGGTGGTAGTGGCTCTCGCTCAGGTAGAGTTGGCGGCGCACTTCCTTGACGCTCATACCGTCGAGGTAGCGCAGGCGC
This sequence comes from Chloroflexales bacterium ZM16-3, assembly GCA_004138175.2. Classification (GTDB taxonomy): domain Bacteria; phylum Chloroflexota; class Chloroflexia; order Chloroflexales; family Chloroflexaceae; genus Oscillochloris; species Oscillochloris kuznetsovii. The sequence continues at coordinate 31,918 of RYFE02000015.1, read as the reverse complement.
ACGAGGGTGCCGCTGCGGCTACGGCTGCCCTGTTCGAGCTGGTCGATCACGGTGCGCAGTGCCCTATCTAGGACGGCCCCGCGCTGCTCGACCGATAGGTCGAGCCGCAGGGCTAATGGGTGTGCGCCGAGCAGCGCAGGGCGACCGATCAGGCGCAGGGCCTCGCGTAGCTCATTGAACAGAACCGGTTGCTCAGGCGGTACCCCGGCATGGGCCAGGCAGCGGGCTAACCGGGCCAGCAACTCATCCGGGTAACGCTCTGGGTCAGTGGCCAGCAAGAACAGGCCGGGGTAGCCAGCTACGGCTACCCGCAGCAGGCCATTGTCGTGTTCGATGTCCATCGGTGTGGCCTTAACTAGCGCAGGCAGAGGCTATCAAGTAGGGCCATGACCAGATCGGGGTCCAGCCGCTGCCCCCCGTCGGACAGCAGCACGCTGGCGGCGGCGGAGGTGGGCAGCGGCGCAGGGCCGGGGCGCGGGTGGGTCAGGCTGTCATACACATCGGCGACGGCGATCACCCGTGCGCCGAGCGGGATATCGGCCCTGGCCAGCCCGTCGGGGTAGCCCGCGCCGTCCCATCGCTCGTGGTGCGCCCGCACCAGCTCGGCCACCTGCGCGCTGATCCCCAGGGCGATCAGCAGCCGTGCGCCAAGGGTGGGGTGGCGCCTGACCCGCGCCTCGTCGATCTGCTCGCGTGGCGTGCGGCGCTCAAGCAGCGCGGCGCTAAGCGCCAGCTTGCCGATGTCGTGGAGCAGCGCGGCCTGCCGGATGATCGCTACATCGGCCGCGTCCAGCCCCAGGCTGCGGGCGATCCGCACAGCCAGGCTCGCCACCCGCTCGGCGTGGGCGGCGGTGTGCGGGTCGTGCGCGGCAAGCAGCTGGCCCAGCCCGCGCACGATCTGCTCCGGCATGTGCTCCGCTGCCGGGTCGGGCATGGTGTGGGCGCGCTGGCTGGTGCCAGCAGAGGGCTGCGCCGCCAGCCGCCGATCTGGGTACTGTGGTATCAGCATTGCCCCCCTCCTTCTTGCGCTACTGGGCCACCACAGGAATGGTGGTGGATGTTTTTTCGGGGAGAGCTTGCCCTCCCCGATCCCCTCCTGCTATGCGTGTGCTCTGGCCTGTATGCTTCCCTTTAACCGCCCGCCAAGCTTTTTCCGCTGCGTCGAGCCGCCAATCTGCCAATTGTTGGCTACCGTCGCACCAGCGGCAGATAGACCGAGAAAGATCGCGGGAAGTCCAGCGGCGGCACCGGGTTGGGGTCTGTGGCGGGGGTGACGACGCCGAGGGCGGTGAGCTGGGCCTGGAGCCAGTCATCCCAGCGGGTGTCGGCGGCAAACCCTAGATGGCTACTGTAGGTCTGGTAGGATTGCACGCCGGGCTGGGGCGGGTAGTAGATCGCTATGCCACGGGCGTTGGTCAGGCTGATCTGCTGCGGGGATGTGGCCGGTGGGACAGTGGCCTGGCCCGACTGGCTGCGTGAGCTGATCACCAGGCTGGCCAGGGTGCCGCGCAGCGCCGTGGCGGTGGCCTTTACCGCCGCGCTCACATTACTGGAGCCCTGGAGCAGCTCGGCCCAGTGGTCCAGATCGACATACTCATCGTTCGTGGTGATCGCGCCGTCGCCGCCCGAGTCGAATTTCTGCACCTGGCTGCGCAGGGTCGATAGGGTGTCGCGGTTTGTTACACCGGCCAGCGAGAAGCCGATCAGCTCGCCGGCGAGCGCGTCGGCAGCCTGGGCAGCCGGGTCGAGCTTGGCCATATCGAGCGCGCTGATCGTGTAGGGTAGGCGGGCAGGCGTGACCGCCCCGGCGTAGCTGTCGGCGATGCCCAGCGCCAGATCGCGGGCGCTGGTGCTGGCCCCCACCAGATCGCGGTAGTCCTCGTAGCCAAAGCTGCTCCAGGCCAGGTTCTCCGAGAAGAGCATGTAGCGGGCCATGCCGCGCATCTGGTAGGCCGTCTCTAGCAGTCCCATCAGGCAGGAGTCGAGGTGGAGTATATCGACCGGGTGGGCGCCGCCGTCGGTGGCGACGGTCAGTGCCTGACGAAGATCGGGCATGGTCAGCCGCTCATGCCCTGTCTGGTCGCTGGTGTAGTCCCAGCCGATTCCGTCGAGGGCGTTGCCGTGGTCGGCAATCGCCAGGTAGTAGGCGTCGGCGGGGGCGGCCTGACGGCCCCATGCAATGAAGTCGCTCAGGGTCTGCGGGTCGCCAGTATTCACCTCGCCCAGGCTGGTGATCTGATCCGGCTGCCCTGGGCGCAGCAGGTAGCGCGCGCTGTCGCCCGAGCGTGGGCCGTCGAAGAGGGCCGCCACGCTGACGTTGGCCGGCCCGACGCGGCTGCGCAGGCGGGCGAGCGCGCCTAGCGCGCTGTCATTGCCCAGGGCAGCCCCGGTCGAGTTATCGCCCGCGAGGTAGAGCAGGAAGGTCCAGGTTCGCGGCGCGTCGGTCACTGTCTGGGCCACCGTGATCGTCACTGTGCGCGGGTCGGAGACCTCGCCCTGTGCGTCGCGCACGCGCAGGCTAACGGTGTAGTCGCCGGGGGCCAGGCCAGTTGTTGGCAGGCTGGCCTCGGCGCTGGTGGCGAAGGGCTGGGCGCTGTCGCCCAGCCGCCACTCGTAGCTCACCGCCGACTGGCTGTTGCTGTCTGCGCCTCGGCCCAGCAGATCAACCGCCTGTCCGGCTGTCACCACCTGCGGGCTGGCTGCGACAATGGTGGCAATCGGGCGAGTGTAGCTTATGCGGCGCAGCAGCTGCACCCGCCCGAGGTTTGGCTCCACCAGATAGATCCGGCCATCGGGCAGCACATCGATATCGTTGGGCTGGCTCACGCTGCCGGGGTTGCTGCCAGACCAGCCGAAGCTGCCGAGCCACGCGCCGCTCGGGCTGAAGCGCTGGAAGCGGTAGCCGCTGTACTCGGCCACATAGACCACCCCATCCGGGTCGACGGCGATCCCAGCCGGGTCGGCGAGCTGGCCCGGCCCATTGCCATAGCTGCCCCACTGGCGCACGAACCCACCGCTGGCGGTGAACTGCTGGATGCGATGGTTGCTGGTGTCGGCGACGTAGATTGCCCCGCTCGGCGCAACCGCGACGCCAACCGGCCCGTTGAACTGGCCGTCGCCGCTTCCCAGGCCGCCCCACTGGCGCACGAACCCGCCGCTGGAGGTGAACTGCTGAATACGGTTATTGTCGCTGTCGGCCACGTATACATCGCCGTTGGCGGCAACTGCCAGGCTGTAGGGGTTGTTGAACTGGCCATCGCCGCTGCCGGGGCTACCCCACTCGCGGATGAAGCTCCCCGTTGCCGTAAGCTGCTGGATGCGGTTATTCCCCATGTCGGCCACATACAGCGTGCCGTCGGGCGCAGCCGCGATCCGCTTCGGCCAGACAAATTCGCCTGGGCCGCCGCCCCAGTTGCCAAATCCCGGCAGCGGTGCGCCGCTGGCGTCAAAGCGCTTCACCGTGCCCTTGCCCTGCTCGGTAACATAGAGGTTGCCCTGGGCGTCCACGGTGGCCCCGCCTGGGTAGTACACGCGCCGATTGTTCTGGCCAACCTGACCGAATGAGGCGAGCAGCGCGCCCGCCGCAGAGAAGATCTGCACCCGGTTATTGTAGGAGTCGGCGGCGTAGATCCGCCCCGCGCTGTCGAGGGCCAGGCCGCCAACTCCATTGAACTGGCCGGCCAGCACCCCCGGCGCGCCAATCGTGCCGAGGGCCGCGCCCGCCGCACTGTAGATGCGGATGATGTTGGCCTGACGATCCGCGACTAAGACTCGGCCAGATCCATCGATTAGCAACTCCTCAGGGGTGCCGCCGGGGGTGGCGAACACCTTGACGAAGGCACCCATCTGGCTGAAGACCTGCACCCGGCCGTTGTCGCTGTCGGCCACATAGATCGTGCCGTTGGGTCCGAGGGCTAGGCCGCCGGGGTTGTTCAGCTGGCCGTCGCCGCTGCCCAGGCCGCCCCACTGGCGCACAAAGTTCCCGTCACCATCGAAGACCTGCACCCGCTGGTTGCCGGTGTCGGCCACGTACACCAGCCCGTCGCCATCGATGATCACGTCTGAGGGGAAGGTGAACTGGCCGGGCTGGCTGCCCGCCGTCCCCCAGCGCCGGATGAACTCGCCGGTATTCGTAAACTTGTTTACCCTGTGGTCGCCATAGTCGGCGACATAGACATTCCCCTGGGCATCTACCGCCACCCCGCTCGGCGCGATGAAGTTGCCGTCGGCCTCACCCAGCCTGCCCCACTGGCGCAGAAAGGTGCCGTCGCGGTTGAAGACCTGCACCCGCTGATTGCCCCAGTCGGTCACATAGACCGTATTGCTGCCGTCGATCGCCAGATCGCCGAGGTTCATGTTGAAGTCGCCCGGCGCATCCTGGGCGTACACCTGACGCTCGGGCACATAGTCGATGCCGTCGGTCGAGCTGTTCGGGGTGATCACCAGATCAACCTCCTGGCCGCCGCCGATCACCGTGTAGCTGGTCGTGACCGCGTGGCTGGCGTAATAGGCGTCGATCTTGACGACCTCGCCTGGCTGGAGGCTGAGCGGCGCGCCGCTCAGGCTGAGCCGAAAGTAGGGCTGGTCGCTGTCGGGGCCGAGGGCCGTCCAGGCTCCCACGGAACGGTCGGTGCCAGGCACATAGACCAAGACATAGGCGTCGGAGACGGGCTGGCCGTCCATGAAGACGTAGCCAAACATGCAGCAGACCGGCGCGTCGGCATTGGGCGGCAGGCCGCCGCCACAGCCTTTCGGCAGGGGCGCAAGGGCATCAACCGGCGCTGCTGCCTGGGCTGGCAGCGGGGGTAGAGCGGCGAACGGGATGATCAGCAGAGCGCAGATCACGGCAATCAGTGCGAGTGTGCGGGTCATGCGGCCCCCTCCATATCAAATCAACAAACATGAGCAGGCAGATATGCCTGTGTACGTCCTTGAACCACAGGTGCGAGGTTTTCCGTTTGGGCTTTCAGTCCGTCACGATCAGCTCTCCGTGCGCACGCCCTCCCAGATCTGAAAGGCGGCCCAGTGATGTGGGTGGGCCGTGCGGACGGCCTGCTGCGCGGCGCGCAGCGCAATCGCCGGCGGATCTCCGGCGGCCAGCCGGGCGTAGAAGGCCGCCATAAGATCAGCGGCGGCGCGATCATCAACCGCCCAGAGGCTGGCCAGCACCGCACGCGCGCCGGCGCAGAGGAAGGCACCGGCCAAGGCCATCGCCATCTCGCCATAGCCCGGCCGCTCGCCGGTCTCACAGGCGCTCAGGACAACCAGGCCGGTGCCGCGCAGGTTCAGGCGGTGCGCCTCTAGTAGCAGGAATGGCCCGTCGGCCAGATCCAGGTACGAGCAGATCGGCGCGTTGGGGCGGGTGACGCCGTGGCAGGCGATATGGAGCATGCGCGGCGGCGGCCCGGCGCGCAGGTCGGCACCGGTAGCAGAGGGGATGCGCAGAGCGCCGGGCAGGGCGAGGGCGACCATGTCTGTCTCGACAAGCACATGAGGTAGGAAGTGCTCGCCGACGCCGGGGTAGCCAAGGACACGCGGCGGGCCAGCGGCGGGCGGCGGCGTGAAGGGCGCGGCCCAGAAGGCACCACTTGGGGTGAGCGTGATCTGTAGATGGTCACCCAGCGTGGGGCTCGCGCTGATCAGGGCCGCCCACGGCACATGGGCCAGCGTGTCGGCGGGGGCGATCAGCAGCGACTCCGCCTGCGCGATCTCGGCGGCCAGCGGCCCGAGCAGTGCCGTGGCGAGCCCAGTGAGCACCTGCTGACGGCGCGACGCTGTCTCAAGCGGGTAGCGGTCGTTCGGGTCGCCGTGCGAGACCACCGCCCAGCGGCTAAGTAGCGTGGTCACGGTGGCGCGGTCAGCCACCGGCCAATAGGTCGGCGGCCCGTCCTGCCTCAGCAGCAGGCAAACGAAAGAGTCATCGATCCGGGCATACTCCAGCAAGAGCGTGCCTGGAAGGAGCGCCGCTTGTACCGCGCTCATCGTCGGCAGATCAGCCTGGCCGACCCGGTCAGAGAGCGTGCGCATCATCTCGGTCATCTGTTGTTCGACCGAATCAACTGCTCGGCGGGCGCGGTCGGCCTCGGCACGATGGTAGGCGACCTGCTCAGGCTGGCCCATCTGGAGCGCCTCTAGCAGCTTGCGCTGATGCTCGGCCACGCTGGCCCTCCCGCGCGCAAGGTCAGCCTTCGCGGCGGTGACTGCGTCCATGGCGGCCTGGTCGAGCGGGGCGGCGGCGGCGCGCAGATCGAGCAGAGGGCCGGCCTTCGCCTCCCAGACTGTGTGCAGGGCCGCCGGGGTATCGCCCAGGTCGAGCAGGCAGCGGGCCAGCGCCATATGCTGCCCAGAAGTCTCGCTGCTATAGCGGGCCTGTAGCTCCTCCATGGGCAGTGCGCGGCGCTGCTGGACAGCCAGGTCGGCGGCGGTGCGTAGGTGCGGCAGCGCTTGGCGCGGGGGCAGCAGTGTACCCATCCCGGTGTGGGCGGCCATGCGTGTCTCACTATCGCGTGCGATAGCGAGGATTGCGGCGTAGGCGGCGCGGGCGCGGCGGACATGTCCCATGCGTGCGTCGAGGGCCGCCCCGGCGAGGCTGGCCTCAGCCGCCTCACGCGGCAGCCCGGCAGACTCCAGGATGTCGGCAGCCCTGGCAACAGCTCGCCGTGCGGCCTGTCGGGAGAGGCGGGCCGCGCCGGGTGAGGGCGGCAGAAGCGCGGCGCGCGCCTCAGCGGAGATGATCTCGGCGTCGAGAGCCGGCAGATCCAGGCCCGCCGCCCGTCGGCGGGCCTGGGTAAGCATCTGCTGGGCGTCGTCCAGTCGGCACAGATCGACCGCCATGCGGGCGGCCTGCACATAAGCGCTGGCGCTATAGAGCGGCATATTCTCGCCATCGAAGAGCGCAGCAGCCCGCTCGGCCGCACGCCGGGCCTCGCGCAGCTGGCGTAGCTGCGCATAGAGCGCAGCCTGCTCTAGGGCGATAGTGGCGACCTCGCCCTCGGCCTGGGCCATACCGCGCTCGGCCGCCTGGAGCATGGCCAGCGCATCGAAGAGCCGCCCGGTGTAGCGCAGCAGCCATGCCCGGTTGATCTGTGCGCGGGCGATCGTCAGCGCCTCGCCTGCGGCCTCGGCGGTCGCCTCGCCCACGTCGAGCGCCGTCTCAGCCTCGGCGAGCTGGCCCAGCCAGATACAGGCGTAGGCTCGGTTGATCCAGCCCATTGCTACATATGAGCTGTTGTCCAGGTGCTCGGCAAGGCGGATAGTCTCGTCCGCCAGCGCAAGCATTCCGGCATAGTTGCCCATATTGCCGGCCAGCAGCGAGCGGTTGAGCAGCAGGGTCAGGCGCACATGGGGCGCAGGGCGCTCGCTCAGCCACCCCTCAGCGCGGGCGGCGGCATTGATCGCCTCCCTATAGCGCCCGAGCTCATTCAGACAGAAGACCCGCACCACCTCGACCACCCGAATATCTGGCTGCGGCTCGGCGGGCGCCGCTAGATCCAGCGCATGGGCGTACCATTCCATGGCTAGGTCGTAGTGAGCCAGCGAGTCGGCGTAGCGCGGCACATAGAGGATAGCTGAGCCCAGGCTCCAGTGAGCCTGGGCCTGGATCAGCGCATCGTCGGGGAAGCGCGCGGCGATCGCCCGCGCCGCAGCTGCGGCCCGCCCGGCGCGGGCCAGGTCGCTGCGCATCGCGCCGGCCACCACGGCGTGCAGGGCCACCAGCAGATCGAGGGGCGGCACCGGCAGCGGCTCAGGGATGCGGTCGGTCGGGCTCGCCGCATCGCTTATCTCTGACGCCAGCGCATCACTATCAATCATCGTGGCTGAGGATCAGCGAGGTAATCTCGACCCGCACCTGCCCATGCTCAACAACCACCCGATACGCTCCGGCGCGCAGGCCAGTGAAGCTGAAGAAGCCGTCGGCGTCACAGCGAGAGGTACGCGGGCGGCGGCGACCAGCCTGGATCTGCACCGCACTGAAGGGCAGCCCCATACCGCTGCGCAGCACCTGCCCGACAAGTTGCCAGCTATCGCCATCAGGGGGCGGGACAGTCAGCTCAACCGTAATATCGGCGGCGACATAGCGGCGCAGCGTGTCGCGCTCATCGTCGCCGCGCAGGCCAACCGCCGCGATCGGCGCGGTCAGGCTGGCGACCAGGTGGCGTAGCGCGGAGTCCGGGGCTGGCTGCGGCGCACAGATCGCGGCGAGTTGCTGGCAGAGCGGGCATCCGCGCACATGGGCGGCCACCCGCAGCTGGGCCGGGCCATCCAGGTCGCCAAGAATAAATGAGGCCAGATCCTCAGATGACGGGCACAGCTCGTCATCAAGGCTAGCTATAGCAATCTGCTCGATCTTACGCTGTGTGATCATAGCAATCCCGCATATGGTAGCCTGCAACACATCATCACATGTATGTAAACTGCGCTGGCGACAATTTACCAGGCTCAATCGCTCTGGAGCAAGTCGCGGATCTCTAGGTCGGCGGCGAGCTGCTTCATCACCTGGTCGATCAGGTCGCTCACGGCGCGCGGCGTGGGCGTGCGGTCGCGGAGGCGCGTGCCGGAATCGGCCAGTTGCCTGGCGATCTCGCGTGGCGGCAACCCCATGCTGTAGCGCAGCCAGAAGATCCGGTAGCTCAGCGGGTCTTGGATCAGCTCGCGGCAGCGCTCGCGGAAGCGGGCGCGCTGAAGGGCGTTGAAGGGCTCGTCGGCCGGGTTGGCGCGCAGAGCAGACATGGCCAGCGGCGACTGATCGCCCGCCTCCTCACCAGCGGTCAGGTCGACCAGGGCCAGCTCACGCTGGTGGCGCCATTCCAGCTTGCGCGCCTCGATCACCGTGCTTACCGTTACCATGCGCAAGTAGCCCAAGGCAGCCTCCAGGCTGCGGAACTCCAGCGACCCATTAGTGGCGGCCTGCCAGAACCGTAGCCACACCTGCTGCACCATATCGTCGCCGGGCGCATGGGGGAAGGCTTTGCGGCTGATGTTGGCCCGAATATGGCTGGTATAGATCGTAACGAGGGTCTCGCGGGCGGGCTCATCAACGAATACCGCGTCGCTACGAAGGAGCGCACGCCGAAAGATCTCCAGGCAGAACTGCGTATCGCTCGCCTCGTTATAACGCCAGCGCGCCGTCTCTCTCAGACATGCGTCGGCCAGCGCACCAATAGTAAGCTCACGCGCGGCGTGTTCCCCCTGAGAATGCTGCATTACCTGCGCCCCTCCACCACATCCCGCTCCATCGCCTCGGCGGACACCTCATCGGGGTCGCGCAGGGGCAGGCTCACCGTGAACATGGAGCCCTCGCCCGCCGCGCTCGTCACCTCCACCGCTCCCCCCATCATCTGACAGAAGTGTCTGGTCAGCGCCAGGCCAAGGCCGGTGCCACCGTACTTGCGCGTGGTCGAGTCGTCGGCCTGGGTGAAGGGCTGGAAGAGGCGCGCCAGCTGGTCGGGCGTCATGCCGATGCCGGTATCGGCGACCTCGAAGATAATACTTGATCCTACAATCTGCGAACTAGGATCTGCTATCGTGTACACGCGCAGGGTGATCGTGCCGTGCTCGGTGAACTTGCAGGCGTTGCCGAGCAGGTTGACCAGGATCTGCCGCACGCGCACCGGGTCGGCGAAGAGCGAGGCTGGCTCACCGGTGTAGTGAATCTCGAAGCGGTTGCCGTTCTGGGCGGCCAGCGGGGCCACGGTGATCTCCACATCGCTGAGCATCGGGGCGAGGGTGAAGTACTCGTAGTGCAGATCCATCTTGCCGGCCTCGATCTTCGAGATGTCGAGGATATCGCTGATCAGGCCGAGCAGGTGCGCCCCGGCGCGATGGATGCGCTGGAGGTCGCTCTCCAGGCTCTCGTGGTTCACATCGGCAGCGTCCTCGATCAGCATCTCGCTGTAGCCGATGATCGCATTCAGCGGAGTGCGCAGCTCGTGGCTCATGTTGGCCAGGAAGGTGCTCTTGGCGCGGCTGGCGGCCTCGGCCGCGTCGCGGGCGCGCTGGAGCTCCTCCTCGGCCTGCTTGCGCCGGGTCGCGTCGCGCAGGATGATCACATAGAGCCGGCGGCTGTCGATCATGATCTGGCCTGAGGTGAGATCCATGGGGAAGGCACTATCGTCCTTGCGGCGACCGATGATCTCGTTACCGATGCTGATCAGCTTGTACTGGCGGTGCAGCGGGTCGGGGATCAGACGCGAGATCGGCTGGCCGATGATCTCATCGGCCGCATAGCCGAACATACGCTCGGCGGCGGGGTTGAAGATAGTGATGGTGTCGCGCTCGTCGATGATCATAATGCCATCGACGGCGTACTCGACGATGGCCTGGCGGTAGACCCCGCTGAGCGCCCACTCGGCGGAGAGGTCGGAGAGGCTGCGGGCAATAACGCCAAGCTCGCTGTTGCTGGCGGGGGTGGGCGGTACGCGGTGCTCGCCGTCGGCGATACGGCTGATCATGGAGACGAGGTCGTCGGCTTCGCCGCTCACCGATTTGCTGAGTGCGGTCAGGATTAGGGCGGTGATCAGGGAGCCGAGCAGGACGAGGGCGGCATCTAACAGATGACCATGCCAGAGCAGCAGGATCGCGAGTGCGGCGAGCGGTAGGGTGATGACGAGGCCGACCACCGTGAATCGGCGCGGGTAGGCCCAGCGGTCGAGCAGCGCCACAATGGGTGATAGGAGGAGTCGCAGCGGCACAGTCCCTCTCTCTCCTGGCCTTGGATTTGCCACGCCTAGTATAGCATGTCGCCGCGCAAGGGCCGCGCCGCCCCTCTGTTTGTTAGAGCGGCGCTAGAATCCCTCTCCCGCCATTGACAAACCGGAATCGCGGTTCCATAATACCCACAACGCGGAATGATTATTCCGCTTCCAATGAACGGAGCACCACACCATGAGTGAGCCCATTCAGACCGCAGAGCACGCTGCTGAGCAACCGACCCTGCCGCTGATCGCCCTCGACGGCGCGGTGGTCTTTCCCCATACGGTGATCAGCCTGAGCCTTGATGACGCCATGCTTCCGGCGATTGAGGCGGCCATGAAGGCTGATCGTCAGATCCTCTTGGTGGCCCGCCGCCCCGAGGCCGATGAGGCCGCACCCCTGCGCGAGCAGATCTTCGATGTGGGTGTCATCGCCAGGATCGAGCAGTCCGGCATGCTGCCTAGCGGCGTCAGCGGGGTTGTCGTGCGCGGGCAGGTGCGGGCCACGATCGGGGCGCAGTCTGCGCAGGAGGGCTACCCACGTTTTGCCTTCGTCCTCCGCCCCGACGTGATCATAAACACCCCCGAGCTCGCCGCCCTGATCGTCGAGGCCCGCGCCACGATCGACACGGTGCTCGACCTTCGCCCCGGCGTCACCCAGGAGATCCGCAACTTCGTGCGCTCGATCGAGGACCCCGGCCACCTCGCGGACAATACCGGCTACTCGCCCGACTACACCTTCGCCGAGCGTCAGGATCTGATCGAGACCTTCGATATTATGGATCGTCTGACGAAGGTGCGCGACTTCTACCGGAAGCAGATCGCGATGCTTGAGGTGCAGTCCCGCCTGCGCCAGGAGGTTCATGAGGGCGCTGCCAAGCAGCAGCGCGAGTTCTACCTGCGCCAGCAGATGCGCGCCATCCAGAAGGAGCTTGGCGAGGACGATGTCGAGACGGCTGAGCTTGACGATCTGCGCGAGAAGCTGGCCGGTGCCCGCCTCTCCGAGGTGGCACGCAAGGAGGCCGACCGCGAGCTCAGCAGGCTCCAGCGCATTAACGCCAGCTCGCCCGAGTACCAGATGGTGCGCACCTATCTGGAGTGGCTCGCCGAGCTGCCCTGGAACACGCCCACCGGCACGCCGATCGACGTGGCCTACGCGGGCAAGATCCTCGACGAGGATCACTTCGGCCTGGAGAAGATTAAGGAGCGTATCCTGGAGTACCTGGCCGTCAAGCAGCGCCGCGCCGCCCTTGGCGACGATGGCGGTCGCTCCGGGCGCGAGCCCATTCTGGCCTTCGTCGGCCCCCCCGGCGTTGGCAAGACGAGCCTGGGCCAGAGCATCGCCCGCGCCCTTGGCCGTAACTTCGTGCGCATGAGCCTCGGCGGCGTGCATGATGAGGCCGAGCTGCGCGGTTTCCGCCGCACCTACATCGGCTCGCAGCCCGGCCGGATTATCCAGGAGCTGCGTCGCGTCGGTAGCTCCGACCCGGTCATCCTGCTCGATGAGGTCGATAAGCTCGGCAATGACTACCGGGGCGACCCGGCATCCGCCCTGCTGGAGGTGCTCGACCCGGAGCAGAATAATACCTTCACCGACCACTACCTGAACCTGCCCTTCGATCTCTCTAAGGTGCTGTTCATCGCCACGGCTAACACCTGGGACACCGTGCCCCCGGCGCTGCGCGACCGCATGGAGGTGATCGAGCTCTCGGGCTACATTGAGGATGAGAAGGTGCGGATCGCCCAGAGCCACCTGGTGCCCCGCCAGATGCGGGCCAATGGCCTGCGCCCCGCCGAGGCTGAGGTGACTGACGCCGCCCTGCGCACCATCATCGGGGACTACACCCGCGAGGCGGGCGTGCGTAATCTGGAGCGCAATATCGGCGCTGTGCTGCGTAAGGTGACGAAGCGGATGGCTGAGGGCGAGCCAGTGTTGAATGACGCCACCGCTGAAGCAGTGTCGATCCCACAGGCCGAATTCAACATTCAACATTCAACATTCAACATTACTCCGGACTTCGTCCGCGCCGCGCTCGGTCGCCAGCGATTCTACAACGAGGCCAAGGAGCGGATCGACCAGCCCGGCGTGGCCACCGGTATGGTCTGGACGCCTGTGGGCGGCGATATTATCTTTATTGAGGCGACGGCTGTGGAGGGGCCGCGCGAGCTGAAGATCACCGGCCAGCTCGGCGAGGTGATGAAGGAGAGCGCCGAGGCTGCGCTGACTTATGTGCGCTCGCGGGCGCGCGATCTTGGCATCGACCCGAAGTTCTTTGAGGATCACGCCGTCCACATCCACGTCCCGGCGGGTGCGGTGCCGAAAGACGGCCCCTCAGCGGGCATCACCATGGCCACGGCGCTGGCCTCGGCAGCCACCGGCCGCCTCGTGCGCGACGATGTGGCCATGACTGGCGAGATCTCGCTGCGCGGGCGCGTCCTGCCGATCGGCGGGATCAAGGAGAAGGCGCTTGGCGCCCACCGCGCCGGCATCCGCACGATCATCCTGCCCCGCCGCAACGAGGCCGACCTGGATGATCTGCCCCGCGCGGTGTTTGATGAGCTGACCTTCGTGCCGGTGGATACGCTCGACCAGGTGCTGCAGGCGGCCCTCCAGCCGACGGCCACGCTCGGCGGCCTGCTGACGATGTCGCAGCCAGAGCTGATGCAGAGGTAGGTATGACGTCGGGGAGCTAAAAGAAGAAGCCTGGTGCCATTCTGGCACCAGGCTTCTTCTTTTTTCTGTCGGGGCAAAATCCACGTACACAGGCTGGTGAAGTCCTATATCTTAAGGTATCGACAGCATCGCGATAATGGGTGGCGACATGGAAGCGGTCGATCACAATCGCCACGTGGGGCAGCACTTCTTGCACGGCGCTCACATAGGCGATCCATATATCGGTGCAGACCGTGCGAATCTGACGGCGGATGGCGATGGGGATTCCGGCGAGCCAGGTGCGCACCGTCGCGATGGTACGATCTGGGCGCACCGCCAGCAGGTGCAATTCCCCTGGCGCTCATAGGCGTGCGTATGCGGGGCCTTCGGCTCGCACCAACGCAGCCGCTGCGTGGTGATCGGGTGATCGTCGCAAAACGGGCAGCGAAAGCGCTTGGGGCGAATCTCGATAGAGACCATCGCACCCAGGATGGGCAGATGACGCAGTCGGATAGGGCGGTCATACGTGTAATGGCAGCCATCTTGCTATGTTAAAGAACCAGAGCGGAGTGCTGGGTAGCGCCGCAGCAAGCGTACCAGCTTGCGGGTCGTCGAGCAGCACGGTGCGCCGATGCCCGCGCTTGCCCAGCACGTACAAGTCAGGTCAAGGTCTGCAAGCAGAATCCTGGCATCAGAACGTGACCTGGTCCTGGCCCTTGAGGTTGAGGAAGGCGCGCACCTCGGCGGGAGTGGCGATCTCGCGTTCGAACTCCCCGGCGATGCGGACGATCTTCTCGACCATGTCGTGGTTGCGCCCGAGCTCGCCGCGCCTGACGAAGATGTTGTCCTCCAGGCCGACCCGCGCGTGCCCGCCGAGCATGATCGCCGCCGTCCCCATGTGGAACTGGTTGGGGTAGCCCGCGCCGATCACCGACCAGTGGAACTGATCTGGCCCAAATAGGCGGTTGGCGGTGTCGAGCATGTGCATCAGGTCGTACATGGTGGCCCGGATGCCGCCCAGGACGCCCATCACAAACTGGATCCAGATCGGGGTCTCGACCACGCCCTCTTTGAGCATAAAGTCGAGGTTGTAGAGGTGGCCCACGTCGTAGACCTCAAACTCCGGGCGCGTGCCGACCTTCTTCATCTCGCCGATGAAGTGCTTGATGCTCTTGAAGGTGTTCGGGAAGATGAAGTCCTCGCTGCCCTCCAGCCACTGCGGCTCCCATCCGAAGCGGTAGTCCTCCGGCTTGAAGCGGCGGGCAATCGGGTGAACCGAGAAGTTCATCGAGCCCATGTTGCACGAGGCTAGCTCGGGCTGCCAGGTCGGCACGACCCGCACCCGCTCGGCGGGGGTCATGGTGACGGCGCCGCCGGTGGTGGCGCAGATCACGGCGTCGGTGCGCGCCTTGATCGCGGTCATAATCGCGCCAAAGACCTCCATGTCCGACGAGGGCGCGCCGTTCTCCTGGTTGCGCGCGTGGATGTGGATGATCGCCGCACCGGCCTTCGCGCAGCGCTCGGCGTCGTCGGCCAGCTGCTCGATGGTGTAGGGCAGGTGTGCGGTCTGGGTCGGTACGGTGACCGCCCCAGTCAGGGCGGCGGTGACGATGAGTTTTTTCATGTGAGATCTCCTGTTGGGGCGCAGCAGCGACGCATGTGGCTGCCCTTGCGCTATCGCTCCTACAGCCCCAGGTATGCCTGCTGGATGTGGTGGTCGTCGCGCAGGTCGGCGGTGTTGCCCGAGAGCACGATCCGTCCGTTCTCGATCACGTAGGCCCGGTGGGCGAGTTCCAGGGCGTAGTGCAGCTCTTGCGAGACGAGCAGGATGGTCAGGCCCTCGCTGTTGAGCTTTCTAAGCGTCTCCATGATCGTCTCGACCAGGATCGGCGCGATGCCCAGCGATGGCTCGTCGAGCATGAGCAGGCTGGGGCTGGCCATGAGCCCGCGCCCGATGGCGACCATCTGCTGCTCGCCGCCGCTGAGCGTCCCGGCGTCCTGGCGCGCTCGATCGCGCAGCACCGGGAAGAGCGCATAGATCCGCTCCAGGTTGGCCCCGCGCTGCTTGCGGGCGCGTCGGGCGAAGGCGCCCAGCTCTAGGTTCTCGTAGACGTGCATGCGCGGGAATAGCTCGCGGCCCTCGGGCACGTGGATCAGCCCGCGCTCGCAGATGGCGTGGGCGGGCATGCCTGTAATCACCTCGTCGCCGAAGCTGATCCGCCCGGCCTGCGGCGTGAGCAATCCTGAGATCGTGCGTAGCAGGGTGGTCTTGCCCGCCCCGTTGGCCCCCACCAGGGTCACAAACTCGCCGCGCTCAACCCGCAGGTCGATGTCCCACAGCACCTGCTGGCTGCCGTACGCCACCTGTAGACCCTCAATGGTGAGCATAGCGCGTCCCCAGATAGACCCGGATCACGTCCGGGTCGCGGGTGATCTCCTCCGGCGTCCCCTCGGCGATCTTCTGGCCGTAGCTCAGCACCATCACCCGCTCGCAGGTCTCCATCACCGCGCTCAGCACATGCTCGACCATAATGATCGTCAGCTTGAGCTCGTCGCGCATGCGCCGGATCAGGCTGATCGCCCCGCGCACCTCCACCGGGTTCAGCCCGGCGAAGACTTCGTCGAGCAGCAGCAGGCGCGGGCCGGTCGAGAGGGCGCGGGCGATCTCCAGGCGCTTCTTGTCGGCCAGGGTGAAGTTGGCCACGTCGGCCTGGATGCGCTGGCCCAGGCCGACGAACTCCAAGATCTCGCGGGCCTGCTGCGCCGCTGTGCCGTAGGCGATGCCCTGGCCATAGAGCAGCCCCACCTCTACATTCTCGATCGCGCTCATGCGGGTGAAGGGCCGCACGATCTGGAAGGTGCGCCCGACCCCCAGGCGGGCGATGGCGTGCGGCGGCCGCCCGACGATGTCCTGGCCCGCGAACACGATCCGGCCATGCTCGGGCCGGTGGAAGCCGGAGATGACACCGAAGAGCGTGCTCTTGCCCGAGCCGTTCGGGCCGATCAGGCCGACCAGCTGGCCCTGGTCGACGGCCAGATCGACGCGATCCAGCGCGGTCAGGCCGCCGAAGCGTTTGGTGATCTGTTCGATACGCAGCATCAGAGATCTTCAAATAGGGCGACGACGCGCGCCCATCCCGCGCTCCCGCCGGTGAGCTTCACCGGGAAGCACGACACCTTGAAGCCAAAGGGCCGTGGCAAGGTGTCGAGGTTGGCCAGCTTCTCAATATGACAGTACTCCAGGTCGCGTCCGACTCGGTGGGCCTCCCAGATCACGCCGGGGTCGCCGCTCTCTTTGAAGCGATCGCGCATCGCCCAGAATGGCTGATCCCAGCCCCAGGCGTCGATGCCCATCACCCGGATGCCCTGCGCGATCAGCCAGCGGGTTGATGCGGCGGTCATCCCCGCCCCGGCGTGGAAATACGCGGCCTGGCCCCAGCTCTTGTCGGCGCCGGTGTTGATCATCACGATGTCGCCCGGCTTGAGGCTGTAGCCGATCCGCGCCAGCTCGGCCTGCAGGTCGGCCACCTCGATCAGCCCGCCGCACGGCTTGTGGCGCATATCCAGCACCACGCCGTCGCCATAGAACCATTCAAGCGGCATCTCGTCGATCGTCCGCGCGCGCGCGCCGCCGCAGGTCGGGTAGTAGTGCCAGGGCGCATCGACGTGCGTGCCCGCGTGAGCGTTCATCGTCACGTGATCATTCGCCCAACCCTGGCCCTCGGGCAGGTCGGCGGGGGTGGCCTCGAAGAAGCTGGCCATCTGGGCGGCGCTCTGCGCGTGGCTCTCGTGGACAACGTTGAGCGGCAGCGGCTCGCTCGGGCTCGCTTCGGTCGGCACGCTCAGGTCGAAGATCTTCATCGGCTCCTCCTCGTGACAGTCCATAGCGCGAGATTCCAGCCTGCGACTGCACTTCTGACCGCCTGGAAGGCGGTGCTACGATTACGAACCTTGTCTCATAGCTGACGGTCGGCCAAACAGCCGCCGCAGCGGCTGAATGGCCGCGATCAGCCCGTTCGGCATGAACAGAATCACGATGATCAGCAGCGAACCAAAGACGATCCGGGCGGGCTGTGCGCCCACCTGGATCACCAGCACCTCGTTGATCGTCGAGAGCAGCACGGCCCCGAGCAGCGGCCCCAGCCACGAGAGCCGCCCGCCGAAGAGGGCCATCAGCGCGATGTTGATCGAGATCGCCGTGGCAAACACAAAGCTCGGGTCAAGATAGCTCTTGTAGTAGGAGTAGATCCCGCCGACCAGCCCGCTGAGAAAGGCGCTCAGGACAAACGCCTGCAGCTTCAGCCAGGTCACGCTCACCCCCAGGGTCTGGGCCACTTCCTCATCGGCGCGGATGGCGGCCAGGCCCACGCCCATCTTCGAGTGCGCGATCCAGCGCAGGGTGAAGGTGGCCAGGACAAGCAGCGCAAGCATACTCTCGTAGAAGATGACGTGGTTCGTAAAGATATCGACCGGCGGGAAGGGCAGGAACAGCCCGGTCGAGCCCTGGGTGAAGTCCAGGTTCAGCACCAGGCTGTAGACGGCCAGGCCGAGCACCAGCGTCACCAGGCTGAAATAGGGGCCGCGCAGGCGCAGGCAAGGGAAGCCGACCAGGGCGGCGAACCCGCCCGCGACCAGCCCGGCCAGCGGCAGGGTCAGGAAGGGAGACCAGTCGAAGTAAAACAGCAGCAGGGCCGTGGTGTAGGCGCCCAGGCCAAAAAAGGCCGCGTGGCCGAAGCTCAGGTAGCCGGTGAACCCGCCGACAATATTCCAGCTGGCGGCCAGCGCGCCATACATAAAGATCGTCAGCAAGAAGCCGAGCAGATAGGTGCTGGGCCGGGTCAGCGGGAACCCGGCCAGCAGCGCAATCACCAGGATGCTCACGATCAGCCAGGGCTGCAATAGCTTACGCATAGATCCCTCATCAGCGCCGGAGCAGGCCGTCTGGCCGGATCAGCAGCAAGGCGATCAGCAGGACAAAGAGCACAAAGTTGACCCAGACCAGCGGGATGAAGACCCCGCTGACGCCGATGATCAGCCCGATGATCAGCCCGGCCAGGGTTGCGCCGAGGATGCTGCCGACCCCGCCCAGGATGACCACCAGGAAGACGTAGATCAGCCATGCCAGATGGGTCGCCGGGTCAAAGGCGTAGATCAGCGACATGGCCACCCCGCCCACCCCCGCCGTCGCCAGGGACAGCCCGAAGGTGATGCTAGTGACCCGCGTCAGATTGATCCCGGCCAGCGCGGCACCGGTCGGGTTCTGCCAGACCGCACGCACCGCCTTGCCGGTGTAGGTCGTGCTGGAAAAGAGGTATAGCCCGGCGATGGTGACGGCGGCCAGGGCGAAGCTGACCAGGTTGGTGAAGGCTAGGCTGATCGGCCCGATGTTAAGCGCCTTGCCGGTGTAGGCCGTCTCCACGATGCGCGGGTCGGGCGTCCAGACCGACTGCATCACGTTCTCGACGATCACCGCCAGGCCAAAGGTCAGCACCATAGTCGAGAGCACCAGATCGTTGGTACGGCGGGCCGTCATCTTGATCAGCGTCTCGTGGAGCACCACCCCGATCACAAAGAAGAGCGGGCCGATGCCGACCAGGGTGAAGACCGGGTCGAGCCCCCAGACCTTGAGCGCCCAGTAGCCGATATAGGCGGCCAGGATCGCGAAGGTGGTATGGGCGACATTCAGGACGTGGTTCACGCCCCATGCCAGGCTAAACCCGACGCTCAGCACGGCGAAGGCGCTGCCGATCAGCAGCCCGCTCACCAGCGACTGGGTCAGTTCATAGAGCATCGTTGCACCTGCGGCAGGGGCCGGGATTCAGGAGTCGGGAGTCGGGAGTCGGGAGTCGGTTCCGATCTAGATCGCTGTCTCACGCTCAGGGAGAAGGGGATGGGGGATGAGGGCCGCTTTCCAATCGGCCCCCGGCCCCTGACTCTCAACACCCGACTCCTGCCTCCTGTCCCCCGACTCCCTTTAAGACTCCCAGTCTGGCTTGGGGTAGACCGGCTTGTGCGTCTGCACCTCGGGGGGCCAGATCAGCTCGACCTTGCCATCGATCACCTGGGTCAGGAAGGTGTATGCCGGGGGCAGCCCCTGCTCATCGAAGCTAAACTTCCCGCCGATCGTGCTGATCTCGTGCGACTTAAGCCAGTCGCGGATAGCGGTCTGATCGAGCGTCTGCGCGCCCTCAACCCCGCGCTCAAGCGCCTGGGCCCAGGCATAGCCGAAGAGAAAGTAGGTCGGCGCGGTGGGCACCTGATACGTTTCGGCGGCCACCTGGTTTAGGCGGGCGATCCCCTCGAAGGGTAGCTTGTCGTGCAGCGCCGTCCCCGAGAAGACATAGTTCCCATCAGCACCCAGCTCCTGGGTCCAGGCGGGCACCAGCGTGCCGATGCCCTGGGCGATCAGCTTGGGGTTATAGCCCAGCGCCTTCATGGCCCGGATGGTCTGCGCGCCGTCGGCGAGCAGGCCGTTGGAGAAGAACATATCGGCATCGGCGGCCTTGGCCTTGGCGATCAACGGGGTGGCGTCGGCCAGGGGCAGGTCGTACTTCTCATCGGCCACCACCTCGATACCCAGGCCGACCAGGCGGTTCGTGATCGGCTCAAGCACGGCGGCACCGATCGGGTTGTTCATGGTGAAGATGGCGGCGCGGGCCGGGCGCTCTGCGGCGGGCACGGTCTCCAGCCAGTCGAAGAGACCCTCGTACCACCACTGTCCCATCAGCGGCGGGGCACCGAAGGAGTAGGTGTAGTTCTGCATGAACGACGCCATATGCCCGCCCATCGAGACATAGACCTTCTGATTCTTCTCGGCGACCGCCATCTGGGCCGCCGCTGAGGTGCCGGGGTAGCCGCCGCAGATCAGATCGACGTTGTCGACGGTGATCACGCGGTTCATCAGGTTGACCGCATTCTCAACCTTGCTCTCATCGTCGTAGATGGTCAGTTCGACCGGGCGGCCCAGCAGGCCGCCGTTGGCATTCATATCTGCGACCCACTGCTCGTAGCCGCGCTTCACCCAGACGCCGGTTTCGGCGTAGGCGCCGGTCTCTGGCAGCGAGCAGCCGATCTTGATCGGATCGCCGCTGGGGGCGGCATCGCCGGAAGACTCTGTGGGAGCGGCGGGGGCGGCATCGCCGGAAGACTCTGTGGGAGCGGCGGGGGCAGGCGTATCGGCGGCGGGCGGAGCCTCGGTCGGCGTGGTTGAGGGGGCCGTGGCAGAAGAGCCACACGCACTGACGCTAAGCATCAGGCTGACCAGCAGCGCTGTCACCCAGAGTAGGCGACGGTTGATCGGACGGGGCATTGCGATTCCTCCTTGAACGGCAATTCGGCACTGAACGGTGCTCGGGCGCGACGTGAGACATGCTTCCCAGGGGACTGAAGCCCCCCGGCTCTGGTCTGCGAAGCCCGCCTGCACGGGCTACTCATTGCAAGGCGTGAAGTACCGCACATAGCTTGTTGGCACGACATCACCGACGGTCGACTCCCGGTCTTACCGCGTAATCGACGCTACCACCCCCTCTAGCGTATGGCGCAGATGCCTGCGCACCGCCTGCCCCGCCGCAGATGGGTCGCGTGCGGTGCAGGCATCGACGATCCCCTGATGGTCGGCGATCATCAGAAATTCCCGGTCGGGAAGATTGATATAGCGTTGGCGATAGTGGGCCGAGCGATTGGACAGCCCATTGATCATATCGAGCAGCAGGGGCTGACGCGCTGGCTCGTAGGTCGCAAGGTGGAACTCCTGGTTCAGATCGAGGGCTGCGGCATGATCGTGCGTGCTGAGCTTGTGCTGGATCTGTTCGTTCAGCCGATGAATGCGCTCCAGATCAGCCTCGCCATAGTTGGGGATCGCCATCTGGATCGCAAGCTCCTCCAGCACCTCGCGGATGCGGTAGATCTCGGTGAAGTCATCGATCGAGAGATCGACGACAAATACACCGCGATGCGGCAAGATCGTCACCAACCCCTCGGCCTCAAGCTGGCGCAGGCTCTCGCGCACCGGGATCAGGCTCGCGCCCAGCTCCGCAGCAATCGCGTGCTGGTCGAGCCGCACGCCGGGCTGATACTGTCCCTCGATAATCCGCTGGCGGATGGCCCCCAGCACGTAGCCTGCGATGGTTTGCGGTTTGTTGCTCATTCCGCCTCGCGGGCATGGCCAAAGAAGCCTTTACAGGATGCTCCCTGTTCATCCCGTGGCTGACATTCTAAGCATGTCTATATGTCAAATTCTTTGGAATTATATAAATTATAATCGAAGATAATCAATTGTCAACCAGATGCACCCGGAACACCAACGGGACGCTGAGCGAAGCGAAGCGTGACATCGTCACGTATGCTCTACGGCACTTTTTGCTTTCCCTGTCGCCGCAGATGCCGAAGCGGGCCGCGCGGCGGGCGCGCAGGGCTGCGGCGCTCGTCATGGCTTCCCTCCCCTGATCTCCAGAGGAAAAAACGGCACATAGATTTTCTCGGCGGCGCGCTGGCGAGCAGGCTCGCCGCGGCGGTCGTAGCGGGCGGTGGTCTCGACGCTGGCGTGGCCGGCGATCTGCTTGGCGGTGTCGATGTCGGTGTCGGCGTCGAGCAGCTGCGAGATGTTGGTGCGCCGGAAGTCGTGGGGCGAGAGACAAGGTTTCCGAGGGGCCAATTTTATTTGACAGTCTCGCGCAGCCCTCACCCCCCAGCCCCCTCTTCCTGTGCGGGAGAGGGGGGGCATTCCTCACCAGGAAGCGATATACTTCCTTCTCCCCTTGAGGGCTCAATCCCAACATCTGTGCCCTGGAGTGCATTAAACGGTATCAGGTTAGCTTTCGACACCTGACCGATCAAGCATGCTCAGGTTTGCCAGAGAACTCCAGATTTGTTGAGCAGCAGTCTGATCTGGCGAGTGCATCACCATCAGAGCCATGCTGCTCACGGTGCCAGAGATGGTGCATTATCGGGCAAATGACTGGCTCTCTAGTGCTAACGCCAAGCGCGTACGCAGAACAATCATCGCCTGATCAGTGGGAGGTACACTTGTGGGAGTGCGGTAAGCACGAAATCATCTACGTCGATCGTGCCATTCAGTTGTGAGATGAGCATGCGCACGTCAACGCTGGTTGCCTCAGGTGGCGCACTGATCGGCCCGCTATCGATGAGCACCCATCCGCTTGTTACTGCTGTTAGCCGGTTGACGGTTGTGGTGCGGATTGGTGTGCCGTGAGCATCGAGCCAGCGTAGTTCGGTGGTAAAGCTCATATTGCTGCCGCCCGCCAGGATCCACACCCACCCTGTCAGCCTGTAGGCGCGCGCTTCGGGAAGGGTGACCCGCTGGCTGATGGCGTAGCTGCGGCCATCGTTCGCATGGTGTCGGCCCACAGCATTGCCGCTGTGGGCACCAGACATGTTCATGGCGAATGCCGCATTGCTACTCCAGCTATCCGGGGCGCTATCATTATTTATATCGTTTTCGAAGCCGCCGTTGATCAGCAGATTGCCATCGCTAGGTGCCGGGGCGATCCGGGGCGTGTTGGTTGGCGTGTTGGTCGGCGTGTTGGTTGGCGTGTTGGTCGGCGTGTTGGTTGGCGTGTTGGTTGGCGTGTTGGTTGGCGTGTTGGTTGGCGTGTTGGTTGGCGTATACGTTGGGCTGAGCGTACCAGTTGGCGTGTTGGTTGGCGTATTAGTCGGCGTATTAGTCGGCGTATTAGTCGGCGTATTAGTCGGCGTATTAGTCGGCGTATTAGTCGGCGTATTAGTCGGCGTGTTGGTCGGCGTGTTGGTCGGGGTCGGCGTACTCGTCGGCGTGCGGGTTGGAGGCGTCGTCGGCTCAGGGGTGAGGGTCGGCAGAAGATCAGAGGTGCTGTACCTGATCACCAGGCTTGTGATCGCGCTCGCGCCAGCGGCCGAGTCGACGATACACCAGCTCGCGCCGCTGCCCGAGGGGTTCCAGATCACAAGCCCGAGGCTGTTGCCGGCGCTCCAGCCCGGACGGCGCACGATCTCCTGGATCACCGAGGCCAGGTTCGGGCTCTGCCAGTCGGTCCAAGTGAAGGCCCAGTAGTTGCTCCAATCCACCCCGGCGCTAGTCCTCGGGCGTAGCCCAGGCCGATTGCTGCCATTGGCCTGGAAGGGCGCCGCGCTATCCTCCGCGAAGCCAGCCACCCGCACCGTCGCATTACCGTCAGTGCCGAATCCCTTAACCGTCAGGTAGGCGCTGACGATCCGCGCCCCCCGCGGGATCGGCAGGCCACTGAAGATCAGGCCGGTCGACACATCGCTGCTCAGGCCCACCCAGTCGTTGCCATTTGTATCACCCGAGATGTGAAAGGCCGGGTCATCATAGCCGTCGAGGTTGTCGGCGGCGATCGTCGCACTGGCCGAGCTGATATCGTTGGTGAGCACAGCCCCGGCCGAGAGGGCGGGCACCGGGCTCATGCCGGTGTAGGCCGCCTCGGGGAAGGAGCTGCGGGCCAGGTTCGAGATCCGCAGGTGCTGGATCGAGCCGGGGAAGCCGTTGTAGTACTGGCTCGCGGCGTCATACTCGCCACCGATCCGCAGCACGCCCACGCCGGTGGGGATGCCCGCGCTCGATGCGCGCTGGGCCACCAGCTGGCCGTTCAGGTAGACCCGGATCGTCGATCCGTCGTAGGTGCCCGCGACGTGGTACCACTGGCCGGGCACCAGCCGCGCGCCGCCGTCGATGCGGTCGGCCTGCACCTGGAAGGCGACCTTGCCGTCCTGCAGGTAGAGCATCCAGCCATAGCTGTTGTTCGACTTGCGCGAGGCGATCATCCGCTCGACGCCCTGGTTGTCCTCGCGTACCCAGGCCTCGACGCTGATCTGGGATGGGGTCAGGCCCGTACCGTCGGCCGTGAGTAGGGTGTTTGGCCCGTTCTGTGAGCCGCTGGGGAAGACCCCGGCCGGCCCGAAGAGGCCATTGTAGTCCCAGCTGAATGACCCACCATTGCCTACGGCGCTAGCCAGCCGCCCGCTGACGCTGTCGGTAGCCGAGCTGCCGCCATTCTCGTTGAAGTGCCAGAGGGCCAGGGTGTTGACATCGATCGGCGGCGGCATCACATTGGCCACATTCGCCGGCGGGCTGCCGGCGGCCGGGTTGCTGAAGTAGAGCTGGTAGCTGCTCTGGTCGGTGGCCAGCGGGCCGAGCGCGCTCTGGGCACGGAACCAGATGTCGATCTGGCCCGGGGTGAAGGTGCCCACATAGCGGCTCAGCTCGGTCGCGTTCCCCAGCACAATCCGGATGTCGTTACCCTTGACCGCGCTCTGCGAGGCGTCGTAGATCTGCTGGGCCGTGGGCACGGTGGCGCTGGTGAAGCGCAGCAGCAGCGGGTAGCCGGCCGGAATAGTCTGCGCGGTCTGGTTCTGGATGGTCAGGTTGCGCTTGCCGGCCCAGGCCGCGTCCCACCATGGCTCAAGCGGCCGGGTGGTGCTGTCGATGCGGATGCTCGTGTCGCCAGAGCCGGTCAGCGATCCCTCGTTGCCGGCCCGGTCGCGGGCCCGCACCCGGAAGGCGTAGCTCTTGCCATCCTCGCCGGCGAAGATCCCGTTGCTGACCGTCTGGTTGACCCGCCAGAAGCGCCAGGGGCCGCCATTCTCGCTGACCTGCACATCGTAGCTGACGATCCCGGCGGCGTCATCGCTGCCCGCCCACTGGACAGGCACGCTCAGCTCGTAGCTGCTGGCCGGCAGCGGGCTGACCGCCGCTGTCGGCGGCTGCCGGTCGATCCCGAGCGTGCCGGCGTCGCCGATGCCGCAGCCGAAGCTGTTGCAGGCCTCGACTGTCCAGGCTAGCGAGTTGGAGTCGGCGCTAAAGCTGTGGGTGTAGCTCCGCGTCGCGGGCGTGAATGTCTGCTCGACAAAGGGGCTGGCGTGGGGGTCTATCCCGTTGGCGATGCGCAGCCGGAAGTAGTCGATGCGCTCCGGGTTGTAGGGCTCCCAGTTAAAGGTGATCGTGCGGGTGTTGAACCAGGCCCCGTCGCCCGGCGCGCTTAGCGCGGTGCCGGTGGGCGTGGTCATCGGGCTGCTCACAAAGGTGCGCGCGGGGCTCCGGTTTGCCGAGAGGGTGAAGGTCGCGTCGATCGTCTGCTGGTTCAGGTTCCCACCCTCGAGGGTGCCGGTCCAGCCGGTGGCGCGCACCAGGTGGGTGCCGGCCGCCAGGTCGGGCGTGTCCCAGCGGGCCCATCTGGTCGAGTCGCCGTGGTTCATACAGATCTGGCCGCGCGGGTCGATCCAGACCCAGTCGCCTTCAGCCAAGCCGTTGGTCGCGGTGTTGGCGAAGATCTTCAGGCCGTGGTTGGGCGCGCCGCCGTTGACGCAGGTGTAGACCATCACCAGGCTCGAGTCGGCGTTGCCGCTGAACTCGATCGGGTCAAGCACGATCGCGGCCGAGCCCAGGCTGAAGTGGAGCTCATCGCCCCAGTCGCTCCACAGCCCGCGGTCGTCGCGGACGCGCGCCTGCCAGGCGTAGTCGCCCTGCCCGAGCCCGCTGGTGGTGGCGCAGTTCGAGCCGATCACCACCGGCGAGCGCCAGAACTTGTCCTGGGCGACGAAGCCGGCCTGGAACTCGTAGGCCGCGATCGCCCGCCCGTCCGGGCTGCCGTTGTGCTGCGCGCAGAGCTGCACCTGCGCGCCATCCCAGGACATGAACCAGTCCCCCGGCGAGATCGGCGTCGGCCGGCGCGGGCTGTTGCCCTGGATGACGACCGGGCCGGGCTGAGTTTGCTTGCTATCAGCCCGACCGTTGTACATTAGGTTATACGCGTAACCGATATTGTCGCCCGACTCACCGAAGTTAGCCACACTCCCCAAAGACTTAGGATTGCTTTTATGTGCTGATGCTTCATCAGTATTGTCATAGCTCTTATTCAGTGTATCTTCTATCTGACTAATGCCGGTGTATGCAGAACCTAGTAATGCCTTAAGAACATTCACTGTCGGCACTACAGATTTATCTAGACCTTTCGAAAGAGCACTTATCGCCACGAAGGTCTGAGCGACAACAAAATCCTGTTCGCTCATAATCTCTCGCCCAAGAAGAAGTTGGCCGCCGTAAATGACATTATTTTTCCATAAAGTTCCTATAGGTAGGCCCGTGGGATTGAAATCGAAAATTGCTATTGAGTCGCCGACTGCCCGGAGAAAATACTCATCACCACTCTGTGTCCCAATACTGAATTGAACTGTATCAGCGATATATGAGCCAACATTCGACCCAATAACAGGAATATTCTTTAGTTGGCCAACACCATTACTAATAGTTTCCTGATTACGGCCTACTGTCCCGGCAAATGACTGGAACCATGACTGATTGATAAGCCATTCATCTATCGATTTTCCTGTGCGATCTGTCAAATTCACCGGGTTATTCGCCACATACGCATACGGGTGCTCGCTCAGCACCGGGTCGCGCGAGAGGAAGCGGCCGATCGCCGGGTCGTAGTAGCGGGCGCGCAGGTAGACCAGGCCGGTCTCGCCGTCGACCTGCTGGCCGGTGAACTGGTAGGGGTTGCGGGCGGCGCCCTCCTGGCTGCGGGTGCTGCCGAAGGCGTCGTAGCTGTAGCTGGCGCTCACTTCGCCGGTACCGTCGCTCATAGCCCGCACGCTGCCCAGCCCATCGGCGTGGTAGTAGGCGGCCGGGCCGGACGGCGGACGCTGGGCCAGCAGATCACCGCCGTAGATATAGCTGGTGCTGTCAACACCGAGCGTCTCGACAAGCATCTCGGGCAGGGCGGACTGGGTGTCCCAGGTGTACTTCGTCACCGTGCCGTTCACCGTGCGGCTGGTCCGGTAGCCATCGCCGTCGTAGGTGTAGCTCACGCTCAGCGCGCCGCCCGGCACACTCGGGTCGCTGTAGCCAGTCAGCCGGTTGGCCGCGTCGTAGCTGTAGGTCTTGCCGCCCTGGGCGGTCATGTTGCCGCGCTTATCGTAGCTGTAGCTGGTGACGACGCTGTTCAGAGTGCTGGCCATGAGCCGGTTGGCCGCATCGTAGCTGTAGCTGGTCGTGCCCTCGGGGCCACTCATCGTCGCGCGGTTGCCGGCAGCGTCGTAGCTGTAGCCGACGCTCACCCCTTCCGGGTAGGTCACGCCGCTGAGCTGATTATTCGCGTCGTAGCGATAGTCGGTCAGGCCCTCGCCGTCGAGCATCTGGACCCGGTTGCCGACCGCGTCGAGCACATAGTCGATGTGCAGCAGCAGGCTGCCGGTCGGGCCGAAGGTGCGGATCGCATTCAGCCGGCCGGAGTCGTCGTAGCCGTAGCGAGTGGACACACCGTTGGGGTAGTCGACCTGGGTGCGAGTGCCGCGCTTGTCGTAGCCATAGCTGGTGAGCGCGCCGCCGTCGCTCACGCCGGTCAGCCAGCCCTGCTCATCGTAGCTATAGTTGACGACTCGGCCGTCGGGGTAAGTCAGGCTGGTGCGGTTGCCGGCCAGGTCATAGCCATAGCGCAGAGTCATCGCGCCGTCGGCTGTCTGGCGGGTCAGCGCGGTGAGCCGATTCATCCCATCGTAGCTGTAGCTTGTCGTGCCGCTGTTATCGACCATGCCGATGCGGTTGCCGACCGCGTCGTAGCTGAAGTCGACGTTCTGATCAGGGTAGGCGATCCGGCTGACCCGGTTCAGCTCGTCGTAGCTATAGCTGGTAGATTTCCCCTCAGCATCGGTGAAGCTCGTGCGGTTGCCAACCTCATCGTAGGTGTAGCTGCTGGTGTTGCCGAGCCCGTCGCTCACCGAGGTTACCCGGTTCAGATCATCGTAGCTGTAGCGAGTGAAGCGGCCCATACCATCGATCACCTCGGTCTGGTTACCGACCGCGTCGTAGTGATACTGGGTGGCGTGATCGAGCGGGTCAACCATCATAATCAGCTGGTTGGCCGCGTCGTAGCCGTAGGTCGTGCGGCCGCCGTTGGGGTCGATCATGGCCGTGCGGTTGCCGACCACGTCATACTCGTAGCTGGTAGTGCCGGTGGGCGTCGCCACCGCGATCAGCCGGCCGAGCGCGTCGTAGCTATAGGTCGTCGTCTGTCCCATCGGGTCTGTCGTCTGGGTCCGGTTGCCATTGGCGTCGTAGCTGTAGCGGGTGATCCCGCCCGCCGGGTCGTGCAGCTCGCTGAGCTGGTCGCGCGGGTCGTAGAGCACACCGGTCAGGTTGTCGCGCGGGTCGGTCACCGTCTGGCGCAGTCCGGTCGGGCTGTAGGTGATCTGGGTCGTTCGGCCCTCGGGCTCGTTGATCGCGGTGAGCAGGCCGCGCCGGTTATAGCTGTAGAAGGTGAGTTGGATGTTGGCATCCATCGAGGTCAGGCGGTGGCCCAGGCTATCGTAGGTGAAGGCCATGTGGTCGGACTTAGGGTCGAACACCTCCAGCGGCAGGTCGCCATTGTCGTAGCTCACGCTGTAGCTGTTCGTCCGCGCGTCGGTGAGCCCGGCGATCCGGCCGACGCTGTCGGGCGTGAAGTGGGTGATCTGGCTGGCCGGGTCGCTGACGCTGATCAGGTTGCCGTTGGCGTCGTAGGTCGGACTGGTCACCCGGCCGGCCGAGTCGGTGATCCGGTCAGCCTGGCCGTAGCTATCGCGGCGCAGCAGGGTGGTCCGGCCCAGCCCATCGCGGATCGAGGTCAGGTTGCCGGCCGCGTCGTAGCCCAGCGTCGTGGTATGGCCAAGCTCATCGCTGACCGTGCGCGGGTTATGCATGCTGTCGTAGGGCATGCTGGCCGTGCTGCCGTAGGGGTCGCTGCGCCCGGTCAGATTGCCGGCCGCGTCGTAGCTGAAGGCCCAGCTGTAGCCGCGGCGGTCGGTCATGCCAACCAGGTTATTGCTCGCGTCGTAGCTGATCAGGGCCACGTTGGCCAGCTCATCCTGAGCACCGGTGACCCGGTAGCTGGCATCGAAGCTATAGACCCGCTCGAACTGGCGCTCGTTGGTGAAAGTCGTGTGGCCGAGCGTATAGTCGTAGGCGAAGCCAACATTGTAGCCATCGCCGTCCTGCTGGGCGCTCACCCGGCCGCCGGTGTAGGTGTTGGTCAGGATCGGGTAGGGCTGGGCGGAGATGCTGGGGTTGCTGATCGTAACCGTGGTCAGCTGGTGGGCGCCGTCGTAGGCCAGGCCGAGCGTCTTATTACGCAAGTCGGTGACGCTGGTCAGGTTGCTGCCGGCGTCGTAGGCGTACCGCACCGTGCGGGCGGCCGGGTCGGTGAGCGTCGTCAGGTGGCCAGCGCCATCGTAGCTGAAGCTGAAGCTGCGGCCGGTCGTATCGGTGACCGTGCTGAGCCGCCCGCCGGCATAGCTCATGGTCAGCGCGTTGCCGTTCCGGTCAGTGGCGCTCATCAGCGAGCCGTCCAGGTCGAAGCGGTAGCGCAGCTGAGCCGGGGTGGTCAGGGTCAGCCGGCCGTCGTCGGCGGCGGCGAGCTGGTCGTAGATCCCGGCTGGGGACGTATAGATCTGGCCCGCGAGCGTGTAGCGATCCTGGCGGCCATCAGGCAGGAGGATGGTCGCCCCGCTGGCGTCCTGGGCGAGCACCCGCGCGGCGTAGCTGTGGGTCCAGCCGAAGCCGAGCGGGCCATCGATGGGTGCGGCCGAGCTATAGGAACGTGTGAAGGCGAAGGGCAGGCCGCGGCCGGGCACGGTCAGGTCGACGCTCTGGACGAGCAGGTTGCCGCAGGCCAGGCTGACGCCACGCCC
The DNA here is from genome assembly GCA_004138175.2 of Chloroflexales bacterium ZM16-3. Taxonomy (GTDB): domain Bacteria; phylum Chloroflexota; class Chloroflexia; order Chloroflexales; family Chloroflexaceae; genus Oscillochloris; species Oscillochloris kuznetsovii. The sequence goes on along the minus strand of RYFE02000015.1, from coordinate 1,897 downwards.
GGCGACGCGGGCCCAAGGTGTCGAGGGGGCACAGGTATGGGCGGTGTCACTCGCATCTGGGGGCGCGATCGGCGCGGGGGCGACGGGCAGCGCGGCCAGGGCGGGGGTTGGCTCGGCGAGAGGGGCGCTCACGGCGGGCTGAGAGGTGCCGACGGTGGAGGGCGCGACCCTGGCCTGATGCGGGAAGGCGGCGAGCAATAGCAGTGTAGGAAGGAAGATGGCGAGCCAGCGATACGAGCGCACGATTATGCGCCGCCCTAGTAGATCGGTATGCGTCACGGATGCACCTCTCCGGGGCTCAAGCCCCCTAGCCCGGAGGTAGGACGGCGCCAGCATCTGTGCGTGGATGGAAGAGCACAATGCGGTGCAGCGATGACGTCACTACAGTATTGGTAGCAGAGACTAAGTACTTGCTATCATCCACGAAAGTGGCTCTATTGTCACCATGCAAAACACACACATAAGGTTGCGATTCATTTATTTTCTTGTAGATCAATCCAGGGGGTGCGGTATAGCAATCCTATCGGAGTTGCATAGACGGACGCTTGGACAGGCGCAGCGCCCCCGAATAATGGCGCGCAATCCCGACCGAGGCGTTCCCCTGCTTGGGCAGGCATGATCAGCACCGCATCGCCTTCAGAGGGGGGGCACCATCAGGCGCTGCACACGTTGGGCATTGAGCGCGCTTGCATCCCAGCGCTTCGTGGTCAGCATGCCCTGAAGCGACTGCTCCGAGGTGCCGGAAACGATCTGGGTCATGGTGTCGCAGTTCTTGTTGGGGTGCTCACTGAGCACCCCGGTGAGATAGCGCTCCATGGCGTGACGGCTTTCGCTGCGCAGAAAGTGAACCTGGAGCGGAGCAAAGTAGGCGTCGAGCGCGGCAAGGGGCGTGCGAGGATGTTCATGTCGCGCTCCGCATCGCGGTGGTCGTAGTAGTCGTGGGTGATCATCAGCTGTTCCGCCGGGGTAGTGGCCGGGATCGCGCGGAAGCTCGGGTCGCCGTGTGAGTCATCCATCCGGTAGGGCGGCTGCGCGTAATCCATCTCCACAGCCCCGGCCCGAACAAGTATGCGAGCAGTCCGGCATCGAGGAGCAGCTCGAAGATGGCAAACTGCCGCCCAAAGTGGCGCTGGTCCCAGTAGCTCATCGGGCTATGGAAGCGGATGCTCCACTCGAAGCTGCGACCAGCCCGCGTAGAGCATGTCGGCCTGCTTGAGCGAGAGGAAGTTCTCGCCGTTGATCCAGATCATGTCGACGGCGCCTGGGTCTTTGCCGGCTGTCTTCTCGCTGAGCACCTGGTTCACCGCATCCACCGTGTCGGCCAGCGGCACGCGGTTGAGGGTAATGCCGTAGCGCTCCTGCAGCGGTTTGCCGTAGAAGTCATCCACAAAGCGGTTGATGCTCTCGGAGCCGCCCCATATGTACCAATTCACCGTCTGCCCGCGCGCGGCGGCCAGCACGCTGTCCCAGCTGGCAACATCCAGCTCGCCACTGGTCGGGGCGGCGGCGGGCGGGGGATCTGTGGGTGCGGGCGGGGCGGCGGCGGGCTGCGCCCCGCAGGCGACCAGAATCATCAGAGCCGCCAGGGCCAGGGCGACAAGTCGGGGGCGGGCGAAGGTCATCGGGCGCTCCTTTCACGTATATATTTCGTAGGGACGCAGCGCGCTGCGTCCACAGAGATGGACGCAGCGTGCTGCGTCCCTACGTCCCGACCCGCGCCCACCGGTGCAGCAGGTAGGTTGGCAGCTCTGTGCGCAGGCCGGTCAGCGTGTCGCGCAGGAAGGCGTCGGCAACCTTCTGCACGCCGCTGGAGAAGGTCGGGTAGGGGTAGACCACCCGGTAGAGCCGGTAGAGCGAGATCCGCTCCTGGATGGCCAGGGTGAAGAGCGAGATCATC